>NZ_JBVAXU010000001.1:504678-1779542 GCF_055419505.1 Mycobacterium sp. IDUB_9 | reverse complement strand
GGAATAATGGCATTCACCGCATGCTCCTCGTCGGGCACCTCCCCGTGGCGAATCAACGCTTGTTTGACCGCGGCCCGAATCTCACGCAAGTCCTTCGGCGCACGTTCAGGGTCAACCGTGACCGCCACACTGCTTCTCGCGTTGGCGCGAGTGTCACCGTCAGCACGCACATTGACCGGCATCGTCACGACCACCGAGCCGTCCGCGCCGACCCGTCCTGCTCGATGAGCGAGCCGCGCCGCCAACCCCACCAACAGCGAGTTGCTGGTCCCCCCAAGTGCTTGTGCTCGGGCGTCCCACTCATCGGCATCGACCAGGACCGCTGCCATCGGAACCGCCATCGATTCGTCGGTGCCGGCGACAGGTGCAGGTGCGGTGGCAATCGGCGAAGGAGGCCCGCCAGCCGATCCGGCCGCCTCGCGGCTCCGCCGGGCCAACCGGATAGCGGCGACCACGCCCCGGCCCACGGCAGGGATGTCGCGCACGGTTTGCCAGGTGTCCTCCCACAGGGCTTTCCAACGACCGCGCGACGCGGCAGCCGGCCAGCTGATCGGATCGTCATGGCCGAGTGCCGCATCGGCCAGCGCCTCGCACAGCCCGACTCCGTCGATGAGGCAATGCGAGACGACCAAGCTGACGCCTGAGCCGCCGTCGGTGAACGGGAGCACTGCAAGGTGCCATCCGGGACCGTGCTCGCAGTCCAGCGGAGTATTGATCTGCTCGTCGAGCCAGGCGTCGAATTCTTCACGCGGGCGCGCCGCCTCGACGATCTCGAGGTCGGATGAGCCTTCGGACGCTATCCAGCGGTGGCGGCCGAACGCCAGTGGTGACCGTTCGATCCCGCGAGCCAACCGTCCACATCGAAGATGGTCATGGAACCGCCGAAGACCATCGGTATCGACCGGGCGGTCGTAAACCCAGACACTCTGCAGAAGGCTGTTGACCCCGATCGCCAGCCCGAGGTCAAACGTGCGCTGGTCGAGCACATCGAGAGTGTTGCTCACTTTCGTGACTGCGTCCGCGTTGGACTCGCGCGCCTCGTTTCCGTACGTGGTCCGCATTCGCGATCACCGTCCAAAAATCAGCGGCTCGACGCTTTCGCGCCACTGCATCGTCACGAAACTATTCCGCGTTACTTTTCAAAACAGAGCTGAGTTGTTGTACGTACGTGTTGAGGGATTCGGGGGTGAACATCTCGAAGTGAGTGCAGCCCACCGGCATCACCGTGATCTGACCGGAAACATAAGGTCGCCAACTACGCTCAAGTGCTCGTGCCGCCCGTTGGTTGCGCTGCCGCGCCCACCCCGACCGCGACCGCGCCGCCGAGAACATCACCACATCACCGTCGAAAACCTCGGGTTCATGATCGAGCAGAAGTAGCTGGCCCGCACTGACACTGCGCGCCATGAATTCCACCAACCGCCGCGACGGAGGACTCGACCCGTGCCGCGCGATGATGTCGGACACCCGCGAATAGGTCAACGACCCGACATGCACCGGAACCCGAACCTTGTTGGTGCGCAGGATGTAATCCAAAACCCATCCCTCGGCCACCGCCCGATTGCTCGCAATCTTCCGCGTGATGCGTTTCCAGAACCTGTTCGGGTTCAACAAACCATCGAGCAACACCAGCCGCTGCACCTCACACCCACGCCGCTGAAGCTCCACCGCCAACGCGTGAGCAACCACACCACCGAACGACCACCCCAGAACCCGGTACGGACCAGTCGGATACAACTCTTGCAGCCGATCGGCATAACTGGCCGCCATCTGCTGAATCGACGAAGCTTCCGACTCACCTTCAGCCAGCGCCCGGTTGATCCCGACGATCGGGCCGTCCACGTACTGGCCCAGCGCCCGATACGACCAACTCAACCCGAAACCGTCATGCACACAACACAACGGCACACCGTTGCCGGGTTTGAGAATCTCGACCGGGACCACTTCCCGCGAGCTCTCAAGCCGGCCCACCTGCTGGGCCAGACTGCGAACCGTCGGCGCATCGAACATCACTCGCACCGCCAACTCGGTACCCAAACTCTCATTGGCCGCGGCGATCACCCGCATCGCGGAGAGGGAATCGCCACCCAGGTCGAAGAACGAGTCGTCGACCCCCACCCGCTCCAGACCGAGAACTTCGGCGTATATGCCGACCAGGATCTCCTCGGTGAGCGTTTCCGGTGCACGGTACTGCCGAGCATCGACGTAGTCAGGCACCGGAAAAGCACGACGATCCAACTTCCCGTTGACCGTCAACGGCAAACTCTCCACCACCACCACGGCCGCCGGCACCATATAGCGCGGCAACCGTCTCGCCATGGCAGCCCGGATTTCGGCCGGGTCTGCGGTACCGGTGACGTAACCGAACAGACGCTTATCACCGGGACGATCTTCCCGAGCGATGACGGCGGCCTGATCCACTCCCTCCAGACCAGCAAGCACTGCTCGGACATCACCCAACTCGACGCGATACCCACGGATCTTGACCTGCTCATCCGCCCTACCCAAATACAACAACTGCCCATCTGCGCCCCAACGCACCAGATCCCCGGTGCGATACATGCGCTGCCCAGCGGCAAACGGGCACGCCACAAACCGCGACCCCGTCAACCCACCCCGACCCACATACCCATTCGCAAGGCCGGAACCGGCCACATACAACTCACCGACCACCCCAGCCGGCACCGGCCGCAACCACCGATCCAACACAAAGAACGCCGCACCCTGAATCGGCACACCAATCGGTACAACCCCCGAACCAGCAACCAGCGGCGCGCTGAACGACGTGTACCACGTCTCCGTCGGCCCATACCCATTGGCCATCAACCGAGCCGGCGCCCACCGATCGACCAACTCGGTCGGACAGGCCTCACCCGCCACCACCAACGCCGCCGACTCCAAGCCGTCCGAGGAGAGCGCCGCCGCGGCAGACGGAGTCTGATTCAACACCGTCACGCCCTCGGCAATCAGCAACGCGTGCAACTCATCCGGCGAACCCACCACCGCATCCGGCACCACCACCAACCGCCCACCGCTCAGCAGCGCACCGAAAATCTCCCACACCGACACATCAAACGCATACGAATGCCACTGCGACCACACCCCCGCAGCCGGCAACCCCACGTCCAATGAAGTGAGCAACCCAGTTACGTTGCTATGAGGGACCGCAACGCCCTTCGGGATGCCAGTGGTGCCTGAGGTGTAGATGACATAGGCGACGTCATCAGGAGCCGGCACCGGTAATGCAGTGCTCGACGCCGTATCGATCCGCGGATCCGCGACATCGACGACAGCCACTCCCAGGCCGTCCAATCGCCCAGCCAACGCGCCAGTGGTCACGGCGGCCACCGGCCTGGCGTCACCAACCACCACCGCGATCCGCGCATCCGGGTACGCCGGGTCGATCGGCACATACGCGGCCCCCGACTTCAACACCGCCAGAATCGCCACAATCGCAGCAGCAGAACGATTCAGCAACAACGCCACGCACTCACCCGGACCGGCACCATGTTCGACAAGTAGGTGCGCCAGCCGATTCGACGATTCGTCGAGTTCTCGGTACGACGTGGACCTGCCGTCGAAGGTCACCGCCGCCGCATCCGGGTCACGCGCGACCTGCTGGGCGAACACCGCCGGAACCGAGCCCGCCCCCCTCGCCGGGGCGGTCAGCGCGGCCCGATTTCCGAACTCATCGAGACGAGTATGGTCGTCGGTCCCCAACACATCGATCGACGACAAGCGCTGCGCCGCATCGGCCGTCATCGCCTCCAACACCCGCTCCAACCGCCCGATCAACGCCTCGATGGTGCCCGCGTCAAACACATCCGTACGGAACTCCACCGAACCACCGATACCGGCCGAGGCACTCTCCGCATCGAATCTCTCTCCCAACGCGAGGACCAGATCCATACGTGCGGTGTGGGTTTCGGCCATCTGGGGCGCGGCGCGTACATCGCCCGCTTCAGACTGATCGGCAGGGGCACTGGCGGGGTTCTGCCAGGCCAGCATCACCTGGATCAGCGGGTGATGACTCAGGCTACGGACTGGGTTGAGCCGCTCCACCAACACCTCAAACGGCACATCCTGATGCTCAAAGGCTCCCAAGCTGCGCTGACGCACCTGCCCCAACAACTCACCAACCGTGAGATCCCGCGACAGATCCACCCGCAACACCAGAGTGTTGACAAAGAACCCGACAAGATCATCCAAGGCCGGGTCGCTACGACCAGCAATCGGGAAGCCCACCGCCACATCGGAACTGGCCGTCATGCTCGACAACAACACCGCCAACGCAGCCTGCACCACCATGAAACTGGTCGCATTATGATCCCGGGCTACCGCCGCCACCCGCCGCTGCAACCCGGCCGGCCAATCCACCTCGACGACGGCGCCCCGGTAATCAGCGACCGCCGGATACGGCCGGTCGGTCGGCAACTCGAGACGGTCCGGGAGCCCTGCCAGTGCCTCCCGCCAGTAAGCCAATTGCCCGGCAATACGGCTTTCGGGATCAGACAGCTCGCCGAGCTGCTCACGCTGCCACAGCGTGTAATCCGCGTACTGCACGGGCAAGGGAGACCACGCCGGCGCCTGCCCGCCGCATCGGGCCGCGTAGGCGCCGGCCACATCCCGGGCGAGCGGGGCGAACGACCAAGCGTCCCCCGCGATGTGGTGGATCACAGCCACCAGCACATGATCGTCGTGGGAAACGCGGAGAAGTGTTGCCCAGATCGGAATCTCGGTACTCAGATCGAACGGATGCCTCACGGCCGTGTCGATGGCTTTGGCGACCCGGTCGGCCTGCCAATCTGACGCATCAACCTGCTCCCAGCCGATGTCAGCCTGCTCGGCAGGGACGACCACCTGCCGAGGGACACCGTCGACCGCGGGGAAAACCGTACGCAAAGACTCGTGACGCTCCACCACATCGGCCAACGCCCCGCGCAGCGCGGCGACGTCCAATCCGCTGACCCGATAGACCATCGGCATGTTGTAGATCGGTGAAGGACCGTGCAACTGCTCCAAGAACCACAACCGCTGCTGCGAATACGACAACGGCACCACTGCAGGCCGGCGCATGGGCATCAACGGTGTCCGTCCGCCCGACTCGGTCGCGATTCGGGGCTCCAGCTGGGCCACTGTCGGCGCATCGAATACCGCGCGGACCGCCAGGCCACTGTCGAATGCGGTGTTGATCGCATTGATCAGCCGTATGGCGGACAGGGAGTCACCACCGAGGTCGAAGAACGAATCGTCGACGCCTACCCGGTCCATGCCCAGGACTTGAGCGAAGATGCCGGCCAAGATCTCCTCTGAGGGCGTGGTCGGGGCGCGATAGCTGTCAGCGTTGCTGTACTCCGGTGCCGGCAACGCACGTCTGTCCAGTTTGCCGTTGACGGTCAACGGTATTGCGTCGACGACGATCACCGCCGCAGGCACCATGTAGGTCGGAAGGTGTTCGGCCAGCTGGGCCCGCGCCCTACCACTGTCCACCAACCCGGGCGTCGTCTCGGTGACGTAACCGACGAGTCGCTTCTCGCCTGGTTGATCCTCGCGGGCGATGACGACGGCTTGTTCCACGCCATCCAGATCGGCCAGCGCGACCTGGATCTCGCCGAGTTCGATCCGGTAGCCGCGGATCTTGACCTGCTCATCGGCTCGGCCGAGGTATTGCATCTGCCCATCACTACCCCAGCGCACCAGATCACCGGTCCGATACATGCGCGTTCCCACGCCGCCGAACGGGCAAGAGACGAAGCGGGATGCCGTCAACCCGGCTCGACCGACATAGCCGACGCCGACGCCGCGGCCCGCCACGTACAACTCCCCCACAACGCCTGGGGGCACTTCTCGTAGCCAGCGATTCAGAACGAACAACGCGGCCCCCGGCGCCGGGGCACCGATCGGAACAGTGTTGGCAATCCCTGTGTCAGCTGTCAACGGGGCACTGATCGCCGCGTACACCGTGGCCTCGGTGGGTCCATAGGCGTTGATCAGGACACGTCCCGGCGCCCACCGTTCGACCAACTCGGTGGGGCAGGACTCCCCGGCCACCACCAAGGCGGTGGATTCCAGGCCCTGTGGTGAGAGCATCCCCGCGGCCGACGGTGTCTGACTCAAGACGCTGACCTTCTCGGCCACCAACAAATCGTGCAGATCCTGCGGTGAACGGGCCACCTCCTCGGGCACCACCACCAGCCGTCCGCCGTGCAACAGCGCTCCGAAGATGTCCCACACCGATACGTCGAACACCAACGAATGCCACTGCGACCACACCGTTCCTGGGCCCACCAACGCCGGATCCACTGCTCCGAGGAATTGCGTCACATTCTGATGAGTGATCGCGACGCCCTTCGGGACGCCTGTGGTGCCCGACGTGTAGATCAGATAGGCGACGTCATCGGCGGCCGGCTCCGACAACGCGGTTCTGGGTTGCGTGTCGATCCGGGGGTCATCGATATCGATGACAGTCAGGTCGTGCCCGTCCAGCCGTGCGCGCAACTCAGCGGTGGTGACCGCCGCGACCGGACCGGCGTCTCCCAGCATGAACTCGATCCGCGCATCGGGCACCATCGGGTCGATCGGCAGGTACGCTGCCCCCGACTTGAGCACTGCCAGGATCGCGACGATCGCCTCGGCGGAATGGTTGAGCAGCAACGCCACGCACTCACCCGATCCGGCGCCATGGCCAACGAGTAGGTGCGCCAAGCGATTCGACGCCTCATCAAGCTCGCGATAGGTCCACGAACTCCCACCGCACACCACCGCCACCGCATCCGGGTCACGCGCCACCTGCTCGGCGAACACCACAGGAATCGACACGCCGGTCAGCGTTTCGGACAGCACCGCCCGGTTGCCCCATGCGTCGAGGCGCACGTGATCACCGGGCTCCAGGAGATTCATCGACGACAGGTTCGCTGCGGGATCCGCGGTCAGATCCTCCACCACCCGTGTCAACCGGTCGATGAAGATCTGGATGGTGGCGGCGTCGAACACGTCGGTGCGGAATTCCACCGCTCCGGTGATGCCGGCCGGGTCACCGGCACTCCAGCGCTCTGCCAACGAGATCATCAGATCCATGCGGGCAGTCTGCGTGTCCGCTTCCAACGGGGTGGCCTGCATGCCGCCCAAGGCCGGTTGGGCAGCTTGTTCGTCGTCCTGACCGGTCAGGTTCTGCCACGCCATCATCACCTGAACCAGCGGGTGGTGGGTCAAACTGCGGGCCGGGTTGAGCCGATCGACCACCATCTCGAACGGCACATCCTGGTGCTCATAGGCCGCCAGGCTGCGCCGCCGCACCTGCGCCAACAACTCGGCAGCCGTGGGATCCCCGTCCAGCTCTACCCGCAGCACCAGGGTGTTGATGAACACCCCGACCAACTCATCCAACGCCGGGTCGCTCCGTCCCGCGATCGGGAAGCCCACCGCCACATCGGAACTGCCGCTCAGGCTCGACAACAACACCGCCAACGCCGCCTGCACCACCATGAAACTGGTCGCGTTGTGCTCAGTCGCCGCTCGCGCGATCTGCTGCTGCAATTCGACCGGCCACCGCACCGCCAGACTGGCCCCTCGATAATCAGCCACCGACGGATACGGCCGATCCGTCGGCAACTCCAGGCTCTCGGGCAGTCCCGCCAACGCCTGCTCCCAGTACGATAACTGGCCGGCGATCCGACTCTCCGGATCGCCCGGATCACCCAGATACGAGCGCTGCCACAACGTGTAATCCGCGTACTGCACCGGCAACGGAGACCAACCCGGGGCTTCACCCGCGCACCGGCTCGCATAGGCCAATCCGATATCACGCACCAGCGGACCGATCGACCAGCCATCGCCGGCGATGTGATGGACCACCGCCACCAGGACATGTTCACCCTCGCCGATGCGGAAAAGGGTTGCCCTCAGCGGAATCTCGGCAGACAGGTCGAATGTGTATCCGACGGCCGCGCGAATCGCATCGTGCAGCCGATCGACGGGCCAGTTCGTGGCGTCAACGACCTGCCAGCCCAGATCGGCCTGCCCCGCCGGCAGCACGACCTGTCGAGGTACACCATCGACGGCGGGGAATACCGTGCGCAAAGACTCGTGGCGTTCCACGACATCGGCCAGGGCCGCACCGAGCGCCACCACATCGAGCTCACCGGTGATCCGATACGCGGTCGGCATGTTGTAGATCGGCGACGGTCCCTCAAGCTGGTCCAGGAACCACAACCGCTGCTGGGCATACGACAGTGGAAGGACAGCGGGGCGTTGTTGGGCCACCAATGGCTCGCGCCGGCCCGAGCCCTCACCGGCATGCGCCGCGAGTTGTGCCACCGTCGGCGTCTCGAACACCGCCCGGACCGCAAGATCGGTATCGAGGGCGGCGTTGACGGCATTGATCAACCGCATCGCCGAAAGAGAGTCGCCGCCCAGATCGAAGAACGAATCATCGGCCCCGACCCGCTCCAACCCGAGCACCTGGGCATAGATCCCGGCCAGCACCTCCTCAACCGGAGTGGCCGGAGCACGATATTCCTGACCGTTGACGTAGTCCGGTGCGGGCAGGGCGCGCTTGTCGAGTTTGCCGTTGACCGTCAGAGGCAACGCATCGAGCAGCACTACGGCCGCGGGCACCATGTAACCGGGCAAGCGGTCGGATAATGCGGCACGAACGGCGGCCGGGTCCGCGGAGCCGGTGATGTAGCCGACCAGGCGTTTGTCGCCGGGGCGGTCCTCGCGGGCGATGACCTCGGCTTGCCTCACCCCATCGACATCCGCCAGGGCAGACTGGATTTCGCCGAGTTCGATGCGGTAGCCACGGATCTTGACCTGCTCATCGGCACGCCCCAGGTACCGCAACTGCCCGTCGGGGCCCCAGGACGCCAGATCGCCGGTCCGATACATCCTTGTCCCCGCACCACCGAACGGGCAGGCGACAAACCGCATCGCACTCAACCCACCACGACGCCAGTATCCGTATCCGAGTCCGGCGCCCACCACGTACAACTCGCTCACCACACCAGCCGGCACCGGTTGTAACGACGAATCCAGTACGAAAAAGCCCAGGTGCCCGAGCGGAACGCCAATGGGGCTGACGGTGTCTTCAGCATCGTCGACCACGATCTCCCGGAACGAGGCATGCACGGTCGTCTCGGTGATCCCGTACATGTTGATCAACCGCGTCGAACTCGAATGTCCTTCCAACCACGGCCGAAGACACTGCGGCTCAAGCGCCTCCCCGCCAAAGACCACGGTCTCCAATTTCAACTGACGGCCCAGTTCAGGTTGCAGCGCATCAGCCGACTGCAACGCATAGAACGCCGACGGCGTCTGACTCAACACCGTCACCTGCTCGGCCACCAACAAACCGAGCAACTCTTCCGGCGCCCGCGTCACCGACTCCGATACCACCACCAACCGGCCGCCATACAGCAACGCACCCCAGATCTCCCACACCGAATAGTCAAAAGCCAACGAATGACACTGCGTCCACACCTGCCCCGCCAGACCCAACTCCGCATCCAACGTCCCCAGCAACCGCGCCACATTCCGGTGGCTGATCGCCACGCCCTTCGGCTGACCCGTCGTGCCGGAGGTGTAGATCAAATACGCCACGTCATCGGGAACCGGCCCTCGCAACGCCGTACTGGGCTGCGCCTCGACAGCGGTGTCGTCAACGTCGACAACGGTCAGGCCGATCCCGTCCAAGCGAGCGCGCAATTCAGTCGTGGTCACCGCGACAACCGGTGCCGCATCACCGAGCATGAACCGTATCCGCGTATCAGGGTGCATCGGATCGACCGGCACATACGCCGCCCCCGACTTCAGCGAGGCCAAGATCGCGACGATCGCCTCAACCGACCGAGGCACCAGCACCGCCACGCACACGCCCGGGCGGGCACCGTAGCCAACCAGCCAGTGCGCCAGGCGGTTCGACGCCTCGTCGAGCTGCTGATACGTCATCGAGCGGCCATCGAAACTCACCGCAACCGCCTCGGGCGCACGAGCCACCTGGGCAGCGAAGAGGCCCGGTATCGATTCCACCGGAACCGCCGCCTCGGTCAACACCGGCCGGTTGCCGACATCGTCGAGTTGTGCGTGTTCGAGGACGTCGAGCACATCGATCGACGACAGCCGCCGCGCCGGATCCGCGGTCAGCGCCTCAGCGACGCGGGTCAACCTCTCTATCAAGGTTTCGATGCCGGCCGCGTCGAACACGTCGGTACGGAACTCAACCGTGCCACCGATCCCTGCCGGATCACCGGCATCGTTCCACCGTTCAGCCAACGAGAATGTGAGATCCATCCGGGCCACGTGGGTGTCGACCGACAACGGTTTGACCTGAGCCTCACCCAACGTGGATTCCGTGGCGGCATCGGCGGTGAAGTTCTGCCAGGCCAATGCGACCTGTACCAACGGATGATGGGCCAGCGATCGGGTCGGCTTGAGCCGGTCCACCAACACCTCGAACGGCACGTCTTGATGCTCGAGGGCGCCAAGGCTGCGCTGACGCACCTGAGTCAACAGTTCGGCAACGGTGGGGTCGCCGACCAGATCCGTACGCAACACCAACGTGTTGACGAAGAACCCCACCACTCGATCCAGCGCGGCATCACCACGGCCGGCGATCGGAACGCCCACCGCCACATCCGAACTCGCACTCAGCTTCGACAACAGCATCGTCAGCGCAGCCTGCACCACCATGTACGTGGTCGCATTGTGTTCCCGCGCGACCTCGCGGATCCGCTTGTGCAGTTCGGCCGGCAACGACACCGCCAGGCTGGCACCGCGGTGATCGGCTACCGGCGGATAAGGGCGGTCGGTGGGTAGTTCCAGGCGCTCGGGCAGCCCGGCCAACGCCTGCTCCCAGTACGCCACCTGCCCAGCGATCCGACTGTCGGGATCGCCCAGATCCCCCAGTTGCGCGCGTTGCCACAATGTGTAATCCGCGTATTGCACCGGCAACGGTGCCCACTCCGGTGCTCGTCCCGCAGACCGACCGGCATACGCCAACTGCAGATCCGCGATCAACGGAGCAACGGACCAGCCGTCGGCAGCGATGTGGTGCACCACCGCCACGAGCACATGCTCATCCTCGGCCAGCCGTAAAAGTGTTGCCCGCAAGGGTATCTCGTGGGCGAGATCGAAGGCATGGCCCGCCATCTCCCCGATGGCCTCATGCAATTCAGTTGCCGAACAGCCGTCGGCGTCGATCACTCGCCACCCGCAGTCGGCTTCCTCGGCGGGCACCACCACCTGCTCTGGAACTCCTTTCACCGACCGGAACACGGTACGCAAGGACTCGTGGCGCTCCACCACATCGGCCAGCGCGCCGCCGAGCGCGTCGGCATCCAGATGCCCGGTGACCCGCAACGCCACCGCCATGTTGTAAATCGGTGACGGCCCCTCCAACTGATCCAGGAACCACAGCCGCTGCTGAGCGTAGGACAACGGAAGCACATCCGGCCGCTGTCGAGCCACCAACGGCTCACGCCGCCCCGAACTCTCACCGGCACGCCCCGACAGTTGCGCCACAGTCGGCGTCTCGAACACCGCCCGAACTGCGAAATCAGCACCCAGACTGGCATTGACGGCGTTGATCAAGCGGGTCGCCGACAGCGAATCCCCACCCAGGTCGAAGAACGAATCATCGACTCCCACCCGCTCGAGTCCCAGGACCTGGGCATAGATACCGGCCAACACCTCCTCGACAGGAGTTGCCGGAGCACGATATTCCCGGCCGTCGACGTACTCCGGTGCCGGCAGAGCACGCCTGTCGAGCTTGCCGTTGACCGTCAACGGCAAGCTGTCCAGCGCCACGATTGCGGTCGGCACCATGTAGCCGGGTAACCGCTGCGAGAGTGCGGCACGAACAACCGCTGGATCTGCGGCGCCGGTGATATAGCCCACCAGGCGTTTGTCGCCGGGGCGGTCCTCCCGCGCGATCACCGCCGCTTGGCCGACGCCGTCGACTTCCGCCAAAGCGGTTTGAACCTCGCCCAACTCGATGCGGTATCCGCGGATCTTGACCTGCTCATCAGCACGCCCGGCATACCGCAACTGCCCGTCGCCGGCCCACGACGCGAGGTCGCCGGTCCGATACATCCGCGCCCCGGCCCCACCGAATGGGCAGGCCACAAACCGCGAAGCACTCAATCCGCCCCGCCGCCAGTACCCACATCCCAAACCGGCGCCCACCACATACAGCTCACCCAACACTCCGACTGGCACCGGCTGTAACGACGCATCCAGGACAAAAAACCCAAGGTGTGCCAGGGGGACACCGATGGGGCTGACGCTGCCCTCAGCGTCCCCGCCAACGATCTCCCGGAACGAGGCGTGCACCGTCGTCTCGGTGATCCCATACATGTTGATCAAGCGCGGCGAACCTGGATGACGATCCAGCCATGCGCGAAGGCGCTGTGGCTCGAGCGCTTCCCCGCCAAAGACCACCGTCTCCAACTTGAGCTGGCCGCCGGGCCCAGGTTGCAGCGCTTCCACAGCTTGCAGCGCGTAGAACGCCGACGGCGTCTGACTGAACATGGTGACTTGTTCGGCAGCCAGCAAGGCATACAGTTCCTCCGGAGCCCGCGTCACCGCCTCGGACACCACCACCAACCGGCCGCCGAACAGCAGTGCCCCCCAGATCTCCCACACCGAATAGTCGAACGCCAACGAATGACACTGCGTCCAAACCTGACCCGCGAGCCCCAGCTCCGTATCCAACGTCTCCAGCAGCCCGATCACATTGCGATGAGTGATCGCCACGCCCTTCGGCACACCGGTCGTTCCCGAGGTGTAGATCAGATACGCGACATCATCAGCCGACGGCGCCGGCAACCCTTCACTCCGGCAGGGCCGCTGGTCCAGATCATTGAAATCGATGACCTCCAGATCGCACCCGGCGAATCGGCCCTTCAACTCCGTAGTCGTCACCGCCACAATGGGTTCGGCATCACCGAGCATGAACTGAATCCGCGCATCCGGATGCATCGGATCGATCGGGAGGTACGCCGCTCCGGACTTCAACACGGCGACAATGGAAACGATCGCCTCAACAGAGCGAGGAAAGAGCAGTGCCACCCTTTGACCCGGGCCAACGCCAAGACTGACCAACCAGTGCGCCAACCGGTTCGACGCCTCATCCAACTCCGTGTATGTCATCGAGCGACCGTTGAACGTCATCGCCGGCGCGTCGGACACCCGAGCCACCTGCACGGCGAGCAACTCCGGAATCGACGCCGACACCGACACCGCACCGGCCAGCGCAGCGCGGTTGCCCCACTCGAACAGCTCGGCGTGCTCGTCCTCATCCAAGAAATCCATCGACGACAGCCGCCGGCTCAGGTCGGCCGTCACGACGACGCCTCCGCCTCAGCCGTCATCGCCATCAATACCTTTCGCAACCGATCGATCAACCGCACGACAGTGACCTCGTCATAAACATCGGTGCGAAACTCAACGGTCCCCCCAATCCCGGCCGGCTCGCCGGTCTCAGTCCAACGTTCACCCAGCGCAATGGTCAGATCAGTACGGGCAGTGTGGGTCTGGGCAGGCAGCGGGGTCACCCGGACATCGCCCAGCGTCAGGCCACCGGCAGCATGTGCGCTGTGCTGCCAGGCCAGGTTCTGCCAAGACAGCATCACCTGCACGAGTGGGTGATGGGTCAGGCTGCGGGTGGGGTTGAGTCGATCCACCACTACCTCGAACGGCACATCCTGATGCTCGAAGGCCGCCAAGCCGCGCTGTCGCACTTGCGCCAGCAGTTCACCGATTGTCGGATCTCCGGCGAAGTCGACGCGGAGAACCAATGTGTTGACGAAGAATCCCACCAAGTTGTCGAGCGCGGGGTCATTGCGCCCCGCAATCGATATGCCCACTGCCACATCTGAACTCGCACTGAGCTTCGACAGCAATAGCGCCAACGCGGCCTGCACCACCATGAAACTGGTGGCGTTCTGCTCGCGGGCCACGCGGGCGATCCGTTGCTGGAGTTCAGCGGGCCACTCCACCACCAAGCTCGCCCCCCGGTAGTCAGCCACCGGTGGGTACGGTCGATCTGTCGGCAACTCCAACCGCTCTGGCAGACCCGCCAAAGCCTGCTCCCAGTACGCCAGCTGACCGGAAATCCGACTCTCCGGATCGGCCAGATCACCCAGATACGCCCGCTGCCACAGCGTGTAATCCACATACTGCACCGGCAACGGCAGCCACTCCGGCGGCCTCCCCGCAGACCTGGCGGCATATGCCGCACCCAGATCTGCCACCAAAGGGGTGACCGACCAGCCGTCGGCAGCAATGTGGTGCACGACTGCCACCAGCACATGCTCACCTTCTGCGACGCGGAAAAGTGTTGCTCTCAATGGCAGTTCAGTCGACAGGTCAAAGGAGTGACGTGCGACTGCGCTTGCGGCCTCCACCAACCGGTCCGCGGACCAGCCCGCTGCGTCCACGACTTCCCAGAACGGACGCGCACTCGCGGCCGGCACTACGGATTGCTGCGGCATCTCCCCGGCCAGAGTGAACAGGGTGCGCAGACTCTCATGGCGGCCCACCACATCTGCCAGCGACTGTCCGAGCGCGGCCGCGTCGAGGTCTCCGGTGAAGCGCAACCCGACCGCCAGGTTGTAAACCGGTGACGGACCGTTCAATTGGTCGAAGAACCACAACCGCTGCTGGGCATACGACAAGGGAACCGTCTGCGGGCGCGGCATCACCTGCAGCGGTGGACGCGCCGCGTCGTCCTGTTGGCGGTCCAGGCAGGCAGCCAACCGGCCGACGGTGGGTGTATCGAACAGATACCTGACCGGCACGTCCTTGCCGAGCGCCGACTGGAGTCGCGCGCTCACCCGGATGGCGATCAACGAATCCCCGCCCAAGGCAAAGAAGTCGTCGTCGAGGCCAACCCGGTCCAGACCGAGCACCTCGGCGAAGACTTCGGCGACGGTCTTCTCCGTCGGGGTCTGCGGTGACCGGAACGACGCGGCTACGAACACCGGCTCGGGCAGCGCCCGGCGGTCGATCTTGCCCGAAGAAGTCAGTGGGAACTCGTCGACCACCACGATCTGACTCGGCACCATGTATTCCGGCAGCCGAGAGGCCAACCACTGACGCACTTCGCTGACCTTGCTGTTGGTGTCAGGGTCATTCGCGTGGGTGCTGCGCTCACGCGATCCGTCTGGCAGATAGAGATCGGTCAGGACCGGGATCTCTGCCACTCCCGTGGCGTCGAGGAAGACCGCGTCGACGGTGCCGGGCTGCGAACCCCACGTGACGGCAACGTGGTAGCCGGCCGCCTCGCCGAGCCGGTACAGCAGTTCCGGTGTCACGGCATCCGAGGGCCCGTCGGCGGCCTTCGCCTGTGCCACGGCTTCAGACACTGAACGCCCGTCTGCAAGGGCTTGTTCGATGACAACATCACCGATCACACCCGCCCGCGGGATCGCGCTGACCCGCACCGTCGACGGCCGCCGAGCCGTCAACTCGGCGTGCAACCCGCTCAGTCCCGCGCAGTCAGCCCAATCCCAGGTGAGTGCTTCCGCAAGCGACTGGACCCCGGATGCTGACTTGTGAATGACGACGTCGTAGCGGTAGCGGGTCAGCTCATTGTCGGCTTCACCGCGCTTTACCTGGATCCCGATGCCTCCCACTTCCGGGTGGTCCGCCGCCCAGCTGGTGAAGAACTCTGGCGCCAAGAGCAACTCCGGCTCTCCGAGGACGGCGCGCTGCACACGCTGGCGGACGTCGTCGGTGTCGGCACCCGATCCACTGCGGGCCAGCGCGATACCGGTCTGGAAGGCGCCTTGAAGGCTGTGATTGCGCACATCGCCGACGAACAGAGTCCCGCCCGGGGCCAACAGTCCCATGGCGTTGTCGACGACCTCGGTGAGATACCCGGCGTTGGGGAAGTATTGGATGACCGAGTTGACGATGATCGTGTCGAAGTATCCGACCGGCAGCCCGTCGACCACATCCGCGGGCTGTACGCGCAACCGAACGCGGTCCCCCCACGGTTGGCCGGCCACCGCTGATTCCAGCGTGCGGATGGTCGGTGCGGAAAAGTCTGTGCCCCAATACTCCACGCAGTTCGGAGCGATCTCGGCAAGCACTAGGCCCGAACCCACACCGAGCTCGAGTACCCGCTGCGGCCGCAGCGCCATGATTCGATCGACCGCACCCGAGCGCCATTCACGCATCTGATCGATCGGGATCGGATCCCCGGTGTAACTGCTGTTCCACCCACGGAAGTCGCTGCCGAACTCCACCACTTCGAGATCGGCGTCATACAACTCGTCGTAGACGTGTTGCCACTGATCGACAACCTCGGCATCTTTGTCGGCACTGCTGGTCCGTTCCAACGCGACATAGGCGACCAGGTGGTCCGTGGCATCACGGTGGTAAACCGTGGCAGCGGCGCGCGCGACCGGTGGGCAGGCGAGCAGCGTGTTCTCGATCTCACCCAACTCAAGGCGCTGCCCGCGCAACTTCACCTGCGCATCAGCACGACCGAGATACTCCAGACTGCCGTCGGAGTTCCAGCGCACCAGATCACCCGTGCGATACAACCGCGTCCCCGGAGCACCAAAGGGATTGGCCACAAACCGATCCGCGGTCAAGTCCGGCCGGCCCACATAACCCCGCGCCAACACCGGACCAGCCACATACAACTCACCCACCACACCAACCGGAACGGGATTGAGCCGCACATCCAGCACCAACGCAGACGTGCCAGGCACCGGAGCACCGATACGCACCGGCTCCCCGGCCGACAACGCACTCCACGTCGCCCAGATCGTCACCTCTGTCGGGCCATACGCATTGAACATCCGCCGGGTTGTCCTATTTCCCTCCTCGCGTGCGGATGCAGCCCACGCCGCCACCAACTCCGCCGGACATGCCTCACCGCCGGTGATCAAGGTGGTCAGCGCGCCCAACCGGGTACGGTCGAGCGTTGCCACCACCGACGGTGTGATCAACGCCGCTTCGACATGTTGATCCTCGATGACTGCGGTGAGCGCCTCACCCGCATAGGAATCCGGCGGTGCCACCACCAACGCCGCCCCCGAAGCCGCCGCCCACAACCACTCGAACACCGAGGCATCGAACGTCGGTGCGGCCACCATCAGCACGCGCGCACCCGCGCTCACACCGAACAAATTGCGCGTGGCCGCAGCCACACCCAGCACCCCGGCATGGGTGATCGCCACACCCTTCGGCGTACCCGTCGACCCCGACGTGAAAATCACATACGCCGCATCGTCAACAGCCAACGGCGCCAACCGATCAGTATCGGTGATCGGCGCCGCCGAAGCTGCCGAATGATCCAGTGAGTCCATGTCCATGACCGCGCGCGTCCCGGCTCCGGCCACGGAGTCGTCGCCCCGGGTCAGCACACATACCGCTTCGGAGGCATCCAGCACCGTGGCGATCCGCTCGGCCGGGTGCGTCCGGTCCACCGGGACATACACACCTCCGGCCTTGAGCACCGCCCACCACGCGATCACCAACTCAGCGCACCGGCCCATCGCCACACCGACCGCGCGCTCAGGGCCCACCCCCGCGCCAATCAACACCCGCGCCAACCGGTTGGAGGCCTCGTCGAGCTGCCGGTAGGTGAACTCCCGCGGGTCATCGACCAACGCCAGGCCGTCCGGATCAGCGGCGGCCGCAGCCGTCAACAGCTCCGGAGCGAGCCCCACCTGGGCATCGAATCCGGCGCCAGACCACTTGTTCAACACCAGATCTCGCTCGTCGTGGTCCAGGAGAGCCACCTCGCCCACCATCACCGACGAGTCGGCCACCACGGCCTGGACCATCCGGTCGAACCAACCCACCAAGCGTTCGATCGTGGACCGGTCGAACAAGTCCGTGGCGTAGGTCAACACACCGGCAGCCATCGGTGCGCCCGAACGCTCGTCGGGTACCTCTCTGATGTCGACATCGAGATCGAACTTGGCGGTGCGGGTAACCATTGACATCGGCTCGATGCCGGCACCCTCCAAGGCCACCTCGGGACGCACGTTGTTCTGGAAGACCAGGGCGACCTGGAACAGCGGATGGTGCGATGTGGACCGCGTCGGGTTGAGCTGCTCCACCAGTAACTCGAAGGGCACGTCCTGATTCGTGTACCCGTCCAGCGCCTTCTGGCGCACCTGATCGAGCACATCGCTGAACCTGTGCTGAGAGTTCAAACCGACCCGCAGAACCCAGGTGTTGACGAAGAACCCGACCAACTCCTGCAGGGCCTGGTCATTGCGTCCGGCGATCGGCGTCCCCAGCGCGATGTCCTCACCGACCCCAGCCCGGTGCAGCACGACAGACATGACGGCCTGCAACACCATCGACGTGGTGACGTTGTGTTGTGCGGCAACCGCTTTGACTCCGGCCCAGGTTTGGGAGTCGATGCGCAGCTGGACCCCGTCGCCGCGGTAGCTGGGCACTGGCGGACGTGGCCGATCGGTGGGCAGCGACACCACCTCGGGCAGGTCCGCCAGCTCCTTACGCCAGTAGGACAACTGTTCCGCGATCCGACTGTCCGGATCCTCCAGGTCTCCCAGATGTTCACGCTGCCACAGCGAGTAATCGGCGTACTGGACAGGCAGCGGTGACCAGTCAGGAACCTGCCCGCCGCATCGAGCCGCGTAAGCGATCCCGACATCCTTGACCATCGGCGCCATCGACCAACCGTCGAACGCGATGTGGTGCAGGACGATTCCGAGGACGTACCGCTCGGGCCCCACGGCGTAGATCTGCGCACGGATCGGGATCTCGGTCGCCAGGTCGAACCGGTACCCCGCCAACGCGATCAACTCGCCGATGACAGCGTCTTCTTGGTCCTCGGGTACCTGCACCACAGCCGGACCGCCGCGGCGCCACATGCCATCCTGTGCCGGCATCACCTTCTGCGACGGCACGCCATCGACGTCAGGGAACACCGTGCGCAGCGATTCGTGCCGGGCGAGGACGTCGTCAAGCGCTGATCCCAGAGCTTCGACGTCCACCGCACCGTTGATCCGGAAGCCGATCGGCATGTTGTAGGTGGCGACCCCGCCCTCGAACCGGTTGAGGAACCACAGCCGCTGTTGCGCGTACGACAACGGGATGACGGCTGGACGCTGCTGCGGGATCAGCGGCCGGCGTCCACTCGTGCCCGAGCCCAGACGGGAGGCGAGCTGAGCGACTGTGGGTGCGTCGAACAGAGTGCGCACCGCAAGGTCGACGTCCAGGCGGCTGTTGACGGCAGCGAGCAACCTCATGGCCGACAACGAGTCCCCGCCGAGGTCGAAGAAGGAGTCGTCGACACCGACCCGTTCCAGGCCGAGGACATCGGCGTAGATGCCGGCCAGGATCTCTTCGGTGGCAGTGCTCGGAGCCCGGTAGTGATCGGTATCGGCGTAGTCGGGTGCGGGTAGGGCGCGTTTGTCGAGCTTGCCGTTGACGGTCAACGGCAACGCGTCGAGCGCCACCACCGCCGCGGGCACCATGTACGAGGGCAGCTGCTGTGAAAGGCGTACCCGGATGTCTGACGGATCGGCGGTGCCGGTGATGTACCCGACCAGCCGCTTATCACCCGGACGGTCCTCCCGAGCGATCACCACTGCCTGGTCGACACCACCCAGATCGGCGAGAGCTGTTTGAATTTCACCTAATTCGATGCGATACCCGCGAATCTTGACCTGCTCATCAGCACGCCCGGCATACCGCAACTGCCCGTCCGACCCCCAGGAGACCAGATCCCCGGTCCGATACATCCGGGCGCCCACCCCGCCGAACGGGCAGGCGACGAACCGAGACGCACTCAATCCGGCGCGCCGCACATAACCCAGCCCCACCCCGCGGCCGGCCACATACAACTCACCCACCACACCGGGTGCCACCGGACGCAACCACCGATCCAGCACGAACAACGCCGCACCCGGCACCGGCACACCGATCGGCACGGTATTCGAACCTGCGACCAACGGAGCGCTGATCGTGGCATACACCGTCGTCTCGGTCGGACCGTAACCGTTGATCATCACCCGGCCCGGTGCCCAGTGGTCCACGACCTGGCCGGGGCAAGGCTCGGCTGCCACCATCAACGCCGCGGACTCCAGCCCCTCTGACGGCAACATGCCCACCGCCGAAGGGGTTTGACTCACCACGGTGACATGTTCATTGACGAGGAGGGCGTGCAGGTCTTGCGGTGAGCGCGTCGTTGACTCGGGCACCACCACCAGCCGGCCGCCGAAAAGCAGCGCACCCCAGATCTCCCACACCGAATAATCGAAGGCCAGCGACGAACATTGGGCCCACACTTGCCGCGGCCCCATCTCGATGCCGACGTCCATCCCGTCGAACAGCCGGGTCACGTTCTGGTGCGTGACCGCAACGCCTTTGGGAGCACCGGTCGTCCCGGAGGTGTAGATGATGTGCGCGATGTCCCCCGGCGCCGGCAACGACACCGGGGTGGCCGACTGCACATCAATGCGCGGATCGTCGACCTCGACCACCGGCACACCTGACCCGTCGAGCCGCTCGGCCAAACCACCCGTGGTGACTGCCGCGACGGGCTTGGCGTCAGTGAGCATGAACTCGATGCGGGCGTCTGGTACCGCCGGATCGATCGGCAGATACGCCGCGCCCGATTTGAGCACACCCAGGATCGCGACAACCGCCTGCGCCGAGCGCTCGAGCAACAACGCCACACACTCGCCGGGACCAGCGCCCCGGTCGATCAACATGTGTGCCATCCGGTTCGACGCTTCGTCGAGTTCCCGGTAGCTCAGCGTACGACCATCGAAACTGACCGCCTCGGAGCCCGGCGCCCGCTCCACCTGCGCCGCGAACAACGCCGGAATCGATGTCTCCTGCACCGATTGCGTCAGTACTGCCCGATGACCAATCTGGTCCAGCCGCGCACGGTCAGCTGCGTCGAGCAGATCGACGGCCGACAACCGCTGCCCGGTGTCGGAGGTCATCACCACCAATGCCCGCTGCAGCCGCTCCACCAGCGTGTTGACGGTGGTGGCGTCGAATACGTCGGTACGGAACTCGACGATCCCGCCGATGCCGGCCGGTGCACCGGTCTCGCTGAACCGTTCTGCCAGGGAGAACACCAGATCCATACGAGCGGTCCGGGATTCGGCGTCCAACGGAGTGGCCTCGACATTTCCGAGCGCCAGACTGGAGGCTTGCTCCGCGGCGAAATTCTGCCAGGACACCATCACCTGGACGAGCGGATGATGGGTCAGGCTGCGAGCCGGATTCAGTCGCTCCACCAGTACCTCGAAGGGCACATCCTGATGTTCGAACGCCGCAAGCCCGCGCTGACGCACCTGGCCCAACAGGTCGGCGACGGTGGGATCACCGACTAGGTCGAGCCGTAGAACCAGGGTGTTGACGAAGAAGCCGACAAGGTCATCGAGCGCTGGATCGCTGCGACCTGCCGTCGCAATACCCACCGCCACATCGGAACTGGCGCTCAACTGCGCGAGCAGGGCCGCCAGTGCGGACTGCACCACCATGAAGCTCGTCGCATTGTGCTCACGAGCCACCCGCGCCACCTGCTGCTGCAACTCGGCCGGCCAATCGATCGTCACGCTGGAACCCTGGTAATCGGCCACCAGCGGATAGGGCCGATCGGTGGGCAACTCGAGGCGCTCGGGCAGATCCGCCAGCACCTGTTCCCAGTACGCCAACTGCGTGGCGATAACGCTGTCCGGATCGGACTCCGACCCCAACCATTCTTGTTGCCACAACGTGTAATCGGCGTATTGCACGGCCAACGGCGCCCACGTCGGGGCCTGGCCGGCGCAACGGCTCGCATAGGCGGCACCCAGATCCGCGATGAACGGGGTGATCGACCAACCATCGGCGGCGATATGGTGCACCACCGCAACCAGAACATGGTCGTCCTCAGCAACCCGGAACAGAGTGGCCCGCAACGGTATTTCGTGAGTCAGGTCAAACGGGCGCCGCGCGACCGCCTCGGCGGCGTCCTTCAGTCGGTCTGCAGACCAACCGGTGGCGTCAACGACCTGCCAACCGAGTTCCGCCCGCTCGGTGGGCACCAGGATTTGATGCGGAGTCCCGTCGACAGCGCCGAACACGGTCCGCAAGCTCTCGTGGCGGCCCACAACATCCGTCAACGACTGCCCCAGCGCGTCGGCATCCAGATCCCCACGCAACTGGAGCGTGACGGCCATGTTGTAGATCGCCGACGGCCCCTGCAGCTGCTCCAGGAACCACAACCGCTGTTGCGCATAGGACAACGGGACGACGTCGGGACGTTGCTGCGGGGTCAACCGCTGACGCCCGCCCGAGCCTGCCTGGATGTGCGGTGCCAGCTGAGCAATTGTCGGTGCGTCGAACAGGGCGCGAACACCCACATCAGCGTCGAGGCTGGAGTTGACAGCAGCGATCAGCCGCATGGCCGACAGCGAGTCCCCGCCGAGGTCGAAGAAGGAGTCATCGATACCGACGCGTTCCAGGCCGAGGACCTGCGCATAGATCCCGGCCAGGATCTCCTCGGTGGCAGTGCTCGGCGCTCGGAAATGGTCGGTGTCGGCGTATTCGGGTACAGGTAGCGCGCGTTTGTCGAGCTTGCCGTTGACCGTCAACGGCAGCGCATCGAGCACCACAATCGCAGTGGGCACCATGTAGGAAGGCAACCGCTGTACCAGCGCTGCCCGCACCTCAGTTGGATCAGCCATGCCGGTGAAATAACCGACCAGCCGCCTATCACCCGGGCGATCCTCCCGGACGATCACCACCGCCTGCTGCACACCGTCCACCTCAGCCAAAGCTGTTTGGACTTCGCCCAATTCGATGCGATAGCCACGAATCTTGACCTGCTCATCAGCACGCCCGCCATACCGCAACTGCCCATCCGAACCCCAGGACACCAGATCCCCGGTCCGATACATCCGAGCGCCCACCCCGCCGAACGGACACGGCACAAACCGCGAAGCAGTCAACCCCGGCCGATGCACATAACCCAACCCCACACCACGACCGGCCACATACAACTCACCCACCACACCCGCAGGCACCGGACGCAACCACCGATCCAACACGAACAACGCCGCACCCGGCACCGGCACACCGATCGGCACCACACCCGACCCGGCTCGCAGCGGAGCGCTGATCGTGGCATACACCGTCGTCTCCGTCGGACCATAACCATTGATCATCACCCGACCCGGCGCCCACCGATCCACCACATCGGGCGGACACGCCTCGGCCGCGACCATCAACGCCGACACCGATTCCAACTTCTCCGGATCCAAAACACCCACCGCAGAAGGCGTCTGGCTCAACACCGTCACACCCTCGCCAACAACCAACTCCTCCAGATCCCGCGGTGAGCGCGTCGTCGACTCGGGCACCACCACCAAACGGCCACCATGCAGCAGCGCACCCCAGATCTCCCACACCGAATAATCGAACGCCAACGACGAACACGCAGCCCACACCTGCCGCGGGCCCATCTCGAAACCGACATCCATCCCATCGAACAACCGCGTCACGTTCTGATGAGTAACCGCAACACCTTTGGGAACACCCGTCGTCCCAGACGTATAAATAATGTGCGCGATGTCATCAGAGGCCGGGCCCACCACCAGAGGCGTACCGGGCTGAGAATCAATGCGTGGGTCAGCCAGGTCGATGACCGCCACACCAAATCCGCCCAGGCGATCGATCAACTCCACAGTCGTCAGGACGGCCACCGGAGCCGCGTCACCGAGCATGAACTCCACCCGCGCATCCGGCACCACCGGATCAATCGGCAGATACGCCGCCCCCGACTTCAACACACCCAAAATCGCCACAACCGCATCAGCACAACGACCAGTCATCAAACCCACACAGGCACCGGCACCAGCACCCTCACCCACCAGCAACTGCGCCAACCGATTCGACGCCTCATCCAGCTCCCGATAAGACAACGAACGACCCTCAAAACAGACCGCCACCGCATCCGGAGTCCGCTCCACCTGCGCTGCGAACAACGCCGGAATCGAGGACTCCACCACCGACCCGGTCAACACCGCCCGATGACCAACCTCATCCAGCCCCGCACGATCAGCCGCATCAAGCACATCCACCGCCGACAACCGCTGCGTCGGATCGGCCGTCATTCCCACCAGCATCCGCTGCAACCGCTCGATCACGGTCTCGATGGTGGCCGAGTCGAACACGTCGGTGCGGAACTCGACTGATCCTTCGATACCGGCCGGTGTGCCGGCGTCGTTGAAACGTTCGGCCAGGGAGAACACCAGATCCATACGGGCGGTCTGCGTTTCGGCCTCCAACCGGGTGACTCCAACGTCACCCAACGTCAGCGCGGCAGCGGGATCACTGTGCTGCCACGGCAGGTTCTGCCAAGTCAGCATGACCTGCACCAGCGGATGATGGGTCAGGCTTCGCGTCGGATTGAGCCGGTCCACCAGCACCTCGAACGGCACATCCTGATGCTCGAACGCCGCCAAACTCCGCCGCCGCACCTGGTCCAACAGGTCGGCAACCGTGGGGTCACCGGCGACGTCCACCCGCAGCACCAACGTGTTGACAAAGAAGCCCACCAGGTCGTCGAGCGCGGGCTCGCCCCGGCCGGCAGACGCAATGCCCACGGCCACATCGGTGCTCGCGCTCAGCTGGGCCATCAGCGCCGCCAACGCCGCTTGGACAACCATGAAACTCGTCGCACCACGTTCGCGGGCCACCCGGGCGATCTGTTGCTGCAACTCGGCCGGCCAAACCACCGTCACACTGGAGCCCTGGTAGTCGGCCACCGGCGGGTACGCCCGGTCCGTTGGCAGCTCCAACCGGTCGGGCAGCTCCGCCAGCTCGCCCTCCCAGTAGCTCAGCTGGCCGCTGATGACGCTGTCGGGGTCGGATACGGATCCCAACCACTCCTGCTGCCACAGCGTGTAATCGGCATACTGCACCGGCAAGGGATCCCAATCCGGCGCCTGCCCCGCGCACCGACTGGCGTACGAAGTCGCGAGATCGATCACCAGAGGGGTCACCGACCAGCCGTCGGCGGCGATATGGTGCACAACCGCCGCCAGCACATGCTCGTTCTCGTCGATACGGAAAAGCGTTGCCTTGATCGGGATCTCAGTCGTGAGGTCAAAACTGTGACGCGCCGTATCACCGATTGCTTCGTCGAGGCGGCCTGCGGGCCATCCGTCGGCGTCGACAATTCGCCACCCCGGGACAGTCTTTTCAACGCCGAGGACCACCTGCTGAGGTACCCCGTCGGCCGATGTGAACACGGTGCGGAGGCTCTCCTGCCGGCCCACGACGTCTGCCAGCGCGGCGCCGAGCGCGTCAGCGTCCAGGCGTCCCCGGAGCCGCAGCGCCACCGCCATGTTGTAGATCGGCGACGGACCGTGCAACTGCTCCAGGAACCACAACCGCTGCTGGGCATACGACAGCGGAACCATCGCCGGACGATGCCGCGCGGTCAACGGAGGCCGGGCCACCCCGTCCTGGTGCCGATTCAGATAGTCGGCCAGCCCACCGACTGTGGGTGCGTCAAACAGGTAGCGGACCGGCACATCCCTACCGAGAGCGGACCGTAGACGCGCACAGACCCGGATCGCAATCAGCGAATCGCCGCCGAGGACGAAGAAATCGTCATCGAGCCCCGCCCTGCCGAGTCCCAGGACCTCGGTGAACACCTCGGCGACGATCTTTTCCATATCGGCCTCAGGCGCACGGAATGAGGTGGCGACAAAGGTGGGTTCAGGAAGGGCCTTGCGATCGATCTTGCCCGAAGAAGTCAGCGGAAACTCGTCGAGCACCACGATCTGGGACGGCACCATGTATTCGGGCAACCGATCGGCCAACCATTGACGGACCGCGGTGACCTTCGAGTTGGTGTGCGGGTCATTGGCATAGCCGCCGCGCTGACGGGAGTCGGTGGCGGGCTGGTACAGATCGGTGAGCGCCGGCACGGCCTGCCCGTCGGAGGTGGCGATGAATACGGCGTCCAATGTGCCGGGTTGTGCGCCCCACGTGACCGCGACGTGGTATCCGGCCGCCTCGCCGAGCCGGTACACCATTTCGGGTGTGACGACGACATCGGCGGCGCCGGTGTCGGCGTGGACGAGCGCCTCCACGATGGGAAGTCCGGCGCTCAAGGCTTGTTCGGTCACCACATCGGTGATCACCCCGGCACGGGGAATGCCGCTGACCCGCACGGTGGACGGTTGCCGAGCCGTCAGCTCGGCCTGCAGCCCATTCAGGCCCGCACAATCGGCCCATGCCCAGTTCGGGGCACTGGTCAGCGAGCACACCTGGGTGGGCGACTTGTGGATGATCACGTCGTAGCGGTACCGGCTCAGCTCGTTGTCGGCCTCACCACGTTTGACCTGGATGGCGATACCGCCCACCGACGGGTGGTCGGCTGCCCAAGTGGTGAAAAACTCCGGGGCAAGCAGTAACTCGGGCTCGCCCAGCATCGCGCGCTGTACCCGCTGGCGGATCTCGTCGGTATCGGTACCATTCCGGCTGCGCGCCAGCGCAATACCGGTCTGGAACGCGGCCTGCAGACTGTGGTTGCGCACGTCGCCGACGAACAATTTGCCGCCCGGCGCCAGCAGATCCACTGCCTTGTCGATCACCTCGGCCAGGTACCCAGCGCTCGGGAAGTACTGGACCACCGAGTTGATCACCACCATGTCGAACTGGTTCTGCGGCAGCTCCTCGGTCATGTGCGCCGGTCGGGTGAGCAGATGCACCCGATCTCCCCACGGGTGGCCGACCACCGCCGATTGCAGCTTCTGGATGGTCGGTGCGGAAAAGTCTGTGCCCCAGTACTCCACGCACTTCGGAGCGAGCTGCGACAGCACCAAGCCCGATCCGACGCCGAGCTCGAGCACCCGCTGCGGCCGCAGCGCGAGGATCCGGTCCACGGTGGCCGAGCGCCACTCCTCCATCTCCTGGAGCGGGATCGGATCGTCGGTGTAGCTGCTGTTCCACCCCCGGAAATCGTTGCCGAACTCGACCATGTCGAGCTCGGCATCGTAGAGCTCGTCGTAGATGCCTTGCCACTGGTCGACGACGTCGGCGTCGTGGTCGGCGCTGCTGGTCTGCTCTAGGGCGATGTAGCCGACCAGGTGATCGACTCCGGTGCTGCCCCGATGCACGGCCGCAGCCGCACGCGTGACCTTCGGGCAGGTCAGCAGGGTGTTCTCGATCTCGCCCAGTTCCAGACGCTGGCCCCGCAGCTTGATCTGGGCATCGGCGCGTCCCCGGTATTCCAGACAGCCCGTATCGGTCCAACGCACGAGGTCGCCGGTACGATACAGCCGCGTCCCGGGAGCGCCAAAGGGGTTGGCCACGAACCGATCCGCCGTCAGATCGGGGCGGCCCACGTAACCACGCGCCACTGCGTGCCCGGCGAGATACAGCTCACCGACCACCCCGACCGGGGCCGGGTTCAGCCGCGCATCCAGCACCAGCGCGCAGGTGCCCGGAACCGGGGCACCGATTCGCACCGGCTCCCCGGCCGAGAGCGCACTCCAGGTCGACCAGATAGTGACCTCGGTCGGTCCGTACGCATTGAACATCCGCCGACCGGGCGCCCACGCGGCCACCAACTCAGCCGGACACGCCTCACCACCGGTGACCAACGTATCCAACCCGTCGATCTGAGTCGGATCCAGCGTGGCCAACACGGTCGGCGTGATCAGAGCCGCATCGACGCGCTGGCGCGCCAGAACCTCGGCCAGTGCCTCGCCGGCATAGGAATCCGGCGGAGCCACCACCAACGCCGCTCCCGACGCCACCGCCCACAGCCACTCGAAGACCGAGGCATCGAACGTCGGCGCAGCCACCATCAACACCCGAGAGTGCGGGCCCACGCCGAGCAAATCGTGGTGCGCAGCTGCCACACCCAGCACACCGGCGTGGCTGATCGCCACACCCTTCGGCGTACCCGTCGACCCCGACGTGAAAATCACATACGCCGCATCATCAATATCCAACGGCGACAACCGGTCCGAATCAGTAACCCGCTCGGCGCTGTACCCGGACAGATCGACCACTTCAAGCGGAATGACGAGGTGGCCGTCGGTCCCTTCGAGCCCGCCCATGCCGCGCGTGAGCACGCAAACAGCCTCGGCGGTGTCCAGTACCGTGGCGATCCGCTCGGCCGGGTGGCCTGGATCGACCGGCACGTACACCCCGCCGGCCTTGAGCACTGCCCACCATGCGATCACCAACTCCGCGCAGCGACTCATAGCCACACCGACGGCACGCTCGGGGCCCACGCCCGCCTCGATCAACGCCCGAGCCAACCGGTTCGAGACCTCATCCAGCTCCCGGTAGGACAGCTCGCGCGTCCCATCTATTACCGCAATGGCGTCCGGGTCAGCGGCAACCGCCGCAGCCAGCGAATCCGGCGCCAATCCCACCGGCAGGCTCACCTCAGCGCCAGACCACTTGTGCAGCACCAGATCCTGCTCATCGTGATCCAGCAGGCCGATCTCACCCACGACCACCGACGAATCGGCCACCACAGCGTGGACCACGCGGCCGAACCAACCCACCAACCGCTCGACGCTGGATCGGTCATACAGATCCGTGGCATAGGCGACCGTGCCGGCCGCCATCAGCTCACCGCGGCCTTCGGCAGGCGCTGCCTTCAGATCGAACAGCGCATTCGAGTCCCCGCTGGATATTTCTCGCAGGTCGAATTCGAGGTCGAACCGGGCGGTATGGATATCGGCAGTGACCGGCTCGACGTCGAGGTCATCCAGCTGGATTTCGGGACGCACGTTGTTCTGGAAGGCCAACGCCACCTGGAACAGCGGGTGGTGGGATGTCGATCGCGTCGGGTTGAGCCGCTCAACCAACAGCTCGAACGGCACATCCTGATTTGAGTAGGCATCCAATGCCTTCTGCCGCACACGTTCCAACACTTCGCTGAACGGCAGCGCAGGGTCAACGCCCAGTCGTAGCACCCAGGTGTTGACGAAGAAGCCGACCAGCTCATCAAGGGCCTGGTCCGTACGACCGGCAATCGGGGTCCCCAGTGCGATGTCATCGCCAACGCCGGCTCGGTGCAGCGCGACCGCGATCGTGGCCTGCAATACCATCGACGCCGTGGCGTTGTGCGCCGTGGCGACGGCTTTGATTCCCGCCCAGGACTCGGGATCGATGCACAGGTCAATCGCATCGCCGCGATAGCTGAGCGCGGGCGGACGCGGACGATCCGTTGGAAGCGACACCACCTCGGGGAGGTCAGCCAATTCCCGACGCCAGTAGGTCAACTGGCTGGCGAGCACACTGTCGGGATCGGACTCGGATCCCAGCCAACCATGTTGCCACAGCGTGTAATCGGCGTACTGCACCGGCAGCGGTGACCAGGCGGGGGCCTGGCCGAGGGTGCGCGACCGATACGCCTCGCCGACGTCCCGGGCCATGGGTGCCATCGACCAGCCGTCGAAGGCAATGTGGTGCAAGACGATTCCGAGAACGAACCGTTCGAGTCCCAGGGCATAGATCTGGGCCCGGATCGGGATCTCACTGGCCAAGTCAAACGTGTAACCCGCCAGGGCAGTCAATTCGCCGGCCAGGTCGTCTTCTGCAACCTGCACCATTGCCGGACCGCCGCGCCGCCACAGCCCCGGCTGCGCGGGCAGCACCTTCTGAGACGGCACACCGTCGACATCGCGGAACACTGTGCGCAGCGATTCGTGACGGGTGATCACGTCGTCCAGAGCCGCATCGAGCGCGCCGAGGTCCAGTGCGCCGTTGATCCGGAACGCGATCGGCATGTTGTATGTCGCCGCCCCGTCTTCGAACCGGTTGAGGAACCACAGCCGCTGTTGTGCGAAGGACAACGGAATCAGACGAGGACGCTCGGCCGCCACCAAGGGCGCGCGCCGGTCCGAATCTTCGCCGACATGTGGCGCCAGCTGCGCCACTGTCGGGGAATCGAAAAGGGTGCGCACCGCCAGGCCGGCATCCAAGGTCATGTTGACCGCCGACACCACCCGCATCGCCATGATGCTGTCGCCGCCGAGGTCGAAGAAGGAGTCATCGATACCGACGCGTTCCAGGCCGAGGACCTGCGCATAGATCCCGGCCAGGATCTCCTCGGTGGCAGTGCTCGGCGCTCGGAAATGGTCGGTGTCGGCGTATTCGGGTACAGGTAGCGCGCGTTTGTCGAGCTTGCCGTTGACCGTCAACGGCAGCGCATCGAGCACCACAATCGCAGTGGGCACCATGTAGGAAGGCAACCGCTGTACCAGCGCTGCCCGCACCTCAGTTGGATCAGCCATGCCGGTGAAATAACCGACCAGCCGCCTATCACCCGGGCGATCCTCCCGGACGATCACCACCGCCTGCTGCACACCGTCCACCTCAGCCAAAGCTGTTTGGACTTCGCCCAATTCGATGCGATAGCCACGAATCTTGACCTGCTCATCAGCACGCCCGCCATACCGCAACTGCCCATCCGAACCCCAGGACACCAGATCCCCGGTCCGATACATCCGAGCGCCCACCCCGCCGAACGGACACGGCACAAACCGCGAAGCAGTCAACCCCGGCCGATGCACATAACCCAACCCCACACCACGACCGGCCACATACAACTCACCCACCACACCCGCAGGCACCGGACGCAACCACCGATCCAACACGAACAACGCCGCACCCGGCACCGGCACACCGATCGGCACCACACCCGACCCGGCTCGCAGCGGAGCGCTGATCGTGGCATACACCGTCGTCTCCGTCGGACCATAACCATTGATCATCACCCGACCCGGCGCCCACCGATCCACCACATCGGGCGGACACGCCTCGGCCGCGACCATCAACGCCGACACCGATTCCAACTTCTCCGGATCCAAAACACCCACCGCAGAAGGCGTCTGGCTCAACACCGTCACACCCTCGCCAACAACCAACTCCTCCAGATCCCGCGGTGAGCGCGTCGTCGACTCGGGCACCACCACCAAACGGCCACCATGCAGCAGCGCACCCCAGATCTCCCACACCGAATAATCGAACGCCAACGACGAACACGCAGCCCACACCTGCCGCGGGCCCATCTCGAAACCGACATCCATCCCATCGAACAACCGCGTCACGTTCTGATGAGTAACCGCAACACCTTTGGGAACACCCGTCGTCCCAGACGTATAAATAATGTGCGCGATGTCATCAGAGGCCGGGCCCACCACCAGAGGCGTACCGGGCTGAGAATCAATGCGTGGGTCAGCCAGGTCGATGACCGCCACACCAAATCCGCCCAGGCGATCGATCAACTCCACAGTCGTCAGGACGGCCACCGGAGCCGCGTCACCGAGCATGAACTCCACCCGCGCATCCGGCACCACCGGATCAATCGGCAGATACGCCGCCCCCGACTTCAACACACCCAAAATCGCCACAACCGCATCAGCACAACGACCAGTCATCAAACCCACACAGGCACCGGCACCAGCACCCTCACCCACCAGCAACTGCGCCAACCGATTCGACGCCTCATCCAGCTCCCGATAAGACAACGAACGACCCTCAAAACAGACCGCCACCGCATCCGGAGTCCGCTCCACCTGCGCTGCGAACAACGCCGGAATCGAGGACTCCACCACCGACCCGGTCAACACCGCCCGATGACCAACCTCATCCAGCCCCGCACGATCAGCCGCATCAAGCACATCCACGGACACCACAAGCTCGTTGGGATCAGCCACCAGGCCGGCCAGCACGCGCTCCACCCGCGCCGCGAGGTCAGCGACGTCGAATTCGGAGAACGGCTGACCGGACCCCATGGTGCTGAGCAGCAACTGATCGCCCGAGCTGGAGAAGATCAGCCCGAAGCCACCGACAACGCCGGCGTTGGTCAGCGAAGCCGACGCGGGCGCGCCACCGAAGTCCAACGTGAATGTCGAGGGGAGGAAGTTCACGCTCACCCGATTGGCCATCTGGCCCGCGGCGTGCGGATTGACCTTGCGCTCAAGCGCATGCACCGGAAACCGTTGATGCTGCACAGCTTCTTGTATTCGAGTCTCGACATGGTCGACGAAATCGGAGATCGAGGTTGTCGGCGACGCCGTCAATACCAGCGGCACGACGCCCGCGACCATCCCCGGAAGGGTTCGGGATTCGGGACGTACACGTCGGCTGACGGGGAAGTCGAGTACCACATCTGAGCCGTCTGCACACCAGCCACGCACCAGGAGTGCGCAGGCCGCTGTGATGACCGAGGAGCGGGGAACGTTCTTGGAGTCGGCGAACTCATCGAGCCTGCGAAGCAGGTCTGAATCCAATTGCACTGGGGCCGAGGGCCAATGAGCTTCGTGGCCGCCGTCAACGTCGGTGGTCTCGAAGCGCGGGCTGCCATCCGGTGGAAGATGCTCATGCCAGTACGCCTGGTCGTCGAGGTATTCGCCGGACGCTTCGTATTCCGACTCGCAGTCGATCAGGTCGGACAGTGAACCGAAGATCGCGGGTGGTACCGGCGCACCGGTGACAAGTGAGGAGTACACCGAAGCGAGCCGCGAGCCGACGAGAGCGATACCCGTTCCGTCCAAGACTATGTGGTGACAGCACGCGATCAGGAAATGCTCGTCGGCGCGAGTCTTGAAGAGTGCGCACTTGAACAGCGGTCCTGTCATCGACATTGGTGTGCGCTGGATTGCCGCCGCCATGTCCCGGGCGTCCTGCTCCGGATCGGCCGCGCCAGTCAGGTCATGGAATGCCAGCTCAACATTCGGGTACTCGACCGCCCTCTGGAAAACCTGTCCATCGGCTTCGAAGAACGTGGCCCGCATTGGTTCGGCCTCGCGGACCACACGGGAGACCGCCCACTGAAGGGCATCGCGGTCTACGTCACCTGCGATTCGGACGAACAAGCCGAGTTGCCACTCCGTACTGGAGGAACCGACGTCTTGCGCAAGCCATATGTCGAGCTGTGCGCGCGTTACCGGCAGCGCCTGTTCAACATGCTGCATCGGACTCTCCCACCACGTGAAGAAATGCGAACCCCCCGGCCCTGTGATTTATCGGGACCCCTAGCTCTGCGCCAATCTGTCGCGCAGGCTCTTGGGTCGGATGTCCGGCCAGTTCTGATCGATGTAGTCCAGACACGCAGCGCGGTCAGCTTCGCCGAACACCACCCTCCAGCCGGCAGGAACGTCGGCGAAGGTCGGCCACAGACTGTGTTGCTCCTCATCGTTGATCAAAACGAGAAATCTGCCGTTTTCATCGTCAAACGGATTGATGCTCACCCTGGTCCTCCCCATCGTCGAGCAGGCCAGTAAAACGCTCGCAAATCCGACGCGAGGCGTCCAGCCTCGCACCCGTCCTCACGATGTCTGTTTCTTCTCGACCCACTCCAGCTATGACGTGTCTAGTTGCAGAGCGCCAGCATATCCAGATCTTCTTGACGGGGGTGCAGAAATTAGCGATCCACAAATAATCTGTTGCTGGTTGGACGGTATTCGCCCACTCACTCGACGCATCGGCGACTATCGAGCAAATAGTCGCGACATCGGTCGAGAGAAACCGCCCTCGTGCGGATTCAGTACCGTCAGCAGCTGCGGGGAAGTCAGAAATCGTTGGCCCCCGACTTCGGAAGGCGGTCCGTCGATGTTGTCGCCAGTGGTGGCACCCCGATGGTCGGCCGACGAAGGTGGTGTGGTTCGTACCGTCCGAATGGCGTGGGCGTGAGGAAAGTACGCGGAATCCACGCGGCGGACACAACACAGGCGGCGCCCTTTTCGGGTTCCTCCTGCTCCGCGCCCCTCACTACCTGGCATTTTCCTGGCCCTACGCTGAATGGCCATTGGGGTTCGCCGTCCCCACGACGACGTGCCGCAGCGAGTCCATTGCCACCATTGGCAGCCCCGGAACCTCTCCGCGCTCACGGACCCAGGGGGCAGGCGATTCAGAGATCCCGCGACCGAGCGCCGGTTCCGCCCGTGCCACGCGCGCCAATGCAGCGCTACCAAAACCCAGCGCAGAGATGCCCCACAACCGTGTAGTTCAATCCAGCGAAGCTGGGCGGAAAACAGCCAGGGCTCCACCAATGCCTCAACACCGTCAAAGAGAAGTTCAAACCCGGAGCCAAGGCTGTCAGCAAATCTGAGCGAACGTCCGCAACTTCATGACGCCGCGACTCAAGATCAGAACTATGCGATCAATAGTTAGCCACGCAATCCTTACTTACATTATCAAGATCACTTGATTTCAAAGTTTTCGTTCGCAATAACCGGCTAACAAATGGCCCACGATCTATGCCCCCTCGGTCGCAGCGACTTGATCTTCATCGCCGCACGATGTGGGTCGACTTCCGGCCCCAAAACCCGCACCAATTGACGCGCCAAGCGCACGGGCGTGCAGAGACAGTAAACATCGGTAGTTGACCAGTGAAAGAAATCTCCCACCCAATTGCTGGCAGCGTCATTTTTCTTGCGCCAGAGGCTACTCAAACCGGTGGCCGAAAAGTTCGCTCGAGGGCGACATCCACCAGGGTCCAACCGAACGCCTCAGCTGACGCTTGCCAGCACGAACGGCAGGACTGCGGACGCACCCGCATCACGCAGCACCCGGGTCGCCATCGTGAGCGTCCATCCGGTGTCGGTCATGTCATCGACCAACAACAGCGGCCCCTTCGAATCGAGTCGTGGCGGTTCCCAGGCACCGTCCAGCGCTGCCACCCGATAGGCCGAATTCGCGGCGGTGACAGGGCGGCGTTGCGGGGTGTAGGTCAGGATGCCCAGATTCGTCAGCCGGCCGATCTGCGCCAGGCGCTGCACCGTCGAGGAGATCAGCAGAGGATGCGCCTCGGAGTCCAGCCCCATCACCGCAGCCGGCCGCTGGTCCCAATCCCATGCCTTGAGCACCTCGATGGCCGCGTCGATCACGTCGTCGGGAACCTCGCCGTCCGGCTCGGCCATAAGGCGCCGTAGCCGCGCTCCCCAGCCGAGGTCCGTGAGTCGTCCGATCGCCCGACCCGGCGCCGCGCCCTCGGCGATTCGGCCGGACAGCGGCACACCGAGTGCAGCCAGCCCGGACGGCCACTGCTTGCGCGGGGCCACCAGGACACCGGGCCGGGACAACCGCTGCGCGGTATCGGTGAGGATGTCCTGCGCCACCGCAGCCTCGTAACGCCGGCCGGTGCAGTTGTCACAGCGGCCACACTGGGCGCCGGGAATGAGCTCAGGATCGTCGAGCTGGCCACGCAGGAACACCATCCGGCAGCCGTCGGTGGCCTGATAGTCGAGCATCGCCTGTTGCTCCCGGCGGCGCGCCTCGTCCAGTGCCCGGTACCGGGGCTCGTCATAACTCCAGGGCTCTCCGGTAGCGATCCAGCCGCCCTTCACCCGGCGGACCGCACCATCCACGTCGAGCACCTTGAGCACCATCTCGAGGCGCGACCGGTTGAGATCGACCAGCGGTTCCAGCGCCGGGGTGGACTGTGCGCGGTCGGTCTCCAGTGCGCCGATGACGTGGCGCACCATCGATTCCGACGGGAACGCCACCGACGCGAAGTACCTCCAGACGTCCTGATCCTCGGTGCCGGGGAGCAGGATCACCTCGGCGCTGTCGGTCGCACGCCCGGCACGCCCCACCTGCTGGTAGTAGGCGATCGGAGACGATGGCGCCCCCAGATGCACGACGAAACCCAGGTCGGGTTTGTCGAAGCCCATCCCCAGCGCCGACGTCGCCACCAGCGCCTTGACCCGATTGCCCAGCAGGTCGGCTTCCAGCTGTTCACGTTCGGTGGTATCGGTCGACCCGGTGTACGCAGCCACCTTGTGGCCACGCTCGGCCAATAGTGCGGCCACGTCGTGCGCCTGCGCCACCGTCAGCGTGTAGATGATGCCGGAGCCCGGCAGGGAATCCAGGTGCGCCGCGATCCAGGCAGCGCGCTGGGCCGGGGTACCCACCTGCACCACCGACAGCCGCAACGACTCGCGGTCCAAGCCACCGCGCAGCACCAAGGTGTCCGATCCGCCGACGCCCAGCTGAGCCGCGACGTCACTGACCACGCGATCGTTGGCGGTCGCGGTTGTCGCGAGAACCGGTACCTGCGAACCCAATTCGCCTATCAACGTACGAATTCGGCGGTAATCCGGCCGGAAGTCGTGTCCCCAGTCCGAAACACAGTGCGCCTCGTCGACCACCACCAAACCCGCATCGGCGGCCAGCGCGGGCAGCACGTTGTCACGGAAGTCGGGATTGTTGAGGCGCTCGGGGCTGACGAGTAGTACGTCGAGTTCGCCGTCGGCGACCTGCCGGTGAATCGCGTCCCATTCGGTGACATTGCCGGAGTTGATCGTCGCGGCCCGCACCCCGGCCCGCTCGGCGGCGGCCACCTGGTTGCGCATCAACGCCAGCAGCGGGGAGACGATGACCGTGGGGCCGCGGCCGACGGCGCGCAGCAGCTTCGCCGCGATGAAATACACCGCCGACTTGCCCCAGCCGGTGCGTTGCACGACGAGCGCGCGCTGCCGCCGGACCACCAGTGCCTCGATGGCCGACCACTGGTCATCGCGCAGCACCGCCCCGGGGCCGGCCAGTTGTTCAAGGATCGACTGGGCCTGCTCGCGGGTTGTCATGGCCCAATCATGCCGGGCCCGGCAGACACTCCTCACCACACCAGCCCGGCCGGCAGCGAAAACCCCAGGCCCACTAAGCGTTTCGCTTAAACATGAATCTCTGTCAACTTTCCGCGAAACACCGTAGAGCCCGATACTCATCCGGTAGACGTGGATCCATGCCTATGGGGGGATATGTGGGGCACGTCGGTGCGTTGGCGGTGGCCCTGGGGGTCGGTTCTGCGGTGGCGCTGAGCAACGGGTGCGGGGTGGCCGCGGCCGATCCGACGGGCTCGTCCACGTCGTCTGCTTCATCTGGTTCATCTCGCTCCTCGGGAACGACGGCCAAGCCGCCTGATCGGGCGAAAGCGAAACGACAGCACCCATCCAAACCGCGCAAGCCTGTTGCAGCCAAGACGGACCACACCGCCGGCGGCACCGGTTCCGAGGATGTCGCGTCGACTCCGAGAGCCGCGATCGACAAGGTGGGTGCCGAACTGCGCACCGCCGTGCGTGACGCGCTGGGTTCGGTCGCCTCCAACCGGCCAGGCGACAACGACGGAGCGGCGGTGAAGGCGCTCACCGTCAAGGCGAAGACGAAGCGCGGGGCCAAAACTGTCGCGCGCCTCCTGCCCAGGACGGCCACACCATCACAACCCGAGGCCGACACTGCCGTTGCGCCCGACAAGACCGAACCCGAAGCGCCCGTAGCGGTCGAGGTCGACGCGCTCACCAGTGCGCTGCACCCACTGTCGGCGATCATCCCCGCTCCGGGCCCGAAGTTCCCGGAACCGAAGGCTCCCGCACCGCCGAAGGTCGAGAAAGTCGAGAACGTACAAACCGAGGTCACGGGCGCTATCTCCACGGTGATCAACACCGTCCTGAACCCCTTCTCGGTGAACTCCACTCCTGAATCCCCGGCCGAACCACCCGCGGCCTGGGCCATGCTGGCGTTCGCACGCCGCGAGTTCGAGCACGCCCTCCGGCAACCGCAGGAACTCCTGACCCAGGTCAACGCCCTCACCAGCGCCGTGACCGCGCAGGGGCCAGTCGCACTCGCTCCGGGAATCGTCATCCCACCGGAGCTCGCGGACCATGTGATCGCGACGCCCGGCCCATCGCTGACCGATCAGATCACGGTTCTCGGAATGGAGGCGCTCAAGCAGGTCTCTCAGGTCATCGGCGTCAACATCACGATGAAGCTCGGCGAGTTGATCACCACCCCCACGCCGCCGTGGTTCACCACCATCGGGGTCACGGTCAGCAAGGACACCTACGAGGGCGGCGACGTCTGGGTGATCACCCCGCCCAACCCCACCGGCGAGCGTGTCATCGCGGTGCACGGCAGCGGATTCGTCTACGACCCCAACATCATTCACTGGATGGACTACAGCCAGATGGCGCGCGAGACCGGCGCCACGGTCGTCGTCCCCCGCTATCCGCTGATCCCCGACGGCGGCACCGCGGCGAACTCGGTTCCGCCGATGGCCGATTTCATCGCCAACGAGGTCGAGACCTACGGTGCCGAGAACGTCAGCATCTACGCAGATTCGGCCGGCGGAACGCTGTCCGCGCTTGCCGTGCAGAAGATCGTCCGCGATTGCAACGGGGACTCCGGGTGCCTGGAAGCCCGGGTTCCGTCCCGCATGGTGCTGCTCTCCCCCGGACTCAGCGGGCAGGAGATCTACACCGACCCCAATGTGGCGTTGGTGAACGACCCCGTCGTATGGCTCACCGAGGAGGACAAGGAGTACTACGGCTCGTGGGCCAGCGGTCCGGAAGAACTCTGGAACCCGATGATCGGACCGACCGACGGTATGCCGCCGACCACGATCTACGTGGGTTCGCGCGAGCAGGCCGCACCGGGTGCGCTGCTCTACGCCGAGCGAATGGTCGACGCCGATCCGAATGCCGATGTCACCGTGGTGATCGGGATGGGCCAGATCCACGACTGGGCCCAAGGCGGCCCCATCCCGATCAACTCACAGTCGGCGAACTACCGCGACGATGTCTACCGACAGCTCGGCATCCTCGAAAACAACGCCGACGAAGCAATCAGCCTCTAGGACTTGGCGGCCGCAGCTTCCTGCTCGCGCTTGATCTCGAGTGCGATGTCGATCAGCTGGTCTTCCTGACCACCGATCAGCTTCCGCTGGCCGACGCGGAGCAACAGTTCGTGGGCGGGCACCCCGTAGCGTTCACCCTGGCGCACCGCGTGCTTCAGGAAGCTGGAGTACACCCCCGCGTAGCCCATCACGAGCGCGTTGCGGTCCAGCAGACACTCGGCCGGCATCGCCGGGGCGACGACCTCCTCGGCGGCATCGGCGATGTCGAAGAAGTCGATGCCGGTCTTGACGCCGATCTTGTCGAACACCCCGACCAGCGCCTCGACCGGGGCATTGCCGGCACCGGCACCGAACCGACGGCACGAGCCGTCGATCTGCTTGGCACCCGCGCGCACCGCTTCGACACTGTTGGCCACGCCGAGACCGAGGTTCTCGTGACCATGAAAGCCAACTTGAGCATCGTTACCGAGTTCGGCGACCAGCGCCGCCACCCGGTCGGCGACACCTTCGAGCACCAGGGCACCCGCGGAGTCCACGACATACACGCACTGGCAGCCGGCGTCGGCCATGATGCGGGCCTGCTTGGCCAGCTTCTCCGGCGGGATGGTGTGGCTCATCATCAGGAACCCGACGGTCTCCAGGCCCAGCTCACGGGCGAGCCCGAAGTGCTGGATCGAGACGTCGGCCTCGGTGCAGTGGGTCGCAATGCGGCAGATCGAGCCACCGTTGTTCTGGGCTTCCTTGATGTCTTCCTTGGTGCCCACACCGGGCAGCATCAGGAAGGCGATCTTGGCTTCCTTGGCCGTCTCGGCGGCCAGCTTGATCAGCTCCTGCTCCGGGGTCTTGGAGAACCCGTAGTTGAAGCTCGACCCGCCCAGGCCGTCGCCGTGGGTGACCTCGATGACCGGGACACCGGCGGCATCCAGGGCGGCGACGATGGCGCCGACCTCATCCTTGGTGAACTGATGCCGCTTGTGGTGCGACCCGTCGCGCAGCGACGTGTCGGTCATCCGGACGTCCCACACCGGGTTGAAGAAAATGTCACTCATGCTTGCGCACCTCCTGAAACCGCTGATGCCAGTTCCTTGGCGATTTCCTCGCCGACCTTGGTCGCCGCGGCGGTCATGATGTCCAGATTTCCAGCGTAGGGCGGCAGGTAATCACCCGCACCCTCCACTTCCACGAACACCGTGACCAGGTGGTTTCCACCGTTGACCACCGACGGTTCGTCGAACTGCGGTTCGTTGAGCAGGCGGTAGCCCGGGACGTAGGTCTGCACCTCGGCCACCACATCCTTGACCGACTGTGTGATCGCAGCGTGGTCGGCATCCTCGGGGATCGCGCAGAAGATGGTGTCGCGCATGATCATCGGCGGCTCAGCCGGGTTCAGGATGATGATCGCCTTGCCGTTGCGGGCCCCACCGATATCACGCACACCCGCGCTGGTGGTCTTGGTGAACTCGTCGATGTTGGCCCGGGTGCCCGGACCGGCCGAGGCCGACGACACCGACGCCACGATCTCGGCGTAGGGCACGTCCACCACACGGCTCACGGCGTACACCATCGGGATGGTCGCTTGACCGCCGCAGGTGACCATGTTGACGTTCGGCGCATCGAGGTGCGCGCGCAGGTTGGCCGGCGGGATGACGCCGGGGCCGACGGCCGCCGGGGTCAGGTCGATGGCACGGATACCGGCCTCGGCGTAGCGCGGCGCCGCGTCACGGTGCACGTAGGCACTGGTGGCCTCGAACACCAGGTCCGGCTTCTCGTCCCGAGCCAGCAGCCAGTCCACCCCCTCGTGACTGGTTTCCAGACCGAGCTTGCGGGCCCGCGCCAGACCTTCGGACTCCGGATCGATGCCGATCATCCAGCGCGGCTCGAGCCACTCCGAACGCAACAACTTGTACAGCAGGTCGGTGCTGATGTTGCCCGACCCGACGATGGCAACTGATGCTTTGTCAGCCATATTCGGCTCCCTTATTCGAAACTCAGTCTTACTGAACCTAACCCGGCGAAGTCAGCGACGAAATCGCTGCCCGGAGGTGCATCTATCGCACGCGTGCACGACCCCGGCAACACGATGTCACCGGCCTTCAGGCGTACCCCGAAGCTCTCCACCTTGCGGGCCAACCAGGCCACCGCGGTGACCGGATTTCCCAGCACCGCATCGCTGCGCCCCTCGGCCACGACCTTGCCGTGGTTGGTCAACACTGCGTCGATGCCTCTGATATCCACGTCTTTGGGCGATACCCGCGCTTCGCCCAGTACCCAGCCGGCGCTCGACGCGTTGTCCGCGATGGTGTCGCACAACTTGATCTGCCAGTTGGTGATGCGGGTGTCGATCAGCTCGATCGCCGGGGCGAACGCGGCCGTCGCGGCCAGCACGTCCTCCTCGGTGCAGCCGGCCCCGGGCAGATCGTCGGCCAGGATGAACCCGACCTCGACCTCGACGCGCGGGTAAAGGAACTTCGACGAGGGCACCGGGACGTTCTCGAACACCTCCATCTCGTCGAGGAGATGGCCGTAGTCCGGCTCGTCGACACCCATCATGTCCTGCATCGCCTTGCTGGACAGCCCGACCTTGTGACCGATGATGCGCGCACCCTCGGCGACCCGCTGCCGGATGTTGATCAGCTGGATCTCGTAGGCATCCACCACGTCGATATCGCCGTACCGATCCGTCAGCGGCGTCATCGGCACCCGGCTCCGCTCGGCCTCGGCAAGATCGGCAGCGAGCTCGTCGCGCACCTCGACACTAAGCATTTTGGTGAATTCCCCTCGCTTCTTTGACCGGCGCAGTTGTCCACAGGCCCGGCAATTCTATAACGTGTTCTACATGACTGGACAGGAGTACGACGTTGTGGTGGTCGGCAGCGGCGCTGCCGGCATGGTCGCCGCCCTCACCGCAGCCCATCAGGGCCTCTCGACAGTAGTCGTAGAGAAGGCGCCGCACTATGGAGGTTCCACTGCGCGGTCAGGTGGTGGGGTGTGGATCCCGAACAACGAGATTCTCAAGCGCGACGGCGTGAAAGATACCCCCGAGGCCGCCCGCACCTACCTGCACAAAATCATCGGTGACGTGGTGCCCGCGGAGAAGGTCGACACCTACCTCGACCGCTCGCCGGAGATGCTGTCGTTCGTCCTGAAGCACTCGCCACTGAAGCTCTGCTGGGTGCCCGGATACTCCGACTACTACCCGGAGACGCCCGGTGGCAAGCCCACGGGCCGCTCGGTGGAACCCAAGCCGTTCAACGCGAAGAAGCTCGGCGTTGACGAGAAGGGTCTGGAGCCGCCGTACGGCAAGGTGCCGATGAACATGGTGGTGATGCAGCAGGACTACGTGCGGCTCAACCAGCTCAAGCGTCATCCCCGCGGCGTGCTGCGCAGCATCAAGGTGGGCGTCCGCTCCGTGTGGGCCAACGCCACCGGCAAGAACCTGGTCGGCATGGGCCGCGCGCTGATCGCGCCGCTGCGCATCGGCCTGCAGCAGGCCGGCGTCCCGGTACAGCTGAACACCGCGCTGACCGATCTCTATGTCGAGGACGGCGTGGTCCGCGGCATCTATGTCCGTGACACCACCAAGGGTGAAACTGCTGAGCCGCAACTGATCCGCGCGCGCCGCGCCGTCATCCTGGGCTCGGGCGGATTCGAGCACAACGAGCAGATGCGGGTGAAGTACCAGCGCGCGCCCATCACTACCGAGTGGACCGTGGGCGCGGTGGCCAACACCGGCGACGGCATCCTGGCCGCCGAAAAGCAGGGCGCTGCACTCGAATTCATGGAGGACTCGTGGTGGGGCCCGACGGTCCCGCTGGTCGACTCACCGTGGTTCGCGCTGTCCGAGCGCAACTCCCCCGGCTCGATCATCGTCAACATGGCCGGCAAGCGATTCATGAACGAGTCGATGCCGTACGTCGAGGCCTGCCACCACATGTACGGCGGCGAGTACGGCCAGGGTGCCGGCCCGGGCGAGAACATCCCGGCCTGGCTCATCTTCGACCAGCAGTACCGCGATCGCTTCATCTTCGCGGGACTTCAGCCCGGACAACGCATTCCGAAGAAGTGGTTGGAATCCGGCGTCATCGTCAAGGCCGACACCCTCGAGGAGCTGGCCGCCAAGACCGGCCTGCCCGCCGATGCGTTCGGCGCGACCATCGACCGATTCAACGGCTTCGCCCGCTCCGGGGTCGACGAGGACTTCCACCGCGGCGAGAGCGCCTATGACCGCTACTACGGCGATCCGACCAACAAGCCGAACCCCAACCTCGGCGAGATCAAGCACGGCCCCTACTACGCGGCCAAGATGGTGCCGGGCGATTTGGGCACCAAGGGCGGTGTCCGCACCGACCTCGTCGGCCGGGTGCTGCGGGACGACGACTCCGTGATCGAGGGCCTCTACGCCGCAGGTAACGTCAGCTCACCGGTGATGGGTCACACCTACCCCGGCCCTGGCGGCACCATTGGTCCCGCCATGACGTGGGGTTACCTCGCAGCACTCGACATTGCAGGGAAGAAGTAGATGCCAATCGATCTCGACAAGGCGCTGGGCGCCGAGCTGGAACCCATCGAGTTCTCCTGGACCAGCAGTGACATCCAGCTCTACCACCTGGGTCTGGGCGCCGGCGCCGACCCGATGGATCAGCGCGAACTGAGCTACCTCGTCGACGACACTCCACAGGTGCTGCCGACGTTCGGCAACGTCGCGGTCAGCTTCCACATGACCGAGGCGCCGAAGGTGCAGTTCCCCGGCATCGACATCGAGCTGTCCAAGGTGCTGCACGCCAGCGAGGCAGTGAGCGTGCCGGGCCCGATCCCGACCAGCGGAACCGCGAAGTCGGTGCAGCGCTTCACCGAGATCTGGGACAAGGGCAAGGCCGCCGTCATCGTCAGCGAGTCCACGGTGACCGATCCGTCGGGCACCGTGCTGTGGACCACCAAGCGGTCGATCTTCGCCCGTGGCGAGGGTGGATTCGGCGGCGAGCGCGGACCGGCGACCTCGGCCGAACTGCCCGACCGCGCACCCGATGTCGAGATCTCGTTGCCGACGCTGCCGCAGCAGGCACTGCTGTACCGGCTGTGCGGTGACCGCAACCCCCTACACTCCGACCCGGCCTTCGCCGCGGCGGCAGGCTTCGACCGGCCGATCCTGCACGGGCTGTGCACCTACGGCATCGGCTGCAAGGCCATCGTCGACAACCTGCTCGACGGCGATGTCTCCCAGGTGGCTTCCTACGGCGCCCGGTTCGCCGGAGTGGTGTTCCCGGGTGAGACGCTGCAGGCCAACATCTGGAAGGAAGACGGCAAGTTCATCGGCGTGCTGACCGCACCGTCGCGGGACAACGCCGTTGTGCTGTCGGGCGTGGAGCTCGTCCCGGCCTGATCAGCAGGAGAGGTTGCCGCCCGGGCCGACGCCCAGCAGGTTGGTGATCCGGCGGTACTGGTCCACACGGCTGTGCACCTGGTCGGGTCGCGTAGCTGTTGACCGAGCGTCGGTTCACCTCCTCCGCGACGAGGTTGAGCCCCGCCGTCTCGTGGGCGATGTTGGCCAGAAACTGCGCGGCGTCCCTTCGCGAATCGAAGTGGGTGTGGGCGGCGAATCCGTCGCAGTTGTAGAACACGCTGTGCCCGGGGAAGATCTGCTCGAACTCCGCGCGACTCACCTTCTCAGGCCGGCGGGTCGAGGAGCCGCAGCCCATACTCAGCGCCGATACCAATCCCAACGAATCTATTTCTCACACAGCTAATTAGTTGCGTTTACATCTGCCCAGAATTGAACGCCCCGCGCGTTGACGCGACGCCCTCCCCGATCCGTGGTCGGACGCGAACCGCACGTCAGCCGGTACGGTGAGGGTTCGGAGTTGACCGATGGACAGAGCGGAGCGTTCCGTGAATGCGTCGGATCCGTCGGATGTGCGTGCGAGGTTTCTCGCTGCCTTCCACACGACCTCGCCGGACGGCGATCCGGCTCAGCGACTGTGCGAGACATGCGTAGCGGTCCTTCCGGTCACACGGGCAGGCATCTCGGTCAATGTAGAGGGTGTGGGACTTGAAGTCCTGCGGACCAGCGACGCTGTCGCCGAACGCGTGGAATGGACTCAGGTCACATTGGGCGAAGGACCCGGCGTGGACGCCATCGAATCCGGCGGCCCGGTGGTGGTGGCGGATCTGTCCGTACCGGACGCGCGGTGGCCGACGTTCGCCAATGAGGCCGCCGGCATCGGCGTCGCCGCAATGTACGCACTACCGCTGCAGATCGGTGCGATCCAAGTAGGTGTCCTCGATCTGTACCGCGATGCCCCGGCCGAACTGGCCGCCATCGATTTCGCCAACGCCTTGGCGGTAGCCGAGATGGTGACCGCGACATTGCTCAGTCCGGATCGGACAGATATCCCGGTCGATTCGATCGGATCCGTGTGGGACCAACCCGTGGGCAGTCGCGAGGTTCACCAGGCCACCGGCATGATCGTCGCGCAGCTGGGGGTCAGCGCCCGAAATGCCTACGTCTGCCTGCAGGCCTACGCCTACGCGCACGGGCGTTTGCTCAGCGAAGTCGCCCATGAGGTTGTGCATCGCCGGCTGAGATTCACACCAGGCGCCGACTCCGACCCGGCACCGGATGCAGACCCGGATCCGTCGGTGACCCTGTGAGCAAAGTTGACCACCGCAGGCGCCAGAGGGAAAGATTGATTCCGGTAAGGGGATGCTGATGGACCGTTACGAGCAACTCGCAAATACATTCGTCGGGCTGGCGGACACCCTCGTCGCGGACTACGACGTGGTCGAGTTCGCCCAGCGCCTGGTTGACAACCTCACTGCCTTGCTGCCGGTTTCCTCGGCGGGCATCATGCTCGGTGACGCGAACGGACGCCTCCACGTGTTCGCTTCGAGTAGCGAACACACCCGGCTGCTCGAACTGCTGCAGGTCGAAGCGAACGCCGGTCCGTGCCTGGAGGCCTACGTCACTCGAAACCCGGTGCTGGTACCCGATATCCCGAACGAGAGCGAGCGTTGGCCCGCGTTCGCCGAGCGTGCCGCGGAGTATGGGTTCGCCGCGGTGTTCGCGTTGCCATTGCGGTTGCGAGACGAGCGCATCGGTGCGGTGAATCTGTTTCGCACCGATCCAGGGGCCCTGTCAGCGGGCGACCTTGCGGTCGGACAGGGATTGGCAGACGTCGCTGCGGTAGGGATACTGCACCAACGCATCCTGACCCGCGCCGAGATCATCAATCAGCAACTGCAAAGTGCGCTCAACACCCGGACCATCATCGAACAAGCGAAGGGTGTTCTCGCCGAACGTGGGGCCGTCGGGATGGACGAGTCCTTCGTTTTGCTGCGCACACACGCCAGGCGAACCAATCAACGACTGGCCGACCTGGCCCGCGCCGTGGTCGGCGGTGCGGACACCGAAGCCATTCTCAACCCCGGCGCCGCAACCCAACGCTGACACCTCTTACATGCGACGCGACAGATCACCATCGTCGTAACGCGGCGGCGGCTGATGCGGAGCTACCGGAGCCGCCGGCGCGTGCGGAGCGGCCGGTGCGGATGCGGCGGGCGGTGCCGAATGTGTGACCGGAGGCGCCGCATGCGGAGCCGCCGATGCCGCCCCACCCGTCGGGGCGTTCATCTGAGTCTCCCGCGCATCGAGGCCGGCGTCGCGTCGATCCTGCGCAATGTCGCGATCGTTCTGCGCCGTCTCGCGATCGTCCTGCTGCTTGTCCCGCTCATCGAGCTTGGCTTCGCGTTCGTCCTGCTGCTGTTGAGGGTTCGGTCCGCCGGGACCACCGGGCCCGCCGGGCTGGCCCGCACCTGGTGCGCCGCCGTTCTCCCCGCCGCCTTTGGCGCCCTCCATGGCCTTCATCAACGGCTCCATCAACGAGCCGAACTGTCCACCCATCTGGCCCGCCATTTGCGCGGGGGCACTGGCCATCTGACCCATCTGGCCCATCTGCCCCATCATCTGGCTGAGCTGACCGACGCCCTGACCACCGGACTCATCGGCCTTCTCGTAGGCGCCCTGAGCATCCGACAGCTTGGCGTTGAACATGTTTTCCTTGGCCGACAACGCCGTCACATTGGTGGTCAGCGAGGCCGCCAGGGTCGGCAGGATGGCGGAGATGGTCGCGCTCATGGCGTCCTCACCGCCTTGAATCGGCGGCATTTCGGGCGTTTCCAACGACGCGGCCTCCCAGCCGAGCCCCGACTCGGCCATTTTCATCGGCTCACCGAACACGGTTATCCCCTTCCCGTCGAGACCGATCACCAATCGTCATAGTCATCGTCACCATCCCCCGTGTCGTGTTCCAAAGGAGCCGGGACCGCCAGCCCGGTCGCGGTGCCCCCACCGCCACCGCCGCGCTGACCGCCGCCCATCATGCCCATGCCACCACCCATACCGCCGGCCGAGTTGGCCGCCGCCACCGGGGCGACACCGCCGACCACAGCGGCGCTGGCACCGGGGTCGACCGAGACCGGCGAAGTACTGCCACCGCCCACCATCTTGGCCAGCAAGGGCGTCTGGGGGCTGCCGCCACCCGAGCCCCCGGGCAGACCCGCGGCCTTGACCATGCCCGCACCACTGCTGGGACCGGAGCCACCGGCCGCCGGATGGTTCGAGAACGACGAGAACGGGCTGACCCCACCACCGGTGCCCTTGCCGCCCGAACCCAACTGCGAGACCAGTTGCTGCAGCGGCTGCGACAATTGCTGCAGCGGTTGAGAGAGCTGCTGTGGAATCTGGCCGGCCATCTGTGGGATCTGCCCGAGCATCTGCGGCAGCTGGCTGATCAGCTGCATCATCGAATCGGCGCCCTTCTGGGCCGCCTGCTGCGCCTGGGCCGTCGGCGGGGTGCCGACCTGAGGAAGGTTGGCAATCGTGCTGAGGCTGTCCGCCATTTCAACGGAGGCGGCCGAGACCGTCGCGGTGTTCTGCGCCAGCCCAGCCTTGACCCGGCTCTCGATCAGCGCCTGCACATTAGGGCCGGCAAGCGGCCCCAGTTTCTGGATCGCCTCGACCTCGGCTTGTACTTCCTGCGCGGCCGCATTCACGATCGTCTTGGTCTCCGCCACGGTCGCTGCCATTTTCATCAACGCCGTGGAGATGGCCTGCGCCTGTAGGCCATTGGCCTCGTGTCCGCCGATCATCGTGGTCGCCTCACCCGAGGCAGCTACCGATGCGGTGCCCTCCCAATTACCCTGCAGCTTCGACAGCTGGCTGGTCTGTTGCGGGACGACGGTGCCGCTGATCTTGGCGGCGATCTTCTGGTACGACGCCGCTGCCGCGGTCAGTTGCCCTTCATCGACACTCGGCCAGCCCGGCCCGAGCAACGTCTGCGACCCGTACGGGCTACTGTCGCGCTCCACTGCCATACCGCGGCCCCCTTCTACGCGTGATGCATAACCGGAGCAAACATTACCGTGCCCGAAGGGGGTGGTGATGCACCTTTATCCGAGGATCAGCCCGGAGGTTGGGACGCCGGTGCCCGCGGTGACCAGCACATGCTCGACGCCGTCGACCTGGTTGACCGAGGTGCCCCGCAATTGACGCACGCCCTCGGCGATGCCGTTCATGCCGTGGATGTAGGCCTCGCCGAGCTGACCACCATGGGTGTTGATCGGCAGCCTGCCGCCGAGTTCAATGGCGCCGCCTGCAATGAAGTCCTTGGCCTCGCCCTTACCGCAGAAGCCGAGCTCCTCGAGCTGGATCAGCGTGTACGGGGTGAAGTGGTCGTAGAGGATCGCGGTCTGGATGTCGTCGGGCGACAGGCCACTCTGCTCCCAGAGCTGACGGCCGACCAGTCCCATCTCGGGAAGGCCGAGCTCCTCGCGGTAGTACGAGTACATCGTGAACTGGTCGGTGCCGGCGCCCTGAGCGGCAGCCTCGATGATCGCGGGCCGGTGCTTGAGGTCCTTGGCCCGCTCGGGTGTGGTGACGACGATGGCGACGCCGCCGTCGCTCTCCTGGCAGCAGTCCAGCAGCCGGAGCGGCTCGGCGATCCACCGCGAGTTCTGGTGATCCTCGATGGTGATGGGTTTGCCGTAGAAGAACGCCTTCGGGTTGGTGGCGGCGTGCTTGCGGTCGGCCACCGACACGGCGCCGAAATCGGCACTCGTGGCGCCGTATTCGTGCATGTAGCGCTGGGCGATCATCGCCACCGACGCCGCCGGGGTGCTCAGCCCGTGCGGGTAGGACCAGCTGTACTCGACACCACGGGAGTCGGCGTTGACGGTGAGGCCGGTCATCACCTGGCCGAACCGGAACTCCGAGCGCTCATTGAAAGCTCTGTATGCCACCACACATTCCGCGACGCCGGTCGCGACGGCCAGCGCTGCCTGCTGCACGGTCGCGGCCGCGGCCCCGCCGCCATAGCCGATCTGGCTGAAGAACTTCAGATCCCCGATCCCGGTCGAGCGGGCTACGGCGGTCTCCAGGTTGGAGTCCATGGTGAACGTCACCAAGCCGTCGACATCGGACGGCTTCAGCCCGGCGTCGTCGAGTGCGTCGAGCACTGCCTCGGCGGCCAGACGCAGCTCACTGCGACCGGAGTTCTTGGAGAAGTCGGTGGCGCCGATACCGGCGATGGCGGCTTTACCGGACAGACTCACTGTGCGCCTCCCAGAACGAGGGTGGACGTGGCGATGACATGGTTGCCAAGGCTGTTGCTGCCCACCACCTTCAGAGTCACCAGGTCACCCTCGATCTCCGTGACCTCACCGGTGAAGGCGATCGTGTCGTAGGCGTACCAGGGCACTCCGAGTCGCAGCTTGATCGATTTGATGATCGCGTTCGGTCCGGCCCAGTCGGTCACGTAACGGCCGACCAGCCCGGTGTCGGTCAGGATGTTGACGAAGATGTCCTTGGAACCCTTGGCTTGCGCCTTGTCCCGGTCGTGGTGCACATCCTGGTAGTCGCGCGTCGCGATGGCCGTGGAGACAATGAACGTCGGGTCGCCATAGATCTTGAGCTCGGGGAGTGCAGTGCCCACTCGAACGTCGGAAACAGTCAGGCTCATGCTTGCGGCTCCCATGCGTACAGCGTCCAAGCCGGACTGATCTCACTGTCCGGAAAGTCGATATAGGTTGCGGTGACGGGCATTCCGATCTTCACCTGATCGGAGCTGACACCCCGCAACTCGCCCAGCATCCGGACGCCTTCCTCGAGTTCCACGAGGGCGATCACGAACGGCAGGCTGCGACCCGGCACCTTCGGCGCATGATGCACGACGTAGCTGAACACCGTGCCCTTGCCGGATGCCACGACGTAATCGGACTCCGTCACCGGGTCCTGGTAGTCCTTCCACACCGCAGGCACCGGCGGGTGCTGCAGCGTCCCGTCCGGGCGACGCTGAATCCGAAGTTCGTGGGCGTTGATGCCGTCCCAGAAGAACTTCGTGTCCCGCGACGAGGACGGCCGCATCAGCTTATCCGGATCGAGATCCTCAGGGATGACCTCTGTTTCGGGTGCCCCCTCGCCGGCCTGCTTACCGGCCGGCAGGAACTTCATGATCCGCCAGTCCATGTCGGCGACTTCCTCGTCACCGACATGCCAGCGGATCTTCTGATTGATGAAGTAGCCCTCCCCCAACGCGGTCTGCTTGGGGCCGACGATGCCGACGATCTCGGCGCTCATCACCACCTGCTCGCCGGGCTCGAGGTAACGGTGATAAGTCTGGTCGCAGTTGGTGGCCACGACGCCGACATACCCGGCGTCGTCGAACAACTTCATCGCACGGCCCAGCGGATCATCGTCGGAGCGGGTGCGACCCAGGCCCACCATGGTCCAGACCTGGATCATCGCCGGCGGCGCCACGATGCCGGGATGCCCGGCCGCTCGTGCTGCCTCCGCGTCGACGTAGATCGGGTTCTTGTCGCCGATCGCGTCAGTCCAGTGGTGAATCATCGGCTGATTCACCAGATCCCGGCCCACCGTCGGTTTGCTTCGCCCAGCCGCGATGATCTCGTCGATGCCGGCCTGCAGATCGCTCATCTCAACCCTTCGCTTTACCGGGTCACCCTCGGCACCCGCAGGCCCGACGCCGCGATCATCTCGCGCATGACCTCGTTGACACCACCGCCGAAGGTGATCACCAGGTTCCGCTTGGCCATCTTGTCCAACCAGACCAGCAGTTCGGCGGTCTCCGAGTCGGCCGGGTTGCCGTAACTGCCGACAATCTCTTCGGCCAACCGGCCAACCTCTTGCAACCGTTCGGTGGAAAACACCTTGGTGGCGGCGGCATCGGCCACGGCGATCGTCTCGCCGGACGCCGCGACCTGCCAGTTGAGCAGCTCGTTGATCCGCCAGATCGACTTGATCTGCGCCAGAAGGCGTTTCACGTCGTCCTGCTCGATCGGTGTGACACCGTCCGAGCCTGGCTTGGACGCCCAGGTGTGCACCCGGTCGTAGATGCCGGCGATGCGGCCCGCCGGCCCGAGGCCGACCCTCTCGTGGTTGAGCTGGGTGGTGATGAGCTTCCAGCCGCCGTTCTCCTCGCCGACGAGCATGTCGGCGGGCACGTGCACATCGTTGAAGTACGTCGCGTTGGTGTGGTGCGCGCCGTCGGACAGGATGATCGGGGTCCAGGAGTAGCCCGGGTCCTTGGTGTCGACGATCAGGATCGAGATGCCCTTGTGCTTGGCCGCGGTCGGGTCGGTACGGCAGGCCAGCCAGATGTAATCGGCATCATGCGCGCCGGTGGTCCACATCTTCTGCCCGTTGACGATGTACTCGTCACCGTGACGGACCGCGGTCGTCCGCAGCGACGCCAGGTCGGTACCGGCGTCGGGCTCGGAGTAACCGATGGCGAAATGCACTTCACCGGCAAGAATTCCGGGCAGGAACTTCTTCTTCTGTTCCTCGGTTCCGAGCGCCTGCAGGGTGGGGCCCACCGTCTGCAACGTGACCATCGGCAACGGGATGTCGGCGCGGTTGGCCTCGTTGATGAAGATCTGCTGCTCGACGGGACCGAAGCCCAGGCCGCCGTACTCCTTGGGCCAACCGACGCCGAGCTTGCCGTCGCTGCCCATCCGCTTGATCACCGCGCGGTAGGCCTCGTTGTGCCGGTCGGACTCCATCGCCGCGGCCTCTTCGGGCGTGACGACAGTCGAGAAGTATTCCCGCAGTTCGGCTTGCAGCGCGCGCTGCTCCGGGGTCAGATCGATGAACATTACGCTCCCACCAAATCGAGGCGATGCGACGGACCGCCCAACAGCCGGGTCAGGTCCTTGATCGAGGAGTAGTAGCGGTCCATCGGGTACGTGATGTCCATACCCATACCGCCGTGCAGGTGATGGCACAACCGCATGGCCGGCGCGGCCTGCGAGGTGAACCAATAGCCCAGGATGGCCAGATCCTCGTCGGCGTCCAGGCCCTCGGACAGCCGCCACATCACCGAGGTCGACAACAGAGCGATTGTCCGCGAGGCGATGTAGACCTCGGACAGCTGTGCGGCCACGGTCTGGAACGTCGACAACGGACGGCCGAACTGCTCACGCGTCGCCACGTAGTCGGCGGTCAGCCGCAGCGCGCCGGCCACCAGACCGGCCGCGAACGCTCCGGTGGCCGCCAGCGCCAGCTGGTTGACCCGGTGCGCCCCGGCGCCGTCGAGGACATCGGCCGCGTCGACGGCGACGTCGGCGAACGTGACCACGTATTCGTCGGAACCGTTGGAGGTCGGAGTCTTGGTGACCGTCACACCGTCGGCCGTGGGTGACACCACCACCACGGCGTTGTCGGCGGTGACCACCAGCCATTTCGCTGTTTCGGCGTAGGGCACACCGACTTTGGTGCCGTTGAGCTTGCCGTCGGCGTAGTTGGTCGCGGGCCGCTCGGGAAGCGACTGCCCCGGCTCGTTGAGTGCAGCCGACAGCACCGCACCCGTGGCAACGCCGGCCAGATACCGGTCCTGCTGGGCGTCGGAGGCCAGGTCGAGCAGCGACACCACACCCAGGCCGATGGTGGCCAGCGCGGGGCCGATGGTCCCGTGCCGACCGATCTCGGTCAACGCGGTGGACAGTTCTGGCAGACCCAAACCGTCACCGCCGAGCCGGTCCGGCACCCCCAGCGCCGCGACACCACCGGAAACCAGGGCGTCCCAAGAGTTGTCGCGTTCCAGAACGGACGTCACCACGTCGGCGACGGCCTGCTGTTCCGGGTTCGGTGTGAAATCCACCCGAATCCTCCTTGATTCGTCAGGCGATCAGTGCGCTCAGTGGGCTCAGGCGATCAGTGGTTGACCGGGCACGTGCCGGTGAAATCCACCGGCCAGTGCTTGATGCCGTTGAGCCAACCCGACTTCAGCCGCTCGGGGTCACCGATCGGCTTGAGGTCGGGCATGTGATCGGCAACCGCGTTGAAGATCAGGTTGATCGTCAGGCGGGCCAGGTTGGCCCCGATGCAATAGTGCGCCCCGGTGCCGCCGAACCCGACGTGCGGGTTGGGGTCACGCAGGATATTGAAATCGAAGGGGTGATCAAAAACCGTCTCGTCGAAGTTCGCCGAACGGTAAGACATCACCACGCGCTCGCCGGCCTTGATCTTCACACCCGAGATCTCGGTGTCCTCGCTGGCGGTGCGCTGGAAGGCCGAAACCGGCGTGGCCCAACGGATGATCTCGTCCACCGCGGTCTTCGGCCGCTCCCGCTTGAACAGTTCCCATTGATCGGGATTCTGCGAGAACGCGATCATGCCGTGGGTGATCGAGTTGCGGCTGGTCTCGTTGCCGGCGACCGCCAGCATGATGACGAAGAAGCCGAACTCGTCGTCGCTGAGCTTCTCACCGTCGATGTCGGCCTGGATCAGCTTGGTGACGATGTCGTCGGTCGGGTTCTTGCCCCGCTCCTCGGCCATCTTCATGGCGTAGGTGATGACCTCGAACGACGATGCCGCCGGATCGATGTCGGCGTATTCGGGGTCGTCACCGGCGGTCATCTCGTTGGACCAGCGGAACAGTTTGTCGCGGTCGTCCTGCGGCACACCGAGCAGCTCGGCGATGGCCTGCAGCGGCAACTCGCAGGACACCTGCTCGACGAAGTCTCCGGTATCCGACGCCACGGCGTTCTTGACGATCTGCTGCGCACGGTTGTTCAGCTCGTCCTCGAGCCGCGAGAGTGCCCGCGGGGTGAAACCACGGGAGATGATCTTGCGCAGCCGGGTGTGGTGCGGCGCGTCCATGTTGAGCAGGACAGCACTCTGCACGTCGACGGCCTCGCGGGGCATCTCCTGCGGCCAAACCGGGATCGCGCCGTTCATCGCGCTCGAGAACACCTCACTGCGCAACGAGACATCCTTGACGTCCTCGTGGCGGGTGACGAGCCAGTAGCCCTTGTCGCCGAAGCCTCCGGTGCCACCGGGCACATCGACCCAGTGCACCGGCTCGGCCTTGCGGAGCTCGGCAAGTTCCTCGACCGGTAGGCCCTTGAGGTTGAGCTCGGAATCGAGGAAGTCGAATTCCTTGGGGATGTTCGGGCAGCCCATGTGTCTAACTCCTAGTGTCGATAGCAAGCCGTGCGCATAGCCAGCAATGCTTGAAACAACGTGGTCTAGTACCAATTGAGACCATTGAAACACGGCTTGACCGCAGATCAAAGGCAGTGATACATCGCCGCTTGTCAGAGTAATGAAACGTGTTCTAGCCTGACTTCATGGGTAACCCTGTCATCGTCGAAGCCACCCGCAGCCCCATCGGCAAGCGCAACGGCTGGTTGTCCGGCCTGCACGCCACCGAGCTTCTCGGAGCCGTCCAGAAGGCCCTCATCGAGAAGGCCGGCATCGATGCCGGCAGCGTCGAGCAGCTCATCGGTGGCTGCGTCACGCAGTACGGCGAGCAGGGCAACAACGTCACCCGCCAGTCCTGGCTGGTCGCCGGGCTGCCCGAACACGTCGGCGCCACGACCGTCGACTGCCAGTGCGGCAGTGCCCAGCAGGCCAACCATCTGGTCGCCGGCCTGATCGCTACCGGTGCCATCGATATCGGTATCGCCTGCGGCATCGAGGCGATGAGCCGCGTCGGACTCGGCGCCAACGGCGGCGGCGCCCGCGCCGCGTCCTGGGACATCGACCTGCCCAACCAGTTCGAAGCCGCCGAGCGGATCGCCAAGCGCCGTGGCATCACCCGCGCCGATGTGGACGCCCTGGGTCTGGCCTCGCAGCTGAAGGCCAAGCAGGCCTGGGCCGAGGGTCGTTTCGACCGGGAGATCTCCCCCATCGAGGCACCGGTCATCGACGAGAACAAGCAGCCGACCGCCGAATGGAACACGGTCACCCGCGACCAGGGCCTGCGCGACACCACCGCTGAAGGCCTGGCGGGGCTGAAGCCGGTGATAGAAGGCGGCATCCACACCGCCGGTACGTCGTCGCAGATCTCCGACGGCGCCGCGGCGGTGCTGTGGATGGATGAGGACAAGGCAAAGGCACTCGGCCTCAAGCCGCGCGCCCGCATCATCAGCCAGGCCAACGTCGGCGCCGAGACCTACTACCACCTCGATGGCCCGGTCCAGTCCACCGCGAAGGTCCTGGAGAAGGCCGGCATGAAGATGGGCGACATCGACCTCGTCGAGATCAACGAGGCGTTCGCCTCGGTGGTGCTGTCCTGGGCTCAGGTCCACGGCGCCGACATGGACAAGGTCAACGTCAACGGCGGTGCCATCGCGCTCGGCCACCCGGTCGGATCGACGGGCGCGCGCCTGATCACCACCGCTCTGCACGAACTGGAGCGCACCGACAAGAGCACGGCGCTGATCACCATGTGCGCCGGCGGCGCGCTGTCCACCGGCACGATCATCGAAAGAATCTAGTGACTTCTTCCGAGTCTTCCGCTGGGCCTGCTTCAGAGGCCGAGCGCGTCGCCGCCGCACAGGCATATATCGATGCGCTCGTGAGCCATCGGGCGGATGCGGTTCCGTTCACGGCGGACTGCATCCGCATCGAGATGGGTCTGAAGACCGGCCGTTCCGGTGATCACTTGCGCCGCAGCCTGAATCGCGGGCCGCAGTTCAAGTTGATCGAGAAGACGACGCCACCGGAATACAGCGTCGACGGCGACAACATCCGCGCCAAGTTCGACGTACTGACCAAGCCGCGCCTGTTCGGATGGCGGGTGTGCTCGCACGTCGACGAGACGTTCCTGATTCCCGCCTCCGACGGGCAGATCCATCACATCCGCGCTTCCCTGACCCCGTTCCTCAGCCGTTAAGGTCCACCGCATGGCCAACACCCCTCGCCCGCTGAACCCCAAACAGGTCGAACGGCTCAACGCGAAATCGACCGGCACCGCCATCAAGTGGATGTCGCGCGCCCAGACCTGGATCTTCAAGAAGACGGGCGGGCGGTTCGGCGACAAATTCCTGCGTGGCGCCGAGGTCGGCATCCTGACCACGATCGGGCGCAAGTCGGGCGAGGAACGTGACAGCCCCCTGCTGTTCCTGCAGGAGGGCAAGCGCATCGTGCTGGTCGCCTCGCAGGGCGGCCGGGCCACCAATCCGATGTGGTACCTGAACCTGGTGGCCAATCCCCGGGTGAAGTTCCAGACCAAGCACGAGACCCTGGAACTCACCGCGCGCGACGCCACCGACGCCGAGCGCGACGAGTATTGGCCCAAGTTGGACGCCATGTACGCCGACTTCGTGAACTACCGGTCCTACACCGACCGCAAGATCCCGATCGTGATCTGCGATCCAGCCTGACCGCTGAACGAGCAACGCCCCCGGACATTGTCCGGGGGCGTTTTCTGTTGCCAAGGTGTCCCGCCGCTGACCAATTACGCAACTCTGCGTAGCAGAATTGACGAGTGAACAGAAATTTGATTATGTTCTGTGAGCGCGCACACAGTGAACAGCGAGTGAGCGGCAGCCCACATTTTCGTGAACCGATGGAGACCCTATGCAACGACCCAATCGACGCCGGGCTGCCGGTGCCGCCGCAACGACCCTGACTGCGTGTTCTTTGTTCGCCGCAGCCACCCTGCCCGCCGCGGCGATGACGGTGACGTTCATCCGGCACGCCGAGTCGCAAGCCAACGCCTCGGGATACATCGACACCAGCACCCCGGGGCCCCATCTGACCAACGACCAGGTGGACCAGACCGGCGGCGAGACCGGCGAAGAGCAGGCGCAGGCCTGGGCCGATGGCCAGTCCGCCAGCGCGTTCGACGCGCTCTACGCCTCGACCATGATCCGCACCCAGGAGACCGCGAAGCCCTTCTCCGAAAAGAGTGGATTGCCCGTCACAATCCTGGGCGCCTATGACCCGACTCGTCCCCAGCGGGAGTCGGGCGTGCAGGAGATCAGCGCCGGCATCTTCGAGGGCCTGTCCGAAAAAGAGGGCATCGGCCGCATCGGCTACATTCTCGCACCGCTGGCTTGGACCATGGGCCTGCAGTTCGTCCCAGTACCCGGCGGCGAGACCGGCCTGGAGTTCAACGAGCGCGTGACGAACGCACTCGCCGACGTGGAGTCAGGGACCACCGACACCAATGGCGACGGCGAGATTGACGCCGCGGTGTTCTCACACGGCGCCACCATCATGATGTGGACGATGATGAACGTCGACAACCCGAACCTGCTGCTGTTCGCGCAGCATCAGTTGAACAACACCGACACGGTCGTCGTGGAGAAGAATGCCGACGGCAGTTGGACCCTCAAGGAATGGGCCGGCGAAGCGGTTGGCGAGGCCGACTATGCGACCAAGATGTTCGTCAATGTGCGTGATCTCATCGTCGCCCCACAGAAGGCGATCTACAACATGCGCATTCCGGTTCTCTCGCTGGATGCGCAGGGCATGGTCACCACGGGCGCCCAAGGCATCCAGGACGTCGCGCAGGCCGGCGTCAAGTTCGTCACGGACTCGGTTACCGACACCGTCAACGCGATCAGCGGCATCCCCGGCTCACTGGGCCAGTCGACATCGCAGGTGTCGAAGCTCAGCACCGTGAGCACCGTGGCCGACACCAAGGCCGACGTGGTCACCGACGATGTTGCCGAAAAGGCAAAGCCGGCAACCGAGAACGTCGTGGCGGAGGTCAAGTCGGCCGTCGAGAACGTGACCGAAGCTCCCACTACAGCGCTCGAGAAGACCGCCGAATCGGCCAGGGCCAAGATCACCACGGCGCGTCCCACCATCGGCGCCACCAAACTGACCGATGGCAACAAGGCACAGCCGGGTACGGCGGCCTCCGCGGTTCGCGACCGGGTCCACCGTGCCTCAGATGACGTGCGCAGCGGGATCGAATCCTCGGCCAAGCAGGCGCGTGAGACCGTCAAGAAGCTCGCCGGCGCCGACAAGGCTGGAAAGTCAGACAAGTCGGACAACAACACGGCCAAGCCCAAGGCCAAACACGCCGCGTGAAATAGGCGGTAGCGCAAGGTAATACCAACCGGGTCGGTCCCCCTCCTCGCTCGAGGAGGGGGACTGAGCGGCATCTACGCCCCGAGAACGCGGCCGTAACAGAGTTGAAAATTTGAGCGAAATTCCTTCCCGCACACTGGGATAACTGCTCGACCTCACAGCGGACGGTCAGACAATTCATCTGGCCGGCCAGCGAACCGTCACCGGCAGGTCACGTGAAATCCGCACAGCCGCAATGGAGGAAGCATATGAACCGCCGCAAGGGTGACGCGCCGGCGTCACGATATCGAAGTCTTCTAGGGGGTGTCGCCCTGGCATTCCTCGCGTTCTTTCTGGCGATGCCCGTCGCCCACGCCGCCGAGGTCATGCGCGTGACGTTCGTGCGTCACGCTCAGTCGGAGGGCAACGCCTCCGGCCTGATCGACACCAAGACTCCGGGTCCGGTTCTCACTCCCCTGGGTCAGCAGCAGGCCCAGGCCGTCGCCGACAAGCTGGGTGACAACAACTACGACGCCATCTACGCGTCGCAGATGGTGCGGACGCAGCTCACTGCCGCGCCGATGTCGCAGCGCCTCGGCCTACCGATCCAGGTGCTGCCCGGTCTCCAAGAGATCGAGGCCGGCGTCTTCGAGGGCACACCGGAGGCGAACGCTGCCGGCGGGTACGGGCTGTATCCGATCGCGTGGGCGCTCCCGGGCGTGATCCCGCAGATCCCGTTCGACAAGAGCACGTACATGCCAGGTACCAGCGTCAACGGATACGTGTTCGACGAACGGGTCAGGGGCGCGCTTCAGACCATGTACGACAACGGCGACCGCAACGCCGTGGTGTTCTCGCACGGCGGCACGATCATGTTCTGGACGTTGATGAACGTGAACAATCTGACCGTCATGGAGAAGCTCCAGCTGCTGCAGACCGCCCAGTTGAGCAACACCGATTATGTCGTCATCGAGGGCAACAACGAGGACGGCTGGACCCTGGTGAACTGGAACGGCAAGCAGTTCAGCCCGGAAGCGACCTTCGGGAACGAGGTGAAACTCCAGCTCCGGACGTTGTCCCGCCAGCTGACCGCCGCCGCGGACCAGGTCAAGGCAGCCTTCCAGACGGGCGACTTCGTGACCATTGCGACGGCCATCAACCACAGTGTCGCCGACGCAACCTTCTCGGTCACCAAGTTCAACCGTGCGATCAACGCGCAGATCATCAAGCGCGTCAGCGATGCATTCTCGAGCGATACCAACGATCTGCAGGACAAGGTGTCCACCGGGGTCGAGGACGTCAAGAGCACGCTGAAGGTGACCACGGACAGCTTCGAGCAGAAGGTTCAGTCCGCTCCCGAGACGGAGACTGTCTCGGACACAACGAAACCGGCTGATTCCGCACCCATCGCGGGGGCGAAGTCGAAGCTCAAGGCCGCCGTCGACGGCATCGTCAAGCCTCGTGGTGCGACCGATCTGTCCGACGGCAACAAGGCTCTGCCGGGCGTCACGAAGTCGCTCAGCCGTAGTGGCGAGAAGGTTCAGAGCGCCGTCAAGGACGCCCAGGACCAGGTGTCGTCGTCGCTCAAGAAGCTCGGCGACGTCGTCAAGAAGGCCACCGGCCGGCCCGGCAAGGCTGCCGCTGACAACGACGGTGCCGGCAACACCGCCGGCAACAAGGACGCCGCCTGAGCAGTCGGCATTGCCGAGGGTGCCCCAGACCTGTTGGTCTGGGGCACCTTTTTCATTCGGATCATCGAAAACAATTCGACCAATTCGTCTGCTTTTCAAGCCGCGGCAATAACAAGTCTCAAACACCGGGACATCTGCACAATTACACATAATTCAGCCATACGTTCATTTCGCTCCACCTGTACACAACGATTGGAGGGAACGCAGCAAGATGAGTTATTTCAGATGCTCGGGTATCCGAGCGACGATTGCAGGCATAGGAATGATGTTCCTGGCATTTCTCCTGACCATTCCGGTCGCGCACGCCGCGGAAGTCATGCGCATCACGTTCATCCGCCACGGTGAATCGACAGCGAATGCAGCGAACGTTGCCGACTCTTCGGTTCCGGGTCCAGTTCTCACCGAGAAGGGCCGGCAACAGGCCCGAGACATCGTCAAAGTGTTGGGTGACAACAACTATGATGCAATCTACGCCTCGACGATGGTCCGGACACAACTGACCGCCGCACCGATGGCCGAGTATCTGGGCCTTCCGATCCAGGTAGTTCCCGGCCTCCAGGAAATTGAGGCCGGAATCTACGAGGGCACCCCCGAATCCGATGCCGTCAAGGGCTATCTGCAGGCGCCGCTTAAATGGCTGCAGGGTGACCTCGATGCCCGCATTCCCGGCTCTGTCAACGGCCGAGAATTCGACGCCCGTATGGACGGTGCAATACAGACGATGTACGACAACGGTGACCGGAACGTAGCCGCATTCTCGCATGGCGGTGCCATCATGTTCTGGGTTTTCCTGAATGCAGAAAATGCAGACCCGATGTGGCTGATGACCAATCCGCTGCGAAATACCGGGTACGTCGTGGTCGAGGGAAATCCCGAGGACGGCTGGCGCGTCGTCAACTGGAACGGTACCGAGATCGGGCCCGAAACCCCGTTCCGCGTCGAGGCCTTCCGTCAGCTGCGCACGCTGTCGAGGCAGTTGCAGCAGGCCGCAGACGGTGTCGCGCAGTCCTTCGACACACGTGACCCGGCAGCCATCGCCACCGCGATCAACCGTGGCCTCGCCGACGCCAGCTTCTCCATAGCCAAGTTCAACCGGGCGATCGGCGCCGAGGTCATCGACCGGGTGAACAAGGCAATCCCGAAGAGCGAGAGCCAATTACGCGATCAGGTGTCATCGGGAATCGAGGATGTGAAGAAGGCCGTCAGCAACACCGTCACGTCGGCGGCCGGCGATGTTCAAGACGATGTTGAGGCAGCAGTCGACACGGCTGCCCAGCAGGCCCAGCAGTCCCCCAAGCCGAATGTCACCGAGCTGCAGTCCAAGCGCAAGATACGCCCTGGTGCAACGGAACTCACCGGCGGCAACAAGGCGGTTCCCGGCCTCAGAAAGGCCGTCACCGAGTCGGGCGACAAGGTTCGCGCAGGTGTGGAAGACACGCGTGACCGGGTCTCGTCCTCGGTGCGCAACATCAAGGATTCGATCAAGAAGGACGCCGCCTAACGCATGAGCAGACGCAAAACTGCCCCAAATCGCTTGATTTGGGGCAGTTTTGCGTCTGCTCGCGGAAGGGTTATGCGCCGTAAACGGGAACCGCGGGACGAGCCTTGGCCAACAGGTCGTTGACGACCGGGCCCAGCTCGGCGGGATCCCACTTGGCGCCCTTGTCGATCTGCGGTCCGTGTGCCCAGCCCTCGGCGACGCGGATCTTGCCGCCCTCGATCTCGAACACCTTGCCGGTGACGTCACGCGACTCGACGCTGCCCAGCCACACCACCAGCGGGGAGATGTTCTCCGCGGCCATGGCATCGAAGGCGTCGTCCTGGGTGGCCATCATGTCAGCGAAGACGGTCTCGGTCATCCGGGTGCGGGCCGAGGGCGCAATGCCGTTGACGGTGACGCCGTAGCGCCCCATCTCGGCCGCGGCCACCAGGGTCAATGCGGCGATGCCGGCTTTGGAGGCGCTGTAGGTGGCCTGCCCGACGCTGCCCTGCAGGCCGGCGCCCGAGCTGGTGTTGATGATGCGCGCATCGACCGTCTCGCCGGCCTTGGACTTGGCCCGCCAGTATGCGGCGGCGTGCTTCATGGTGGCGAAATGGCCCTTGAGGTGGACGGCGGTGACGGCGTCGAATTCCTCTTCGGTGGCGTTGGCGAACATCCGGTCACGCACGATGCCGGCGTTGTTGACCAGGACGTCGAGGCCGCCGAAGGCATCAACGGCGGTCTGGATCAGGCCTTCGGCCTGCGCCCAGTCGGCGACGTTGGCACCGCTGGTGACGGCTTCGCCCCCCGCAGCGACGATCTCGTCGACCACGTTCTGCGCCGCACTGCCACCGCCGGCCGGCGAACCGTCGAGGCCGACCCCGATGTCGTTGACCACGACGCGGGCACCTTCGGCGGCGAACGCGAGCGCGTGCTCACGCCCGATTCCGCCACCGGCACCCGTCACGATGACCACCCGGCCGTCGAGCAATCCCATTGTCATGTCTCCTTTTTCGAGTTACTTGATGTCGGCGGTCGTGGTGGACAGGTAGTGCGGCGGCTCGCCGCCGCCGTGCACCGCCAACGACGCGCCGCTGATGTACGACGCCGCATCCGAGGCCAGAAATGCTGTGGCCCAGCCGATATCGGCCGGCTTGGCGAGACGCCCCAACGGGACATTCCGTGAGATGGCCGCGATGGAGTCGGCATCACCGTAGAACAGTTCGGATTGTTCGGTCTCGACCATTCCGACCACCACCGAGTTCATCCGGACCTTGGGCGCCCACTCGACCGCCAGGGTCGAGGTGAGGTTGTCGATGCCGGCTTTCGCCGCACCGTACGCGGCGGTTCCCGGGGTGGGCCGATGACCGCTGACGCTGGAGATGTTGACGATGGAGCCGCCGGAGGCCTGGTTCTGCATCACGGCGTTGGCACGAGTGGACACCGAGAGCGCGCCGATCAGGTTGAGCTCGATGATCTTGGTGCTGAACTTCGCCGACGCATCGGCGGCGAGCACATACGGCGAGCCGCCGGCGTTGTTGACGACCACATCGAGGCGGCCATGCTTGGCCACGATGGCCTCGATCAGCCCGGCCACCGACTCGTCATCCCGAATGTCGCAGGCGTGGAATTCATAGGGCAATCCCTCAACCGGACGGCGTGCGCAGGTCACCACGGTGGCGCCCTGACCGGCAAAAACCGCGCTGATCCCAGCGCCAACCCCTCGCACTCCGCCGGTCACCAGGACCACCTTGCCGGCCAAACCCAAACTGATGGCACCGGCTTCTGGCGTAACTGTCACTGTGCTAGCGTACCAAGCAAGTGCTTGCTTAGGTAGCGACCCCTTCAGGAAGTGGATTGATGACGATCACCACCAAGACAGTCGAGCCGGGCATCGTCTCGGTCACCGTCAACTACCCGCCCGTCAACGCCATCCCGTCTGCCGGCTGGTTCGAACTCGGCGATGCGATCACCGCAGCCGGCCGCGACCGCAGCACCCACGTGGTGATCCTGCGGGCCGAGGGCCGCGGCTTCAACGCCGGTGTGGACATCAAGGAGATGCAGAACACCGAGGGCTTCACCGCGCTCATCGACGCGAACCGTGGCTGCTACCACGCGTTCAAGTCCGTGTACGAGTGCGAGGTGCCGGTCATCGCAGCTGTCAACGGATTCTGCGTGGGCGGCGGGATCGGCCTGGTCGGTAACGCCGATGTGATCGTCGCTTCCGATGACGCCAAGTTCGGTCTGCCCGAGGTTGAGCGTGGCGCGCTCGGTGCCGCCACTCACCTGTCCCGCCTGGTCCCCCAGCATCTGATGCGTCGACTGTTCTTCACCGCCGCCACTGTTCCCGCCGAGACGCTGCACCACTTCGGTTCGGTGCACGAGGTGGTTCCGCGCGAGGATCTCGACGAGTCGGCATTGCGGGTGGCGCGCGACATCGCCAGCAAGGACACCCGGGTGATCCGGGCGGCCAAGGAGGCGCTGAACCTCATCGACGTACAGCCCGTCAACGCGAGATACCGCATGGAGCAGGGCTTTACGTTCGAGCTGAACCTGTCCGGTGTCTCCGACGAGCACCGCGACGCGTTCGCCGGAACCGAGAAGGGATCCAAGGCATGACAGATAAAAGGACAACTCTCGACGAGGCGGTGGCCTCGATCGAGAGCGGCATGACCATCGGCATCGGCGGCTGGGGCTCGCGGCGTAAGCCGATGGCCTTCGTGCGCGCCCTGCTGCGCACCGACGTCAAAGACCTGACCGTGGTCACCTACGGCGGTCCCGATCTGGGCCTGCTCTGCTCGGCGGGCAAGGTCAAGCGCGTCTACTACGGCTTCGTGTCCCTGGACTCGCCGCCGTTCTACGACCCGTGGTTCGCCAAGGCCCGCACCACCGGTGCGATCGAGGCCCGCGAGATGGACGAGGGCATGCTGCGCTGCGGCCTGCAGGCTGCCGCCCAGCGGCTGCCGTTCCTGCCGATCCGCGCCGGCCTCGGTAGCGACGTCCGCACATTCTGGGGCGACGAACTCAAGACCGTGAAGTCGCCGTACCCGACCGACGGTGCCTACGAGGAGCTTGTCGCGATGCCGGCACTGAACCTCGACGCGGCCTTCGTGCACATGAATCTCGGTGACGCCCAGGGCAACGCTGCCTATACCGGCATCGACCCGTACTTCGACGACCTCTTCCTGATGTCGGCACAGCGCCGCTTCCTGTCCGTCGAGCGCGTGGTCTCCACCGAGGAACTGGCCAAGGCCGTTCCGATGCAGTCCCTGCTGATCAACCGGATGATGGTCGATTCTGTGGTGGAGGCCCCCAACGGCGCCCACTTCACCACCAACGAGCCCGATTACCGGCGCGACGAGAAGTTTCAGCGCCATTACGCCGAGGCCGCCGGCTCAGAGGAGACCTGGGCCGAGTTCGTCAAGACGTACCTGTCCGGTAGCGAGGCCGATTACCAGGCGGCAGTCCGGAAGTTCAAGGAAGACCAGGAGGCCAGCAAGTGATTGCCGTTACCCGCGCTGAGGTGTGCGCCGTCGCCTGCGCCGAACTGTTCCGCGACGCCGGCGAGATCATGGCCAGCCCGATGACCACCGTCGTCCAGATCGGTGCCCGGCTGGCCCGGCTGACCTTCTCCCCCGACATCGTGCTGACCGACGGTGAGGCCCGGATCCTGGCCGACACCCCGGCAATCGGCGCCCCCTTCACCGTCGAAGGCTGGATGCCGTTCAACCGGGTCTTCGAGACCCTGGCCTGGGGCAAGCGCCATGTGGTGATGGGCGCCAACCAGATCGACCGTTACGGCAACCAGAACCTCTCCGCGTTCGGCCCGATCCAGCACCCGACCCGGCAGATGTTCGGCGTCCGCGGCGCCCCGGGCAACTCGATCAATCACGCCACGAGCTACTTCGTGGGCAACCACTCCAAGCGTGTCTTCACCGAATCGGTGGACATCGTCTCCGGAATCGGCTGGGACAAGATCGATCCCGAGAACCCGGCCTACCGGTTCGCCAACATCTACCGCGTGGTGTCCAACCTGGGTGTGTTCGACTTCAACGGTCCCGACCACCAGATGCGGGCAGTCTCGCTGCACCCCGGCGTCGAGGCCGATCAGGTCGCCGACAACACCTCCTTCGAGGTGCACGGCCTCGATGCCGCCGAGACCACCCGGCTGGCCACCGATGAGGAGCTCAAGCTCCTGCGCGAGGTCATCGATCCGAAGTCATTGCGCGACAAAGAGGTCAAGGTCTAAAGAATGGGTAAGCTCAAGACTCCGCTGACCGAGCTGGTCGGCATCGAGCATCCCGTCGTGCAGACGGGAATGGGCTGGGTGGCCGGGGCACGACTGGTCGCCGCAACCTCCAACGCCGGCGGGCTCGGCATCCTGGCGTCCGCGACGATGACGCTCGAGGAACTCCAGACCGCCGTCACCAAGGTCAAGGCCGCCACCGACAAGCCCTTCGGCATCAACATGCGTGCCGATGCGGGCGATGCCGGTGCGCGCGTCGACCTCCTGATCCGCGAAGGAGTCAAAGTCGCCTCCTTCGCTCTAGCACCCAAGCCCGAGCTGATCGCCAAGCTGAAAGACGCGGGCGTCGTGGTGATCCCGTCGGTCGGCGCGGCCAAGCACGCCAAGAAGGTGGCCGGCTGGGGCGCTGACGCGGTGATCGTGCAGGGCGGGGAGGGCGGTGGTCACACCGGTCCGGTCGCCACCACGCTGCTGCTGCCCTCGGTGCTCGATGCCGTCAAGGACACCGGTATGCCGGTGATCGCAGCGGGCGGCTTCTTCGACGGGCGCGGCCTGGCCGCCGCACTGTCCTACGGTGCGGCCGGAGTCGCCATGGGAACCCGGTTCCTGCTGACCTCGGATTCCACTGTGCCCGACGCGGTCAAAGAGCGGTATCTGCAGGCGGCGCTGGACGGCACCGTGGTTTCCACCCGCGTCGACGGCATGCCGCACCGGGTGCTGCGAACCGGCCTCGTGGAGAAGCTGGAAAGCGGCTCGCGGGCACGCGGTTTCGCGGCCGCGATCGGCAACGCCCAGAAGTTCAAGAAGCTCTCGGGCATGACCTGGTTGTCGATGGCGAAGGACGGCCTGGCCATGCGGCACGGCAAAGAGCTGACCTGGTCGCAGGTCGTGATGGCGGCCAACACCCCGATGCTGCTCAAAGCCGGTCTGGTGGAGGGTAATACCGACGCCGGCGTGCTGGCCTCGGGACAGGTCGCCGGCATCATCAGCGACCTGCCGTCGTGCGCTGACCTGGTCGAGAAGATCGTCGACGAGGCGATCGAGCATCTGCAGTCCGCGTCGGGCTACATCCAGTAACCTTCCCTGCCGAGCAGACATAGAACTGCCCCTTTTCATGTGAAAAGGGGCGGTTCTGTTGGGGGCCCCTCCCGCTTGCGGGGGACTGCTCGCGGGAGTACCGAGCGTCGGCGCTTGGCACAGTGGAGGCATGGACATCCGACGCGTCGAGAACCCCGTGGTGAGGCGGGCCGCCCAGGGACTGCACAACTTCAACAGCAGGCACCCGTGGAGCCACAACGACCATTTCCACAGTTGGATCCTGGCGAACCTGCCCGCGCATCGTGGAACCGCGATCGACATCGGCTGCGGTCAGGGCGGGTTGGTGGCTCAACTGGCAGGTCAGTTCGCACAGGTCCGTGGCACGGACCTCGATGCGGGCATGCGCGCCGAGGCGGCCCGGCGGTGTGCCGGCCTGACCAACGTCACCATCGACGACAGCCAACTCACCGAACTCGACGGGCCGGTCGACCTGATCAGCATGATCGCGGTGCTGCACCACCTCGACGTCGAGCGAGCGCTGATCGACATCCAACGACTCCTGGCTCCCGGCGGGCGGTTCCTGGCCGTCGGGCTGGCCGCCCGCAGCTCCCTCCGGGATACCGCGTGGGATCTGGTGTCCGCGGTGACCAACCCGCTCATCGGCCTGATCAAACACCCACGGCCGGTGCCCGGCGGTCCGTTGCCCCCGCCCTTCCCGGTGCGGGATCCACAGCTCAGCTTCGACGAGCTTCACGCGATGGTCCACGACGTCATGCCGGGCGCGCAGATGCGCCGCCGATTGGCCTTCCGGCACACCATCGTCTGGACGAAACCCGGCCGGGCGGCTCAGCGCAACAGCGCCCCGCCGAAGTAGTGACACCGCACCCGAATCCCGCGGCGTGACACATGTTTTCCTGCATATGGCGGGATTACGCGGCTGAGAACGACGAGGCCGGCAAGTTTCTTGCCGCTATGTTCCACGACTGGGCCGATCGTGCCGCGGAACGAGCAGGCCGGTCGCGCTGGACATGGTCGACGAAGAGTCGGGCCGGCTCACCCGCAGCGTGCTGGTCGTGAGGTAGCGATCATGACCGTTGTCGGTGGCGCGATCATTCGCGTCGTCAGGAGGCGACGATGACCTACGCCCGGGGCAATTTGTACGCCGAACACAAAGCAGAGGCGATTCTTCGTTGCCTGAGTCCGTCGTCACACTCACGGCGCCTCCGTAACGTACGTCATATCCGCAGCGCCTAGCTCCTCTACCTGGTGCGACAGCGGAAAATCCACTCGAGAAAGCGAGCACCACCATGTCCGTCTTCGGTTTCTGCCTGCTGTTCTTCATCGGGCTGTTCCCGGTCCTGATCCCGGCCACCACCTCGACCGTGCGCGCCATCGCGGGCTGGCGGAGCCGCCGCGCGGCCACCGCTCAGTAGCACTGATTCCGCCCGCCGGCACACTCCGCGAAGTGTTACCGCGGTGATAAATCATCTACCTCCACCCCGGGCGTGTGAGCGCCCACGCCCCCGTCCCCGGCACCCTTGATTTCTCTCGAATCTGACGATCACTGCTGGTAGATGGCGGAAATCCCAGGCCCTTGCCGATCCGGCCCATCGCCGCCATGTCCCTGCGAAATAACTGCCGCGTTAACGCGATTTCACACTGGTCAGCGACCCTCAGTGCGTTCTTTTGAACCTCTCCGCACCGCCCTTACGCTCGTCCCTCTACAGGCTGGAGGGACGGATCGTGGTCGATTCACACGCAGGCGGCACAACACCTGCCGATGCATTGCTGCGGCTGGGCAAGTACTTCCACCGTGGTGAGATCTCCGACGATCAGCGGACCCTGCACAAGGTCGGCGGGCGCTCGGCAGATGACTTCTATCGCGACCGCTGGGCGCACGACAAAGTGGTCCGCTCGACCCATGGTGTCAACTGCACCGGGTCCTGCTCATGGAAGATCTATGTCAAGGACGGCGTGATCACGTGGGAGTCGCAGCAGACGGACTACCCGTCGGTCGGTGCGGACAAGCCCGAGTACGAACCACGCGGATGCCCGCGCGGCGCGTCATTCTCGTGGTATACGTATTCGCCTGCGCGCGTTCGCTATCCGTACGTCCGTGGCGTGCTGCTGGAGTACTATCGCGAGGCCAAGGAGCGACTGAACGACCCCGTGCTGGCCTGGGCCGACATCGTCGATGATCCGGAGAAATCGAAGCGCTACAAGACCGCCCGCGGCAAGGGCGGGTTTGTTCGTGCCGAATGGTGGGAGGCCGCCGAGATCGCCGCCGCCGCCCACGTCCACACCGTCAAGAAGTACGGTCCGGACCGAGTGGCCGGATTCTCGCCGATCCCGGCGATGTCGATGGTGAGCCATGCCGTCGGCGCCCGGTTCATCTCGCTTCTCGGTGGGTCGATGCTGTCGTTCTACGACTGGTATGCCGACCTGCCGGTGGCCTCGCCACAGGTGTTCGGTGACCAGACCGATGTACCCGAGTCGGCCGACTGGTTCGACGCCGGATACCTGATCATGTGGGGTTCCAACGTCCCCGTCACCCGAACTCCGGACGCGCACTACATGACCGAGGCGCGGTACCGCGGCCAGAAGGTGGTCGTGGTGTCGCCGGACTACGCCGACAACACCAAGTTCGCCGACGAATGGCTTCCGGCCCGTCCGGGCACCGACGCCGCTCTCGCGATGGCGATGGGGCACGTGATCCTCAAAGAGTTCTTCGTCGACAACCAGACGCCGTACTTCACCGACTACGTCAAGAAGTACACCGACCTGCCGTTCCTGGTCACCCTGGTCGAACGAGACGGGCGGGTGCTGCCCGGGAAGTTCCTCACCGCGGCCGATCTCGGCGGCGAACACGCGGACACGGAAGCGGCGTCCTCGAAGACGGTGCTGCTGGACCAGGCCGGGCGGCCCGTAGTTCCCAACGGCTCACTCGGGCACCGATTCACCGCGTCCGGCGAGGGCCACTGGAACCTCGACCTGCAGGGGGTGCACCCGATGCTGACCCTGCACGGCAACAACGACGACACCGCGAATGTCGCGCTGCCGCGGTTCGACAGCGACAATCCCGGCGTGCTGGAACGCGGCGTGCCGACGAAAATGGTTGCCGGACACCGCGTGACGACGGTCTTCGACCTGATGCTCGCGCAGTACGGGGTGGCCCGCGACGGACTGCCGGGACAGTGGCCGTCCGGTTACGACGATGCCTCCGAGCCCTACACACCGGCCTGGCAGGAGGAGATCACCGGTGTGCCCGCGCAGGCCGCCGAGCGCATCGCACGGGAGTTCGCCGACAACGCCGAACGTTCCAAGGGCCGGTCGATGATCCTGATGGGCGCGGGCACCAACCACTGGTTCCATTCCGATCAGATCTACCGCTCGTTTCTCACGCTGGTCATGCTCACCGGTTGTCAGGGCGTCAACGGCGGCGGCTGGGCACACTATGTCGGCCAGGAGAAGTGCCGGCCGGTCACCGGTTGGGCCACCTTGGCATTCGGCCTCGACTGGCAGCGGCCGGCACGGCAGATGCAGGGCACGATCTTCTGGTATCTGGCGACCGATCAGTGGCGCTACGACCCGTTCACCTCAGAGGTGATGGCCTCTCCCCTGGCCGAGGGCCGCTTCGCCGGTCGCACCGTGGCGGACAGTATCGCGCTGGCCACCCGGCTCGGCTGGATGCCGAGTTACCCGACCTTCAACCGCAACCCGCTGGATCTGGCCGATGAAGCCATCCGGATGGGCAAGGACGCGGCGGAATACGTTGTGGACGGGCTCAAGTCGGGTCATCTGCAGTTCGCCTGCGAGGATCCCGACGCCCCGGAAAACTTCCCGCGGTGCCTGACGGTGTGGCGGTCCAACCTCCTGGGCTCCTCGGCCAAGGGCAACGAGTACTTCCTCAAACATCTGCTCGGCACCGATTCCGCGGTGGCCGCGCGCGACGAGGACGGCATCCGCCCCCAGGAGGTGCGCTGGCGCGACGAAGCGCCGGTTGGAAAGCTCGACCTGTTGCTGTCGCTAGATTTTCGCAACACCAGCACCACGTTGTTCTCCGACATCGTGCTGCCCGCCGCTACCTGGTACGAGAAGCACGACCTGTCGAGCACCGATATGCACCCGTTCGTGCACGCGTTCTCGCCGGCCATCTCCCCACCCTGGGAGACCAAGACCGACTTCGATGCGTTCCACCGCATCGCCCGCGGCTTCTCGTGGCTGGCCGAGAAACACCTCGGCAAGCGCAAGGACATCGTGGCCATGCCCCTGCAACACGACAGCGCCGATGCCACCGCGCAGCCCGGGGGTCACGTGCTGGACTGGAAAGCCGGTGAGTGCGAACCGATTCCCGGCAAGACCATGCCCCGGCTGGTCACGGTGGACCGCGACTATCCGGCAATCGCCGAGAAGATGGCCGCACTCGGGCCGATGGTGGAAACCGTCGGACTCACCACCAAGGGCGTGACCACCCATCCCGATGAGGAGGTCGAGTACCTGCGCGGTGTCAACGGCACGGTGGTCAGCGGCGTCGCTGTCGGACGCCCGTCGCTGGCCAAGGACACCCACGCTGCCGAGACCATCCTCGCGCTGTCGGGCACCACGAACGGTCGCCTGGCCGTCGAGGGCTTCGAGGCACTGGAACGACGGACGGGAACCGAGCTGGTCGACCTGGCCAAGGAGAACGAAGGCAAGCGAATCACGTTCGCCGACACCCAGGCCCGGCCGGTCCCCGTCAACACCTCGCCGGAATGGTCCGGGTCGGAAACCGGCGGCCGGCGCTACTCCCCTTTCACCATCAACACCGAACGGCTCAAGCCGTGGCACACGCTGACCGGCCGCCAGCATTTCTATCTGGACCACGACTGGATGAGTGAGCTCGGCGAACAGCTGCCGACGTTCCGGCCACCACTGGACATGACGGCGCTGTTCGACGAACCCGTTGTAGGTAGCACAGTCGGGGACGCGTCCAGTCGCTCAATCACGGTGCGGTACCTGACCCCGCACTCCAAATGGTCGATTCACTCCGCCTACCAGGACAACCTGTACATGCTCACGCTGTCGCGTGGCGGTCAGTGCATCTGGATGTCGGACGTGGACGCCGCCAAGATCGGGGTCAAGGACAACGACTGGATCGAGTGCACCAACCGCAACGGGGTGGTGAACGCCCGCGCGATCGTCAGCCACCGCATGCCCGAGGGCCTGGTGTTCATGTACCACGCCCAGGACAAAGCGGTCGACGTGCCGCGCACCGAGAAGAACGGGAAGCGCGGCGGTATCCATAATGCGCTGACCCGCATCATGATCAAACCCACCCACCTGATCGGCGGATACGCGCAGCAGTCCTTCGCCCTGAACTACCACGGGCCCACCGGCAACCAACGCGACGAGGTCACCACGATTCGTCGTCGCTCACAGGAAGTGGAGTACTGACGCATGAGAGTCATGGCGCAGCTCGCGATGGTGATGAACCTCGACAAGTGCATCGGCTGCCATACCTGCAGCGTCACGTGCAAGCAGGCTTGGACCAACCGCAGCGGTGTGGAGTACGTGTGGTTCAACAACGTGGAAACCCGTCCCGGACAAGGGTATCCACGCCAGTACCAGGATCAGGAGAAGTGGAAGGGCGGCTGGACGCTCAACAAGCGCGGCAAACTCACCCTGAAATCCGGCTCCCGGCTCAAGCGACTGCTGAACATCTTCGCCAACCCCGATCTGCCCACGGTATCGGACTACTACGATCCTTGGACCTACGACTACGAGAACCTGCTGTCGGCGCCGGCGATGGACACCACGCCGGTCGCGCGGCCCAAATCTCTGATCACCGGCCGGGATACCAAGGTCACCTGGGGTGCCAACTGGGACGACGACCTGGGCGGTGGGCCCGAGCAGGTGGGCCAAGACCCGTTGTTGGCCAAGGTCGCCGAAGTATCCGAGAAGGTCAAGCTCGAGTTCGAGCAGACGTTCATGTTCTACCTGCCCCGGATCTGCGAGCACTGTCTCAACCCGGCGTGTGCGGCGGCATGCCCGTCCGGCGCGATCTACAAACGGTCCGAAGACGGCATCGTACTGGTGGATCAGGACAAATGCCGCGGCTGGCGACAGTGCGTCACCGGGTGTCCCTACAAGAAGATCTACTTCAATCACAAGACCGGCAAGGCCGAGAAGTGCACGTTCTGCTACCCGCGCGTCGAGGTCGGCATCCCCACGGTGTGTTCGGAGACCTGCGTCGGGCGGCTGCGCTACATCGGCGTGATGCTCTATGACGCGGACGCGGTGTTGGAGGCGGCTTCGGTCACCGACGCCAAGGACCTCTACCCGTCACAGCTCGGCGTGTTCCTCAACCCGCACGATCCACGGGTGGTCGCCGAAGCCGAACGTGCCGGCATCTCACCCGAATGGATTGAAGCGGCCCAGAATTCACCGGTGTACCGGCTGATCGTCGACTATCAGGTGGCACTGCCCCTGCATCCGGAGTACCGCACCATGCCGATGGTCTGGTACGTGCCGCCGCTCTCGCCGGTGGTGGACATCCTCAAGGAGACCGGTCACGACGGCGAGAACAAGAACAACTTGTTCGGCGCCATCGACACGCTGCGGATCCCGATCGAATACCTCGCCGAGTTGTTCACCGCCGGTGAGGTGGGCCCGGTGCGGGCCTCGCTGCAGCGGCTGGCGGCGATGCGCGCCTACATGCGGTCGGCCAATCTCGGCGAAGAGTTCGACGAGACCATCCCGGAATCGGTGCGCTTGAGCGGCGAGGAGATCGAGGCGATGTACCGGCTACTGGCGATCGCGAAATACCAGGACCGCTACGTCATCCCGACCGGGGCCGGGTCCGACGCGCACCGCCTCGACGCGATCGCCACCGGCTGCAGCCTGGACGGTGACGGCGGGCCGGGAATGACCGCGTACGACACCATGGTGGACAAGTTCCACCTGACTAATACCAATGATGCTGTTCCACAAGGCGATCCGACCCGGGTCAACCTGCTCAACTGGGACGGCCGGAGCACAGATGGGTTGCTGCCGACCACATGAAACTACTCACTCTGGGTCGCAGAACAGGTACCGGTACGAGCCTGTCCGAACGTCAGCAGCGTCTGGTATGGCGGATGACTGCGCTGCTGCTCGACTACCCGACAGCCGAAACAGCCGAACTTGCCGGACAACTCGACGCTGTCGCCGCAGAGTTGCCCGAGGGGGTCCGAGTACCGCTGAGCGAGTTCCTGCGGGAGTTCGGCGAAACCGACCCGATGCAGCGTGCGTCGCACTACGTCGCGACGTTCGATATGCAGCGGCGCAGCAGCCTGCATCTCACCTATTACGCCTACGGCGACACCCGCAAACGGGGCATGGCCTTGTTGCGGTTCAAGCACGCCTACCGCCAGTCCGGCATCGACATCGGGGACTCAGAGCTGCCCGACTATCTGCCAATGGTGCTGGAGTTCGCCGCGACCGTCGACCAGGTTCAGGGTGAGCGGCTACTGGCCGAACATGTCCCCGTGCTCGAACTGCTGCGGCTTTCCCTACAGGACAACGGGTCCTACTACACCGGGCTGCTGGCGGCCGTCCTCGCCACTCTACCTCCGGTGAACACCGCGGATCGCCGCCGCATCGCTCAGCTCGCCGCCGAGGGCCCGCCCGACGAGGATGTCGGACTCGACCCGTTCGCGATGGACCCGATGGCATCCGGAGGAACCCGATGAGCGCGCACCCGATGAGCAATGTGCTGTGGATGACCTTGCCGTACATCGCGTTCACGTCGTTCGCGCTCGGGCATATCTGGCGTTACAAGGCCGACCAGTTCGGTTGGACCACACGGTCTTCGCAGATCTACGAGAGCAGGCTGCTGAGACTGGGCAGCCCGCTGTTCCACTTCGGCATCCTCGGGGTGCTCGCCGGGCACGTGGTCGGACTGCTGATCCCGCAATCCTGGACCTCGGCGGTGGGCGTCTCCGACCATGCCTACCACCTGATGTCGGTGAGCATGGGGTCGCTGGCCGGAGTGGCCGTCGTCGCCGGCGTGACCATCCTGCTCTACCGCCGAGTCGCCGTCCCGGAAGTGCGCACGGCGACCACCCTCAACGACAAAGTGATGTACCTGCTGCTCGTCGGGGCCCTGGCGACCGGGATGCTGAACACCCTGACCAACGTCTTCTCGACCTACAACTACCGCGAAACCGTGTCGCCGTGGTTCCGCAGTTTGTTCACGCTGCACCCGGCACCACAGCTGATGGCCGATACTCCGTGGACGTTCCAGGCGCACGTGCTCATAGTCGTTGCCCTGCTCGGGCTTTGGCCATACACGCGGTTGGTGCACATGTTCAGCGCACCGATCGGCTATCTGGTCCGTCCGTACGTGATCTATCGCAGCCGGGACCCGCAGCGTGCGGGCAAGAACCGCTACTCCAAGGCGTGGGTGACACCGCAGGCACCACCTCCGCGCAGCCGCTGGGTGTGAGCCTCAACTGGACACGATGCCGACGACCAGATTGATGGTGGTCGCCAGGATGACGGTGCCGAACAGGTATGACAGCAGGCAGTGCCGCAGTGCCACCGAGCGGATGACCGCATCGGTGACGCTGGTGTCGGACACCTGATACGTCATACCGAGGTTGTAGCTGAAGTAGAAGAAATCGCGGAACGCCGGTGCGTCTGGAGAGTTGAAGTCGATGCCGCCGACCGGCGGCGTGTAGTAGAGGTTCGCGTAACGCGCCGCGTACATCAGGTGCATCCCGGCCCAGGCCATGAAGACCCCGGCCAGCGCCGCGGTCGCCGCAGTCGGATCACTGTGCGAGCCACCGTGCACGAGCATGAAGACGATGCTGACCAGGGCCCCGACTGCCGCGGCCACGATCACGAGCTCCTCGACCACCGGGTTGAAGGCTTCCTGGTGTGCGTGATGGTGGGTGCCCTCGGCGTCCATCGGCCACAACAGGATCCAGCCGGCGAGTACGAACATCGCTCCCGTGGTGGCGATCCCGACCAGCACACCCAGAGGCGCGTCGGTCAACCCGCCGGTGATGGCGCCGGCGGCGACTCCCACGAGCACCGAACCGCCGAGCCGGCCGGGCGCGGAGAGCAGTCTGGTCGTGTCCATCAGCAGGACGCGGTCGCGATGTCATCTGGCATGAGGTAAGTCTGCGCGCCGCAATCGCTGTTGGCACGCACACTAGCGGTATCCGTCGGGCAGCTCCTCTGGCCGCAAGTCGGTGGGGTCACCCGGACGGGTCAGCGTGAGGACCGCGCGCACGATCTCGGGTCGGGTCTGCAGTGCGTCGGCGATGGCGTTGAGCCGTTCTGCGACATTGGATTCGGCGGCGTCACCCGCGAGGTCGACCGCGGCAACCAGGTACATCCGGTCAGCCCCAACCCATTCCATGTGTAAGTAGCTGATCCGCTCGATGTCGGTATGGTCGAGTAGAGATCGCAGGACGTAGTTGCGGGCGGGCGGAGCCACCGCCTCCCCCGTGAGGAAGTCCATGTTGCGCCCAATGAGGAACAGTGCGACGCCGCCCAGCAGCACACCGATCAGGATCGAGCCGACTCCATCCCACACCGCGTTGCCGGTGAGTTGGTGCGCCAGGATGCCCAGCGCCGCGATTGAGACGCCGATCAGCGCCGAGAGGTCCTCGGCGAATACCGCACGCAACATCGGATTCGACGTCACCCTGATGTAGCGCAGCGGGTGAATGCGTCGCCGCACCGCAGTCGATCTGGTCTGGTGCAGCGCCTGCAAAAACGATGTGCCTTCGAGCACGAATGCGACGCCGAGCACCGCGTAGGCCCAGCCATACGACGTCGCGTCGGCCTCCCCGCCCAGCGAGGCAACGCCGTGCCAGATGGACACCACCGCACCGACGGTGAACAACCCGAAGGCGGCGAACATCGACCAGATGTAGCCGGCCCGTCCGTATCCCAACCGATGTTGCGCGTCGGCCGGTTTCATCGACTTACGGGTCCCGATCAACAGAAAGACCTCGTTGCCGGTGTCCGCCCAGGAATGAGCCGCCTCGGCCAGCATGGACGCCGAGCCGGTGATGCCCGCCACGACGGTCTTGGCGAGCGCGATCAGTACGTTGGCGCCGAGGGCGACGATGACGGTGAGGGCACTCTCGTTGTGTGTTGCCTCCCCGTCCGTGCTCATGCCCCACACTTACCCGTTGGCGGCCGGACGCAAAAGTGCCCCGAAACTCGCGTTTCGGGGCACTCGTGCTCGGGGTGTGAAACCTAGAGGCGTTCGATGATCGTGACGTTGGCGGTGCCGCCGCCCTCGCACATGGTCTGCAGGCCGTAGCGGCCGCCGGTGCGCTCCAGGGTGTTGAGCATGGTGGTGAACAGCTTGGCGCCGGTGGCTCCCAGCGGGTGGCCTAGGGCGATGGCGCCACCGCTCGGGTTGACCTTGGCCGGATCGGCCTTGGTCTCCTTGAGCCAGGCCAGCACGACGGGTGCGAAGGCCTCGTTGATCTCGACGGTGTCGATGTCGTCGATCGACAGGCCGGTCTTCTCCAGCGCGTACTGGGTGGCCGGGATCGGGCCGGTCAGCATCATCACCGGATCGTCACCGCGTGCGCTGATGTGGTGGATGCGGGCGCGGGGCTTCAGGTTGTACTTGTTGATCGCCTCTTCCGACGCCAACAAGACCGCCGCCGCACCGTCCGAGATCTGGCTGGCCAGCGCCGCGGTGAGCCGGCCGCCCTCGACGAGCGGCTTCAGCGACGCCAGCTTCTCCAGCGTCGACTCACGCGGTCCCTCGTCGATGCCGAAGTCGCCGACCGGGACGATCTCGTTGTCGAAGTGGCCGGCCCGGATCGCGGCGAACGCCCGTTGGTGGCTGTTGTAGGCGAACTCCTCCATCTCCTCGCGGGAGATGTCCCACTTCTCGGCGATCATCTCCGAGCCGCGGAACTGGGAGATCTCCTGGTCGCCGTAGCGGTGCAGCCAGCTCTTGGATTCGTTTGTGGGCGAGGTGAATCCGAATTCCTTCCCGACCACCATGGCCGAGGAGATCGGGATCCAGCTCATGTTCTGCATACCGCCGGCCAGGATCAGGTCAGCGGTGCCGGACATGATGGCCTGTGCGCCGAAGGAGATGGCCTGCTGGCTGGAGCCACACTGCCGGTCGACGGTGACTCCGGGGACTGCTTCGGGATATCCCGCGGCCAGCCAGGTCAGCCGACCGATGTTGCCGGCCTGCCCGCCGATGGCGTCGACGCAGCCGACGATGACGTCGTCGACGGCACCCGGATCCACGTCGGTGCGGTCGAAGATGGCGCGGAACGCGTGCACGCCGAGGTCGATCGGGTGCACCTCTGCCAGCGAGCCGTTCTTCTTTCCGACCGGCGTACGCACTGCGTCGACGATGTATGCCTCAGGCATTGTTTGTCTCCTTTGACAGGGTGATTCCGCCGAGAACTACGGCGAGGTACTGGCGGCCGACCTGCTCGGCCGTGAGGGGTCCGCCCGGTTGATACCAGCGGACCGAAACCCAGGTGGTATCGCGGATGAACCGGTACACCAGGTCGACGTCCAGATCGGGGCGGAAGGAGCCGTCGGACATGCCCTCCTCCAGGATGTCCAGCCACATCCGGCGCTGCTCTTTGTTGCGCTCGTCGACGAAACCGAACTGCGGTAACGAGGACAACCGCTTGGCCTCGTCCTGGTAGATCACGACTTGCGCATGCCGATGCTCGATGGCCTCGAACGAGGTCATGAACAACCCGGTGAGCCGTCCCAGCGGGCTGGACTCCTGCTCCAGGATCTGCTCGTACCGGGTGAACAACCAATCCAGGAAGTCCTTGAGCACTTCCTCGACCATCTGCTCTTTGGACTTGAAGTGGTGATACAGGCTGCCTGACAGGATTCCCGCGGAGTCGGCGATATCGCGGACCGTCGTCGCCTTCAGACCGCGTTCGGCAAACATGGTCGCGGCCAGGTCCAGAAGCTCGTCGCGTCGGCTTGCCGGCTGGGCAGGGGTATCCGGCTCCATCGACACAGCATAGCAACCAAGCGCTTGCTAGGTCACCCTTGGAGGGAATCCGACTTCCGACGCACCATCTCGGCGATCCAGACGGGTGCATAGGGAGATGTACATCCCGGTGACGTCGGGTAGTCCTTGAGTACCGCCAGGCGTTCGCCGATCTCGATAGCCCGAGCGCGATGTCCGGCGTGCTCGATCCCGATTTGAGCCAAGCAGGTGTTCATCGCCCACTGCAGGCGAGCCGGGGCATCGTTCATCTCAGCCTCGATGACATCGAGCAACGCGTCGAGATCGAGACCGTCGGGTTTCTTCGCCACCCGATCGGCGGTCAGAGACCACCCGGCACCGGCGACCACTGGATCCGGGTCGTTGACCTGGCGCATCTTCGGGTCTTCGAGCCCTGCCAACTCCGCCATCACGTCGGCCAGCTTGGTCTCGGCCACATCCGCCTCCCGTTGATCGAGTGCGGAATTCAGCCTACGGCGGGAAAGCGCGCCGACCGGCAGCTCAGCTTGCTCCGGACAACGAATCGTGCCCGGACAGCATGCGGTGCCGGTCAAGCGGGCTGGGGCATGCTCCCGACGACCGAGACCTCGGGAACCGTTGCGGCCGCACGCCCGGATAACGCTGCGGAAACCACGGTGGCCGCCAGCAGCACCACCAACGCCACCGCGCCCGCCGCCACCGATGTCGGCCAGATACCGTTCAACAGCAGGATTGCCGGCACGGTGCAGGTGGGGATCCCGAGCAGTATCAGGAACCATCCGGTGAAGTGGCCCAGGTCGATCCGGCCGACCTTGGCGACCCCGAGCCCCAACAGCACGAAGAACAGCGTCCACATGATCGCCCACGTCGCCCAGATGACGGCGAAAACCGGATCGGTTCCGACACTCTTGATCGCGTAGTACGCCGCGATGGCCGCCACGAACGTGCTGTACCAACCGAATCCGCGAGGGTCGATGTCGAAGATCTGGATGAACGCGAACCGCAGGTAGGTGAACCCGAACAGATAGCTCGGCCAGGTCGCATTGATGGTGGCGGGATCGCCGTCCGACTGCACGAGCACCAGGGTCGGCAGAACCACCTGGGCCGCACCGACGAACAGGTTGATCGGCGCGGCGCCGCGCCCGGTGACCAGACCGACCGAGACCAGGCCGTTGACGAACAGCGCTACGCCGACGAGAAGCAGCCCGACGTTTCCCATCAGCGGCCGATCCATTCCACGAACTGGTCCGACGTGATGACCGGTGCGAAGAAGTTGTTGATCCGCTCGAACGCTGCCCGCTCCTGGTCGGGGTGTGCCGCACCGGTCGCATCGCCGATCACGATGGGCAACAGACCGTGATCGCGCGCGGCACGCGCGTTGCCTTCGACGCACCAGTCGAGGTGGATTCCGGTGAGCACCAACACCTCCACCCGCTGCCGGCTCAGCGCACCGGGCAGGTCTGTGCCGACAAACGCCGTTTGGAGTGCCTTCTCGTACAACTCGTTGTCACCGGGCTCGACCAATTCGCGCAATTCTCCGACAAGTTCGTTGTCCCAGGCGATCTGCTCGGGCGTGGCATCGATGTGTCCGGTCCAGCCGTCGTACTGCACCCGGTCGAATTCAGTCTTCGGATAGTCGTCGCGGAATACCGAGAACCCGATCCAATTGAACGAGACGAAGTTCGGGGCCGAGCGCGCGGCCTTCGCCGACTTCACGGTCGCTTCGAGGCTCCCGCGGAAGGCGTGGCCCTCCGCGTACTGGACCCCGCCCGGCTGGTACAGCGAGTTGGACTGGCTGATCGACAGGAAAGCCGCCGGCCGCGAGAGGATCTCACGGAAGTCGAGCCGTTCCCACTGCTTGGCCAGCGGTGGAATGGCGGCCCGGTTGTCGGGTGGGTAACCGAGCGCTTCGGGATCGAGCGCAACCGGCGCGAGCGGAGTAGTTCGAGTCGAGCCGTCGAGGGCGAGTGCGGTCACACGCGATACCTTCGACCGCCGGTGCCGAGGTTGACAGCCTTTGGATCGACGCGATTCTGGGACCCCTACCGGTACTGCGGGTACGACCAGTACGACGAGCAGTGCTCGGGACGGTCCCCACCCGTCGGCCGATCGGCCCGTGCCCGCGACAGGTTGAAGGTGTACCAGGGGTCGGGATCGTGGACCCGCGCGGTCACGCATTCACGCACCGAAGCAGGCAAGCGGGCCAGGGCCGGGTCGATGTCGGACGACAGCCCGGACAGGTACTCGGCGTCGAGCGCACCGGTCTGCTCGAAGCGGTCGATGTTGCGGTCAGCGATCAATCGCTCCGGGTTCAATGCGGCCAGCCCGAGCAGCGCGAGGATGCCTGCCACCAGCACTGCCCGCGGCAGCCACCGGCCGGTCATCCGGATCCCGGCGATCGCGACGAGGACGAAGACCGTGCCCAGCCAGACCTCGGTGGTGATGACCATCAGCCTCTCGGTGCTGAACCCGTACGCCTGTTGGTACAGCCACATCCGGTGGATCGCCGATATCACCACGACAATCGATGCAACGCAAAGGATTCCGACCAGGATCCGCAACAGTCGGCGGTCGGCGGCACTGACCCGGCCCGCCACCCGGATCACCACGCTGAGCACCAACAGCGTGAGCGCGGACACCCACAGCAACTGCCAGAACCCCTGGCGGGCGTATTCGGCGTACGTCAACCCCTCGGTCTCCAACACATGGGTGTGCCCGCCGAACAGCATGGTGGCCTGCACTGCGACGAACGCGATGAACAGTGCGTCGAGCACCCCCAGCGGCAGCGCCCACTCCCACCGCGGGACCGGCTGCATCGGCGCCGGGGCCATCGCATCCAGGCGCGGCGGGAACCGCACCAGATAAGCACCGCCCAGCACGAACGTCACCACGATGCCGAAGACGACCGCCCGCGCCGCGAGGTCGACCCCATCGAACGAGGGCACCAGGTTGCCGGCGAGGTGCGCGAACGCCGGGTCGGCGGCGGCGAACAGCGCACCGAAGACCACTACCAGGCCGACGGTGAGTGCGGCCACCACGGCGACGCGGCCGAGGCTGGGCAGACCCGAGCGACCCGGCACCCAGGCCTTGACCGTCTGCTCGACCCAGCCGCGCAACCGGCCGAACAACACCCACGGCAGGAACGGCCCGGTGAACACCGCAGTCCAGGTCCGGCCGCCGACCATCGTGCACCAGCCGATGATCCAGGCGGCCGTCAGACTCAGCGCGCCCATCCATTCGGCGGCCAGCAACGCCGGTACGACGAGCAGGGCCAGCGTCAGTCCGATTCCGAACCATTCGGTGCGGCTCGGGCGATGCGGCGCGGTGCCGTAGACGATGCCGAAGACCAGCAGACCGACCACCAGGTAGCCGACGCTGAGCACAGACAGACGCCACGCTGCCGTACCGACCAGCCCGGCGATCAGGGCGGATGCCAGGACCCGGCGCGGCGCCGACGCCAGCGGGGCAGTGGGCCAGACCCGGCGGGACCACACTGTCCAACCCGGCTCACCCTGACGCGGCAACGCCGGCCCGATCAGCAGCGGTGGCGTCCCCTGCTGCCCCGGATAGGGCGGCAATCCCGGAACTGTTGTCGTCATCTCGACCTCTCCCCCATCGCGGACTCAGGGATGCTGACCCTGATCCGACATCCCGACTCGGTACTCATCACCTCGATGACACCGCCGTGCAATTCGACTGCCCACCGAGCGATCGCGAGCCCGAGACCCGTGCCCCCGTCCGAGGTGGCACCACGGGTGAACCGTTCGAAGACGCGGTCACGCTCAGCCGGCGCGATACCTGGGCCCTGATCCGCCACCTCGAGCCGCAAGCCCGACACCTGACGAGTCGCCAGCACCGTCACGCGGCCACCAGGCGGGCTGTGCCTAATGGCGTTGTCCACCAGGTTGACCACCACCTGACGTAGCCGTGCTGGGTCAGCGACGGCCTTCAAGTCGGGCGGTGACACCCTGATGCCGACCGGTACGTCGGCCGCGGATACAGAGACGTGCTCGACGGCCTCACGCAGAAACTCGTCGACATCGAACCGGCTGATCTGCAACGGAATTGCCCCACCTTCGACCCGCGAGAGGTCGAGCAGATTGGTCACGAGCTCACCCAGACGTTCGGTCTGGGACAGTGCCATCCGCATGGTCTGGGCATCGGGTTCGACCACCCCGTCGACCACGTTCTCCAGCACCGCCTGCAACGCGGTGATCGGTGTACGGAGCTCGTGGGACACATTGCCGATCAATCCACGCCGGTACTCGTCGGCGGCGCCGAGGTCTGCCGCCATCTGGTTGAACGCCGTTGCCAACTGGCCGATTTCGTCACGGGAAGTCGCACGTACCCGGAGGCTGTAGTCGCCGCGCGCCATGGCCCGCGCTGCCGCGGTCATCTGGCGCAACGGCGAGGTCATGCCGTGGGCGAGGAACTGCGTCAGGATCAGCGATGTGGCGAGTGCGGCCAGCAACGCATACCGGAACTGCCAGCTGGCCCCGATCCAGAACGTGAACGAGGCCAAAAGGATCGCCCCGCCCACCAACAGGCCGGTCTTGACCTTGAAGGAGGCAAAAGGATCCAACGGCCGGGGCAGCCGGTCCCAGAACTCGGCGATGACGCTCATCGCGGGCCACTCATCGCGGAACCTCGAGGGCGTAGCCCACCCCGTGCACCGTCCGGATCAGCTCGGACCCGAGCTTCCGACGTAGTGCCTTGACATGGCTGTCCACGGTTCGGGTCTCCACTTCCGACGCCCAACCCCAGACGTGTTGCAACAGCGTCTCGCGGGGTACCGCCGCCCTGGGCCGGCCTGCCAGGAAGGCCAACAGGTCGAATTCGGTTCGGGTCAGGTGGACCTCCTGATCGCCCTGATGGACCCGGCGCTCGGTCAGGTCGATGCGGTAGTCGCCGACCGACAGAGGCTGATCACCGGTCACCCGGTCCACCCGCCGCAACAGGACCCTCACCCGCGCCACCAGTTCTCGCATGCTGAAGGGCTTGGTCAGGTAGTCGTCGGCACCGATTCCCAAACCGATCAGCATGTCGGTCTCGTCGCTGCGCGCGGTCAGCATGAGCACCGGCACGACCCGCTCGGCCTGGATGCGCCGGCACACCTCCAGTCCGTCGAAGCCCGGCAGCATCACGTCGAGTACGACCAGGTCCGGCTGGGTTGCCGCGGCGGTTGCCACGGCCGAAGGCCCGTCGACCGCGGTCTCGACCTCGAACGCCTCGGCGCGCAGCCTGGTGGCCACCGCGGACAGGATGGTCGGCTCGTCGTCGACCACCAGAATTCGCTTCACGGATCTGAGCGTAAGCGCAGGTTGTGGTGCTTATCGGCAGCGATTGTGAAGATCCCGTGGAGACTGTGGCGCGGAAGGGAGGCGAACCAGTCACACATGCCCCGATGGCACCGGGTCCGTGGAGGTGCCGGCGTGCCCGCCTGTTAGCGACAATTCAGCGACAATCGCCACATCCGCCGCATCGACAACGTCTGCCGCAGACGCGGTGAGCACACGTGCCACTTTTGCCTAATCAGACACGCAGGCAACAACTTTCAGGTTGCCCACCTACGAGCGACAGAGTCGCTGATAGGTGGGCACTGGACCACTGAGACTGAAGTGCTCAGTGGTGCTGGACAGCCGAAAGTATCCAGCGACAATGTGTTTGACGTGCCACATGTTGCCGGTGGGGCGATTGTCGCTGAATTGTCGCTGATAGCCGGGCACGTCAGACCTGCCCGGCTAACGGTGCGACGGGGGTGACCTCAGGCGCGCTGACTCGACACCGAGATGACTTCGCCCGTCAGGTAGCTGGAGTAGTCGCTGGCCAGGTAGGCGATGGTGGTGGCGATCTCCCACGGCTCGGCAGCGCGGCCGAACGCCTCATCCGAGGACAGCCGATCCAGCAGCGCTGCGTCGGCGGAGCGCTCCAGGAACTTGTGCCGCGCGATGCTCGGCGACACCGCGTTGATCCGGACCCCGAACTCCACGGCTTCGATTGCGCTGCAACGGGTCAGCGCCATGACTCCGGCCTTGGCGGCGGCGTAGTGCGACTGCGAGTGCTGCGCGCGCCAGCCGAGAACACTGGCGTTGTTGACGATGACGCCGCCGTGGTCAACGTCGCGGAAGTACCGCAGGGCGGCGCGGGTGGCCCGCATGACGGAGTTCAGCGTGACGTTCAGGACGCGGTCCCATTCGTCATCGGTCATGTCGACCAGCGGAGTTTCGCCGCCGAGGCCGGCGTTGTTGACCAGGACGTCCAGGCGACCCGCCATTTCGACCGACCGGGCGATCAGCGCGTCGACAGCCTCGGTGGAGGTGACATCGCAGACCACGGCCTCGACCCGGCCCAGGCCGAGTTCGGCCAGCTGGTCGCGGGTCTCGTTCAGGCGCCGCTCGTGGTAGTCGGACACCACGACGTCGGCACCCTCCAGCAGCGCGCGCCGGGCGGTGGACGAGCCGATGCCGGTGCCGGCGGCGGCGGTTACCAAGACGACCTTGCCATTCAGCAGGCCGTGGCCCTCAACCTCTTTGGGAGCTACGGAGAGATCGCTCATCAGCCTTTTGCCTCTCGGGGTAGACCGAGCACACGCTCGGCGATGATGTTGCGCTGGATTTCGTTGGACCCGCCGTAGATGGTGTCCGAACGCGAGAACAGGTAGAGCCGCTGCCACTCGTCGAACTCCCCATCGGGCAGCGTCAACCCGGCCATGCCCTGCACGTCCATGGCGATCTCGCCGAGTTCGCGGTGCCAGTTGGCCCACAACAGCTTCGACACATTGTCTTGACCGGGCTGCTCGACATCCATCGTGGCCAGCGCGTACGACCGCATCGCCTGCAGACCGGTCCACGACTCGGTCAGCTTTTGGCGGATCAGTGGATCGTCGGCCGCGCCGGTGCGCTTGGCGAGCTCGACCAGGTTGGCATGCTCACGGGCGTAGCGGATCTGCTGGCCCAGCGTGGACACCCCACGCTCGAAGGTCAGCGTGCCCATGGCCACGCGCCAGCCGTCACCGGGCTGACCGACCACCAGCGACGCGTCGGTGCGGGCGTCGTCGAAGAACACCTCGTTGAACTCGGAGTCCCCGGTCAGCTGGATGATGGGGCGGATCTCGACGCCCGGCTGGTCGAGCGGCACCAGCAGATAGGACAGCCCGGCGTGCCGCTTGGAGCCCTTCTCCGTACGTGCCACCACGAAGCACCACTGCGCCCAGTGCGCCAGCGACGTCCACACCTTCTGGCCGTTTATCACCCACTCGTCGCCGACCAGCTCGGCCGTCGTCGCCACATTGGCGAGGTCGCTGCCGGCGTTGGGCTCGGAGTAACCCTGGCTCCACAGCTCGGTGACGTCGAGGATCTTGGGCAGGAACCGCTTCTGCTGTTCGGGGGTGCCGTACTCGATGAGCGTCGGCCCGAGCAGTTCCTCGCCCAGGTGGTTGACCTTGTCCGGCGCGTTGGCGCGGGCGTACTCCTCATAGAAGGCGACGCGATGTGCAACCGACAATCCTCGGCCGCCGTGCTCCACCGGCCAGCCGAGGCACGTCAATCCCGCGGCGGCGAGATGCTGATTCCACGCCCGACGCTCTTCGAAGGCTTCGTGTTCACGCCCCGGTCCACCAAGGCCCTTGAGTGCCGCGAATTCGCCAACGAGATTGTCTGCGAGCCACTGCCGGACCTCGGCCCGGAACTCCTGGACCTCTATCACCCCTGTAGGCTAACCTACCAAGCACTTGCTTTGTTAAGGGAGCATCGATGACGAGCGATCGCCGCACCGTTCCAGCGGTGCTCGACCGGGTTGCCGTGCAGTATTCGGACCATGAAGCCCTGGTCAGTACCGCCGGCGACGCCGATAATCCAGCCTTAGATCAGCGGCTGACATACCGGGAACTGCGCGCACACGTACGCCAAGCCGCCGCGGCGATGATCGACCTCGGTGTCGCGCCCGGCGATCGGGTGGCGATCTGGTCGCCGAACACCTGGCACTGGGTGGTCGCCTGTCTGGCCACGCACTACGCCGGCGCGCAGATGGTGCCGCTGAACACCCGCTACACCGCGAGCGAGGCCACCGACATCCTGGCCCGCACCGAGGCTCCGCTGCTGATCGCCGCGGGGGAATTTCTGGGCTCGGACCGCGCGGCCGAATTGGACCGAGACGCGCTGCCGGCCCTGCGGCACATCGTGCGGGTGCCCATCGAAGCTGGGGATGAAGCATCCGTCGTGTCGTGGGACTCCTTCTTTGCCCGCGGGACCGACATGGATGCCGTGGACGCACGCGCCGCGGCGGTAGAACCCGACGACGTCTCCGACATCCTCTTCACCTCCGGCACCACCGGACGCAGCAAGGGTGTGCGGTGCGCGCACCGCCAATCGCTCGACGGATCGGCAGCCTGGGCCGAGTGCGGGCAGCTCACCAGCGACGACCGCTACCTCGCCATCAACCCGTTCTTCCACAACTTCGGCTACAAGGCAGGCATCCTGCCCTGCCTGCAGACCGGCGCGACGCTGTACCCGGTGCTCACATTCAAGCCCGAACAGGTTCTCAAAACCATTGCCGAACAGCGCATCACGGTGCTACCCGGCCCGCCGACCATCTTCCAGACCCTGCTGGACCATCCCAACCGCGCCGACTACGACCTGTCCTCGCTGCGCTTCTCGGTGACCGGCGCGGCCGTGGTCCCGGTGGTCCTGATCGAGCGGATGCAGTCCGAACTCGACATCGACATCGTGCTGACCGCCTATGGACTGACCGAGGCGGCCGGATTCGGCACCATGTGCAGCGCCGACGACGACGCCGTGACCGTGGCCACCACCTGCGGCCGGCCCATCGCCGATTTTGAACTGCGCCTGGATGATTCGGGTGAGGTTCTGCTGCGCGGGCCGAACGTCATGCTCGGCTACCTCGATGACCCCGAGGCCACCGCGGCTGCGATCGACACCGACGGTTGGTTGCACACCGGCGACATCGGAACCCTCGACGCGCGCGGCAACCTGACCATCACCGACCGCCTCAAGGACATGTACATCTGCGGCGGGTTCAACGTGTACCCGGCCGAGATCGAGCAGGTGCTGGCCCGGTTGGACGGCGTGGCCGAGTCGGCGGTGATCGGCGTCCCCGACGAGCGACTCGGCGAGGTCGGCAAGGCCTATGTGGTGGTCAAGCCTGGCGTCACACTCGACGAGGCCGCCGTGATCGCCCATACCCGCGAGCATCTGGCGAACTTCAAGGTGCCGCGGTCAGTGGAGTTTCTTGATGTGCTGCCGCGAAATCCCGGCGGCAAGGTGATCAAACCGGTGCTGCGCAGCAGAGGGACCCGAGAAGGGGTGCAATGGACCTGACATTCGACGACGAGACCGAGGCCTTTCGGGCCGAGGTCCGCGAATTCCTGGCGGCCAACCGGGAACACTTCCCGACGAAGTCGTACGACACCCTTGAGGGTTTCGAACAGCACCGCCGCTGGGACAAGGTGCTTTTCGACGCCGGTCTGTCGGTGATCGCCTGGCCCAAGGAGTACGGCGGCCGCGACGCCTCCCTGCTGCAGTGGGTGGTGTTCGAGGAGGAGTACTTCCACGCCGGCGCCCCCGGTCGGGCCAGCGCCAACGGAACCGCGATGCTGGCGCCGACGCTGTTCGCGCACGGCACCGAGGAACAACTCCAGCGCGTGCTGCCGAAAATGGCTAGCGGCGAGGAGATCTGGGCCCAGGCCTGGTCGGAGCCCGAGTCTGGCAGCGACCTGGCCTCGCTGCGCTCGACGGCCACCAAGGTCGACGGCGGCTGGAAACTCAACGGGCAGAAGATCTGGAGCTCGCGGGCGCCCTTCGGTGAGCGCGGGTTCGGTCTGTTCCGTTCCGACCCGGAGGCGCAGCGCCACAAGGGTCTGACCTACTTCATGTTCGATCTCAAGGCTCCCGGGATCACCGTGCGCCCGATCGCCCAGCTGGGCGGAGACACCGGATTCGGCGAGATCTTCCTCGACGACGTGTTCGTGCCCGACAACGACGTGATCGGCGGCGTGCACGAGGGCTGGCGCGCAGCGATGAGCACGTCGAGCAACGAACGCGGCATGTCGCTGCGTAGCCCGGCCCGCTTCATGGCCCCGGCGGAACGGCTTGTCGCCCAGTGGAAGTCAAACCCCGATCCGGTGTTCACCGACCGGGTGGCCGATGCCTGGATCAAGGCCCAGGCGTACCGGCTGCACACTTTCGGCACCGTGACCCGGCTGGCCAACGGCGGTGAACTGGGTGCCGAGTCGTCGGTGACCAAGGTGTTCTGGTCCGACCTGGACGTCGCTCTGAACCAGACTGCTCTGGATATGCAGGGTCCTGACGCCGAGCTCGCTGACCACTGGACCGAAGGCCTGCTGTTCGCGCTTGGCGGTCCGATCTACGCCGGCACCAACGAGATCCAGCGCAACATCATCGCGGAGAGATTGCTCGGCCTACCGCGTGAATCGGGAGGGAAGCCGAAGTGAATTTCGAGATCGACGAACAGCAGCGGGACTTCGCGGCCAGCATCGACGCGGCACTGAGCGCCGCCGATGTCCCGGCTGCGGTACGAGCCTGGGGCGAAGGTGACACCGGGCCGGGCCGCAAGGTTTGGGCACAGCTGACCGACCTCGGGGTCACCGCGCTGTTGGTGCCCGAAAAGTACGACGGCATCGAAGCCCATCCCGTCGACCTCGTCGTCGCCCTGGAGCGGTTGGGTTACTGGTCCGTGCCCGGTCCGGTGACCGAGTCCATCGCCGTCGCACCCATCCTGCTCGCGGACGACGAGCGCTCGGGAGCGCTCGCCTCCGGCGAGCTCATCGCCACGGTCGCCATGCCGCCGCAGGTGCCGCGCGCCGTCAATGCCGATTTCGCCGGGCTGACGCTGCTGGCCTCCGACGGTCAGGTCGGCGAGGCCACCACAAGCGCTGCTCACGATTCTGTCGACCCGGCCCGAAAGCTGTTCGATGTCAGCGCATCCGGTGCCAGCCAGTCAGCGGACACCGCCAGGGCCTATGAGTTCGGTGTCCTGGCGACCGCTGCCCAGTTGGTCGGCGCCGGCCAGGCCATGTTGGACCAGTCCGTCGAATACGCCAAGCAGCGTGCGCAATTCGGCCGGATCATCGGCTCGTATCAGGCCATCAAGCACAAGCTGGCCGACGTGCTCATCGCCGTCGAACTAGCTCGTCCGCTGGTCTACGGCGCAGCACTGTCGCTGGCCGAAAATTCATCCGACACCGCTCGCGACATCAGCGCCGCCAAAGTCGCTGCCGCCGACGCCGCTCTACTGGCCGCCCGTTCGGCGCTGCAGACCCACGGCGCCATCGGGTTCACCCAGGAACACGACTTGTCCCTGTCATTGCTGCGCGTGCAGGCCCTGCGCAGCTCCTGGGGCGATCCCACCGCACATCGGCGTCGACTGCTGGAGGTCCTCTCGTGAGTGAAGAACGGCAACTGCTGCGCGAAACCGTCGCCGCACTGGTCGACAAGCACGCCTCCCCCGAGGCGGTGCGCGCGGCCATGGAATCCGAGCGCGGCTACGACGAGAAGCTGTGGAGCCTGTTATGCGAGCAGGTCGGCGCCGCCGCCCTGGTGGTGCCCGAGGAACTCGGCGGCGCCGGCGGCGAACTTGCCGACGCCGCAGTGGTTCTCGAAGAACTCGGCAAGGCCCTGGTGCCCACCCCGCTGCTGGGCACCACCCTGGCCGAGCTTGCCCTGCTGGCCGTCGACGACCACGAACCACTCGAAGGGTTGGCTGAAGGCACCTCGATCGGCACCGTGGTATTCGACGCCGACTACGTGATCAACGGTGACGTGGCCGATGTCGTCATCGCTGCCGACGGTGAGAACCTGACCCGCTGGACCACATTCACCGCCACCCCGAAATCCACCATGGATCTCACCCGCCGGCTGTCCGCGGTGATCTCCGGTGACACCGCTCCCCTCGGCGCCGATCCCGGCCTGGCCGACACCGCGGCGCTGTTGATGGCCGCCGAACAGATCGGCGCCGCCTCGCGCTGCCTCGACCTCACCGTCGCCTACACCAAGGACCGGGTGCAGTTCGGCCGCGCCATCGGAAGCTTCCAGGCGCTCAAGCACCGGATGGCCGACCTCTACGTCAAGGTGTCGTCCGCGCGCGCTGTCGTCAACGACGCCATCGCCGATCCATCCTCCACGTCGGCCTCGCTGGCCCGCTACTTCGCCAGCGAGGCGCTGTCCGCCGTGACCGCCGAGGCCATCCAGCTGCACGGCGGGATCGCGATCACCTGGGAGAGCGACATCCAGCTGTACTTCAAGCGGGCACATGGCAGCGCCCAATTGCTGGGTCCGCCGCGTCAGCATCTGCGCCGGCTCGAAGCCGAAGTGTTCTAACCTGTCCCGCTCTCGCCGAAACCGCATTCCAGCAGCTCCTTACTCACACTTTTGCTGCCGGAATGCGGTTTCGGCGGTTGGAGCGACGTTGCTAACCTCAGTTCGATGACCGACCACGTCGCACTGCGAGCCGGTATTCCGCCGTTTCACGTCATGGACGTGTGGCTGGCTGCGGCCGAACGCCAGCGCTCGCACGGCGACCTGGTCAACCTCTCGGCCGGGCAGCCCAGCGCCGGGGCGCCGACGGCAGTGCGTGACGCCGCAGTCGCCGCGCTGAACCGGGGCGCCCTCGGTTACACCGTCGCGCTCGGCATCCCGGAGCTGCGCGCCGAGATCGCCGCGTCGTACCGCAGATACGACGTCGAGGTGAGCGTCGACGAAGTGGTGCTCACCACCGGCTCCTCCGGCGGATTCCTGCTGACCTTCCTGGCGTGCTTCGACGTCGGCGACCGGGTCGCGATCGCCAGCCCGGGCTATCCCTGTTACCGCAACATCCTCACCGCGCTCGGCTGCGAGGTCATCGAGATCCCGTGCGGCCCCGAAACCCGATTCCAGCCGACGGTTGAGATGCTCGAGGCGCTCAATCCTCCGGTGGCCGGCGTGATCGTCGCCAGCCCGGCGAACCCGACCGGCACCGTCATCCCCCCCGAGGAACTGGCCGCGATCGCACGCTGGTGTGACCAGACGGGCGTGCGGTTGATCAGCGACGAGGTCTATCACGGCCTGGTCTACCCCGGCGCGCCGGAGACCAGCTGCGCCTGGGAGACCTCGCGGAATGCCGTGGTGGTCAACAGCTTCTCGAAGTACTTCGCGATGACCGGCTGGCGGTTGGGCTGGTTGCTGGTGCCAGGAGAACTGCAACGCGCAGTGGACCGGCTCACCGGCAACTTCACCATCTGCCCGCCCGCGCTGGCCCAGCATGCTGCGGTGGCCGCGTTCACACCGGAGTCACTGGCCGAAGCTGAAGGCCTGCTCTCCCATTACGCCGACAACCGCAGGCTGCTGCTCGACGGGTTGCGCAGCATCGGTATCGATCGGCTGGCCCCGACCGACGGCGCCTTCTACGTGTACGCCGACGTCAGCGATTACACCGACGACTCCCTGGCCTGGTGCTCAAAGCTGTTGGCCGACACCGGCGTAGCCATCGCACCCGGTATCGACTTCGACACCGTGCGAGGCGGCTCCTACGTGCGACTGTCCTTCGCAGGCCCCACCAGCGATATCGAAGAAGCGTTGCGCCGCATCGGCTCCTGGCTGAGCTGACTCGACTCTGTCACGCCCTGAGCGCAGAATCGACGGCTATCACGTCGGCACGGTCCACATCGGCCAGGTCGATGCCCTTGGTCTCCCTGGCGAAGTACAGAGCGACCAGCGTGATCACCGAGGCGCCGGCCAGGTAGATCGCTATCGGCACCGACGACCCGAACTCCTCCAGGAGCTTTACCGCGATGATCGGAGCCAACGATCCAGCGACGATCGCCGTGACCTGATAGCCAAGGGAAACACCGGAATAGCGCATTCTGGTCGGGAACATCTCGGACATCATCGCCGGCTGTGGGGCGTACATGAAGGCGTGGAACAGCAGGCCGATGACGACGGCCGACATGATCACCATGTTGTGCTTGCTGTCCATCATCGGGAAGGCGAAGAACCCCCAGGTGCCGGTGGCAACGGTACCGATCAGATATACCGGGCGCCGGCCGATCCGGTCCGATAATTTGCCGACCAGCGGGATGGCCACGAGGTGCACCGCGTGCGCGACCAACAACCAGCGCAGGATCGCACCGGTATCGGCGTGCGCTTGCACCTTCAGGTACGTGATCGAGAACGTGACCACCAAGTAGTACATGATGTTCTCGGCGAAGCGCAGCCCCATCGCGGTCAGCACACCGCGCGGATAGCGCCGCAGCACCTCCACGGCGCTGAACGACGACGCCTTGAGCTTTTCGGCTTCCTGTTGTGCCGCAACGAAGATCGGCGCGTCCGTCACCTTGGTGCGAATGTAGTAGCCGATCAGCACCACCACCGCCGACAGCCAGAATGCGACCCGCCAACCCCAGGACAGGAACTCCGGATCCGAGAGCGTGCTGGTCAACACCAGCAGCACGACGGTGGCCAGAATGTTGCCGACCGGAACCCCCGCCTGCGGCCAACTCGCCCAGAAACCACGGCTGCGGTCGGGACTGTGCTCGGCCACCAACAGCACCGCGCCGCCCCATTCACCGCCGACCGCGAATCCCTGGAGGAACCGCAACACCACCAGCAGGGCCGGCGCCCAATATCCGATCTGCCCGTACGTCGGCAGACAGCCCATCAAGAACGTCGCGGCGCCGACCAGAAGAAGCGAGAACTGCAGCAGCTTCTTCCGGCCGTACTTGTCGCCGAAATGGCCGAACACGATGCCGCCCAACGGACGTGCCACGAACCCGACCGCGTACGTGACGAACGCCGCCAGGATGGCGTCCAGGTCACTACCGGACTGCGCGAAGAACACCTTGCTGAAAACCAACGTCGCGGCCGTGCCGTACAGGAAGAACTCGTACCACTCGACGACCGTGCCGGCCATCGACGCGGTGACGACACGTTTCAGGCCGGTGGTTGTCGAGATCTCGGCGAGGGCGTCGGGTCCCTTGTGGTCGGCGGCACACATGGTGTGTGAGTATGCAGGCCGAGCCAGGCCCGCGCTGCGCTAACCGTGAATCAGTGGCGCGCCGGTGGCGGCTTGAACCTCGTCGAAGGTGAGACCCGGAGCAGACTCGACAAGCGTCAACGTTCCGTCGCCGGAGATGTCGATGACTGCCAGATCAGTGATGATCCGGTGGACGACGCGTTCTCCGGTCAGCGGCAAGGTGCAGCTTTCGACGATCTTCGGCTCCCCCGATTTGTCGACATGTTCCATCAGGACGATCACCCGGCCGGCCCCGTGGACCAGGTCCATCGCTCCGCCCATGCCTTTGACCATCTTGCCCGGGACCATCCAGTTCGCCAGGTCCCCGAAGCGCGACACCTGCATACCGCCAAGCACCGCGACATCGATGTGGCCGCCGCGGATCATCCCGAAGGACAACGCCGAATCGAAGAACGCCGCGCCGGGGAGCACAGTGACCGTTTCCTTGCCCGCGTTGATGAGGTTGGCGTCGATCTGATCGGGGCTCGGGTACGGGCCGGTGCCCAGAATCCCGTTCTCCGAGTGCAACGTGACGTGGACGGCGCGGTCCAGATAGCCGGGAATCAGTGTGGGCAGGCCGATTCCGAGGTTCACGTACTGCCCGTCGGACAGTTCGCGGGCGGCGCGGGCGGCCATCTGCGCGCGGGTCCAGCCTTTGGTGATCACCGAATCCGTCATGCGGACACCTCTGTCTCCTCGCGCACGGTGCGCTTCTCGATACGTTGTTCCTGCGGCCCCGTCTCGACGATGCGCTGTACGAACACACCCGGCAGATGGACCTGCTCAGGGTCCAGTTCTCCTGGCTCGACCAGCTTTTCGACCTGGGCGATGGTGATCCGGCCGGCCATGGCGACGAGCGGGTTGAAGTTCATCGCAGTCTTGTCGAAAAGCAGGTTGCCGTGAGTGTCACCGACCGCGGCGTGCACGAGGGCGAAATCGGCGTGGATGCCGGTCTCCATCACGTAGCGTTTGCCGTCGAACTCGCGGGTCTCCTTGGGCGGCGAGGCGACTGCGACCGAACCGTCCGCCGCGTAGCGCCACGGCAGCCCGCCGTCGGCGACGAGAGTGCCCACCCCGGCCGGCGTGTAGAACGCCGGAATACCGGCCCCGCCGGCGCGCAACCGCTCAGCGAGCGTGCCCTGGGGAGTCAGTTCGACTTCGAGTTCACCAGCGAGGTACTGACGCGCGAATTCCTTGTTCTCCCCCACGTAGGAGGCGGTCACACGGCGGATACGCCCCAGGCCGAGTAGAACGCCGAGACCCACGCCGTCGACACCGCAGTTGTTGGAGAACACCGAAAGATCCCGAACCCCGGAATCGGCCACGGCCTGGATCAGGCTGTCCGGAATCCCGCAAAGCCCGAATCCTCCGACTGCCACCGATGCGCCATCACCGATGTCGGCGACCGCCTCGTGGACGTCAGCGACCTGCTTACTGGCCATACTCCATGCTCCCGCGTTCGTTCAGTGGATCACTTGCCTATGCGAGAACATCACCATCGGACTGGGTAACGCAAGACCCATCAGTGCACCGGCCGGGTTGTGTCCGCTCAGATGACACCACGCGCCACCGGCGTCCACTGAGTGGACGCTAGAGTGGGTGGCTGTGACCGACGGTGCACCTGGGCCTCCCGTGATCACGCGGGCCGCAGCGATCCTGCGTGCCCTCGCCGACGCCCGGTCGGAGGGGCTCACCACAACCGAGCTCGCCCGCACGACGGACATGCCCCGGGCGACCGCGCACCGCATGCTCACCGCGCTGGCCGGCGAAGGCCTCGTCGACCGCGCATCCGACTCCGGCTTGTGGTTCCTGGGTCCGGAGGTCTACCTGCTGGGTTCGGTGGCCGCCACCCGCTATGACGCCGCGCCGCTGGCCACCGACATTCTCCGCACGCTGACGCGCGATACCGGGGAAAGCGCATTCCTGTCAGCCCGCCGGGGCGATGAATCGGTATGCGTGTCCGCCGAAGAAGGCAGCTTCCCGCTCCGCTCACATGTGCTGTATCCGGGCAAGCGGTTCCCCCTCGGTGTCGCGTCGGCCGGGATCGTCATGCTCGCGCATCTTCCGGATTCGGAGATCACGGCGTATCTCGATCGTGTTGACCTGACCGCGGATTGGGGTGCGGCGCACTCACCGGCCCAGCTTCGACGCCGCATCGAACAGACCAGGGCCAGCGGGTACTCGGTCAACCCGGGGCTGATCGTCGAGGGCAGCTGGGGTATCGGGGCAGCGGTGTTCAACGAGCTCGGTCAGCCGATGTGGGCGCTGAGCCTCACCGGAGTGGAGATGCGTTTCGATGCCCGACGCCAGGCCGCGCTCGGTGAGGCGTTGCTGCTGGCCGCACACGCGCTCGGCCAGCGCCTGAAGCGGAGGACGCCTCCGTACGCATCATGATGCATATGGTTGATGTTATGATGATGGCATGCGGACGACGGTCAACATTGCCGATGATCTGCTGGCCGAGGCCAAAATTGTCGCGGCGCGCACGTCCCGCTCACTCGGCTCGGTAGTAGAGGATGCACTGCGCGAGATGCTGAGTCGCATCGGCGCCGAAAGCGGCACCACACAGTTTCGATTGCCGACCCACGGCAGCGGTGGCCTGCGCCCCGGAGTCGACCTCGACGACCAGGATGCGCTCGCCGATCTGTTGGGCGACAATGCTTCTCCCTGACGTCAATATTTTGATCTACGCCATCCGCCAGGACAGCGTCCAACATGAGCGATACGTCGCATGGCTTTCGGACGCCCTCAGGGCGGACGAGCCCGTCGGCATCAGCGATCTGGTGCTCTCCGGCGTGATTCGGCTGTTGACCAACCACCGGGTCTTCCGCGAACCGAGTTCAACGGCTCAGGCATTCGATGCGTGCCGGGCGATCCGGTCGGCACCCTCGGCGGTGCCGCTACGGCCGGGGCCGCGGCACTGGGCCATCTTCGACTCGCTCTGCGCCGATACCGGCGCGAAGGCGAATGCCGTTCCCGACGCCTTCCACGCTGCGCTGGCCATCGAGAACGGCGCCACTTGGATCACTACCGATCGCGCGTTCGCGCGGTTTCCCGGACTGCGCTGGCGGCCACCGTTCGACTGATGTGCTCGCTGAGCCAAATCCTTGCGGCTGCGGGCCGACCTTGGTGCAGTAGTGGACATGCCATTCATCGAGCACGACCGCGGGCGGGCCTACTACCGGCACTGGGCCGCCCCGCAACCCCGCGCAGCCGTGATCTTTCTGCACGGATTCGGTGAGCACACCGGGGTCTATCACCGCTACGGATTCGCCCTCAACGCCGCCGGCCTCGACCTGTGGGCAGTCGACCAGTTCGGCCATGGCCTGACTCCGGGCGCCCGAGGCGACTTCGGCTCGATCGAGGACAGTTCGTCCCTGGCCGAGGCGCTCACCGCCGTCGCCGAGCACGAGACACCCGGCATACCGCTGGTGGCACAGGGGCATTCGTTCGGTTCGGTGGTGACCCTGTTCCGCTTGCTCGGCCAACCGGACCGGTACCGCGCTGGGGTCATTTCCGGCGCCCCGCTGGTGCCGCACCCCGAAATGCTGGACCGGGACACCTCATTGGACCTGGATCCGAACTGGCTCTCGTCCGATCCGTTCTACCTCGACAGCCTGGAGAACGACCCGCTGGCCTTCGTCGACGCCGACGGAGCCGCGCTCACCCGCGAGTTGGACCGAGCCTGGGACCGGTTCGGTGCGGAACTGCCCAAGCTCGCGGTGCCTACGTTGGCCGTGCACGGTTCGGCCGATGTCATCGCCCCGGCCGGGCCCGTGAAAGCCTACGCCGAGCAGATAGAACCGTTGCAGTTCAAGGAGTTTGACGGCGGCCGCCATGACATTCTCAACGAGTCCGTGCACCGTGAGGTAGCAGCGGACATCGTGGAGTTCATCGACGCGCAGATCGGCTAACGGCCGGCCTCGTACCCTGCGGTGAGCCAGTAGATCGTCCGGTCGAGGCTGGGCAGGATCTCGGTGATGTCGATCTCGCCCGCGGTGAATCGGCCGACCAGGCCGAACACCAGGCTGGTCACGATGGTGTCGACATCGTGCACGAATTCCTCGTCGACCCCGGACAGGATGGACAGACCCGTGGGCACGACGGTGTCGAGACCGCGGCGCACCAGACGGTCGCCGCCGGGTGCGGCCCTGGCGCGCGAGTATGCCCGAAGCATGTCGGGGTGTTTTTCCCACGGTTCGAAGATGGTGCGGAACATTCGCATCAGCCCGTCGTACAACGACTCGCCACGTTCCAGCGCATGCCCGGTCATGGCGAGTCCCGAATACCGGTTCTCGGCCATCCACGAATCAAGGGCGGTGAGGATCAACTCGTCGCGGGTGGAATAGCGCTTGTAGATCGTGGCCAGTGAGGTCTTGGCCCTGCGTGCCACCTCCCGCAATTGCACCGCGTCGTAGCCCTCGGTCTCGAGGAGTTCCACCACGATGTCGAGGATCCGATCCCGTTCTTCCACCACTGTTGAGAACACCCTTGCCGTTGGAGAGTAACCAGGTTACCGTACCGCTGTAACACGGTTACAGCCATTCGGCGGAGTGAGGATCAATGGGAAATCTGGACGGAAAAGTCGCCTTCATCACCGGGGTGGCCCGGGGTCAGGGCCGGAGTCACGCGGTGACGCTCGCCAAGGAAGGCGCCGCGATCATCGGTGTGGACATCTGCGCCGAGATCGCTTCCAACCCCTACCCGATGGCCAGCCGCGCCGAACTCGACGAGACGGTCGCCCTGGTAGAGGCCGCGGGCGGAAAGATGGTCGCCACGGTCGCCGATGTCCGCGACTTCCACGCACTCAAGGCCGCACTCGACGCGGGTGTCGAGCAGTTCGGGCGGTTGGACATCGTGCTCGCCAATGCCGGCGTTGCCCCCACAGCGTTTCGTGAAGTGACCATCGAAGAAGACCTCGAGATGTGGACCGATGCGGTCAGCGTCAACCTGGTCGGCTCGTTCCACACCGCCAAGGCCGCCATCCCCCATTTGATCGAAGGTGGACGGGGCGGATCGATCGTCTTCACCAGTTCCACCGCCGGACTGCGCGGCTTCGGCGGCATGCAGGGCGGCGGGCTGGGCTATGCGGCATCCAAGCACGGCATTGTCGGGCTGATGCGCACGCTGTCCAATGCCCTTGCCCCACACAGCATCCGGGTCAACACGGTGCACCCCACCGCGGTCAACACCATGATGGCGGTCAACCCGGCGATGACGGCGTTCCTGGAGAACTACCCCGACGGTGGCCCGCATCTGCAGAATCCGATGCCGGTCTCGCTGCTGGAACCGGAGGACATCAGCGCGACCATCAGCTACCTGGTGTCCGACGCCGCCAAGTACGTCACCGGGGTCACTCTTCCCGTCGACGCCGGCTTCACCAACAAGCTATGAGCGGGCGAGTAGCCGGCAAGCGCGTGCTGATCACCGGCGCCGCACGCGGCATGGGCCGAAGTCACGCGGTACGCCTGGCCGAGGAAGGTGCCGACGTGATCCTCGTCGACATCTGTGAGTCGCTACCCCAGGTGGAGTACCCACTGGCGACCCGCGATGATCTGGACGAAACCGCGCGTCTCGTCCGGGAACTCGGCCGTCAGGCACTGCCCTACGTGGTCGACGTGCGTGACGGCGAGGCTTTGAGCGCCGCGGTCGCCGACGGCGTCGAGAAGCTGGGCGGTCTGGATGCCTCGATCGCCAACGCCGGGGTGCTGACCGCGGGCACCTGGGACACCACCACCGCCGAGCAATGGCGCACCGTCGTGGACGTGAACCTGATCGGCACCTGGAACACCTGCTCGGCCGCACTGCCGCACCTGGTGGAACGCGGCGGCAGCCTGATCAACGTCAGTTCGGTGGCCGGGATCAAGGGCTCACCGCTACATACCCCGTATACGGCATCGAAGCACGGTGTGGTCGGCCTCAGTCGCGCCTTGGCCAATGAGCTTGCCGCGGTGAATGTCCGGGTCAACACAGTGCATCCCACCGGAGTCGCCACGGGCTTGCGGCCGGATACCCTGCACACCCTGATCCACGAGACCCGACAGGACCTCGGGGCGATCTTCCAGAACGCGCTGCCGATCCAGATGACCGACGCGCTGGATATCAGCAACGCGGTGCTGTTCCTGATCTCCGACGAGGCCCGACACGTCACCGGGCTGGAATTCAAGGTCGACGCCGGGGCGACGATCCGATGACCGCATCCGATACCCGGACCGAGCGCGGACGCCGCGAGTTCGCCGAGGTGATGACGTTCGCCGCACCCGAGGATGATTCCCCGGCGACCACCAACCTCGTGGACTTCGTGTTCGCCGAGGTCTGGCCGCGCACCGCATTGAGCCGTCGGGACCGGCGATTCGTCACGCTGGCGTGTGTCGCGGATGCCGATGCGGAAGAGCCGTTGCGCGACCACGTCTATGCCGCACTCAACAGCGGCGACGTCTCTATCGTCGAAATGCGGGAAACCGTCCTGCATTTCGCCGTTTACGCCGGCTGGCCCAAGGCATCACGGTTCAACGGCGTGGTCGACGAGGAGTGGGCCAGAATCCACCGCGAACGTGGCCTGACCCCGCCTGCGCCCGAGCCGTTGCTGCCGTTGACGACGCCGAGTGATCCGGAGGACCGGTTGCTGTGCGGCGAGCAGTCCTTCCGGGACGTCAACTGCATGCCATACACGCCGACTCGGGACAATCCGTTTTCAGGTGCCGGCATCCTCAACTTCGTCTTCGGGGAGATGTGGCTGCGTCCCGGGCTCGGCATGAAGGAACGCCGCCTGGTGACCGTGGCATGTGTGGCGTTTCAGGACGCACCCATTCCGATCATCAGCCACGTCTACGCCGCATTGAAGAGTCGCGACGTGTCCTTCGAGGAAATGGACGAGCTGGCACTGCATTTCGCGGCCTACTACGGGTGGCCCAAGGCCTCGCACCTGAACCAGGTGATCGGCGAGCAGAAGCAACGAGCGCTCGAGGGGTGGGAAGCCGAAGCATGAAGTTCGAGCACATCTACCCCGCCACCGGCCAACCGAACGGGACCGTGGATCTGGCCGGCGCGGCCGAGATCGACCAGGCGGTACAGACGGCGGCCAAGGCGCAGCGCGAGTGGGTCTCACTGACCGTCGACCGGCGTCGGGACATGCTGATCGACCTGGCCGACGTGGTGCACGAGCACCTCGACGAACTTGCGAAGCTCAACGTGGCCGACTACGCGGTGCCGGTCTCGTTCGCCGGCACCGCAACGCTTCTCGAACGGTTCCTCCGACACTTCGCGGGTTACGCCGACAAGCCGCACGGGGTGACCACGCCGGTCGACGGGTCATTCGACATCAATCTCGTCGAACGCGAGCCGTACGGGGTCGTCGGCGTCATCACGCCGTGGAACGGCTCTCTGGTCGTCACGGCATCGTGTGTCGCCCCGGCACTGGCCGCCGGCAACGCCGTGGTTCTGAAGCCGTCCGAGCTCGCACCGTTCGCGGCGCTACGCTTCGGCGAGCTGTGTCTCGAGGCGGGACTACCGGAGGGGCTGGTGACCGTCGTCCCGGCCGACGCCGAGGGCGGCGACGCCCTGGTACGTCATCCCGGTATCGGCAAAATCGCCTTCACCGGCGGAGGCGCGACCGCGCGCAAGGTATTACAGGCCGCCGCAACGAATCTGACTCCGGTGGTGACCGAGCTGGGCGGCAAATCGGCCAACCTCATCTTCGCCGATGCCGACCTGGACCTGGCCGCCTCGCTGTCGGCGCATCAGGGCCCACTGATGCAAGCGGGACAGAGCTGCGCGTGCGCCAGCCGGATACTGGTGCACGACGCGGTGTACGACGAATTCGTGGAGCGGTTTCTCCGGGTGGTCGGTGCGGCCCGGATCGGCGATCCGATGGATCCCTCGACCACATTCGGGCCGGTGATCAGCCAGGCCGCCGCCGACCGGATCCTGGCCGCCGTCGACACCGCGGTATCGAGTAGTGCGGGTGAATTGCTGCTGGGCGGCAAGCGGATCGGTGGCGATCTCTCCGATGGCTACTACGTCGAGCCGACGGTGTTCGGGGGCGTGGACAACTCATCGGATCTTGCGCAGCTGGAGACGTTCGGGCCCGTGGTCTCCGTGATGAGGTTCCGCGACGAGGACGAGGCTATACGGATCGCCAATGACACCCCGTACGGTCTGAACGCATTCGTCCAGACGACCGACCTCAACCGCGCGCATCGCGTGGCCCGCCGGCTGGAATCCGGGTCGGTGTGGATCAACCAGTTCAGCCAGATCTCTCCGCAGGGCCCCTACGGCGGCTACAAGCAGAGCGGGTCCGGCAGGACCGGAGGCATCGAAGGGCTCAACGAGTTCCAGCAAGTGAAGAACATCCGTATCGCCGTGCGTTGATACGGTTTGCCGGTGAAGTTCAGGTTCACTCCTGGCCGCCGGAACGACCGCCGAGTGGTGCCGCGCGATGATCCGGTCGGTACCGATCGTGCGGGCCGGACGGCACTGCACTACGCCGTGACGAGCGATCCGGTCGGCCTGAACTACACCGCCGCTTTGAAGGACCCTCAGCTTGCGGCCGAGAATTTCCGGATCGGCAACCAGTTTCGGATCGAGAACACGACGCGACTGCTCGCGTTGGGCGCCGACGTCAACGCCGTCGACAACGTCGGGATGACACCGTTGCACTTCGCCGCCCAGAGCGACAGCGTCGACATCGTGACCATCCTGCTAGACGCCGGCGCCGACGTGAATGCCGTTGCCGAAGACAACCACACGCCGCTGTATCAGGCGGTCCGGAACACGACCGGGAAACGTGCCGCCATCGTGACTGCTCTGATGGCGGCCGGGGCCGACCCCGCGGTCGAGGACGGCAACGGACCGGCAGTGCTGAGATTCATTGCCCGCGTGGGAGATGCCCAACTGCAGGCAATCATGGCCGAGTACGGGTACTCCGGTGAGTCCTAGGCTGGGGTGAACTCGATGTTCAGTTCGGTGAGTCCCCGCAACAGGAACGTCGGCTCGTAGTTGTAGTTCCGTTGCCCGGCCGGGCCGTGTACGGATGCATCGATGGTGATGTCGCGCATGCGGTCCAGCAGACGACGGACGGTGATCTGCCCTTCGACCCGCGCCAACGGCGCCCCGGCGCACGTGTGGATGCCGCGGCCGAAGGCGATGTGCTCGCGGACGTTCTTGCGATCCGGGTGGAACACCTGTGGATCCTCGAACTTACGGGGATCGCGGTTGGCCGCACCCAGGCACAACATCACGATGGTGCCGGCCTTCAGGTGCACTCCCCCGAGTGTGGTGGTCTTGCGGACCAGCCTGAAGTCGACCTTCGTCGGCGCGTGCATGCGCAGGGCTTCCTCGATGAAAGTCGGTATGCCGTCCGGATTCTCGCGCAGCTTCTGCTGGTACTCGGGATAGTCACCCAGCGTCTGCACGGCGGCAGTGAGCAGCTTGGTGACGGTTTCCTGCCCGGCCGCGAACAGGAAGGTCGCCGGCTTGACCACCTCGAGCAGCTCCGGGGTCGAGCCGTCGGGATAGGTGGCGGTGGCCATGCCGGACAGCACATCTCCGCGCGGCTCGCGTCTACGCTCGGCGAGGTACCCGGCGAATTTGTCGTCCAGATACCCCAGCGGATCGCGGCCCACGGCCGACCCGTCCAGGGCTCCGACATGGTTGCCCTCCGGAGGCCCCGCGCCCAACTCGGCGAGGAACTCGGGCCGGTCTTGCTCCGGAACGCCCAGCAGGTCGATGATCGCCGAGGTCGCAAAGGGTTTGGCGTATTCGGACAGGAACTCGCATTTGCCGTTGCCGATGAACTGGTCGATCTGGTGATCGACCAGTTGCCACATGTAGTCCTCGTTTTCCTTGAGGCGCCGCGGCGTGAGCAACCTGCTCAGCAGTGAGCGGGCCCGCTCGTGCTGCGGCGGGTCCATCACCACCATGTGCTCGTGGATCGGGAACAGGTGGCGGTGCGCCTCGATCTGCTCACTGATGTCGTCGCCCTCGGGCTCGAACGGCAGCGGCGGAAACAGGCCACCGATCGCGTTCACCGCCGAGAACGACCCATGGTCCTTGAAAGCCGCCATCACTTCCTGGTAACCGGTCACCGCCACCACACCGTGATGCGGTTCGGCGAACACCGGCCCGTTGCTGCGTAGGTACTCGTAGTAGTCGTACGGATCCTGAGTGACGGCCGGATCGGCGAAATAGTCGACTGCGGCGAGATCGGTCATGGCTCACTGGCCTTTCATGCTGGTGTTGAGCAGGCTGATCGCCTGACGCGGGCAGGCGTCGACGGCGGATTTGACGTTGTCCCAGGTGCCTTGACTCCACTGCCCTTCCGGCCGGGCAGCACTGGCCACCTCGTCGTCGGACAGGTCGAACACCTCGGGGGCAAGTTGGATGCACAGCGCATGGCCCTCGCACAGGCCGGCGTCGACCCGGACCTGGACCGCGCTCACGTCATCGGGCATCTGTTTCCTCAGTTCTGAATTTGATCAATCGATCAAACCGTTAGGATGGCTCATGCTTACCACCCCCGGCCTTTGGCGGTCAAGGTTCTTGGACGGCCAGAAACATCCTTTGTCCGGCAATGTTTTTCGGAGGCTGGGCTGATGGCCGGGGCACGCGCGGTCAAGGACAAGGACGCGGGCACCCGCAAGCGCCTGATCGAGGCGACCGCCCAGGTGATTCGCGACGAGGGCTACGCGGCGGCCACCACCCGGCGCATCGCGGCCGTGGCCGGCGTGCGCTCGGCGCTGGTCTACTACTACTTCGACACCCTCGACGACCTGTTCATCTCGGTGCTGCGCAGCGGCGCCGACGCCGCCCTGGCGCGACTGCGCGAGGCCATCACCACCGACGATCCGCTCCGGGCGCTGTGGTTGATCAACTCCGACTCGCGGGTGACGGGGCTGAACACGGAGTTCATGGCGCTGGCCAATCACCGCAAGGCAATTGGTGCCGAACTCAAGGCCTACTCCGAACGGGTCCGCGACATCGAAGCCACGGCCATGGCCGGAGTGCTGCGCGCCCACGGCGTGGACATGGAGGAGTTTCCGCCGGTGGTGATGTCGATGCTGCTCACCCAGTCCGCCCGCAGCCTGTGCAACGAAGAGGCGGTCGGCGTGACCGAGGGCCACGCCGAGTTCCGCGCCTTCGTCGAACGATTCCTCCGCCGCTTCGGCACCGGCCGGGCTGCTACTTGAGCATGCTCCCGGCGTCCACGGTGACCGGCAGACCGGTGATGTAGCGAGCCTCGTCGGAAGCCAGGAACAGCACCGCGTTACTGATATCGACCGGTTCCACCCACCCGACCGGAAGCACGTGCATGAGCTGTGCGACGACGGCCATGTCGTCGGGGCCCGGGTTCTCCAGGTCGGGACGGAACAGCTTCATAGTGCCCTCGTTCATGAACATCGGGGTGTTCACGTTCGTCGGGCACACCGCGTTCACCCGGATCGAATGCTGACCCAACTCGACGGCAAAGCTACGCATCAGGCCGATCACCCCGTGCTTGGCCGCGATGTAGTGACCGGTGTGGGGGTAGGCCTTGAGCCCGCCGACCGAGCTGGTGAGGATGATCGATCCGCCCCGGCCGCCGGAAATCACATGGGGGACCGCGGCTTTCACCGTCTTCCAAACACCCGACAGGTTGACGCCGATCATGTCGTCCCAGTCGGATTCCTTGGTCTCGTGCAGCACATCGCCACCGTTGCCGATACCGGCGTTGGCCGCCACGATGTCGAGGCGGCCAAGCTGCTCGACACCGCTGTCTACCGCCGCCTTGAGTGCATCGAAATCCCGCACGTCGAGTTCGGCCGTGACGATCCGGCGGTTCAGCCCCTTGACCAGATCAGCCGTCTCGGCCAGATCGTCCGGGGTCGACGCCGGGATCGCACTGGTGTCTGTGATCGGGCTGCAGACGTCGACGGCGATGATGTCGGCGCCCTCCTGCGCCAATCGCAGCGCATGGCTGCGCCCCTGCCCGCGTGCCGCTCCGGTAACGAGGGCTACCTTGCCCTCGACTCTGCCTGCCATGGCCATCCTTTCGATGATTTGATCGTTCGATCAAACCGTTACATTCGCGGGCCTGGTTGTCAATGGCATCTTTGATCAGTTGGTCAAGCTGATAGTCGGTCGTGTCGAGGCGCAAACGAAACTGGGCCCCACCCTGGCGGGTGGGGCCCAGCTACGCATCGTGCTACTTGTTACGAGTCAGAGCCCGAGCTCCCCTTGGAGTCGCCGGACTTGCCGGCATCGCCGGCCTTGGTCGCCTTGGCCTTGGCCTTGGTTTCCTTCGACTTGGCCTTCGCCTCCTTGGCTTCCTTCGCCTTGGCCTGGCGGGCTTCCTTGGCCTCGTGGACCTTGGCCTTGATCCGGTCCGTGATCTTGGCCTTGCCCGTGGTCTTCGCATCGGCATCGGCGTCGGCCGTCTTGTCGGCAGCAGGCGTGGCGACAGACTTGTCGGCGGCCTCTTCCGTGGCTGCCGGAACAGCACTGGCGACCGGGGTCTCAACCTTCACGGCCTCGACGACGGGGGTTGCGACCTTCGGGGTCTCGACGGCGACCTTGGGAGACTCCACTGCCGGGGTCTCGGCCTTCGGAGCCTCGACGGCCAGAGTCGCTTCCTTCGCAGACTCGACGACCGACTCAGTCAGCGCCGCCTTGGGTGTAACCGCGGAAACCAGCTGCGCCGCCACACTCGTCGGCACCGCCGACGGGGCGGGGACCTCCGGGGTGTTGTCGATGGCATCGGCGAAGCTCTTCGGCAGGTTCACCAGCAGATTCTGGAGAAGACCCGCGACCACCCGGGCACCTCCCTGCTCGCCGGGCTCGGCCCAGGTGAGCAGGGCCGGCCACTCGGTGTAGCCCCCGGTTCCCGACTCAGGGTCGGGATCGGCGTACTTGAATCCGTTGAGCGCCGCGTTGACCAGGATCCCCGGCGTGTTGACGACGGCATTGAAGGCGCCCTGCGCGTCTCCGGCGGCCACGCTGGTGCTGATCGCCTCAGCAACGCGGGCGAGCTCGAACGCCGGGCCGCTGACCGAGGCAAAGGCGCCCTGGAACAAGGCGCTCACGACCACGCTCGAGGTGAAGGTCGCGCCGATCAGATTCGTGAAGTTCTGCGCGATCTGCTCCGGGATCCCGGTCAGGTACTCGGTCCCGCCACGCGGAATGCCCGAGAGGATGAATCCGGGAGCGATCAGCGAACCGAAGGCGCCCTGGAACGCGTACAGCATGGAGTGGTTGAACCACCGGTACGCCTCACCGATATCGCCGGCCTCGAGTGCGGCCTGGGCCTGTGCCAACCGCTCCTGCCCGTTGGGGCCGTTGTACCAGTTCTGCAGGTTGGTGGGGATCGCCTCGAACGCGGCGCCGAACTTCCCGGCGTAACCCAGCTGGTTCTCCAGCACCTGGTTCAGCAACGGCGCCGGGTTCGCCGCGAGTGCGGCACCCAGAGACTGGAGGTTGCCGAATGTGTTGCTGACCAGGGTCCCGTAGACGTCGATCGGCGAGGCGGTTGCGTCCATCGTCGCCGCCGTCAGGTCATAGGCGAAGCTTTGCGCCTGCTGAATGACCGTGCTGTTCTGGGCCACCGGGGTGACCGCGATAGCGCTGGCACTCACCATTGCGACGCCGGCGAGAAGGAACCGATCCTTCCGACTCACCACTGGGGTGTCGCCGGAGGAGAGGGCAGGTAGGGGCACGAAATCTCCTGAAACTGATAATTGACTGAGGAACGACCAAAAATTAGCTTAGGTTTCCCTAAATATCAATAGGTATGCCTACCCTGACTTTCTGGCACGTAAATATGTGCTGAAACACGAACTGGGCCCCCTCCGTGAGGAGAGGGCCCAGCCTGTGTCAACGAAGAAAAGTTAGAGCCAGGTATCGGACGTGGTGGTGGTGAGGAACGCTTCCAGGTCATCACGCCACTGCGCCGGAGTGTTCTTGTCCGGTTCGATCCCGGTGTACTCGCCGCGGTAGAACAGCAGCGGCCGAGGCTTGAGTTTGGGCACTTCGGACAGCGAATGCACCGAACCGAACACCACGAAGTGGTCTCCACCGTCGTGCACGGAGTGCACGTTGCAGTCGATGTGGGCGAGGGTCCCGTCGATCACCGGGGAGCCGAGTTCCGAGGGCGTCCAGTCGATCCCGGCGAACTTGTCCGGAGCCTTGGAGCCGAATTGCGCGGACACGTGCTGCTGTTTCTCGTGCAGCATGTTCACACAGAACTTCCCGCTGGCCTCGATGGCCTGCCAGGCGCGGGACTGCTTGGTGGGGCAGAACAGAACCAGCGGCGGGTCGAGCGACAGCGCGGCGAACGACTGGCAGGCAAAGCCGACCGGCACGTCGTCGTGAACGGTGGTGATCACCGTGACGCCAGTACAGAACTGGCCGAGCACATTTCGGAAGGTGCGCGGGTCGAGCGGCTGAGCCTGTGTCATGAAAAAGCCTGTGTCACTTGAATCCGACGGAGAAGTCGTGGCCCCAGAGGCTGATCCCCACGCTTTCGCGGGCGATCCAGCTCTCATCCTCGACTTCCAGTCCCTCACAACCGAATTCCATGTCGAACCCACCCGGGGTCTTCATGTAGAAGGACAGCATCTTGTCGTTGATGTGCCGGCCGAGTGTCGCCGACATCTTCACGTTCCGGCGGTTGGCACGGTCCAGGCACAGGCCGACGTCGTCGGAGTTCTCCACCTCGACCATCAGATGGACGATGCCGGTCGGGTTGGGCATCGGCATGAACGCCAGCGCGTGGTGGCGCGGGTTGCAGCCGTAGAAGCGCAGCCAGACCGGATCGCCGTCGGCCGGGCGACCCGCGAGCTGCGGGGGCAGCTGCATCGAATCGCGCAGCTTGAAGCCCAGCACGTCCTGATAGAACGCCTGGGCCGCGGCGTCGTCGTTGCACGTCAAAACCACGTGCCCGAGGCCCTGCTCGGCGGTGACGAACTTGTGGCCGTAGGGGCTGACGAACCGGCGACCCAGATACTGCGCACCGTAGAACGCCTCGAGCACGTTGCCGGCGGGATCGGAGAACCGGATGAGACCCTCGACCCGGCGCTCACGGACCTCGTCCCTTGTGCCTTCGACGAAATCGACGCCCGCCTTGGACAGGCTCTCGCGCAAGCTCTGCAGGGCAGGAGCGTCGGCAACTTCCCAGCCGGAGATCAACAGCCGGTCCTGGTCGCCGGGCACGATCACCAGACGAGCCGCGAAGTCATCCATCCGCAGGTAGAGCGCGTCCGGGATGGAACCCTCGCCCTCCACCATGCCGAGAACCTTCACGCCGAACTGGCGCCACGCCGCCACGTCGGTGGCCTCGATGCGCATGTAGCCGAGTGCCTTGATGCTCATCTGCTAACCCCCAAGGAAATCGATGGTGAGTTTGTTGAACTCGTCGAACTTCTCGACCTGAGCCCAGTGTCCACACTGCCCGAAGACATGGAGCTGAACCCGCGGAATCTGCTTCAGCGCGACCAATGCACCGTCGAGCGGATTGACCCGGTCCTCGCGGCCCCAGATCAGCAGCACGGGCTGACGCAGCTTGTACACCTCGCGCCACATCATGCCGAGCTCGAAGTCGGCACCGGCGAACGACTTACCCATCGCTCGGGTGGCGGCCAGCGACTCCGGCGTGCTGGCGATCGCGAACCGCTCGTCGACCAGTTCAGGGGTGACCAGCTTCTGGTCGAACACCATGATCCGGATGAAGGCTTCGAGGTTCTCACGCGTCGGTTCGAAGTTGAACTTGGCGAGCGCCTTGACGCCCTCGGTCGGGTCCGGCGCGAACAGGTTGACCGACAGGCCGCCCGGGCCCATCAGGATCAGCTTGCCCGCGCGGTCCGGGTAGTCCAACGCGAAGCGGACCGCGGTGCCGCCGCCGAGCGAGTTGCCCAGCAGCGGGATCCGGCCCTGCAGGCCGAGGTGGTCGAACAGACCGAGCAGTGCCTTGGCGCTGTAGCGGTTGTACTGCTCGTGCTCGGTGTGCTTGTCGGAGTGTCCGTAGCCGGGCTGGTCGACCGCGATCACGTGGTAGTGCTCGGCGAGCACCGCGATGTTGCGGCCGAAGTTCGACCAGCTCGATGCGCCGGGCCCACCGCCGTGCAACAGCACGATGGTCTGCGCATTCGGGTCACCGGCCTCGTGGTAGTGCAGCCGCATGTCATCGCGGACCTGCGCGTACCGCGAGGTGGATTCGAACGTAATCTCTTGCGTAGCAGTCATGTATCAGACCATCGTGTCGGCCGGGGGCAGGCCGAACTCGTTGTTGCCGAAGATGAGGTAGGCGCGCTCGGGATCGTTGGCCGCGTGCACCCGGCCGGCATGGGCGTCACGCCAGAAGCGCTGCACCGGAGCATCGTTGGACAGCGCGGTGGCACCCGAGGCCTCGAACAGCCGGTCGATCGAGGCGATGGCGCGGCCGGTGGCACGCACCTGATCGCGACGGGCGCGGGCACGCAGCTCGAACGGGATCTCCTCGCCGGCCTTCAGCAGTGCGTACTCGTCGGCGACGTTGCCGGACAGCTGACGCCAGGCGGCGTCGATGTCGCTCGCGGCCTCGGCGATCCGGATCTTGGCGAACGGATCGTCCTTGGCCTTCTCACCGGCGAAGGCGGCGCGGACACGCTTGCCCTGATGCTCGACGTGCGCGTCGTAGGCGCCGTAGGCCATACCGACGATGGGGGCCGAGATGGTGGTGGGGTGGATTGTGCCCCAAGGCATCTTGTACACCGGAGCCGTGTTGGTCTGGTACCCACCGGCCGTGCCGTCGTTCATCGCCTTGTAGGACAGGAAGCGGTGCTTGGGCACGAACACGTCCTTGACCACGACGGTGTTGCTGCCGGTGCCACGCAGGCCGACGACGTTCCAGACGTCGTCGATCTGGTAGTCGGTGCGCGGGATCAGGAAGCTGCCGAAATCGACCGGCCGGCCGTCCTTGATGACCGGGCCACCCAGGAACGCCCAGCTGGCGTGATCGCAACCCGAGGACCAGTTCCAGGCGCCGTTGACGATGTAGCCGTCAGCAGCCTCGGTCACCACACCGGCACCCATCGGGGCATAGGAGGAGGAGATCCGCACCGCGGTGTCCTCACCCCAGACATCCTCCTGGGCCTGCTGATCGAACAGGGCCAGGTGCCAGTTGTGCACACCGATGATGCCGGCCACCCAGCCGGTGGAACCGCAAGCGCTGGCGAGCCGCCGGACCGCCTCGTAGAAAACCGTCGGGTCGCATTGCAGACCACCCCACTGCTCGGGCTGCAGGAGCTTGAAGAAACCGATGTCCTCCAGTGCCTTGACGTTCGCGTCGGGCAGTTTGCGCAGATCCTCGGTCTCCTGAGCGCGCTCACGCAGCGTCGGCAGCAGTTCGTCGATGCCGGCCAGAACCGCCTGCACGTCACGCTGTTCAATGGATGTCACGGAAATGCCTCCCAAGAATCGGACTGCGATGAGCGCGAGCTGACCGCCTAGACAGAGATTAGAACACGTTACGATTTGTGTCGAGTAGGGCCTTGTAATGCAGGGCTGGACCTGGGCAAGTACGTTTTTGTAACATGTTCTAGTTATGAAGGATGAGAGGGTCCAGTCGTGACTGATGAGCCATTGGGCAGCCATGTGCTCGAACTGCAGGTGAGTGCGGTCATCGAGGAGACGGCGGACGCACGCTCCCTGGTGTTTGCCGTGCCCGAGGGATCCCAGATCCCCGCCGAGCGCCTGCGCTACTCCCCGGGCCAGTTCCTGACCCTGCGGGTGCCGAGCGATCGCACCGGCTCAGTGGCCCGTTGCTATTCACTCTCCAGCTCGCCGGTCACAGACGATCAGCTGACCGTCACGGTGAAGCGGACCGTCGACGGCTACGCCTCGAACTGGCTGTGCGACAACGTACATGCCGGGATGAAGATGCACGTGCTGGCCCCGTCGGGCACCTTCGTGCCGCGCGACCTCGACACCGACTTCCTGCTGCTGGCGGCCGGCAGCGGCATCACCCCGATGATGGCGATCTGCAAGTCCGCGCTCGCCGAGGGCACCGGCAACGTCGTCCTCGTCTATGCCAACCGCGACGAGAACTCGGTCATCTTCGGGGCGACCCTCCGTGAACTGGCAGCCAAGTACCCCGACCGGTTCACCGTCGTGCACTGGCTGGAAACCGTGCAGGGTCTGCCCAGCCCGACCGCACTCGCCGGGATCGTCGCCCCCTATGCCGCGCGCGAGGCCTTCATCTGTGGGCCGGGACCGTTCATGGCGGCAGCCGAGCAGGCGCTGCAGCAGGCCGGCACCTCCGACGAGCGCATCCACATCGAGGTGTTCAAGTCACTGGATTCCGACCCGTTCGCCGCTGTGGTGATCGAGGAAGACGACGACAGCGACCAGGGCCCGGCCACCGCGATCGTCACCCTGGACGGCACCACCCAAGAGATCCGCTGGCCACGGTCGGCCACGCTGCTCGACGTCCTGCTGGACAAGGGCCTGGACGCACCGTTCTCCTGCCGCGAAGGCCATTGTGGCGCCTGCGCGGTGCTCAAGAAGTCCGGGGACGTCGAGATGAAGATCAACGACGTGCTCGAACCGTCCGATCTGGACGAGGGCCTGATCCTGGGTTGCCAGGCCACGCCGGTGTCGGATTCAGTCGAAGTCACCTACGACGAGTAACGAGCGGATACCTTTCTTGACGATGACGATCAACAGGCTTCCCGCAGCGACCACGGCAGCAGTGCTGACCGCGGCTGCGCTGGCGTTTCCCGCGTCGGCCACGGCCGCCGCCAACTCGGCCGTCAGCTCGATCCCGAGCCCCCAGGGCACGATCGAGATGCACGTCAACGCCGACTGTTCGGGCACCACGTGCAACTTCAACACCTCGGCGAATCTGCTGACCCCGGACGGCCCGACCGGGTTCCCCGGTGACGCCTGGGCGCGGCAGACGATCACCCTGCGCAGTTCCAACAAGGACACGTGGCAGGAAGCGTCCTACAGTGCCCCGGCTGGGATGCCGCGGGAGATCAAGGGCTCCAACCACGACAACGTCCTGTCGAAGTTGTACCGGTCGGTCAACAAAGTCGAGATCTCGGCGACCTACTTCGGCGGCGGTCCGATCGAACGCTTCACCATCGACGGCGTATCGACACCCACCAAATGGCAGACGGGACAGCCGAACACCGCGGACAAATTCATCATCTGCTCGGACATCCACGTGACCTGGGGCGGAGTCAACCTCACCACGCCGAGCGCCTGCGCTACGACCGGGTTCTAACCGGCGCTCACGCGTCGTGTTCTGACATGTGCTTGCCCACGAGCTTGAGCCACCGGCGGTGCCGGTAGGCGTAGATCCCGCGGGCAAGCGCCGCCACCACAGCAGTGAGCCGCCCGGCGTCGATCTCGACGCTGTCGCTGTACCGGCACGACTGATCGGTGACCGCTTCGACGTGCAGTGTGTGGTCCCAGGACCGCAGCACCCCGCCGTACTCGTGGGTGCGGATCGTGCGGGTGGTGTCGTCGACATCGCGAACCTCGATGGTGTGCCGGTAGGCCGGGATCAGGTGGAAGGCGAACAGCCAACCGGTGCCCCGGTCCCCGGCCCGGAACGGTTCGGTTCGTCCGGCCAGCGCCGGCACGCCGAACAAGCCGCGGCAGACGTAGAGAAACGTCGGGACCTGTTGCATGGCCTGCCACACTCGTTCGGTGTCGGCGGGCAGAATCGTTTCAACATGGATGCGCTGCATGTCATCAATTTTCGAGAGGCGCGCGGCGGCTGACTACTCGCTTTTCGTGCGGAGGCGACGATGACCCCGACCGACCGGTTTCGTCCCCGTAAGCAGCCCAGACAGCAACGCGCCCTCGAAACCCGGCAGGCCATCCTCCAGGCAGCGGCTCGCGTTTTCGCGCAATACGGGTACGCCGCAGGCACCACCAACCGCATCGCCGAAGCAGCGGATCTGTCGATCGGTTCGCTGTATCAATACTTCCCGAACAAGGACGCGATCCTCTCGGCGCTCACCGACGCACATGTCGACGCCGGTGCGGCACTACTACGCGAGCGCGCTGCCGGTGGTCTGCCCGAGTCGCTCGACGACCTGCTGCGGCTGTTCGTCCGGGCAGCCGTCGACAACCACCTCGACGACACCCGCCTGCACCGCGTGCTGTTCGAGGAAGCGCCGCGATCGCCCTCCTTGCTCAACCGGCTGCACCACACCGAGGAACAGGCGGTGAGCGCCGCGAAAGCCTTGCTGGACAACCATTCTGAGGTGGCTGTGGCCGACACCGCATTCGCGGCTCGCATGGTGGTAGCGACCGTCGAGTCGCTCACCCACCGGCTGTTGGCATGTGACAACCCCGCCGACGCCGAACAACTCGAGGACGGCATCGTCACGATGCTGGCCGGGTACCTGAGGGGTCACTGACCCTCCGCGAGCAGACGCAAACCTGCCCATTTCCGGGTGCAAATGGGCAGTTTTGCGTCTGCTCGCGGGGAGAACTCGCGGGGAAAGTCCTAGCGCGGCAGGCCGAGCAACCGCTCACCGGCGACGGTCAGCAGGATCTGCTCCGTTCCACCCGCGATGGTCAGGCAGCGGGTGTTGAGGAAGTCGTGCACCTCGCGGTTACGCACCACACCCCCACCGTCGGACAGTTCCAGCCGGAACTCCGCCAGCGACTGGCGGTAGCGCACGCCGATCAGCTTGCGGGCGCTGGCCTGCGCGCCGGTGTCCTGACCGCCGACGGCCAGCTGAGCTATCCGCTGATCCAGCAGTGAACCCTCCTGGGCGGTCAGGATCAACTCACCGAGCCGGTCCAGATCGGCCGGATCGACCTCTGGCTTCTCACCGAGGGTGCGCAGCAGCTCCTCCATCGGATTGCCCAGTGCGGTACCGCCGGCCATCGCCACGCGCTCGTTGGCCAGCGTGGTGCGCGCCAACCGCCAGCCGTCGTTGACGGTGCCCACCACCATCTCGTCGGGCACGAAGACGTCGTCGAAGAACACCTCGTTAAACAGCTCGTCGCCGGTGATCTCGCGCAGCGGGCGGATCACGATGCCAGGCGTCTTCATGTCGATGAGGAAATACGTGATGCCCTTGTGTTTCGGAGCGTCGGCGTCGGTGCGGGCCAGGCACACGCCCCAGTGGGCCTTCTGCGCCGCCGAGGTCCACACCTTCTGCCCCGTCAGCTTCCAACCCGCCTCGCCGTTGGGGCCTTCTGCCCGAACAGCTTTCATGCGCAGCGCAGCCAGGTCGGACCCGGCGCCCGGCTCGGAGAACAGCTGGCACCAGGACAGGTCGCCGCGCAGCGTGGCCGGCACGAACTGGTCGATCTGCTCGGGACTGCCGTGCTCCAGGATGGTCGGCACGGCCCACCATCCGATCACGAGGTCAGGGCGCTCGACCTCGGCAGCGGCGAGCTCCTGATCGATCAGAAGCTGTTCGGCCGGAGTTGCGTTGCGGCCGTAGGGACGTGGCCAGTGCGGTGCCAACAAGCCGGAATCGGCCAGGGCCACCTGCCGCTTTTCCACCGGCAGCGCAGCCACCTCGGCGACGGCCGCGCTGATCTCGGGACGCAGGTCGGCCACCGACTCCAGATCGATGCGCAGTTCACGACGCACGCCCTGCTGGGTGAGTGCCGAGATCCGGCGAATCCACCGGCGCCGGCCGCCGAGCGCATGCGAAATACCGTATGCGCGACGCAGATACAGGTGCGCTTCGTGCTCCCAGGTGATGCCGATACCGCCGAGCACCTGGATGCAGTCCTTGGCGTTGGCCTCGGCCGCGTCCACACCCGCGGCAGCAGCCACCGCCGCGGCAACCGAAAGCTGGGAGTCATCGGATTCCGACACAGCGCGCGCCGCATCGGCTGCCGACACCGAGATCCGCTCGGAGCGCAGCAGCATCTCGGCACACATGTGCTTGACGGCCTGGAAGCTGCCGATCGGCTTGCCGAACTGCTCACGCACCTTGGCGTATTCGGTGGCGGTCTGCAGCGTCCAGCGCGCCAGCCCCGCAGCCTCGGCAGCCAGGACCGTCGCGGTGATGTCCTCGAACCGCTGCAGCGATACCTCGAGCACCCGCGCAGGCGCCGAGTCCAGCACCACCCGGGCCAGCGGCAGCGAGAAGTCGGTGGCGGTGAGCAGCTCGACGCTCACGCCTGCTGCGCTCGCGTCGACCAGCACCACGCGATCGCCGGCCGGCAGCAACAGCACCCCGGCCGCGTCGGCGCCCAGGACGTAGTCGGCGGTGCCCGACACCGTGCCGGTTTCGAGGGAGCCGTCGAACGTCAGGTCCGCGCGCAGCGCCGCGCCGGCGGTGCGCTCCCCTGACACCAGAGCCTCGAGCACGGCCTCGTCAGTGACGATCAGGGTGGCCAGGGCCGTCGTGGCCACCGGGCCGGGCACCAGCGCGGCGGCGGCCTCGTCGACCATCGCGCACAAGTCCTCGACCGTGCCGCCCGCGCCACCCTGCTCCTCGGAAACCGCGACGCTGAAGATCCCTAGTTCGGCGAGACCTCGAAACGGCGTGCGCCACGCGTCGGCATCGTGTTCGGCCTCGCGGACGGCGGCGGCTGTAGCAGCCGAGGCCGCCCAGCTACGCACCAGGTCACGGGCGGCAAACTGCTCGTCGGTGATGGTGGCAGATGCGCCGGACATGGTGGACCTCCTGGTGCCTAACGCGAGAAGTCCGTGCTTCCCACTAGAACGTGTTCTAATGGTGACAGTGTTCGACCGTCAAGTCGACCCGCATCACAGCAGGACACGTCCGTGTGTTTACCGGCGCGGAGGTGCGTAGAAGGAGATCGCCGTGCGTATCGTTTTCGATGAGGTACGCGACGAGAGGGGGCCACACACCGCATGTCCAGCGCACCACAGCAGGCAGGCAGCGAATCGTCCGGGTCTGACACCCGACCGCGTGAGGTTCTGAACGTGGCCGTTCTCGCCGAATCCGAACTCGGCTCTGAAGCCCAGCGCGAGCGCCGCAAGCGCATCCTGGACGCGACCCTGGCCATTGCCTCAAAGGGCGGTTACGAGGCGGTCCAGATGCGGGCCGTGGCCGAGCGTGCCGATGTCGCCGTCGGAACGCTTTACCGCTACTTCCCTTCCAAGGTCCATCTGCTGGTGTCGGCCCTCGGCCGGGAGTTCGAGCGCATCGACGCCAAGACCGACCGGGCCGCGCTGGCCGGCGGCACCCCCTACCAGCGGCTCAGCTTCATGGTCGGCAAGCTGAACCGGGCCATGCAGCGCAACCCGCTGCTGACCGAGGCCATGACGCGGGCCTTCGTCTTCGCCGACGCATCGGCCGCGGGCGAGGTCGACCACGTCGGCAAGCTGATGGACTCGATGTTCGCCCGAGCGATGAGCGACGGCGAGCCGACCGAGGACCAGTACCACATCGCCCGGGTCATCTCGGATGTGTGGCTGTCGAACCTGCTGGCCTGGCTGACCAGGCGGGCCAGCGCCACCGACGTCAGCAAGCGACTGGACCTGGCGGTGCGGCTGCTGATCGGCGCCGAGGACAAACCTAAGATCTAGCGGGTGAGCCTTCCTGTCGAACTCAAGGACGCACTCGACCGGGCCGCACGCATACCCCGGCTGCTGATCACATCCGATTTCGACGGCACCCTGGCCCCGATCGTGAACAACCCGGCCGACGCGCGTCCGCTTCGCAACGCTGCCGAGACCCTCATCGCACTCGCCGACCTGCCCGGCACGGCGACCGCCCTGATCTCCGGCCGCGCACTGGAGGTGCTGCGGGACCTGTCGGGGATGCCCGCGGCCGTGCACATGGTCGGCAGCCACGGCGCCGAATTCGACTCTGGGTTCACCCATCCCATCGACCGCGCCCTCCTCGACACGATCGCCGATGAGCTGCAGGCGATCGCGGCCGATCGGCCCGGGGTGACCGTCGAACTGAAGCCGGCCAGCGTGGCCCTGCATGTCCGCAACGCCGAACCTGCCGACGCCGAGGCTGCTCTGGTGCGGGCACGTGAATCAGCACAGGCCTGGGATGCGCAGCTGACCGAGGGCAAGGCCGTCCTCGAATTCGCCGTGATCACCACCGACAAGGGCGAGGCGATCGACATCCTGCGCGACGAGCACCAGGCGTCCGCGGTGATCTACTTCGGCGACGACGTCACCGACGAGAAGGCGTTCCGCCGGCTGCGGGACGGCGACGTCGGCGTCAAGGTCGGGCCCGGCGAGACTCTGGCCGCTTACCGGGTCGACGAGCCCGAAGATGTTGCGGCAGCACTGAAGTACTTGCTTCGCGCGCGCCCCTCCGCCGAAACCGCATTCCAGCAGGAAAAGTCCGAGTAGCGGCCTGCCGGAATGCCGTTTCGGCGAACGGCGGGTAGCTCACGCCGGCGGGCCCGACGTCCGCCCGCGCACCACCTCGGTTTCCAGCAGCTCGATCACCGGAAGACCCGACCGCGGCGGACTGTGCAGCAACTCACCGGCGCGCCGCCCCTTGGCCACACTGGACTGCACCACCGTGGACAGGCCTCGCCGCAACGCCTCCGGTACTCCGTCGAACCCCGTCACGGTCATCTCCCCCGGCACGTAGATGCCGCGTGAGCGCAGATAATCCATGGCCGACAACGCCAGTACATCGGCGGTGCACATCAGCGCGGTGATGCGGGGATTGGCGTCCAGCGCCACCTCGGCGGCCGCACCGCCGGACGTCGGCAGATGTTCACAGCTCTCCACCACCGTCAGCGTGTCCGGCGCCAGACCGGCAGCTGTCATCGCGTCGTACACGCCGTGAATGCGTTCCCGCTGCACATGGAAATGCGGCGACAGCATCCGATCCGGATCTGCCAGTGCGGGTTTCGTGCTCTCGTGCGGCCAGTCTCGGCCCAGCCGCATGGTCAGCAGGCCGATGTCGCGATGGCCCAACTCCAATACGTGTTCGGCCAGTCGCCGCATCCCACCGCGATCATCGATGCCGACCCGCGAGACGCCGGGCACGTCTTTGGGCTGATCCACCACCACGACCGGCAACTGGCGCTGACGCACCACCGGCAGGTACGGATCGTCGTCGGAGGCCGAATACACCACGAATCCGTCGACCCCCGCGGCGAGCACGGCCGCCGAACCGTCCTCGAAACTGCGGTTCGGCCCGATGGCCACCAGCAGCAGCCCCTGCCCCACCGCCTCGCAGGATTCGGCAAGTCCGGCAACGAAATCCAGTGCGGCCGGATCGCTGAACGAGTAGTTGAGCGGCTCGGTGATGATCAGGCCCACCGCACCTGCCCGGCGGGTTCGCAGCGAGCGCGCCACCGGATCCGGACCGGCGTAGCCCAGCCTCTTGGCCGCATCGAAGATCCGGTCGCGCAGCTCTGTGGACAATTGGTCAGGTCGGTTGTACGCGTTGGAGATGGTGGTCCGCGAAACCTTGAGTTCGGCCGCCAACGAAGCCAAGGTGGCCCGCCGTGGCGGGTAGGGACTCCTTGGCATGCTTTCCGAGGCTAGTTGATCGCCGAACCCCTCACCCGGTCAACCGTCCACACCGCCAGCCAGATTCCGCACGCGATCGTGACGATCACGAAGCTCGGCGGCATGTTGAAGATCGCCGAGACCGCGAGCCCCGCCCAGACCGACAGCACGCTGATCGCGGTCGAGATCGTCATCGCGAGAATCGGTCGGGCCGTCACCATGATTGCCGTCGCGGCCGGCGTGACGACCAGTGCGAACAACAGCAGCGTGCCCACGGCCAGCACCGCCATCGTCACCGCGATCCCCAACAGCACCATGAACAGCACCGACAACGCGCGGACCGGCACCCCTTTGGCCTCGGCCACCTGTGCGTTGACCGACGCGAACAGCAGTGGGCGGAAGACGAATACGACCGTGGCGGCCAACACCACCAGCAGCGCGGTGAACATCAGCAACTGCTGATGGGTGATGGCCAGCAGGTTGCCGAACAACACATTGGTCAACGTGGACGAATTCTTGGTGGCCAGCGAGTTGAAGAACAGGCCGAAGCCGGTGGCCAGGGCCAGCACCGTGCCGGTGGCCACCTCGCGGTCGTGGGCCCGGCTGCCCAGCGCCCCGATGACCAGGGCTCCGCCGACGCAGAACGCCCCGAGCCCCAACCCGACCGGAAGCCCGAGCAGCGCCGCGCCCGTGGCACCGGGCAGACCGATGTGGGCCAACGCATGGGCGGCGAACGCGGTATTGCGCACGATGACGAAATAGCCGATCAGCCCGGCCGCCAGCGCCACCAACGTGCCGCCGATCAACGCGTTACGCATGAACGCCGACGTCAGGATCTGCCACCAGTTGTGCTGGTAGCCCAGTGCCAGATTGCCTTGGGCGAACGTTCCAGCAGCAATCAGACCCGCCGGCATCAGACGCTCCTCATGTACATCTGCCCCAGCGGGGTGTTGGCCACCTGCACCTGGGTCCCGTAGAGGTGCGTCAGCAGGTCGGCGTCCACCACCTCGTCGATGGCGGCGTGGTGGGCATGCCCGTCGAGCAGATAGATGGCGCTGTCGAGCACGCTCAGCAGAGGGTTGAGGTCATGCGCGACAACGAGAATCGTCACGCCCAGGTCCCTGTTGAGTTTGGCCAGCAACTGCACGATCTCGTGCTGGTTGCGCAGGTCGAGCGCGGCCAACGGCTCATCGAGGATCAGCATCTTCGGATGTCCGACAAGGGCACTGGCCAGGGCGATGCGCTGCCGTTGACCTCCGGACAGCTCCGACAGCCGCATGGTCGCGAACCCGGTCGCCTCGACCCACTCCAAAGCCTCGTCGACCCGGGCCCGCTCGGCCGTCGAGGTGCGGGTGAAACCCCAACGCCGGCCGGTGAGCCCGAGGGTCACCGCACCGCGGGCCCGGATGGCCTCCCCGGCACCTGCCGCGTAATCCTGAGGGACGTAACCGATCAGATCGTTGTGTTCACCGGGCGCCCCGCCGAGCACTCGCACCGCCCCCGAGGCCGCAGGCAACAGGCCCAGCACGACCTGCAGCATCGTGGACTTGCCGGACCCGTTGGAGCCGATCAGCGCGACGATGCCACCGGTCGGGATCTCAAAGGTGCCCTCCGACCAGATCAGCCGGCCCCCACGCACAGCGCTGACGTCGTCGAAGACGAGGGCCGGTGGTTGGGCGGTGTCCGGCACTAGCTCTGGATCCCGAGCGCCTTGGCGAGCGCAGTCAGTTGGTTCACCTGCCAAGCCTCGAACGAATCCGCTCCGGGCGCGACCGTTTCGGTGACATCGACCACCGGAATTCCGGCGCTCTCGGCGGCAGCCCGTACCTGTTTGGGCAGCGAGCCCTCGGTCTGGGTGTTGTAGATCAGCACATCGACCCCGTGATCGGCGAGCAGACGCAGGAATGCGTCCAAATCTGCCGGCGAGGGGTCGGTCTCGTTGGACGAGGCGGCCTGGTAGCCCGCCGGTGTCTGGTTGACCAGGCCGACGGCGGCCGCCATGTCGTCGAACACCGCTTCGGTGGCTGCGTAGCGCTTACCGGGGGCCTTGGTCTTGATGTCGGTGATCAGCTGTTGGTAAGGCTGCATCGAGGTGGTGAACTCGGCGCGCCGCTGCGCAAAGTAATCGCGCGCGTCGGGAGCCAACTGGCCCAGTTCCTCGGTCAGTGTGTCGGCGACGCCGGTCACCGCGGCCGGGTTGTACCAGGCGTGCGGGTTGGCCGAGGGCTCGCCGGACTGTCCGACGGCCTGCAGGACGATGGCATTCGGCGCGGTGCTCTGGGCCAGCTTGGCCGCCCACTCGTCGTAGTGCCCGCCGTTGATCACGACCAGCTGCGCGCCCTCGAACTTGGCTGCGTCCGCGGGCGAGGGCTCGAAGTCGTGCGGATCTACCGACGAACCCGCCAGCACAGTCGTCACCTTCGCGCAGTCACCGCCCAGTGCGGACACGATGTCGCCCCACTGGTCGACGCTGACGACCACGTTGACCGGTGTGGTCACGCAGTTTCCGGCGGACTCAGGTTGTCGGGCCTCGTCGGAGCCGCAAGCGGCGAGGGCGAATGGGGTGGCCAGCAGCAACGCAGCGGCCGCGGCGCGAAGATTCGGGGGCAGGAGCACGGCGATAACGATAACCGTTTGCATTAGCCGATGCACGCCCGCATGATGATTTATTGAAAATCATTTTCAACAAGGAGTGCGATGCCCGACCTGCTGCCCGTCACCGTCCTGTCCGGCTTTCTCGGCGCCGGCAAGACCACGCTTCTCAACCACATCCTGGCCAACCGCGACGGCCGGCGCGTCGCCGTGATCGTCAACGACATGAGCGAGGTCAACATCGACGCCGCGCTCATCGCCGGGCAGGGCCACCTCGACCGAACCGAGGAGAAGCTCGTCGAGCTCACCAACGGCTGCATCTGCTGCACCCTGCGCGAGGATCTGGTGGAGGCGGTCGGCGCGCTGGCGCGACAGAACCGGTTCGACCAGTTGGTCATCGAGTCGACCGGTATCTCCGAGCCCATGCCGGTCGCAGCCACCTTCAGCTGGGAATTCGAGGACGGATTCAGCCTCGGCGCGCTGGCCCGGTTGGACACGCTGGTGACCGTCGTCGACGCATCGACGTTTCTGACGGAGATCGTTCGCGGCGAAGGGCTCGCCGACCGGGATCTGGCTGCCGGCGAGAGCGATGCCCGCAGCATCGCCGACCTTCTCACCGATCAGGTGGAGTTCGCCGACGTGATCCTGCTCAACAAGACCGACCTGGTGAGCCCCGCGACCCTCGACACCGTCCAAACGCTGCTTCGCAGGCTCAACCCGACCGCCAAGCTGATCCGCACCGACCACGGCGTCGTCGATATCGGCGAGGTGCTGGGAACCGGATTGTTCGATCCGGAGGCCGCTGCCCAGACCCCGGGTTGGGACGAAGAGCTTGCGATGGGCCACGCACCCGAGACCGAGGAGTACGGCATCAGCTCGATGACCTTCCGCTCCGATCGGCCGTTTCACCCCCAGCGCCTCGGCAACGCGCTCGGTCAGGTGACAAGGGTGTTGCGCAGCAAGGGATTCTGCTGGATCGCGAGCCGCCCGACGATCGCTGCCATCTGGTCGCAGGCCGGCCCGAACCTGGCGATCGAACCGGCGCAGTACTGGTCGGGCACCGAGATCGCGCCGGGCCAGGAGATCGTGTTCATCGGAATCAAGCTCGACCGGGACAAGGTCCACCGGCTACTCGAGGGGGCGCTGCTGACCGATACCGAACTGGCGGAGGGCAAGCAGGCCTGGGTTGGCTATCCCGATCCGCTACCGGCCTGGAATGTCACCCACGCGCACTGAGCGGTTTAGGGCAGTCATAGCCCGACGGGCGTCGGCCACCTCCGACTCGGGGGTCCCATCGAAACTGAAGCCAGGGCAACATCGGCGCTGTTTCCGTCCCTGAGTGCAATCTCGTTGCCGCGTCGAGCCTTTGGCCTACGCGCGGGTAACGCTGTGGCGGAGATCTGCACCCAGAACCGCCACAGCGTTACCCACGCGAAGCTTGCGGCTAGTGCGCGTGCCCCATCACACCGCCGAGCTCATTGGGCGCGTGCTCCAGTGTCACCGAGATGCCTTTCTCGCCGGATTCGACGTCAACGGTGTGTATCTGCCTGGTGGCGGGGTCGGTGACATACACGTCGTGACCGCGGGCGAATACGCTCGGCTGTGGCTGCTGCCAGTCGTCGGGTTCAGTCCACGGCCCGGCCACGGCGATGGTTTTGATGGTGCGCCCGGATGCCGGGTCGACAACGTAGAGCTTGCCGTCGGTGCCCAGGATCAGCGCCTCCGCGTGCGGGCCCCGCGCCAGCGACCGGAACGAATAGCTGACCGACTGCGGGAGAGGCACCAGGCGCAGCTTGCCCGTCTGGGTGTCGACGAGGGCGAACCGGTTCGGCCGCTCTAGTTCGGCATCGGGATCGACTTTGTAGTCACCAAGCGCCACCGGCGAACCTTCATGTCCGCGAACCGTTCCCACCCGGCCGTAGGCGTCCGGAGCGGCGATCTTCGCGAAGGCTCCGTCGGCGTAGATCAATACGCCGTTCTCGCAACCGAATACGAAGGTGGAGGTGTCGACGACAGCTCCTCCGTGAATGCCCGGGCACTCGTTGTTGCGGGCGATCTCACGATCGGAGGCGTCGAAGGCAACCGCACCGCTGCGCTCGTCGTGATTGCCTTCGCTACGCACCCAACTCCCATCGTCCAGCACCGCCGCGACGCCGTGATGAGGCTGTGGCGCCTTCCTGATCTCCGGTGCCGACTTCGCGATGTCGTGCGGATCGAGCACCGTGATCTCGCCTGACCCGTCAGCGAACAGCACGGTGTGTTCACCGTGCGCGACAACGTGACCGGGCTCTTCGGCCACGAACGTGGTGTCGGTCAACTCGCCCGCCGAGGCGTCGAGCAACCGAAAACCCTGCTCGGTGGACACCAGCACGTGCGCATCGTCGCCCGCCGGGTTGACCCGCAAGAACCCCTCCAGCGGAACGTCGGCCCTGACCTGAAGGCTGTTGCCGTCCAACACGTACAGCCCGCCGTCGTAGGTGACCACCAGCGGATCGGCTATCGGTTCGTGCGCTGCCTGCGGCGTCTCGCCACCACCACAACCGGTCAGCGCCACCGCCAGCGCCAGGGCGCCGCCCGTTGCGAGAACCCTCGATGAGTTCGGCACTCGTTCTCCATCCTCGTGCATCGCGTCGATCAAGTCCCCAAACTCTTATCATTAATGACATTCATTTTCAATAAGACGGGATGCTCGGCACATCCGGCGGCCCACCTAAGCTCGGACCCGTGTCTGAGCACGCCTTCAACCCCGACGAGCGCCGCGCCGTCTACCGGGCCATCGCCGAACGTCGCGACATGCGCCGGTTCGTCCCCGGCAGCACGGTGGCGCCCGACGTCCTCGGCCGGCTGCTGCAGGCCGCCCACGCGGCACCGAGCGTCGGCCTGATGCAGCCGTGGCGATTCATTCGCATCACCGACGACGCGCTGCGCGGCAAGATCCACGCCCTCGTCGACCAGGAACGCATCCACACCGCCGACGCACTCGGCTCCCGCGGCGACGAATTCCTCGCCCTGAAGGTAGAAGGCATCCTCGACTGCGCCGAACTGTTCGTCGTCGCCCTGGGCGAGAACCGTGACCGGCACATCTTCGGCCGCCGCACACTGCCCCAGATGGACCTGGCCTCGGTGTCCTGCGCCATCCAGAACATGTGGCTGGCCGCGCGCGCCGAAGGCCTCGGCATGGGCTGGGTGTCAATCTTCGAGCCGCTACCGCTCGCACAGTTGATGGGAATGCCCGACGGCGCCGAACCGGTGGCGATCCTGTGCCTCGGCCCGGTGCCCGAGTTCCCCGACCGGCCGGTGCTGGAGATCGAGCACTGGACCGTTGGACGCCCACTGCCCGAATTCGTGGCCGAGAACGGCTGGCCGACCGACGCATCGCCTTAGGCTGGACGGATGACCGCCTCCGTCGACCTCAACGCCGATCTGGGCGAGAGCTTCGGGGCGTGGAAACTCGGTGACGACGAGGCCATGCTGAGCCTGGTCACCAGCGCCAACGTGGCCTGCGGTTTCCACGCCGGGGATCCGACACTGCTGCTGCGCACCTGTCGTGAGGCCGCGGCCAGGGGCGTACGCGTCGGCGCCCAGGTGAGCTACCGGGACCTGGCCGGATTCGGCAGGCGGTTCATCGACGTCGCACCAGAAGACCTGACAGCCGACGTGATCTATCAGATCGGCGCGCTCCAGGCCATCGCTCATGCGGCGGGGACGACGGTGACGTACGTGAAACCCCATGGCGCGCTGTATAACACGATTGTCAGCCACCCCGAGCAGGCCGCCGCGGTGGCGGCCGCAGTGCACGCCGTCGACGCCGGCCTGCCGGTACTCGGCCTGTCGGGATCGGTGTTCTTCGAGGAGGCCGAGCAACGCGGGCTGCGCACCGTGGCCGAGGCGTTCGCCGACCGCGCCTACCGATCCGACGGCACCCTGGTGTCACGACGCGAACCTGGGGCAGTGCTGCACGAACCCTCAGAGATCGCCGAGAGGGTGGCCTCGATGGTCGTCGCCGGCCAGGTGACTGCGGTGGACGGTTCTGTCATCGGAGTGAAACTGGAATCTGTTTGTGTGCACGGTGATTCGCCGGGTGCGGTGGAGATCGCCACGGCAGTGCGTGACCGCATGATCTCCGAAGGGGTCGAGCTGAGGGCGTTCACCTGACAGATTCGCCTGGCATGATGGCCGCGTGGTGGCGAATCCGGCGGTGACGCGGTGGCGGCCGAGTTCCATGCAGGTTCTCGTGTTCGGAATCATCGCGTTGGCACTGGCGGGCAACACCTTGCGGGCGTTCGTCGAGGGCACTCCCGATGTGGCGACGGCAGCCACGGTGTTCTGCGGCGTGTTCGTCCAAGCGCTGCCGTTTCTGGCACTCGGCGTGGTGATCAGCGGGCTGATCGCGGTTTTCGTCACGCCCGAGCGGCTGGCCCGCTGGCTTCCCCGACGTCGGAGCGCGGCGATCCTGGCTGCCGGTGTCGGCGGCGCGGCGCTGCCCGGTTGCGAATGTGGTTCGGTGCCGGTGGCGCGCCGACTTTTCGGCGACGACACCCAGGATGGCACCGTGGGTGCGGCGGCGCTGACGTTCATGCTCGCCGCACCCGCCATCAACCCTGTCGTGCTGGTGGCCACCGCCGTCGCATTCCCCGGCCACCCGCAGATGGTGGCCGCCCGGTGTGGGGCATCGCTGTTCACCGCGCTGATCATGGGAGCGCTCTGGGCCAGGTTCGGCAGCCCGGAGTGGATCACCCGCCGCCTGCCGAGGTCGCACGACGGTGAGGGTTCACGGTGGGCCGTCTTCACCGAAGCCGCGCGTCACGACTTCCTTTCGGCGGCCTCGTATCTGGTGGTGGGTGCGGCTGCCGCGGCCGCCCTTCACGTGTTGGTTCCGCCCTGGGTGTACGAGCATCTGGCAGGGCAGATCGTGCTGGGAGTGATCACCATGGCGGCGCTGGCGGTGGTGCTGGCGTTGTGTTCGGAAGCCGACGCATTCGTCGCAGCCAGCCTCACCATGCTGCCGCTGCTGCCCCGACTGGTGTTCCTGGTGGTTGGGCCGGCGGTCGACATCAAGCTGTTCGCGATGCAGGCCGGAATGTTCGGCCGTGCGTTCGCCGTCCGGTTCGCACCCACCACCTTCGTGGTCGCCACGCTGGTGGCGACCGGCGTCGGCCTGCTGATTCTGGGACCGCAGTGAGCCGCGAGACCGAGAACGCACTGCTGCTGCTGATCGGGGTCAGCACCGCGATCATCGCCATCACCGGCACGTTCACCCGTTACGTCAAGCCAGGGCTGTTGCCTTACCTGGCCGTCACGGCGGTGCTGCTCATCGCGCTGGCCCTCGCTGCGATCGTGCGCGATATCCGGCACGGCCGCCGCGACGACGATAGCGAGGACGGCACCCACCAAGCTCACGATCACCCGCACTCCCCCGGCGTCGCATGGCTACTGCTCATCCCGATCGCGCTGCTGGCCTTCGTCGTACCGCCCGCGATACGTCCCGGCGCCGCATCGGTGACCGCGGTGTCCACCGATGTGCTGCGCCGTCCGTTTCCGCCCCTGCCCGACGGCACTGCTCCGGAGATCTCCCTGCCCGACGTATTGATCCGCGTGGCACAGGACTCCGCGGGCACCCTCGACAACCGCACGATCACCGTCACCGGTTTCACCATGAGCGACGGCGACCGGAGCGACCTGGCCCGGGTGGTGATCATCTGCTGCGCGGCCGATGCTCAACTGGCCCGCATTCGTCTCTCCGGACCGGCGGCGGCCCAATTGGCCGGCTATCCGGACAACACCTGGATCAAAGTGGTCGGCACGATTCCTGCGGGACAAAGCGATTCGAGCCGACAGGCCATCCCGATGATGACGGCGGTCAGCGTGACTCGCACCGATCCCCCGGCGCATCCCTACGCCTACTGATACCTAACCGCGTGGTCTCGTGAGGGAACAGTCACCGCAGTTCGATCCGCCGGGTACCCGGTAGAAGAGGCAACAGCTGCGTCGCCGGAAAGTGAGACCGCTCAGGTCTCCGGTGCCGGCCAGATCCTCGGTGGACAAGAGGGTTTCGGTGACCGCGATGACCTCGTCGCACAATTCCGGGCTGACGCGGGTCAGCTCATGCGCGGCTGCCACCAAAGCGGCCGCGGCATTGCCGTAGAGCAGCCGCGGCGCCATCTTGACCCGCAGCCCGTCGGCCAGCGGTTCGAGGTGCTCAGTGACCACCCTCCGGTACAGCTCCCGCGCGGTGGACTGTCCGGGCTCGACGGGTTCGCCGACCGGCACCGGCAGCCTGAGCTCGGTGCCGGAAGTATGGCGTTGCAGATCGGTGAGGTCGGGCAGCACGCCGTGGCGCAGGGCGCAGGCCAGCAGCGGGGACCACAGCCGCGAGGCATGACTGAACTGCACCAGGGAGGCACCGACCCGAAGATCCGTCGTGCGGTATCCGGCGGCGGTTTTGGCGACGAGGTCGGCGCAGCCCTCGTCATAGCAGCGTTGCACCGGGATCCAGTCGGTCGGATCGCCGCCGACAGTGATCGCGAAGAACCCTCCGTACGAGGCGATCTCGCCGAGTTGCGCATCGATGTTCACCGCCTCACCGCCACCTTTGGCGCGACGGTGACCTGCGGCCTGCCGGTATCGGGATCAAGGGCGATCCTGGCCTCGACCTCGTACACCTCGGACAGCAAGTCCTCGGTGAGTACCGCTGCCGGTGTGCCGGCGGCGACCAGCCCGCCACCGTCGAGCACGCAGATCCGATCGCAGTATGCCGCAGCAAGATTGAGATCGTGCAGCGCGGCGATCACCGTCGCACCGGTCTGCCGCAGCAGATGCAGGGCCTCGTGTTGATGACGCAGATCCAGGTGGTTGGTGGGTTCGTCGAGCACGATGACGTCGGTGCGCTGCGCGAGCGCGCGGGCGATGAGCACGCGTTGCTTCTGCCCTCCCGACAGCCGCCCGTAATCGGTTCCGCCCAATTCGGCGATGTCCAGTGCCGACAACGCCGCACCGATGATCTCGCGGTCCTCGACGTTGTCGGCCTCGAAGGATCGCTTGTACGGAGTCCGCCCCATCGCCACCATGTCACACACGGTGAGCCCGAAATCGCCAGTCGCTTCCTGCAACACCGCGGCGACGCGGCGCGCGGCCTGCTTGCCCCGCAGCTTCCACACGTCGGCGCCGTCGACCAGAACCCGGCCGGCACTCGGCCGCTGCGCCCGGTACAACGTGCGCAGCAGTGTGGTCTTGCCCGCGCCGTTGGGACCCACGACGGCCAGCATCTCACCCGGGGCGACCGACAACGAGACGTCGGCGATCAACGGCCTGCCGTGCACCGACACCGAGACCGTCTCGAACGACACCCGCGCCGTCACGTCTCCGCCTTCCGCCGCATCAACCAAAGGAAGAACGGCCCGCCGACCAGCGCGGTCAGAATCCCCACCGGCAGTTCCTCCGGTGCGGCCACGGTCCGAGCCACGATGTCGCACAGCACCAGAAACGCTGCGCCCAACATCGCGGCGGCCGGCAGCGCCCGGCGGTGATCGGCACCGACCAGCAGACGCACCACATGCGGCATGATCAGCCCGACAAACCCGATCGTGCCACTGACCGCGACCATGGCTCCGACCATGAGCGCCACGACGACGAACATTCCCGCCCGGAACCGGTGCACGTCCAGCCCGAGCGAGGCCGCCGCCTCCTCACCGGTGTAGAGCAGGTTCAGCGACCTGGTGACGGCCAGCAGGACAACGACGCCGACGAGTACCGCCACCGCGGGCACCCAGACCATGCGCCAGGTGGTGCCGCCGAGCCCGCCGAGCATCCACCGCACGGCCGCCTGGGTCTTGTGCGGATCGTCGGAGGTGACGATCAGCAGACTGGCCACCGCGGACAGCACTTCGGCCACCGCCACGCCGGCCAGGATCAACCGCGCGGTCGTCATGCGCCCGCCCGAGCGGGCCAGGAAGTACACCGCGACGAGCGCAAGGAAGGCGCCGAGGAAGGCCGCCAGCGGCACGGTGAACGCCTGCAGCGCACCGGCGCCGAACACCAGAATCACCACGGCACCGACCGATGCCCCCGAGGAGACACCCAACAGCATGGGATCGGCGAGCGGATTGCGCACCACGGCCTGCAGTGCCATGCCGCACGCCGCCAGACCGGCCCCGACCACTGCGCCCAGCACGACCCGGGGCAGCCGGGCGTCGAGCACGATGGATTCCCGTACCGCAGGCCAACTCTGCTCGACGAGACCCGGATGCACGGAGTGCACCACGATGGCCCACACCTGCCCCGGCGGGATGGACACCGAACCGATTGCGACACCGGCGGTCATCGCCATCACCAACACCCCGGCCAGCGCAGCGAGGGTCAGCCGGTAGGGCATCACACAAACCGGTCCGGATGCAGCTGCCGGGCCAGGGCGTCCACCGCCCGGCTTACCCGGACCCCAACCACCACCGACGACAACGGGAGCACCGCGAACCGCTGCTGAACAACAGCCGGAACATGCTGCAGCAGAGGGTGTTCGGTGAGGAATCGCTTCTTGTCGGCGACCGGCTGGTCTCCGTAGTCATAGATCACGATGACCTCAGGCGCCCGCTCGGCGAACTGCTCGAACGACACGTCGCCCCACACCTTGGGCACATCGGCGAACACGTTGACACCACCGGCGGCCTCGATCATCAGGTTTCCGATGCCCTTGCCGCCCGACGTGAACACCGTCGCCTCGCCGCTGTCGTAGACCGCGACCCGCACGGGCTGCACGCCGCGCAGCTTCGCCTCGGCCTGCGTCAGCTCACGATGAAGCTTCTCGATCTGTTGCTCGGCCCGGTCGTTGATGCCGAAGATTGTTCCGATGCTTCGGATTTCGTCATCCACCGTGGATATCGTGACGGGCTCGGACCGGCAATCTTCGATGTTGAGGTAGGTGTGAACCCCGGCGTCGGTCAGCCGTTGTCTGCCGCGGCCCTCCTTCTCGTCGAACGCGCTGTCCCAGCCGCCGTAGATGAAATCGGGTTCGACGGCCAGCAGCGACTCATAGGACGGATACTCCTGGGCCAGCACCGGAACGCTGTCGTAGGCGGCCTGATATTCGGGCAGGATCCGGTCGTCGAGGTAGGACGTGCCGACCATGGAATGCTCCAGGCCCAGCGCCAGCAGCGTCTCGATCGCATGCTGATTGAGCGCGACGGCACGGGTCGGCGGCCGGTCGTATGTGGTGCTGACACCGCAATTGTCCACGGTCACCGGGAATCCCGGCGGGACGTTGCCCGCGGTCTCAGGCGCTGTGGTCGAGGCGCACCCCGATACCAGTAGCGCCGACGCCAGTCCGGCGATCAGCCAACGAGCACCCATGGGCGTACCCGTCCTCTCCGGGGAGATCCGCCCCAGTACGTGCGAGGTGGCGACTGCGGTGCGTATCTGGCTCTCGACTACCAGCAAGGCTGGTCGATCGATCACAGTGGCGGGACCGCGCCGGATTCACACCGGCTTCCACGATCCGCAGTCGCCCTATCGCCGTCGATGGTAGATCAGGCCGGGCCGGCGAACGGCAGCAGCGCCATCTCCCTGGCGTTCTTGATCGCCGTGGCGACCTGGCGCTGCTGCTGCGGGGTGAGCCCGGTGATGCGCCGGGACCGGATCTTGCCCCGCTCGCTGATGAAAGTGCGTAGTAGGTGGACGTCTTTGTAGTCGACCTCGGTCACGCCGAGGGCGGTCAGCTGATTGCGCTTCGGCTTCTTGAGATCGGCGGCCGGGGGGCGCTTCTTGTTGTTCTTCCTGGAATTGGCCGCCATCACCAGCTCGACTTCCGCACGCCGGGCAGTTCACCGCGGTGCGCCAGTTCGCGCACGCGGACCCGCGACAACCCGAATTTGCGTAGGTGCCCTCGCGGGCGGCCGTCGACCGCGTCGCGATTGCGCAGCCGCACCGGACTCGAATCACGGGGCAGGCGTTGCAGCGCCGATACGGCGGCGGCCCGCTGCGCCCGTGAGGTAGCGGGATTCCGGATGGTCTCCTTGAGCTCGGCCCGACGTTCGGCGTAGCGCTCCACGAGTTTCCGGCGCTGCTCGTTCTTGACGATCTTGGATCGCTTGGCCATCAGCGTTCCTCGCGGAAGTCGACGTGACGGCGGACGACGGGGTCGTACTTGCGCAGCACGATCCGGTCCGGGTCGTTGCGGCGGTTCTTGCGGGTGACGTAGGTGTAGCCCGTCCCCGCGGTCGATTTCAACTTCACAATCGGCCGGATATCGGTGCTGGCCATCAGATCTTCTCCCCTCGGCTACGCAGGCGGGCCACCACGGCCTCGATGCCGTCGCGGTCGATCACCTTGATTCCCTTGGCGCTGACCCGAAGTCGGATCCGGCGGCCCTCGCCTGCCAGGTAGTAGGTCTTGTTCTGAATGTTGGGGTTCCAGCGTCGGCGGCTGCGCTTGTGCGAGTGCGACACCGTATTGCCGAACCCGGGCGAGCGCCCGGTGACTTGGCAGTGGGCAGACATCGGTCTCCTTCGGATGGGGTAGCCTTACGATAATGATAATCGTTTTCAACAACAAATTCTCAGGGAGGTGCCGTGCGAACCCCTGTGGTGCTGATCGCCGGCCAAGGTGACAGCGACGGCGTAGCGGAAGAGTTGGCACGCAGGCCCGGAACAGTGCTGGTGCGCCACGCCTTTGACGGCCAGGTGGTCCTGCGGACCGTGTCCGACAACGGTGGGACATCCGAACTCGCGCTCGAGCTCGCCCACGGTTGCGTGTCCTGCACGGTCCGCGACGACCTGCTGATCCTGTTGCGACGGCTGCACCGTCGAGGCGACGTGGAGCGCATCGTCGTGCAGTTGATGCCGTGGCTCGAGGCAGAGGCGGTGTGCTGGGCGATCAACACCATCCGGGTGCACGTCGGGCCCGGTTACATCGACGGACCCGCCGCCAGGGACGTCGCGATCGACGCGGTGATCGCGTGCCTGGACGCGACGGTCTGGCTGCAACAGTCCGTCGGCGACGAGGAACTCCCCGACGGACGCACGGTCGCCCAGGTGGTCGTCGGTCAGGCCGAGTTCGCCGACATGCTGGTACTCAACGAGCCCGACGCCACCACACTGGCAGTGCTGCGCCGGCTCGCACCTCGCGCCCGCATCACCGTGGGCCCCGACCACGTCGAGCTCGGCCTCGCCCATCTGGAGCCGAACAGCCGGCGCGGACGCACCGCCACTCCGCACGATCCACTCCTGGCCGGCGAACCCCCGCTGGAACCCGACGACGAGGTCATCATCGTCGAATTCGCCGCGCGCCGGCCGTTTCACCCGCTGCGTCTGCACGACGCCGTAGACCTCCTGCTCGACGGCGTGGTGCGCACCCGCGGCCGGGCCTGGCTGGCCAACCGCCCGGCCGATGTCATGTGGATCGAATCCGCCGGCGGCGGAATGCACTTCAGCAACGCCGGAAAGTGGCTGGCGGCAATGGATTCCACCGAGCTGGCCTATACCGACCCGGAACGCCTGGCAATGGCCGCGATCGATTGGCACCACAAGTTCGGCGATCGTCACGTATCGCTGACGGTCCTGGCCTGCGGCGCCCGGCCCGGCGATGTCATCGATGCATTACGCGGCGCACTGCTCACCGACGACGAGCTGGCGCGGCCCGAGCAGTGGACCGACTACCCCGACCCCTTCGGCGATTGGCACGAAGAACCCTGCCAGCCCGGAATCGACGAACCGGCTACATCCGCATATCAGGAAGGGGAATCCCAGTGAAACCAGCAATCCACCCCGACTATCACCCCGTGGTGTTCCAGGACGCCTCGACCGGCACCCAGTTCCTCACCCGGTCGACGGCAACCAGTGAGCGCACCATCGAGTGGCCCACCCCGGACGGGATCCAGGCCTACCCGCTGATCGTCGTCGACGTCACCAGCGATTCACACCCGTTCTGGACCGGGTCGGCCCGCCATATCGACTCGGCCGGACAGGTGGAGAAGTTCCGGCGGCGTTACGGCCGCCGCTAGCCATAGGGTGGGGCCATGCGGCTCAAGCCCGGCAGGCCCGCCCTGGCCCCCTATGCGCGGTATTTCGATGCGCCGGCGGCCACACCGCAATCCGCGGTCACGGTCACCTGGGCCGGGGTCAGCACCCTGCTGGTGACCGACGACTCCTCGGCCGTGCTGACCGACGGGTTCTTCTCCCGGCCGGCGCTGCCGAGCGTTGTCCTGGGCAAGCTGGCACCGTCACTGCCCCGCATCGACGGCAGCCTGGCCCGCCTGGGCGTCGACAAGCTCGAAGCGGTGCTGCCGGTGCACACCCACTTCGACCACGCCATGGATTCGGCTGTAGTGGCCGAGCGCACCGGTGCCCGACTGGTGGGCGGCACGTCGACCGCTCAGGTCGGCGCCGGGGGCGGACTGGCACCCGATCGGATCGTCACGGTCACCTCCGGTGAAGCCGTCCCCCTGGGCAGCTACGACGTGACGCTGTTCGAATCCGAGCACTGCCCACCAGATCGCTTCCCCGGCGTCATCACCGCACCCGTCGTGCCGCCGGTGAAGGTCTCGGCGTACAAGTGCGGTGAGGCCTGGTCCGCCCTGGTGCACCATCGGCCGAGCGACCGCCGCCTACTGATCATCGGAAGCGCCGGCGCGGTGCCGGGCGCCCTTGACGGGCAGCGGGCGGAGGTCGTGTACCTCGGAATCGGCCAGCTCGGGCTGCAGTCCGAGCAGTATTTCGAGAGCTACTGGACCCACACGGTGCGTGCGGTCGGGGCACGTCGGGTGGTGCTGATCCACTGGGACGACTTCTTCCGCCCGCTGCACAAGCCGTTGCGCGCCTTGCCGTATGCCGGTGACGACCTGGATGTTTCGATGCGGCTGCTGACCAGGCTGGCAGAGCAGGACGGGGTGAGCCTGCACCTGCCGGCCGTGTGGGAACGGTCCGACCCCTGGCGCTGACCTTCGCGCTCGTCGCGCTGGCCGTGGTCCTGGCTTTCGCGATGGCGCGCCCCAACGGCTGGCCCGAAGCAGTCGCGGCGGTGCCCGCCGCCGGACTGCTCATCGCGTTCGGGGTGACCTCGGGAGCCGACGCCCTGGCCGAGGTGAATCACCTGCTACCCGTGGTCGGCTTCCTGGCGGCCGTCCTGGTGCTCGCCCACCTCTGTGACGACGAGGGACTGTTCCACGCCGCGGGCACGCTGATGGCGCGCGCCAGCAGGGGCGATTCCCGGCGGCTCCTGACCCGGGTGTTCGTCATCGGGGCGACGACGACGGCCGTGCTGAGCCTGGATGCGACCGTGGTGCTGCTGACGCCCGTGGTGCTGGCCACTGCCCGCGCCCTGGCGATACCGCCCCGGCCGCATGCCTACGCCAGTGCGCATCTGGCCAACTCCGCGTCGCTGTTGTTCCCGGTGTCGAATCTGACCAACCTGTTGGCCTTCACGGTGGCGGGGTTGTCCTTCACCCAGTTCAGTGCGGTGATGGCGCTGCCCTGGCTGGCCGCGATCGGCGTCGAATTCGTCCTACTGCGTTGGCTTTTCCGCCAAGAGTTGAATCGGCCGGCCGCCGAGGTGGCGCCGCCGCCACCCGAGGTTCCGGTGTTCGTGCTCGTGGTGCTGGGTTTGACGCTGGCGGGATTCGTCATCACCTCAGTCATTGACGTGTCCCCCGCGTGGGCGGCACTGGCCGGGGCGGTCGTGCTCGGTGTGCGCAGTCTGGCCCAGCGCCGCAGCACGATCGGCGGCATCGCACGCGCGGTAAACGTGCCGTTCCTGGCGTTCGTGCTGTGCCTCGGTGTGGTGGTGGACGCCGTCGTGCAGAACGGCCTCGGCGACGTCATGCGCGGGGCGCTTCCGGCCGGGGACTCGTTGCCCGCGCTGTTGGGCCTGGCGGCACTGGCGGCCGTGTTGGCCAACCTGGTCAACAACCTGCCCGCAGTGCTGGTGCTGCTTCCGTTGGTGGCCGGCGCCGGACCGGCCGCCGTCTTGGCCGTGCTGATCGGAGTCAACGTCGGCCCCAACCTCACCTACGTCGGCTCGCTGTCAAACCTGCTGTGGCGCAATGTTGTTCATCGCGAAGGGCTGCCGGCGCGTTTCACCGAGTTCACCCGCGTGGGGCTGGTCACCGTGCCGTTGACCCTGGTGACCTCGGTATTCGGATTGTGGCTCGGCCTGCGCCTTTTCGGCGGTTAGCAGGTCGGGCTCACCACTCTTTGAGCACGCGCAGCTTGTTCGCGTTGTTCATCGCGACGCGCCGCAGGCGCTTCAGTTCCGGGTAGAAGGCATTGCTCTTGTTGGCCTCCTGGCCGTTGAGCGGCAGATCGAACGCGGCGATCAGTTTGTCCTCCACGAACCATGGCTCGGGGTGAATCATCCACGACACCAGGGCATTCTCGGCCATCCACTGGGTCAAAACGGATTCTCCGGCGGCAAAGGTCCGCTTGTCGCCAGCGCCGATACGGCGCAACTTGAAGCCGAGCTCGTCGGAGAGCAGGATGCCGAGCGTCTTACGCAGCGTCGAGCCCTCAGCGGTGGCGTTGGCGGCGCCGTAGTGGTACTTCACCCGCTTGCGCAGATTCTGAGTGCTCGGCGGCTTCCCGCTCACCGGCGGTCTGGTGGGGCTGATCCCGACGTAGAGAAGTGTCAGGCCGTCGCGCTGCTCACACGCCGAAGCGTCGATGCCCGCAGGTACGGTGCGAAACCACCAACCGTAGGCACCGGATTCGTCGGGAACCGGGCACGGCTCGCTGAACACTTCCTCCCGGCTGAACGGCCGAGAGGCGAGAAAGCCTGCCGGGCTGCTGGCGCTTCGCCCTTTTGACATCGGCTAACTCCGGCGCTGACGGGCGATCTCGGCCAGCACCACACCGGCCGCGACCGAGGCATTCAGCGACTCCGTCGGCCCCGCCATCGGGATCGACACCACCGCATCGCAGTTCTCCCGCACCAGCCGGGACAGGCCCTTGCCCTCCGAGCCGACGACCACGATCATCGGGCCGGTGCCCTCAAGCTCGTCGAGCGAGGTGTCGCCACCGGCATCCAGACCGACTATCTGCAGACCGGCATCGGCGTAACTCTTCAGCGTCCGAGTCAGATTCGTCGCCCGCGCCACCGGCGTACGGGCCGCAGCCCCGGCGCTGGTGCGCCACGCCACTGCCGTCACCGACGCCGAACGTCGCTGTGGGATCACCACGCCGTGTCCACCGAACGCGGCCACCGAGCGCACGATGGCACCCAGGTTTCGCGGATCGGAGATGTTGTCGAGGGCCACCATGAGAGCGGGCTCCCCGGAACTGCGGACCGTCTTCAGCAGATCGTCCGGATGTGCGTAGTTGTAGGGCGGAACCTGCAACGCCAGTCCCTGGTGCAGCGCATTGGAGCTCATCCGGTCGAGGTCGTGGCGCTGCACCTCAAGGATCGAGATACCGCGGTCAGCGGCGATCTGGACGGATTCGGTGAGGCGCTCATCGGCTTCGGTACCCAGCGCGACATACAGCGCGGTGGCCGGAACCTTGGCCCGCAGGCACTCCACCACCGGGTTGCGGCCGAGCACCAACTCGGTGTCGTCGGTCTTCTTGTGCCGGCCCTGCGCCTGACGCGCCACCTTGGCGGCCTTCTTGGCAGCCGGATGGTGCGGACGCTGATCCGCGCGGGGTGTGGCCCCGCGGCCCTCCAGCCCACGGCGACGCACACCGCCGGACCCGACCGTCGGTCCCTTCTTCGTCCCCGGCTTGCGCACTGCGCCGCGCCGCTGCGAATTCCCGGCCATCTATGCTCCGTTCCCGTCCACCAGTGCCCACTGAGGACCGTCAGCGGTGTCGGTTACCTCGATGCCGGCCGCTTTGAGCCGATCTCGGATGGCGTCGGCCGCCGCCCAGTCCCGGTTGGTCCGGGCCTCTGCCCGGCCTGCCAATGCCCACTGCACCAGTTCGTCCACCGCGGCCAGCGCAGCCGACGTCTCGTCGCGGGACTCCCAGCGCTCATCAAGCGGGTCACAACCCAGGATGCCCATCATCGCCCGGATCGCGGTGGCCTGCGACATCGCGCCCTCGTGATCACCGGCATCGAGGGCACGGTTGCCCTCGGCCCGCGCGGCATGCACCTCGGCGAGCGCGATCGGCACCGCGAGGTCGTCGTTGAGTGCGGCGGCGAACTTCGGCGTCCAGTCGCCGACGGCAACGGCGCCGACCCGGTTACGCACCCGGTGCAGGAAGTCCTCGATGCCGCTGTACGCCTTGACCGCGTCCTGCAGCGCGTTCTCGGAGAACTCCAGCATGGACCGATAATGCGCGCTGCCCAGGTAGTAACGTAGCTCGGCAGCCCGAACCCGTTGCAGCACAGCAGGAATCGAGAGCACGTTCCCCAGCGACTTGCTCATCTTCTCGCCGCCCATGGTGACCCAGCCGTTGTGCAGCCAGTACCGGGCGAAGCCGTCACCCGCGGCCTGCGCCTGGGCGATCTCGTTCTCGTGGTGCGGGAACACCAGGTCCATTCCGCCGGCGTGGATGTCGAACTCCGCGCCCAGGTAGGCCTCGCACATCGCCACGCACTCGGTGTGCCAGCCGGGGCGACCCCGACCCCACGGCGTCGGCCACGACGGCTCGCCCGGCTTGGCGCCCTTCCACAGCGTGAAATCACGCTGATCGCGCTTTCCGGTCGCCGCACCCTCACCCTGGTGTACATCGTCGATCCGGTGGCCGGACAGCGCGCCGTAATCGGGCAGGCTCAGGACGTCGAAGTAGACGTCGCCGCCCGCGGCATAGGCGTGGCCCTTCTCGATCAGCCGGTCGATGAGCTCGACCATCTGGGTGATGTGGCCGGTGGCACGAGGCTCGGCCGACGGCGGGAGCACCCCCAGCGCGTCATACGCGGCGCTGAACGCCCGCTCGTAGGTCGCGGCCCACTCCCACCAGGGCCGGCCCGCATCGGCAGCCTTGTTGAGGATCTTGTCGTCGATATCGGTGACGTTGCGGATGAACGCAACGTCATATCCATTGGCGGTCAGCCAGCGGCGCAGCACGTCGAACGCGACTCCGCTACGGACATGACCGATGTGCGGCAGGCCCTGGACGGTGGCACCGCACAGGTAGATCGAAGCGTGCCCCGGCCGCAGCGGTACGAAGTCTCGTACGGCACCCGCCATGGTGTCGTACAGCCGCAAATCGGAGGCAAACCCCGACGCGACGGCTTGAGCGCGATCGGTCACGACGTGCCAGCTTACCGGCCTATTCCGCAGGAACCACCAAAGCGCTGGCTATCGCGGCCAATCCTTCACCGCGGCCGGTCAGACCGAGGCCGTCGGTAGTGGTGGCCGACACCGATACCGGCGCCCTGATCAGCTCGGAGAGCAGCCGCTGGGCCTCCTCCCGCCGCGGCCCGATCTTGGGCCGGTTGCCGACCACCTGCACCGTGGCATTGCCGATCTCGAAGCCCGCCGTCTCGACCAACCCGCGGACATGCCGCAGCATGTCGGCGCCGGTGACTCCCCGCCATTCCGGCCGGTCGGTCCCGAACACTCCGCCGAGGTCGCCGAGGCCCGCCGCGCTGAGCAGCGCGTCACACAATGCATGGGCAGCGACGTCGCCGTCGGAATGGCCGGCGCAGCCGTCGGCGCCTTCGAATTCCAAGCACAGCAGCCAACACCGGCGTCCCGGCTCGATCGGATGGACGTCGGTACCCAGCCCGACCCTGGGAATGCTCACGTGGCACGCGCCATGACGGCCTCGGCGAGCAACAGGTCCAGCGGCGTCGTGATCTTGAATGCCATCGGATCGCCCTCGACGATCTGAACCGGCGTACCGATCTGTTCGACGAGCGAGGCGTCATCGGTGACCACACCGGCCCCCGCCCGTTCATAGGCGCGGCGCAATACGTCTGTGTGGAAGCCCTGCGGGGTCTGTACCGCCCGCAGACCGGCCCGCTCGGGCGTACCCAGCACCGCGCCGTTGGCGTCGACGGCCTTGATGGTGTCGGCCAGCGGAAGGCCGGGTACGACGGCAGCGTGCCCCTCAGCCAATGCCGCAACCACCCGGGCGATCAGCGAAGGAGGGGTCAGTGCCCGGGCAGCGTCGTGCACGAGGACGAAATCGACGTCGCCTGAGGCTGCTACCGCATCCAAGGCCAGCGCCACCGATTCGGTTCGGTCGGCTCCCCCGGCCACGATCTGCGCACGCCCACCGAAGACCAAGGTGGCCTCATCGGTGAGCGCGGGCGGAACCGCGACCACGACCTTGTCGATCACCCCTGAGGCCAGCAACCCGTCGAGGGCGTGCTCCAAGAGCGGTTTGCCCCCCAGTTTGACGAACGCTTTGGGTCTACCCGCGCCTAGCCGCTCACCTGAGCCGGCGGCCGGGACGACCGCGACAGTTGTTGCCACCACGCGTCAGGACGCGGCGGCCAGAACCTCGTCGAGGATGGTCGATGCCTTGGCGTCATCGGTGTTCTCGGCCAGCGCAAGCTCGCCGACCAGAATCTGCCGGGCCTTGGCCAGCATTCGCTTCTCACCCGCGGACAGACCGCGTTCCTGATCGCGACGCCACAGATCCCGGACAACCTCGGCAACCTTGTTCACGTCACCGGAGGCCAGCTTCTCGAGATTGGCCTTGTAGCGGCGCGACCAGTTGGTCGGCTCTTCGGTGTGCGGAGCCCGCAACACCTGGAAAACCTTGTCGAGACCTTCCTGGCCCACGACGTCGCGGACACCGACATACTCGGCGTTGTCTGCGGGTACTCGAACGGTCAGATCCCCTTGGGAAACCTTCAGGACGAGATATTCTTTCTGCTCGCCTTTGATAGTCCGGGTTTCGATCGCCTCGATCAACGCAGCACCGTGGTGTGGATAGACGACGGTGTCTCCGACCTTAAAAATCATCTGATTCGAGCCCCTTTCGCTAGTCCATCCTAACACGGGCCCAGATCACACGTGCACCAACTATGCAGGTCAGGGGCACTGCAGGTGAAGAACAGGGGTTGACATGGTGACGAAACCGTGCAACCACCCGGCGCGCCGAGCACCCGAAACGGCTGCCCCCGCAAAGGCGTTGCGGGCCCGAGACGGCCGTAGCCGAGCCCTCGCATTCCGCCGGCCGACGCCACCTACTACTGTGCATAGTCGAAGTACGCCGACCCAGCTCAGGAGGCTTGAGTGAACCGCTTCGCAATGCGTGCCTCGGCCGGTCTCGCCGCATGTGGCCTGACCGCAGCCGTTCTCACCGGGTGCAGCGCAGGCCAGGTCTCCCAGACGGCGACCCAGGAGCCCGCAGTCAACGGCGCCAGCGCACAGTCCGGCGCAATCGCACTGCGCAATGTGCACCTGCGCGCGCCGCAGCAGAAGGACTACGTCGAGCCCGGCTCCGAGGCCGAACTGCTGTTCGTCGCGGCCAACGGATCCACCGAGAAGGCCAACAAGCTCGTCTCGATCACAACCACTGTCGGCGACGTGGCACTGACCGGGGACCAGACCATCCCGGCGGGCGGCGTCCTCGTGGTGGGCGAGCCCGACGGCCAGCTGAAACCGCTGGAGAAGACCGAGGCCGCCGACGCCGTCACCGCGAAGGTCAACCTGACCAAGCCGCTCACCAACGGCCTGCTCTACGACTTCACGTTCAAGTTCGAGAACGGTGAGACCACTGTCGCCGTGCCGATCTCGGCAGGCGAAGCGCCACGGCGCGACAAGTCCGGCGAGTCTCCTGCCGAGGGCGGCGAAGCCGGCGGTCACTGACCCGAGGCCCCTGCCGACCGGCGGTGCCTGACCGCCGATGTCGGCGGCAGCCGTTACTGTCACGGCGTGGCCGCTTCGAAAATACGTTCGCAATACCGCTGCTCGGAGTGTCAGCACGCCACCCCGAAATGGGTGGGCCGCTGTGCAAATTGCGGCACCTGGGGCACGGTCGACGAGGTATCGGTGCTCGCTTCGGTGGGCAGCTCAGTCCGCCGCTCGGTGGCCCCTACCTCACCCGCCGTGCCGATCTCCTCGATCGATCCGGGCATCACCCGGCATTACCCGACCGGGGTCAGCGAGCTGGATCGCGTTCTCGGCGGCGGCCTGGTGGCCGGCTCGGTCACGCTGCTGGCCGGAGATCCCGGCGTCGGCAAGTCCACCCTGCTCCTCGAGGTCGCCAATCGGTGGGCGCACACCGGCCGCCGCGCGCTGTACCTGTCCGGTGAGGAATCCGCGGGCCAGATCCGGCTTCGCGCCGAACGCACCGGCTGCACGCACGACAACGTGTATCTGGCAGGCGAATCCGATCTTCAGATCGCACTGGGCCACATCGACGAGGTCAAACCCAGTCTGGTGGTGGTGGATTCGGTGCAGACCATGTCCACCACCGAAGCTGACGGGGTGACCGGCGGGGTCACGCAGGTGCGCGCGGTGACCACGGCGCTGACCGGCTATGCGAAAACCGCTGTCGGGGACCCGGCGGTGGCCATGATCCTGGTCGGGCACGTGACGAAGGACGGCGCCATCGCGGGCCCGCGTTCCCTGGAGCATCTGGTCGATGTGGTGCTGCACTTCGAGGGGGATCACACGTCGAGCCTGCGCATCGTGCGCGGGGTCAAGAACCGGTTCGGGGCCGCCGACGAGGTCGGCTGTTTTCAGATGCACGACAACGGGATCGAGTGCGTGAGCGATCCGTCCGGTCTGTTCCTCGACCAGCGTCCGGCAGCAGTTCCCGGCACCGCAGTCACCGTCACCCTGGACGGCAAGCGCCCGATGATCGGCGAAATACAGGCGCTGGCCGTACAGCCGGCCGGCCCGCCGCGGAGGGCGGTCAGCGGTGTCGACTCGGCCCGCGCGGCGATGATCAGCGCGGTGCTGCAGACGCGCTGCGCACTGCCGATCGGCGGCCACGACCTTTACGTTTCGACCGTCGGCGGCATGCGGCTGACCGATCCGTCCTCGGACCTGGCCGTGGCGGTGGCCATCGCGTCGGCCTACCTCGACATCGCGTTGCCGATGAACGCCGTGGTGATCGGGGAGGTGGGGCTGGTCGGTGATCTGCGCCGGGTCACCGGCATCGACCGCAGGCTGGCCGAGGCCGCACGGCTGGGTTTCACGATTGCCGTGGTGCCGCCCGGCGTCACCAGCGCGCCCGCTGGGCTGCGCGTCATCACCGTCGATCACATCGGGGCGGCATTGCGGGCACTCAAGGACATCGCGATTGCCAGCAATCAATAGGATCACGATTGCGGGCAATCAATAGGATCACGGACAATAGCGGCCGACCCAAGGAGAATTGATGGCCGTGAACTCCGGTGCCAGAACCAGCCGCACCGTCGTGCACCTGGCGCGGCCGACGTTGCGGGAAACGCTCGGCCGCCTGGCGCCCGGCACCCCGCTGCGCGACGGCCTGGAACGCATCCTGCGCGGCAAGACCGGCGCGCTGATAGTTCTCGGCTACGACGACAGCGTGGAGGCCATCTGCGACGGCGGGTTCGCCCTCGACGTGCGTTACGCCCCCACCCGGCTGCGTGAGCTTTCCAAGATGGACGGTGCGGTGGTGCTGTCCAGCGACGGAGGCCGGATCGTGCGGGCCAACGTCCAATTGGTGCCAGACCCGTCGATCCCCACCGACGAATCCGGCACCCGCCACCGCTCCGCCGAGCGCACCGCGATCCAGACCGGTTATCCGGTGATCTCGGTGAGCCATTCGATGAGCATCGTGACGGTCTACGTTGCCGGGGAGCGCCACGTGATGCCCGATTCGGCGGCCATCCTGTCGCGGGCCAACCAGACCATCGCCACCCTGGAGCGCTACAAGGGCCGGCTCGACGAGGTGAGCAGGCAGCTGTCCACCGCCGAGATCGAGGACTTCGTGACTTTGCGCGACGTCATGACGGTGGTGCAGCGCCTGGAGATGGTGCGCCGGATCAGCCTGGAGATCGACGCCGATGTAGTCGAACTCGGTACCGACGGACGCCAGCTCAAACTGCAGCTCGACGAACTCCTCGGCGACAACGAGGCCGCGCGGGAGCTCATCGTCCGGGATTACCATGCCCTGCCGGACCCACCGACCGCCGCACAGGTCGCGTCGACACTCGATGAGCTGGATGCCCTTACGGACAGCGACTTGCTCGACTTCACCACGCTGGCAAGGGTTTTCGGATACCCGTCGACGTCAGAGGCCCAGGACTCGGCGATGAGTTCACGCGGTTACCGCGCGATGGCGGGGATACCGCGACTGCAGTTCGCCCACGTCGATCTGCTGGTCCGCTCGTTCGGCTCGCTGCAGGGCCTGCTGGCCGCGAGCGCCGACGATCTGCAGTCGGTGGACGGTATCGGGTCGATGTGGGCCCGGCACATCCGCGAAGGTTTGTCCCTGCTGGCCGAGTCGACCATCGCCGACCGGTTGGCCTGAGCGCTAGTTACCCGGCGCCGGCGCCTCAGCCGGTGCGTCGCCCTCGGCCGGCGGCCCGGGCTGCTGCGGATTGGGCTGGGCCAGGATGAACGGCACCGGAGCCGATCTGAGATTGCCCAGCTGCACCATCAGGTTGTACGTGCCAGGCCCGATCGGCTGACGCGGCATCGGGCACTGCGGCGCCGAGCTCATACCGGTCCAGGTCACCTCGGTGGTCACCTGCTCCCCCGGGTTGAAGGTCTTGACCAGGGTCTCATTGGACGGCGCACAGTCCAGGTTCGACCACAGCCGGTTGTTGTCGAGCGCGTACACGTAGGCGGCCAGCACCGCGGCACCCACGTCACGCTTACATGCGACCAGGCCGATGTTGGTCACGACCATGGTGAACTTCGGCTGCTCACCCACCACGTACTGGGGCTGACTGGTGATGCCCTTGACCGCAAGGGTCGAATCCGGGCAGTCATCGCCTTCCTTGAGCAACGGCGGCGGGGTGACCGCGGCCGTCGGCGTGACCGTCGGCGGCGGCGCATGCTGAGCGGGCGGCACCACCGGGGTCTTGACCTCGGGGTTCTCTCCCGGCAGCGGGGGCGGCGCGGCGGCCGCCGGTTCATCGGCGGGCTTCGTCTCGGCTCCGGAGCTGCTGGTCATGATCACCGCGACGATCGCGGCGACGATCCCCACGACGACTACCGCGATTCCGATGGCCAGCGCCCGGCGCCGCCAGTAAATCTGCGAGGGCAGTGGCCCATGAGGTTCGAGATCCAACACGGCTTTCACGGTAAGCCCAGGTCATACCCAGTTGCCCGAGGCGCCCCGGCGTGTCGGGGCGGCAGCGAAATTCTCAGGCTTCGCCGATGTTGCCCAGGTGGCTGCGCAGCTCCACGTGTCCGTCGGACAGGTGGTAGGTGGCACCGACGATGGCCTGGGTGCCCGCGGCCAGGCCCATGGCGATCGCGGACGAGCGCGCCTGAAGCTGGGTAACCGTTTCCTTGACGTGGAAGGCCTCGAATTCGTCGACGCGGGTCAGGCCGGAATGCCGCCCCATCAGGATCGACGGGGTCACCCGCTCGACGATGTCGCGCACGTAGCCGCCGGGCATCTCGCCATCGTCGAGAGCGTTGATGGCAGCCTTGACCGCGCCGCAGCTGTCATGGCCCAGAACCACGATCAGCGGCACGTTGAGGATCGACACCGCGTATTCGATCGAACCCAGCACAGCGTTGTCGAGGACGTGACCGGCGGTGCGCACGACGAACATGTCGCCCAGGCCCTGGTCGAACAGCAACTCCGCGGCCACGCGGCTGTCGCCACAGCCGAACACCACCGCGGTCGGCTTCTGCCCATGGGCCAGGCTGGTCCGGCGTGTGATGTCCTGGCTTGGATGCTGCGGTTCGCCCGCCACAAAGCGGGCGTTACCGTCCTTGAGTGCCTTCCAAGCGGACACCGGATTCGAGTTGGGCATGCCAGCCATTCTGCATGAGGCGCCGATGAGCATCGACCCCGGCGAATTAGTAGGTTGGTATGAAAATGCCCAGCGTGACCTGCCATGGCGCCGACCAGGCGTTTCTGCGTGGCAGATCCTGGTGAGCGAGTTCATGTTGCAGCAGACACCGGTTGCCCGGGTCGAGCCGATCTGGCTGGCCTGGATCGCGCGGTGGCCCACCCCGTCGGCCACCGCGGCCGCCGGATCGGCCGAAGTGCTGCGCGCCTGGGGCAAGCTGGGCTACCCGCGGCGGGCCAAGCGCCTGCACGAGTGTGCTGTGGTGATCGCGGGCGAATACGGCGATGAGGTACCCGCCGACGTCGAGACGCTACTGACGCTGCCCGGCATCGGCGCCTACACCGCGCGTGCGGTGGCATGCTTCGCGTATTCGGCCAGAGTTCCGGTGGTCGACACCAACGTGCGCCGCGTCGTCACCAGGGTGTTGCACGGCGAGGCCGACGCGCCCGCCCGGGCCCGCGACCTGGACAACGTGGCCGCACTGCTGCCGCCCGATACCACCGCACCGATCTTCTCGGCCGCCCTGATGGAGTTGGGTGCAACGGTGTGCACCGCCCGCGCGCCGCAGTGTGGTGGCTGCCCATTGAGCCAGTGCCGTTGGCGCACCGCGGGTTACCCCGCCGGAACGATCGCCAAGCGGGTGCAGCGTTACGCCGGAACCGATCGCCAGGTCCGTGGCAAGCTGCTGGATGTTTTGCGCGACAGCAGTTCTCCGGTCACCCGCGCCAAACTGGACGTGGCTTGGCTGACCGATACCGCCCAGCGCGACCGGGCGCTGGACTCACTACTGGTGGACGGCCTGGTGGAACAGACCGCCGACGGCCTGTTCGCGCTGGCGGGCGAAGGCGAAATTACATGAGCTCGGCATGAATCCGGGCTGCAGCACACCCTTTTGGAGCTGCTTCACATAGAACGGATCTATGTCAAGCAAAATTCTGGCGACGTTTGCGTGTACGGCGATGAGCCTTGGAGTGGGCCTGGGCCTCGCGGCGCCGGCCAACGCGGCACCGTCCGGCCCCGGATCGGCCCTAGACGCCGTGCGCGATCTGGAGAGCCGGGGGTATCACGTGCAGATCAACTCCAACGCCAACACAGGCCTGTCGAATTGCCGGGTGACCGGCGTGCACGGTCTTGCCGACTCCAACATCGACGAGGGCGGGTACCGGATCGATCCGTCCCGGCACACCACGGTCTACGTCAACGTCGCCTGCCAGCCCGACGGCTGACGCATCATGCCGTGACGGCCTCTTCGTCTGCACCACAGGCGAATTGGCGTCGATAGTCCGAGGGCGTCAGTCCGATGACGCGGCGGAAATGATGTCGCAGCAGCGTCGCGGTACCGAACCCGGCCTGCCCGGCGATCCGGTCGACATCCAGATCCGTCTCCTCGAGCAATCTGCGTGCGTAGAGCACCCGCTGATCGGTGATCCACTGCATGGGCGTGGTGCCGGTCTCCTCGACGAACCGGCGGGCGAAGGTACGCGTGGACATCGCCGACCGCCTGGCCAGCGTGGTCACGGTGTGCGGCTTGTCCAGGTTGGTCATGATCCAATCTAGGTGCGGGGCAAAGCCTTCCGAACATCGGACCGGAATCGGCTGGTCGATGAACTGGCGCTGCCCGCCGTCGCGCTGCGGTGGGACCACCATGCGCCGGGCGATCTTGTTGGTGACCTCGCTGCCGAGCTCACGGCGAACGAGGTGCAGGCACGCATCAATGCCGGCCGCGGTGCCCGCGCTGGTGATCAAATTACCGTCGTCGACGAACAGGACGTTGCGATCAACCTTTGCGGTTGGGTATTTCCGCGCCAGCTCGTCGGCGTGCATCCAGTGCGTGGTGCACGGCCTACCGTCCAACAGGCCGGCCGCTCCGGCCAGGAACGCCCCCGAGCACACGGTCAGGATGATCGATCCCGCGTCGGCTGCGGCACGCACGGCCTCGAGAGCCTCGGGCAGGTAGTCCGTACCACCTATCGCGGGGATCGCGACCAGGTCCGCACCCTGGAGTGCATCCAGGCCGTATTCGGGGGCAAGTGTCGCCCCGACGGATGTTCGTAGCGGTTTACCCGCTTCGGGCCCGCACACCTTGAAGTCGAAGTTCGGCACCCCGTCAGCGGACCGATCGATCCCGAAAACCTCGCAGATGACCCCGAACTCGAAAACCGCCAGGCCGTCGAGCACCAGTGTGGAGACACTTCTCAGCATGGCAGCATTTTATCGTAAGGTGTCAGCGCTGCCACTGTTGGCGGTATATTTTCCTCACAACAATTACTGCCATGACCGTTGCACTAGCCCTGATCATCCTGCTCTCGCCCTTCGCGGTGGCCGTCGCGGTGAGCTGGGCGGCACAGCGCAGCAACGTCCTGCGTTTCCGCCTGGATCTGTTCGATCTCGACCAGCCCGATTACGAGACGTACCGCGCGGACCACGATCTCGACGCGATTCGCAGCCGCTTCGAGCGCCGGCCTTCGTGGCCGAGCGCGGGTGTCCTAGGCGAGCGTCGCTAGAAATCCCGTCACGGCTTCCCGGTACACCTCGGGCGCATCGTCGTGGATGAGGTGACCCGCACCGGGCACGTGCAGATACCTTGCGTCTTGACCGATTTCGGCCATCCGGCCCATCTGCCCGGGAGGCGCCACCGAATTGCCCGCCTCCATGAGCAAGGTCGGCGCACCCACATCCCGCCACTGCTGCCAGTAGTCCCGAGTTCCCCATTGAGCGGCGATGTCCAGCCACCACTGCGGGTGTCCGTGCAGTCGCCAGCCGGTGGCCGTCCGGTCGAAGGCCTCCAGGAAATACTGTCCCGCGACGGGCCCGAACTCGTCGTAAACCTCTTGAGCCGAACCGAACTCCACCGGAAGGGCGTGCACCCACGGCTCCCAGGGCCCGGTGGTACGCCCCCGGAAGTCGGGGGCCATGTCCTCCACCACCACCGCCTTGACCAGTTCCGGGCGGGCCGCGGCCAGACACCAGGAATGCAACGCACCCATGGAATGCCCCACCAGGATCACCGGCCGACCCAGCGCGGCCACGGCATCACCGAGATCCGCCACGAAACGCTCGGTGCTGATCGGGCTGGAATCGACCACATCACGCCCGCGGTGCCACGGTGCGTCGTAGGTGTACACCGCGCCCAACTCGGTCAACCACGGCAATTGGCGTGACCAGGTGCTGCCGCGGCCCATCAGGCCGTGCACCAGGACAATGGGCTCGCCGCGCCCCCCTCTGTCGGTGAGAAGATCTGTGACCATCCCGTTATCTTGCCGGGCAGCCACGGTAACCTGAACACCATGCCCGTCGTGAAGATCAACGCCATCGAGGTCCCGCCAAACGCCGGCCCGGAACTGGAGAAGCGGTTCGCGAACCGTGCACATGCCGTCGACAGTCAGCCCGGTTTCCTCGGCTTCCAGTTGCTGCGCCCGGTCAAGGGTGAAGACCGCTACTTCGTGGTGACGCAGTGGGAAACCGAAGAGGCCTTCCAAGCCTGGGCTTCGGGCCCGGCGGTCGAGGCACACAAGGGCCAGCAGGCAAAACCTGTGGCCACCGGCGCATCGCTGCTGGAGTTCGAGGTTGTGCTGGACGTTGCAGGACCCGCTGCCCAGGCGTAGCCGCGGCCGGACGCTGCGCCGCACGGTTGGCCTGACGGCCATCACAGCGGTCGCCGCTGCCCTGGCTTGTGGCTGTTCGCCGAGTGTCGCGCCCGCGGCTGAAGTGTCCTACGGCGCGCACATCGACACCATCACCCCACCCGGTCTGCGGGCCAAGCAGACCATGGACATGCTGAACTCCGACTGGCCGATCGGCCCCATCGGCGTTCGCACCCTGGCCGCTCCCGAAAAGGTCGACCTGGTCGGCACCAAGATGGACTCGATCTGGTGGGATCGACCGTTCAAGCTCACCTCGGTGGACATCGGGGCCGCGCAGGCGACTTTGCACGTGCTGACGTCGTACAACGTGGCCCAGGACATCGAACTGAGGACCAACGACGTCGGACTGGTCGACCGCTTCGACGTCACGCTGGTGCCGCCGAAGATCGACAAGTGGTCCGATATCGACACCGAGCTGACCAAGTCGGGCGCGCGCTACTCCTACCGGGTGTCCAAAGTGGTCGACGGCAAGTGCGAGCAGGTAGCCGGCACCAACACCGATCTGTCCTTGCCGCTGGCTTCGATCTTCAAACTCTATGTGCTGCTTGCAGTTTCAGATGCCGTCAAGGCCGGCACGGTGAAGTGGGACGACCACCTCACGATCACCAAGGAAGGCAAGAAGCTTGGCTCGGCCGGGCTGGACAAGCTGCCGCCGGGGGCGCAGATCACCGTGCGGACCGCCGCCCAGCAGATGATCTCGGCCAGCGACAACATGGCCACCGACCTGCTGATCGGGCGCGTGGGCACGGGCGCGGTGGAACACGCCCTGGTCACCGCCGGTCACCACGACCCGGCCAGCATGACCCCGTTCCCGACCATGCACGAGGTGTTCTCGGTCGGCTGGGGTGAACCCAACCTTCGCGACCAGTGGAAGAACGCGTCGGCCGCCGATCGGGTGGCGCTACTCAAGCAGACCAATTCCCGACCGTATGAGCCGGATCCGTACCGCACCCACACCCCGGCCTCCAATGACGGCCTCGAGTGGTTCGCCACCGCGGCCGACATCTGCCGGGTGCACGCCGCGTTGCAGGCTTCGGCCGTCGGACCGGCCGCACCGGTGAAGGACATCCTCTCGGCGCTGCCCGGCATCGATCCCGACCCGGCGAAGTGGGGCTACATCGGCGCCAAGGGCGGTAACCTGCCCGGCGACCTGAGCTTCAGCTGGTACGCGGTGGACCACACCGGACAGCCGTGGGTGTTCAGTTTTCAGCTGAACTGGCCGAAGTTCCGTAGCCCCACTGCCGCGGGCTGGTTGTTGCAGATCGCCAAACGGGCGTTCGCCATGGCACCCGTGGGCTAGCTCGGGCAGCGCGGCAGGCTAACTGCTGCGCAGTGTCCAGGCCTGACCGCGGAAGTGCATCACGGTCCGGCTCATCGGTGCGATGTCGATGCGCCAGAACGACTTTGGCGGGGCATCGAGGGCCACCAGGATGGCAGCCCGGATCACCGCAGGGTGGGTGACGGCGACCAGCCGTCCCCGCGCCGAGGCCAGGCTGTCCATCCAGCCGCGCACCCGCTTGACGAGATCGACCACGGATTCGCCGCCGTGTGGCGCCCGGGTCGGATCAGTCAACCAGACCGCCAGATCCGCAGGCTGCACCCTGCCCAGTACACCGCCGCGCCAGCTCCCGAAATCCAGATCGGCCAGCCGGGGTTCGACCACCGCCGGCAAGCCCAACAGTTCGGCCGTCTGACGAGCCCGTTTCTCCGGGCCGGAGTACGCAACGTCGACGACGCCCAGTTCGACGGTCGCATCGGCTTGGCGATGACCCAACTGGTTCAGCGGCTCGTCGGTGGGGAATCGTCCGGCCGCTGTGGCGCCGGTCATGGCATGAGACACCAACGTCAGCCGGACGACCTCACTCATCGAAAGTCACCCGAAATCACGCGCTGACGGACTGCTTCTTCTCATCGAGCACCTTCGCCGCCAGGGCACCGAACACCAGCCCGATCGTCGCCCAGATCACCACCTGGGTGCCGAGCGAGTACAGCCGGAACTCGTAGAGGTCGTCGGCCGGGAACGTCGACGGGGTCTCATGGATACCCGGCAGGATCAGGAAGACCACGGCCATCGACACCACGTAGTCCGCGGCGCCGATCAGGTTGGCGTTCCATGCCCCCAGCTTGGGCGTGAGACGACGTGCCAGGAGGACTGAGCCGACCAACAGCCCCGCCGAGAGCACAACCAGCAGCAGGTACAGCAGGGTCCGCTGCTGGATGGTCTCGTCGAGGCTGACCGCGGGCGGATTGGGCGGGTACTTGAGTGCCGGGACGATCCACAGGGAGACCAGCATGCCGCCGGCGGTCAGGGCGGCCAGCGCCCGCGCCGAGAGGTTGACCCGGCCGTAGACCACGCAGAACACGACGGCCAGCAGAGCGCCCATCGCGACGCTGAAGATCAGGACACCAAGGCCCATCCCGATGTTGGATTGCACACCGCGGGTGAACACCTCGGCGCCCTCACCGCCATGGGAATGCCCTCCCGCACCATGCGTATGTTCGGCGGCCTCATGTGCTGCGCCGACACCGTTCTCGAAGTCGATCGCGCGACCGATGACCGGTTCGATCAGCAGCTTCGCCCAGATGAAGGCGAGCACGCCGGCGAGTGCGCCGGCCAGAATGCCGCGCCCGATGAGTTGCTTTTCCATTTTGTTCTTCGATCTCCGCTGCGTATCAGTGGCAGGGGAAACCGAGCAGGTGACGTGCGTCGTGCACGAATTCGTGCACGTAGGTGTTGTTGCCCAGAACCGAGGTCGCGCCCTGGTCCATCCCGACGAAGTAGAGGGCCAGCAGCGCGACGAACGCCGTCAGCGTCAGCCAGAGCACCGCCTTGGTCGCCGACAGATCGAGCGGCCGGGCGTGGACCTTGCGTGCCTCGGTGGTAGTCATCTACGTGCCTTTCCGGGAATTCGCGTCCCAGTCCGTGTCGTGACAGGTCGGGTCTGACTGTTAACAGTGGCGCGGCCGTTCTGGACTCTCACCAGATTCCATTGCCTGTCGATTACACCAGCATCCTAACTATCCCCGCTGGAAAACCCTCCACCGGTAGGCGCGAAAATGCCCCCACCGAAACGGTGGGGGCATTTGTCGTCGGACGTTATTCCGCGGAGGCTCCGGCCTTGGCCAGATCCGGACCTTCGGGGGTGGTCGCCTTGGGTGCACCGGCGAACGTGAACTTCGCGTCCTCGCCGGCACCTTCGCCGTCCCAGCCCTCGACATCGACCGTCACCAGCTGACCGGGGCCGAGCTCCTCGAAGAGGATCTTCTCGGACAGCTGGTCCTCGATCTCGCGCTGGATGGTGCGGCGCAACGGCCGCGCTCCCAGCACCGGATCGAAGCCGCGCTTGGCCAGCAGGGACTTGGCCTTGTCGGTCAGCTCCATCGCCATGTCCTTGGCCTTGAGCTGTTTTCCGACGCGGCCGATCATCAGGTCGACCATCTTGATGATCTCGTCCTGCGTCAGCTGGTGGAAGACGATGATGTCGTCGATGCGGTTGAGGAACTCCGGCCGGAAGTGCTTCTTCAGCTCGTCGTTGACCTTCTGCTTCATCCGCTCGTAGTTGTTCTCACCGCCGCCCTGGGTGAAGCCCAGGCCGACCGCCTTGCTGATGTCGGAGGTACCCAGGTTCGACGTGAAGATCAACACGGTGTTCTTGAAGTCGACCGTGCGACCCTGACCGTCGGTGAGACGACCGTCCTCGAGGACCTGCAGGAGGCTGTTGTAGATCTCCTGGTGGGCCTTCTCGATCTCGTCGAACAGCACCACGCTGAACGGCTTGCGGCGCACCTTCTCGGTGAGCTGGCCGCCCTCTTCGTAACCGACGTAGCCCGGAGGGGCACCGAACAGCCGCGAGGCCGTGAAGCGGTCGTGGAACTCGCCCATGTCGATCTGGATGAGTGCATCGTCGTCGCCGAACAGGAAGTTGGCCAGCGCCTTGGACAGCTCGGTCTTACCGACACCGGAGGGGCCGGCGAAGATGAACGAACCGGACGGGCGCTTCGGGTCCTTCAGGCCGGCACGGGTGCGGCGGATGGCCTTGGAGACAGCCTTGACGGCATCCTCCTGCCCGATGATCCGCTTGTGCAGCTCGTCCTCCATGCGCAGCAGCCGAGTCGTCTCCTCCTCGGTCAGCTTGAACACCGGGATGCCGGTCCAGTTACCGAGCACCTCGGCGATCTGCTCGTCGTCGACCTCGGCGACAACGTCGAGATCGCCTGAGCGCCACTGCTTCTCACGCTCGCCACGCTGAGCGACCAAGGTCTTCTCACGATCACGCAGGCTTGCCGCCTTCTCGAAGTCCTGCGCGTCGATCGCAGATTCCTTCTCCCGGCGCGCGTCGGCGATCTTCTCGTCGAACTCACGCAGGTCTGGCGGAGCGGTCATCCGGCGGATGCGCATCCGGGCACCGGCCTCGTCGATCAGGTCGATCGCCTTGTCCGGCAGGAACCGGTCGTTGATGTAGCGGTCGGCCAGGGTGGCCGCGGCCACCAGCGCGCCGTCGGTGATCGAGACGCGGTGGTGCGCCTCGTAGCGGTCGCGCAGACCCTTGAGGATCTCGATGGTGTGCTCGACCGTCGGCTCACCCACCTGGACCGGCTGGAACCGACGCTCCAGCGCGGCGTCCTTCTCGATGTACTTGCGGTACTCGTCGAGGGTGGTGGCACCGATGGTCTGCAGCTCACCACGGGCCAGCTTCGGCTTCAGGATCGATGCGGCGTCGATCGCGCCCTCGGCGGCACCTGCACCCACCAGGGTGTGCAGCTCGTCGATGAACAGGATGATGTCCCCGCGGGTGTTGATCTCCTTGAGCACCTTCTTGAGGCGTTCCTCGAAGTCACCGCGGTACCGCGAGCCCGCCACAAGGGACCCGAGGTCCAGCGTGTAGAGCTGCTTGTCCTTGAGCGTCTCGGGGACCTCGCCGTGGACGATGGCCTGCGCCAGGCCCTCGACGACGGCGGTCTTACCGACGCCGGGCTCACCGATCAGCACCGGGTTGTTCTTGGTGCGCCGGCTCAGGACCTGCATGACCCGCTCGATTTCTTTTTCACGGCCGATGACCGGATCGAGCTTGCCCTCCATGGCGGCGGCGGTCAGGTTGCGGCCGAACTGGTCGAGGACCAGTGAGGTGGACGGGTTGCCCGACTCACCGCCACGACCACCGGTGCCGGCTTCGGCGGCTTCCTTGCCCTGGTAGCCGCTCAGCAGCTGGATGACCTGCTGGCGCACACGGGTCAGCTCGGCGCCGAGCTTGACCAGCACTTGCGCGGCCACGCCTTCGCCCTCACGAATCAGGCCGAGCAGAATGTGCTCGGTGCCGATGTAGTTGTGGCCGAGCTGCAGCGCCTCACGCAGGGACAGCTCCAGCACCTTCTTGGCGCGCGGCGTGAACGGGATGTGACCGGACGGCGCCTGCTGGCCCTGCCCGATGATCTCCTCGACCTGGCTGCGGACACCTTCCAGTGAGATGCCCAACGACTCCAGCGACTTGGCGGCTACGCCCTCGCCCTCGTGAATCAGACCCAACAGGATGTGCTCGGTCCCGATGTAGTTGTGGTTGAGCATCCGGGCTTCTTCTTGCGCCAGGACGACGACCCTGCGGGCACGGTCGGTGAATCTCTCAAACATCGGTGGTTACCTGCTCTCCATCGCTAGCGATACCCGCGTACGGCTGCATCTATCGGTTTTCCTCATAGCCCGCACGTAGTACCTACCGTCCACTCTAATGGGCGGCCGTCTCGGGTGCGGAGGTTGGACCCAGGACAAGCTGTTCACATCGAGTGCTGCAGATGAGCAACGCCGCCGGTAGACGATTCGTTTCCGAAAACCGGTCGATTCGGGTTCGCCACTAGCGAAAAACTCCGGACCGGGAATTCTCACCGGTCCGGAGCTGGCAACTATCGGTTACGTTGCGGTCGTCTATGTTGCGGCGTGGAAGGCGTCGATGACATCAGCGGGGATGCGGCCACGGGTGGACACGTTGTGCCCGTTGCGGCGGGCCCATTCGCGGATGGCGGCGCTCTGCTCGCGATCGATCGCGCCGCGGCCACGGGCCGGCCCTGCCGCCCGTCCGCGCCGACGCCCACCGACGCGACGCCCGGCCTCCACCCACTGCTTCAGGTCGTTACGGAGCTTGGTGGCGTTTTTGGAGGAAAGGTCGATCTCATAGGTGACACCGTCGAGGCCGAATTCGACCGTCTCGTCGGCCGTGGCTTCGCCGTCGAAATCATCGACCAACGTGACGGTCACTTTCTTAGCCATTACCCCGCACCGAACCCTTCTGCATACGCATTGGTGACTTACGCCTGAGTATCCTGCATCCGCGCCCCAATGTGCCACAAAACGCGCACATTTCCAACAACGCGTGGATCGCGGAGGTTCAGTGCGGTGACTCAGTTACCGTGACGACGAACAATCGGGAACAAAACCGTCTCTCGAATAGACAACCCCGTCAACGCCATCAACAAGCGATCGATACCCATTCCGGTGCCGGTGGTCGGCGGCATCGCATACTCCAATGCGGCAAGGAAATCGTCGTCGAGAACCATTGCTTCGTCGTCACCGGCAGCCGCCGCACGGGCCTGGGCCTCGAATCGTTCACGTTGGATTACCGGGTCGACGAGTTCGGAATATCCGGTGGCGAGCTCGAAACGCCTGATGTAGAGGTCCCATTTCTCGGTAACCCCGGGAATGCTGCGGTGAGCGCGAGTGAGCGGCGAGGTCTCGACGGGGAAGTCGCGGACGAACGTCGGGGCCCACAACTTCTCGCCTACACTGTGTTCCCAGAGTTCCTCGACTAATTTTCCGTGCCCGTAGCCGCGGTCACGCGGAATCTCCACCTCGAGCCGATCGGCAATAGCCCACAAGTAGTCCACTGATGTCTCCGGCGTGATCTCCTCACCCAGCGCCTCGGACAACGAGGGATACATTTCCAATGTCTCCCATTGTCCGTCGAGATCGTAGATAGTGCCATCGGGCAATGGCACTTGCCTGGTGCCGATCGCCTCGTCTGCAACCTCTTGAATAATTTCCCGGGTGACTACCGCGGAATCGTTGTAGTCGCCGTAGGCCTGATATGTCTCCAACATCGAGAATTCCGGCGAGTGCGTGGAATCAACACCTTCGTTGCGAAAGTTCCGATTCAACTCGAAAACGCGGTCAAAACCGCCGACTATGCAGCGCTTGAGGAACAGTTCGGGCGCGATCCGCAGGTACAGATCCACATCGAGCGCATTTGAGTGGGTAATGAACGGCCGGGCTGCCGCCCCACCGGCCAGGGTCTGCAGCATTGGCGTCTCGACCTCGAGGAAATCCCGGCGTTCCAGTGCCGACCGCACCGCCCGCACCACCGCCACCCGCTGACGCGCAATACTGCGCGCCTCAGGACGCACGATGAGATCCACGTAGCGCTGACGCACCCGAGTTTCTTCGCTCATCTCTTTGTGAGCAACGGGCAGCGGGCGTAGGGCCTTGGCCGCCATCTGCCACGAATCAGCCAGCACGGAAAGCTCACCGCGCTTGGAGCTGATCACCTCGCCGTGGACGAACACGATGTCGCCGAGGTCCACGTCGGCTTTCCACGCATCGAGCGACTCCTGCCCCACCTGCGCCAGGCTGATCATCGCCTGCAGTTGGGTGCCGTCGCCCTCCTGCAACGTCGCGAAGCACAACTTGCCCGAATTGCGCGCGAACACCACCCGGCCCGAGACACCGACCATCGCGCCGGTCTGGGTGTCGGCGGCCAGGTCCGGATAGGTGCTGCGCAGCTCAGCCAGAGAATGCGTACGCGGAACGGTCACCGGATAGGGTTCGCGCCCCTCGGCCAGCAGCCGCTCCCGCTTGGCCTGACGAATCCGGAACTGCTCGGGAAGGTCGGCCTGGGACTGGGACGCGTCGTCACGATCGGCTGGGCTCACAAAATGCCAGCTTAAATGAACACGCGAGCGCACAATTGCACCCCGACGGGCCGGCGGGGCCTATCCGCATCCTGACGGGGACAGACTGCCGCCCAGGTGTGCACAACCTCACAACAACGGCGAATTGGTTCGGCCTATTTGGCGGGCTTGAGCCGGCGCTGGGTGTCACGGTTGCGCTCGAACACCAACCGCAGGCCGTCAAGGGTGAGGTGGGGGTCGTAGTGCTCGACCGTGCGCAGATCCGGCAACACCAGCGGCGCGGTGTAACCGGTCGCCACGACCGCGACGTCGTCGCCGGCGAATCCGTCGACATCCTGGCGGATCCGGTGGACCAGCCCGTCGACCAACCCGGCGAACCCGAAAACCGCCCCGGCCTGCATGCACTCGACGGTGTTCTTGCCGATCACCGAACGCGGACGGGTCAGCTCGACCCGGCGCAGGGCCGCCGAGCGGGCCGCGGCGGCATCCGAGGACACCTGCACACCGGGGGCGATCGCCCCACCCAGGAATTCCCCCTTCGCCGACACGACGTCGACACAGATCGACGAGCCGAAATCGACGATGATCGCTGCAGTGCCGTATTTGTGATAGGCGGCAAGGCAATTCACGATCCGGTCCGCGCCGACTTCCTTGGGGTTGTCGACCAGCAGCGGAATGCCGGTACGCACACCGGGTTCGATCAGTACATGCGGCACCGTCGGCCAGTACTGCTCGAGCATGAGGCGCACCTCATGCAGCACCGAGGGCACCGTGGACAGTCCGGCGGCGCCGGTCAGACTCTCGGAGTCATCCCCGATCAGGCCGTCGATGGTGAGCGCCAGCTCATCGGCAGTCACCTCTGATTCGGTCCGGATTCGCCACTGCTGCACCACCTTCGCGTGGTCGCCCGAACCGGAGATCAGCCCGACGATGGTGTGGGTGTTGCGGACGTCGATGGCGAGCAGCATCAGCGCGGCGACATCAGATCGGACGCGTCCACGGGAACGTAGGCCGGGTCGTTGCCGTGCTCACCGAGGTCGATCTGCTTGTTGTCCGCGTCTACGAACACGATTCGCGGCTGGTAGACACGAGACTCGGCATCCTCCATCACCCCGTAGGCGATCAGGATGACCAGATCGCCCGGGTGGATGAGATGTGCTGCGGCGCCGTTGATCCCGATCACCCCGGTGCCGCGCTCGCCGGTGATGGCGTAGGTCACCAGGCGGGCACCGTTGTCGATGTCGACGATCGTCACCTGCTCGCCCTCGAGCAGGTCGGCCGCCTCCATCAGATCGGCGTCAATGGTCACCGAGCCCACGTAGTGAAGGTCGGCCTGCGTCACCGTGGCGCGGTGAATCTTCGATTTCAGCATGGTGCGCTGCATCAGTTCCTCCAGGGCAGTTCGTGATTGTCGCCGTCACCGACGCGGGGGTGTCCGTCGATGCCTGCCGACGCTCCGATGTCGACAGATATGTTGTCCAGCAGTCTGGTTCGGCCCAGCCGGGCGGCCACCAGCAGCCGGGCCTGACCTTCGCCCGGCGCGGGACCCAACATCGGGTCGCGTACCTCCAGGTAGTCGACGTCGATGGCGGGCACCTCGTCGAGCACCGCCCGAGCCGCGTCCACGGCCGCCGAAGCCCCGCCCGCCGCCGCGTACTTGCCGGCCAGCAGGGCCGCCGACAACGCTCCGGCCTGCTCGCGCTCATCGGCATCGAGGTAGCGGTTGCGCGACGACATCGCCAGTCCATCGGATTCGCGGACGATGGGCACTCCGACGATCTGTACGTCGACGTTGAGGTCGGTGACCATCTGCCGGATCAACGCCAATTGCTGATAGTCCTTTTCACCGAAGAAGGCCCGGTCGGGGCGGACGATCTGCAGTAGCTTGAGCACAACGGTGAGCACACCGGCGAAATGGCCGGGGCGCGACGCGCCTTCCAGTTCGCTGCCGGCCACCCCGGGCTGGACACTGGTGCGGGGGCCGTCGGGATACATGCCCGAACCGGTTGGGGTAAACGCGATTTCGACACCCTCGGCCCGCAGCGCAGCCAGGTCCTCATCGAGGGTACGCGGGTAGGCGTCGAGGTCTTCGCCCGCTCCGAACTGCAACGGGTTGACGAAGATCGACACCACCACAACCGCGCCGGGAACCCGCCTGGCCGCCCGGATCAATGTCAGGTGCCCCTCGTGCAGCGCACCCATGGTGGGCACCAGGGTGATCCGACGCCCACTCGTGCGCAGGGCGCGGGTGACGGCGGCGACATCGGTGGGTGCCGAATAGACGTTCAGCTCACCGGCGACGAACTTGGGGGTGGTGGTTGGGGTCATCCGTGACTCGTTTCGGGACTGGTTTCCGGGCCTGTTTCCGACAGAGCTGCGAGCACTGCGGCCGGCGCATGTGCACGTTGGGCGGTACGCAGTGAATCGGCCCGATACGCCTGGGCCAGTTGAGGATCCAGCGCACGCAGGGCATTCAGGTGAGCGGTCACCGCAGCGGCGTCACCACGGGCCACCGGGCCGGTCAGGGCGGCCTGGCCGCGCTGCAGCGCGTTCTCCAGTGCGGCCAGAGCGAGCGGGCCCACCACCCGCTCGGGCAGACCGCCGGGCGCATCGCCGACGAGTTCCTGACCGAGCAGTTCCTGGCCGCGCAGCGCGGCCCGCAGCGTGTCGACGGCGTCGAGCACCAGCGTGACCAGGTGGTTGCTGGCATGCGCCAACGCCGCGTGGTACTGCGTCCGCGCGCGCTCGGGCACCCGGAACGGCTCACCGCCGATCTCCAGCACGAGCGACTGACCGATCGCATAGCCGACTTCGTCCGCCGCGGTGACGCCGAAACAGGTATCGGGCAGACGCGTGATGTCCTCGTCGGACCCGGTGAACGTCATCGCCGGATGGATCGCCAGCGGAATGCACCCCAGCTCGGTCAGCGGCGCCAGCACCCCGACCCCGTTGGCACCGGAGGTGTGCACCACGATCGTGCCGGGCCGGACCGCACCGGTGGCGGCCAGACCCGACACCAGGGACGTCAGCTCGGCGTCCGGGACTGCCAACAGCAACAGTTCGGCCCGCTGCGCCACCTCGGGGATGGGAAGGACGGAGGTTTCGGGCAGCCGGCGCTGCGCCCGCAGCCGTGACGCCTCGGATATCGCGCTGCACGCCACCACCACATGCTCGACGCGTTCCAGCGCATAGCCCAGCGCAGTACCTACCCGACCAGCGGAAATGATGCCGACGCTGAGCCTGGCCGGACGCAATCCCTCAGGAGGGGACCACCCGTTTGCAGGGGGCTGCTGCATCGCAGACGACCTCACAGGTTGAAATGGTTTTACGTTCCAGTCCCGCGTTGCGGGTACCGGACGGTCGCCACGAGACTAGCTCACTCCTCGCGGCGCCTGCGACGGCCGCCTTCGGTGGGAGCTGTCTGAAACCGCGCCAGGAGATCATTCACCGACTGCCCATCGGCATGGTGCCCGTTCGGCGGCTCGGGTTCGTCGTCGCTGCGGTGCCGCGAAGCCCGCCGCGGCGGTTCGGGTGGTTGCGAGGATTCGGTGGCCAACGCCGGGGACGGCTGCGCCGGGGTGTGCCGGCCGAGGTCGGCAACCTCACCCGCAGCGGAGTGACGGCCACGGGGCGGCGGCTCGGGAGCCTGACCCGGTGACATCGCAGGCGCCGGAGTCGGCGCTGGCTCAGGTGCCGGCTCGGGCGCCGGAGTTGATTCGGCCGTGGGTTCCGGAACTGCTGTGGGTGTCGATTCTTGGGCACGTCGCCGGCCGACGTACTCGTTTGCGGCGCCGTTCTGGGCTACCGGTGTAGCCCAGTTGCTGCCCGGTGCGCCCGCGGGAATCCACTGTCCCTCGGCCGGCGCCGGTTCCCAACCCGTGGCCGCGGGTTCGGCGGCGGGCGGCGTGCTCGGGGGCTCGGGTTCCGGGGCTTCGATGGTGGGTGACGGCTGCATCGGTGGCATGGCCGGTGGCGGTGGGGGCGGCGCCCAGGTCGACGGGGGTTCGGGCTGCCGGCGGGCGGCCGGTTGCGGCTCAGGCCGGGATTGAGGTTGCGGCTCGGGGCGAGACACCGGTTGCGGCTCGGGCCGCGGCGGCGCCTTGGGCTCCTGCGGCCGCGGGGTATCGGGTTGGCGGGCAGTGTCCGGTTGGCGGGCGGTGTCCGCTTGGCGCCGGCGGCGACGCGGCTGCTCACCGGCGGGCACCGGCCGCGACGGCAGCCGGTGCACACCACCGGAGGTCGCCCAGTCGTTCTCCGGCGGATGCGGCACGGCCGGGACGTCGATGATCGGGCTTTCCTGGGTACGCGACATGCGGATGTCGGTGACCTCGACCGGCGGTATGTCCAACCGGCTGGCGGTGACCCGGCCCGCGGTACGCACCGCGCTCTTGTCGGTCTCGATGGCCGGGCGGTGCACCAGGTCGGTGTCGAACAGGATCTCCAGATTCGCCCGCAATGCGGCAAGCTCGGAGCGCAGCGCGGCAACCTCGTCGGCCGCCTGGGCGCGCAGCTCCGAGGCCAGCTCCCGGCGCAACTGGGTTTCGACGGTCAGCTCGTACTCCCGCCGCGCCGAGATCTCCCGATCCAGCTGCAGGTCGTAGACGAACTTCAGATCGCGGGCCTTGGCCTGGTCGAGGTCACTCTGGCGCCGGTAGATCACGGAGACGAAGGCCGCCACGACGGCGGCCCACAGGGCCAGGATGACTGCGAGTTTCAGCAACTCGACGCGATCGGTGAACACCAATGCGGAACTGGCCAGAATGGCGAGCACCAGCAATACCGTTAAGAGCAGCCAGCCCGGCCTTCGGCCGCCGCGCCGTGGCCGACCACCGCGGGGCAGAACGGTCATGCGCCGACTGTACCCGTCACGGGTCATCTAACCTGGGGACCGCTGCGGCGATTCGGCCAACTACCTGGCCGATAATCGTTCACTCGGTCGCGGTATCACCGTTGTCCTGAGGTTCCTCGGGAGACTTGCAGCAATGCTGTAGCCACACCGCCGCGACGATCAGCGCCAGCGCACTGATGGCAGCAACCACCGCGCCGGGAGTGTCCTCGCCGGCCACCCTCAGGTCGCCGCGCCGGGGCCACAGGTACACCAGCACCCCTATCCACCAACCCGCCACGATGGCGCCCACCCAGGCCGAGGCCTTGGCGATGACGACCGACCGGGCCACCGTCAGCGGGTGCAGCCGGCCGGCACCGACTCCGATCTGCCCGTCGTTGATCTTCGCCCGCACATAGAACGCCCAGCCCGCCTCGGCGATCGCAACCGCCAGCAGTGAGAGTCCGGTCCAGATCGTGAGCGGCGGGAACCACCGGTAGAGCACACCGACCAGCACGTAGCCGACGATGGCGACGACCGCCACCGCGCCGGCCAGGTCGCGCTTGCGCGTCGGGCCCATCAGTCGGCCGCCGGTTCGGTGCGGAAGTCCAACGCCAGATCAGTGCGCCTGACACCGGCTCGCTCGGCCGGGTCGATCTCCTCCAACAGGTTCGCGACCCGGCGGGACCGGCCGACCACCGTCAGCGTGGCATCCGGATCCACCGCCAGCCACGGGATCAGCACGAATGCGCGCAGGTGAGCCAGCGGGTGCGGCAGCGTCAGGTCGGCATCGCGAGACTGCACCTCGACGTCACCGTCATGGCACGTGACCAGGTCGACGTCGAGGGTGCGCGGGCCCCACTTCTGTTCCCGGACCCGGTCCGCCGCCTGTTCCAACTGCTGGCCACGTCGCAGCCAGCCGTGTCCGTCGAGGCCCGGATCGTCGGCGAGCAGTACCGCGTTCAGGAACGGACCCTGCTCGACGCCGCCCCAGGCGTCGGTCTCGAAGACCGGCGACACCGCACGGACCGCACTCCCGAGGCCGTCGACCACCGACTGCAACCGGGCCAGTCGGTCGCCGAGATTCGACCCGATCGAGAGAACGGTTGACGTCATTGGGAACCCCGTCGGGACCGCCTGGCGACCACCGCGACATCGTCGAAGGTCAGCGGAATCGGGGCGCTCGGCTTGTGCACGACGACCTCGACCGCATGCAGACGCTCGTCGGCCATGATGGCGTCGGCGATCTCGGCCGAGACCGTCTCGATCAGGTTCCGCGGCGGGCCCGCGACGATATCCGCTGCCCGCTGGGCCAGTGCGCCGTAATCGAGGGTGTCGGCGAGATCGTCGGTGGCTGCTGCCTGGCGCAGGTCCACCCACGCCGTGATGTCGACGACGAAGTCCTGCCCGTCCCGGCGCTCGTGGTCGAACACGCCGTGATTGCCACGAACCCGTAAGCCGCGCAACTCAATTCGATCAGCCAACCCGACCTCCAGATTCCCAGGCTTCCAGTACGGCGAGCGCGTCTACGGAGGCCACCACATCGTGCACGCGAACACCCCAGGCCCCGTGCTGGGCCGCGAGCACCGAGATCACCGCGGTGGCGGTCTCCCGACCGTCCGGTGGGCGCAGAGTCCCGTCCGCCCCAGCCAGCAAGGCACCGAGGAAGCGTTTGCGTGAGGCGCCGACCAACACGGGGATCCCGGTTGCGATGAATTCGGGCAGAGCGTGCAGCAGGGCCCAATTGTCCTGCGCGGTCTTGGCGAATCCCAGACCCGGATCGATGATCAGCCGCTCCGGGGCGACACCCGCAGTGACCGCGGCGTCGACCGCGGTCAGCAGCTCGGCCCGAACCTCGGCCACCACATCGCCGTAACCCGGAGCGCGGTGCGGCTGCTCGGCGCCGACCGAACGCCAGTGCATCAGGATCCACGGCACCTTCGCCTCGGCGAGCAGCGGTGCCATGTTGGGATCGGCCAGGCCGCCGGACACGTCGTTGACGATCTGCGCACCCCTTTCCAGGGCCACCTTCGCCACATCGGCGTGCATGGTGTCGATACTGACCGTGATGCCTTGGGCGGCAAGCGCTTCGATGACCGGGGCGACCCGGGCTGCCTCCACCGCGGGGTCGACGCGCACCGCACCGGGCCGGGTCGATTCCCCGCCCACGTCGATGATCGCGGCCCCGGCAGCGGCCAGGGCCAGCCCGTGTTCGACGGCGCGGTCGCGGTCGATGAACTTGCCGCCGTCGGAGAAGGAATCGTCGGTGACATTCACCACCCCCATGACCTGCACGCGCGCTCCGCGAGGGACCATCGGCCTGGCTGGGTTCACTTCCGCAGGATCAGTTCCAGCGCCTCGGCCCGAGAAGCCTTGTCGGTCTTGAACTGTCCACGTACCGCGGAGGTGGTGGTGACCGCACCCGGCTTGCGGACGCCCCGCATGGCCATGCACAGGTGCTCGGCCTCGATCACCACGATGGCTCCGCGCGGATCGAGCTTGCGCATCATTGCGTCGGCGATCTGGGCGGTCAGGCGTTCCTGCACCTGCGGGCGCTTGGAGTACAGGTCGACCAGCCGGGCGATCTTCGACAGACCGGTCACCCGGCCGTCCACCCCGGGGATGTATCCGACGTGGGCCACCCCGTGGAACGACACCAGGTGGTGCTCACAGGTGGAGTACAACGGGATCGACTTGACCAGCACGAGCTCATCGTGTTCCTCGTCGAAGGTGGTGTTGAGCACCGCATCCGGGTCGGTGTAGAGACCGGCCATCAGCTCTTTGTACGCACGCGCCACGCGGGCCGGGGTATCCACCAGACCCTGACGATCGGGGTCCTCACCGATGGCGATCAGCAGCTCACGCACGGCCGCCTCGGCACGGGGTTGGTCGAACACCCGCGTGGCCGTATCAGTGTTGTTGTGATGCTCGCGCAACGACTGCGCCATCGAAGCCTCCGTTCTCGGATCAGCCGTGGGCCGGGGGGTTGGGCCGGTCGGACCGGTCAGGCCGCTCAGGAGCACGATCCTGACCCGCCTCCTCGTTCGGCGTATTGGGCTGGCCGGGATGAGGATAAGGCTGATAGGGGTACGGCTGGGGCTGTTGCCATCCCGACGGATGCGGCGGCGGGTACCAGTAGCCCTGCTGTTGCTGAGGCGGTTGGTATCCCGGCTGCGACGGCGCGGGCGGCCAGCCCGGCGCGTGCCAGCCGGCCGGTGCGCCGTAATCGGGCTGGGTCGTACCGTTCTGGTTCGCCCCGTTCGGCGGCGCTCCGTTGGCTCCGGAGCCGTTGGTCTCGTTGGCCCGCTCGGCCTCCCGGCTGGCGGCGGCGATCGCAGCCTTGAACGCCGGCTCGGGCACCGGCGGCGGCCACGGCTCACCGCGCTCGATGGCAATCTCACCCGGCGTCTTGATCGGCGGCTTGTCCGACGGCACCCGGCCACCGAAGTCGTCGAACATGGTCAGCCGGGGACGCTTCTTCACGTCGCCGAAGATGGCCTCCAGCTCGACGCGGTGCAACGTCTCCTTCTCCAGGAGCTCACCGGCCAGCGTGTCGAGCACGTCGCGGTACTCGCTGAGGATCTCCCAGGCCTCGGTGTGCGCGGCCTCGATGAGCTTGCGCACCTCGTCGTCGATGTCGCGGGCCACCTCGTGGCCGAAGTCGGCCTGGGTGCCCATGGTGCGGCCCAGGAACGGATCACCGTGCTCGGTGCCGTAGCGCACGGCCCCCAGCTTGGAACTCATGCCGTACTCGGTGACCATCGCGCGGGCGATCTTGGTGGCCTGCTCGATGTCGGACACCGCGCCGGTGGTGGGCTCGCGGAAGACCAGTTCCTCGGCCGCGCGACCACCCATGGCGAACACCAGGCGGGCAATCATCTCCGAGCGGGTCATCAGGCCCTTGTCGTCCTCGGGCACCGCCACCGCGTGGCCGCCCGTGCGGCCACGGGCCAGGATGGTCACCTTGTAGATCGGCTCGATGTCGGGCATCGCCCACGCGGCCAGGGTGTGCCCGCCCTCGTGGTAGGCGGTGATCTTCTTTTCCTGCTCGCTGATGATGCGGCCCTTGCGGCGCGGGCCGCCCACGACACGGTCGACGGCTTCTTCCAGCGCGGCACTGGTGATGACGGTGCCGTTCTCACGAGCGGTCAGCAGTGCGGACTCGTTGATGACGTTGGCCAGATCGGCGCCGGACATGCCGACGGTGCGCTTGGCCAGGCCGTCCAGGTCGGCGTCGGGGGCGATCGGCTTGCCCGCCGAATGCACCTTGAGCACCGCGCGACGGCCGGCCAGATCGGGATTGGACACCGGGATCTGCCGGTCGAAGCGGCCCGGACGCAGCAGCGCCGGGTCGAGGATGTCGGGCCGGTTGGTGGCCGCGATCAGGATGACGCCCTGGCGGTCGCCGAAGCCGTCCATCTCGACCAGCAGCTGATTCAGGGTCTGTTCGCGCTCGTCGTGACCGCCGCCCATGCCCGCACCGCGCTGACGGCCGACGGCGTCGATCTCGTCGACGAAGATGATGCACGGGCTGTTGGCCTTGGCCTGCTCGAACATGTCACGCACGCGGGAGGCGCCGACGCCGACGAACATCTCGACGAAGTCCGAACCCGAGATCGTGAAGAACGGGACGCCGGCCTCACCGGCGACGGCGCGGGCCAGCAGGGTCTTGCCCGTTCCGGGCGGGCCGTACAGCAGCACGCCCTTGGGGATCTTGGCGCCCAGCGCCTGATACCGCGACGGGTTCTGCAGGAAGTCCTTGATCTCGTAGAGCTCCTCGACCGCCTCGTCGACGCCTGCGACGTCGGCGAACGTGGTCTTGGGCATGTCCTTGCCCAATTGCTTGGCCTTCGACTTACCGAAGCCGAAGCCCATCCGGCCGCCGCCGCCCTGCATCCGGGAGAACATCACGAACAGGCCGACCAGCAGCAGCAGCGGCAGCATGTAGATCAGCATCGAGCCGAGGAAGCTGCCCTGGTTGACAGTGGTGCCGAACTTGACGTGCTTGGCGTCGAGCTGGTCGACGAGCTTCACCGCATAGCCGGTCGGGTACTTCGTGATGACCTTGTCGCTGTTCTCGGTCTCGTCCTTGCCGCTCTTCAGATCGAGCCGCAGCTGTTGCTCGCGGTCGTCGATCTGGGCGCTCTTGACGTTGTCAGCACCGATCTGGGCCACCGCCACCGAGGTGTCGACGGGTTTGTAGCCGCGGGTGTCGTCGCTGAAATAGAAAAACGACCAGCCCAGCAACAGCACGACCGCGATCACGGTCAGCGTACGGATCACATTTTTGCGGTTCATCGATCACTCGGCCGAGTTCGGCCCGGTCCTTCCAACGTGCGCAGTTGAGGGTTTTAGGCTACCGCTAGACCAACGTCCGGCAGTTCCCGACGGTATCTAGCCGAGCGCGGGCCGCTGTGCTTGGGTGAGATCGTGCTCACATTTCACCGGATTGCTCCTCGCGTGAGCGCCGCCCTATTGCTCCTCGCGTCCGCATGACCGAGCGGTTAGTCGACACCAATGGCGTGACATTGAAGGTGATCGAGGCGGGTGAGCCCGGAAATCCGGTGGTCGTGCTGGCCCACGGGTTTCCCGAGCTGGCCTATTCGTGGCGGCACCAGATGCCCGCGCTGGCGGCCGCCGGCTATCACGTCCTGGCTCCTGACCAGCGGGGTTACGGTGGCTCGTCGCGGCCCGAGAGCATCGATGCCTACAACATCGTGGAGCTGACCGCCGACATCGCGGGGTTGCTCGATGATGTCGGTGCCGAGCGGGCGGTGCTCGTCGGGCACGACTGGGGCTCGCCCGTCGTCACCAACTTCCCGTTGTTCTTCCCCGATCGGGTCGCGGCGGTGGCCGCGCTGAGCGTGCCCCCGGTCCCCCGGGCGTCCGGACCGCCGACGCAGATCTGGCGCAAGATCGTCGGCGACAACTTCTTCTACATCTTGTACTTCCAGGAGCCCGGTGTCGCCGACGCCGCACTGGGCGCCGATGTCCGGCAGTCGCTGCGCCGCATGATCGCGATGGAAGGCATCAGCGCTCCCCCGGACAGCCTGTCCGACCGACCGCTACCGCCACTGCCGGACTGGATCACCGCCGACGAGTTCGAGCACTACGTGCAGGCCTATGCCGAGACCGGCTTCACCGGGCCGCTGAACTGGTACCGCAACTTCGACCGGAACTGGGAGCTCACGGATCCTGATTCGGGAACCACCGCGCACCAGACCATCACGGTCCCGATGCTGTTCGTGGCCGGCACCGCCGACCCGGTGCTGGGCTTCACGCCGCGGGACCGGGTGCGGGACGTGGCCACCGGTGACTACCGCGAGGTGCTGCTCGACGGCGCCGGGCACTGGCTGCAGCAGGAACGTCCCGATGAGGTGAACAAGGTGCTGTTGGAGTTCTTGGAGGGCCTGAAGTGAGTCCGTTGAATTTCGGCGTTTTCATCACACCGTTTCACCCGGTCGGCCAATCCCCGACCACCGCACTGCAATACGACATGGACCGGGTGGAGGCGCTGGACCGGCTCGGTTACGACGAGGCCTGGTTCGGCGAACATCATTCCGGCGGTTACGAACTCATCGCCTGTCCCGAAGTGTTCATCGCCGCCGCGGCCGAACGGACCAGACACATCCGGCTGGGCACCGGCGTGGTGTCGCTGCCGTATCACCACCCGCTCATGGTGGCCGACCGGTGGGTGTTGCTCGACCACCTCACCCGCGGCCGGGTGATGTTCGGAACCGGGCCGGGGGCACTGCCGTCGGATGCCTACATGATGGGCATCGACCCGGTGGATCAGCGGCCGATGATGCAGGAATCCCTTGAGGCGATCCTGGCGTTGTTCCGCGCCGCACCCGATGAGCGGATCGACCGCAAGTCGGACTGGTTCACCCTGCGCGACGCCGCGCTGCACATCCGCCCCTACACCTGGCCCTACCCCGAAATTTCCACCGCGGCAATGGTTTCCCCCTCCGGTCCGCGACTGGCCGGGGCATTGGGCACCTCGTTGCTGTCCCTGTCGATGTCGGTGCCCGGTGGCTACGCGGCCATCGAGACCACCTGGGACACGGTGCGTGAGCAGGCCGCCAAATCCGATCGGCCCGAACCGGACCGAGCCAATTGGCGGGTGCTGGGCATCGTCCACCTCGCCGACACCCGCGAACAGGCCATCGCGGACTGCACGTACGGCCTGCAGGATTTCGCCAACTACTTCGGCGCCGCCGGCTTCGTGCCGCTGTCCGAGAAGACCGAGGCGACGGATTCCGCTTACGAGTTCGTGGAAAACTATGCGGCAGGCGGCAATTGCTGTATCGGCACCACCGCCGACGCGATCGCCTACATCCAGGACCTGCTGGACCGCTCCGGCGGGTTCGGCACCCTCCTGCTCCTCGGCCACGACTGGGCACCACCTGCGGCCACCTTCCATTCCTACGAACTGTTCGCCCGTGAGGTGATCCCGCATTTCAAGGGCCAGCTCACGGCCGCGCGGGCGTCGCACGACTGGGCCAAGGGCATGCGGGATCAGCTGTTGGGTCGCGCCGGACAGGCCATCGTCAACGCGATCACCGAACACACCACCGAGGGGAAGAGTTGATGCGCGCCGCGGTGCTGCGTGACGGCCGGATGATCGTTCGCGATGACGTGCCCGAACCGGTGCCCGGCCCGGGGCAGGTGCTGGTCAAGGTGAAGGCCTGCGGAATCTGCGGGTCCGACCTGCATTTCGCCACCCACGGCGCCGACATGCTGGCCGCAGGCGCCGATCTGGAGGGTGTGCCCGACATGGACATCGACCTGGCCGGCGACGTCTTCATGGGCCATGAGTTCAGCGCCGAGATCCTCGATGCCGGACCGGGAACCGAGGCCCCCGCCGCCGGCACCCTGGTGACCTCGGTACCGGTACTGATCTCCGCCGGCGGGATCGCGCCGATCGTGTACAGCAACACCACCGTCGGCGGTTACGCCGAGAAGATGCTGCTGTCGGCACCGCTGCTACTGCCGGTCCCGAACGGACTGAGCGCTGAACACGCCGCACTCACCGAACCGATGGCCGTCGGTCTGCATGCAGTCAATGCGTCGCGCATCGAACCCGGCGAGACGGCACTCGTCGTCGGCTGCGGCCCCGTCGGCGTCGCGATCATCGCGGCCCTGAAACTTCGGGGCGTGGAAACGATTGTGGCGTCGGACTTCTCCGCCGTCCGACGCGACCTCGCTGCCACCATGGGCGCCCACGTCACGCTGGATCCAACGGAGGACTCACCGTTCCATCACTGCACGCCCGCGGTGGTCTTCGAGGCAGTCGGCGCACCCGGGATCATCGACGACGTATTGCGTCGCGCACCCGCGGGCATCCGGCTGGTGGTGGCCGGAGTGTGCATGCAGCCCGATACCGTGCACCCGTTCTACGCGATCACCAAACAGATCAGCATCCAGTTCGTCTTCGGCTACGACCCGACCGAGTTCGCGAACTCGCTGCGCGCCATCGCCGAGGGTGAGATCGACGTCGCACCGATGATCACCGGGAACGTGGGACTCGACGCGGTGAGCGCCACGTTCGACGAGCTCGCCTCCCTTGACCGGCACTGCAAAGTCCTGGTGACGCCGTGACGTCCCGGTAGGGTTCGGGCATGCCGATCGCTGGGAATGCGAAATTACGGGTACTCGGTCTTGCCGCCGCGGGATTGATCGCCGTCAGCACAAGCGCGTGCGATGCCACCTCGGGTCCTGCCGCCGGGGGCGCACCTGACGGGGCCCGGCAAGTGACGGTCGTCGGATCCGGCCAGGTGCAGGGCGTGCCGGATACCCTGACCGCCGACGTGGCGATGGAGTTCATCGCCCCGGATGTGTCCGGCGCCCTCAACCAGTCCAGCCAACGGCAGCAGGCCGTGATCGATGCGCTGGTCGGATCGGGCATCGACCGCAAGGACATCAGCACCACCCAGGTCAGCGTGCAACCTCAATTCAACGACAACACGATCTCGGGTTACCGCGCCGGCAATGCCATCAAGGTCAAGATCCGGGATACCGCCAAGGCCTCGCAGACCCTCGCCCTGATCGCGAGTACCGGAGGAGATGCCACCCGCATCAACTCGGTCGACTATTCGATCGAGGACGATTCGGACCTGGTGCGCGACGCCCGCGCCCGGGCGTTCGACGACGCCAAGAACCGCGCCGAGCAGTACGCCGGATTGTCCGGACTCAATCTGGGCAAGGTGATCTCGATTTCCGAACAGTCCGGCGGCTCGACCCCGCCCACGCCCACCCCGATGCCGCGTGCCGCGATGCAGGCCGTCCCGCTCGAACCCGGTCAGCAGACGGTCGACTTCTCCGTGACGGTGATCTGGGAGCTCACCTAATTTTCCGCCGAAACGGCATTCCGGCAGCGAAAGTGCGAGTGAGGCACGGCTGGAATGCGGTTTCGGCGCAAAAAGGGGGGCTCAGCCGGCGGGCGCGATGTCGACGGGAATGCCGTTGAGCACCGCGGTGCCCGACAGTGGGTCCAGATGAGTTCCGTCGTTGAGCTGATTGACGTTCACCCCGGGCCGGCTCGCCGCGAGCTCCTGACCCGTACCGCCCCGGTCATGACCCCAGCCGTGCGGTAGCGAGACCACGCCGCGCCGCATGCCGTCGTCCACCTCGATCGGGGCCAGCAGCTCGCCGCCGGGGCCCTTGATCACCGCGATCTCGGTGAGCCCCAGCTCCGCTGCATCGTCGGGGTGGATCTGCAGCGTGCAGCGATTGGAGCCGCCCGACAGCGCGGGGAGGTTGTGCATCCAGCTGTTGTTGGAGCGCAGATGACGCCGGCCGATCAAGAGGAAGCCCCCCGCAGAGCGGTCGAGAGCGTCGCGTAGCCGCGCCACATCGGCAACGATCGGCTCCGGCGCGAGTTCGATCCGGCCACTCGGAGTTCGCAGGATCTCGGGGATGCGCGGACGCAGCGGGCCCAGGTCGATGCCGTGCGGGGTGGCCTTCAGCCGCTCCATGGTGAGCCCGTCGGGTTTGGCGCCGAAGGCGTCGCCGTAGGGACCGAGCCGCAGCATCATGTCGAGCCGACGCTCATACCCGGGTCCCGGATAGAGCATGGCGGTGAGCTCCTTGACGTCGCGCCCGGCCACCGGCGAATCGGGGTTGCCCGTCTCTTTCGCCAGAGTCGTCGCGATCACCTGTGCGTCGACAAGTGCGGGATCACCGTCGGCGCCGATGCCGTAGAGGATGAGGGCGAGCCGGGACAGGATCTCGGGCTCGTCGGGCCGGCCGTCGAGTGGGAGCGCAGGCGACGAGTACCGCACGTTGTTGCGGACCGCGAGGTTGTTCAGCGCGACGTCGAAGTGGGCGCTGCAGGCCGGCGGGGGCGGCGGCAGGATGACATCGGCGTTGCGGGTGGTCTCGTTGAGGTAGGGGTCGACGCTCAGCATGAATTCGACGCTGTCGAGCGCCTTGTCCAGCCGGTCACCGTCGGGCGCGGACAGCACCGGATTTCCGGCGATGGTGATCATCGCCTTGATCTGCCCTTCGCCCGCGGTGTCGATCTCCTCGGCGAGTGCGGCGGCCGGCAACTCGGAGAGCACTTCGGGATATCCCGAGACCCGGCTCGCCCACCGTCCCGTCCTGAAGCCGCGACCCGGTTTCGGCGGACGCGGCGCGGGGGCTGCCGCGCCGAGTGCGAACATCGCCCCGCCGGGACGGTCGAGGTTGCCGGTGAGAATGTTGATCACGTCGACGAGCCAGCTGCCGATGGTCCCGAACTCGACCGTGGACGTCCCGATCCGGCCGTAGACGGCCGCCGTCGGAGCTGCCGCGAGCTCGCGGGCCAGTTCCCTGATCTCGTCGGCGCCCACCCCGCAGGCCGCGGCGACGGCCTCGGGTGAGAACTCGTCGGCCAGCGCGCGGATCTCCTCGACACCGGCGACGTGCTCGGCCAACTCACCGAGGTCGACGAGGTCCTCACCGAACAGCACGTGCACGATCGCGAACAGCAGTGCCGCGTCGGTGCCCGGCCGCGGCGCGAGGTGGCGGTCGGCCAGTTCGGCGGTGCGGGTGCGGGCCGGGTCGATGACGACGAGCCGGCCACCGCGCTTGCGCAGTGCCCGCAGCTTGCCGGGGAAATCGGCGGCAGTGGCCAGGCTCCCGTTGGACACCATCGGATTCGCGCCGATGATCACGAGGTAGTCGGTGCGGTCGAGATCGGGGACGGTGAACGCGACCGGGCTGCCGAACATCAGGCCCAGTGCGACGTGCTTGGGCATCTGATCGAGTGTGCTCGCGCTGAACACCTGCCGGGTGCCGAGGCCCTTGATGATCAGCGGCGCATACAGGCTGCCGGCGATGGTGTGTGCGTTCGGATTGCCCAGATACACCCCGACCGCACCGCCGCCGTGCTCGGCGATCACCGCGCCGAGGCGCTCGGTGATGACGGCGTAGGCCTCATCCCAGGTGGCCTCGGTCAGCGCGCCGTCGCGCCGGATCAAGGGGCGCGTCAGTCGGTCAGGGTCGTTGTCGAGCTCGCCGAAACTGGCGCCCTTCGGACAGATGAATCCCGCGCTGAACACGTCGTCACGATCTCCGCGGGCAGCGGTCACCCGACCGTCGGAGATGGTGAGTGTCAGACCGCAGGTGGCCTCACAAAAGGGGCAGATCCGAAGGGCCGTGCGGGTATCAGCCATGCCTGCGATTGTGCGCCGGTCCTCGGCCATTTGTAAGCCTCCGGCTTACGGCCCTTCGTACACCTTTGGATCGAGAGTTCCGATGTAGGGCAGGTCGCGGTAGCGCTCGGCGAAGTCCAGACCGTAGCCGACGACGAACTCGTTGGGGATGTCGAAGCCCACGTAGGCGACGTCGAGTTCGGTCTTGACGGCCTCGGGCTTGCGCAGCAGCGTGCACACCCGCAGCGAGCGCGGATGACGGGTGGCCAGGTTGCGCAGCAACCAGGACAGGGTCAGCCCCGAGTCGATGATGTCCTCGACGATCAGCACGTCACGGTCATTGATGTCGCGGTCGAGGTCTTTGAGGATGCGTACGACGCCCGAGGACGAGGTGGACGAACCGTAAGAACTGACCGCCATGAACTCCAGCTGCGTGGGCAGCGGGATGGTCCGGGCCAGATCGGTGACGAACATGACCGCGCCCTTGAGGACGGTGACCAACAGCAGGTCGTCGTTGCCCAGGTTGTCTCGATATTGCTCAGCGATCATCTCGGCGAGTTCGGTGGTGCGGGTCCGGATCTGTTCCTCGGACAACAGCACCGATTTGATGTCTCCCGCGTACAGCTCGGCAGAGTCGACAGCCACACCGAACAGCGTGCCATGCGAGGGGGCCGCATTCCAACGCGGATCGCTAGACCGGTTCGGTGTGCATTCTCAGCACGCCGCCGCGCCGCGCCGCGAACAACCGCTGTTTGCGCAGCCCGGACCCGACGGCCACCCCGCCCTGTCCACGCCAGGCCGTCACGAACCGGTCCACCGCACGGATCTGGATGTCGGTCAGATCACACGCACCGCCGTCGAGCAACCAGGCCCGGATCACCCGGCGCCGCAGTGCGTCGGGCAATGCCGACAACCGGGCCGTGTCCAGACCGCCGGTCTCGGTGCGCGTCCCGGCCAGGGCCTCACCGGCCAGGGTGTCGAGTGTCTCGGTGTCCTCCCGCAGCGCGGTGGCGGTGCGGGCCAGGGCCTCGGCCACCCCACCGCCGAGCACGTCCTCGAGCAGCGGCAGCACCTCGTGCCGCAACCTCACCCGGGTGAACCGGGGTTCGGCATTGTGGGGGTCCTGCCACGGACTGAGGCGAAGTTCCTCGCAGGCCGCACGGGTCAGAGTGCGACGCACGCCCAGCAGCGGCCGGTGCCACGGCGGGTCGTGGGGGCGCATGCCGGCGATCGAGCGCGCACCGGATCCCCTGCCCAGTCCCAGCAGCACCGTCTCGGCCTGGTCGTCGAGGGTGTGGCCGAGCAGGACCGGGGCACCGTCACGAGCCGCGTCCAGCGCCGCGTAGCGCGCCTGACGCGCGGCGGCCTCCGGGCCGCCGGCACGCCCGACTTCGACCGAAATAACCTGAGCTGTAACACATCCCAGCGCCAACGCCTGGCCGCGCGCAGTGTCGGCGACGGCATCCGAACCCGCCTGCAGCCGGTGGTCGACGATCAGCGCAGTGGTTGGTCGCAGGCCCGCCGCGACTGCGGCCAGGGCCAGGGAATCCGGGCCGCCGGACAGCGCCACGCACCAGTTCTCGCCGTCGATCCGCTCGCCGGCGGCCGCCACCGCTTGCCGCAGCGCGGCTACAGCACCCGTTCGATCCATCGTTGTGGTTCGTCGATCTCTTCGGGCTGCGGGAGGGTGTCGGCGCTCGACCAGATGGTGTTGAACCGGGCCATGCCCACGGCTCCCACGACATGGTCGACGAACGCCTTACCCCGGGTGTACTGGCTGATCTTGGCGTCAAAGCCCAGCAGGGCGCGCACCAAGCGTTGCAGCGGTGGCTGTTTGCGCTGCCTGCGTTCGTCGAAGCGACGGCGGATGGTCGAGACCGTGGGCACCACCGCCGGGCCCACCGCGTCCATCACGTGATCGGCGTGGCCTTCCAACAGGGTGCCCAGCACCAGTAGCTGATCCAGTGCACGACGCTGGGGCTCAGCTTGCACGGCACGCATCAGGCCGAGCACACCGGCCGAATTGGGATCCGGCGTTGCCCCATTGCGCTGATTCCGGACAAACTCCGCGAGTCGCCCCACCATCTCGGTGACGTCCTCGCCGGCATCCTGGGTCAGCACCGCCAGGGCCTGTGACATGTGGTCGGCCAGCCAGGGATTGGCCCGGAACTGCACCCGGTGGGTGACCTCGTGCAGGCACACCCACAGCCGGAAATCGGCTGGGGAGACACGCAACTGGCGTTCCACCGCGATGACGTTGGGATACACCAGCAGCAGCTCGCCACCGTCGGGGCCGAACGGGTCGTACTGGCCGAGGATGCCCGTGGAGATGAAGGCCAACACCGCACCGGTCTGTGCGCCGGTCACCCGCCCGGTGATGAATCCTGGTTTGTGCGTGTCACTTTCGTCACCGGATGGGGCTCCGGTGGTCATCACCCGCATGGACCGTGTGGCCGCCCGGATCCACTCCGGACGGTCGACCACGCGGGCCTCGGGTACCTCCGCGCCCTCGATCAGACCCGTCACCTCCCGCACCGGCAGCTCGGCGGCCTTCGAACTCACCGAGAGCTGCTCGATCACCTGGTTGCGGGTGTAGTCCGTGGACGGCGGGGACGACCGGGCCAGCTTCGCCCCGACCGTCGCGGCGAAGTCCCAGTCGACCGCGCGGCCCGCGGTCATCTCGACCCGATCGCTCACGTGCCACATCCACACGACCGCAGCACCGCGGCCAGGTCGTCGATCGCGGTACGTCCGGTCGGGCCGGCGTTGTTCGAGATCAGTGCGAACGTCAGCACCCGGCCGTTGTAGTCGGTGACGATGCCGGCCAGCGCATTGGTGCCGGTCAGCGATCCGGTCTTGGCCCGTAGCCAGCCCGCGGCGTCACGTCCGGCGTCGGTGTCGAGGTAGCGGTTGGACAGCGTGCCGCTGCCGCCGGCGATGGGCAGCAGATCCACCAGCGGCCGCATGGCGGGTTCGGTGTTGCCTGCCGCGATATTGACCACCTCATCGAGGATCCGGGCGGTCAGCCGGTCGTCGGTCGACAGGCCGCTGGAATCGACCAGCTTGGCGGCCGACATGTCGATGCCGACGCCCTCGAGTTGGCTCGTCACCGCGTCGACGCCGCCGTCGAAGCTCTGCGGCCGGTGCAGTTGGGCGGCGACCTCGCGGGCGATCGACTCGGCCATCACGTTGTCGGATTCGTTCATCATCTGACGCAGCCGCTCGATCAGGGGGGCGGACTGCACCGCGGCGATCTGCCTGCCGCCCGAGACCTCGGAGGGCAGCACCGTCACCGTCGCGGGGTCCACCCGGAGTGCGGTGGCCAGGGCCCTGCCGGCGTCGAGCGCCGGTGTCGTCGACCGTCTGGATTCCACCGTCGTCGGCTGGATACGCCCGCCGTCGAGCATCACCGGTTCCATCGGTGCGATGTCGCCGCCCTCGATATCAGCGGGATCCCAGCCGGGCGCCATCATCGGGCCGCTGTAGTCGCTGGTGTCCACCCGCACCGCGGTGACCGTGACCCCGCTGCCGCGTACCTGTTGGGCCAGGTCACTGATTCGGGCCGCACCCTTGTACCAGGTGTCGGTGTCATCGGGCGCCGCCGAGAGCGTGGTGTCCCCGCCGCCCTTGAGGACCACCAGCCCGGGCTGCGAGTCGACGGCCACGACCGTGGTGGCCAGCCGGGCGTTGCGGTCCAGCGTGAGGAGTGCGGCGGCCGTCGTCAGCACCTTGTTGACCGAGGCCGGCTGCATCGGCAGCCCGGAATTCTGTTCCCACAGTTCGGCGCCGGTCTCGCCGTCGGTGATCCGGCCGGTCACCTGACCGAGATCCGGATTCGCCAGCGCCGGTGCCAACGCCGCGGCCAGGCCGCCCACGGTCGGAGTCGGCGCCGACATGTCCACCGGGACGATCTCCGGGCTGGCGGTTGCCGGCGGAGGAGCAGGAGTGACCGCCGCGGCATCGCTGGAGCGGTGCCCGGTGAGCACGGCAGCAAGCGCGACGACGCCGGCGACCAGCACCAGGACCACGACGCCAACCGCCACATGGGTGGACTGCCGCCACCGAGTGGGCCGCATATTTCTCCTGCTCTGCCGGTGGTGGGGACGAGCCACCCGTTTAGCCCAGACTATCGCTCGATTAGGGTTGACCCGCGTCGTCGCCCGACGACCAAAGACTGACCGCAGATGCGAAGGAGCCGCGACGGTGAAGTTCGACGTCGTCATCGAGATCCCGAAGGGTTCGCGCAACAAGTACGAGGTTGACCACGAGACCGGCCGGGTCAAGCTCGACCGCTACCTCTACACATCGTTCGGTTACCCCGCCGACTACGGGTTCTTCGAGGACACCCTCGGCGAGGACGGCGATCCGCTGGATGCGCTGGTGCTGCTGCCCGAGTCGGTGTTCCCCGGCTGCACCGTCGAGGCCCGCCCGGTGGCGATGTTCAAGATGACCGACGAGGCCGGCGGCGACGACAAGTTGCTGTGCGTGCCCGCCGGGGATCCGCGCTGGGACCACATCCAGGACCTCGGAGACGTGTCGCAGTTCGAACTCGACGCGATCAAGCACTTCTTCGTGCACTACAAGGACCTCGAGCCGGGCAAGTTCGTCAAGACCGCCGACTGGGTGGGCCGCGAAGAGGCCGAAGCCGAGCTGCAGCGTTCGATCGAGCGGTTCAAGACCGAAGGCCACTGATCCGGCCTGAATTAGCCTCGCCGTAACACGAGGTAACCTGGGCGCCCCATCCGCGCCCGATGATTGACAAGGTGTTGATGCATCAGGGCCTGAGGCTTGAGGCGTACAACGCATTGCCGACACGGCGTGCGGTGCACGCGGTGTACGAGTGCTGCTACAGCGTGGTGCTCGCGACCGATCTGGCCGGTGGACGGCCGTTCGCCGACCATGCCGCGCTGTTCCGGCAGGCCGATGCCCTGCTGTTCAGTCTCGGTGAGGATTCCATCGACCGCGTACTGCAGGCCTATCCGCACATCGGGCGGCGCCCCCGCAGCCCGAAGTCGGTGTGCGAACAGTGCTCGGTGTGGGACGACGATCCCGCGGTGATGACCCAGCTCAACACCGAGGTCGTCCACTACGGCGAACGGTTCGGATTCGGCTTCGTGATGTTCGTCGAGGATTGCTGCGCGCAGCGGGCCATGGCCGGTATCTCCGACCGGTTGCACAACGACCATGAGACCGAACGCAAGGTCGTCCGCAACGAGTTGGCCCGCATCAACCGGGCCCGGCTGGAGCGCATGCTCGGGCCCGAGGGCGGCTACTACAACTGGTAGCCGGCGCTACCCCGGTGACGTCTGACGTAGCGTGGTGCAGCAGAGGCGATTTCACAAGCCAGACGCGCACCGACCGAGGACAGCCATGCCCATTTCCGCACACCGCATCCTGCAGATCGGCCCGCTGAAGCCGTCACTCGCGGTGACCCTGCGCACCGATTACCAGGCCTACTCCCTGCCCAACGGAGACGAGCGCGGTGCGTTTCTGGCCGAACACGCTGCCGAGGTCACCGCGGCGGTGGTCTCGGGTGTCACCCGCGTCGACCCGGATCTGATGGCGGCGCTGCCGAATCTGAAAGCGGTGGTGAACTTCGGCGTCGGGTACGACAACATCGACGTGGCCGCGGCCACCGCCCGCGGTATCGGCGTCAGCAACACCCCCGACGTGCTCGACGACTGCGTCGCCGACACCGCGGTGGGCCTGCTCATCGACACCCTGCGCCGATTCTCGGCCGCCGACCGTTATCTGCGGGCCGGACGCTGGGCAGTGGACGGTAATTATCCCCTCACGCAACAGGTTTCGGGATCCCAGGTGGGCATTCTCGGTCTCGGCCGGATCGGTGGGGCGATCGCCACCCGGCTGACGGCGTTCGACTGTGCGATCAGCTATCACAACCGCAGGCAGATCCCCGACAGCCCGTACCGCTACGTCGACTCGCCTGTCGAGCTGGCCCGCCAGGTCAAGGTGCTGGTGGTCGCCGCGGCGGGCGGTCCCGGTACCCGTCACCTCGTCGACCGGGAGGTGCTCGATGCGCTGGGTTCCGACGGCTATCTGGTCAACATCGCGCGCGGCTCCGTGGTCGACCAGGACGCCCTGGTCGAAGCGTTGACGCTGGGCCGGCTTGCCGGCGCGGGGTTGGACGTGTTCACCGACGAACCGAACGTCCCCGAGGCGTTGACGAAACTGGACAACGTGGTGCTGCTGCCCCATGTCGGCAGTGGCACCGTGGAAACGCGGGCGGCCATGGAGGCCCTGGTCCTGGCGAATCTGGACCGTTTTCTGCAATCCGGTCAGCTGGTCACGCCGGTTCGCTGAAACGCGGCTCTAGCGCACGTTGCAGCCGGTACCCATGTTGTGGCAGTGCGCGCCGGAACTGCACGAGCCACAGCTACACCCGCAGGCGACCTTGGACTGCGGCCGGACCGCGGGCTGCGGCGGGTAGAAAACATCGACGTCCCGGTCTCGACGCGGGCGATCACGACGCGGCATGAGTGGCTCCCCTCGCTGACTTCGGTCTATACAGAGGCTATGCTGCCGGCGCCCCCGACACAGGCGGATTCGTCTTCGCCGCAATCGCGCCCGCGACGGCTATCGGTCCGGCGATGATGTCCCGATGGATGACCTCGTACACGGCCACTGCGACGACCGCTTCACTCCGATCCGTGACGCGTTGGCAGCGGCGATCGCCGGCGGAGAGGAGACCGGCGCAGCCATCGCGATCGACATCGACGGTGAACTCGTAGTCGACATGTGGGGCGGGCACGCCGACGCTGCGCGGACCCGCACCTGGGACGCCGACACCATCGTCAACGTCTTCTCGTCCACCAAGACGGTGACGGCACTGGCCGGACTCATGCTGATCGACCGTGGCCTGATCACCGCCGACACAAAAGTAGCCGACCACTGGCCCGAGTTCGCCGCAAACGGCAAGCAGGACATCGAGTTTCGACATCTATTGACCCACAGCTCAGGGCTGTCGGGATGGGACCAGCCGTTCAGCATCGAAGACAGCTACGACTGGGAGAAGTCCACGGCCGTGCTGGCCGCCCAGGCGCCGTGGTGGGAGCCGGGGACCGCGTCGGGCTATCACGCCCTGACCCACGGCCACCTGATCGGCGAGGTGCTGCGGCGGGTCACCGGAAAGACGTTGAAAGAGTTTGTCCGCGAAGAAATCTCGGGCCCCTTGGGCGCCGACTTCCAGATCGGCGCGCAACCCGAAGACCACCACCGCACTGCTGACATCATCGCCGCCGACGAACCCCTCGACATTCCACTCGACCAGATCTCCGAGATCGCGCTCAAGACCTTCGTGGGGACGCCGTCACCGGAGATCGCGAACACCGCGGCCTGGCGCGCCGCCGACATCGGTGCGGGCAACGGGCACGGTAATGCGCGGTCGCTGGCCCGGATCCTGTCGGCCATCTCGTTGGGTGGCACGGTGGATGGCATCGCCCTGCTCAAACCCGAGACCGTCGAGTCGATCTTCGAGCCGCAGCTCGAAGGTCCCGATTTGGTGCTGCTCGGCCACCCGCTGCGCTGGGGACTGGGGTTCGGTCTGCCGGAAACGAAAACCGTGTCCTATGTCCCTGACGGCAAGATCTGCTTCTGGGGCGGCTGGGGTGGCTCGTGGGAGACGTGCAACCCCGATCACCGCGCCACGTTCGCTTATGTGATGAACAGGATGGGTCCCGGCGTCGAAGGATCCGAACGCACGGCCCGCTACCTCAACCTGTTTTACGAAGCTCTGGCCTGAGAACGCAGCTCCAGCCGCCGGAACACCTCGGTGCCCAGCGCCTGCACATCCTGCCCGCCGGCAGCCGGGATCAGGGTGACGCCGTCGGCCACCTCGGCGGCCTCGATGTCGGCGATCAAGCCGGCCAGGCCGTCAACCGTCCCGATGTAGCGCACCTGCGCCTCGGGGCCGGCCAGCTCGAGCCATCTGCGCACCGAGCGGTAGGCGGAGCTGAACTCTCTGGCCACCGCGACGGTGACGTCGAGGATCACCGAGACGTCGTCGTGCTCGGACTTGAGACCGGATCGGATCCGGCGCGCCTGGGCCAGGTCGGGCGCGGAGATCCGCGCCGTCGGCGCCTCACCATCGGTCAGCTCGGTCCACGCCTCGGCCTCAGCCACGAATATCCGCACCCCGGCCACGATAGAGATACGTCGTGCCGGGCCGAATAGTTACGTTCAGCCGGAATCCAAGGGACTACCGGGCGTCCCGCACCCGGGTCTTGTACAGGCTCGCGGCGGTCGTGATCGCCAGCGTCACGATGATCACGCCGAGGCTCGCCAGGGTCGGGATCTCCGGTACATGCACCGGCTCGCCGCCGTTGATGAACGGCAACTCGTTCTCGTGCAGCGCGTGCAGCACCAGCTTCACGCCGATGAAAGCCAGGATGAACGCCAGCCCCTGCGACAGGTAGACCAGCCGCTTGAGCAGGTCACCGAGCAGGAAGTACAGCTGCCGCAGACCCATCAGGGCGAACACGTTGGCCGTGAACACCAGGTACGGCTCCTGGGTCAGCCCGTAGATCGCCGGGATCGAGTCCAGGGCGAACAGCAGGTCGGTGGTGCCGAGCGCCACGATCACCAGGAACATCGGTGTCATCAGCCGCTGCCCGTTGTCATGCACCCACAGCTTCAGGCCGTCCCACTTGTCGGTGGTGCGCAGGTGCTTACGGGCGAACCGCACCACACCGTTGTCGCCGTCGTCGTCGTGGTTGGTGTCGCGCACCAGGTTGACCGCGGTGTACACCAGGAACGCACCGAAGATGTAGAACACCCAGGAGAACTCGTTGATCGCCACCGCGCCGAGCGCGATGAAGATGCCGCGGAAGATCAGCGCCAGGATGATGCCGACCAGCAGGGCCTGCTGCTGGTAGATCCTCGGCACCTTGAAGCTGGCCATGATGATCAAGAAGATGAACAGGTTGTCGACCGACAGGCTGTATTCGGTGAGCCAGCCGGCGAAGAACTCCAGCCCGAACTGGCTGCCGTGGAAGAACCACACCCATACGCCGAAGGCCACCGCCATGCCGATGTAGATCGACAGGTATGTCGCGGTCTCGCGGGTGGTGGGTTCGTGTGGGCGTCGCCCGATCACGACGACGTCGAACAGCAGAACGGCGATCGTCACCGCCAGGGTGATGATCCATTCCAGCTGGGTTACCTGCATCGAGAAATCCTCCGGTCGTCAAAACGCCGGAGGTCTCTTCCACCGGTGACCGGCACCGGCCCGCGACACCGATCGATCCATAGACGACCGACGTGATGACGACATCGCAGCGAAGGAATACTCCCCTCCGCCGACCAGTCTGCCTGACCGGACCCTCGAATCGAAATCGAACCGGCACGCCGCACCGACCGGCGAGCCGTCGCGCCACGGGCTTAGTAGTTTGTAGTCGTGACAGCTGCCGCCAGTGCACACGAGATTCCACCGCAATACGTGCTATCCCCACTGGCCCCCGAGCCACGCACGCTTGTCGACATCCTGCAGGACACGGCCAGGCGTTTTCCCGATGCGCCGGCCCTCGACGACGGCTCCGTGCAGCTCACCTACTCCGAGTTGATCGCCGATGTCTCCGACAGCGTGGCCTGGTTGGCGGCGCGCGGTATCGGCCGCGGCGACAAGCTCGGGATCCGGATGCCCTCGGGCAGCTATGCGCTGTACGTGGCGATCCTTTCGGTGCTGGCCTGCGGCGCCGCCTACGTGCCGGTGGACGCCGACGACCCCGATGAACGGGCTGAGCTGGTGTTCGGCGAGGCCAACGTGGTCGGCGTGATCACCGAGCAGGGGCTGGTCCGTGGACCGGGTTCGTCGCGCGGCTGGCGCGCCGCCGAGCCGCTGGGGCGCGATGACGCCTGGATCATCTTCACCTCGGGCTCGACCGGCACCCCTAAGGGTGTGGCCGTCACCCATCGCAGCGCTGCCGCGTTCGTCGACGCCGAAGCACGGATGTTCCTGCAGGACAACCCGATTGGACCTGGCGATCGGGTGCTTGCCGGGCTGTCCGTCGCGTTCGACGCATCGTGCGAGGAGATGTGGTTGGCCTGGCGGCACGGCGCCTGCCTGGTGCCCGCCCCACGCTCATTGGTGCGCAGCGGCATGGATCTGGGCCCGTGGCTGGTGAGCCGGGACATCACCGTGGTGTCGACGGTGCCGACGCTGGCCGCGCTGTGGCCGGCCGAGGCGCTGGAAGCGGTCCGATTGCTGATCTTCGGGGGCGAGGCCTGCCCGCCCGAGCTGGCCGCCCGGCTGGCGGTCGACGGCCGCGAGGTGTGGAACACCTACGGCCCCACCGAGGCGACCGTCGTGGCGTGCGCGGCACAGCTGGACGGCCAGGGCCCGGTCAGCATCGGCCTGCCGCTGGCCGGCTGGGACCTCGCGGTGGTGGACAAAGACGGACTGCCGGTGGCGATCGGCGACGTCGGCGAGCTCGTGATCGGCGGCGTCGGGCTGGCCCGCTACCTCGACCCGGAGAAGGACGCCGAGAAATACGCGGCTATGCCGACACTGGGCTGGAGCCGGGCCTACCGCAGCGGCGACCTGGTGCGGTTGGAGACCGACGGCCTGTACTTCCAGGGCCGCGCCGACGACCAGGTCAAGGTCGGCGGGCGGCGCATCGAGCTGGGTGAGGTCGACAACGCGCTCGTGCATCTGCCCGGGGTGAGCGGCGGCGCGGCCGCGGTGCGCAAGACCGCGAGCGGCACCCCGCTACTGGTCGGCTATATAGCCAGTGCCGATCCGGACTTCGACCTGTCCGCGGCGCGGGCCGCACTGTCCGAGTCGCTGCCGGCCGCGCTGGTGCCCCGCCTGGTGCTGCTCGACGAACTGCCGACCCGCACGTCGGGCAAGGTAGACCGCGACGCACTGCCGTGGCCGCCGCCCGGAGGTGCCGATCAGACCGCCCCCGAACTCGACGGCACCATGGGCTGGCTGGCCGGATTGTGGCGTGACGTGCTGGGCACGGCAGTCGAAGGTCCGGAGGCCGATTTCATCGCGCTGGGCGGCGGCTCACTGTCCGCGGCACAGTTGGTGGCCGCGCTGCGCCGGCGCTACCCGCTGGTGACCGTCGCGGACCTCTACGACCACCCCCGGCTCGGTTCACTGGCCGGCTATCTCGACGAGCTCAAGGCGCCGCCGCAGATCCACACCCGCGAGGTGAAACCGACCCCGCTGCCGACCCAGGCCGCACAGGTCGCACTGTCGCTGCCGTTGGCCACCCTGACCGGCATGCAGTGGGTTGTGTGGCTGGCGCTGCTGAACAACCTGGCCGCCGTCTCGGGAATCGTGTCGTGGGCACACCCCCTCAGCTGGTGGTGGGTGCTGGCCGGGTTCCTGCTGTTCGTCACGCCGCTGGGCCGCATGGGCATCGCGGTGCTGTTCGCCCGGATGCTGCTGAGCGGGCTCGAGCCCGGCACCTACCGCCGCGGCGGCGCGGTCCACCTCCGGGTCTGGATCGCCGAGCGACTGGCCGACGCCAGCGGCGCGGAGAACCTCGCCGGTGCGCCGTGGATGGTCTACTACGCCCGCGCCCTGGGCAACAGCGTCGGCAAGGGCGTCGACATGCACTCGGCTCCGCCGGTCACCGGAATGCTCAAGATGGGCCACCGCGCGTCGGTCGAACCCGAGGTGGACCTCACCGGGCACTGGATCGACGGAGACCTGTTCCACGTCGGGCCGGTCTCCATCGGCAACGACGCCACGATCGGCGCCCGCACCACGCTGCTCCCCGGGGCGAGCATCGGCAAGAACGCCGATGTCGCACCCGGCTCAGCAGTGACCGGCAAGGTCAAGAACGGTCAGTTCTGGAAGGGCTCACCCGCCGTGAAATCCGGCAAGGCCCGCCACCCGTGGCCCGATCACCGGCCGGGCCGCGCTCCGGTGTGGGTCGCGGTGTACGGGGTGACCTCCCTGCTGCTGGCCGGCCTGCCGCTGCTGGCACTGGCCGCCGGTCTCGCCGTGATCGCGTGGGGCGTGCACGGCACCGCCTCACCCGCCGATGCCCTGTTGCCTGCCCTGGCGTGGACTCCGGCCGCAGCGTTGGTTTCACTGCTGACCTACGCCGCGCTGACCGTGATCGGGGTGCGTCTGCTCTCGGTGCATCTGTCGGAGGGCTACCACCCCGTGCGCAGCCGGGTGGGCTGGCAGCTGTGGACCACCGAACGCCTGATGGACGCGGCCCGCAATTACCTTTTCCCGATCTACGCCAGCCTGCTCACCCCCTGGTGGCTGCGCCTGCTCGGAGCGAAAGTGGGCAAGGACACCGAGATCTCGACGGCCCTGTTCACCCCGAAGTTCACCGAGGTGCAGGACGGCGCGTTCCTGGCCGACGACACCATGGTGGCCTCCTACGAACTGGGCGGCGGCTGGATCCATGTCGCCAAAGCCACGATCGGCAAGCGGGCCTTCCTCGGCAACTCCGGCATCACGCAGCCGGGCCGCAAGGTGCCCAACGACGGACTGGTGGCCGTGCTGTCGGCCACGCCGCACAAGGCCAAGGCCGGCTCGTCCTGGCTGGGCAGCCCACCGGTCCGGTTGCGCCGCAACGCCACCGCCGCCGACGCGCTGCGCACGTTCCATCCGTCGGTCCGGCTCAAGATCATGCGCTCGGCGGTCGAGACCTGCCGGTTGATCCCGGTGATCGTCACCTTCGCGATCGGCATCGCGGTGCTCGGTGCGATGCAGGCGGTGACGATCCGGTTCGGCTTCCTGTGGGCGGCATTGTCCGCCGGCGTGGTTCTGCTGGCCGCCGGCGCGGTGGCCGGAACCATCGCGGTGATCGCAAAGTGGTTGGTGGTCGGCCGGATTCGCGCGGTCGAGCATCCGCTGTGGTCGTCGTTCGTGTGGCGCAACGAGGTGTCAGACACGTTCGTCGAGACCGTCGCCGCACCCTGGTTTGCCCGGGCCGCCAGCGGCACCCCGGTGATGAACCTGTGGCTGCGTGGGCTGGGCGCCTCGATCGGGCGCGGCGTGTGGTGCGAAACCTACTGGCTGCCCGAAGCCGATCTGGTGACGCTGGGGACCGCGTCCACCGTAAACCGCGGCTGCGTGGTGCAGACCCACCTGTTCCATGACCGCATCATGCGGTTGGACAGCGTTGTGCTCGAAGAGGGTTCGACGCTGGGACCGCACTGCGTGGCACTGCCCGCGGCGCGCCTGGGTTCCGGCGCCACGGTCGGGCCGGGCTCACTGGTGATGCGGGGCGACGAGGTACCACCTTCGACCCGCTGGCAGGGCAACCCGATCGCCCCGTGGAACATGTTCGGCAAGAAACGTGCCGCCGACAAAGCCTCGGACAAGACTGCCAAGAAGACAGAAGACCCTGCCGCGTGACCCGATCGAAGAAGGCCGCAAAGAAAGTGACGCCCGCACCAGTCATCGATCCTTATCTGCCTAACAACGGCAACTTCGGGTACCGGGTGTCGCGCTACGAACTCGACCTGGAATACAAGGTGGCGATCAACCGGCTGGCCGGGACCGCCACCATCACCGCGGTGACCTTGGCCGCGGTGCGCACCTTCACCCTCGACCTGTCCGACGCACTCACGGTGTCGCGGGTTTCGGTGAACGGCCGCCGCCCCGCCCAGTACCGATGTTCGGGCGGGAAGTTGTCGGTCACCATGTCCTCGGCACTGCCGGCCGGCGCCGCGATGACCGTCGTCATCCGCTACAACGGAACCCCGCGCCCCATCGAATCCTTTTGGGGTGAAGTAGGTTTCGAGGAACTGTCGAACGGCGCCCTGGTGGCCGGCCAACCCAACGGGGCGGCCTCCTGGTTCCCGTGCGACGACCATCCCAGCTCGAAGGCCAGCTACCGGATCCAGATCAGCACCGACAGCCCGTACTACGCCCTGGCGAACGGCGAGTTGATCTCCCGGAAAGCCCGCGCCGGCCACACGGTGTGGACCTACGAGCAGGCAGAACCGACGTCGAGCTACCTGATCACCCTGCAGATCGGGCAGTACGAGAGCCAGCGGCTGGCCAAGACGCCGGTACCGATGCACGCGGTGTTGCCTGCCCGCTTGCGCCGCAATTTCGACCACGACTTCGAAGATCAGCCGCAGATGATGAAGCTCTTCATCAAGATGTTCGGCCCCTATCCGCTGGCCAGCGGCTACACCGTGGTCGTCACCGAAGACGATCTCGAGATACCGCTGGAGGCCCAGGGCATCTCGATCTTCGGGGCCAACCACTGCGACGGGCACCGCGGCGCCGAGCGGCTGATCGCCCATGAACTGGCCCACCAGTGGTTCGGCAACTCGGTGACGGCGCGACGCTGGCGGGACATCTGGCTGCACGAGGGATTTGCCTGCTACGCGGAGTGGCTGTGGTCCGAACACAGCGGCGGGCACACTGCCGCGGAGTGGGCCGAGCATTATCACGCGCGGCTGCGCGACAAGCCCCAGGACCTGCTCCTGTCCGATCCCGGGCCCGAGGACATGTTCGACGACCGGGTCTACAAACGCGGGGCACTGACGCTGCACGCGCTGCGCAGCCTGATCGGTGATCGCAATTTCTTTGCGCTGCTGAGGGATTGGACGGCCCGCTACCGCCACAGCACCGCATTCACCGACGATTTCACCGGGCTGGCCGCCGGCTACACCGACGAGCCACTGCAGCCGCTGTGGCAGGCCTGGCTGTATTCCAAAGAGCTGCCGGACCTGTGACCGATGCCGGCGGCGCCCCCGGGTTCGATGCTCTTCGCGCAAGCGGCTCATCGGAGTTCGATGCTCTTCGCGCAAGCGGCTCATCGGCCACCGGCCCTGTCACGCGCAGCAGTGTCGCCCGGGTCGGACTGGCGACGGCGATCAGCGCGTTGTGCGGTTACGCCGTGCTGTACCTGGCCGCCCGTGACCTCGAGCCGGCCGGCTTCTCGATCTTCAGCGTGTTCTGGGGCGCATTCGGCCTGGTGACCGGCGCCGCAAACGGTCTCTTGCAGGAGGCCACCCGAGAAGTCCGTTCCTCTCGGCACCGGGACCTGAGCGGCGCACCCACCACCCACCCGATGCGAATCGCCGCGCTGGTCGGCATCGCCGCGGCCATTGTGATCGCGCTCAGCTCACCGCTGTGGAGCGCGCACGTATTCGCCGAGTCTCGGGCGCTGAGCATCGTGCTGCTCAGCGTCGGGCTGGCCGGATTCTGTCTGCACGCCACCCTGCTCGGCATGCTCGCCGGAGTGAATCGTTGGACCGAGTACGGCGCCCTGATGGTCACCGACGCCGGAATCCGGGTGGCCGTCGCCGCCGCGACGTTCGTGCTCGGCTGGGGGCTGGCGGGGTTCCTGTGGGCCACTGTCGCCGGCGCGGTGGCCTGGCTGATCATGCTGATCGCCGCGCCGGCAGCGCGTCTGGCCGCCGGGCTGCTCACCGCGGGCAGCCCCGCGACGTTCCTGCGTGGGACGGCGCATTCGATCGCCGCGGCCGGCGCCGGCGCGATCCTGGTGATGGGGTTCCCGGTGCTGCTCAAGGCCACCTCGGGTGATCTGGGCGCGGCCGGCGGTGTGGTGATCCTGGCCGTGACGCTGACGCGTGCGCCGCTGCTCGTTCCGCTGACCGCGATGCAGGGCAACCTGATCGCGCACTTTGTCGACCAACGCGACAAAAGACTGCGGGCGTTGCTGGCCCCCGCTGCTGCCGTGGCCGCGCTGGGCGCCGTGGGCGTGGCCGCGGCCGGACTCCTGGGTCCGTGGCTGCTGCGGGTGGGGTTCGGCGACGAGTACCGCGCCGGCGGTCCCCTGCTGGCTTGGCTGACCGCCGCCGCCGTCGCCATCGCGATGCTCACCCTGACCGGTGCCGCGACCGTCGCCGCTGCCCTGCACCGGGCCTACGCCCTGGGCTGGATCCTCGCCACCGTCGCGGCCGTCGCACTGCTGCTGCTACCGGTGGAGCTGGAGATGCGTACCGTCATCGCGCTGCTGTGCGGACCGCTCGTCGGGATCGCGGTTCACCTGGGCGCGCTCGCCCGTGCGGGGCGTGGGTGATGACGGAGCGGCTCCGGCCGGGGCATGAGGCCGCGGTGTAGTTTGGTGCCCATCGACATGCGCTTTCACGACATTTGGATCATCATCCCCGCCTTCAACGAGGCGAGCATCATCGGCGACGTCATCTCCGACGTGCGCTCGGTTTTCCCTAACGTGGTCTGTGTCGACGACGGCAGCCGCGACGGCACTGCCGACCTGGCCGTGCGGGCCGGCGCGCACGTCGTCCCGCATCCGGTGAATCTCGGTCAGGGTGCGGCAATCCAGACCGGCGTCGAGTACGCGCGCAGCCGGCCCGGCGCCCGCGTGTTCGCCACCTTCGATGCCGACGGTCAGCACCAGGTCAAGGACGTGGTGCGGATGATCGACCGGCTCGACACCGACGGTGCCGATCTGGTCGTGGGCACCCGGTTCGCCAACCCGGATGCCCACGCGGTGACGCACACCCCGCCGCTGAAGCGGATCATCCTGCGGGCAGCGGCATTCCTGAGCCCGCAGAGCCGCGCCTTCGGACTCACCGACGCGCACAACGGCCTACGGGTGTTCAACAAGCTGGTGGCCGACGAGCTCAACCTCACCATGAACGGCATGAGCCACGCGGGTGAGTTCATCTCGCTGGCGTACGAAAACCGTTGGCGCGTACTCGAGGAACCGGTCGAGATCCTCTACACCGACTACTCGAAGTCCAAGGGGCAACCACTGCTCAACGGGGTGAACATCCTCTTCGACGGGCTGTTACGCAGAAGGATGTCCCGATGAACTGGATTCAGGCACTACTGATCGTCGCGGTGCTGGTGCTGTTGGCGTACCTGCTCGGGTCGCGGCGCAGCGCCCGTTCCAAGGCGTGGGTGAAGGTCGGTTTCGTGTTGTTCGTGGCGGCGGGAATCTACGCGATCCTGCGACCCGACGACACCACCGTGGTGGCCAATTGGCTTGGGGTGGACCGCGGTACGGACCTGATGGAGTACATGCTCATCATCGCGTTCGTATTCGTCACGCTGTCGACGTACCTGCGGATCAAGGATCTCGAGCTGCGCTATGCCCGGCTGGCCCGGGCCGTGGCCCTGCAGAACGTGCGGGTGCCCGACGAAATCTAGCGGCTGAGCAACGCCGCCAGCATGGCGATCCGGGCGTCCTCGAGTTCGGGCAGTGGCAGCACGCGGCGCACCATGGCCGCACCGTCGAACGTGTTGAGCAGGACGGCCAGTATGACGCTGAACGAGTCCTCGGGGAATTGATCGACCCCCGGCGTGGTCTTGGCGACTTCGTGGATGTTCTCGATGTATTCGGCAAGCACGGTTTGCAGTGGGCCCCGCAGCTTCTCATCGGTGCGGGCCGCCATCAGCAGCTCATGCCACACGGTGTTGGTGTCGCTGCCCGCGATATCCCGCAGAATCGTCAGCACCGCCGGCAACGGCGGCTGCTCGGCGGCGATGTCTGCTATCAGCTTGCTTCCCAACTCCAACTGACGGCGCGCCACCTCTCGCGCCGTGGCCGCCATGAAGTCGCTCATGGTGGGGAAATGCCGGAACAGCGCACCGTCGGAAACCTTGGCTCGCTTGGCGATCACCGCCGCCGACGCCCGCGCGTACCCCACCTCGACAATGGTGTCGATGCCGGCGTCGAGTAGGCGCGCCACGGTTTCCTCACGACGCTGCTGCTGGGTTCTCGCCATGACTAGACGGGCGTGCGGTCCAGTTGCTCGGCACCGGCCCGCAGGTACCGGCCCGATTTCACCGATTCGCCGTAGCCATCGCGGAACTGGCCGTTGCGGAACACCACCGCACCGTTGACGGCGGTCGCGACGACGGCGTCGTCGCTGCGATTCACCATGCGGCTCAGCCCGCCGTAGAACGGGACCGACTCCTCGTGGTAGGCCTCCACTGTGTCGTTGAGGCCGGCCGGGTCGATCACCACGAAGTCGGCACGATCACCTTGACGCAGCGTGCCGGCCGGGACACCGAACCAGTCGGCCACCTCGCCGGTCAGCCGGTGGACGGCATGTTCGGTCGTCATGAACGGCCGTCCGGCCAACTGAGCGTCACGCACCCGCTTGAGGAGCTTCACCGGGTAGTTGTAGAACGCCATGTTGCGCAGGTGCGCACCGGCATCCGAGAAACCCATGTGCACCGACGGTTCCGTGGCCAGCTTGTCGAGGAACTTCGGCCGGTCGTTGGCCACGATGGTGGTCCAGCGAACGTTGCGTTCACCGTTGTCGACCAGCACGTCGAGGAAGGCGTCGAGCGGGTGAATGCCGCGCTCGTCGGCGATCTGCCCGAAGCTCTTGCCGATCAGCGCCTTGTCAGGGCATTCGACGATCCTGGCGTCGTGGAAGTCGCGGTGCCACAAGGTCGGTCCGAGCACCCGTCGGTCGAACGACTTGCGGAACCGGCGGCGGTACTCGGGGTCGGCGAGCAGCTTGTTGCGCTCGAACTGATCCTTGAGGTGCAGGGCCGCGGTACCTGCACCGAACTCCTCGAACACGGGCAGATCGATTCCGTCCGAATACAATTCGAACGGCACAGGCAGGTGCTGGAAGCGCACCTTGGCACCGAGGATCCGGTTGAGCAGCCGGACGCCGGGCCCGAGCACACGCACCGCTCCGGGCGAGGACTTGGCGTCGGCCGATACCAGCAGGCTCATCCGTACATCCCGGCGTCGGCCGAACTGGCCGCTGCTCTCCAGGAAGAAGTTCAGTGCCTCATGAACTTTCGCCACATTCGGCGCGCTCTGCAGCATCCGGCCGCGCTTACGCAAGACCTTGATCAGACGCCGGCGCTCACGCCAGGTCGCGAACGTCGACGGCAATGCGCGGGACCGGAACCGGTCCCCGTCGAGCTTGTCGATCGCCGCGTCCATCCCGGACATCCCGAGCATGCCGGCGTCGAGGGCCTCGTCGAGCTTGGCCGCCATGGTTTCCAGTTCGGCGTCGGTCGGGGTGACGCCACGGGTGGTGGCCCGGTCCAGTCCCAGCACCGAGGCCCGCAGGTCCGAATGCCCCAGCAGCGACGCGACATTCGGGCCCAGCGGCAGGTCGTCGAGGACCTTCACGTACTCGGCTGGACCCGACCAGGTCTTGTGCTGCTCCAAGGCGCCCAGCACGAACTGACGCGGCACCGCCTCGACGCGGCTGAACAGGTCGGCGGCATCCTCGGCGTCGGCATACACGGTCGACAGCGAGCACATGCCGAGCAGCACAGTGGTCACCCCGTGACGCACGGATTCCCGCAGGCCCGGGTCGAGCAGGACCTCGGCGTCGTAGTGCGTGTGCACGTCGACGAAGCCGGGCACCACCCATTTGCCGCCGGCGTTGATGACATCCGGGCAGTCGGTCTCGTCGAGCGGTGTGGCCGATACCGCGACCACCACCCCGTCGCGAATTCCCAGCGTACGGACCTGCGGCGGGGTGCCGGTGCCGTCGAACCACAGGCCGTTGCGAACGATGACGTCGTAGGACATGACGCAACGCTAGAACAGAAAGTGAGTACTCACAATCTTTTAACGGGAATTACTCCGAAAGAATTCGACAGTCCTGGGGATTCCCGCGGCCAGATCCACCTGGGGCTGCCAGCCCAGCACCTCACGCGCCCGCGTGATGTCCAGACGGGAACGGCGCAGGTCACCGAGCCGCGGCGGGTGCATCTCCGGGTCGTCTGCGGCGCCGACGGCCAAGGCGATCGCCGTGTGCATTTCGCGGGTCGAGGTCTCCACCCCGGTGCCGACGTTGAACCGCTGGCCACCGCCCGCTGACCCCGAGGCCTTCACGAAGGCATCCACCACGTCATCGACATAGACATAGTCGCGGGTGTCGCTGCCGTCACCGAAAATCTTGGTGGGCCGCCCGGCGAGCAGGGCCTGCGCGAAGATCGCCACCACGCCGGCTTCGCCGTGCGGATCCTGGCGCGGGCCGTAGACGTTGGCCGGCGCGATGTGCGAACAATCCAGGCCGTACAGATTGCGGAACATGTTGAAGTACACCTCGCCGGCCACCTTGCTCGCCGCGTACGGCGACGCCGGATCCGTCGGAGTGTCCTCACTCGTCGGGTACGACGGCGGAGTGCCGTACACCGAGCCGCCTGACGACGTGTGCACCACCTTGCGCACGCCCGACTGCCGGGCTGCCTCGGCCAACCGGACCACACCCACCACATTCACCGTGGAGTCCAGCTGCGGGTCGTCCACCGAACGCTTCACCGAGATCTGCGCGGCCAGATGGAAGATCACCTCAGGCTGGGTGTCTTTGAACAGGCCCAGCAGATCCGCGTCGACGATGTCTGCCTTGACGAACTCGAAGTTGTCATTGTTGTCGGCGCTGCTGAGGTTCTCCGCCCGGCCCGTGCTGAGGTCATCGAGCCCGACGACGCTGTGTCCGTCCGCCAGCAGCCGGTCAACCAGCGTCGATCCGATGAAACCTGCCGCTCCAGTAACCAGTGTTCGCACGGCCTCACCATACCGACGGCAGATTAGCCCCCGCTGGGTCCGTACAGTCGGCAAGAGTGAACAAGGTCGCCCGCATCGCCGCCGCGCTCATCGCGCTGCACCTGGTGGTCCGGGCGGTACTCGCATTCGGCGGCTATTTCTACTGGGACGATCTGATCCTGATCGGCCGGGCCGGGACCCAGGATCTGCTGTCGCCGTCATACCTCTTCGACGATCACGACGGCCACGTCATGCCCGCGGCGTTCCTGGTGTCCGGCGCCGTCACGCGGGTGGCGCCGTTCTCCTGGGTGCTGGCAGCGGTGAGCCTGGTGGTGATGCAACTGCTGGCCTCGCTGGCGCTGCTGCGGGCACTGTGGGTGATCCTCGGCTGGCGCCCGGTGCTGCTGATCCCGCTGACCTTTGCCTTGTTCACGCCGCTGGCGTTGCCCGGGTTCGCCTGGTGGGCGGCCGCATTGAACTCCCTGCCCATGCTGGCCGCCCTCGCGTGGGTCTGCGGTGAGGCCGTGCTGTTGGTGCGGACCGGAGCTACCCGGCACGCGGTCCTCGGCATACTGGTGTTCTTCGGCGGCCTGTTGTTCTTCGAGAAGGCCGCGGTGATCCCGTTCGTCGCGTTCGCCGTCGTCGCCCTTCTGGGGTACGTCACGGGGACTTTCGGCTTGCGTGACGTGTGGCGACGCGGCCTTCGGCTGTGGGTCGGGTGCCTGGGACTGACCGTGGCATGGATCGGGGTGTACCTCGTCGTCGTCGATCAGAAGCGGTGGAGCTTCGACCTGGCGATGACCTGGGACCTGCTGAGCCGATCGTTTACCCACGGCATCGTGCCCGGGATCGTAGGCGGGCCGTGGTCCTGGCAACGCTGGGCGCCCGCGTCCCCGTGGGCCACCCCGCCCGTCTCGGTGATGGTGCTGGGCTGGGTCGTGCTCGTTGTCGCTGTCGCGGTGGTGCTCGTGCGCAAGAACCGCATCTGGCCGGTTCTGGTCGTGGCCCTGGGCTACGCCGTCGCGTGCCAGATCCCGATCTATCTGATGCGCTCGTCTCGTTTCACGGCGTTGGAGCTGGCGCAGACGCTGCGCTATCTGCCGGACCTCGTGGTGGTGCTGGCGCTGTTGGCGGCGGTGGGATTCTGTGCGCCGAACCGGGATTCACGGTTCGCGTCCTATCTCTCGGCGTCACGCACACGCACTGCTGTATGTGTCGGTGTCGCGGTACTTTTCGTGGTGAGCAGTCTCTATTCGACGTTCACCTTCCTGAAGGTGTGGCAGGACAACCCGGTGCCGGCGTATCTGAACAATGCCCGCGCATCTCTGGCTTCCACCTCATCCGCCGCACCGCTACTGGACCAGGAGGTCGATCCGCTGATACTGCAACGGGTGGCCGCTCCGGAGAACCTGGCCAGCCACATGTTCGCGCTCGCGTCACCACGGCCCGAATTTGCCTCGGCGACAACCGATCTGCGGATGTTCGACCGGACCGGCACGCTTCTCCCCGCCAAAGTGACCTGGGTGCGCACCATCGTCGAGGGCCCGGCGCCCAGGTGCGGCTTCCTGGTGCAGCCCGACGAACCCGTGGTCATGCCGCTCGACGGGCCACTGCTGCCTGCCGATTGGACCGCCGAGATCAACTACCTGGCCAACAGCGACGGCTCGCTGACCATGGCCCTGGCCGAAGGCCCCGAGGTGAAGGTGCCGGTGCGCCCCGGGCTCAACCGGGTCTTCGTCCGGCTGCCCGGGGCCGGCCAGTCGATTGCCGTGCAGGCCAACACCGCCGCGCTGTCGGTCTGCATCTCCCCCGGACCTGTGGGATTCCTGGCACCGAAGTAGTTCAGCTGCTGAGATACTGACGGTTGACTGTCGGGATCCTGGTGGGGGGACGTTCTGTGAGCGCGCTTGATGGCTTCTATTCCACGTGGAACAAAGCGCGGGCAACGTTCGGAGTCGGCACGCCCGTCGACGGCTCCCAGCACGACGGAAGCTCCCAACTGCTGAGGATGAAGGGCATGGTCGAATCGGCCGCCCAGCACGATGGTTGGCAAGGAAAGGGCGCCGAAGCCTACGCCGCGGCCAACAAAGAACACGCGGCCGTCTACCAGAAACTCGCAGACCTCGACAGCAGGATCGCCAACGAAGTTACCAACGCCTCCGAAGTGGTGACCAACGGGCGCAACAAACTTGACAGCGCGAAGAGCTGGGTAGACAGCGCCGTCCAGGCACTGCCCCCTACCAGCGCCCAAGATCGAGAACGCAAGCTGATCCCGATTGCCAACCAAGGCATCGGCCAAGTCAACACCATCGTCAGCACCGCCAACACAGACATGAACATCATCGCTGGGCGCATCACCGGCCTCAAAGGTGAGTGGGACGCGCTGACGGGCAACCAAAAGTTCGGACCGGGTAGCGAAAAGACGGACCAGAACGGAGACGGCAAAGCCGATGGCGACGAGAAGAAGCCCAACGGAAAAGAAGACGGTCAAGCATTAGCCGACCAGGCGGCGCTCGGTTCGGCAAATCGGGACCCCGAAGTCCTGGACCGTGTGGCGAAGAATCTCCCACCAAGTCCGCTACTCGAGGAGGAGATGCAGGCGCTGGCTGAAGGCAAGGAAGTCAGCAGCGTCCCAAAGGAAACACTCGACTACTATCGCGACTTCTTCAAGACTGCGGGCAAAGATGGATTGTTGCTGTTGGATCGCCATCTCGAATCGCAGGAAGCCTCGGGCAATCGAGAAGCAAGCGATCAGCGGGACAGGCTGGCCAACGGCCTGACGGTAACCAGCAACGAAAACGTTGTGGACCGCAATCCGGACGGCTCAGTTGCATCCCGTGGGGGATACGACCAGTTGCCTTCTGATTTGCGGGACATGCTCGAGACGCGGCGCGGCGATCCAACTTATCCAGGCTGGGAGACCGTGGGCCCGGCAGAAGCAAAGAACCAGCACGTGGCTGACGTAGTGCAGTTCAGTGAGCTCATGGGCGAATCCAATCCCGGATATCAGCCAGGATCACGACTAGGCACCGAGATGTATCTGAAATCCGCTGACATGGTCGAGCACTCTCTAGGCGGGTGGGGCATGACCGATACTCCGCCGGAGTCGTACGAGCGCGCTGCGAGCTCACTCGCTGAAATTGCCGGTCGCAATGATGAAGCCTCGTACCGAATCTGGTCTGGAACCGGCGACGGGTTGCCCGATGGATACAACCGCGAGGAAACGGTCCGAACACTCATCGGCCACGATTGGTCACAGAGTGGCGGTGAGGGAAATGGAGCTGCGACCCTGCTCGATTGGATGACCGAGGATTCACAACGGGCCATCGGCGACCCCATGGGTGATCGAGCTCGGCTGGCAATGACCGAGATCCCGGACCTGCTGGCTCCGGGTCCCGACGATCCGGTGTATTCGACCATGCGCGATGCATTCGCACGCAATGACGCTATCTCGACAGAGATGAGCCAGCTCCTCGCGACTAATACCGACTCTTTGGCCGGTGCGGGCAGTCAGCAAGGCTTCGCGCAAACGAAGCTGGACGCGCTCGGGCATCCCGTATTCGGCGCCGCCGACGGCAACCGGCTACTCGAGCTTGGTAGCTACTCCGAAGAAGGCAGAGTCACCCTGGCCAGTGCTGCCGAGACGGCGCGCATCGACGAACTCGAAGCGGCGTTGCGCAACAATCCAGAAGGCCAACTCGACGCCCAGCTCGCAAACAGTCCGGGAGGCCACTTGTCGGGTCGCATCGACCAGGCCATGCTCGGAGCAATCGATCATCAGAACGACGTACTTCAGTCCGATCTCGAAGCAAAAGATGCGGTATACCGAGCGAAACTTCTGGGCGCAGAGGTCGCCGGAATTGCCACCGGCGAACTCGCCGGCAGGATTCCGCACGCCGATATCGCAACCGGCGCGACAGGCGTCGATCCCGGCGAAGCCGTTGAAAAAGTAATCAAAGACTGGATTGGCAAACCCGAATATCAGGCGATCGAGGTTCCCGAGACGGCTGACCTTGAAGCAGCATCGACTCGGCAAGCGCAACAGGCGATCGTCGAGGCAGCTCACCGAGCCGGACTCCTGCCGACCGTTCTGAACCCCAACGGACATCCCATTGATGTCGCAGGAATGGCAGTCGGGAGCCGGGAGTGGACCGAGCTACAGAATTACTTGATCAACCATGGTTTGACCCACTACGTCACGGATTATGGACAAAGCTACGCGGACGCTGTTGCACCAGAGGCCGACAAATCGGATGACGATGAATAGGATCCCGGCATGGCACCGCGCATGATCTTGAAGTGGGCAGGGGTTGTCATCTCAGCCGCCCTGCTGACGCTCCTTGTCAGCGCATGTCAGACGGACAACGGTGCGTCGCCCGAAATCCCCACGTCCACACCTCCGCCATTCCCTTACCCGCCGTTTGCGATTCGCACTGATGTTGCGGTGCCACTCCAACCTCTGCTCGCAGACGCTGCCAGATTCGCATTACAGGTGACCGTCGACGGTCGACTAAGTAACGATCCTGACGAAGAAGAGCTCTACCAGCGCTATCGCAGCCAGATCGTGCCTGAGATCGACAACCCGGGGATTCGGATCCATGACGTCTACGTCGGCCAGACGGGTGGTGCACTGCAACGCGCGGTAGCCGCTCGCGAGCTGCCTGACGGCGCCATCGAGGTGTCGATCTGCTTGTACGACACTCCCGGTCTGTACGCCATGAAGAAAGACGGCGCTTTGGTCAAACCTCCGGGCGGCAGTGATGGGCTGTGGCGTCCGCAGGTGAAGTGGACCGCGCAGAAGGCTGCAACCGGTCCTACTCCTGCTGGGCCTCGATGGCTTTTAGTGGATTCCGGGGTCCTGCTCGACATTACGGAGGAAGAGATCGGCGCCGTGTGCGATCCCTTCAAACCCGATCCGTTCATCCAGAGACCACCTGACCCGACCGCCGCGACACCAACGCCGACCACGCGCTGAACAACGAGAGCCTTCGGCGATACGACACACATGAATGCACAGGCATTACTGGCCGAACGTGGTGCGCTCGGCGGACTCGCAGAGGCAGATCCCGGAAATCCAGAGCGAACGATGTCCTCTGCGTAGCCAGGCACAGCGCCGTCCGACCCTCTCTAACAGATCGCAGGCCACGTACCTAACAGATCGCAGAACCCGGCACCGAACCTCAGAGCCCGGCACCGGCGCACCCGTCGCCGTTTCCCTTGGAGGCTGACGACTGATTCGGAGCACATGCCAAGCTGGCAGGCATGACTGACGTACGTGAACAGGGTCTGCGTGTCCTCCGAGAGATGGTGCCGCACCTGCCGGCCGACGTTGTCGAACCCGACGGCAGCTTCGGCGATGAGCTGCTGGCGATCGGCGTCGACAATGTCTTCGGCCGGTTGTGGAGCCGTGACGGGTTGAGCCGGCGTGACCGCAGCCTGGTCACCATGGGCATCTTGATCGCCCTGCGTGCCACCGATGAGTTCGAGTCGCACGTCAGGATCGGCCTCCGCAACGGCCTCACCGAGGACGAGATCGCCGAAGTCATCTACCACGCCAGCGGTTACGCGGGATTCCCTGCTGCGAATACAGCCCGCAACGTCGCCCGCGATGTACTGACCAGAGACTAGAAGACGCGGCTTCCCTGCCCCGACAGCTCGAAGCCGTGGTCGCCCACCACGCAGACCGTGCTCACGTCGGTGACGGCACATGTTCCGGTATCGGGGTAGATGAGCTTGCTGCCCGCGGGAAGCAGCTTGTAGTCGGCCGGATCAACTGTGCGGTCACGCGGCGCCTTGTAGTCCGTGTACTTCTCCATGGCAGCCAGATCTCCGGTGGAAAAGGTCGCCGGATCAAGTGACATGGCCGCGAAGACGCTGACCATGTTGCTCGATGTACCAGGCAGCTCGCCCCAGCAGCTGGCCTGCTTCATAGGTGGATTGGCGCGGCCGGTGTAGGTGATCCGGCATCGGTATCCGTCTGGACTGACGAACTGCGCGCCGTTGGTCGTCGGGTAGTTGTAATACGTGCTGTAGGGGTGAACATCCACCGCGGTGTAACCACCGAGATCAGGAATTTGCCCCGGATCAGCCCCCGCCACCGGAGCTGTCAGCGAAACCGCTGCCAGGAGAGCCGCACCCACCACGATCCGTGCCATGGCGGTGAGCCTATCGCCGATTGCTCGAGTGGCATGCGACGCGAAAAAAAAATGGAGCCGCCTGGGGGAATCGAACCCCCGACCTTCTCATTACGAGTGAGATGCTCTACCGACTGAGCTAAGGCGGCGCACCCGGTGAACCGGGCGGCACCACTTTACGGCAGACGCCACCCAGGACCCAACTTGATCCCCGAGTCGCTGCGCTCCTGCCCGCCGGACCTCACCCACGCAGCGCCTGCCCGACCGTCGCCACCATGGCATCGATGGCGAACTTCGGTTTGACGTTGATCGCCAGCGCCTCGCGGCATTCGAGCACCGCCTCGATGCAGCGCAGCAGCCGGTCGGGCGGCACGTGGGCGGCCATGGCATCCACTTTCTCGGCCATGTCCGGGTGGTTCGCGGTGACTCCGCCGGCTCCCGAGGACACCAGCAGCGCATCGCGGAAGTACGTGGCGAGGTCGATCAGGGCCCGGTCCAAAGCATCGCGATTGGCCCGCGTCCGTCGTGACTTCTGCCGATTCTCCAGCTGCTTGAGCGCACCGGCGGTCCCGCGGGTGGTGGCGGCGGTGCCTTTTCCGGTCCCGCCGGCGCCGAGGGCGGTCTTGAGCTCCTCGGTCTCGGTCTCGTTGCGCCCCGCCGTCAATGCCAGTGCCTCGGACTCGGCGACGGCCACCATCTCCTCGGCAGCCGCGAACGCCCGCGCCGGCGTCGCAGCGTCCCGGGCCAGCCCGAGCGCGCGCTTGCGACGCTCTCTGGCCTCCGGATCGGTCGCCAACCGTCGAGCCCGGCCCACGTGGCCGCCGCTCACCGAGGCTGCCCAGCGGGCGTCGCCTTCCGGCAGCCCGTCTCCGGAGATCAGCACGTCGGCGATGGCGTCCACCGACGGCGTGGTCAGCGCCACGTGTCGGCAGCGTGAGCGCAGCGTGATCGCGATGTCCTCGGGGTCTACCGACGGTGCGCAAAGTAGGAACACCGTCGATGCCGGCGGCTCCTCGACCACCTTGAGCAGTGCGTTGGCGGCACCCTCGGTGAGCCGGTCGGCATCCTCGATCACCACAACCTGCCAGCGTCCGGTCCCGGGACGGCGCGACGCGATCTGGACGATGTCGCGCATCTCCTTGACCGCGATCGACAACCCCTCGGGCACGATGCGGCGCACGTCGGCGTGGGTGCCGGCCATCGTCGTCGTGCAGGCCCGGCATTCACCGCACCCCGGCGTCCCCTCTGACGTGCACTGCAAGGCCGCCGCGAAACACAACGCGGCCACCGAACGCCCCGATCCGGGCGGGCCCGTGATCAGCCAGGCATGTGTCATGGTCCCGACCGTGGTGCCACTGTGTGGCGAATCACCGCGGGCCGCCGACGCGGCCGCCACCAGCTCCTGTTCCACCGCGTGCTGGCCCACCAGCCGCGTAAAGACCCCGCTCATCGTCCCCAACAGTAGTGGTCAAGCCGACACAACCACGTCACAGCAGGCGCTGAACGTCCCTGCGGCCCGATACGGTGAACGGGTGACCACGGAGCCGATACCCGTCGCGCGAATCGGTGCATTCGCGCGCTGGGTGGCGCGTACCCCGTGGCCGGTGTTCACGCTGGGCATGTTGCAGGCCGACATCATCGGCGCGCTTTTCGTGCTGGGCTTCCTGCGCTTCGGCCTGCCGCCGGAGGACCGCATCCAGCTCCAGGACCTTCCGGTGGCCAACCTGGCGATCTTCCTGGGGTACCTGTTCGTGTCGTTCACGGTCGGCGCCTACCTGGCACTGCGGCTGCTGATCCCCATCATCCGGTGGCAGCGCCGCGACACCTTGTTGTCCAAGTCCGACCCCGCCATCACCGAGCTGGCGCGGGTGCGGACGCTGAAAATGCCGTTCTACCGGACCATGATCAGCGTCACGAACTGGTTCCTGGGCTCGATCGTGTTCATCGTGGCCAGCTGGCCGGTGGCCAGCAAGTCAGCTCCGGTGGTACTGGTTGCCACGGCGCTTGGCGCGACCGCGACCGCGATCATCGGCTACCTGCAGTCCGAACGGGTGCTGCGGCCGGTGGCGGTCGCCGCGCTGCGCGGTGGGGTGCCGGAGAACTTCCGCGCCCCCGGGGTGATCCTGCGACAGGTGCTGACCTGGGTCCTCTCGACGGGTGTGCCGGTCCTGGCCATCGTCCTGGCCCTGGTGGCCAGCAAGTTCTCGATCCTCTCCGCATCCGCGGACCGGCTGATCACCCCACTGTTGCTGCTGGCCATCGCCGCGCTGGTGATCGGATTGTCCGGCACCGTGCTGGTGGCGATGTCGATCGCCGATCCGCTGCGCCAGCTGCGCTGGGCGCTGGGCGAGGTGCAGCGCGGTAACTACAACGCGCACATGCAGATCTACGACGCCAGTGAGCTGGGCCTGCTGCAGGCCGGGTTCAACGACATGGTGCGCGAGCTGGCCGAGCGGCAACGGCTACGTGACCTGTTCGGCCGTTACGTGGGTGAGGACGTGGCCCGACGCGCCCTGGAACGCGGCACTGAGCTCGGCGGCCAGGAACGGGACGTGGCGGTGCTGTTCGTGGACCTCGTGGGTTCGACGCATCTGGCGTCGACGATCCCCGCTGGTGACGTGGTGAACCTGCTCAACGAGTTCTTTCGGGTCATCGTCGACACCGTCAACCGTCACGGCGGGTTCGTCAACAAGTTCCAGGGTGACGCAGCCCTGGCCATCTTCGGTGCCCCCATCGAACACCCCGACGCCTCCGGCGGCGCGCTGGCGGCATCCCGTGAACTGCACGACGAGCTGCTCAGCGTTCTGGGCACCGATACCGAGTTCGGCATCGGGGTCTCGGCCGGCCGCGCGATCGCCGGCCACATCGGCGCTCAGGCCCGATTCGAGTACACGGTGATCGGCGACCCGGTGAACGAGGCTGCGCGCCTCACCGAGCTCGCCAAGCTGGAGGAAGGCCACGTGCTGGCCTCCGCGATCGCGGTCAGCGGCGCACTGGATGCCGAGGCACTGAGCTGGGACGTCGGCGAGATCGTCGAGCTGCGTGGGCGCACCGGGCCCACCCAGCTGGCCCGGCCGATGAACCTGGTGCTCCCCCGCGATCTGGAGCGCGATGACGCCGAGAGCGACCTGACCGGCTAGAGCAGGTCAGGCTTTCTTGGCCGCAGCCTTCTTCGCCGGAGCCTTCTTGGCTGCCTTCTTCGCCGGGGCCTTCTTGGCAGCCTTCTTCACCGGCCCGCGGGCCCGACGATCGGCCAGCAGTTCCGAGGCACGCTCATCGGTGATCGACTGAACGTCATCGCCCTTGCGCAGGCTGGCGTTGGTCTCACCGTCGGTGACATAGGGGCCGAATCGGCCGTCCTTGATCACCATCGGCTTGCCCGAGGCCGGGTCGGTGCCCAGCTCACGCAGCGGCGGGGCCGCAGCAGCCTGGCGCCCACGGCGTTTCGGCTCGGCGTAGATCTTCAGCGCCTCGTCGAGGGTGATGGTGAACATCTGCTCCTCGTTGGCCAGCGAACGAGAGTCGGTGCCACGCTTGAGATATGGGCCGTAACGGCCGTTCTGCGCGGTGATCTCCTCGTTGTTCGACGGGTCGACGCCGACCACGCGCGGCAGCGACAGCAGCTTGAGCGCGTCGTCCAGCGTCACGGTCTCCAGATCCATTGAGCGCAAAAGGGAACCAGTGCGCGGCTTGGGCCCGGTCGGCTTCTTGCCCTTCTTGGCCGTCGTCCCGGCATCCGGGTCCTCGGGCGGCTCGGGGAGAATCTCGGTGACGTAGGGGCCGAACCGTCCGTCCTTGGCCACGATTTCGTGCCCGGACACCGGGTCGACACCCAGCACCCGGCCCTCTTGCGGTGTGGCGAAAAGCTTTTCGGCCAGCTCGAGGGTCAGCTCGTCAGGGGTCAGCTCATCCTTGAGGTTGGCGCGCTGCGGCTTCAGCTCCCCAGGATTGTCAGGGTCGGCGATCATGCGCTCCAGGTACGGCCCGTTGCGGCCCACGCGGACCACCACAGCACGGCCCTCGGAATCGTCGAAGAGCTTGATGGAGTTGACTTCTCGCGCGTCGATACCTTCGAGGTTCCCGCCGACCAGGTGCTTGAGTCCACCGGCCCGCGCGATCGAGCCCTCGACGCCGTGCTCACCACCGAAGTAGAAATTCGACAGCCAGTTGGTGCGCTGCTCCTGACCGTTGGCGATCTCGTCGAGCTCGTCCTCCATGGCCGCGGTGAAGTCGTAATCCACCAGCCGGCCGAAATGCTGCTCGAGCAAGCCGATCACAGCGAAGGCGACCCACGACGGGACCAGCGCACTGCCCTTTTTGACCACGTAGCCGCGGTCCTGGATGGTCTTGATGATCGAGCTGTAGGTCGACGGGCGGCCGATGCCGAGTTCTTCGAGGGACTTGATCAGCGAGGCCTCGGTGTAACGGGCCGGCGGGCTGGTGGTGTGTCCGTCGGCCGTCAGATCGGCAGCATCGACGCGCTGCCCCTGGGTCAGGTTCGGCAGGCGGCTCTCGGCGTCGTCGGCCTCACCGCCCGCCTGCTCGTCGAGACTCTCGACGTAGGCCTTGAGGAAGCCCGCGAACGTGATGGTGCGGCCGGAGGCGTTGAAGACGACCTGCTCGCCCGAACTGGCGGCTCCGGCGATCCGCAGCGACAGCGTGGTGCCGCGCGCGTCGGCCATCTGCGAGGCCACGGTGCGCTGCCAGATCAGCTCGTAGAGCCGGAACTCGTCGGTGTCCAGAGCGCTGTGCAGCTGGCCCGGGGTCTGGAACACGTCCCCCGAGGGGCGGATCGCCTCGTGCGCCTCCTGGGCGTTCTTGACCTTGCGGGTGTACTGCCGCGGCGACGGATGCACGTACTCGTCGCCGTAGAGCTGCCTGGCCTGGTTGCGCGCGGCGTTGATCGCGGACTCCGATAGCGTCGTGGAGTCGGTACGCATGTAGGTGATGTAGCCGTTTTCGTACAGCCGCTGGGCGATGCTCATGGTGCGCTCCGAAGAGAACCGCAGCTTGCGGGCGGCCTCCTGCTGCAGCGTGGACGTCATGAAAGGCGCATAGGGCTTGCGGGTGTACGGCTTCTGCTCGACGGAGCTGACGGCCAACTGGGCGCCACGCAGACCGGCGGCCAGGGCCCCGGCGCTGGCCTCGTCGAGCACGAGCACCTCGTCGGGCTTGCGCAGCTGGCCCAGCGAGTCGAAGTCACGACCGGCGGCGACCCGGCGGCCGTCGACGGTGTTGAGCTTGGCGGTGAACTTGGGTGGCGTGGCCTGCGGGTCGGAGACCGACGCGTCCAACTCAGCACTGACGTCCCAGTACCCGGCGCTGCGGAACGCCATGCGCTCCCGCTCACGCTGCACGATGATGCGCGTGGCCACCGACTGCACCCGGCCTGCGGACAGCTTCGGCGCCACTTTCTTCCACAGCACGGGTGAGACCTCGTAGCCGTAGAGACGGTCGAGGATGCGCCGGGTTTCCTGTGCGTCGACCAGGGCGATGTCCAGGTCACGGGGATTTTCCGCGGCGGCCCGGATGGCGGGTTCGGTGATCTCGTGGAACACCATCCGCCGGACCGGCACCTTGGGCTTCAGCGTCTCCAGGAGATGCCAGGCGATCGCCTCACCCTCGCGGTCACCGTCCGTCGCAAGGTAGAGCTCGTCGACACCCTTGAGCAGGTCTTTGAGCTCGGTGACGGTGCTCTTCTTCTCCGGGCTGACGATATAGAGCGGTTCGAAGTTGTCGTCGACATTGACCCCGAGGCGCGCCCACGGCTCGGATTTGTACTTGGCGGGCACGTCAGCGGCATTGCGCGGCAGGTCGCGAATGTGTCCGCGGGAGGATTCGACCACGTAGTTGGAACCGAGGTAGCCGGCTATCTTGCGCGCCTTTGTCGGCGACTCGACAATTACGAGTCGCCGGACGGGTCCCTTGCTTCCGCTGCCGCCATTATCGCCAGCCACCTGTGCTTACGCTCCACTCCTATAGTTGCCGCGCCACGCCCGGCAACTGACAATTTCGCATTACGCACGAGCCTACGCAAACCGGCTCTCCGTATGTCCACCATTAAATACGTGGCCACTGCGCCAACGCCGCCGCCTCCCCGGGCGGTTCCCCCACGTTCTCTACCAGGCGTGACAGCCGTCGCCGCCCACCGATTCGCAGGGCCGGATGAGCGCCTCTGGTCCCGATCAACGTCGGGGCGATTCCCACCCGCATCATCGCCGCGGCCAGCGCCGCGTGGGTATCGGGCGCATGCGGGTCGAGCCCCAGCACATAACGGTCGTCGGCCTCGGGCGTACCCGCCGCCAGCGTCCAGGCCCGCAACTCACGGGCGCCGGGCAGCCATCCCGGCGGCACCGTCTTGACCGCGCCACGGGTCCACTCCCTGGCGATCAGCATCAACTGCGGCTCCAGCTCGGTACGCACCAGCGGGTTGTTCTCGTCGGTGCGGGAGATCTCCGGCACCAGACCGGCGTCACTGATCATCTCGGCCAGGCCCTGGGCCCGCCACAGCTCGTCGACGACCACCGAGATCCGGGCCGCCTGCCGATCGCCGGTGCCCGCCAGGACGATCTGTCCCGGCCCGGCAAGAACGCCGGTCAGGTCGGCTACCGCGGGCGGCAACGACTCGGCCGAGAAGAACGACAGCTGGCTCACAAATCGACACTAGGCCAGCGCAGGCCGCAAAAACGAGAACACCCCCGCGGTGTCCGGTACGGACTCAGCGGGGGTGTCTGTGTTGGGTTTTTGTCTCAGACGGCCCGAACACCCGTGGCCTGCGGCCCCTTGGGGCTCTGGCCAACCTCGAACTCAACCTTCTGGTTCTCCTCCAGGGTGCGGAATCCGCTGCCCTGGATTTCCGTGTAGTGGACAAACACGTCGGCAGAGCCATCCTCCGGAGCGATGAAGCCGAAGCCCTTCTCCGCGTTGAACCACTTCACAGTTCCCTGTGGCATCTTTTGTTCTTTCCTTCTCTTTCAACCGGGTGCGGTCCACCGACTTCCGGTGCACCGGGCCCGTTCCGACCGCCATACCAACGCGCGAGCCGCCGGAACTGACCCGACCTACAACCCTCGCAGGAACCGCGATCGCAACGACGATCCTGCGAGTGCGAGTACAAACACAGAAGCTGCGACCGCGATTAGTCAATCATGTTCGGGGCGACTGCGACAGTCTCGGTTTGCGGCGCGTGGTGAACAATTCGTTTACAAATCCGGGCCGACGACGGCGGGGTGGATCGTAGGAGGACAGACAGTGCTGGAGCAGGGGTCAGATTTCGGCCGTGAGCTGCTCGCTTGCGTTGTCGAAGGCACCCCGTCGGACGAAAATCCGCTACGCCATGTCGCGGATATCCCTCCGCGACACGGCAAACCCCATCAGTGGCCGCAATGGGCCCCTCCAGAGATCGTGCAGGCGTTGCGGGATCGCGGCGTCACCGCGCCGTGGTCACATCAACTCGACGCCGCCGAGTTGGCCCACGGCGGTCGGCATGTCGTGGTGTCCACCGGAACTGCATCGGGCAAGTCCCTTGCCTATCAGCTGCCGATCCTGACGGCCTTGGCCGAGGACCGGCAGGCTCGCGTGCTCTACCTGTCACCGACCAAGGCGCTGGGTCACGACCAGCTGCGCACGGCGCAGAGCCTGACCGAGACCGTCGCTGCCCTGCGCGACGTCGCACCGGCACCGTATGACGGTGACAGTCCCACCGAAGTGCGCCGGTTCGCCCGGGAGCGGTCCAGGTGGATTTTTTCCAACCCGGACATGATCCATCTGTCCCTCCTGCGCAACCATGCCCGCTGGGCGGTGTTCCTGCGTCACCTCAAGTACGTCGTTGTCGACGAATGTCATTACTACCGTGGCATTTTCGGTTCCAACGTGGCTATGGTGCTGCGCCGGCTGCTGAGGTTGTGCGCGCGATACTCCCCTGATGACTCGGTCCCGACAGTCATTTTCGCCAGCGCCACCACGGCGTCACCTGCAGAGACCGCCGCGGAATTGATCGGGCAGACCGTCGCCGAGGTGACCGAGGACGGCTCACCGCAGGGCGCGCGCACGATCGCGCTGTGGGAACCGGCGCTGCTGGACGATCTCACCGGCGAGAACGGCGCGCCGGTGCGGCGTTCGGCCGGCGCCGAGGCCGCCCGGGTGATGGCCGACCTGATGACCGAGGGCGCACGGACCTTGACCTTCGTCCGGTCCCGGCGCGGTGCGGAACTCACCGCGCTGAGAACCCGGGCCCGGCTGGAAGACACCGCACCCGAGTTGGCCGATCTGGTGGCGTCCTACCGGGCCGGTTTTCTCGCCGAGGACCGCCGCGAGCTGGAACACGCACTGACCGACGGCCAGCTGCGCGGGCTGGCCACCACCAACGCGCTGGAGCTCGGCATCGATATTGCCGGGCTGGATGCGGTGGTGCTGGCGGGGTTTCCCGGCACCGTCACCTCGTTCTGGCAGCAGGCCGGCCGGTCCGGCCGGCGTGGGCAGGGCGCGCTGATCGTGTTGATCGCCCGCGACGATCCCCTGGACACCTATCTGGTGCACCATCCCGCGGCGCTGTTGGACAAGCCGATCGAGCGGGTGGTCATCGACCCGACGAATCCGCACGTGCTGGGCCCGCAATTGCTCTGTGCCGCAACCGAGCTTCCGCTCACCGCGGCCGAGGTCCGGTTGTGGAACGCCGAGGCAGTGGCCGAAACCCTGGTCGACGACGGACTGCTACGGAAACGCCCCAGCGGCTACTTCCCCACTCCTGGAGTCGATCCGCACCCCGCCGTGGACATCCGCGGCTCCAGCGGCGGTCAGATCGCGATCCTGGAGGTCGATACCGGCAGGATGCTGGGCAACACCGGCGCCGGGCAAGCGGCGGCGGCACTGCATCCCGGCGCGGTATACCTGCACCAAGGTGAGACCTATCTGGTCGAGTCGTTGTCCTTCGAGGACGGGGTGGCATTCGTGTATGCCGCCGATCCCGGCTACAGCACGTTCGCCAGGGAACTGACCGACATCTCGGTCACCGGTCCCGGCGAGCGCAGCACCTTCGGCCCGGTCACCGTCGGTCTGGTGCCGGTGTCGGTGACCAACACCGTGGTCGGCTACCTGCGCCGACGGATGGACGGCGAGGTCATCGATTTCGTGGAGCTGGACATGCCGCCCAGCACCCTGGACACCATGGCAGTGATGTGCACTGTCACCCCGGAAGCATTGCAGGACAATGGCATTGATCTGCTATCCATGCCGGGAAGCCTGCATGCCGCCGAACACGCGGCCATCGGCCTGTTGCCCCTGGTGGCCAGTTGCGACCGCGGTGACATCGGCGGGGTCTCGACGGCCGTCGGACCGGTGGACGGCCTGCCGTCGATCTTCGTCTACGACGGCTATCCCGGCGGCGCAGGTTTCGCCGACCGCGGATTCCGCAATCTCAGTACCTGGTGGGGAGCGACGGCCGACGCGATCGAAGCGTGTGAGTGCCCACAAGGTTGTCCCTCGTGCGTGCAGTCACCGAAATGCGGCAACGGCAACGACCCGTTGGACAAATCTGGTGCAGTACAAGTACTCCGCCTGGTGCTCGGCGCGCTGAGTACTTCCTCAGCGTGACCCCCGACCGCGTTGACGACCGACCCCTCGACGGCCGACTACGCGGATCTACAACTGCGTGGCTGCATTCGGCCACGCCGAACACACAGACGGTGCGACGAACGGTCGGACAACGCGATCCGTTCCCAATCCCGGAGGCCGGGCGCAGTGGCAAATTACGTGAACTCACTCATGTTTGCAACCCGAACGGCCGTACTTCGGATATCCGCGACCGTAATCCGCAGGTTTCTGCTGCGGATTACGTCGTCGCTGCGCGCGAATACAGCTACGCGCACCCCGGTAAAATGCCGCACATGACCCACGACTGGCTGCTCGTGGAGACACTGGGTAGCGAGCCTGTTGTGGTCGCACGAGGTCTGCAAACGAAGAACCTCGTCCCCATCAGTGTGTTTCTACGACGAAATCCGCACCTGATGGCTATTCAGAGCGCCATCAGGGAAACCGTGCAGGCCGGCCAGGGCCTCAGCAGCATCACACCCAAGCACGACCGCGTAATCCGCACCGAAGTGGTGCGAATGTCCGACGGGCGCATCCACGGGGTGCACCTCTGGATCGGGCCGACGGACGTCGACGCGCCCGAGCGGCCCATTCCCGGCCCACTGATCTGGGACCTGACCGCCGGCGTGGCCACCGACACCGCAGAATCACTGCGCAACAGTGGAATGAACCCGGAAACCGAAGCCACCCACGGCCGAACCTTCGCCGACGACCTACCGGCCCGGGACCTCAACGGCAGCGAGGCCAAAGTGCTGGCCATGACCGTCAAGCCGGTCGTCGGCAGCACCTTGTGCACCACCTGGGATGTCACCGACCACCGCGGCGATCCCATCACGGTGGGATTCGTGGCCCGGGTGACCCTGGAACCCCATGACGACGGCTCCGACCGGCTGATCTCCCGGGCGATGAACTGGCGCAGCGAGCGCGAGGGTCCCGCGACACCCGTCGACAACCTGGCCCAACGCATTCTCGACGGGCTGGCTTGTCCCGGCGTGCACCGGGCCCTGGTGGGCCTCGACGACTGGAAGTTGCTGAAATGGCTCGACGAGCCGGCACCGTTCTTCGACTGGAGTAACCGCGACGGCGGAGCGTCGCGCATCAACCCGGCCGATGCCCGGCACATGGCGCGTATGACCACGGACTTCTCCGACGGCGTCACCACGGCTGTGTTGCGGATGCGCGCCGACGACGGCGGCTGGCGACCGGTGCACATGACGATCAACCGGATCGAACTCGCCGAGGACACCTTCGCGGGCCTGATCGCCTTTCGGTTGCCGACCGACGACGAGGTCGCCGCCGCGGACCTCGACCAGCTCGACTAGGCCACCTTCGACTAAACGACGAGATCCACCGGGCCCGCGCGCGCCACCGCCCGGGCCGGACCTATGCCCCACCGCCCGAGGCGGACCGGAACCGATACCTCGAGCACCACGTCGAGCCTCTCGATCCGGCAGGCGCCGAGGACCGAACGCATCCGTACCGCGATCCGGGTGGCCTGCGCGCATGCCGCATCCGGCCCGGAGACCACGGCGCCGGCTGCGCTCAGAGCGGCCAGATCCGCCGCGGCCTGGGCCCGGTGCCGGGCCGTGACGGCGGCGCCCAGATAGGCGCCGCCGGCCGCAAATGCGATCACCACCGCGATCATCGCCGCAGCCAGCAGCGTGGCCGACCCGCGCTCACTGCGCGCCGGGTTCGGGGGCCGCGGCCGCCTCGGCCGACACCGTGAAGCCCGGCAGCGCTGTGGCGGCGCTGACCCGGGCCACCACCAGACCGCCATCGCGGCCGACGTGCACCACTGCCCCGGACGGGGCGACCCGGCGAGCGGCGGCCGCCGCCGCTTCCCCCTCACCGCGTGCCGCCAGGCGGACGGCTTCACGCGCCGCGTCGATACACCGGATCTGCATGCCCACCGCGCCGAGGCCGCCGACGCACAACACCAGGACAACCACCAACGATGCGATGGCGAAGGCCGCCTCGACAGTGACCGCACCCCGGTCGTCCAGCCGGTCATCTAGACGTTCGTGTTCAGCGCCCGGCTGATGATGTTGGTCAGCGCACTCACGATCGAATCCCCCGTGACCACGGTGTACAGGATCGCCCCGAACGCCGCAGCAGCAATCGTGCCGATCGCATATTCGACGGTGCTCATCCCCGACTCGTCGAGCATCAACAGCGCCACCCTGGCATTCGTCTGCCGAATCATGTTTCCTGCCATGAAATTTCCTCCCTCTGCGATGTGTAATCACAACAAACCCGAACCCAGCACATCACCGGCCAAACCGGCGACTACCGGGATGACACCGAGGCACAGGAACGCCGGCAGATAACACAGCCCCAACGGCCCGGCGACCAGTACCGAGGCACGTTCTGCCACCGCATCGGCCGCGGCGATGGCATCGTGTCGGGCCTGGGCAGCCAACTCGGCCACCCCGTCGGCCAAGGCGCTGCCCGAGGCGGCCGACCGACGAGCCAGCCGCAACAGTGCCTCGGCATTTTTGTCCTGCGGTACCGCGTCAGTGCTGCCGGACCAGGCTCGGGCCGGGTCCGCCCCGAGCGCGAGGAGCTCGGCTGCGCGCCGCAGCATCGGCGCCAGTGACGGTGGGGCCGATGGGGTGGCGGCCGCAGCCGCGGTCGACACCGCCATCCCCGCAGCCAGGCATGCGGAGAACAAGTCGAATGTCGAGGCCGCAGCGAGCGGGTCATCGGTGCGCCGGCTTCGGGGGTTTGCCCTTGTCACCGGTGCGGGTGCGGCGCGGGATCGCACCTGGCCCGGATCTGCACCGATCAGCAGTGCAGCAGCGAGAAGCAGTGCCGCCCAGCTCATCTCAATGCCTTCTCGGTGATCTGATCCGACCACATCAGTCCGGCACAGGCCAGCAGCGCTCCGATGACCAGCAGCCAACCACCCGCGCCCGGGCCGCACAGAAACGCCAGGGGCTGCGCGCCGATCAGCTGACCCAGTGCAATCCCGGCCACGGGCAGCCCGGCCAGCACGGCCGCCGTCGCCCGCGGGCCCGCCATCGCCGCTTCGACATGACTGGAAAAGCGTTCGCGCTCAACGATGTCGCGCTGCGCGGTGCGCATCAGGGTGGCGATCGAGAGTCCGTATGCGTGGGCCAGCCGCCAGCAGACCGCGAGCCGTTCCCAGTGCATCGGCAATTGCGACGCCGCCGCGACATCTTCGAGACCGGCCGCGACATCGGCGCCCAGGCGGGCCCGTGCGGCGACTGCTCCCATGCCCCGGCGTACCGGTCCGGTCACCTCGCCGGCCGCGGTGCCGAAGGCGTTGACGGGATGCACTCCGGTGCGAAGTTCACCCACCAACACGTCCAACGCGGCCTGCAGCGCCGCGGATTCCTGTTGCCGCTGCCGCAGTGCAGCGCGACGCCTGCGGCGTACCACGACCGTCCCGGACACCAGAGCCGTGGCCACGGCGGGCGGCAGTGAAACCAGCCAGGCCAGAACGACTCCCAGCACCACGACGACGGGTGCTGCGCGCAGTCGACGCTGACCCGGCGCATCCGTTCGCCGGAGCGCGGCCGCCCGCCGGGGCGTGGCCGGCCACAGCAGAAGCGCGGCAGCCAACGCCAGTGCACTCGCCGTCACGGCGACACCCGCTGTTCGACGAGACCATGGAGAGTCTCTGCGCCGCAGCCCAACCCGGTGTCGATGTGCCAGGCAGTGACCACCTCCAGATCACCCCGGGTCGATCGGCGTAGGACCGCGATCTCGGCGAGCCTGCGCCGCCCGGCGCCGTCACGCCCGACATGCAGCAGCACCTGCACGGCGGCGGCCAACTGACTGATCAGCGCCGCACGGTCCAGACCGCCGAGTGCGCCGAGGGCCTCCAGCCGGGCCGGAACTTCGGCCGGGTTGTTGGCATGCACGGTGCCCGCCCCGCCGTCATGCCCGGTGTTGAGCGCGGCCAGCAGATCCACCACCTCGGCTCCGCGAACCTCGCCGACGACGATGCGGTCTGGGCGCATCCGCAACGCCTGCCTGACCAGATCGCGCACGGTGACCTCACCGACGCCCTCGATGTTGGCGCCCCGGGCCACCAGCTTGACCAGATGGGGATGCGGCGGAGCCAGTTCCGCGGCGTCCTCGACACACACGATGCGTTCGTGGGCGGGAACGGCACCGAGTGCCGCGGCCAGGAGAGTGGTCTTACCGCAGCCGGTGCCGCCCGAGATCAGGAATGCCAACCGCGCCCGGATGATCGCCCGCACCAGATCGGCAGCGTGTGCAGGGATCGCGCCGGAACGGGTGAGGGTGTCGAGGTTCTGAGTGGCCGGGCGCAACACCCGCAGCGACAGGCAGGTTCCCTCGGACGCCACCGGAGGCAGCACCGCATGGAGCCGCACGGTGAACGGGCCGATGCCGCAGAGTTGACCGTCCACCCAGGGCTGTGCCTCGTCGAGACGGCGCCCGGCCAGCAGCGCCAACCGTTGGGCCAGCCTGCGGACCGCGCTCTCGTCGGGGAAACACACTGCGCTGCGGTGCAACCCGCTGTCGTCGTCCACCCACACCGCGTCGGGGGCGGTGACGAGAACATCGGTGGTGGTCGGTGCGCACAACAGTGGTTCCAGGACGCCGGCCCCGGTCAGTTCGGTCTCCAACAGCCGCAGATTGCTCAGCACCTCGGTATCTCCGAGGAGGCCGCCGGACTCCGCCCGGATCGCCGCGGCCACCACGCCGGGGCTGAGTGGAGAGGCTTCGGCCACCAGCCGTTCGCGTACCCGGTCGATCAGCGAGGTGTTCACGCCGGCTCCTGCACCGGGTGCCGGGCCAGGACCGACAGCACCCGCCGCGCCGCCGAGCCGAGTGGCGATCGTGACCGCACCCGTAGGCCGCCACGCTCCAACACCTCGGCGATACCGGCCTGTGGTCGCATCGCAGCGAGCAGCGGCAGGTCCACGATGCGGGCCACCTCGGCCGCCCGCAGCCCGCCCGGTGACGGGCCGCGCACCACCACACCGGCATTCGGGTTGCAGGCCAGCACCCACGGCCGTGCGGCAGCTGCGGCGGTACACGACCGCACGTCGGCCGGTGTCACCAGCACCACGAGATCTGCTGCGTTCAAAGCGGTTTCGGCCGCCTCCGTGGCGCGCCGCGGCACATCGCACACCACCGTGACGCCGCCCCGGCACCCCGCCTCGATGACCGCCGCCACCGGCCCGGCCTCGATATCGGCTCCCGAGCGCCCGCTGGAGAGCACGCTGACCCCGTCACGGCAGGGCAGCGCGTCGCGCAGTGCCGGATAGCCCAACCGCCCGCCTTGCAGGGCCAGGTCCGGCCAACGCAGGCCGGCAAGGTGCTCACTGCCCGCCACCAGGTCGATCCCCCCACTCCACGGGTCGGCCTCGATCAGTAACGCGGCCGGCGCCGATTGAGCCAGAGCCACCGCGAACACCGATGCCCCGGCACCGCCTCTTGCGCTCACCACTGCCACCGCGGGGCCGCGACCGCCGTCGTCGCAGCAGGCCGCCTCGGACAGGGCCGCCACCAGGTCGGCGTCCTGGGCCGGCAGTGTCACCACGTGTTGTGCGCCGACCGAGATGGCGGCCTGCCAGTCGTCGGGCCGCGGGTCGTCACGACCGACGAGGACCACCCGGGTGCGACGGGGCAGCCCCCGGGCGGCGCACCGCAGGGCGGCCGCGGCATCGAGCAGCACCGCGGCGGCAGCCGTCCAGGCCTTGCGCCCGGACGGGTCGTCGAGGACGACGAGCCCGACGCCCGCGGCAGCGGCCACCCGGGACACGTCCTCACGCAGCTGGGGGTCGCCGATCAGCGCCAGCACGGTGCCGGACGGGGTGATCGAGGCGATCGGAGTGGCCATGTGCCCACCCTGCGGGCAACGACGGGGTCGGCACCATCACCAATTCACGGATTGTGGATGAATTGCGCGCTGTGGATCAATCCCGAGCGCAGAACACGCCGGGCGACACGCTGAAAATGCTATTCCGCAACCACCGAGGCCGGGCCGGGAAGAATTTTCCCCCCAGAAAAGGGACGACCCCCGCCAGGGGGGGAGGAGGCGGAGGTCGTCGTGTATCAGCCCCGGGGGGTCGGGCTGATACACCCTCGGCATAAGCCGAGTAATGCTCACTATACACACGGAACTGCCAAAACATGCAAGAGACACCGCTGCGGGCTACCGCGGTGATCCGGCAATCACCGTCCGAAAGAATGTGTCTTGAACTGCCATTTTGCGTTGCCGGTCGGATAACTGGTCGCACGTGCCTCTATGCTGGCGCTTGTGACCGCATCCGATCGGGCTGCCGGGGAATTGATCGCACAGCAATCCGGGCCGCTCGACGGTCGGCCGGTACGCACAGCGGCCTTTTTCGACCTCGACAAGACCGTCATCGCCAAGTCCAGCACACTCGCTTTCAGCAAACCTTTCTTCAATCAGGGTCTGCTGAACCGGCGCACCGTTCTCAAGTCGACGTACGCCCAGTTTCTGTTCCTGATGTCCGGTGCCGACCACGATCAGATGGACCGGATGCGCAGCTACATCACCAACATGTGCACCGGTTGGGATGTCGAGCAGGTCAAGTCGATCGTCGGCGAGACCTTGCATGACATCGTCGACCCCCTGGTGTTCGCCGAGGCCGCCGAGCTGATCGCCGACCACAAGCTGTGTGGCCGCGACGTCGTGGTGGTTTCGGCCTCGGGCGAGGAGATCGTCGCGCCGATTGCCAGGGCGTTGGGCGCCACCCATGCGATGGCCACCCGGATGGTGGTCGAAGAGGGTCGGTACACCGGCGAGATCGCGTTCTACTGCTACGGCGAGGGCAAGGTCGAGGCGATCCGCGCTCTGGCCGCACGTGAGGGCTACTCCCTCGACCACTGTTACGCCTACTCGGATTCGATCACCGACGTTCCGATGCTCGAATCGGTGGGCCACCCCACCGCGGTGAATCCCGACCGGGGACTGCGCAAGGAGGCCGCTTCACGCGGCTGGCCGGTGTTGACCTTCACCCGGCCGGTGTCGTTGCGCGACCGGTTCCCGGCGCCGTCGGGGGCCGCTGTCGCCACCACCGCGGCCGTCGGCATCAGCGCCTTGGCGGCCGGCGCCCTGACGTACTCGCTGCTGCGCCGCTTCACTTCCTGAGCTACTGCATGTAGTAGCTGAAACCCAGGCGTAACGATCGGAACTCGGGTGCATTTCACCCTTGCTGTGACCGTGGTCACGTAGTACAAAGGAACCACGGAAGCTTGGATGAGGCCAAGGTGTAGCCGGAAGAGAAGGCTAAATCTCCCGAACCAGGCTCCCTAGCACGGGTCCGGCACCCACGCGGAGCACATGCCGCGGAATAGGCAAAAGTGTTGCGGGCCTGCGTGATTGCGAGGAGCGGACGGCCACGACGGCCCTTTGGGTAGGGTTGCAGCCGAAGCGCATCGCAAGGACGCCGAGGCCACCCACGCAACCCACGTTGGCACGCTTGGTAACCGGTATCCGTGCTAGCGGGCGACGAGCCGAGACACTGTTTCGGACCGTCGCCCGCTTTCGTTTGCTGCCAGTAGTTCGAGCGGCAGCCTCAGCCTGCCGCCGACTGGGCGATCTGCAACGCCTCGCGCGCACCGCCCTTCAGTGCCTCACTGCTGAGCAGCAGCCACGCGGTCAGCCCGTCCGCTGTCCCGGAGGCGAATCCCCGTGCAGCAGCCCGGTACTCCCCCGACTTCCGCATCCAGTGCACCTCGGGGACACCAAGACCGTGCGGATCCAGCCCGCTGGCGATGGTCACCAGGCGCGACACCGCGCGTGCCACCACCCCGTCGGCGGTCCCAAATGGAGCCAGGGTGAGGAGTTCGCCATGGGCGACCGCGGCCAGCACCGGAGCAGGCACCTTGGAGCCGCCGGCCACGATCTCGGTCAGCAGCTCGAGGCGGCGTCCGACGTCGGGGTCGGTCCGTGGCCGGCCCAGATGCTCGTCATCGGTGAGGTCGGCCGCGGCCAACGCGTGCAGCCGGGCCAGCGCCTGCATCGGCGCCCGCTGCCACACACCGACAAGCGAGGTAGCGCCACCTTCCAGCGCCTCGGCGACGCGGATGGCGCCTGCGGTCACCGAATCGGGTTCACCGTCGGCGGACAACTGCAGGGCCCCGCCGTCGAGCACTGCGGAGGCCCGCGCCGCACGCATGGCGGCCTCGGACGCCGTCTGCGGCCAGCCGCGCAGATTGAACTTGTGTCGATGCGCCCGGCCCAGGGCCTCACGCGCCTCGTCGCTGGCCGCAGAAACACCGGGCAGGTCGACCAGCGGTGCGAGTGGATCGGTCATACGCGAAACGCTAGCGGACCGCTGAACTCCGTCACGCCGACCGTTGGGCGCATCAGGACCGCCGCCCACCCGGCATCTTGTGACGTCCCAACGCCGGTGCAACGTTTGGTGACTACGCTCACACCCATGTCAAACGCGCCAGCGACGCCTATCGAAGTTCCGTCAGCCTATCCGCCGCCTGCCGATTTCGCGGCCAATGCCAACGCGACGGGCGAGTTGTACGCCGAGGCCGAGAAGGACCGGCTGGCGTTTTGGGCTGCCCAGGCCAACCGGCTGAGCTGGCAGACCCCGTTCACCGAGGTGCTGGACTGGTCGGAGGCTCCGTTCGCGAAGTGGTTCACCGGCGGCAAGCTCAACGTGGCCTACAACTGCGTGGATCGTCACGTCGAGGCGGGCAATGGCGACCGGGTCGCGATCCACTGGGAGGGCGAGCCGGTCGGCGACGCCCGCGACATCACCTACGCCCAACTCAAGGACGAAGTCAGCAAGGCCGCCAATGCGCTGGCCGCCCTCGGCCTGACCGCCGGCGACCGCGTCGCGATCTACATGCCGATGGTGCCCGAGGCGATCGTGGCGATGCTGGCGTGCGCGCGCCTGGGCGCCATGCACAGCGTCGTGTTCGCCGGGTTCTCAGCGTCGGCTCTCAAGGCGCGGGTTGAGGACGCGCAGGCCAAGCTCGTCATCACCACCGACGGCCAGTACCGGCGCGGTAAGGCCGCCTCGCTCAAAGACGCCGTCGACGATGCCGTCTCGGACCAGCCGTCCGTCGAGCATGTGCTGGTGGTGCGCCGCACCGGCATCGACGTGAACTGGACCGAGGGTCGCGACCTGTGGTGGCACGAGACCGTCGACAAGGCGTCGGCCGAACACACCCCGGAAGCATTCGACTCCGAACAGCCGCTGTTTTTGCTGTACACCTCCGGCACCACGGGCAAGCCCAAGGGAATCGTGCACACCTCGGGCGGCTACCTGACCCAGGCGGCCTACACCCACTACAACGTGTTCGACCTCAAGCCCGAGACCGACGTGTACTGGTGCACCGCCGACATCGGCTGGGTCACCGGCCACACCTACATCACCTATGGCCCGCTGGCCAACGGCGCGACCCAGGTGGTCTATGAGGGCACCCCCACCTCGCCGACCGAGCACCGTCACTTCGAGATCATCGAAAAGTACGGCGTCACAATCTATTACACCGCGCCCACGTTGATTCGCACCTTCATGAAGCTGGGCCGGCAGATCCCGGCCGACCACAATCTGTCCAGCCTGCGGCTGCTGGGTTCGGTGGGCGAGCCGATCAACCCGGAGGCCTGGCGCTGGTACCGGGAAGTCATCGGCGCCAACAAGACTCCGATCGTGGACACCTGGTGGCAGACCGAGACGGGCGCGATCATGATCTCCCCGTTGCCCGGTGTCACCGCGGCCAAGCCCGGCTCGGCGATGACCCCGCTGCCCGGCATCTCGGCCAAGATCGTCGACGACGACGGCAACGAGCTGGTGCCCGGCGCCGACGAAGCCGAGCACGTCACCGGCTACCTGGTGCTGGACAAGCCGTGGCCGGCGATGCTGCGCGGCATCTGGGGCGATCCCCAGCGGTTCAAAGACACCTACTGGTCACGCTTTTCCGAACAGGGCTGGTACTTCGCCGGTGACGGCGCCCGCTATGACGCCGACGGCAACATCTGGGTACTGGGCCGCATCGACGATGTCATGAACATCTCCGGGCACCGCATCTCGACCGCCGAGGTGGAATCAGCTCTGGTCGGCCACTCCGGGGTAGCCGAAGCGGCCGTGGTCGGCGCCAGCGACGACACCACCGGACAGGCGATCTGCGCGTTCGTCATCCTCAAAGCCTCCGCGCACGGCGGGGCCGACACCATGATCGAGGAACTGCGCGCCCAGGTGGCCACCGAGATATCCCCGATCGCCAAGCCGCGAGAGATCCACGTGGTGCCCGAGCTGCCGAAGACCCGCAGCGGCAAGATCATGCGCCGGCTGCTGCGCGATGTGGCCGAGGGCCGCGAACTCGGTGACACCTCAACCCTGGTCGACCCGAGCGTGTTCGAGGCGATCCGCGCCGGCAAGTAACTCTGCCGAGCGGGATCACGGAATCGGGACGAAACCCGTTCCCGGTCGGTTCTTGGCGGTGATGTCGGCCAGTTGCGTGTTGAACGACATCGTCACTGCGGGCGTGTGAAGGGGCACGAACTTCACCACGCAGGTGGGCAATTCCTCGCTGTAGGCGCCGTGGATCATGCCGACCAGCCGGTTGTTGACCGTGACGGGCGCGCCCGAGTCTCCCGGCTGGCCGCACACCTGGTTGACGATGGTGCCCGGGTCCTTGCCCGGACCCCAGGTGACGCCACACGAATAGCCGGTGGTTCGGCCGAGCTTGCAGGCCACTTCACCGAACGCCGGGTCCGGCCCGAGCCCGTCGATCTGGAAACCGTTGACGTTGTTGGTCGGCGTCACCTTGGCCGGATCGAACTGGATGACGGCGTAGTCCAGCCCCTCATTGCCGGCCACCATCGTGCCCACCACTCCGGCGCTGTCGGCACCTTCAGCCGACACAGTGGCACCCGGCCCGCCGCAGTGTGCCGAGGTGAAGCCGATGAGCCGGCCGGCGTTGTCGTGCCCGATCGCTGTGAGGGTGCAGAACGCGTCGCCGTTGACGACGATCCCCGAGCCACCACCCAGTACCACCGGCGGATCAGCGTGTGCAGGGGCCGAAGTCAACAACGCAAGGAGGGCGATGATCGGCGCACCAATGTGCAACTGCCAGCGGTGTCTGCTCGTCAAGTGTCCTCCGATCGACGCGCCCGACCCGCGCAACTCAAGAATGGGGTCAGTCTACTAAGAGCCGGATGTCGGCCGGGATCGTTAACGGCTTCGCCGCATGGCAACATGAACGCCATGAGCACTGGCGACCGCAGGGACGGCGTTCCGACGACGGTGACCTCGATTCCGCTCGTCGACCCGCATGCCCCCAAGCCGGACCCCTCGATCGGTGACCTGGTCAAGGACGCCACCGCGCAGGTCTCCACCCTGCTGCGCGCCGAGGTGGAGCTGGCCAAGGCCGAGATCACCCGGGATGTGAAGAAGGGCCTGACCGGCAGCGTGTTCTTCATCGCTGCCCTGGTGGTCCTGTTCTACTCGACCTTCTTTTTCTTCTTCTTCCTGGCCGAGCTGCTGGACACCTGGCTGTGGCGCTGGGTGGCTTTCCTGATCGTGTTCGGCCTGATGGTGCTGACCACCGGTGCGCTTGCGGTGTTCGGCTTCCTGAAGGTGCGACGGATCAAGGGCCCGCAACAGACCATCGAATCGGTCAAGGAGACGCGCGAGGCACTGACGCCCGGCCATGACAAGGCCGCGCTGCCCGCTATCCAGACCACACCGGCCTCCGACCCGTCAGGCTGGTAATGGCTCCACCCGCCCCGTCGGTCGCCAGGATCGAGGGGCCGTGGCGGCATCTGCAGGTGCACGCCAACGGTATTCGGTTTCATTTGGTGGAGGGCGAGCGCTCGCAGCCCGACCGTGTGAAAGAGGGCGAGCGCTCGCAGCCCGACCGTGTGAGAGAGGGCGAGGCCGGTGAGCTCTCTCAGGCGGACCGCCCGCTGGTCATTCTGCTGCACGGTTTCGGCTCGTTCTGGTGGTCGTGGCGTCACCAACTCACCGGGCTGACCGGCGCCCGGGTGGTGGCGGTCGACCTTCGCGGCTACGGCGACAGTGACAAACCGCCTCGCGGTTACGACGGCTGGACCCTGGCCGGGGACACCGCCGGGCTGGTGCGCGCACTGGGGCACAAGACCGCGACGCTGGTGGGGCACGCTGACGGTGGCCTGGTGTGCTGGGCGACCGCGGTGCTGCATCCGCGTGTGGTCAACGCGATCGCCCTCGTCAGCTCGCCGCACCCGGCGGCGCTGCGGGCCTCCACCTTGACCCGTCGTGACCAGGGGCGCGCCCTGTTGCCGTCGATGCTGCGCTACCAGCTGCCCGGGTGGCCGGAACACGCGCTGACCCGCCACGACGGCGCGGAGTTGGAGCATCTGGTCCGTAGCCGGGCCGGAGCCAAATGGCAGACCAGCCAAGACTTCTCCCTCACCATGGGCCACCTGCGTCAGGCCATCCAGATCCCGGGGGCCGCGCATTGTGCACTGGAGTACCAGCGGTGGGCGGTGCGCAGCCAACTACGCGGCGAGGGCCGACGGTTCATGCGCTCGATGAAGCGTCCGGTCAACGTGCCGGTGCTGCACATGCGCGGTGACGCCGACCCGTATGTGCTTGCCGACCCGGTACACCGGACGCAGCGCTATGCGCCGCATGGACGGTACGTATCGATCACGGGCGCAGGGCATTTCGGCCATGAAGAACAGCCGGACGCGGTCAACGAGCAGCTGAGCCGGTTCCTGGCCCAGCTGCACGCCAACTGATCAGGAGTTGATGCAGGTTCCGGTCGCGACGCGCTGGGTGTTGCCGATCTTGGCCAACTGATGTTCGACTTCCTTGGCGGTCAGTACGAACCCGGTGTCGGCGTCGTCGACTGCCGCACCGAACACCACACCCAGCACCTTGCCGGCCCGGTTGATCATCGGCCCGCCCGAATTGCCTTGCCGCACCGTGCCCCTGACCGTGTAGACCTCACGGGTGACGGTGGTGGTGCGATAGATGTCGGGTCCGTTGAGCTCGATGATCTCGCGCACGCGGGCCGGGGTGGCCAGGAAGTCACCGCCGCCCGGGTAACCCATCACCACGGCGTCGGTGCCCTTCGGAGCCGGTTGTTCGGCGAACTGCAGCGGGGTGATCGGCAGATCCGGAACGTCGAGGATGGAGATGTCGGCGTTGGGGTCGTAGGACACCACGCCCGCGTCGTAGGTCTTGCCGTCGGCCTCGATGGTGACGCTGTCCGCACCGGCGACCACGTGGGCGTTGGACATCACTCGGTTGGGGGCGACCACGAACCCGCTGCCCTCAAGCACCTTCTGGCAACTCGGCGCGACACCGCGGATCTTGACCACACTTGCCCGGGAGGTCGTCACCACCGGGTCGGTGGCCAGCGCGGCGTCCGGGGCGTCGACGTTGACGATCGGGGTGCGGCTGAACGGTTCGAGCACATCGGGCAGCCCGGAGGTGTCCAACAACGCCGACAATCGGTTGGGCACTGAGCGCAGCCAGTCCGGCGCCACCTTGTCGACCTCGGTGAGCACCCGCGAATTCTTCACGGCCGCAGCGAGATTCGGCTGATCGGAGGAGGTCAGCAGGCTACCCAGCAACCAGGACGCGACGAGGACGGCGACCAGCATCAGGCTGACGCCGACCGCCGAGTCCAACACCCGGAACAAGGGGTTTCGGATGGTGCCGCGCACGGCACGGCCCAGCACCACGCCGGCGATCTCACCGATCACCACGAGGGCGAGGATGAGGAACAGGGTGGCGAACAGTTTGGTGCGGTCGCCGCTGACGTGAGGGATCACGTGCGGTGCCAACAGCACGCCTGCCACCGCACCCAGCACCACCCCGATGAAGGACAGCAGGGAGCCGAGTGCGCCGGAACGCCAGCCGGAGATGGCTGCGACGAACCCGATGCCGAGGATGGCGAAATCGAGCCAGACCGAAGGTGTCATCTATATCCACTTCAACATTGGGCTTCACCGTAACCGTTGTGATGCCCGACAAGGGCCATTGCGTCGTCGAGTCCGCGCACGTCGTCGGTGTTCCACGGTTTGGCCCAACCGGCGACGTCGAGAATCGCCGAGATGACCTGGCCGGTGAAACCCCATACCAACATCTCGTTGAGGAGGAACGCGGGCCCGGCGAACTGGCTGGTGTTGGCCTCCCGATACACCATGAGGCGGTTCTCCGGGTTGATGAAGGCGCGCACCGGAACCCGGGCGACGACGGCGGTCTCGGATTCGTTGACCACGGCGACGGGCCCTGGGTCGGGCGAGTAGGCCAGCACCGGGACCACATGGAACCCGGACGGCGGGATGAACATCTTCTCCAGCGTCGCCAACGGGGCGAGCCGGCTGGTGTCGATGCCCGTCTCTTCCCACGCCTCACGGAAGGCCGTGCCCACCGGCCCGTCGTCGCCGGGATCGGTCGCCCCGCCGGGGAACGCGGCCTGGCCGGCGTGGTGACGCAGAGTCGAGGCGCGGACCGTCACGAGCAGGTCGGCGTCTTCGGGAAGGATCGCGGGCGTGCCCCCGGACGGGCCCGCCGGACCGGAGAACAGCACCAGCACTGCGGCGTCGCGCCGCGCACCGGCCTGGGCGGCTTGATTGTTGGCTTCGACGATGCCCGCCAGCACTTCCGGGGGAACCCGTCGCCGGTAGGCGTCCGGCACCCGGTCGAGGTTGTCCACCAGCGGTTTGAGCCAGGCCGGAGCGGCACCCGGGAACAGCCCATCGCGCGTCGATCTCACCCCGGTGCTCCTATCGGCTAGAGCGGATCTTCTCGTCGACCGCCGCCGCGATCTCGTCGGCGCTCACGAAGGATCGGGGTAGGGTCCCGGCCACGCTACCGTCCGAGCGCAGCACCACCGTCGCAGGCATGACGTTGGGCACCTTGAGGGCGGCCGCGATCAGTCGGCGACCGTCCTGCAGAGTCGGCAGCCGTACTCCGAGTTCGGCCAGACGCACCAGCGCCGCCGTCTCGTTCTCGTCCTGGTGCACGGTCACGACCAGCACGTCGTCGCCGACGCGACGCTGGTATGCGGCCATCGCCGGGAGCTCGTCGGCACATGGCCCGCACCAGTACGCCCAGAGGTTGAGCACCACGGTCCGGCCGGCCAGCGCGCGGGCCACATCCACGGACTTCCCGTCACCGGCGCATTCCAGGGTGATGCCGCGCAGCGCCCCAGAATCGGGCCCGGCCCCGTTCCCCGGTCCGGGGCACGGCGGCAGATCCGCGCGGGCCCGGGGGCCGGCCAGGGCCTCGGGCGTATCGGCATCGCGGTGATCACGGGACGTGGACTGCCCGGCCCCGGCCTGCGGTGCGGGCTCGTCACGCAATTCCATCCAGAACGCGGCGCCCAGCGCCACCAGGATCACCAGCACCACGACGGTCCAGCGGGCCGATCGACTCATCGTGTGTTCACAGCCCGGCCAGCGCCAGCAGATGCTCGGTTTCGGGACCTTTGACCAGTGCGGCGGCTGTGGGCGGATCGGTGGGCCCGAGCCCGAACGACGGGCAGTCCTTGGCCAGTACGCACACGCCGCATGCCGGCTTGCGGGCGTGGCAGACGCGGCGGCCGTGGAAGATCACCCGGTGGCTGAGCAGGGTCCATTCCTTGCGTTCTATGAGCTCACCGATCGCGAACTCGACCTTGACCGGGTCTTCCTCAGCGGTCCAGTGCCAGCGGCGCACCAGCCGTCCGAAATGGGTGTCGACGGTGATCCCGGGGATGTCGAAGGCGTTGCCCAGGATGACGTTGGCGGTCTTGCGCCCCACCCCGGGCAGCGTCACCAGGTCCTCGATGTTGTCGGGCACCTCGCCGTCGAACCGGGCCACCAGCTCCTGGCCCAGCCGGATCAGCGAGTTGGTCTTGTTCCGGTAGAACCCGGTGGGCCGGATCAGCTCCTCCATCTCGGTGCGATCGGCCTGCGCATAGTCCAGTGCCGTGCGGTATTTGAGGAACAGGGCGGGCGTCGTCAGGTTCACCCGTTTATCGGTGCTCTGTGCCGACAAGATGGTCGCGACCGCCAGCTCCAGCGGATTGGTGAAGTCCAGCTCGCAGTAGACGTGTGGAAATGCCCGAGCGAGTTCACGATTCATCCGTCGAGCCCGACGAACCAGGCCCAGGTGGGTTTCGGTGTCCCACTTCTTGGACCGGCGCGTTTTCCCTGTTGGGGCGGCAGCTTCAGTCACGTCGATCAGCGTACTGACCTCGCCGGACATTCTCCTGCGCGGACCGGTGATGATTCGTGACCCCACTGAGACCTACGCCGTGTTAACTACTGCCTTGTGTCGTGGTTGCTGGTAGCGCTCATTCCGGGGTTGCTCATGCTGGCGGCGTTCGGGCTCGAGCGGCTGGAATCGGGTTTGGACCGAAAGCCCGTGCCGGCGGCGGCCGTGCCGCGGGTCAAGCCGGTGCTCCTCGACGTCGAGAGTGAGCGTTTGCCGACGCGCTACTACGAACCGCAGGCCATAAATACCGGGTTTCCTGCGTCTCGACCTGTCAATCGTGTGTAGCGTGGGCTAGTCGCGAAACCGCGTACCTCTAGACTGAGCAGGAAATATCAGTAAGAGGACAACACACCCAATAGCTTAAGGGGCAACGTGGACGAGATCCTGGCCAGGGCCGGAATCTTCCAGGGCGTCGAACCGACCGCCGTTTCGGCGCTGACGAAGCAGTTGCAGCCCGTCGACTTTCCGCGCGGGCATACGGTCTTCGCCGAGGGCGAGCCCGGCGACCGCCTGTACATCATCATTTCCGGCAAGGTGAAGATCGGCCGCCGTTCACCGGACGGCCGGGAGAACCTGCTGACCATCATGGGGCCGTCGGACATGTTCGGTGAGCTGTCGATCTTCGACCCGGGGCCTCGTACCTCGAGCGCCACCACCATCACCGAGGTGCGCGCGGTGTCGATGGACCGCGACGCGCTGCGCGCGTGGATCGCCGACCGTCCTGAGATCGCCGAGCAGCTGCTGCGGGTGCTCGCGCGTCGTCTGCGCCGCACCAACAACAACCTGGCCGACCTGATCTTCACGGACGTTCCCGGCCGGGTGGCCAAGCAGCTGCTGCAGCTGGCCCAGCGGTTCGGAACCCAGGAGGGCGGCGCGCTGCGCGTCACGCACGATCTCACGCAGGAAGAGATCGCCCAGCTCGTCGGCGCTTCCCGCGAGACCGTCAACAAGGCACTGGCCGATTTCGCCCACCGCGGTTGGATCCGGCTGGAGGGCAAGAGCGTCCTGATCAGCGACAGCGAGAGGTTGGCGCGCCGCGCGCGCTAGCCTCTCCGCCGAGCAGACACAAAACTGCCCCTTTTCATTGGAAAAGGGGCAGTTTTCTGTCTGTCCGCTAGGCCGTCAGGTAATCCAACTGAGCCTGCACCGACTTCTCGGCGGCATCCCAAAGTTTCTGGTCGACATCGGTATAGACGTGCTCGACGACCTGACGGGCCGAGGCGTCCTCGCCGAGTTCTCGTAGTGCTGCCCGGATCTGGTCCAACCGCTCCTCGCGGTGCGCCAGGTACATCGTGGTCACCGCATGAAGATCGGGAAGGTCGGGTCCGTGGCCGGGAAGTACCGGGCGGGCGCCCAGGCCTTGCAGCCGGCGCAGCGAGTCCAGGTAGTCACGCAGGCTGCCGTCCTCGGTGTCGATGACGGTCGTGCCGCGGCCCAGCACGGTGTCGGCGGTCAGCACCGCCCCTGGTCCGTTGTCGTCGTCGAGCACGAAGCTGAGTGAGTCGACGGTGTGGCCGGGCGTGGCCATCACCTTGATCCGCAGACCGGCCGCGTCGATCACCTCGCCGTCGCTCAACGGGCCGCCGAGGCCTCGCAGGAAGCCACTACCGACCGAGCGGACGGTGGCGCCCGTCAGGTCCACGAGCTTGTCGATGCCGCCGGTGTGGTCCTCGTGCTTGTGACTGATCAATACCAACGCGACGGTGCCCAGTTCGGCGATGCGGGCGATGTGCGCCTCATCGTCGGGACCGGGGTCGACGACGACGATCTCGTCGCTGCCCCGGCCGCGCAGGACCCACGTGTTGGTGCCTTCCAAGGTCATCAGCCCCGGGTTGTCGCAGAGGAGTACGGAAGCCGACACCGCATCCGTTTCGATGACCGGCCGCAACAGCCCGTAGGCCGGGTGCTCGGCTGCCGTCACGCCGTTTCGGCGATGATCTCGACTTCGACCGGCGCGTTACGCGGCAGTTCCGACACGCCGACGGCCGAACGCGCATGAGCGCCCGCCTCGCCGAAGATCTCGCCGAACAGTTCGGAGGCGCCGTTGACGACGCCGGGTTGTCCGCTGAATCCGGGTGCGGAGGCGACGAACCCGGTCACCTTGATGATTCGGACGACGGAGTCGATGCCGACCAGCGCATGCACGGCGGCCAACGCGTTGAGGCCGCAGACCCGGGCCAGTTCGTGACCCTGCTCCGGGCTGATGTCCGCGCCAACCTTGCCGGTGGCCAGCAGCTCACCGGCCTGGATCGGCAGTTGACCGGCGGTGTAGACCAGGTTGCCGGTTCGTACCGCGGGCACGTAGGCGGCCAGCGGCGCGACCACGTCGGGCAGTTCGATCCCGAGTTCGGCCAGCTTCGCGGTGACCGTCATTTCGGCCGCTTCAAGTAGGCGACATGCTGCTCACCGGTCGGGCCCGGCAGCACCGACACCAGCTCCCATCCGTCCTGACCCCACTGATCGAGGATCTGTTTGGTCGCATGGGTCAACAACGGCACCGTGGCGTATTCCCACCGGGTTGGTTCGCTCATGACCCGAGCCTATCGGGCGGACGCTCAGGCTTGGTTAGCATGCACTGGTGGCAACCACAGAGAGCGGCGCCAAACACGTCGGCTGGCCGTCAAGGCTGACAAAGGCCCGGCTCCATTTCGTATCCGGCAAGGGCGGCACCGGCAAGTCCACCGTCGCGGCGGCATTGGCACTGGCCTTGGCGGCCGGCGGCCGCAAGGTGCTGCTGGTCGAGGTCGAGGAACGTCAGGGCATCGCGCAGCTGTTCGACGTGCCGCCGCTGCCGTACGAGGAAGTCAAGGTGGCCACCGCCGATGGCGGTGGCCAGGTCAACGCGCTCGCGATCGACATCGAGGCCGCATTCCTGGAGTACCTCGACATGTTCTACAACCTGGGCCTGGCCGGCCGGGCGATGCGCCGCATCGGGGCGATCGAGTTCGCGACCACGATCGCGCCCGGTCTGCGTGACGTGCTGCTCACCGGCAAGATCAAAGAGATCGTGACGCGCACTTCCAAGGACGCAAAGGGCAAGCGCGGCGTTTATGACGCCGTGGTGGTGGATTCCCCTCCCACCGGCCGTATTCCGCGATTCTTGGACGTCACCAAGGCGGTCTCTGACCTCGCCAAGGGTGGGCCCGTGCACTCGCAGGCCGATGGCGTGGTCAAGCTGCTGCACTCCGAGCAGACGGCGATCCATCTGGTGACGCTGCTGGAAGCGCTGCCGATCCAGGAGACCCTGGAGGCGATCGACGAGCTCACCGAGATGGGACTGCCGATCGGCAGCGTCATCGTCAACCGCAACATCCCGGCGTACCTACCCGCCGAGGATCTGGCCAAGGCCGCCGAGGGTGACATTGATGCCGACGCCGTCCAGGCAGGCCTGCGGAAGACCGGTATTACGTTGGCGGACAACGATTTCGCCGGCCTTCTTACCGAGTCCATCCAGCACGCCACCCGGATCTCGGCACGTGCCGAGAGTGCCGAACTGCTCGACGCCATCGATGTACCCCGCCTGGAGTTGCCGGCGCTGGCCGACGGCGTGGACCTGGGCAGCCTGTACGAACTCGCCGAAGCACTCGAACAGCAGGGGGTCAGATAGTGAGCACCAAACCGCCCGCCCTTGACATGCACACAATCCTGTCCGACACCGCCAACCGCGTCGTAGTCTGTTGCGGCGCAGGCGGAGTCGGCAAGACCACCACTGCGGCCGCGATGGCGTTGCGCGCCGCCGAGTACGGCCGCACCGTCGTGGTACTCACGATCGACCCGGCCAAGCGATTGGCCCAGGCGCTCGGGATCAAGGATCTCGGAAACACCCCGCAGCGGGTTCCGTTGGCCCCGGAGGTCACCGGTGAGTTGCACGCGATGATGCTGGACATGCGCCGCACATTCGACGAGATGGTGGTGCAGTACTCCGGCTCGGACCGCGCCGATTCGATTCTGGAGAACCAGTTCTACCAAACCGTGGCGACCTCGCTGGCCGGCACGCAGGAGTACATGGCGATGGAGAAACTCGGCCAGCTGCTGGCCGAGGACAAGTGGGATCTGGTGGTGGTGGACACCCCGCCGTCACGCAACGCGCTGGACTTCCTCGACGCTCCGAAGCGGTTGGGCAGCTTCATGGACAGCCGGCTGTGGCGGATGCTGCTGGCGCCCGGGCGCGGGATCGGCCGCTTGGTCACCGGCGCCGTCGGGCTCGCGATGAAGGCCCTGTCCACTGTGCTGGGATCGCAAATGCTCTCCGATGCAGCAGGTTTCGTCCAATCACTGGACGCGACTTTCGGCGGGTTCCGCGAGAAGGCCGACCGCACCTACGAATTGCTCAAGCGCCGCGGAACCCAGTTCGTGGTGGTGTCGGCGGCAGAGCCCGACGCGCTGCGCGAGGCCTCGTTCTTCGTCGACCGACTGTCGAACGAGCACATGCCGCTGGCCGGTCTGATCCTCAACCGCACCCATCCCACGCTGTGCGAACTTCACGCCGACAAGGCCGAGGAAGCCGCCGACGAGTTGGCGGCCGAGGATCCGAATTCGCTGGCCGCAGCCGTGCTGCGCATCCACGCCGACCGGGCACACACCGCCAAGCGCGAGGTGCGGCTGCTGTCCCGGTTCACCGGGGCCAATCCGCATGTGGCGATCGTCGGGGTGCCGTCGCTGCCGTTCGATGTATCCGATCTCGACGCGCTGCGCGCGATTGCCGATCAGATCACCGGAGTGGCCGAGCCCGCCTGATATCAGGCGGGCTCTGCGGGGATTGCCGGATCGGCGCGGTCAGACCGCGCTGCGGTGGTGCTTGCGCTGGGCGGCGAAGAACTCGGCCCACGAATTGACTTCGGGGTGCTGCTTGAGCAGGGCACGACGCTGACGTTCGGTCATTCCGCCCCAGACGCCGAACTCCACGCGGTTGTCCAGCGCGTCGGCACCACACTCGAGGATCACGGGGCAGTGCCGGCAGATCACCGCGGCTTTGCGTTGCGCAGCACCGCGGACGAACAGCTCGTCCGGATCGGCCTGACGGCAGCGCGCCTGCGAAACCCACGCGATCCGGGCTTCACCCTCACCTCGGTGGACCAGGTTGGTGGCGGGGGCGGAAGCGTTCATGTTGTCTGCGACAGTTCGTGTACCTGACACCAGCGATCCCTTCGTTCCTGCCATCTCCCCAGATGGCGGGCTTTGAACCTTCCGGTGTAGAACGCCATTGCGATCTACGCCACATTGCGCCAGCCCGTGTTACCTGGATCGCACTGTGTGTCCAAGCTAGGTGGTCAGAGGGTATTAACGCAACAGTTTGTGGACCACTTTTTTGGGACGGCCGTCCCGTCTGACCGGCATTTGGGCGCACTGCGGTGTTTCTGCAGGCAAGCGGGATGTGCCCAGGGGCCTGCTCTCAGAAAGTGCCGCTCGGCGAGCTGGCTACTCTGTACCCATGCCGGAGCCGCCGACACGACCGCCCGCGCAGCCACCCCAAGCGGTCACCATCATCAAGCTCGCCTGGTGCTGCCTGCTGGCGAGCGTGCTGGTGGCCACGTTCATGTTCCCCTTGGTGGGTGGATTCGGCCTGATGTCCAACCGGGCCTCCGACGTGGTCGCCAATGGCTCGGCCGCCCTGGTCGACGGTGAGGTTCCGCAGGTCTCGACCATGGTCGACGCCAAGGGCAACACCATTGCGTGGCTGTATTCGCAGCGCCGCTTCGAGGTGCCGAGCGACCAGATCGCCAACACGATGAAGCTCGCCCTGGTCTCCATCGAGGACAAGCGTTTCGCTGAACACAACGGCGTCGACTGGCAGGGCACGCTGACCGGCCTGACCGGATACATGCGCGGCGACTCGGACACCCGCGGCGGTTCGACGATCGAGCAGCAGTATGTGAAGAACTACCAGCTGCTGGTGATCGCCCAGACCGAGGCTGAGCGCCGCGCCGCCATCGAGACCACCCCGGCGCGCAAGCTGCGTGAGATCCGGATGGCCCTCACGTTGGACAAGACGTTCACCAAGCCCGAGATCCTGACCCGCTATCTCAACCTGGTCTCGTTCGGCAACGGCGCGTTCGGCGTCCAGGACGCCGCACAGACCTACTTCGGAGTCAACGCCTCCGAGTTGAACTGGCAGCAGGCCGCGCTGCTGGCCGGCATGGTGCAGTCCACCAGTGCGCTGAACCCCTACACCAACCCCGACGGCGCCTTGGCCCGCCGGAACCTGGTGCTGGACACCATGATCGACAACATCCCCCAGGAGGCCGAGGCCCTGCGCGCCGCCAAGCAGCAGCCGCTGGGCATCCTGCCGCAGCCCAACGAGTTGCCGCGCGGCTGCATCGCCGCCGGTGACCGGGCGTTCTTCTGCGATTACGCGCTGGAGTACCTGGCCCGCGCCGGGCTTTCCAAAGAGCAGGTGGCCAAGGGCGGCTATCTGATCAAGACCACGCTGGATCCCGATGTGCAGGGTTCGGTGAAGTCGTCGATCGACAGCATCGCCCGCCCGGATGCGCCGGGCATCGCCAGCGTGATGAGCGTGATCAAGCCGGGCAAAGAATCCCATCCGGTCCTGGCGATGGGCAGCAATCGCACGTACGGTCTGAACACCGACGCCGGCGAGACCATGCAGCCGCAGCCCTTCTCGCTCGTCGGCGACGGTGCCGGGTCGATCTTCAAGATCTTCACCACGGCCGCGGCCATGGATATGGGAATGGGCATCAACACCCAACTGGCGGTGCCCGGATTCTTCCAGGCCAAGGGGCTGGGCAGCAGCGACACCCCGGGTTGCCCGAAGGACACCTGGTGTGTGAAGAACGCCGGCGGCTACCGGGGTTCGATGAGTGTCACCGATGCCCTGGCCACCTCGCCGAATACCGCATTCGCCAAGCTGATCTCGCAGATCGGCGTCCAGCGGTCGGTCGACATGGCGGTCAAGCTGGGGCTGCGGTCCTACGCGTTGCCCGGCACCGCCCGCGACTACGACCCGGAGAGCAACGAGAGCCTGGCCGACTTCGTCAAGCGCCAGAACATCGGCTCCTTCACCCTGGGCCCCATCGAGGTCAACGCGCTCGAGTTGTCCAATGTGGCGGCCACCTTGGCCTCCGGCGGCACCTGGTGCCCGCCCAACCCGATCGCCCAGGTGCTCGACCGCCACGGTCAGGAGGTGTCGGTGACCACCGAGACCTGCGATCAGGCGGTGCCCGAGGGCCTGGCCAACACGCTGGCCAACGCGATGAGCAAGGACGACCAGGCCGGCGGCACCGCCTCCGGTTCGGCCGGTTCGGTGGGCTGGGACCTTCCGATGTCGGGTAAGACCGGCACCACCGAGGCCCACCGCTCGTCGGGCTTCCTGGGCTTCACCAACCAGTACGCCGCGGCCAACTACATCTACGACGATTCGACCAGTCCCGGCGAGCTGTGCTCGTTCCCCCTGCGCCAGTGCGGGGACGGCGACCTGTTCGGTGGAAACGAGCCGGCCCGCACCTGGTTCACGGCGCTGAAACCGATCGCGAACAGCTTCGGCCCGGTGGTCATGCCGCCGACGGATCCGCGCTACGTCGACGGCGGCCCCGGCTCGGTGGTGCCGACCGTGACGGGACTGGATGAGACGGCCGCGCGTCAGCGGCTCAAGGAGTCCGGATTCCAGGTGGCCGACGGCGCCGCTTCGGTCAACAGCAGTTCGCGCTACGGGACAGTGGTCGGCACGGCGCCCAGCGGACAGACGATTCCGGGCTCGATCATCACGATCCAGATCAGCAACGGGATTCCGCCGGCCCCACCGCCGCCCCCAGTGGCATTCCCGTTCCCCGGCGGCCCGCCGCCCGAGATCGGTCAGACGGTTGTCGAGATCCCGGGACTGCCGCCGATCACCGTTCCGGTGCTCGGGCCTCCACCGCCCCCGTGAGGACACGTTCGCAGTAGGCTTGCCTGCATGTCAGTCAAGAAGGCAGCGGCCATCACCGCCGGTTCGCTGGTCGCCGGGATCGGCTACGCGTCCGTGATCGAGCGCAATGCGTTCGTGCTGCGGGAAGCGACCATGCCGGTACTGGCGCCTGGCTCCTCGCCCCTGCGAGTGCTGCACCTGTCCGATCTGCACATGCGTCCCAATCAGCGCCGCAAGCAGGCCTGGTTGCGTGATTTGGCGCGCCTTGAGCCTGATCTGGTGGTCAACACCGGCGACAACCTGGCCCATCCCAAGGCAGTGCCCGCGGTGGTGCAGTCACTGAGCGATCTGCTTTCGGCGCCCGGCCTGTTCGTGTTCGGCAGCAACGACTATTTCGCGCCGCGCCTGAAGAACCCGCTGAACTACGTCACCAACCCGCAGCACCGGACGCACGGTGAGCCGCTGCCATGGCAGGACCTGCGCGCGGCGTTCACCGAACGCGGCTGGCTCGACATGACCCACATCCGTCGCGACGTCGAGGTGGCCGGGCAGCACATCGCGGTGGGCGGGGTCGACGATCCGCATCTCAAACGCGACCGCTACGACACCATCGCCGGCCGGGCCAACGGTGCGGCGAATCTGACGTTGGGGCTCACGCACTCCCCCGAACCGCGGGTGTTGGACCGCTTCGCAGCCGACGGCTATCAGCTGGTGCTGGCCGGGCACACCCACGGCGGGCAACTGTGCCTGCCGTTCTACGGCGCCATCGTGACCAACTGCGAGCTGGACCGGTCCCGGGCCAAGGGCGCCTCGAAGTGGGGATCGCACATGCAGCTGCATGTGTCGGCGGGAATCGGCACATCGCCGTTCGCACCGGTACGGTTCTGCTGCCGTCCCGAGGCCACCTTGTTGACGCTCGTCGCGGCGCCGACCGGCGGCGGCCACGTCGGGATCAGGGCCGGGCAGTCCAGCCCCGCCGTCTCGGCCCGGTGAGCCAGCCGGGCTGCACCGCCTCGCGTCCCCGGCCACGCCGGTGGGTCGACAATGCGGTGCGGCTGATCGAGGCCGATTCCAAGCGCAGCGCCGACACCCATCTACTGCGCTACCCACTGCCGACGGTCTGGCGCGACGACATTGACGTCGCGCTGTATCTCAAGGACGAGTCGACGCACATCACCGGCAGCCTCAAGCACCGGCTGGCCCGGTCCCTGTTCCTGTACGGGTTGTGCAACGGCTGGATCGGTGAGGGCACCACGATCATCGAGGCGTCCTCGGGGTCGACGGCCGTGTCCGAGGCCTACTTCGCAGCGCTGCTGGGGCTGCCGTTCATCGCAGTCGTGCCGGCCTCGACCAGTGGCTCCAAGATCGCATTGATCGAAGCCCAGGGTGGCCGTTGCCATTTCGTCGCCCAGTCCTCGCAGGTATACGCCGAGGCCCAACGGTTGGCCGAGGAGACCGGCGGGCACTATCTGGACCAGTTCACCAATGCCGAGCGGGCGACCGACTGGCGCGGCAACAACAACATCGCCGAGTCGATCTACGAGCAGATGCGTCTCGAACCACATCCGGTTCCGGAGTGGATCGTCGTGGGGGCCGGCACGGGCGGCACCAGTGCGACCATCGGTCGCTACATCCGCTACCGCAGGCATGCCACGCAGTTGTGTGTCGTCGATCCGGAGAATTCGGCGTTCTTCCCCGGCTATGCGCAGGGCCGCGATGACGTCGTCACGGGTGCGTCCTCACGTATCGAGGGCATCGGCAGGCCGCGCGTGGAGCCGTCGTTCCTGCCCGGCGTGGTCGACCGGATGATTGCCGTCCCCGACTGTGGATCAGTCGCCGCGGCGCATCACGCCAGCCGGGTATTGGGCCGTCGGGTCGGGCCGTCGACCGGCACCAATCTGTGGGGTGCGTTCGGCCTGTTGGCCGAGATGATCGCGCACGGCCGCAGCGGGTCGGTGGTGACCCTGCTGGCCGATAGCGGCGACCGCTACGCGGATACCTACTTCGATGCGGACTGGCTCAGCGCCCAGGGACTGGACCTGTCGGAGTCCGCGGAGGTGCTCTCGGAGTTCGAGTGCTCAGGCAGCTGGTCCTGATCCGTCTCGGCCGTCAGGAACAGCCAAAACGCTGCCAGGGCGAAAAACCCCAGGTAGATGGTGGCGCCCAGGACGGTCATGATGTGAATAACGCCACCGATAGCTCGTTGCTTCCCGGTTTGTCGCCGATTTCTACCTGAGGGCTGTGAAACGTCCCGCCAACAACCCTCAAGTGGAAAACGACTACGATCCGTGGCGCGTCGGCGCAGACATGGCCGTTTGGCTTTCGAGGTACCCGGTGCGATACGCTGTCGGAGCTTCACGCGGGGTGTGGCGCAGCTTGGTAGCGCGCTTCGTTCGGGACGAAGAGGTCGTGGGTTCGAATCCCGCCACCCCGACTCGTGTGTCCGCAAGTGAGAGGCCCTGACTGGTTATCCGGTTCAGGGCCTTCTTGCTTTCTGGTCCGCAGTTGGTCCGGTAGCGGATTTCAGAGCATTCCTGATTCGCCATTGCGCCGGCGAGATCGGTGAGTGCATGCAGACCGCGCCGGGGGCGGCTTTCCCGAAATCGCAAGGTACCCAGTCAGTTACGCCGCGCCTGACGCCTGGCCGATATACGACGCGGTAGCCCCGATCATCGACGGTGCGTCGACAGCTGGTACAGCTCGCCTATCCCGGTAGTCCTTGTTCTTCCGGCGGCAGTGGAGCAGGTCCCTTGATTCCCGGAGTAGCCATGGGGATCTCGGGTGCCTGCGCCGGGTTGGATGGCGTGATGGTTACCCCGGTCTGCATCGGAGATGACGGCTCGAACCCGAGAAGAGAGACGGGATGACTCTGCTGACCCCCGACGACCCCGAAGACACTCAGTGCAACGGCAGCGCACCCACCGATCACGGTGGCGACCTTGATGCCGAGTTTACTCATAATCGAACCAATCCATTGAACGCATAGCTTTCCTATGCATCAGGGAACGTCGCGGCCCCGGCGTCTATTCCCAACCTCGGGCCTGTCCCCAGACGGATCGCCAAGCGGGTCAGGCGCCGTCAGCCATGCGGATGGCCTTTCTTGCCGTGGCCCTTGCCATTCCCATTGCCATTTCCGTTGCCGTGACCGTTCCAGTTGCCCCAGTCCCCTTCGTCCTCGGGCAGCGTCGGCGTGACGGTCGGGATGCTCGTCGCGGCAGGCACGGTCGGCTCGACAGAGGTGATCACCGGCGTCACGGCCGGCGCACGCTGCGGCGGCGGATCGGCGATCAGCAGCATCGCCCCGAGGATGACGGCAGCGACGACACCCGCGGCCGCCAGCACCCACCGGACCGGCGACCGACGAGGCGGCAGCGGGGCCGGCAGAAGCAGGGTCGCCGGTCGCGCAGGCGGCGCGGCGTGCAATGCCGCCCGCATCGCGGCAGCATCGGCGAAACGGTAGGCCGGGTCCCGCGCCATGGCACGCTCCAGCGCCTGAACCAGAGCAGGATCGACATCGGGGCGCAGCATGCCGATCGGCACCGGGGCTTCGTCGACGGCGGCGCGCATGGTGGCGATCGGGTGGTCCCGCGCGAAGGGCCGCCGCCCGGTCAGCGCCTCGTAGCCGAGCACACCGACGGAGTACAGATCGTCCGAGGCGGATGCCGCTTGTCCGGTAATCCGTTGCGGGCTCAGGTAATCCGGTGTGCCGAAGACCGTTCCAGCGTGGGTGTGGGCGGTTCCGGCGGTCTTGGCGATACCGAAGTCGGCAAGCTTGGCGGAGCCGGATGCGGTGATGAGAACGTTGCCGGGCTTGATGTCGCGGTGCAGGATGCCTGCACCGTGGGCGGCTGTCAGCGCGCCGAGGAGGTCGGCCAGCACCCAGCGCACGCGGTCGGCTGAAAGTGGTCCGGCCGCAATCTCTTCGGCCAGGGTGGGCCCGGGCAGTCGTTCCATCACGATGTACGGCGTGCCGTGGTCTTCACCGCTGTCGTGGACCGCGACGATGTTGGGGTGGTTGAGTGCGGCAGCGGCCCGCGCTTCGTCCTCGAATCGCCGACGCGTGAACTCGTCGGCGGCCAGGGCCGGATAGAGAAGTTTGATCGCGACCGGACGCGACAGCCTGGTGTCCCAGCCGTCACGCACCTCGGCCATGCCGCCGCGGCCGAGCACGCCACGTAGCTCGTAGCGGTCGGCGAGCGCCGCCGTCATAGGTCTCCCTCCGGTATGCGCGTGTATCCGAGTATCCCGCAGTGACGTGCCGGGGCATTCCAGGGCATGCTGGCACCATGCCCCGGTTCACGCTGGAACCCGCCGACTCGGACTTCTTCACGACCGCGCCGCACATCTTCACCTATCGGAAGCGTTTCGCGGCACCGCCGGAAAAGGTATGGGAGTCGCTCGTATCCGATGAGTCCCTGGCCGCCTGGGGGCCGTCGGTCAAGGACGTGACCTGGTTGGCGCCGCGGCCGTTCGGCGTCGGCACCTCCCGCGAGGTGACGCTGGCGCCCGGGGTGGTCCGGGTGCACGAGACGTTCTTCCGGTGGGAGGACGGCCGCCGGTATTCGTTCACCGTCGATCACGCCAGCATTCCGTCGCTGCGCCGGTTCGCCGAGGATTACCTGGTCGAACCCGCCGGCGACGGGCAGACGCAGTTCACCTGGATCGTCGCGATCGAACCGAAGCCGCTGTTCGCGATCCCGTTCAAGGGGCTGGCGCCGGTGGTCAAAGCGGCGTTCGGGCGGCTGGCCTCCGATGGCCGGCGCTATTTCGCCGAGCAGGTGTGAGCGCGGTCCCAACCAAGCAGTTGATAGCCTCGGCCGATGGCCGCGCTGAGCTGGATCGCCCAACTGTTGCAGTTCGATCGTCACGGCGATGACTTCTGCGTTCGCGAGCCGCGCCGAGGTGCGGTAGAGCGGTTGTTCGGCGGCCTGATCGCGGCGCAGTCACTGGCGGCGGCCGGAGCCACGGTCGACGACGGCAAACTCCCGCAATCGCTGCACGCCTACTTTGTCCGCGGCGGACGCTACGACGCCGACGTCGAGTTCCACGTCGACCGCATTCGGGACGGACGCGCGTTCGCCACCCGCCATGTCACCGCCAGCCAGGGCGGGGCGGTGATCCTGGAGATGATCGCGTCGTTCCACCATCCCGAACCGGGACTCGACTGGTTCCCGGATGCACCGCCGGCGCTGGAGTTCGCCACGGCGGTCCCCAAGGCCGAGGTGTTGGATTTCGGTGACAAGTTCGAATTGCGCACCACTCACGACGACGCCTCGGAGTTCGCCATCCCGCCGTTCTGGGTGAGGGCCAGCACCCCGATCGAGGACGATCCGCTGATCCGCGCCTGCACGCTGACGTTCATGTCCGATCTCGGTCCGGTGCCCTCGGCACTACCTCCGACGGTGCCGCTACGGTCGGACCTCGGCTTCGCCGCCAGCCTGGATCATTCGATCTGGTTTCACCGCCCGTTCCACCCGGAGCACTGGCACCGCTATGAGATCCGGCCGGCCAACCACAACGACTCGCGGGGTCTGGCGGTCGGTTCCCTCTATGACGCCGACTCCACGCTGATCGCCAGCGTCACCCAAGAAGCACTCTGGCGGATCTAGCCCGGCACGTTTGCAAGGCCGCCGCGGCGGGCAGTCGGTGGCATGAAGATCTCCGATGTCGCGTCCTGGCCGATCGAGTTCGGTGCTGCGGTGCGGCACCGGCGGCTGTTCCACCCGAACGGCGTGCTGGCACGCGGCGCCCTCGAGCGCACCGCGCCCTCCAGCAGGGGGCTGCCGCTCTACTCGTGTGACGTCGTCGGGCGATTGTCCAAAGGGATCGGTACACCCGATTCCGTGCCGGACATTGCCGGCCTGGCCTGGCGGATGCCACCGCAACTGTCCGGCACACCGCGGGATGTACTGCTGGCCTCGACCCTGGCCGGCAATCGATTTGTGTTGTGGCCGGCCAATTCCTGGGCGGGGATCACGTTCTCGAGCGTGATGCCGTTGCGTTTCGGCGGTGCACTGTGGTGGCTGCGAGCTCGCCTGACCACCGAGTTCGACGGCGGCGGGCTCTGCCTCGACAGCGTCAACAGTCAGTTGGAACGTGGTGGGGTCCAGTTGGACATCGAACAATCCCCCGTCACCGGCGAATTCGAGCCATTGGCCCGGTTGTCACTGCTCGAGAAGCTCCCGCACGGCCGCGACGTCTCGTTCGACCCCGCGCTGCACGAGGCCGACGGTGTCCGCCTGGTGCCCAACTGGCTGGCCGACGTTCGACGCACCGCGTATCACAGCAGCCGTGTCGGGCGTTCCGCTGAATAGCCTCGCGGCGTGACACTGCCCGGAGTCAGGCTCAGTCGGGTGGTTCCTGGCTGGTGCTCTCGGTGGTGTCCACGTCCGGGGTGTCCTCCGGCACATTCTTGACCCGAGCCCGCCGTGCGGCGGCATCAGCTTTGTCGCCTTTGCCGCCGTGATCCGCCCCGTGCTCTCCGTCGTAGATCCCTTTACCCGTTGGCATCTAGCTGAGATACCCGTCGCCATGAGTTTCAACCCGATGGCCGGGGCAGGACCTAAAGCCGCGCCTTGACCGCTGCCGACAACCGCGCACCGTCGGCCTTGCCCGCGGCAATGGCTGTGGCGGCCTTCATCACCTGGCCCATCTGGCGCATGCCCGGCCGTTCCCCGATCTGCTCGGCGACCTGCGCGATGGCGGTGTCGGCGACGTCGGCCAGCTCGGCATCGGTCAGCGGGGTGGGCAGGTATTCGTCGATGACCCGGGCCTCGGCGTGTTCCCCAGCCGCCAGTTCCCCCCGGCCGTTCTGGGTGTAGATCTCGGCCGCCTCGCCACGCTTCTTCGATTCACGGGCCAGCACCGCGATCACCTCGGCGTCGGACAGTTCGCGGGCCTGTTTACCCGAGACCTCCTCGCTCTGGATCGCCGCCAGCACCATGCGCAGGGTGGCGGTGCGCAGTTTGTCCTGCGACTTCATCGCGCCGGTCAGATCCGCGCGCAGCTTGTCCTTGAGGTCGGCCATAGCGTCAACCTAGCTGCGATCAGTTCTCGCCCGCCACGAATTTGGCGTCGACCGACATCGAGACCTCGATATCGGCGGGCGCGAATTCGAGTTGAGGTGCCCCGCCGCCGCCTGCGGGCGCCGCCATGGCCCGCACGAATCCCGGCCCGGACGCCCCCGCGGGGCTGTGCCCCAACATTCCGGCGTCGCCGATCGCCACCGGCCGCACCGGACCGAGAGCAAGCGCATCGGAGTAGCGCTGGGCACGGATGACGGCGTCCTGCACGGCGCGGGTGTGTACCTGGGCGACGAGCTCATCGCGATGCTCGGTGGTCAGGGCCCATTCGATCCGCGACAACGAAAAGCCGCCCGTCTCGGTGACGTGGCCGCCGACCCATCGCGACAGGGCGGTGAAGTCGCTGAACTTGACCTTGATGTCGACGCTGGCATGGTGCACCAGCGGCAGCTGCTTGCCCTCGTTGTTCCAGGGCCGGTTGGCCCAGGTGCGCACCTGGCCGGTGGACCACCACGTGACCGGGCCGGCATCGGGCTGGTGCAGTGGGGTGATAGTGGATTTCACCGTGTCCAGATCACGGACCACCCGCTCGTAGACCGGTTCGATCGCCGGCCCCTCGTAGCCGAGCGTCGCGTGGACCGTTGCACGTTCGGGCGACTGAAAAGCGGAAAAAGAGCCCTGCACGATGATCTCGGTCGGCATGGGGTCCACCGTAGTTGCTGGCGGGAACTACGGTGAAAGGATGACGAGCGGTCGGCCATATTTGGGGAGTGTCATTCCGCTTCGCCCGTTGAGCCTGACCGACATCCTCAACGGAGCCGTCGCCTACGTCCGCACCAATCCGAAAGCGACGCTGGGTCTGGCCACCGTGGTCGTTCTCGCGTCGCAGATCATCACGCTTGCACTGCAAGTCGGGCCACTGTCGGCACTCGGCGAATTCGACTCGACGGTGCAGGGTGAGGCGCCGTCGCCCGGGACGCTCGCGGTGTTCGCCACCGGCGCGTTCGTCGGCATCGTCGTCACGACGCTTGCCTCGCTTCTGCTCAGCGGCATGCTCACGGTGGTGATCGGTCGCTCGGTATTCGGCGGGAGCATCACCATCGGTGAGGCCTGGCGGCGGCTCCGCGGACGGTTACCCGCGCTGATCGGGTTGACGGTGCTGCAGGCCCTGGCCCTGGTCGTCTTCGCCGGCGGGGTCGCCGTCGTGATCGTCGGTGCAGACGCGCTCGGCGGCGGGCTGGCGGCGTTCGCCGTCGGGGCGCCGCTGGTGCTGCTCACCCTGGTCGGTGTGCTCTACGTGTCGACGGTTCTGCTGTTCGCCCCCGCGGTGATCGTGCTGGAACACCGCGGCATCGTCGATGCGGTCAAACGGTCATTCGCGTTGGTGAACAAGGACTTCTGGCGCGTCTTCGGCATCTGGGTGCTGTCCTCGATCGTGGCCTCGGTGATCGCCTGGGGGGTGGGTGCGCCGTTCAACGTGGCCGGGCAGATCATGTCGATGGTCGCCGACGGCCCGACGGTGCCGGCGCTGATCCTCGGTGCCGTCGGCGCCGCGATCGGGCAGATCGTCACCGCGCCGTTCAGTGCGGGCGTGGTGGTCCTGCTCTACGCCGACCGGCGGTTCCGGGCCGAGGCGTTCGACCTGATGTTGCAGACGGGTGCGGGTGCACCGGTGGAAACTGCCGACCAACTATGGCTGCCGCGGTACGTCTGAGGTGACAGGCATCGACATCGACCGCGACGCTGCGCACGACGCTGCGCAGAACGAGCTGACCAAGCCGATCTACCCCCGGGCTTCACCGACCGATCAGATCGGGGACTGGCTCAAGGATCTGCTGTACCGGATCACCGCCGCAGGATCCACGATCCCCGGTGGCTGGTTCACCATCTCGGTGCTTGCCATCCTGCTCGTGGTGGCCGTCGTGGTGGCGGTGCGGATCGCACGGCGCACCATGCGTACTGCGCGCGGCGCGGACCGTGCCCTGTTCGGCAGCGCGGAGCTCAGCGCCGCGCAGCACCGCTCCATCGCTGAACAATATGCCGCACAAGGAGATTGGTCGTCCGCGATTCGCCACCGGGTCCGCACCCTGGCCCGTCGCCTTGAGGAGACCGGGGTTCTCGACGCGGTCCCGGGTCGTACTGCCACCGAACTCGCGCGCGACGCCGCGGCGGCGCTACCGGGTCTGTCGGCCCAACTTTTCAGCGCGGCCACCACATTCAACGACGTCACCTACGGCGAACAACCGGGTACCGAATCGGCCTACCGGCAGATCGCCGCGCTCGACGAGGCCCGGGTGCCATGACCACTGCTTCGGTCAAACACCGATTCCGCACGGCACGCTGGGTCCTGTTGGCATTCGCCGTCATCGTCGCGGTGGCCGTGGCGACGGTGTATCTGACCGCACCGCGCCCGGGTGGCGCGATGGATCCCGAGTCGACGTCGCCGGAGGGCACGCACGCGTTGGTCAGTCTGTTGCGGGATCGCGGTGTCGAAGTGATCACCGCCGACGATGTCGACGCGGTGAAACGCGCCGCCCGGCCCGGCACCTTGCTGGTGGTGGCGCAGACGATGTTCCTGTCCAGCGACAAGACCGTGGACCGGCTCATCGATACCCCCGGGGATCTGCTGCTGATCGCGCCGTCCGGGCTCACGCGGGAGAAGCTGGCCCCGCAGATCCGGCTCGGGAAACCGACGGAGTTCGGCGGCGACGAGCCGGATTGTGAACTGCCCGAGGCAAACCGGGCCGGAACAACGCAGCTCGGCACCACCGATACCTACACCGCGGCCGACGGTATACCGCTGACATCGTGCTACGACGGCGCGCTGGTCCGCTACCGCGATGGCCGGCGCACCGTCACCGTGATCGGCACCGGCTCCTTCATGACGAACTCGCGCCTGCTCAAAGAGGGCAACGCGGCACTGGCGATGAATCTGGCCGGGGCTGCTCCGCGGATGATCTGGTATGCGCCACAGCATTTCGAGGCCGAGTCGACCGGGGACGGCACGCTGTCGGATCTGATGCCGCCGCAGGTCCGGTGGATCGTACTGCAGCTGTGTCTGGTGGTCGCACTGTTGGCGGTGGCGCAGGCGCGACGCCTCGGTCCGCTGGTCGCCGAATCCCTGCCGGTGGTGGTCCGCGCTTCGGAGACGGTCGAGGGACGTGGACGGCTGTACCGCTCCCGCCGCGCGCGGGACCGCGCCGCCGACGCGTTACGCACCGCGGTGCTGGGTCGCCTGTTGCCGAGGCTCGGCCTGACCTCCGCCGCGGCACCGCACGCCGTCGCGGCCGCTGTCGCCGCGCGCTGCGGCACCGCGTCGAACACGGTCGGTCACATCCTGTTCGGCCCACCGCCTGCCACCGACGCCGAACTCGTCCACCTCGCACATCAACTCGACGACATCGAAAGGCAGGTCGCGCAGTCGTGACTCAGCCCAACCCGGAGACCACCGCCTCGAAAAACGCCCGTGAAGCACTACTGGCCCTGCGCAATGAGATCGCCAAGGTGGTGGTCGGTCAGGATGCGGTGATCAGCGGACTCGTGGTCGCGCTGCTCTGCCGCGGGCATGTTCTGCTGGAGGGTGTGCCCGGGGTGGCCAAGACCCTGCTGGTGCGCACCCTGGCGGCGGCCCTTCAGTTGGAGTTCAAGCGCGTGCAGTTCACGCCGGACCTGATGCCCGGCGACGTCACCGGTTCCCTGGTTTACGACGCGCGTACCGCCGAGTTCGAGTTCCGCGCCGGTCCGGTGTTCACCAACCTGCTGCTGGCCGATGAGATCAACCGGACACCGCCGAAAACCCAAGCGGCGCTTCTGGAGGCCATGGAGGAGCGTCAGGTCAGCGTCGACGGCACACCCCGGCTGCTGCCCGATCCGTTCATCGTGGCGGCCACGCAGAACCCGATCGAGTACGAGGGCACCTATCAGCTGCCCGAGGCCCAGCTGGACCGTTTCCTGCTCAAGCTCACGGTGCCGTTGCCGCCGCGGGATCAGGAGATCGCGATCCTGAGCCGGCACGCACAGGGCTTCGACCCGCGCGACCTGTCGGCCGTGCGGCCGGTGGCCGGGGCTGCCGAGCTGGCCGCCGGGCGCGAGGCGGTGCGCCAGGTGCTGGTCGGTGACGAGGTGTTGGGCTACATCGTCGACATCGTCGGGGCCACCCGGCATTCCCCGTCGCTCCAACTCGGCGTGTCACCACGCGGTGCGACTGCTCTGCTGGCCACGGCACGGTCCTGGGCCTGGTTGTCCGGCCGCAACTACGTCGCCCCTGACGACGTCAAGGCGATGGCCAGGTCCACGCTGCGCCACCGGGTGGCGCTGCGTCCGGAGGCCGAACTCGAAGGCGCCACCTCCGACGGAGTGCTGGACGGCATCCTGGCCGCCGTCCCGGTGCCACGCTGATGGTTCTCACCGGCCGCGCCGGTCTGGTGGCACTGGTGTGCGTGCTGCCGATCGCGTTGGCCCCATGGCCGGCAATGGCTTTCGTAGTGCTGGCGGCGCTGTTGGCCGGGGCCGTGGCAGCCGATGTCGCGCTCGCCGGCCGCATCGGCGGATTGGAGATCAGCCGCGGCGGCGAGTCGACCACCCGCCTGGGCCAGACCGTCGACGCCGTGCTCACCGTGCACAACACCGGACGACGGGCAGTGCGTGGTGCGGTTCGCGATGCCTGGCCGCCCAGCGCGTCGGCGCAACCGCGCAAGCACCGCGTGAACATCGATGCGGGACAAAAGGTATCCCTGGTCACCCGGTTGCGTCCGGTGCGCCGCGGCGATCAGCGCTGCGAGCTGGTCACGGTGCGCTCGATCGGCCCGCTCGGGCTGGCCGGCCGCCAGCGTGCGCAGCGGCTGCCCGGCCAGGTGCGGGTCCTGCCACCCTTCCTGTCCCGCAAGCACCTGCCGTCCCGGCTGGCCAGGCTGCGGCAGCTGGACGGTGCAATCCCGGTGCTGATCCGCGGCCAGGGCACCGAATTCGATTCACTGCGTGAATATGTCGTCGGTGACGATGTCCGCTCGATCGACTGGCGCGCCACGGCCCGGCGGGCCGACGTGGTGGTGCGCACCTGGCGCCCGGAGCGCGACCGGCGGGTGGTGATCGTGCTCGACACCGGACGCACCTCGGCGGGCCGGGTCGGGGTGGATCCGACCGCACTGGATCCGGGCGGGTGGCCACGACTGGACTGGTCGATGGACGCGGCGCTGCTACTGGCCGCGCTGGCCGCCCGCGCCGGGGATCACGTCGACTTCCTGGCCATCGACCGGGTCACGCGCGCCGGGGTATGGGGCGCCTCGCGCACCGAACTGCTGGCCGCGCTGGTCGCTGCGATGGCTCCGTTGCAGCCTGCGCTGGTGGAATCCGATGCAACCGCGATGGTTTCGGCGGTCTCGCGCCGGGTACGGGGCCGGGCGCTGGTGGTGCTGCTGACCGATTTGAACGCCTCGGCGCTCGACGAGGGGTTGATGACGGTGCTGCCGCTACTGTCGGCGCGCCATCAGCTTCTGCTGGCCGCGGTGTCCGATCCGCGGGTGGACCAGTTGGCGGCGGGTCGCTCCGACGCCGCGCAGATCTATGACGCTGCTGCCGCCGAGCGGGCCCGCAACGATCGCCGGGCCATCGCGTCGCGGCTTCGCGGCCACGGCGTCGACGTGGTCGATGCCCGCCCCGAAGACCTGGCGCCGGCGCTGGCCGACCACTATCTGGCGATGAAGGCCGCGGGCAAGCTCTAACCCGTCGGCACCACGTCGGGGGCGTCCTCGAGGTCGCCGCTCTCCCCGGCCCGTACGGCCTTGCGCCCGAAGTGGAACACGTAACCCAGGAAGGCGAGTTCGGCGGCCACACCGATTCCGATCCGCATCCAGGTGGGCAACGGCGACGGGGTCACCAGGGCCTCGATCAGACCAGATACCAGCAGGACGACGGCCAGCCCGATCGCGGCCGCCACCACCGCCCGGCCCTGTTCGGCGAGCACCTGCGACCGCGGTCGGTCACCGGGCGCGATCACCGTCCAGCCCAGCCGCATCCCCACCGCGGCGGCCAGGAACACTGCGGTCATCTCCAGCAGTCCGTGCGGCGTGATCAGGCCGAGGAACAGATCGCCTTTGCCTGCGCTGAACATCAGCCCGGCGATCAGGCCGAGGTTGGCCGCGTTCTGGAACAGCACGTACGGGATGGGCAGACCGAGCAGGATCGCGAAGGCGATGCACTGCGCGGCCACCCAGGAGTTGTTCACCCAAACCTGCAGGGCAAATGATGTGGCGGGGTGCTCGCTGTAGTACGACGCGAAGTCATGGTTGACCAATTCGTCAATCTCGCTGGGGGTTCCGATTGCCGCGTGCACATCCGGGTTGCCCGACACCCACAGCGCCAGCGCCACGGTCACGATGAAGAACGCCACTGCCGATCCCAGCCACCAGCGCCAGGACCGGTAGGCGACCACCGGGAAGGACACGGTCCAGAACCGGACGAATTCGCGCCAGAGCGGGGCGTGCGCTCCGGTGACCGCGGCACGTGCCCGGGCCACGAGCCCGGACAGCCGCCCCACCAGAACCGAATCCTGCGATGCCGACCGCACCATCGACAGGTGCGTGGAGACCCGCTGATAGAGGTCGACGAGCTCGTCCACCTCGGCGCCGGTCAACCGTCGGCGTCGTTTTATCAACTGTTCCAAGCGGTCCCAGGTGGGGCGATGGGCCACGACGAACGCATCGACATCCACGTGGCAAAGCGTAGTCGGTAGCGTGTGTCGGTATGGTTTGGCAGCCCGCGCCGGTGGTGACCGGGGACGCCGTCGTCCTCGACGTGGCGATCGCCCAGTTGCCGGTGCGCACGCTGGCCGCATTGATCGACATTCTGGTGATCGCCGTCGGCTATGTGACGGGGCTCGTGCTGTGGTCGATAACTCTGAGTCAGCTCGACGACGCGCTGTCGGCGGCCATCCTGATCATTTTCACGGTGCTGACCCTGGTGGGGTATCCGGTGGTGATGGAGACCGCGACCCGTGGCCGGTCGCTGGGCAAGATGGCCTTGGGCCTTCGGGTGGTGGCCGACGACGGCGGCCCGGAACGTTTCCGCCAGGCCCTGTTTCGCGGCCTGGCCGGATTCATCGAGATCTGGATGCTCACCGGTGGACCCGCGGTGATCTGCAGCCTGGTGTCTGCCAAGGGCAAACGCCTCGGCGACATCTTCGCCGGGACCGTGGTGATCAGCGAGCGCGGGCCCAGGCTGAACCCACCGCCGGTCATGCCGCCGGCGCTGGCCTGGTGGGCCGGCTCGCTGGAACTGTCGGGGCTCGGCCCCGAGCAGGCCGAACTGGCCAGGCAGTTCCTGTCCCGCTCGGCCCAACTCGATCCGCGGATACGCCATGAGATGGGACACCGGATCTTCGCCGAGGTGGCCTCGCGCATCTCACCCCCGCCGCCACCGGGCGCGCCGGTCGAATACGTGCTGGCCGCGGTGCTGGCCGAGCGGCACCGTCGAGCCCTTGCCCGGCTGATGCCGCAGGCCCAACCGATGCCCTATCCCTCGCAGTACCCGACCTATCCGTCGCCTCCCACCAGCGGATTCGCCCCTCCCGGCTAGATAGTGGGACACATGTGTCCCATTTTGGCCCAAATGTGCTACATTTTGATTCATGACCAATTCGGCGTCGACGCACAGCGGCCCGCGTGAGCGCACCCGCAAGGCGATTCTCGATGCCGCCATGACGGTCCTGGCCGACAACCCGTCGGCTTCCCTCAGCGATATCGCCACCGCCGCCGACGTCGGCCGCAGCACCGTGCACCGCTACTACCCGGAACGCTCCGATCTGCTGTGCGCCCTGGCTCGGCATGTCCACGAGCTCAGCAACGCGGCGATCGACCGCGCGGATCCCACTCACGGTCCGGCCGATGCGGCACTGCGCCGCGTCGTGGAAAGCCAACTCGACCTGGGCCCCATCGTGATCTTCGTCTACAGCGAGCCGACGATCCTGGCCGATCCCGAACTGGCGGCCTACCTGGACACCGGCGACGAGGCGATCGTCGAGGTGCTCAACCGGGCCTCTGTCGACAGGCCCGAATATCCCCCAGGATGGGCACGGCGGGTGTTCTGGGCCCTGCTGGACGCCGGCTACGAAGCCGCCAAGCAGGACGGCACCCCCCGCCATCAAATCGTCGACGCCATCATGACCAGCCTGACCGCGGGCACCATCCGTCTCCCGCGCGGCTGAACGAAACTTCCTTGGAGCTCCCCGCATGTCCACCTGCCTCGACGGCTCACCGTCGGTGAACTCAACGCCCAAACGCGCCTGGCTGGCACTCGCCGTACTGGCGCTGCCGGTACTCCTGATCGCGGTCGACAACACCGTGCTGGCGTTCGCCCTCCCGGCGATCGCCGAGGATTTCCGGCCCGCGGCATCCACTCAACTGTGGATCGTCGACGTCTACTCGCTGGTGCTGGCCGCACTGCTGGTCGCCATGGGCAGCCTCGGCGACCGGCTGGGCCGGCGCCGGATGCTGTTGATCGGCGCCACCGGTTTCGCGGTGGTGTCGGTGGCGGCCGCCTTCGCACCGAGCGCGCAGTACCTGGTGCTGGCCCGCGCGGTGCTGGGCGTGTTCGGCGCCATGTTGATGCCCTCCACGCTGTCGCTGATCCGCAACATCTTCACCGAGGCCTCCGCACGCCGGCTGGCGATCGCGATCTGGGCGTCCTGCTTCACCGCCGGATCGACCCTCGGCCCCATCGTCGGCGGCGCCTTGCTACAGCATTTCCATTGGGGTTCGGTGTTTCTCGTGGCAGTGCCGATCCTGCTGCCGCTGCTGATCCTGGGGCCGAAGCTGATCCCGGAATCCCGTGACCCCAATCCGGGTCCGCTGGACCTGGTCAGCGTGGCGCTGTCCTTCACCGCCATGCTGCCGATCGTGTGGGCGATCAAGACCGCTGCCCACGACGGGCTGTCATTGTTGGTCGGGTTGGCCCTTGTGGTGGGTGTCGCGTCGGGCGTGCTGTTTGTGCGTCGCCAGAAGCGAAGTGCCACACCGATGCTCGACCTCGGGTTGTTCTCCTACGCACCGTTCAGCTCGTCGATCCTGGCGAACTTCCTGTCCATCGTGGGGTTGATCGGCTTCATCTTCTTCATCTCGCAGCATCTTCAGTTGGTGCTCGGCCTGTCCCCGTTGGCGGCCGGCCTGGTGACTCTGCCCGGCGCCCTGGTGTCGATGGTCGCCGGTATCGGGGTGGTGCAGGCTGCCAAGCGGTTCTCCCCGCAGGCGTTGATGACCACCGGATTGATTTTCGTCGCGCTCGGCTTCCTGATGATCCTGACGTTCCGGCACGACCTGACGGTGATGGCGATCATCGTCTCGTTCATCGTGCTCGAGCTCGGTGTCGGCATCTCGCAGACAGTGTCCAACGACACCATCGTCGCCTCGGTGCCGGCCGCCAAAGCCGGTGCCGCGTCGGCAGTCTCGGAGACCGCCTACGAGCTGGGTGCCGTGATCGGCACCGCCACGCTCGGCACCATCTTCACTGCGTTCTACCGCAACAACATTGCGCTACCGGCCGGCTTGAGTTCGGAGCAGGCGGCCGATGCCGGTGAGAGCATCGGCGGGGCGGTGTCGGTGGCCGCCGAGTTGCCCGCCAAGACCGCTGACGTGCTGATGGATTCGGCCCGCACGGCGTTCGACTCCGGCATCGCACCGACAGCGATCATCGCGGCAACGCTCGCGCTGGCCGCTGCCGGGATCGTCACGGCTGCGTTCCGCAAGCAGGCTCAGCGGTAGGCAAGCCCAGCCAACATCAGCGCCGAACCGACGAACCCGGTGGCGGTGCGGACATGGTTCCACGCCGTCCAGGTCGCGAAGTAGGACTCCCATTCGGCGGCCGCATCCGCCAGGTCGACCTGGTCGAGGTGGTTGTTGAGCGGCACGTTGAACGCCATGGTGACCACCATGCCGAGGACCCCGAAGACCGCACCGGCCAGTAGGTACCAACTGCCCGGGCGGCCGATCTGGGCCACCGCGATCACGCCGACGGTCAACGAGAGCAGCGCGGAGCCCAGCAGGAACAGCAGGAACGGCGCGTTGGTGTTGGCTTCGGCGTTCATACCGCGCATAGCGGCGATCGCGGCGGCCGGCCCGGTGCGGTCGAGGCCGCGCATCACGAAGGTGGAGAACGCGTAGAAGATTCCGCCGGCGGCGGCACTTCCGAGAGCGGCAGCTGCGGTGAGTACGACGACGGGGGTGCTGGTCATGGTTTCAGTCAACGGCGTCGATTCGAGACGTTCCATGGCCGAGACTCCCGATTCCATACGTGATCGTCTCGCACTACCCGGGTGTCAAGATGAGTCCATGACGTTCGACGAGTTGGTGGCCGAAGCGGATGCGGCATCCGTGGACGGCTGGGACTTCTCGTGGCTGCGGGGTCGGGCTACCGAGGCCCGGCCGACGTGGGGCTATCAGCGTTTGATGAGCCGTCGTTTGACGACCGTGTCCTCGGCGCTGGACATCCAGACCGGCGGCGGTGAGGTGCTCGCCGGTGCGGCGGCGTTCCCACCGACCATGGCGGCCACCGAATCCTGGCCGCCCAACCTGGACCGCGCGACCCGGCTGCTCGGCCCGCGCGGAGTCGTCGTGGTCGCCGATCCCGACGAGCCGCCGCTGCCGTTCGCCGATGCGGCGTTCGAGCTGATCCTCAGCCGGCATCCGGCCACCGTGTGGTGGGACGAGATCGCGCGCGTACTGCGCCCCGGCGGCACCTACTTCGCCCAACACGTCGGCCCGGCAAGCGTTTTCGAGCTCACCGAGTTCTTCCTCGGCCCGCAGCCACAGGCCCGTCGGGCCCGTGATCCCGACGTCGAATGTGCCGCCGCGCGCGACGCCGGCCTCGACATCGTCGACCTGCGTGCCGAGCGGCTGCGTATGGAGTTCTTCGACATCGGCGCGGTGGTGTATTTCCTGCGCAAGGTCATCTGGATCGTGCCCGGCTTCACCGTCGCGGCCCATCGTGACAGGCTCGCCGCGCTGCACCAGCAGATCGAGGCCGACGGATCGTTCGTCGCGCACTCATCGCGGCATCTGATCGAGGCGCGAAAGCCGGACTGAGCGTTACCCTACCGGGGTGGACGCCCTGGTCGGATTGCTCGACGGCGTACGCGCACGGGGCGCATTCGTGTTGCGGCTCCGCATGGATTCGCCGTGGTCACTCGCCATCCGCGACGAAGCCCCGCTGGCTCTGATCTGCCAGACGCGCGGCGACGCCGTCATCGTCGGCGAGCACAGCGGCATGTTCCGGCTCGGCCCCGGCGACGTCGCGGTGACCCGCGGCACCGAGAACTACGTCTTCGCCGACGATCCGGCCACGCCGCCCAGCGTGATCATCAATCCCGGACAGCAGTGCACCACGCTGTCCGGGGAGGATCTGCATTTCGAGATGTCGCTCGGGCTACGCAGCTGGGGCAACAGCGTCGAGGGGGCCGCGGAGTCGATCGTCTGCGCCTACGAAGGCCGCAGCGAGGTCAGCGCCCGCCTCCTCGACGCGCTGCCTGCGGTACTGGTGTTGCGCGCCGAAGAGTGGGACACCCCGCTGATCGATCTGCTGTCGGCCGAGGCCGGCCGCGACGGGTCCGGGCAGGAGGCCTATCTGGATCGACTGCTCGACCTGCTGCTGATCGCGGTCCTGCGCACCTGGTTCGACCGGGACGGCAATGCACCGCGCTGGTGGCAGGCCGAACAGGATGCCGTCGTCGGGCCTGCGCTCAAGCTGATCTACAACAACCCGGCGCATCCCTGGACGGTGTCCGATCTCGCTGCGGCAGTGGGTTGTTCGCGTGCGGTGTTCGCGCGTCGGTTCGCCGATCAGGTCGGTGAACCGCCTATCGCGTTCCTCACCGGTTGGCGCCTGGCATTGGCGGCCGACCTGCTGCGGGGCAGCGAGTCCACGATCGCCGCCGTCGCCCGACAGGTCGGCTACTCCACACCTTTCGCGTTGAGCAGCGCGTTCAAGCGCTCGTACGGAGTCAGCCCGAACGAGCATCGGGCGGTTTGATCGCGAAAGTGACGCTACGGTCGCGATTTGCGACGCGCAGCGACCCTGGCGTCACTCTGGCGGGATCAACTAGGAGCTGCAGGCCGATTGGCCCGGGCCGCCACCGCGCCGGCGATCGACGTGGTCGCGATGGTCAGCAGCGCGCCGAGCATCAGGGCCGCGGGCTCGCCTGGCGCCAACAGGTGCTGCTCGGTGCCCAGAGTGGCGGCCGCGACCGGGACGCCGAGCTGGGCAGCTGAGAACACCGCGAGTGTCACCGGCTGGCCGAACAGCCGGCCAGCGCAGTGTGCGAGGACCGCGCCGAGGCCCAATGCCACGCCGAGCGCGATGAATTCGGGATGGTCACCGAGTTCGCGCACCTGCAGCGAGGCGCCGAGCCAGACGAAGAACAACGGGCCGAAGAACCCGTCGGTGATACCGAACAACTGCCTGGCCAGCCGGCGGGGCTCCCCGATCGCCGACACCACCAGGCCCAGCGCGAATCCGGCGAGCATGATCGAGACGTGGGTGGTCAACGCGACCGCCGAAAGTCCGAACAGGAAGATCAGGCTGAACCGAAGCTCGAGCGCGAACTTGTGCTTCGCTGAGTAGTGGTGCACGCGGCGACGCAGACCCCGCGCATACCCGGCCCGCAATACGAGGAAGAGCGCGCCCGCACAGCCCGCGATGGCCAGCGCCCCCATGGCGGCACGGGGGGCTCGCTGGATGTCGATCACCAACGGCAGCAACATGATCGATGCGGTGTCGGCGATGGCGATCTGCGCGGTGACGGACAGCACGGGTGGTCCCTCCAGCCGTAGCCCGTCGATGACGGGCAGCGCCAGGGCTGCCGACGAGGACGCCATGACCACGGCGTACAGCGCCGCGTGCCCGGTGCCGAACGCGCGCGCGATCACGACGCCGAGCACCGCGGCCACCACACCGACGAAGACAGCCCGCAGGAGCGCCCCGGGGATCGCGGTACGCAGCGTCCTGTCGCGCACCGGGACATGGGTGCCGACGACAAACATCACCAAGGCGAAGCCGATGTTGGCCAGCAGGGTGAACGTCGGGTCACTGTAATCGACGATTCCGAATCCGGTTCTGCCAACTACGATCCCAGCCATCAACTCACCGATCACCACGGGGATGCGCAACCGCGGCACGGTCGCCAGCGCCGGTCCGGTCAGGCCGATGACCGCGACCAGCGCCAGTGTGTCGAACCCGAACCCTGCCACCTCAGCCCGTCATACCTGCCAGGAAACCAGATGGCACGGTATCGGGGTGTTCTCGTCGGTGACATAGCTCGCGCACACCCGGTGATAGCCGTCGGCGATCTGCAACAGCACACCGCCGACCGCCTGGCCGCGCGGCTCGCAGGATGTCTTTCGCCTTGCGGTACACCACCTCCGCCGTCTGCAGAGCCGCCACCGTGTCCGTCACGGCAGCGGTCTCGGCGATCAGGCTGAGATAGTCGGCGGCGGCGTCATAGTCGTGCTCCTCGGGAGAATCGAGCCACTTCACGGCCATTGGCCCAGATTAGGCGCTGATCCAGTTCCCGTGGAACCCGTAGGGCACTCGGCGCGGCAGTTTGATGGTGGCGACGGGCTTTCCGCTGAAGTCCGATGCATCCAGAATCACGAGATCACTGCCGTCCCGCTCGGGGTTGTAGACGTAGCCCAGGTACCACCCGTTGCTCTCGTCGGCCGGACCCGCGCCGGGGACGAACACGGCTTCCCCCGGTCCGCCGGATCCGAGTTCGTGCCGCACGCCTGCGCCGGTGGTCAGGTCGTAACGGATCCAGGCGTTGGCCGCGACGGAGACCGCGTACCGCGCAGGCAGACCCGCCAGCCGATCGTCTATGCGCGGGAACTCCACCCCGCGGTCGTCGAGCGGGCGTTCGCGCACCGTCCCGGCGTTCAGGTCGATCCGCCATTCCCACAACACTCCCTCGACGTCGAACCCGCCGTCGTTTCGCCACAGCTCGGGGTAGCGAACTGCTTGCAGCACAATCGAATTACCCTCGTCGTGGGCATTGACGACGTGGAACACGTAACACGGATCGATGTCGAACCACCGGATCAGTGCGGCGGGATCGTCCCGGCGCAGTACGCCGAACCGGGCGCCGTAGTCATCGCTCCAGCGGTAGGGCATGTCACCTTCACCCTTGACCGCGATGTCGAGGTCGAACACCACCGGCAGGTCCATGAAGACGACGTGGTCCGCGGTCATCGCGAAGTCGTGCATCATGGTGTGCGCCTTGACGTCTATCGGCTGGCTGATCGTCAGTGCACCGTCGGCGTCGGCACGGTGATAGGTGACGTAGGGCTCGAAGATGCTGCCGTAGCCGAAGAAATGCAGCTCGCCGGTCGTCGGGCAGATCTTGGGATGCGCCGTCATCGAGTCGACGAGCTTGCCGCCGAAGTCGTAGGCGCCCACGGTTTCCAGGTCATTGGTGATCTCGTAGGGCAGTGAGGATTCCACGAGCGCCAGGGTCTTCCCCGCGTGATTGACCACGTGGGTGTTGGCGACGGCGGAGCGCAGGTTGCGGGTGCCGTCCTGGTTGTACAGCGGGAAGTCCTTGATGAAGCTGTCGGTCCGGACCCAGCGGTTGCGGTACCACTTGGCCGCGCCCTTCTCGATGCGAATGCCGTGGATCATGCCGTCGCCGGTGAACCAGTGCTCTCCTGCCTGACGCGGGTTGGGCCCGTTGCGCAGGTACCAGCCCTCGAGTTCGGCGGGAATGGCGCCTTCGACGGGCAGGTCGTGTTCGGTGAGTTCGTCGGCGACGGGAGCGTAGTTGCCGCGCCGGAAAAAGTCGCGTTCGCCGATGGGCAGGGCTGAAGTCATGCACCCCACGGTGACATTCCATAACTGACATGTCAATAGTGAAATGTAGACTCGCGGGCATGAGTCTGCGCATGGCGGCACTTGGCCTGTTGGCACAGCACCCCGGCAGCGGGTACGACCTGCTCAGGCGGTTCGAGAAATCGATGGCGAACGTCTGGCCCGCCACCCAGAGCCAGCTGTACGGCGAGCTCAACAAGCTGGCCGAATCCGGCCTCATCGAGGTCTCGGCCATCGGTCCGCGCGGCCGCAAGGAGTACCGCGTCACCCCGGCCGGCCGCACCGAACTGAGGCGCTGGATCACCAACCCGGCCGACGATCCGCCCGAGCGCAGCGCCGGACTGCTACGGGTGTTCCTGCTCGGAGAATTGCCCCGCGACCAGGCGCTCGACCATCTCGCCACACTGGCCGCCCAGTCCGAATCCGAAGTGACACGGCTCAGAGAACTGGAAGCAGCCATTTCCTGGGCCGACACCGACGAGGACCGGTACGGGCACGCAGCCCTGGAGTACGGCCTGCGCTTCAACAGGATGCAAGCCGAGTGGGCACATTGGCTCAAGAAGACACTCGACAACCGATAGATCCCGATATATCGTTGACGCATCGGAAGCGCTGACAGCGCTCCTCCACGACAACGAAGGACCTATCCCAATGACCAACGCATTCAATTCACCCGGCGGCTTCGGCTTCGTACCCCTCGGCCGCGAAGAAGCGCGCCTCATGTTCCACCAGGCCCGTGCCGCACGCCGCGACATGCGCCAACAGATGCGCGCCCAGGCAGAGGCCGCCCGTGAGGGCGTCGACGCCAGCTGCCAGACCGGATTCGGCTTCGACCCGCGCGGCGGGCGAGGGCTCGGCTTCGGATTCGGGCCCGGCCCCCTCGGCGGACCCCTTGGCGGCCCCCTGGGCGGACCGTTCGGCGGGCACCGCGGACGTGGCGGTCGACGCGGTCGACGCGGCGATGTCCGCGCAGCCATCCTGACCCTGCTGGCCGAACGGCCCATGCACGGCTATGAGATGACCCAGGAGATCGCCGCCCGCAGCCACAACCTGTGGAAGCCCAGCCCGGGCTCGGTGTACCCCACCCTGCAACTGCTGGTAGACGAAGGCCTGATCGCCCCGACCGAAACCGAGGGCAGCAAGAAGACTTTCGAGCTGACCGACGAAGGGCGTCAGGCCGCGGCCGCCATCGAAACACCACCCTGGGAACAGATCACCGAAGACGCCGACCCGGCTGCGATGAACCTCCGCGGCGCGCTCGGCCAGTTGATGGCCGCCGTCGGGCAGTCGAGCTTCACCGCCAGCGAGGACCAGCAAAAGCGCATCCTCGACATCGTCAACAACGCCCGCCGCGAGGTCTACCAGGTCCTCGGCGAGGAGTAGCGGCCCGTAGGCTGCCTGTGTGAGCAGCCTCGTCACAATCATCGCGCCGGCCGTCGTCGCAGTTCTGACCGCGGCCGGCGCGGTCATCGGACTTCAATTCCGTGATGTCGACGCCTACGAGCGCCGGCGCGGCATCTGGCAGTGGCTTCTGGTCCTGCTCGCCGCCGCCGCGACGATGGGGGCCGTCGGCTCGGCGTCCGGTGTCGGCACCGGCGACCTGCGGGAAGCCATCATCATGGCGGTGGTCGGCGTGGGTGCCGTCATCGTCGCCCATGTGATGTGGCGGCGACGCGTCCCCGATGCCGAGCCCCGCAACATTGCGATCGCGACCGCCGCGGCCGCGTGCGCGGTCCTGGTGATCGTGGGAGTGACCGCACTGACGTACACCGGAAACAAGGGCTGCCGGCAAGCCCAGCTACTGGTGGATTACACCCGCGCGAGCTCCGGCGCGGTCATGCCTGCGTTCGACACCAATCAGGGTCCGACGGTGGGTGACTACGAGAACTGGTCGAAACTGATCCGTGAGGCGGCCGACCAGGTGACCGACGGCGAGACCGCGCAGCACGCCCACCGGATAGGCGAGCTCGCCGGGCAGATCACCGACGCCGTCCGCAACAAAGACAAGGCCACGCACGCAATTCTCGGCACGCAGTATTTCGACGAGCTCAACGCGATCATCGCCAAGTGTCAGCGGCAGTAGGTCAGTCGATCTCGACCCAGTCCAGGGTGCGCTCAACGGCTTTGCGCCAACCGGCGTAACCCCCGGAGCGCTGCGCGTCATCCCACTGAGGGCTCCAGCGCTGACCTTCCTGCCAGTTGGCCCGTAGATCGTCGGGGCTCGCCCAGAATCCCACCGCGAGCCCGGCCGCATATGCCGCGCCCAGCGCCGTGGTCTCGGCCACCACGGGTTTGATCACGTCGACTCCCAGCACGTCGGCCTGGATCTGCATGCACAGCGCATTGGCGGTGATGCCGCCGTCGACCTTCAAAACCTCAAGGTGCACACCGGAATCGGCTTCCATGGCCTCTACCACGTCGCGGCTCTGATAACAGATCGCCTCCAGAGTGGCCCGCGCCAGGTGGGCGTTGGTGTTGAAGCGGGACAGCCCGACGATCACGCCCCGGGCGTCCGAGCGCCAGTACGGGGCGAACAGCCCGGAGAAGGCGGGGACGAAGTAGACGCCGCCGTTGTCCGCGACCTGCCTGGCCAGTGCCTCGCTCTGCGCCGCCCCGCTGATGATGCCCAACTGATCACGCAGCCACTGCACTGCGGACCCGGTCACCGCAATCGAACCCTCAAGGGCGTAAACAGGTTTCGAGTCACCGAACTGGTAGCACACCGTGGTGAGCAGTCCGTTCTCCGACCGCACGATCTTCTCGCCCGTATTGAGCAGCAGGAAATTTCCTGTGCCGTAAGTGTTCTTGGCCTCCCCCGGTTCCAGGCACACCTGGCCCACCATGGCGGCCTGCTGGTCGCCCAGAATTCCCGTCACCGGCACCTGCCCGGCCAGCGGGCCGTTGTCCCGGGTGATCCCGAACGAGGCCGGGTACGACGACGGCTTGATCTCGGGCATCATCTGCCGCGGAATGGAGAAGAAGGACAACAGTTCATCGTCCCAGTCCAGGGTCTCCAGGTTCATCAACATGGTGCGGCTGGCGTTGGTGACGTCGGTGACGTGCACGCCACCGCGGTAGCCGCCGGTGAGGTTCCAGGTCACCCACGTGTCGGACGTTCCGAAGATCGCGTCGCCGTTCTCCGCATCGCGCCGCACCCCGTCGACGTTGTCGAGGATCCACTGAATCTTGCCGCCCGAGAAGTACGTCGCGGGCGGTAACCCGGCCTTGCGCCGGATCACGTCCCCGCGGCCGTCTCGGTCCAGCGCGGCCGCGATGCGGTCGGTGCGGGTGTCCTGCCAGACGATGGCGTTGTGGTACGGCCGGCCGGTGTGGCGGTTCCAGACGAGCGTGGTCTCCCGCTGGTTGGTGATGCCCAGTGCGGCAAGGTCTCCGGACACCAGGTTGGTCTTGTTCAGTGCGGTCATGATCGCCGCAGAGGTGCGTTCCCAGATCTCGACCGGGTTGTGTTCCACCCACCCGGCCCGGGGCAGGATCTGCTGGTGCTCGAGCTGATGGCGGCCCACCTCGGCACCGGCATGATCGAAGATCATGCACCGGGTGCTGGTGGTGCCCTGGTCGATCGCAGCTACGAAGTCGGCCACTGTGCCCCTTTCCCGGGTCGCTGTCGCTTCTGCCCTCCGAAACGTCCATCATGGCTTACATGGCTCCCGACCCCCCAGATATCGACCGGATGCCACGGGGCGGGTTCCGCGCCTCGTGTTTGGACCGCCTGCTCGAGACCGACCGGCTGGAGTACCTCGACCGCGACGACGTCAGCGTTTCGGTCAAGCATCAGGTGATCGGGGCCCTGGACTGGACCGGACGGTTCTTCAAGAACCATCAGCGCTTTGCCGCGATCGCGCTCGACCTGGTCGCTGATGTGCCCGATCCACGAATCCTGGAGTTGGGTGCCGGGCACGGCGGGGTGTCGCGTCAACTGCTGGCCGATCACCCGTCGGCGCGGGTCACCGTCACCGACCTCGACGCGGAATCGGTGGCCCGCATCGCCGCGAGCGATCTCGGCAACCATCCCCGGGCCGAGGTCCGCCAGCTGGACGCCACCGCGATCGACGCCGCCGACGACAGTTACGACCTGGTCCTGTTCGCGCTCTCGTTCCACCATCTGCACCCGGTGCAGGCCGCGCGGGTGTTCGCCGAGGGCACCCGGGTCGCCGACACGCTGCTGATCATCGACCTCCCCCGGCCGCCGGCTCCACTGCACCTGTTGCGCCTGGCGACGATGCTCCCGGCGGCGGTGCTGCTTCCGTTCGCGCACGACGGCGTCATCAGCTCACTGCGCAGCTACAGCCCATCGGCATTGCGCAGCCTGGCGCGGCACGCCGACCCGTCGATCGAGCTCACGCTGCGTAGCGGGCTGAACCAGCCTCAGATCGTCATTGCCAGACGCGGCCGGTGAATCCCGTCAGGCGCGCCTCTGGACCTGTGGCGCCACCGAGAACAGGTCGGCGACGGTGGAGGCCAGTTCCAGGAACGCCTGCCGGGTGGGCCGGCTGAGGAAACCGAGGTCCACCTCGGCACCTTCGGCGAGGTGATCGTCGAACGGAATCACGTGCAGGGCCCGCACCCTGGGCAGGAAATGGTTGGACAGCTGCCCCATGTCGAGCCCCAGGGCACCGGGTCGCGAGGCACTGACCACCACCACCGCCTTCGGCACCAGGTGTGAATAGCCGTTGCGCTCAAGCCAATCCAACGTCGCCAGGGCGCTACGCGCGGAGTCGATGGCAGGCGATGCCACGATCACGATCGCGTCCGCCACATCGAGCACTCCCGCCATCGCCGAGTGCACCAGTCCGGTGCCACAGTCGGTCAGGATGATGTTGTAGAAGCGCTGCAAGACACTCAGCACGCCGCGATAGTCGTGCTCCGAGAACGCCTCCGAGGTGGCCGGGTCGCGCTCGGAGGCCAGGATCTCCAGGCGGCTGGTGCTCTGGGAGGTGTGGCGGCGGATGTCGGAGTACCGCGATATGCCGTCGTCGAGGAGCACGTCGCGCACGGTGGAATGGCATTCGTTGGGTCCGCGCTGGGCGAGCGTCCCGAAGTCCGGGTTGGCGTCCACCGCGATCACGCGATCACCGCGGGTCGCGGCCAGTGTGGCCCCCAACCCGACGGTGGTGGTGGTCTTGCCGACCCCGCCCTTCTGGGACAGCAGGGCGATGTTGAACGGCCCGCCCACCACCGGCTGGTTGACCCGATCCATGAGCGTCTTGTGGGCCGACTCCTGTTCGGAGACACCGGGATTCATACCGGTGGCCCGGTAGACGGCCTTGCGCCAACCTGACTTCGGCGTGGGCGCGGCACGGATGAGGCCGAGTTCGCCGTTGCTGGGCACCACGGACGGGCGCTGTCCATCTGCGGTCCGCGGCTTGATGGACGTGAACGGAGTCGGCTCCGGGGGCCCGACGCTCAACCGCTCGTCGTCGCTGTCGGTCATGGCTACTTCCCTCCTGTCAACTCGATGCCGTCATGCCGAGCACCTGTTTGAGCGCGGCCCGCATGTCCACCGGTTCGATCCGCATCAGCTGCGCCTCGTCGAGATCCGACAGATTCATGCCGTGGACCTCACTGAGCCGGTATTCGCGTTCCTCTTCGGCGGCTTCGATCACGTTGCGCACAAACCGCCCGTTACCGGCCAGGTCGATCCCGGGGCGCAGTTGTCCCGACTGGTCGAGCGCCTCGCTCTGGCACAGCGTGACGCACGCGGAGACAAGTTCTTCGTAGGCGGCCTCGGACAATTCCGAGTCCCGGGTGCGGGCGACGAGCTTGCCGATGTCAGCGAGTTCGTGCGGTCCGTAGGAGCCGAATCGGATTCGTTTCGTGAACCGCGACGCCAGACCGTCATTGGAGGCCAGGAAGCGATCGATCTCGGCGTCGTAGCCGGCAATGATCACGACGAGGCGGTCGCGGTCGTTCTCCATGCGGGCCAGCAGGGTGTCGACGGCCTCACGGCCGAATGCGTCGCCGCCGGACAGCCCGGTCTGGATCAACGTGTAGGCCTCGTCGATGAACAGCACTCCGTCCATGGCCGAGTCGATCAGCGCGGTGGTCTTGATCGCGGTGCTGCCGAGATGCTGGCCGACGAAGTCGTGGCGTTTGGCCTCCACGATGTTGGGCGTGCGCAGCAGACCGAGGCCGCAATACGTCTGTGCCACCACGCGGGCGATCGTGGTCTTGCCGGTGCCGGGCGGGCCGGTGAACGCCAGGTGCAGACTGCGCGCCGCCGAACTGAGCCCCTTGTCCCCACGGACCTTTGCCAGCATCGCCGCCGACTTCAGTTTGGCGACTTGGAGTTTGACCTCTGACAAGCCGATCTGGCGATCCAGTTCCTGCTGCGCCGCCTGCAGGTATTCGTTGCCCCGCTCCGAGAGATCGTCGGCCAGGAGGTCCTCCGCCGACGGCACGCTGGCCGGGTCCCAACGGTCAGAGCGTGAGTCGACGATCTCCTTCGAGGTGACCACCAGCCGGTACTTGGGATCAGCCAATGCTGCGGCGTTCGCCTCGAATCCGGGGTCCTCGCTGTAGATCCTTTCGAAGATCACCCGGGCGTCCTGCTCTTCGCCCATCTCCCGAAGGGTCAGCCCCTTGCAGAACTCCGCGGCCCGCCGTGCTCCCGGAACCGGGCCCTCGATGGCCCGGTCGAGTCGGCGGATGCCCTCCCCGAACAATCCCATCTGCGCACATGCCGAGCCGACCATCAGATCTGCACCGGCGCCGATGTAGTTGTCGGTGAATGATCCCGACCGGCTCAGCGCACTCAGTACGTCGGGCCATCGCTGCGTCGTGAAGTGCAGTACGCCACGGATATACGCGCAGATCTCGCCGGTGTCGCCGTCCGGTCCGGCCGTCGTCTGCTCCAGCTTGTCGAGCACCTGCTCAGCCTCGTCGAAATCCCTTGCCCCGATCATGCTGGCCGCGTAGGCGAGCCACATCTCGGTCTTGGTGCTCAACGGATAGTCGAGGTAGAGGCCGGTCTGGAAGCGTCCACTCAAAGACCGTTGCGGCAGACCGAGTCGGCGCTGCTCGCGGAACAACGAGAGTGTGCTGGTTCGGTACAGGTGATAGATGACCTCGGAGCTGGTGTCACCGGTGGCGGCGCGACCCAACCACGCATCGCACATATCCGGGTCATACTCCGTGGCCCGGCGGAACGCGAGCGCCGCGTACGGCAGGTCGCGCTCGGTCTCCAATCCGTCGATGGGAATGCCGAGCGACAGCACTCCGGCATCGAAAACCCGCTGCGCATCGGTGGATCCACTCATCGGAGGTGACACATCTCCTCACTGCACGGTCCGGACGGACGCCCGCGAGTGTACTAAGTTGAGCAGAATGGCACAGCCGGTGCAGTCAGCTGGTGGAACGATTTCGGTGCACACCACCGAGCGCGGTCTGCCGGTAGCGCTTCGCCTCGATCCCGTCGAGTTGAAGAAGCCGCCCACACAACTGGCCGACGAGATCATGGCGCTGTGCCGCCTGTCGGCGGCCCGCGCCCAGGTCGAGCGCAGGCGTGACCTGGCCGAAAAGGGTTACAGCACATCGGTCATCGATCCGCTGCAGCTGGCGACCGAGGAGGAGCTGAGTCGCGCCGAGGACGAGGTCCTCGGCGAGGAGGGCGAACTCCCGCCCACCTGGGGCAGGTCGGTATGACCGGGCTCGCCGGCTCCCTCCTCGGCCGCATCCGTAAGCAGCGTGACCTGGTACAAGCGATGGATGAGCACTGCCAATCGATTTCGGCGCGCGTCACCAGCCGTGACGGGAACGTCAGCGCAGAGGTCGACGGCCTGGGCGCGATGACCGGGCTGTGGCTCGGGCCCGCCGCGCACAAGCTGGGTGCGGACGCGCTGGCCAAGCTGATTGTCGAGACCGCCGGCGCTGCCGCGCAGGTCGCGGCGGCCCGCCAGCAGTATCTGTCCCAGGAATTCGCGCAGCGGATGCAGGAACTGAACCAGGCGCCGCTGACGCGCTGGGACGGCACCGCTTTCGAACCGCGGGGCTAGCGACCCCTCGCCGGCAAACCGTAACCAACCCGAGCGACCCGACCAACCGGTTGGCACCTGAACTGCAACGGAACACCCGTGACGCCGGCGGGATGCGCACGAAAATCGTTTATCCAGCAATTTTTGCCATTGCGCTAATTAACAAACCGAACGATTTACACGCATTATTCGCGGAAAATTCAGTTAGCTGGGAGGGGTGGGCGCGGCTATAGTTTATTGGTCTCGTGCCCGCACAGCCCCCGCGTCCAGCTGGAAAGGTATCAGCACGATGAGCGACATTTTCGCCGCCCAACCCTCGGGGATGGCTACCTTTTCCGCTGCGAATGAAGCGGCTGCATCCGCGATAACCACAGCTGGATCGGCCGACTCAGCTGCGATGCTGATGTCCGCGGCAACTGCACTCGGGCCGATCGGTGCGGTGTATCTCGCAGCGTTCGGCCCAGCTCAAGCCAATAATTTGGCCGGCACACTACTGGTGGGCGGAGTGCATGCCGCCACTGGAGCCGCCACCGAAGTGTCCCGGTCCGCCGTCCTGTCCAACGACGACGCTTAGGCCGGACGCCCCATGCCTACGGTTTTGCCTCCACAGCCGGTAACACCGGTCGGACAGTTGGCTCAACGCGTTCCCGGCTACGACGCCACACCGGTTATCGCTGCTCAAGAACAGAACTTGCAAGACTTTCTGAATTTGCCAGTCCAACAAATTCTTGATCGCCTGGGTTTGCCGCCCATAGCGGATCAAAAGCCGGGAGAAGAACCGCCTCCCGAAGGCCAACCCGAGCAGCAGCCCCCCGCCAACCCCATGGATCCGAGCGCGTTGATCAGCCCGGTCACCGATGCGCTCAGCACGCTGGGCAGCGGCATGTTCGAGGGGGTGGATCCGACGACGATGCTGCCGGCCATCACCAAGATGTTCCAGTCCACCGGCGGCCCCATGGCGAAGTCGGTCAGTGCGGCGGGTGACGCCTGGCAGGGCGCGTCCGGCACTGCCGCGGCAGCCAAGACGACGACCGCCATTTCCAACGGAGCCGAGGTCGGTGCCCAATCCGATGCCCTGAGTAGCAGTCTGACCGCGGCCGCCGCCAACGTCGGCCAGGCCAGGGTCCGGCTCATCGCCACCATCACCGAGTTCGCCGCCACCATCGCGGCCATCGGGCCCATGATCATCTTCCCGTGGGGCTGGGCCGCGGCAATCGCCGCTGCCAACAAGGCAATTGCCACCACTGCCGAGGTGATGACCGAACTCCAGACTTCACTCGCCACCCAGGCCGCCGAGGTCACCGCGGCCGGTGCGCCGGTGGGCGTCACCGCCGCACCCGAGGGTGCGTCGTCACTGGCCGGCCTGGCGCCGCTGATGCCGATGGCGATGAAAGGCGCCGAGGCCGGAGTGCAGGCCGGCACCGGAGCGGCCTCCGCAGCCAGCCAGAACGCCGCGAATCCAGCGATCGATCCAATGGACCCGACCGCCGACGCGGCGGGAGAAGGTGAAGGCGACCCCGCGCTCGCGGGCGGGGGAATGGGTGCCGGCGGTCTCGGCGGCGGGGTCGGTGGCAGCGGAACACCTGCACCCCGGTCGCTACCGATGTCAGCGATGCTCCAGGCCGAAAGTGCCGGCGCACCAGCACAATCAGCCGCACCGCGCGTCGGCGGTGTCGGCTCGCCCGGCATGATGGGGGGTGCACCCATGGGCGCGATGGGCGCCGGCCAGGGCGCGAACGCCTCGTCGAGCAACAATCACACCTCGGCGTCCTTCCTGCACACCACCGACCAAGGCAGCGAGATCGTCGGCGATCTCGGCACTGCGGCACCCCCGGTCCTCGGGGAGGCCGACCCGTATCAGCCTCCGGACGTCGAACTCCGGATCTAGTGATCCCCAACCAAGGAGAACGGTCATGGCCGACAGCGACGGAATGTCCATCCAGCCCGCAGAGGTGCAGGAGGTCAGCCGCCAACTCGACGAACTCGCCAACCGGGTACAGCGGGTGATGACCGATGAGGCGCCCAACCTCACCGTGACGCCGTCGGCCCGTGACGAAGTGTCACAACGAATTGCCCAGACCCTCAACGAGGTCCACACCTCGTTCGGTACCTCCACCGATCAGGGTATGGCCGAGGTCCACGAGGTGGCTGCGACACTGCGCGGTCATTCGTCCAACATTGCCGCCTCGGAGGACTTCGCCGGCTGACCATCACACATACATCTGGTTCTGTTCTGCGAGGGGAGGTTTCTGGGCGTGGGGTTCACCGACGTTGCGTGGGAGTCACGTAGCACCGAGCAGCTGGCGCGAGACCTCACCGAAGGGCCCGGTCCGGCATCGGTCGGCGGTGCCGGCGCGGCCTGGATCCGGGTCGCCAACGAATTGGCCAATGTCTCCGTTGATTTCGACAAGCTCGTGGCACGCCTGCGGACCGCCTGGGACAGCCAGGCCTCCAGCGCGGCGGCACAGCGCCTCGAAGAATTCGGCAAGTGGCTGCAGGCGATCAGTCTCAGCGCGGCAGGCAACGGCCAACGCGCCGAGGAAGCCGCGGTCGCCAACACCGTGGCGGTGCTGGCCATGCCGAGCGTGTCGGAGGCCATCGAGGCGAAGACCGCCCAGGACATGATGGCCTCCCTGTCCGCTTACAACGGGGCCGTGCTGACCGGGACGTTCGCCGAGTTCGACGCAGCCGCAACCGCCGACGCGGCCAGCGCTGCGGCCGTCATGCAGCAGTACGAAGAAGCTGCTGCTCCCCTGGCCCAGCCGTGGGACCAGCCCCCACCTCCACAGGTGTCGAAAGGCAATGCCCTGGCGGCCGAACAGGGCGGCGAAGGCGCACCCGGTGGCGGCGGCGCGGCAGCCGGCGCTCCTGCGGTACCGCCACCGCCGCTGGCACCGATGTTCGCACCGGGCATCAAGTCGACTACCGACCCGAAGGCGTTGCAGAAGACCGGATTCGCCGGCACCGGCGGTTCCTCGGGCAACGGCGGAATGGGTGGCGCGCCCTATGCGCCGATGGGCGCCATGGGCCGCAACGACCAGAGCCGCGACTACGAATCGGTGCAACCCGCGGCGACCCTGGACGGGGCCGGCGAACCGGGTGCCGGAGTGTCCGACGCCGGTCAGTCCTGGCTTCCCGCCGCGCAGCAGAACGATGCACCGTTCATGGTGTCGAACGTCAGTTGGGGCCCGGACACCGCGGTGTTCGACGAACTCGCGACCCCCGAGGTGCCCGCCGGCGAGGGCTTTGCCGACGAACCGGAGCGCACGCTCGAACAGGTGGACAACCGCTGGGTCACTCCCCCGGTGATCGGCGTCGACCGAGGGCTCAACCTATGACGACATCTCTTGCTCCACATTTCGTCGTCACAGACGATGAAATGCACGTTCTGGCGCTACGTCTGGGAGTCCAAGCGCTGCCATTGGTGCTGGACCTCCGATCGCGACACCCGACCGAATCCGCACAGAGCGAGGCCGCCGGTGTGGCCGCCCGGAGCCTGACCGAGCGCGGCCTGCTGTCGGCCGGTGAGGTCAGCGCCGACCTCGCCGTGGTCGTGCAATCGTTGCAACGGCCCGATCGCGAACTCGCGATGCGTTTGGTCACTCCCGATGGCCTGGCCCGCGTCACGGTCGTCCGCCATGGCACACAATGCATCTCGGCCTGCCGGGTCGGCAATGAGATCACCTTGGACCTGGTCGACGACGGAGCGAAGCTGCCCAGCGCCACCGGTGCCCTGCTGCGTCGGCTCCCGGCGTCGGTCCCGGCTGAGATCGGCCCCGTCGGCGCCCCACTGACCGAGGTCGCCCAGGCACTGTCGGACACCCATGACGCCACCGAGTTGTCCGACCGGATCCGGGCCCTCGGAGCCGACACCCGAACCGCGATGACGCTGGGCTCGGCGCTGGCTGCACGATTGGCCTTCGCCGAGATCGTCTACTACGCACTCGATGAGGACGTGGACCGCGTCTCACGTTCCGCCGGGGCGGTCGGCGTGTTCTACACCAAACGCGGACGTATCGTCGGCGCCCCGAGCTCCTCACCCAGCGGCCAGCTGTGGACCACCCTCAAGCCAGGGTCGGATCACACGATCAAGCAGGCCATCGGCCAGCTTGTCGAGCTGTCCGGCTACAGATGGGGGGACTGCTAGATCCGCTCCGTGTTCAAAGCGAATTCTCAACCACCGTCCGGCGATTCATGCCGGTTCTGACAAAGAGAGGTAAGGCATGACGCTCCATCTGACGCCCGCGGAAGCCCAGAGCAAGATCGAGAACATCGACAAACAGATGATGGATGTCAGGCGGCTGGCTTCCCAGATCCTCGATTCCACCGAGTCGATGACGGCCAGCTCGTGGACCGGCGGGAAGGCGGCGAAGTTCCGCGGCATCATGACGCAGCATCACGAGGACTTCAACTACGTCATCAACAACCTGCAGCACATCGTCGACAAAGGAAAGTCGGACATCAACGCACTCGTCACCCACGACGCCGACTAGACATCGAAAGGTTTTGATCAATGGATACGGATAGCATTCGGTACCAGTACGGCGCCAACTACGCTTCCCTGGACGACATTCAGGGGACGACCAACAACGCGATGCAGATGCGTGAGGAAGTCAGCCAGGTGTTCGCCGCGCTGCAGGGCGTGTACGAGGGCGACGCCGCGGCGACGCTGCACACGCAGCAGACGCAGATCCTGCAGCAGATGGACGCGATCCTCAACGAGATCACCCAGACCCGGTCCGGGGGAAATCAGTCGCAGGAGGACGCCGCGGCACTCGACAGGCATCTTGCGGGCGGCTTCTAGCAAGCCCGTTCGTCGGCGGGCTCGGTCGATGACTCCATCGCGACCGAGCCCGCTTACGCGTTCAGTTTCCAGCAGTCAGAGAGAAAGCAGCTCAACGTGATCACCGACAAAGTGGCCCCAATCCGCCATGACGTCGAACCGTGGTTCATGAGCGGCTTCGACTTCCGCTGCTTGTGTGAGGTGATCGGCCTCGACCGGCTGCCGTTCCCCCTGGCCTATCGAAACAGCCAGCAGAAGTACAAGGCTGAACTCGAGGCCGATCGGCAGACCGCGCTGGCCCGGCAGCGCGCGGGCATGACTCCTACCCGACTTGGCATACTCGACGCTCTGCGCACGCCGGTGTTCCTGCTGCAGGGGTTCGGACAGATCGAAGACCGCGCAGGGACGCGCTTGTATCGCCTGTTCGGGGTGATCGGAGCGTCGGGATACTGCGCCGTCGTAACCCAGGATCCCAGCGAAGAAACCATCTTCGGTGAAGACGTCCAGATCATCGGGTGCGTGAACGTGGATTTCCCGCAGGTGGTCCTCGAGGCCTTGCCGGACTACAAGCCCGGCAGCAGGCCACGCAAGGATGGTCAGTTCGAGGACGAGACGCCCGCGCAGGTGCTACGGGACGTGCGAATCACCGGTTCGATTCTGCTGTCCGGCTCCTCGGAATTCACCAAGGATTACGCCCTGCGCAACGAGAACCACCTGACCCTGATCAACGTTGCCGACGACGGCGCGTACGTGGTGAACGAGGGCATCAGTTCGTTTCAGATCATTCCGGCCAGTGTCCCGAACCTGCTGGCCGCCTTCAAGAAGATCGAGACTGCACACGTCAAGACAGCGGAGGACAGACTCACCGCAGCGCGGACAGAACAAGAGTTCAATGGCCTTCCTTAGCACCGTTTCGACGTACATACCCGGCGGCACGGACAGCGCCGGTCGACCGAAACACCTCGCGACCGCAGCGGAGGAGATGCAGTCGGTCCACGAAATGGTGGAGATGGCCGGGCGCCAGATCGACGGCTCCGCGCTGTCTGCGGCGGCCGACAGCATGGCCGCGTCCTTTCATTGCGGCACGTTGTACCAGGGCGAGCATTTCTGGCCGATACAGAATTCACTCCAACAGTCCTTGCTGGGCAAGACATCCACCGGTTCCGCGACAGAGATCCGGCAATTCTGCTCCGGCGGACTGTACGGAGTGATGCTCGCTGACGCAGTGCTCCAGGCGGGTTGGGCCGGGGACAACGCGATGGTGACCGGCGGCGACAGCATCTTCTACTTCGACCGGCACGAGTACGCGGCCAGCCCGGCGACCGAAGGTTCCCTGCTGGGCGACAGCGGTTTCTGCGCACTTCTGAACAGAACCGAAGGGTTCGCCCGGATCGTGTCCGCCGCGGCACGTTCGCACAATCCGTCGGCCGGCATGATGCACGGCAGAACTGACGGCGCCATCGACGATCCGACGTTTCCGACCTTGGCGGATTGGATCGCCAGGTGGGAGAACTATGACCGGCGAGGTTCCGGGACCGTGAAAGACAATGCAATAGCCAGTTTTCGGGTAGCTGTCGGAACCGTGATCGAATGCTACGAACGCGCCGGTCTCAAGCCAGACGACATCGATTGGTTCGCACCGTCATTCATCGAGCCGAGACAGGTCACGGACGCCCTCGCCATGCACGCCCGACTCCGGCCGGCCCCCGGTCTGCGTGACTTCGCGGCACAGTTCGGGCATCTGACGGTCTCGGACTTCGGGGTGAGCCTCGCCTATCTGATGAATCACAAGATCGCCAAACCGGGCGACCTGGTCATGCTGTTCGCTGCCGGGAATTTCGTCAACTCGGCCGCGGTCCTGCTTCGAATCGAGAAAGAGGTGACGTTGCCGTTCAATGCAGCACAATCAGATTCAGCACAACCGTGACGATCGCCGCAGAGGAGAATCATGACTAGTCCCTGGCCCGGCCTGGACGCTGCTACCACCGACGGAAAGCTCTACCTCCACCTCGAACCGGGTGTTGTCACCGAACTCGAGACGAGTGCCTTCGATCCTTACGAGGCGAAGTTGCAGGCGATCATCGACAATGCCCTGGATGACACCACGGGCTACTTCGGCAAAAATCCGAACAACGACCTGGCCAAGGCCATGGAGACCGCCTTCAACGCAAAGGGCAAGGCGCTGACCGACTACGTCAGGGAACAGCTGGCCCAGACATCGGATTTCATCAAGACGGCGCACGACGCGGCGGATGCGCTGAAGAAGCACGAAGCCGACTAGCCATGAGCGGTTTCGGAAACTACGTGGGTGCCGTGTTCGGCGGCGAGTATTTCACCTCCTATGCCCCTTCTTGGACCGAATCAGAGTGGAACACCCTGATGGGCAACCAGGAGCAGCCCGACTACCAAACCGACAAATTTGAAAACAAGCCCGTCCAGGGGATGGACGAGCTAGATGGAATCGAGACGGAAGAGAGAGCGCCGGACACCTCCACGCTCGACGCAATTCCGGGAATGACCCCAGACCGAACCGTTCAGGATGCGGTGACTGCCGCCACGACCGGCGGCAAGGCCATCAACTTCGAGAGCTGGACATTCAAAGATCTCCGCGACGAAAAGTCCACGTTGAAGTCGAACCTCACCGCGATCGATGCCCTGGCCACGGCCTGGACAACTCACGGGGACAACCTGAAGGAACATGCCGAGACCTTCAAGGACAAAGTCGACAAGGCAATCGAGGGAAAGTGGTCCGGCGACAGCGCGACGGCGGCGGAAGCCGCGTCCAAGCAGGTCACCAAGACCTCGATCTACGATTTCACGCCGTCGTCGGAAGAGATCTCCGACCGGCTGAAGGTGCTCTATACCGCATTCGACTATGTCCAAGAACATTTCCCCAACTCTGCAAGCGATGACGTGGTCAAGGATTTTGATTCGAAGAATTTGCAGGGGGTCAATGCCGAGATTGTGGCATACAACAACCGATACCATTTCGATTCCGACGGCGCTCTGAGGCTCGACAATGGCCAGTATGTGAACGTAGACACCGCCGTCAAGGACAAGGAACGGGTCGAGCAATCAATCAAGGACTACACCGAGGCGGTGCAACTCTTTGAAGGCACCTACCAGCCGGCCATCGAAGCGGTAGCCCAGAACTTCCCCAATCTTCCTCCGCTGCCGAACATGAAGTTCGAAGCTCCCACCGGCGATCCCACCGGCCCCGGCGGGCCAGGCGGACCGGGTGGTACGAGCCCGTTCAGCCCGGGCGGCGGCCCCGGAGGCATCAAGCCTTTCGACAAGTCGGCCTTCGACAAGCTGAACCCCGACAAGCCGACCGACCTCGACAAGCTGAAACCAGTCGACCAAAAGCCCATTGATCAAAATTCCACGACCGACCCCACGAAGGATGCTCTCGAGAGCCTGACCGACCCCGCCAAGTCGGCGTTGGACACGGCAACCAACGCCGCCAAGGACGCGATGGGCCAGGCCATGGACGCCGCCAAGAACGCCGCCCAGCAGAACCCGCTTGGGTCAGGGATGGGAGGCCCGCCCGAGGGGGTCCTCGGCCTCGGGCCGCAAGGGCTCGGTGGTGCGGGCGCCGGAAAGGGTGCAGGCGGCGCCGGTGGCGGAGTTCCATTGCGGGGCCTGCCAAGTGGCCTTCCGACGGGAGCACCCGCGACTGCGGCGGCGAAGATGCCCGCCGGAGCCGCCGGGGCCGGGGCCGGTCTCGGTGCGGGCGCGGGCAGCCCCGGAGCAGGTGCTCCGGCCGCGGGCCAGCGCGCCGGCGATCAGAACGGCAAGGGCCACCAGGTCAACAAGGCGTTGCGACGCAAGAAGAACGGCAAAGACGTCATGGGCGACTCGGAGGCCTCGGTACCCGTGGTCGGCGCCGACGAGGAAGCCGAGCAGTCGGAGGGCGCGAAGCCCGAGCAGCCCGAGTCTCGCCGCCGCATTCCGCAGCGGGGCACCCCCACCTGGCAGCCCGACTCGGGTGTCCAGCCAGGACCGGCGCGTCCGGCCCGGGGGCAGCAATTCACGCCGGGGCGTTCAGAGTGAGGCGTCAGGGCTTGTCTTGTTGCTCCAGGGCGTCGGCGGTGAGCTGAAGGCCGTCGGCGTAGTAGTCGAGCAGGTCGGTCTTCGCGGTGATCGACCCGTCGACCCAATCCAACTGGGCCTTATAGCCTTTGCCGCCGTCGGCGAACTGCTTGCCGATCTTGTCGTGCCCCCAGGCCTCGCCTTCACCGCTGAGCATGTGCATCAGCGCCGACTGCACGGCTTTCATGTCATTGCTGACAGAGGCGAGGTATCGCGCGGTGCCACGCAGGTCGGCCGGCGTGACACCCAGCGGAACGGTCATCGCGCACTCCTCACAGTGGGGTAGCCGCCTGGCTCTTCTACGCCGTCGCCAGCCGGCGGCGGCGCCGGGTTGGACAGCAGCACCCTGATGTCGGGGGCACCGTCGATGATGTCCGACAAGGAAGGCATCTCCGCACGGCGCTGCGCCAGTGGTGCAAGGAGTTCGGCGACTTTCCGCTCGACGTCGCGGGTGGCGTCTTGGGCCGCGGCGGTGATGTAGCTTCCGAGATCGCCCAGATCGTGCTCATCGAAATAGGATTCGCTGACGGCGGTCGCAATGACGACGCCGTGCGCGTCGACGGTCACCGTGACGGTCCCGTGAGCGGTACTTGCCGCTGAGTACAACTCCGCTCGCGCGGTCTCTACTGCGGCAAGATCGGCGAACTGTTCCTGCAGGAGGGCAAGCGCGTCGATGAGTTCATGGCGTGCCGCGTCGTTGTCCATGTCTAGTCCCCGTCTCCCCCGCCGGCCGCCGCGGAGGCACCGCCCCCGTCCGCCGTCGACGCCTTGCTGCTGTGTGCCGCGGCTCGGCCGCGCACCCCGCCGGTCACGGCAGTAGGCACCGATCCGAGGACCGAAACAGGGTCGATCTGGCTGCCGGTGGCCAGCGCTCCGGTCACCTTCTTGGACATGCCTGCGACGTATCCGACGGCCGCACCCTTGACCGCCGAATTACCCAGTAGCCGCTGGCCGTAGATGCTGACCGTGCCCTGGGTGGCCCCGCCGACGGAGTTGGCGAGTGCGACGGTTCCCAGCCGGTCCCAGTCGTAGCCGTTCTGATGTCCCTTGGACTGCTGGATGTTCTGGATGAACAGTTCCTGCCCGAGAGCCTCAGCGGCCTCGACGCCGGACTTCTTGATGATGCGGTGCACCGTCGTCTTCGTCATTGCCTTGCCCAGGTCGGTCATGACATCTTTGAGCAGCACGGACACCATCCGCTGGATCGCGGCGGAGGTCGACACTTCGATGAGCGGGATCTCGGCCGCCGACGCTCCGAATGTCACCGAGGTCTGAGCCAGCGCCCAGGAGATCTCGAACGCCGCGATCGCCAGGGAAGTCAAGATCTGCAACTTGGTGTATTCGATGTTCTTGCCGGTACTTTCGGCGAGCTCACCGAGCGCCACCATCGCATCGGCGAGTTTGTCGACCGTGGCGTCACCGTCGAACAGCAACGCGAACTGCTGGTCGGCGGTGCCGGCGGTCACGCCCTGCAGGACAGCACTGGTGCTGGCCCGCATCCGGTTCAGTTCGGGTATCAGCTCTCTCAATTGCTCGGCGCGGTTGCCCCATTCACCGCCGATGCGGTACATGGCGTCTTCGTCACCCTTGGGCCATTGCGAGCCGACCAGGTAGGACACCCATTGCAGCGGACCGGGAATCTGCAGGGTCATCCGATCCCCCATCGGCGAAAAGTTCCGTGCAGCATCGCAATTCACGTTATTGCGCAGTACCGCAGACCGCCATTTCTGACGGCCTTGTTCGCCGAGAGTTCAGCTACCCGCCAGTTCTAGGTCAACAGACCTGCCAGGCTCAACTGGTTGGCCGCGGCGTACACCTGTGCGTCGGGGTGGTCGTCGAACACTGCCGCCACGTCGTCGACCGTGGCGGCGCCCTCGGTGGCGACCTCCAACAGGGCCTGGCAACGATCGAGCGTGTCCGCCCCGGTCTGAGACACCATGGCCGCGACTGTTTCCTCCGGTGTCCAGACAGCCGGAACCGGTACGTCGAGTTCGCCGGAGGTGTCGGTCGCACCGCGATGCCACTGACCGTTGCACCACCAGAAGCAGAAACTCAGCAGTCCGTTGCGATTTCGGGTGTTCAACACGGAGTCGTTGACCCACGCAGGGGCTCCGCCGTAGAGATCGGGTAGCGGACCACCGCCGTTGTAGGCAGCCTCCAGCAACCCGGAGTTCCACTTGCCACCGGAGAGCACCGCACGGTCACCGGGCAGCAGGTACAGCGTCGACCCGCTGCGGGCATCGCTCTCGAACCAGGCATACCCCGGATAGATACGCGGGCCCCAGTCCGACCCGATTCCGACGTAGGCGGCCGACAACACCGCCCACCGCGCCACCAGGTCGGGAAGCGGCGGGATCTGGTCGGTGACGACGGCGGCGCGGCCTGCGGCCTCGTCGGCCCGGGCCGCATCCGCAGCCCGGGCCGCGTCGCGCCCCTGCGCATCGGGCCCGGCGGTGTAGCCGGCCAACCACACCGGCACCTGCCTACGCGGGTAGGTGTCGAGGTCGTTGCGGTAGTGCTCTGCCGCAACGATCTGGTCGTCCGGGAACGGCTCGTCGCCGTAGTCGTAGTCGACCGTCGCCTGACCGGTGTTGGTGACGTTCAACAGCAGTCGCCACCACGGTCCGGCACTCATGCGGGCCGAGACCTCTCGTTGTTGGCGCACCAGGTCGGCGATCGATTGCGGCACCGGGACCAGGCCGGTGCGGTCCTGGGCCCAGAACTGCAGCTGGGCGATCTGGGAGGTGACGGTGAAGGCGAACACCGCGGAGAACTCGTCCCAACCTTCTGGGCCGAGCTGAGCCAGCTGCTGCACGATCGAGTCGATGAGGCGGGATGCTTCCTCGGCGCTCGCGGCGTCTGCACTCGTCGGCGCGTCGCCGACGGGCGTGGGCGCGTCGTCGACGATCGTGAAGTCGGCGATCACGTCCGGGTCGTCGGCGGCAGCCAGCCGGAACTGCCGCTCGAACTCGGCCATGAATGCCGCTTCGTCGGAGTCGTCGCCGTTCGGCTTGGCCGCACCGTTCGACTTGGCCGCGGGTTCCTGAGCGCTGAACGCCTCGCGCGCCTGCTGCGGTGGAATCGACGACGACACCTCTTCGATGCGTCCGGAATCACCCACCAGGAAGATCGACCGCCCGACCGGGATGTCCAGGAACGCCATCGGATCGCTGTCGTCGATCTCGACCGGTGCGTACACGCTCCAGCCCTTGTCGAAGCGATCGGCTGCCAGACCTTCGGTCGGATAGTCGAGCCCCCGCGACCTGATCCAGTCTGCGACCAACGAGATCGCCTGTACCGCTTCCATCGCGTCTACCTTCCCGTGTTCTTCTGCTCGGCTTCGATCACATCGGCGAGTGCAGCGCGTTCGGCCTGGTGTCTGGCCAGGAGGGGTGCGCTGAACGCCGTCCACTCCGCACCCTGCTCCGGAGTCATCTGGCCGTCGTCGAGCTCGGATTCGATGTCAGGATGAGCGTCGTGGAACTGCGTGAACAGCGCACTCATCTCCCGGCTGTGTCTGCGGTTGAGCTCGATTCTTCGTGGGTCCATGCCTACTCCCCACCGTCCTGATCCAACGCCAGTTGGTCGAACACCACGAGGGCGACCTGATCGGGATCGTCGACCGGATGCACCCGCAGCGTGTGGTGCGGGTTCGGCGTGTCGTCCACGATGACAACGGTTTTGATCCCTGCGGGCAGGTTCGCCGGCCAGTCGATCTCGTCGGTGGGCTCGTCGACGAGCACGCGCGCGCGCCTACCGCGCAGCCCCGACTGGTCGAAGCGCAACGGCGTGGGCTGCTCGCTGCTCATGTCGTGTCACCTTCCTGATCTTGATCTTGCGGGCCGTCGTCGTCGGGCCCTCTCATCGGCGGCAGATCGGGCGGATTCTCCGGATCGATGCCGAGATCTTCGTTCACACTGCCACGGCTGCGCGTGGAGCTGGCGATGATGGCCTCGTAGATCTCATCGCCGACGCGGCCCTTCGCCCGGTTTCGCTCCACGAGCGCCTCGAACGTCGGATTCTGCTCGTTCTCGTTCAGCCAGTCGGCCGTCGCGCGGTCCGCCATCAGGGACCGGGTCCAGCTGCGGATGGTTGCCCGCATCCCATACATGGTCCTGGCTCGTTCCTCGACGCTCACGCCATCGCGCAGAAGTTGGTCCCGCAGTTCCCGCATCCGCAGCTCGTAGTTGGTGTAGACGGTGCGGGTCTCCTCGTTGCTCAGGGTCCCCGCCGAGTAGTGACTGTGGGTGGCCCCGTCGATGATGGCGTTGTAGACGTCGTCACCGGTGAGCCCCTTGCGTTCGTACCGGGCGACGAGGTCTTCGAAGCTGGGGTTGCTCTCGTTGGCCGCCATCCAGTCCGCCGCCGGGCGGTTCTCCATCAGTTCCCGGGTCCAGGACCGCAACGAACTGCGCAACCCGGACAGCTGCCTGGCCCGTTCTTCGGCACTGACGCCGTCACTGACCATCTGCTCGTTGAGCGCCCGCAGTCCGAGCTCGAACTGCGAGTACACCGCACCGGTTTCGATGTCGGTCAGGCTGCCCGGAGCCAGGCGGCTGTGCGTCGAGCTGTCGATGATCGCCTCGAAGACCGCGTCGCCCGTCAGACCGCGTTCCACGTTCCGGGCAACTAGATCCTCGAAGGTCGGGTTGACCGTGGCGCGCGCCAGGAACTCCGCGGCCTCTCGGTTGCTCATCAGGTCATAGGCCCACGCGCGCAATGAGTTCCGCAGTTCCGACAGCCTACGCGCGCGTTCCTCGGCGTTGACGCCGTCGCGACTGAGCTGGTCGTTGAGGTCACGCATCCGCGCTTCACCCTGGCTGAACGCCGCGATTGACTGGCCCTCCGACAGCGTCCCGGATGCGTGGGCGGGCAGGCCGAGGACGCGGACCGGATCGGTATCGAAACCGTCCGGACCTGGTTCGGGATGCCCCTTGACATCCCCAACCGAATCGGCGGCGCGCATGCCCAGCTGCAGCGGCACGTCGTGCAGCGGTCGGATCGCCTCGCCGTTCTCGTCGAGGTAGCCGACGGCGGTGAGGTCCACCGCGTCGCCCCACTCCGGTGGCCACGGCGAATACTGCCTGGTCTTCGGGTCGTAGAGCTGCACCTGTCGGCCGTCGGTGACGGCGAGGTAGGCGTGCCCACCCTGTCGGCCACTATCGGATGCCCACCGCGACACCACGATTGCCGACGATCTGGCAGGCCTGCCCAGCAGCTCGGCCTCGATGTCGTCATGGGTCGCGAACTCGGAGCGGGACTGCGCCGCCTGGAACAGGGCCCAGGCCGGCACGCCGGTGCTCGAGGGGGGATAGGTCAGATCGAAGCGCCCGGGATAGATCCGCGACAACTCGCCGGCCACGTCATAGGCGCAGTTGTCGTCGGTCAGACGCGAAGCAGAGTCGCGCCCGAACAGGTTCTGCAGCCACCCCTTCAGACCGGTCCGGGTTGACGGGACCGATGCCAAGTCCAGGTATTTGACGTAGTTCACGGCGTTGGTGTGTTTCCCGGCCGCACCATCCAGCAGGCGCTGGCCCAGATCCGGTTCCTCGCGGGTGGCCAGGCTTGCCAGGTCGATGGGTTCCGACAGGCGCGGATTACTCGGATCCAACTGTGATACAACCTGATCCAGAAGATCCTTGGCTTCGTCGCTGACGGTCTCACGTAGCTTGCCGGCCGACTGTTTCACCCGGTCCAGCGATTGCAGCAGCTGGTCGGGCCGGGGATTCCACGCGTAGCCGCGTCTGGCGAAGGCGAAGGTGCCCTTGTCGTGGGTCGTCACCTCGATGCGGTCGAAGCCGGAGCGCACGTACAAGCGTTCCAGCTCGTAGGTCACGGCCTTGGAGAACCCTTTGCCACGCAATTTCTTATCATCAATGTGCAGGCCGCTGTGCACGGCGACGAGGGTGCCGTCAGGATCCCGCACGAACTCCCGGATGATGGTGCCGATCTTCTTGTTGCCGTCGAAGATGTCGCCAGTCAGCTGGACCGAACGGGTAAAGTCCTCGGCTTCCATCTGAACGAAGTACGGGCCGTACCTGCCGGACAGGTCCTGGGCGAGCTGATGAACCCGGGCCCGGTCGGCGGCATTGTCGACCACGTCACCCAGCGGTTCGGCGTAGCGCGTGTCCACGAGACGGGTGGCCGGATCCTGTGCGCGGTATTCGGCCTGCCGCCGGGTGAAGTCCGGATCAGTCTGCGGGCCTCGCACATTGCCGACCGCATCGGCTGCGTCCAGCTGCAGTGGGACGTCGACGGTCATCGGGCCGACCGGATCGCCGTTGGTCTGCAGATAGCCGACGGCGGTCTGCGTCACCGCGTGCTGTCCCCAGTGCGGGGGCCACGGCGAGTACTTCCGGGTGTGCGGGTCGTACAGCTGCACCTGACCGTCGACCTTCACGGCCAGGTAGGCGTGACCGCCCTGTCGCCCACCGGCCCACTGTGAGGTCAGCACGGCCACCCGCAGCGACGGATCGCCCAGCAGAGTCGCTTCGACCTCGTCGTATGTCGCGAACCGCGCATCGGAGCCGACCGCCTGGAACAGCGCCCGCGCGGGTACACCGCGCCGTGACGGCCTGGCATCCAACCCGAACTTGCGGCCCTCGAACAAAGAGGACAACTCTTCAGTGACGGTGACCGCACAGTTGGGTGGTCGACGCCACAGCACATTCCAGAACCGATTGCCCCCCACCCGATCTCCGGCGGGTTCGACCGTACGCAGCGCCGGCGCGTGCCGACTCCGGCCCAGCTCGGTGCGGTGTTGCTCGGTGGTGACGGCGTCAGTACGCCCGGCGGCAATGCGACCGAGGTTTGTCGTCGCCTCCGTGTTCAGGAAATAGGTGTGATGGGTGCCGCCCGTGAGCAAACGATTCATCGACACCGACGGTTCGGCGGTGACGCGCACGGCACCAAAGGAATCCATGGCCGGGTCGGTGCCGAGACCGATGCCGAAGACCCGTCCATTGGAGCCCGAGGTACGTCCGCCCAACGCGGTGACCACATCTCGTGCCGAGGAGGCGACGAACACGCTGTCGGCGCCGATTCCGAACTCGCCGGCGGTACGCACCGGGCCCGCGCCCGGCGAGCCAACCAGGGACACGGTTCGGACGTGGCCGGCGAATCTTCCGTTCTGCCCGGCGTATCCGGCGGTGGTCGATCCGTAGGAGTAACCGAAGACATGGTTACCCGCGAAGTGGCTGCCGTTGCCGGCGAGCGTGTCACGGGCGGCATTGAATGCTCTGATGTCGCTGTAGAGGATGTCGCCGGCGGTGCGGGCCATGCCGTGACCGGCAGCACGCAAGATGCTCCAGCCGCTCGGGGCGTCGTATCCGATCCAGGCGATCGAAGCCGCCGACAACCCTGGATTCTCCTGCTGCACTGCCTGCAGATGATTTAGTGCGGACGTGGTGTTGAAGCCCAGCAACGAGTCGACCGAGCTGGCCACTCCAGGCACATGCCACGACACCGATTCCGCGGTGTACGGATCAGCACCGTAGCTGAGTACGGCGCGTCCGTCGCCGCCGAACGCCGAGACGTCGAGCGCCAGCAGCCTCGGAGGCTTCAGCCCGGCCTGCACCGCATCGCCATCAGCCTTGCGTATCGCGAGGTCGAGTTTGTCCATGCGGCGCAGCAGTTGCCGCTCGGCGCGCGTCGGCCGTTCTCCCCGGTCCGCCTTCGACCGGACCGCATCCGATTGTTCGCGCATCTGCTGCAGGACATGGCGGTTCGCGCGGTCACGGTCCGCCGCCGCGATGCCTTCGGCGTTGCCGATGTGCTGCGGGTATGTCTCGACGAGGGCGTTGCGCTGTTCCTCGTTCAGGCCGGCCCACCAACGAGCGTTGTTGGTCGCACGCGCGGAGGCTTCCTCGGCCGGACCGAGTGGGTTGCGCAGCTCGTCGGGCCGCACGGGCGGTATCCGCCGCGACAGGGCGTCATCGGCCAGCTGCCGAACCGCCTCGCTGTGAGCGGGCTCTGTTGCAGTGTTCGTACTTTCGTGCTCCGCCTGTGGGCGGATAGGCGCATCCCCCAAGATGGCGTCGGTGCGGCCCGGGTGGTCGGTGGCGACCCAGTCCACGCCGAGATCCCGCGCGAACTGCACGTCGGCTTCGTTGTTGACCGTCCAGCAGTAGGTGGCCAATCCTCGCGCGGCCGCCGCCCCGACGAGTTCGGGGTTGTTACGCAGCGTTTCGATCGACGGGCCGATCGCCGTGGCGCCCACTATGCCGGCCAGGTACCGGGCCGCCGGGCCCAACAGGACGGTGGGGACGTTCGGGGCGGCCATGCGGACCCGCACCAGCGCATCGGGGTTGAACGAGATCACCGCCGCCTTGACCAACTGGTCCGGCCCCGGGTTGGTCAGCCCATGCCGTTCCAGCGCGGCGACCACTTCGCGCTCGATCTTCAAGCCCTGCTGCGCAGGATGTTTGGTCTCGATGAACAACGTCACCGGCTGCTCTGCGTCTTGGGCGAGCTGGATGAACTCGTCGAGGGTGAGAATGCCGTGACCGTCGAAGTCGAGCGCCTGCAGCTCGGCCAGCGTCATGTCGCCGACGCGACCGGTCCCGTTCGAGGTGCGGTCGACGGTCTTGTCATGGATGAGCACCAGTTCACCGTCTTTGGTGAGCCGGACATCACATTCGAGGGCATCCGCCCCCTGCCGCAGCGCTTCGGTGTACGCGGCCCGGGTCTGTTCCGGGAAGTCGTGGGACGCTCCCCGATGAGCCACCACCTGGGTCGCGGGCCGCTCCGCGGGAATCCGCGAGTCAGCCTGGGTGACAACGTGATTCCCAGTGAACGGCCCAGGCTCCCCCAACGACTGCCGGGTGGCGTGGAATTCGGCCAGTTGTTGATGCAGTGCCCCGGTGTCCGAGCCGATCCACGCGATGGCCGCCGAATCCTGGGATCCCTGCAGCCCGTCGAGCGCGCGGGCCGTGACGGTGCCCAGCTGCTCGATCGATCCACGGGCAGTCTGCCAGGTCACGTTCGAAGCGTGGAACGGGTCAGCGCCGAAGCTGATGACGGCGTGCCCACCGCCGTCGAAGGCCGAGGTGTCCAACGCGAGCACCAGCGGGGCGTCGAGGCCTGCCCGCGCCGCGTCGGCGTCGGCCTTTCGCACCGCGAGGTCGAGCCGATCTATGCGCTCCAGGAAGGCACGCTCTTCACGGGTGGTCGAGCCGAACTGGTCGAGCTTTGTCCGGATATGGTCGGCCCGGTCTCGATAGTGCTGCAGCGCAGCACGACTCGCGGTATCCCGGTCGACTGCCGTTCTGGTGTCGATGTTTCCGTCGGCCAGGCCGTCGGGAAGCCCCTGCACCCGGCCGATGGCGGCCGCGGCGAACTGGTTGTACCACCGCCCGCGTTCCACGGGAACGCCGTTCTTGTCCAGGTAGCCGACGGCGGTCTGGGCCACCGCGTCCTGGCCCCAGTGCGGGGGCCAACCCGAATACTGCCGGGTGTGCGGGTCGAACAGATACACCCGGTCGTTGATGTTGACCGCCATGTACGCATGCCCGACGGGTTGTCCCCCGCTCCAGCGCGACGCCATCACCGCCATCGAGCCCGAGGGCCTGCCGAGCAGCGTCCGTTCGATATCGGCGTACGTCGCGAAATGGGCGCTGGAGCCGAACGCTTTGAACATCGCGCGCGCGGGCGTGCCACGGCGTGAGGGCGCGACGTCGAGCTGGATGTTTCGGCCGGTCCGTGCCGATACTTCTTGTGTCAGGACCTGCGCGCAGTCGCCGCCCCGGGCCCAGCGTGGGACGCGGTTCCGTTGGTGGGTATCGGTCGGGTGAAAGACACCGGGATCGTCGTCGAGCCGCATGACCGGCCGGGCCGCCGCGGGTTCGATGGTGCGGGAACGGTTTCCGTCGACCGTACGGTGCGGTTCGGTGTGAACGTCGTCGTAGTTTCCGGCGGCGATGCGGCCGATGTTGGTCAGCGACTCGGTACGCACCGCGTGTGACGGGGTGACCAACCACTGCCGGGTACCCGGGCCGTCGGTTTCGAGGAAGTCGAAGTACGCGTTGTGGGTCGTCAGGGTGTCTTTGCGATCCATCGACGCCGGGAACTCGCCGCTGACGCGTCGCGCACCGAACGTGTCCATCGCCGGGTCGGTGCCGAGGCCGGTCCCGAAGCGCCCCATCGAACCCGGCGTCCGACCGCCCAGGCCGGTGACGAAGTCCCGCGACGAGGAGACCACGAAAACCCTGCCCTCGTCGAGGCCGAAATCGCCGGCATGCTGCAAGGAGCCGGTACCCGGTGAACCGACCAGCGTCACCGTCGTGACGTGGGGAGCCAAGCGCCCGTCGACCCCGGCGTAGCTCGTGGTGGTCGAGCCGTACGAGTGGCCGAATACGTGGTTGCCATTGAAATGGCTTCCGTCCCCGGCGAATGCATCCCGGACCGCGGTGAACGTGCTGACGTCGGTGTAGAGCATCTCGCCGCCACGCTGCGCCAAAGTGGTACCCGCCACCCGTGCCGACGCCGATCCGTTCGGTGCGTCATAGCCCAGCCAGGCGATCGAGGCGGATGACAACGACGGGTTCTCGGCGTGCACAGACTGCTGAATGTTCAACGCGCAGTGCATGATGTAGTCGAGCTTGTCCAGCTGTGAGCCCAGGCCGGGGACGTACCACGACACCGAGTCCGCCGTGTACGGGTCCGCCCCGAAGCTCACCAGCGCACGGCCATCACCGCCGAACGCACCCATGTCGAGTGCCAGCAACAGTGGCCGGCCTTCCCCGGCCACCTGGGAGGCGTCGTCGGCCCGCTGCATCGCAGTTTCTAGCCGGTTGATCCGGACCAGGAAGGCTTCTTCCTTCGGAGTGGCTTTCTGGCCCGCGTCGATCTTGGCCTGCACCTCGGCGGCCTCCCGGGCGTGCTGCCGCAGTACCTCGCGGTTGGCGTGGTCTCGGACGGCGGAAGGGATGCCCTCGGCGTTGCCGATCTCCTGCGGGTACGCCTGCACCAGAATCTGGCGCTGCCCCTCTTCCAGCCCGGCCCACCAGGCCGCGTTCTGCCGGGCCAGCGCCACTGCCTCGGGACCGGTGCCCAACGGGTGAACCAGGTCCGCGGCAGTCATTCGCGGATTCCGTTGGTGCAGTAGCTCATCCGCCGCTACCTGGACGTCAGACGGCGGCGCCTCGCCCGGACGCCATCGGGGATTCCACGCGCGGCGCTCGCCCTGATCCACTTGGATGTCCCCATCCAGGCGCAACATGCGTCCGGTGGCCGGTTCCACGGTGCGCCCGTCGACCAACCGGCGAGGTTCTTCCAGTTGCAGATCGTTGGTTCGGCCCGCCGCGATCCGCCCGAAGTTGGCCCCCGATTCGGTACGCACCGGCGGGCCGGCACCATCATCCGCGTGGTGGTGGAAGTAGCTCTTGTGGGTACCGAAGGTGCGCGGGGTGTTCATCGCATCGGAGAACTGAGCGGCCACCCGCACGGCACCGAACTCTTCCATCGCCGGGTCCATACCCAGCCCGCGCCCGGCGACCCGACCATCCTCGTCGGGAGTACGCCCGCCGAATGCAGTCACCGGGTCCAGCGAGGAAGACGCGACGAACACGTTGCCAGGATCGAGGCCGAATGCGCCTGCGTGCCGAATCGGTCCCGTTCCCGGTGAGCCCACCAGTGTCACTGTGGTGATGTCGTGTTTCAGTCGGCCGTCACTGCCCGCGTAGCTTGCCGTGGTCGAACCGTACGAGTGGGCGAAGACGTGGTTGCCCCGGAATCTGCTTCCGTCTCCGGCCAAGGTATTACGCGAGGCGTTGAATGCCCGGATGTCGTTGTGGAGAATCTCGCCGCCACGGCGCGCGAGCTCAGGGCCGACCACCCGACCGGCAGCTGAACCGTTGGGTGCGTCATAGCCGATCCAGGCGATCGAGGTTGCCGTCAGCCCCGGAGCGGCACGCATCGTCGACTGCACGTGGTTGAACGCATTGCGCATGTTCACTTCGAGCTTGTCGATCGTCGTGGCGAACCCCGGCACCAACCACGACACCGAATCCGACTGGTACGGGTCGGCACCGAAGCTGACGATCGCGCGACCGTCGCCCCCGAACGCCGGGGGATCGAACGCCAGCACCAGCGGCGCGTCAAGTCCGGCCTCCGATGCTTCGCGCCCCATCTGCTGCAAGCCGGCCTCCAACCGGTTGACCCGCAGCAGGTAATTCAGCTCGGCGTCGCTCGGCCGAACACCACGATCGATCATCGATTGCATGTGGTTCTGGAAGCGGTCGATCGCAAGACGGTTCGCCGCATCACGATCCACCGGCGGAATACCCTCGGCATTGCCGATCCGGGTCGGATACGCATCGATCAGGGTCTGCTGCTGGTCGACGTCCAGAGACGACCACCATCGCGCGTTGGCTTCGGCTCGTGCCACGGCATCGCCGGACCCGTTCAGCGGGTTGACGATGCCGTCGATGGCGACCGGCGGAATCCGCTGCTGCAACAACCTGTCTGCAGCCGCGAGGACTTCCCTGCGGTGGGCCTCACTGCTGTCCTCGGTCTCCGACCAGTCGGGCTCGGCAACGGTCTGCTGCGGATCGACGTCTATGTCGGATGCCCGCCACCGCGGATTCCACCAATTGCGCCGCTGGCTACCGCTGCGGGTCGCCGCGGGTTCGACGGTCTCGCGGCGAGTGCCGAACAAACGTCCCGGCCGCTCGGCCACGGTGCGGTGTTCTTCGAACTGGAGCCCGTCCAGGTTTCCGGAAGCGATGCGACCGAGGTTGGCCAGCGATTCCGAGGGGACCGCACGCGAAGGTGTGACCAGCCATTGCCGCGTACCAGGCCCGTCCGTCTCCTGGAAGTCGAAATACGCGTTGTGAGTGGAGGTGGTGTCCTTGCGGTCCATCGACGCCGGGAACTCGGCACGAATTCGCTGTCCGCCAAAGGTATCCATCGCCGGGTCCGTGCCCAGCCCGCGTCCGAGACGGCCGTGCGAGTCCGATGTCCGCCCGCCCAGGCCGGTGACGAAATCCCGGGACGACGACGCGACGAAGACCCGGTCGGTGCTGATGCCGAAATCGCGGGCATGGCTCAGCGGGCCGGCACCCGGTGAACCGATCAGCGTCACCGACTCGATGTGGTCGGCCAGTCGGCCATTGCGGCCCGCGAAACTGGTCGTCGTCGAACCGTACGAATGCCCGAACACATGATTGCCCTTGAAATGGCTGCCGTCACCGGCCAACGCATCCCGCGCCGCGTTGAACGCGCTGATGTCGGCGTGCAGGATGTCACCGCCGGCTTCCGCCAGATCGGTGCTCCCGACCTTGAGCGTCGCCGAACCGTTCGGCGCGTCGTAGCCCAGCCAAGCGATCGAGGCCGCCGAGAGCGACGGGTTCTCACTCCGCGTCGACTGCAGGATGTTCAATGCGCAGTGCATGACGTAGTCGAGCTTGTCGACCTGCGCTCCCAACCCGGGCACGTACCACGACACCGAATCCGCCACATACGGATCGGCCCCGAAGCTCACCAGCACCCGGCCGTCGCCGCCGAAGGCCGGCGGATCGAAAGCCAGGATCAACGGCTCTCCCACCCCGGCCTGCCGGGCCGCCTCGCCCGCGCGCGCCAGGGTGCTCTCGAGCTTCTTCACCCGCAGCAGGAAGTCCAGCTGCGCGTCGTTCGGCTTGGTGCCGGCGTCGATCAGCTCCTGAATACCGGCCGCGCGATCCAGATAGCGCTGTAGCACACGGCGATTGGCGTCATTGCGCACGTCGGCGGGGATGCCTTCGGCATTGCCGATCTGGAAGGGATGCGCGTTCAGAAGCGCTTGCCGCTGATCCGGCGACAATCCCGACCACCACTCCGCGTTGGCACGGGCCCGAGCCGCGGCCTGCGGCTCGTCTCCCAGCGGGTTGGTCATCCCGTCGATGGATACCTGCGGATTCCGTTGTCGCAGAGCGTCAGCCACGAGTGGGTCGGTCGTGCGGGTGACCTCGCCCGGATGCCACCGCGGGTTCCAGCGGCGCAGTTCCTTCGCCTGTTCGGTGTCTGTATCACTGTCCAGCCGCAGCGGCCGTCCGGCAGCCGGATCCACGGTGCGCCCATCGACAACCCGCCGGTATCTCTCCGTGTGCAGCCTCTCGGCGTGCCCGGCGGCGATCCGACCGAAGTTGGCCAGCGATTCGGTGCGTACCCGCGGATCGGCGTCGCCCGGCATGTACTGGTAGTAGCTCCGGTGCGTCCCGACCGCACTCAAGTCGTTCATCGAATCAGGGAATTGCGCGGTGATCCGCACCGCACCAAAGTCTTTCATCGCCGGATCGAGGCCCAGTCCCCGTCCGAGGAACCGGCCGTTCTGTCCCGGTGAACGCCCGCCCAACCCGGTAACCGGATCCAGCGACGACGATGCGACGAAAACGTTCTGAGCGCCGATCCCGAATCCCCGGGCGTGCCGTATCGGACCCGCACCCGGCGAACCGAGCAATGTCACCGTGTTGATGTCCTCGGCCAGCCGACTGCCCTTACCGGCGTAGCTCGCAGTGGTCGATCCGTAGGAGTGCGCGAAGATGTGGTTGTTCCTGAATCGAGGCCCGTCCCCGGCCAGCGTGTTGCGCGCAGCATTGAACGCCCGGATGTCGCTGTAGAGAATCTCCCCGCCCTTGCGTGCCAATCCACGCGCGGCGACGCGAGGGATGGCCGCATCATTGGGCGCGTCATAGCCGATCCAGGCGATCGACGCCGCTGCCAGGTCCGGATTCTCCTGTTGCGTCGACTGCAGATGGTTCAGCGCGTTGCGCATGTTGCCTTCAAGCTTGTCGATCGTCGTCGCGAACCCAGGGATCAGCCACGACACCGAATCCGCCACGTACGGGTCGGCCCCGAAGCTCACGACCGCCCGCCCGTCACCGCCGAACGCCGGAGAGTCGAACGCCAGGACCAGTGGTGGGTCGATCCCGGCCGCCGCCGCTTCGCTCTTCATCGTCGCCAACGCGTTGCGAAGGTTGTTCATGCGTCGCAGCAATTTGAATTCGCCCTTGGTGGGCTTCTCACCACGATCGATCTTGTTCTGCACAAAATCTCGGGCGCGCTCCATGGCAAGACGGTTCGCCTTGTCGCGGGCCGTCGGTGTGATCCCCTCGGAGTTACCGATCTGCCTGGGATAGGTCTCTATCAGCGCTTGGCGCTGCGCTTCGGACAAGCTCGCCCACCACCGGGCGTTGTCCTCGGCCCGGGTCACGGCATCGTCCGCCCGGCCCAGCGGATTGACCACCTCGTCGATGCCGACCGCTGGCTCTCGTTGCGCCAGAGCCTCATTCGCGGTCGTGCGAGTGGTGGGTTCAACGGTGGTGTGCTCGGGAGGATCGGCCGGAGTCTCGGTCTCAGAATTCGCCCCGAACGCTTCGCCGGCGGGATCGGTGCCGAGATTCACCTCGACGATCGGCGTGCGCCCGGCGAGCACGGCGGGCAGCTCTCGCGCCGACGATGCGACTCGGACGTTGCCGGTACCGAGGCCGAACTCGGAGGCATGGCGTACCGGCCCCGTCCCTGGCGAGTCGGTGAAGCTGATGGCGCGAATATCGTGTGCCAACCGGCCATCTCGACCGGCATAACTGACCGCGGTGGTGCCGTAGTCCTGCGCGAAGATGTGGTTCTCGTTGAAGTGTCCACCGTCGGCGGCCAAGGTGTCACGCGCGGCGTTGAACGCCCGGATATCGCTGTAGAGGATCGCTCCGCCTTCACGGGCGAGCTGGTGTCCGACCGCGCGCCAACGGTTCCAGCCGCTGGGGGTGTCGTAACCGAGCCACGCGATCGCGGCAGCCGTCTGGGTCGGATTGCCCTGTTGGACAGCCTGTAGGTGGTTGAGCGCGTCGGCCATGGTGGCACCGATCCGGTCGATCGTCACCCCCTGGCCGGGCACATGCCACGACACCGAATTCGCTTGATACGGATCGGTGCCGAAGCTGACGACCGCGCGACCGCGACCACCGAACTCCGACGCATCGAAAGCCAACAGCAGCGGACCGTCGATGCCCGCTTCCCGAGCCTGGGTCTGCGCCTCGGTCAGCGAGCTCTGAATCCGCTCCAGCCGCGCCAGCATCTTGCTCTGCGCTCTGGTGAGGCGATGACCGCTGTCACGCCAGGACTTCAACTGGTTGCGCTCGCCTTCGAGCAGTTTGGTGTTCGCCTCATGGCGCGCCTTCGGCGAGATCCCCTCGGCGTTGCTGATCTGCTGCGGGTGCACGTCGATCACGGCACGCTGCTCTTCCCCCGAGAGCGCGGCCCACCAGGCCGCGTTGGCGCGCGCCCGCGCGTCAGCAGACTCCATCAACCCCAACGGATTTCGCAGCTCGCCATCTCGCTTGGCGAGTGCCTGATCGGCGAGATCGCTCTGGCGGGTGACGCCCTGCCACTGCTCACCCGGGGTCTGGTCCGGCGTGCCCTGTACGTCGCCGACTGCGATCGCGGCATCGAGATCATCGGGGCGGAGCCCGAGCTCGTCGACCGGATCGCCCTGTGAATCAAGGAAACCGACCGCGGTCGTCGATACCGCGTGCTCACCCCACGACGGCGGCCACCCCTTCCGCTCGCCGCGGTGGAGCAGGTACACGTCTTTACCGTCGAAGACCGCTACGTAGGCGTGCCCGCCCTGACGCTGCCCGTCGCCGGCCCACGCCGACGTGATGACCGCGGCCGAACCAGGTTTCATGCTGCGTAGCGTGGCCTCGATCTCGCGGTAAGTGGCGAAGTCGGCCCGCGACCGGATCGCCTGATAGAGGGACCGCGCCGGCATTCCGGTGGACGTCGGCTCCCCGTCGACCTGGTACTGCTTGCGGAAGTGCTGGGACAGATCGTCGGCCGCATCGAGCAGACAGTTCCGATCGCCATGCGGCGGACCGCCGGTGTCGGTGACCTCGGGCGCCACACCCGCCGGCGTGACGTCCTCGTTGATGTCCTGGGCGGCGCTCTGATTCGTAGGCTGGGCGGTGTCCTGGACCTGCGCGGCCGGCACGCCCGCCACCTGCGCCTCCGGCCCGGCGGGCCGCGCGGTCGGAGCTTCCTGCTTGGGGTCGGCTGACTTTGAATCTGGTTTCGCTGCAGTCGGTTTGGCGCTCTGCTCGGGTGTCTTCGGCGTAGTGGTGACCGGGGTCTGCGAAGTGGGCACCGACGACACCGTGCTCGGCGATGACGGTGCGGCGGGGGCACCGACAGCCGGGGCCTGCTGTTCGGGAGCGTCCGGCACGGAAGCCTGCTGCGCCGGATCAGCAGGTTGCTGTGCGACGTCTGCGACCTGAGCGACATCCTGCGTACTACCGACCGGTGTCCCGTCGACCTGCCCGGTATCGACCGACACCGGCTCTGCGGCGACTGCGGCATGCGGCACGTCCGTCGTCGCAACGTTGGCCGCGGGATTGGCGACATCCTGGTCCGAGCTCAGCGTGGCAGTGTGCGCCGGCTCATCGGCGGGAATGTCAGCCGAGTCGTTGTTGTCATGCTGCGTATTCGGTGAGTGCTGCCCTTCCGGCGCGACGGCGGGCGCATCGTCGGATTCGTCCTTGGTGTCGGTATCGGTGTCGGTATCGGTGTCTGCCTGATCCGGCGTCTGGTCGGAGTCCTGGACCGTCGGCTTGCCGGCCGCGGCGTGCTGTTCGCCGTTGCGGGACGCAGATTTCGAATCCGATTGCGGTGTGGTGTTATTCGTCTGGCCGGCGCCGGCGCGTCCCGGACTCGACTTGGCGGGAGCGGCCGGCTGCCCGGCGGAATCGTTCGGCGCAGTTCGGTTGGTGTCATTCTCACCGTCGTCATCGCTGTCCTGCCGGCCGGTGTCGAGCTCCGCATCCGGATTCTCACCCCGCAGCCCGACGTTCGGGGCATCGGGCCGCGGGGGACCTGCCGGATTGGTCTGGTTGTTCTGCTGCGGCGTGTGGCCTCCGCCGATACCTTTCAGACCACCGATGCTGGTGCTGGTGGAACTGGCAAGGATCGAGATCGTGTCGAATTCGCCGCCCACCGCCAATGTGCCGGCCACGTTGCCCGACACCCCGGCGGTGAACATGGTGGTTGCGCCCTTGGTCGCCGCGGTTAACCGGTTGCGAGCGGGTCCGAGCCCATGCGCAACCGGCACGGCCGTGACTCCGCCCGCTCCGCCACCGACCACGGAGGAGATCGCCGTCTGTTGGAACCGGTCCCACCGGTAAGCGGAATGTCCGTTGTTGGCCTGGATGCCCTGGACAATCCCTTCTTGGAGTAGACCCTGCCCCAGCTCCTCCAAGGCTTCCGTCCAGCCTTCGTGCAGGAGCCTCTTCATCATCGTCTTGGTCAGCAGTTCGGCCATCTTCTCGCCGAGACGCCTGATCGCCCACATCACGAGTGCGCGTATCCACGCGATGGTCGTTGTCTCGATGACGGGAATCGCAGCCGTCGACGCCCCGTAGGTGGGACCCGCCATGGCAAGGCTGTACGAAATCTCGGCGGCGGCGAGTGCCAGCCCGACGATGATCGACAGCTTGCTGTATTCGATCTCGGAGCTGAAATTGGTGGCGCCCTCACCCATTCCCGAGATGCCTTGGGAGAGTTTGTCCACCGTGTAGTCGCCGTCGAACAGCATGGCGAACTGTTGATCCGCTGCGTCGGCGGTGTCGCCGGTCAGTACCGACATCGTCTCACCACGGACCCTGTTCAGATCCGGGACGAGGTCCTGCAGTGCTTCGGCCGCAGCTTGATAATGCTCGCCGATTCGGCGGGTTCGGGTTTCGCTGCCTTGCGGCCACTCACCACCCGCGAGATATGACACCCACTGGAGTTCGGGTGGGATCTGGATGTCCATAGGCGAATTGGTGTGGCAACGGGCCTACGCGGCGCACCACCCCGTCCGGTTGACGGCTACGGCTGGTCGTTCTGTTCGAAGGAGTCCGCAGAGCCCTTCAAACCGTCCGAGTAGTAGTCGAGCAGATCGGTCTTTATCGCCACCGAGCCGTCGACCCAGTCCTTTTGCGCCAAATACCCCGCACTGCCTTTCGCGTACCCGTCACCCATCTTGTCGTCACCCCACGCGGCACCTTCGGCCGCCAGATTGGCTTGCAGGGTGGACAGCACGTTTTTCATCCTGACGCTGACATCGTTCAGGTTCCTCGAGGTTGCCCGCAGGTCAGAAGGTCCGACACCGAGCTCGTCAGCCATCGATTCAGCTCCTCACGGTGGGGAATGCGGATTCGTCCCGGTCGGTGTCCTCTGGCTCGCCCGCCTCGACACCTGCATCGTCATTGCCGAACACGGATCTGGTCAGGTCGCGCAGATCGGGTGCACTGTCGGCGATGTCGGACAGTGCCGGCATCATCCGGCGCCGTTCTTCGATCGGCATCATCAGCGCGGCCGACCGCTGCGCCACGACGTGCGCCGCGGACTGCGCGGCCGCCGTCACGTGGCCACCGAGCTCTTCGAGTTCGTATTCGTCGAGATATGTCTCGTCGATCACGGTTTCGACGACATGACCACGGGCGTCGACCGTCACCTGGACCAAGCCGTCGGCCTCCTCGGCAGTCGCAGTGAGCTGCGCCTGCTCGCGCTGCACTGCAGCGATATCGGCCATCTGCTCGGAGACCAAGGCGAGCACCTCGGTCATCTGATGCCGGAGGGCATCGTTACTCATTCCGACAAGTGTTCCAGATCCACAAAGGCGCCGCCACGTTCTTTGCCGAATTCGATTACGACCGACCATATTTGAGTGCATGAACAATTACGTTTGTGAAATTGCCATCGTTGCAACGCCACTCACACCGCAATTTGCCACCGTCGCGTAGATAACCGAGATTTACTCGACAGTCCGCATCCCCCGGCGATAGCTCTCATGCCGTCGACCGATCCGCGAGTTCTTTGCCTCAACCCCGGGCCGGTTCGGGCGCCGTCACCGGTACTGAGGTCCGCCACGGAGTCTGGGAAACTTCTCCGCAACTGCCGCGGCAAGTTCCAGATAGGCCTGGAGGGTGGCCGGCTCCAGCAGGTCGAAGTCGACGTCAGCCCCCTCGGCCAGGTGCGGATCGAACGGGATCATGTGCACCGAGCGGCATCGGGCCTCGAAGTGTTCGTAGACCTTGTCCAGCTTGAGCTTGGCCGAGCCGGGGCGGGAAGCGCTGAGCACCACATGGGCTTCGCGGACCAACGCCGAGTGTCCGTGCTGCATGAGCCAATCCAACGTTGCCGACGCGCTGCGGGCCGCGTCGATCGCCGGCGAGCTGACCAGCACGATCGCATGCGCCAGATCGAGCACGCCCGCCATCGCCGAATGCATGATGCCGGTGCCACAATCGGTGAGGATGATGTTGTAGTAGCGACGCAGGATGCTGACGGTGCGTCGGTAGTCGGATTCGCCGAACACTTCCGAAACCGCGGGCTCCTGCTCGCTGGCCAGTACTTCCAGACGGCTGCCCGCCATCCGGGTGTGGCTCCGTACGTCGGCGTAGCGCTGGATATCGGGATCCGACAGCAGGTCGCGCACCGTGGACTCACTGGACACGTCCCGCACCCGTTCGGCGAGCGTTCCGCGGTCCGGGTTCGCATCCACCGCGATCACCCGGTCATGGCGCATCATCGACAGCGCCGAGCCCAATCCCAAGGTGGTGGTGGTCTTTCCGACCCCGCCCTTGATCGACAGCACGGCGATCCGGAAGTCGCCGGCAATCGGCTGACGAATCTGGGCCAGCAGGTCTTCGTGCTCCCGCTCTTTGCGTGATTCACCAGGTCTGACCCGTCCAGCACTCGCGAGGTGTACGGCACGGCGCCATCCGGAATGCGGCGCGGTGCGGGAACGGTTGAGGATCCCGGCGTCATCAAGCGAAGGCGGCACTGGCGAGTACTGCGGTGGCTGGACCGCGCCCGGCGGCTGTGGCAGCGGCGGAGGCGGCAATGGCGGCATGAAACCCGGTGGTGGCGGTGGCAACGGCGGCAGGGGCGGGGGCGGCAGTGGCGGCCTCGTTGCCTCCGGCGGCGGTGAATGTCTTGCCGCCTCCGGCAGCGGTGAATGTCTTGCCGCCTCCGGCAGCGGCGGAATGGGCACCAGCGGTTCCGGGCGCTCAGGCGCCGGGGGCTCAGGCGCAGGTTCCGGCTCTGGGCGCCGTGGCTCGTCCAGGTCGAACCGCTCGGCGAATTCCCTGGATCCGATCGAGCTGTGCATCTGCCACGGCGGCGGGGCCAGCCTACGGGCCGGCGCGGCGGCCGGCGGCTCGGCGGGGGGCTCGGGCTCGGGCTCGGGAGCCGGCTTCGTAAAGGCATCGGTCACGTCATCGGCGGGCGACGTCGCGGTATGGATCTGCCGGGCTGATCGTTGCGCCGCAATCTGTTCCAGCAACGCGGCGGCCCGGGCCTCCACCTCGTCCAATTCACCAGGAGCCAAGTCGTCGAGCGATCTGGGCTCGCCGATCGGCCGATTCTCGTCCGGCATCTTTCCCCTAACTCACCTGGTCCGTCGCCGGGCAGCAGCAACCGCTACCGCCGCCACCATCAACGCAAGACATGCCGCGGTGACGGTGAAGACGATCCTGCGGGCCCGCACATTACCTGGATCAGGTTGCGGTGGCCCGCTGATCGGTGAAGAGGCAGTGACATCGCGACCGTCGGCCGCAGGTGAGAGCTGGTAGGTCAGTGCCGCGACTGGGTCCACAACTCCGTAACCCGTGGCCTGGTTGGGTCCATTCCCGGGAGTACGGGCGGTGCGTTCAACGAGATCTTTGACCTCGCCGGCGGTCAGACCGGGATACCGCGACCGGATCAACGCCACCACACCCGAGACGAACGGCGCCGCGAAGCTCGTTCCGTTCAGCGGAGCGAGCCCCTGCTGGCCGAGCTGTCCATTGCTCAGTCCGGGCCCGCCCGGATCCAGGGAGGTGACCCGCTCCCCCGGGGCGGCCACCGCCACCCACGGACCGTGGAGGCTGAAGTCAGCGGGAGTGGCCGAGGTGGTCACTGCGCCGACCGTCAGGACATAGTCGGCGAACCAGGCCGGGCTGGCAATGGTGCTGACACTGTTCCATCCGTTGTGCAGCGGTTGGTTCGGATCGTTCATGTTGTTCTGCGCGTTGCACATGCTCTGGCTGTTGAAGTTGCCCGCAGCAGCCACCACCACGACATTGCGTTCGTAGGCGTATCGCACCGCGCGTCCGAGTTCGCGGTCGTCCAACCCGGCCGAAACGGGCGCGCAGGCCACCTCGGACAGGTTGATCACCGTGGCGCCGAGATCCACCGCGCGGGTGATCGCGAGCGCCAGGGTGTGCGTGTTGCCGTAGCCGATCGACGTCGCATTGGGATCGTCGTTCTGGCTGCTACTCGTGCCTGCGACGCTGTAGGCACCGCTGTTCTGGCGGATGGACAGGATCGCGGCCTCCGGGGCTACCCCGGCGAAGCTGTCACCGTCGGCGGGGACCGCAGCGATGATCCCGGCGACCAGGGTGCCGTGCGCATCGCAGTCGACAAGGCCGTCGCTGCTCGACACATAATCGCCGCCGGGCTCGAGCGCGGGCAGTCGCGGATGACGGTTGACACCCGTGTCGATCACCGCCACCTTCTGCCCCGCGCCGCGGGAAAAGCGCCAGGCCCGGCGATATTCGAGCATCGCCTCGGCGCTGGTCTGTTTGGTGAAGTCGGTGCCCGGCAGCACACCGGTGGGAATACCGCAGATCGCCTTCAGTTCGGTGGGCTGCGCCGGTGCGACGGGCCCACTCGGCGGCGGACCGGGTTCGACGACGGGCGGTGTCACGGCACCGGCCGGGGGTGCTCCGAAGCCGGCCACGGCGACCGTCACGATGACCGTCGCGACTGCCGCGCACCGTCGGGCGCTCACTACCGGCCCAGCCGTTCGTACAGCCCCAGCGGCCACAGTGCCAGCGGTATCACCGCCGCCACGGCCAGATACTCCAGATAAACCGCAGCCATGTGCAACCGGCGGATCTGCGGGGCAGCCGGTAATACCGCGCCCACGCCGCCGACTGCCAGCGCGGCGAGCACCACCACGCCGGTGAGCTGCAACGGCCACCCTCCGGTCTGGGCCTGCACGCAGGTGATCAGCGCGAGCCCCAGGGCGGGCACCGCTAGCGCAACACGCTCCGGCCAGGTGGCCGCCCGGCGGGCGTGCAACGCCGGCACCGAGGCGCAGATCAGAGCGAAAGCGAATGCCGGCCAACCTGTCTCGACCCGCATCAGCGCCGTCGCGGCGATCAGCGCCACCGTTGCCGCGCCGGCCAACAGGCCTGACCGGGTCAGCACAGCCGAGTGAACCCTGGCCCATACCTGCTCGGCGCTGGGCATCGGGGTGCCCGAAGGGACCTGTCCTGCCGACGTCGTGAATGGGTCGTCGGTACGTGATGTGTCGGCCGACGCCACCGGGTACTGGTCGAGCCGCGCCGTCAGCCCCGGCACGGCCAGGCAGCCGAACACCGCAACCACCGCGACGACCGTGGCCACAGCCGCGACGGGCGCGCCCAACGCGCGGCCCGCGAACGCCACCGTCCCGAAGCCCAGGACGACCGCCGCCGCGACGTACGACCAGTGGCCCGTACCGATCACGCGGTAACAGATCGCGGTGAGCCCCAACAACACTGCGCATCCGCAGGCAAGGCCGATCGCCCCGCGCGGCGCGGCCAGCACCCAGGCCGCGGCGGCGCCGATGGCGATCACGGGCGGCCCCACCGCTGCGGCGATGTCGGCCCGGGCCAGCGTCCGTCGCACGAGTGCGCCGCCTGCGACCAGCGCCGCGATCGTCAGCGCCGTCGCGCCCATGACCACCGGCCGGTGCGCCGACAAAGCGGGCGCCAGCAGGAGCACCACCCATACCGCCGAGCACAGCCACAACCCGGCGAAGGCCATCGTCTGCGCCGCGGTGGCACTCCAGGCCGCGTATGAGGCTCGGTTCAGCCGGGCGGCCGCGTCCACCACATCGTCGTACAGAGTGGGTGGGGACAACGCCCGGCGAGCCGAGAGATGCAGCAGTTCACCGTTTTCCACACCCGCGGCGCGCAGAGTCCGATCGGGCTCCAGCGCACCGGCTCCGCCGGCACGGCTGAGCACCCAGAACGTCCGTCGCTCGTCGCGGTCGGCCAGGTCGTCGTCGCGTTCGGCGTCGCGGGATTTGACCAACCGGGCCAACTCCGGCAGGAACGCCGCCACCGGGACATCGGCCGGCAGCGCGACATCGAGTTGGGTGCGACCGCCCACCACCGACACCCGGATCGCCTCGGGCGCCGCGGATACCACGTGTAGCTCGCGAAGCTCCTCGACCCCGGTCACAGGTCGGGCATCCGGGACAGTTGGACTACGCCGCTACGGGTGGTCCGGGAAACCAGCATGCCGCGGCCGGGAGGCATCGGGCCGGCCTTGTATCCGCCGAACAATCCGCCCTCATCTCTGCTGCCGCTCATGACCAAACCGTTGCAGGACAGGTCTTTCAGACGCCCGATGATCGGATCCATCATCGCCCGCCCGGCACCACCGCTGCGTCGGACGACCACGACGCGCAGACCGATGTCACGCGCCTGCGGCAGATACTCCACCAGCGGTCCGAGCGGATGGCTCAGCGATCCGCCGGGTATCAGGTCGTAGTCGTCGATCATCACGAACAGATCCGGCCCCGACCACCAGGAGCGTTCCTTGAGCTGCTGCTGGGTGATGTCGTCGGGAGGCAGGCGATCTTTGAGCGCACCGGCCAGTGCTGTCATCAGATCGTTGCAGGACTGCGGGGCCGTGGCATAGCCGCCGAGGTATTCGTCGGGGACGACACCGAGCATCGAGCGACGGAAGTCGACCAGGATGATCTTGGCCTCGACAGGGCTGGCGTTCTCCATCACACCGGCTGCGATGTTGCGCAGCAGACCGGTCTTTCCGCACTCGGTGTCGGCGAAGGCCACCAGGTGTGGCTGAGAATCGAAGTCCAGTACGACGGGGGCCAGTTCTTCTTCGTTGATACCGATCGCAATTCGGGCCTTGCTCAACTGCCCGGCATCGCGGGCCACCCGCACGACGTTGTCGCGGTTCACGTCATGCGGCAGCATCCGCACCTTCGGCGCCTCGCGATCCTGATAGTGCGCGCGCACCGCCTCGACGGCGCCGGCCACCCCGGCGGGCAGATCCTCCACCGCAGAACTGGAGTCGAGCCGGGGCAATCCGATCAGGATGTGCAGCCGCTCGGAGTTGATGCCGCGTCCGGGCCGCCCGATCGGCACCAGCTCAGCGGACCGCCGCGCCACCTCGCTGTCGATCGGGTCGCCCAGACGGAGCTCGACCCGGGTGCCGAGCATGTCCTTGACCGCAGGCCGGATCTCCATCCAGCGCGACGCCGTGATCGCCACGTGAACGCCGTACGAGAGGCCCTGGATGGCCAGCGATTGGATCACGGGGTCGAGTGTCTCGAAGTCGCTCTTGATCGACGCCCAGCCGTCGACGACAAGCACCACGTCGCCGAAGTTGTCCTGGCTCAACGGATCTTGCGCGGCCTCGGCCGGCGGGAGCGTGGCCAGCCGCGCCTTGCGCTGACGGAAATCCCGCATGGATTCGATACCGAGTTCACGGAACAGTTGCTCGCGGGACCTCAGGACCCCGGCCACCTCGGCGACGGTGCGCCGAATCGCGTCGGCGTCCATCCGGCCGGCCACCCCGCCGACGTGCGGCAACTTGGCCAGGCTGGTCAGGGTGCCGCCGCCGAAGTCCAGACAGTAGAACTGCAACTGCTCGGGACTGTGGGTCGCGGCCGCGGACAGCATCAGTGTGCGCAGTGCGGTGGACTTGCCCGACTGCGGCCCGCCGACCACGGCGACATTGCCCTGGGCGCCGGACAGGTCCACCATGAGCACGTCGCGGCGCTGATCGTAGGGTCGATCCACCACGCCCATCGGCATCCACAACCGGCCGTTGACGTTGGCCGGTGCCGACCAATCCGATTCCGGCAGCAGTTCGTTCACCGCGGGGCTGTCGTCGAGCGGCGGCAGCCACACCTCGTGGGCGGGCCTGCCGTGGCCGCGCAACCGGCTGACCACCATGTCCAGCAACGTGGTCTTGCTAGGTCCGGAACTCGCCCTTTCCGGCTCGACCTCCGCAACATCGTGCGGCAACGGCATTCTCGCGGGTACCGGATCCTTCTTGACCGGTGTCGCGGTGAACAGCTTCGGCGCCAGCGCCCCCAACTGGGTCACCCGCCCGGTACGCGCCGATATCCGTGGTTTGACGTAGTCCCCCGAGACATAGCAAGCGTTGAACCGGATGGGTTCGGAGGCATCGCATTTCAGGAACGCCGAACCAGGCACGCTGGGTAGGTGGTACGCGTCGGGGACGCCGAGCACACTGCGCGATTCACCGGCCGAGAACGTCTTGAGACCGATCCGGTAGGACAGGTGCGAGTCCAGGCCGCGCAGCTTGCCCTCCTCCAGGCGCTGTGAGGCCAGCAGCAGATGCATGTGCAGGGAGCGGCCCAACCGGCCGATCATCACGAACAGCTCGGCGAAATCCGGTTTCTGGGAGAGCAGCTCGGAGAACTCGTCGACCACGATGAACAGTGCGGGCAGTGGATCGAGGTCGGCACCCGCGGCCCGAGCGCGCTCGTATTCAGTGACGTTCGGGAAGTTTCCGGCAGAGCGCAGCAGTTCCTGGCGGCGGTTCATCTCACCGGCCAGTGCATCGCGCATGCGGTCCACCATGGTCAGCTCGTCTTCGAGGTTGGTGATGATGGCCGCGATGTGGGCGATGCCGTCCAGGCCGAGGAACGTCGCCCCGCCCTTGAAGTCGACCAGCACCAGGTTGAGCTGCTCGGGCGAGTGCGACGTGATCATCGAAAGCACCAGGGTGCGAAGAAATTCCGACTTTCCCGATCCGGTGGCGCCGATACACAGCCCGTGCGGGCCCATCCCGCCCTCGGCGGCCTCCTTGATGTCGAGTTCGATGGGCTGACCGTTCGGGGTGATACCGATCGGAACCCGCAGACGCTCGCGCGGGGATCGCTGCCGCCACACCTGCTCGGGCACGATCCCGGCGGCGTCGGGAATCTTCAGCAGCGACATCAGGCCGGGGTCGACCGCCCGCGAATCGGCTTCCAGGCTGACGATGTGCGCGGCGTTGGCCGGGCGGTAGCGCCCGATCCGCCGGGCCGTGGTCTCGGCTTCGGGGATCGTGATCGTGTCCGGGGTGGCGAATCGTTCGACGCCCACCGCGGTGCGCGCGGCCACGTCATCACCCTCGACGACCAGCTGCAGGCTGCGGCGGGCCGAACCGCCGGGGCGCAGGCCGTTGAGGTCGAGCAGCGTCACACTGTCCAACCCGGCATCGGTGACCAGCTGCTCGTCGCCGGTGACGAATCCGTCGTCGAGCACGACCACGAGTTGTTTGAGTCCCTGGGTCGGTTGCGCGTTGCGGGTGAACCGGCCGCGTTCGGCCAGCTCCGCCGAGAGTGCCGTCTCCATCAGCTCCAGCGTGGGGAACAGCAGCCGCATCGAGCCCATGCCGTCGCGGGTCGACGCATGTTGCGCGTGCGGGAGCCATTTCACCCAGCTCCAGCTCTCACCATCCGGGTTGGCCGTGACGATCGCCACCTGCACATGGTCGGGTCCGTGAAAGGCGCACAGTTCCAACACCATCGAGCGCACCAACTGCCGTGCGAGCGTGCGTTCCCCTTCGAAGCTGATGGTCGGAAACGCCCGCAGCGACACCGCGGTCGGCAGCGCGTGCACCACGGAATGGGTCTTGACGAACCGGCGCAGCGCCACGGTCGACACCGGTTCCAGGTCCTCGGGCGGGCCGGTCTCGGGCGCCATCAACCGGGTCGCCAACCGGTGGGTCCCGATACCGACCCGGATGTGGCAGTAGTCCGCATCACTGGGCCGCCGCTCCCACATCCGCCGGGTGCCCACCACATCGGTCAACGCCCGCGGATCGGGATGACTCCACTCCAGTGCCGTACGTTGTTCGGCCCCGGTGGTATCGGCCTCCTCGCGAAGATTCGCCAGGTAACTGAAGTAGTCCTTGCGCTCCTCGTTGAGCTCGGCGGCGGCTTTGCCATTGCCCTTCCCGCCGCCCATGAACATGCCGACCATCGACATGATCATCATCATCGGGAAGAGCAGGAACATCGGGCTTCTGGCCATGTCGCGGCCACCGACGGTGACCATCAACGCGATCATGCCGATCACCGCGACCAGCATCACGAACGGCATGAGGCGCATCGCCAGGTTGCCCGGGATGGACCGCGGAACCTCGGGCGGTGGGGCCAGGCTGACCTCGCCACCGGGCATCCTCGGCGGCGCCACCCGAAGTCGGCGGACGAATCCCTGCGTACTCAACCTGCCCTCCCCGGAAGCCACGGAGCCGGATGCTGGGTATTGTTCGTGTCGAGCAATCCCATTGCGCAGGAGGCCGACCGGATTGTGACCCTACTTGAGTCAGAGCTCGAACCCGAAGCTGAACCCGAACTCAGCCGGCTGACGCTGGTCGTCGGCGAGCTGAACCTCGACGTCGGGCTGCCTGCACACGTCAGCATCGCCCAGTACATCCCCGATGTCATCGATATCGCGAATGAACAGATCTCCGCGAATGACGCGATCATCGAATTTGACGCTGCCGACGGGCAGTGGACGCTGGCCCCGCTGGGCGGCGCACCGATCGCCCCACACCTCTCACTCGGCGAGGCAGGGATCCACGACGGCGATCTGCTGATGATCTGCGCGGCAAACCAGCCGGTCAGTCCACTGCTGTTCGACGACGTCGACGACACCCAGGACGTCGAGCAGGGAGCGGTACGTCGCTGGTTCGCCGGCAATGCGCCCACGTTGGCCGGATTCGGGGTCACCGCGGCCGCCGCCGTCACGCTCGCTTCGGTGTTGTCGCACTGGGCAGGCCGGCCCGCGGTGCCCGCAGCGGTGCTGGCCCTCGGTGTGCTGGGGATGCTGCTGGCCTGCCTGGTCGGGCACCGGTCGCCGGTGACCGCAGCACCGGCCTGGACCACCGCCGTGTCGGTGCCGCTGGTCTTCGCGGGAGCACTGTTCGTGGTGCCCGACGGTTCCGGCACCACTTCCCTACCGATGGCGTTCGCCCTCACCGCGTTCGGTGCCCTGCTGGTGCTCCTGGTTTCGGGAACCGGATCCGCCGTGTACACCGCGATCATCGCGGCATGCATTTTCGGCGGCGTCAGTTCTGCGGCAATGTTGCTGTGGCAACCGCCCTTCCGCACGGTGGGCGCTTTGCTCGCAACCATTGCCGTTATCGTCGTCTACCTCGCCCCGCGGGTGACGATCGGCTTGTCGAAACTGCCGATCCCGCGGGTTCCGACGGCAGGCGAACCACTCGACGACATCGAGACCCAGGGCGGCCCCACCGTCGAGGGCGTCAACGCGATCGGCAAGCAGATCATCCCCACCGAAGAGGATCTGATCAGCCGGGTGCGGCGGGCCAACCAGCACCTCACCGGCATTCTGGTCGCCGCCGCACTGGCCGCCGTGGTGGGCTGCTACCTGGCGGTGGATGTCAGCAATGGGTTCTATTGGCAAGGGACGGTTTTCGCCGTCATGGTGGCGACAGTGCTGTGTCTGCGCGGCCGCGGCCACCATGACCTGGTGCAATCGGCGACACTGATCGGCAGCGGGTTGACGATCGCGGTCGTCGTGGTCCTCAAGACCGCGGTGACCGTCGAGGGTTGGCAGGTCCGAGCGGTGGTCGTGCTGCTCGCGCTGATGGTGCTGATCCTGGCGTGCGGGCTGGCCGCGCCATTGCGCGAGTTCTCTCCGGTGATGCGCCGGCAGGTCGAGATACTCGAGTACATCGCCGTCGGATCGCTTTTCCCACTGTGCTTCTGGATAATCCGGGTCTACGCGTTCTTCCGCGAGATGCGCCTGTAGAACGGCTGGTCAGCCCGCCGACACCTTCGTGCTGTCCGGGTCGGCGGCCATGCCGTCGTGCGCGACGAGCGCCGCCTCCTGCGACAGTTCCGGCCCGGGCGGTAGCAGCGATACCACCGGCCACGGCGCCCACTGCGGGGCATTGGCGGGGCCGTCGGGAACCTTGACTCCACCCACCCCCAGCGCCTCGGCTGTTGGCGAATCCTTGATGTGGTACCGCACTCCGGTGTCGGAGACGTAGAACAACTGTCCCGTCGAGCGGCTGTCCGGGTCGTTGCCGGTCGCCTGTACATACTCCCCGGCCCCTGGGGTCAGGTACACCGAGTCCACCGCCGGCCCGCTGCCGTCGGCACTGGCCAGCCGGACCGTCTGCGCCCCCTCTGCGGTGGGCAGACGGTGCCCGATCAGCAGCCGCACCTCGGCCCGCGCATCGGTGTTGGACCGCTGCCAGCCCATGCATGCCACCCGATCGGGATTGGGCGACACGATCCGGGGGGACACCAGCGGGTAGTGGTCGACCGGCAATCGGTGCACGGTCGGCACCTCGGCCAGCGTCGCCGGGGAGATCTCGGCGGCCTGCCCGGTGGCCACCTCGCCGGACGCGCCGTATCGGATGATGTCGGCCGTGGCCTGCGACACCGGCTGCAGACCTTCGCGTAACACGACATAGAGCTGTTCGCCTCGGGAGTCGACCGACTTGACGATGGCGCCGACGGGATGGTCGGGCCCCAGCGGGCCGGGCTCCCCCGAGCCTTGGATCTGCACCGGCAGGATCGGATCGGCCAGGGGAAAGGTGTTGAGCAGCGACAACGACATCGGCCGGGTAGCCGCCCCTTGGAGGTGAAGTCCGTTGACCAGCACCGGATCTGACACGTCGATCGGAGCCCGCACGCCGCGGTAGACCAGGTAGGTGGTCCCGCCGGTTTCGGTGAGGATCGCCTCGGCGGGATCGACCGGGCGGATTGCGTCATCGAGCACCGGGTCGTTGGCCAGCACGGTGGTCTGCAGGCTGGGGGCGCCGGTGGTCTCCGTGACGGCCGGGCTCAGCAGGTTGTCGCAGACTGTCCACGACGACTTCGCCATGTCGTCGCCACGGTTGATGCTGGCGGGCGCACCGACGATACCGACCATGGGGCCGCGGGGTACGGCGTCGAGAAACTTGTCATCGACCTGCTTGGGGCTGTCGTTCTTGCCGACGATCAGACGGGCCGACGCCAGGTTCAGCACGGGATGGATCTGGTCGCCGATCCGCACGAACGGCGCACCGCTGGACTTGCTCAGCACGATCTGCGCATCGCCGAGACTGGGAGCGGGCTTGAAGAACGCCATCACGGCCGCCGCCCCGGTGATCAGGACAGCGATCACCGCCCCCACGATCAGTGCCCGGGTCTGGCCCCGCATCGGGTCGTGGATCATCCGCGAATCGCCCCGGATGAGCGCGTGCTCGAGCCGGCGGAGCAGGAAACGGTAGCCGTTCACCTGGGCGCGAGTGGTAACTTGCGCTGGCATGCGTAGGGTATAGCACGTCCGCACCACCTCGACATGACAACCGAGGGGCCATTTGAAATGCGATGCGTCCATTGGCTTTCGCAGCAAAGCTGACCGCCGCCGGCGATACCGGTCCGCAGCGGGTCGTCCCCCTGGCCGACCTGATCGCCCTGCAAATACTCGTCGTCGTCGGCATCGTCGTCGCGCTGGGGCTGCACCGGCCCGGCTGGCAGGGCGCGGTCGCGGGTCTGGTGATCGCTTTGCTGCTCGTCGCCCCGATAGCCAAAGGCGCGACAGCGCCTCGGGCGCTGGCGGTGCGCGGGAGGTTTCTGCGTAATCGACGACGGCGCACAGCTAAGCGCACCGGTAAGACCGGGCCCGCTTCCCTACCTGTCGACCCGTTCGACGTTCCCACCCCCGACGGTCTACAGATCGGATTCCGTTGGAATGGCGCGACTTTGCTGTCGCTGCTCAAGATCGACGAAAACCCCAGGGCTCTGACGGTTTTGGAGCCGGGGGTCACCGTTTCCGGCGAGATGGTCCCGGTGCAGGCCCTGCTGGACTGCCTACGCCAGTTCGACATCACGCTGGAATCCATCGACATCATCAGCCAGGGCGCCCGCTCGGCCGGCCACACCGATGTCGCCGCGGTGTATGACTCCGTGCTGGGGCCGCTGCCCGCGATTGCGCAGCGCACCGTGTGGATCGCCGTGCGGTTCAACCCGTCACGTTGCGCAGAGGCCGTCCGGCGCCGAGGTGGCGACCGCGACGGCATCCTGCGCGCCGCGACCACCGCCACCCGGCGCGTCGCCAATCGCCTGGCCGAGGCGGGCCTGCAGCCCCAATTCCTGTCTGCGAGCGGCATCGCGGCGGCGACCAACCAGCTCAGCGACGGGGTGGGTCTCGGCACGGTCGAGGAGACCTGGGAGGACTGCCGCGAAGGTCAGTTCCGCCTGTCCAGCTTCGCCGTGCAGCCGAACATGCTGACCACGGCCGGCCTGGGGTTGTTGTGGACGGTGCCCAGTTACTCCACCACGGTGTGCCTGTCGCTGCGTGAGGCCCCCGATCACGGCGGGGAACAGGACGTGGTCCAGGTGCGCGGACTGGTGCGCTTCGACAGTGACGTGCGCGTCCCCACCCAGCTGCGTGGTCTCACGCCGCTGCACGGCCAGCAGTTCTCGGCACTGGCCGCCACCCTGCCGATTCCGGCTGTTCCCGGGGCTGGGCAGATCGAGCACTGGGCGTCCGGCCTTCGTGTCGACGCGCTGAGTGAGCTGGCGCTGCCCGCCTCAGGCTGCGGTCAGGTGATCGGCGCAGACCAGGAGGGACGTGCGGTGGCACTGCCACTGTTCGGTCCGCAGATCCGCCGCGTGGCGATCGTGGGAACCCTGCACCTGGCCCAACAGGTGGTGCTGCGCTCGCTGGCGCTGGGTGCCCGGGTGCTGGTCCACAGCCGGCGTCCGGCCTTCTGGCGCGACATGGTCGAGGCGGTCGGGCGCCATGACCTGCTGTGGGTCGCCGACTTCAATCGGCGCACCATCCAGGCCGGCGCGGAGCGCAACTACACCGTCGAGGTGTTCGACGGCGTACCGGAGCAGTCGGTGCGGATCGGGGTCACGGCCATGGTCGTCGCCCCGCCGAACACCCGGGCATCCGAACAGGCCGACGTGGTGCTCGACCTGATCTCGCTGGAACACGACACCGTCAAGGTCAGCACCCAGGCCGGCTCGGCGGTCGTCACGATGGTCGCCACCGACGACGAGATGCGTTATCTGAGAGCATCCGCGAACAGCATCGACTGAGGTAAAGGAGTGATCGTGGTCAATCCGCTTCCCCGCAACCTGGCCATCCTGGTGGTGGTGCTGGGCCTGGCCGGCTACTGCGTGAGCTTCGGACCGGCGACCGCCGGTGGTGGCAACGACTGGCACGTCCGGTTCGCCGTCCTGGCGGGCCTGACTGCCGCTCTCGGATTGCTGCCCAAGCAGACCGGCCGCCCATGGCTTACCGTCCTCCTGGCCGCTGCGGGTTTCCTCGACGCGCTGTCGCGCGTCGTGACCGATCAGTCCGGGTGGGTGCTGACCACGATCGTGATACTCAACGGATTACAGATGGCGGCCGCCGCCGCGGTCCTGTGGCTCACGCCGGAGCCGACGGCGGCCACCGCCGACGGCGGGTACGAGGCCTACCTCGACTACTACAACCAGGCGGTGCAGCAGTACTACCAGCAGAGCGCTGTGGCACAACCGGATTCGGCGCAGCGCAGCGCCTACGGGCAGGCCTATGGCCAGGCTTATGCCCAGTCCCACGCCCAGGCGCCGGCGACACCTCAGTACGGCGATTACGCCGATCTGCTGTCGCCGCAACAGGATTACGGTCGGGCCGCGGCCGCAGCGCCGGCCCAGCCCAGTGCGTCCGTCGCGCCGCCGGGGCGCGCCGGGGCGGGACCGGCCCAGTCGCCCGTCCCGCACGTGCCGCAACGCGCCGACGAATCAGCGCGGCCGGGTCAACCGATGTAGCAGCCAGGCGAAGGGCACCGTGACCACCAAGGTCACGACGAACAACACGGTCGCCGAACCGGTGTACACGTTCCAGCCCAACACGAACTCCATCACCAGATCCATGGCGACCACGTGCAGCAGGAAGATCTCGTAGGAGATCTCGCCGAGGGCGACCATCGGCCGGCTACCCATCACCCGCGCGTAGAGTCCGTCGCCGTCCAGCGCGAGCGGTGCCACCACCAGCGTGGCGATCAGCACGTAGAACATGGTCTTGGCCACGTCCTCGCCCAGGCCGAGGGTGAGCGCCGTGGTGGTACCCGCGATCGGGGTCGAGACCACCAGGTAACAGGCCAGGGCCAGGGGCAACGCCGCCATCGCGTAGCAGCGCACGCCCATCCTCGCCAGTACCGCCAGCATCATTCCCCCGACGAACCAGACCAGATAGTGCGGTAGCCAGGCCCCGCCGCCCACCGGCAGCCAGTCGGTGTTGTGCAGCAGTACCAGCCAGAGCGGGCTGATCGCCGCCAGGCTCGCCAACCCGACCAACAGCAGGACCGGCCGAAAACGTCTGCGACACAACACCACCAGCAACAGATTGGCCAGCAGCGGCAACACCGCGTAGAAGGCGACCTCGACCGCGAGGCTCCACATCTGACTCAACCCCTGGTGCAGGTAGGCCGTGAAGTAGTTGTCGCTGTAGATCTGGGTCAGCGTCAGATTGCGCAACAGACCTGTCCAGGTGTGCCCGGGATTCGGTTGCACGGGCCGGAGTTCGTAGATGCCGTAGACGAGCAGGACGGTGACGATGTAGGCGGGCATGATGCGGCGGAACCGATTTCGCACATAACGCCGAGTGCTCGGCGCATCGGCGGCTGTGGCGGCGGCCTGGACCCAGGGACGGAACAGCAGCAGCCCCGACAGCACGAAGAAGATTGCCACGCCGACCTCGAGGCGTGCGCTCATCAGGCCCAGGTATCCCTGCGAGAGCAGACCGGTGCCATACGCCGCATGGGTTCCCATGACCGTCAGCGCCGCCACCGCGCGCACCCCGGTGAGCCCGGCGATGCGATCCGCGTGCGAGACCTGCTCGAGCCCGCCCTGATCGTCCTCCGTGATCATTGGTCGGCCCGCCTCCGCCCCTGAAGCCATTTGGCCATTCTGCTGCGCGCACCACCATTCGCGTTGTTGCATCGCGGTGTGGGTGAAGAGGTCCGGAACACCGAGTTCAGCCGCGCGCACCGGCAGGAGTACCGGCGCAAGGTGCAGCTGTGCCTGGACGTATTCGAGACCATGCTGGCTCAGTCGAGTTTCGAGTTCGAGCGTCCGCTCACCGGCATGGAGATCGAATGCAACCTCGTCGACAACGAGTACCAGCCCGCGATGACCAACCAGGAGGTGCTCGCCTCCATCGCCGATCCGGCCTATCAGACCGAATTGGGCGCCTACAACATCGAATTCAACGTCCCACCACGTCCACTGCCGGGCCGGGCGGCGCTGGACCTTGAGGACGAGGTGCGGCGCAGCCTCAATGCCGCCGAGATCAAGGCCAGCGAGGACGGCGCGCACATCGTGATGGTGGGCATCCTGCCGACTCTGATGCCCGAGCATCTGTCCGACGGCTGGATGAGCCAATCGACGCGGTATCAGGCCCTCAACGACTCGATCTTCACCGCCCGCGGCGAGGACATGCCCATCGACATCTCCGGACCGGAACGCCTCAGCCTGCAGTCGGCGTCCATCGCACCGGAGTCCGCATGCACCAGCATGCAGTTGCACCTGCAGGTGTCCCCGGCCGACTTCGCCCGCAACTGGAACGCCGCCCAGGTGCTGGCCGGGCCGCAGCTCGCGGTGGGCGCCAACTCGCCCTATTTCTTCGGCCATCAACTGTGGGCCGAGACCCGCATCGAGCTGTTCACCCAGTCCACCGACACCCGACCCGATGAGCTCAAGGCGCAGGGCGTGCGGCCGCGGGTCTGGTTCGGCGAGCGGTGGATCACCTCGATCTTCGACCTGTTCGAAGAGAACGTGCGGTACTTCCCGTCGCTGTTGCCCGAGCTGTCCGATGAGGATCCGGTGGCCGAGCTCGCCGCGGGCCGGGCACCGCAACTGGCCGAGCTGCGGCTGCACAACGGGACCATCTACCGGTGGAACAGGCCGGTGTACGACGTGGTCGATGGTGTCCCCCACCTGCGGGTGGAGAACCGGGTGCTACCGGCCGGGCCGAGCGTCGTGGACATGCTGGCCAATGCGGCCTTCTACTACGGGCTGCTGCGGACACTGTCGGAGGAAGACCGGCCGTTGTGGACCAAGATGAGCTTCGCCGCGGCCCACCACAACTTCGTCGAGGGCGCCCAGCACGGCCTGGACGCGCGGCTGTACTGGCCCGGTCTGGGCGAGGTGACACCGGACGAATTGGTGCTCCGCAGGCTACTGCCGATGGCGCACGACGGGCTACGCCGCTGGGGTGTGGCCGGCGAAGTGTGCGACCGCTATCTGGGGGTCATCGAAGGCCGGGCGAAGACCGGCCAGACCGGGTCAACCTGGCAGGTCGCGACGGTGCAAGACCTCCAGTCACGGGGGTTGACCAGGCCCGAGGCGCTGGCCGAGATGCTGCGGCGATATGTGCAGCTGATGCACAGCAATGAGCCCGTCCACACCTGGGATTGAGACGCGTACGTTGGAATCATGTCATCTGAACAGGTTCTGGACTGGGACGGCGCGTACAAGGGGGAAGCAGGTTTCGAGGGTCAGCCGCCGTGGAATATCGGTGAGCCACAACCCGAGCTTGCGGCGCTGCACCGGGCCGGGAAGTTCGAGAGCGATGTCCTCGACGCGGGCTGCGGGCATGCCGAGTTGTCATTGGCACTCGCGTCCGACGGCTACACCGTCGTCGGGCTCGATCTGAGCCCGACAGCGATCGCCGCGGCCAACAATGCCGCACAGGTGCGCGGGCTGTCGACGGCCAGTTTCGCCCAGGCCGACATCACCTCGTTCACCGGATACGACGGCCGCTTCAACACCGTCGTGGACTCGACCCTGTTCCACTCCCTGCCGGTCGAAGGCCGTGACGGATACCTGCAGTCGATTCGCCGGGCCTCCGCGCCGGGTGCGCACTACTACGTGCTGGTGTTCGCCAAGGGCGCGTTCCCTGCCGAGTTGGAGACCAAGCCCAACGAGGTGTCCGAAGAAGAATTGCGCGCCGCAGTGTCGAAGTACTGGGAGGTCGACGACATCCGGCCGGCCTTCATCCACGCCAATGCCATGGCACTGCCCGCCGATGTCCCCTTCGAGTTGCCCGAACACGACCTCGATGACAAGGGCCGGATCAAGTTCCCGGCATTCCTGCTGACTGCGCACAAGGCAGGCTGAGGCCACCACCCTTTGGTGTTCGCGTGAGTAACGCACTGGCGGAGATCCGCGCCCAGAATCGCCACAGCGTTACTCACGCGGAGCTTGCCGCCGATTCGCGATATCTGACGGAACCATCAGGCCGTCATCACGACGCGACTCTAAGGTGCGTCCCGCAGCACCCCGGCGAACTGCTCCAAATCCTCGGCAGTCGTGTCGACATGCGGTGAGATCCGCAGCACCGGCTTGGTCATCTCGAACGGTGCCCGCGCGATTTCACATGCGGTGGTGACGATTCCGCGCTCGGCGATCAACCAGGCCCGCACCGCGGTCGGATCGGCGCCGGCAGTGGGTTCCAAAGTAGTGATCGCGGTGGGCTCATCGACGGGTTCCACGACCCGCCATCCCGGCACCCCGGCCAACACCTGCCGCGCCGCGCGACCCACCTCGGCAAGCCGACCCCGGACGAGTTCCGGCCCAGCTGCCAGATGTTCTCCCAGAGCAACCGAGTAGCCGATGCGGGTCGCGGCATTGTGCTCACCGTGTTCGAAGCTCTGCAGCACCGTCACCGGCACGTCCCACGACGCCGGCGGCACCCGCCGCTGCAGCCGCGCAACCAGTTCCGGCGCCACCGCGAGGAATCCCACGCCGCGCGGTCCGGCCAGCCACTTGCGCGACGACGAGTAGATCGCATCGGCACCGACGTTGCAGTCCAGATGCCCGAACGCCTGCGCGGCATCCACCACGATAGGAACGCCCGCCGCGCGGCAGACCGCGACCATCGCGGCCAACGGCTGGGCCACCCCGCGATGGCTGGCCAGCGCCGTGAAGTGCACCAAAGCTGGTGAATCAGAGGCGAACTGGCGGGCCGCCACGTCGACATCAACGCGGCCGTCCCCGTCGACGGGCAACGCACGCACCTGGAAACCGTTGGCGGCCATGACCGCGAGGTTCGGCCCGAACTCGCCGGGCAGGCAGGCAAGGGTGCGCTCCCCCGGCCAACTGCCGAGCAGCAAGTCCAATGAGTGGTTGGAACCCGACGTGTACACCACATCGGCGGCGTCGAGTCCGGTCAGTGCCGCGACCGCTGCCCGCCCCGCCGCGAGCACAGGTGCAGCCGCTTCGGCGGCCACATACCCGCCGACTTCGGCCTCATGGCGAGCATGCGCGGCGACGGCATCGATGACCGCAAGGCTCTGCCGCGAGCAGGCACCGCTGTCGAAATGCAGGCCGGCGACCTTGGGGCGGGCTTCGGCCCACTGCTGGGCGAGGCTCATTTCACCGCCAGCGACAAGCCGAAGTCACCGGCTTCATCGGTCCACCAATGAGTCTGCCGCAAACCGGCTTTCGCCAGTTCATCGGCAACTCCGTCAGCCCGGAATTTGCAGGACACCTCGGTCAGCATCTCCTCACCGGCGTCGAATGCGACGTCGAGATCCAAGCCGGAGATCCTGACCTGTTGTGGCGCGTCTGCCCGCAGCCACATCTCGATGCGTTCCTCGTCGGCATTCCACTTCGCGACATGCTCGAAGGCGTCGAGGTCGAAATCGGCGTCGAGCTCGCGGTTCACCACCGACAACACATTGCGGTTGAACGCCGCGGTGACGCCTGCACTGTCGTCGTAGGCGCGGACCAACCGGTCGGCGTCCTTGACCAGGTCGGTGCCCAACAGCACGCTGTCACCGGGCTGCAGGGTCTCGGCCAGCGATGCGAGGAAATCAGCCCGCGGACCGGGCGTCAGATTGCCGATCGTCGAACCGAGGAACGCCACCAGGCGGCGCCCGACCGGCGGAATCTTGCCCAGGTGTTCTTCGAAATCACCACACACCGCATCGATTTCGATTCCCGGATACTCCTGACCGATGGCATCGCCGGCAGCCCGCAACACACCGGCGTCGACGTCGAACGGGATGAAGCGACTCAACTGCCCGCCGTCGCGCATCGCGTCGAGCAGCATCCTGGTCTTCTCCGAGGTGCCGCTACCCAGCTCGACGAGAGTGTCCGCCCCGGCGGCCGCGGTGATCTCCGAAGAGCGGTCTCGCAGGATCTGCGCCTCCGTGCGCGTCGGGTAGTACTCGGGCAGCCGGGTGATCTGGTCGAACAGGTCGCTGCCCACCGAATCGTAGAACCACTTGGGCGGCAGCATCTTCGGCGACTGCGCCAGCCCGTCGCGCACATCGCGGCGCAGCGCGGTGGCCGCCGAATCGGCGGCCAGATAGTTGGACAGGCTGAGCGTCATACCGAACCTTTCAGTGGGGTGAGCTCGACATGCGAGTCAGAGACGTGCACCAGGTGGCGGTCCGGGATGTCGGACCAGCCGGGATCGTCGTCGTAGGGTTCGCTCGCGAGCACGACGCCGTCCGGCAGTTGCAGCATCGACAGGGTATCGCCCCAGGTGGTGGCCACCAATCGAGAACCATTGGCGGCCAAGATGTTCAGCCGGGCATTCGGATCCAGCGCGCCGACTTCGGCAATCGTCTGCCCCAGCGCATCCAGGCCACGGGCGAAGATCAGCGCCGCCAGCACCGCGCTGTCCACGACGGATTCGGCCTCCCCGGTCAGCGGCAGAACCGCACGGTCCACCACTCCGTTGTGCGACAGCAGCCATTGCCCGTCGGTGAACGGCGCCGAGGCCGAGGGTTCGATCGGCATGCCGATGGTCGCCGAACGCACGGCCGCGACCACGCATCCACTGCTCAACGCCGGCGCCACCGAGGCGAACGACGTGTCGCCCCACAGCGGTTTGTCACTGCGCCACCGACGCGCCACACCGTCAGGCGAGAAAAACCCTGCACCCCAACCGTCGGCGTTCATCAACCCGTGCTTCTGGCGACGCGGTGCATACGACTGCACCAGGAGTCCCTGCGGCGGATCCAACACCAGCGAGGCCACCGATCGCGGCGCGCCCAGCCACCCGATATGCCGGCACATCAGAGAGCATCCCAGGCCAGGCGTACACCCGAGAAAATCTGCCGCCGGATCGGATGGTCCCAGTTGCGGAAGCTCGGTCGCAGGATATCGGCGGACACCGCCCACGCACCGCCGCGCAGGACCCGGTAGTCGCCGGCCCCATTGCCGTCGAAGAAGGGCTCGGTGTAGCGGTCATAGACCATCGGGGTGAAGCCTGGCCACGGCCGCAGCGGCGACGTGGTCCACTCCCAGACATCACCCAACATCTGCTCGACGCCGTAGGCTGACGCGCCGGCCGGATACGCCCCCACCGGAGCGGGCCGACGCGCCTCACCCCCGAGGTTGGCCAGCGCCTCGGTGGGTTCGGAAGTGCCCCACGGGAACCGGCGTCGCGCGCCGGCCACCGGATCCCAGGCGCAGGCCTTCTCCCATTCGACTTCGGTGGGCAGCCGGGCTCCGGCCCAGGCGGCGTACGCCTCGGCCTCGAAGAACGTGACGTGCTGGACCGGTTCGTCGGCCGGGATGGTCTCGATGTGGCCGAACCTGGTACGGGTGCCGTCGGGACCCCAGAACTGAGGTGCGGTCAGACCGGCCTCCTGGCGATGCGCCCACCCGCGCGAAGACCACCAACGGGGCTGCTGATAGCCGCCGTCGTCGATGAATTCGCGCCATTCGGCATTGGTGACCGGGACGCGCCCGATATAGAAGGGAGGCAGCTGGACGATATGCGCCGGACGCTCGTTGTCCAGTGAATGCGGTTCCGTCAGTTCGTCGACGCCGAGCACGAACGGCCCGCCCGGGATCAGCACCGAGGTGCCGGCCAGCCCGGGCCGGCCGGTGGGCAACGCGCTGCCGGCGTCGAGCAGCGGCGGCCCGGACCGCAGGTTCAGTGCCTGCAGCATGGTCTCGTCGTGCTGGTTCTCATGGCTGATCACCAGACCGAAGTTGAACCCGGAGTCATCGGCGTCCAGGGAATCGAGCGCGTCGAGTGCACGCGATCTGACCGTCGCGCAATAGGTTCGTGCGTCTGTCGGTGGCAGCAGCGGAAGTTCGACGCGGCTGGCGCGGGAGTGCACGAAGGCGTCGTAGAGCCGGTCCACCTCCGGGGCCAGCATGCCCGGACGGTCCGCGTTGCCGCCCCGCAGCAGCCACAACTCCTCCTGCTGACCGATGTGGGCGAGATCCCAGACCAACGGGCTCATCAACGGGCTGTACTGGCGATGCAGTTCGGCATCGTCGAAGTCGACCAGGCGCAGGGTGCGTTCCCGCGCTCTGGTGAGCTGCTGAGCCAGCGCCTCGCGTGTGGTCAAAGCTCACCCTTCACCAGTAGGCCCATCGCAGAAGCGATTCCGTGAGCCACCACCCGATCGGCGAAATCGTCGGCCGGGCAGCGTCCCTCCTGGACCGAACGCGTCAACTGCGCCATCGATTCCGCCAACCCCGCCGGGGCCCGCTGCGCCGCGGCCGACACACATGCGACCGCCGATTCCTGCAGCCGGCGATCGGCCAGTCCGATGCGGGCGGCCCGGTCCCATGCGGTGGCCACCGGCGCCGTCGCCTCGGTCGCGATCGCGGCGGCCCCCGGATCGTCGAGGAGAGTGGTCAGCGTGAACACCACGGCGGGCCACAAGGCGTCCGGCACGCTGTCGAGATAGCGGATCTCCAGCCAGCGCCGCGGCCGCACCGGCGGGAACAACGTGGTCAGGTGGTACTCGAGGTCCGCTTCGGTGGGACGGCGGCCGCCGAGCACCGCGCGTCCGTCGGCCCAGTCGGCGAACGGGACCCAGTTGGTCACCGGGACGGCATCCGGGGTGTTGACGAGCATCACCGGCGCCCGCAGCGCATAGCGCGCCCAGTCACTGACCGGATCATCGCCGTCGGCGCCGAGGATCGGCCCGCAGCGCGCGGAATCCAGCTGCCCCCACACCCGCTGCCGAGAGGACTGCCAGCCGGTGAACTGTCCGCCGAGCATCGGCGAGTTCGCGGTGATGGCGATCATCGTCGGACCTAGCGCGTGGGCCAGCCGTACCCGCTGAGCCCAGCCGTCCCGCGGGCCGGCGTCGAGGTTGACCTGAACCGACGCGGTCGACGTCATCATCGCAGCGCCCGCATCGGCCGATCCGCTGGCCGCGAAGAACTGCTCCATGGCCTCATAGCGCGGGCCGGGGTTGACCCGTTGGGTGGGCCGTACCGGATCGGCGCCCAGCAGGACCAGGCCCAGACCGCGGTGTTCGAACTCCGAACGCAGCACGGCTCGGTCGGCCAGCAGTCCGGTGATCGCTGCCGAAGGACCGTCGGCAGGCGGTCCGGACAGTTCGATCGCACCGCCCGGCTCGACGGTGATGCGACTGCCACCGGGCAGCGCGGGAATCGAAGCGATGACCTCGGAGAGCTCATCCCAGCCCGGGCGCCGCAGCGGATCCTCGACGTCGAAACAATGCGCCTCGATCTCCAGACCCACCTGCCCGACCGGTACGTCGTCCAGACAGCAGGCTTCGATGAAGTCAGCGGCCTGTTCGGCGCTGGTGAACTCGACGGGAGTGAGCCGAGCCGGACCAGCCCTGACGGGTTCTGCCATGGCCACCACCCTCCCGGACGTCACCGTCTCAAACGGCTCGGTTGTGTTCCATCATCCAGATAGCACCGACAACTTCTACTGCCCCAAGGTGTTCTGCATGGCACCGGCAAGGACATTGACCGCGGGGCCGGCGTTGCCGGACTGGCATACCTTGGCTTGTAGCAGGACGTTTTCCCGTTTGCGGGTGGTGTTGAAACAGCGACGGTCCGTGCCGGCTTCCTGTTTCACCCAATCGGCGTCGGTGGCGCTCGCCGGGCCGCCGGTGAAGGTCCACACCTGGGTGACGAAGTTGTCCAGGTGCATCGCGGTGGTCTGGCCCGAGCACCCGTTGGTGCGGTCCACCACCCGATGGAACGCGCGCTCAGCGGCCTCCGGTGTGGCGAACACCCCGACGGCCTGCTTGACGTAATGACTCTGGTCGTCACCCGCCGTCTGCGTGGTGGCGCCGTTGAACGAGGCGAGGTCCGGATCGTTGTACACCTCGGGCAGGCCGATATCGGCCCAGTTGTTGCACACCGGGTTCTCGACCGAGAAGCCTTGGAAGGGGACGGTGAACTCGGACTCCCACGTCATCGGGGCACCGATGATGTTGCCCACCGAACCCTTCGGCATGACGGCATAAGACACCACACCAGGATCCGAGGGACGCGCACCAGCAGGTGCAGCCAATGCCAGCGCGAGACCGGCCAGCCCGAAACCGACAGTCAGGGCACGCATGGCCTCGATCATGCCAGTTAGTGAACCGTGCGCGTGCAGTAGGTTCGCGCCGGCGACGGATAAGGCCAGGCGTAGTGCCCGGTTTCGGCGGGACAGGCCGAACCGTCCCGCACGTCGAGACGCCTGGTCACCTCGACCATCACACCCGGGCCACGGTCGGAGCGCACCGCGCAATCAGCCAGCTCCACCACGCCCGCGGGCATGCCGAGTTCATAACAGTGATTGGCCACCAGATTGGGAACCAGACACAGCCGCGCGGTCGACGGGTCGGCGAGTTCGGCAGGCAGATGCTGATACTCGGCGCTCGGGCAGGCCCCGGTGCCGTCGGCGATGGCCCCGACGGTGTAGCTGGGGTCGACGTTGCAGGACACCTTGCCGGCCCGGGTCACTTCGGGGGCTGCTGGTGTGGTGGCCGGGACACTCACGCAATCACCCACAGCGAAGACCATGGCCGCGCCGCGCTCGGGTTCGGATTCGGCGCCCGCACCGCAGCCGGCGGCCAGCACCGGCACCGCGACCAGTGCGGCAACCACCACCAGCCGATTGCGCGTCATGGTTAGCGAGAATCTCACGATTCCCAGTCGCCTGCCCAGCGCTTGGCCGAATACCGCCGAATACCAAGGCGCCCCGGCCACAAGGGGAGGTGGCCGGGGCGTCCGTTGGGCTGCAGAGTGGTCTTATGTGGTGACGGCGGCCTTCTGGCAATCGGCACAGATTCCCCAGAACACGACCTCCGCCTCATCGACGGCGAAACCGGCCAGGTCAGACGGCTCCAGGCAGGGCGCCTCCCCCACCGCGCAGTCGACATCGGCAACCACACCACACACCCGGCAAACCAGGTGATGATGATTGTCGCCGGCGCGCGTCTCATAACGTGCCGAGGAACCGGCCGGTTCGATCCGACGGACCAGGCCCGCGTTGACGCAGGCCCGCAGGACGTCGTAGACCGCCTGGGTCGACACCGAACCGAGGTTCTCGCGGGCCAGCCCGGCCACATCGTCTGCAGTCGAATGCGGATGGTCGGCCAGCGCCTGGAGAACCGCGACCCGCGGTGCAGTCACGCGCAGCCCAGCAGCCCGCAACAGGGCCTTGGGGTCGTGTTGATGCACCGTGGTCACGGCTCCAGTATGCGCGCTCTTTGGAGTCAGTCCAAAAGAGTGGGCTGTGATTATGGTCGCGCGGGCTGCCCGGGTGTCGGCGGGGTCTCAGTGCGCTCAGAGCCGTTGCCCGGACCAGGTCCACCGGGACCACCCTGCCCACCTGGACCGAACCCGCCGGGGCCACCCGGACCCCACGGCGGCATCATTCCGTGGCGCGGCCCCATCTGCCCCGGACCACCTCCGGGTCCACCGTGGTGGAACATCATCATGCCGCCACGGTCATGGCCGCCGCGATGGTGATGCCCGCCCCCACCGGAATGTGCGCCGAGGAAGAAGCCGGTGCCGAAGACGACAGCCACGATGAAAACGCTGCCGGCGGCAATGCCCACCCACGCGAGCGCTTGCATGAGCCGGCTCGGCTTGTTCTCGGCGGGCGGGGCGGGAGGGACGACCACGGTCGCCGGCGCTGCCGCGACTGGTTCGGTCGCAGGATCGGAAGGTGTTTCAGTCATGTCACGAGCATGCGAGCACTGCTGAGGTGCAGATCAAGAATTGGCTGTGAATCAGCTTTGAAAGTCCCGGGAGCTACTGCTCAGGTGGGTCCGCGCCGCCGCTTTCCACACCACGGCTGCGCGGACGCACGAACCACAGCCCCACGGTAGAAAACGGCGTAAGGCGTGCCAAGCGTGCCCGGCTACTGCCCCCAAGGCTTGAACGGATTCACCGCGTACTGGATCACGCGGTACGGGGTGCCGCCGCGGGCCATGGTGTTCCACTGGCTGATGAAGACCCTGACCTGATCCAGCGTGGATCCCGGTGAGATGTAGCCGCCGTAGGGCTGGGCCAACTCGTTGATCTCCGGCGGGGGCAACGCGTCGACAGGGTCAGGCCAGGCGCTGGCGAACACCACTGTGGTCACGGGTGCGGTACCCAAACCCGTGGGGTCGTAGGCGACCCGCACCTCCATGTTTCCGTTGGTGGCGTTGAAGTAGGACAGCACCGGCTTGCCATCGATCTGGCGGATGCTCATCTCGCCCACCCGGTCGGAGAACAACGCGGTCGGGGGCTTGCCCCAGCCACCCGCCGACGACCAACCCTGCCAGCTCGCACGGTCGGTGAAGGTCTTCGGGCTGGCCCGGTACAGGAAAGGCGGACCGCTGCGGTCGAAATTGTTGGCCACGATGTACACCCACCCGCTCGGTGAGTCCGGCGCCGGGACCGGGTCGTAGTAACCGGTGATCTGCGTCTGGGCCCCGCCCTGGTACTTGGCATCACGTACCGAACCGGGCACCGTCGGCCAATTTGGCTGCGCTGCATCGGCTTTCACCAATCGGGAGCTCTGCGGCCGGAGATCCTTGGTGGTGGTCACCAACATGTAGTTCTCGCGGTTGATGGAGATCACGCCGGCAGGCAACTGCGACGAACCGGCCGGCGCGGCGTCGGCCAGCAGCGGTTTGTCCACCCCGGTAACGCCCCGGTAGCGCACGCCGCCGGCATCCTCGATCGAATCGGCATCGACGTGCAACGCCACCGGCGAGTGCCAGCCGCCGAAGCCCACGGCCTGTCCCGCGAAGCTGTCACCGCACACCTGGAGCACCCGGCTGGGGAACTCCATGAACTCACACAGATCCGTCGCGCCGATACCGTAATCACGGGTGGGCGTACCGGTTCCGGCACTCGGGCCGATCCGCAACACCTGACCCGGAGCCAGCGGCGGCACGACGAGATCCCCGAAGCCCGGGGTCGCACCTGCTGCCGGCATCGCCGAAATGGCATTCCAGCAGAGAAAGATCGAGAGAACGCCTGCTGGAATGCGGTTTCGGCGCAAGGCGACGCTTAGAGCTCGGCGGCCAGCAACTCGGCGATTTGAATCGTGTTCAGCGCAGCACCTTTTCGCAGGTTGTCGCCGGACACGAACAATGCAAGGCCACGCCCCTCGGGCACACCCGGGTCTTGCCGGATCCGGCCGACCAGGGACTCGTCGATACCGGCGGCGGCCAACGGGGTCGGCACATCGACCAGCTTCACACCCGGCGCAGCGCCCAACAGTTCCTTGGCGCGCTCGACCGAAAGCGGCTGAGCGAACTCGGCATTGATCGACAGCGAGTGTCCGGTGAACACCGGAACCCGCACACAGGTACCGCTGACCAAGAGCTCGGGGATGCCGAGAATCTTGCGGCTCTCGTTGCGCAGCTTCTGGTCCTCGTCGGTCTCGCCGGAGCCGTCGTCGACCAGTGAACCGGCCAGCGGGATCACGTTGAACGCAATGGGCGCGACGTATTTCACCGGCTGCGGGTACTGCAGAGCCGAGCCGTCATGCACCAGCTGCTCGGCACCGTCGACCACCGCGCGGGTCTGCGACGCGAGCTCCTCGACACCGGCCAGCCCACTGCCCGACACCGCCTGATAGCTCGACACGATCAACCGGGTCAGCCCGGCCTCCTCGTGCAGCGGCTTGAGCACCGGCATCGCGGCCATGGTGGTGCAGTTCGGGTTGGCGATGATGCCTTTGGGGCGGTTGCCGCCGTCGCGCTTGAAGTTGACCTCGCTGACGACGAGGGGTACCTCGGGGTCCTTGCGCCACGCCGACGAGTTGTCGACGACGACGGCGCCCGCCGCGGCGAACCGCGGGGCCTGCACGCGCGACATCGTCGCACCGGCGGAGAACAGGGCGATGTCGAGACCCGACGGGTCGGCGGTCTCGCTGTTCTCGACCTCGATCTCCTGGCCGCGGAACGTCAGCTTCTTGCCCTCGGAACGGGCTGAAGCGAAGAACCGGACCGAGCTGGCCGGGAAGTTCCGCTGCTCCAACAGGGCGCGCATGACCTGGCCGACCTGGCCGGTAGCACCGATGACACCGATCGAAACCATCTCAGCGCCCCGTTCCGCCGTAGACCACGGCCTCGTCGTCGCCGCCCAAGTCGAAGGCGTCATGCAGGGCGGAGACAGCGGTGTCGAGATCCGTGTCCTTCACCAGCACCGAGATGCGGATCTCCGACGTGGAGATCAGGTCGATGTTGACGCCGACCTCGGCCAGCGCCTCACAGAACTTCGCGGTGACGCCGGGATGGCTGCGCATGCCCGCGCCGACCAGCGACACCTTGCCGATGTGGTCGTCGTACAGCACCTGGCTGAACCCGATTTCGTCCTGCAGCGAGGTCAGCTTCTGCACCGCGCCAGGCCCGTTGTCCATCGGGCAGGTGAAGGTGATGTCGGTCTTGCCGTCCTCCACCTTGGAGATGTTCTGCAGCACCATGTCGATGTTCACGTCGGCGTCGGCGACCGCGCGGAACACCCTGGCGGCATAGCCGGGCACGTCCGGGACGCCGACGACGGTGACCTTGGCCTCCCCGCGGTCGTGGGCTACTCCGGTCAGAAGGGCGTCTTCCATGGGGATGTCCTCGATCGATCCTTTGACGATGGTGCCGGGCTTGTCCGTGTACGACGAGCGCACGTGAATCGGAACGTTGTACCGGCGGGCGTATTCCACGCAGCGCAGCATGAGCACCTTGGCGCCGCACGCGGCCATCTCGAGCATCTCCTCGAAGGAGACGGTGTCGAGGTGGCGGGCATTGGGCACGATGCGCGGGTCGGCGGTGAAGATTCCGTCGACGTCGGTGTAGATCTCGCAGACGTCGGCTTTGAGGGCGGCGGCCAGCGCGACGGCGGTGGTGTCGGAGCCGCCGCGGCCCATGGTGGTGACGTCCTTGCTGTCCTGGCTGACGCCCTGGAACCCGGCGACCAGCACGATGACGCCCTCGTCCAGCGCATCGCGCAGGCGGCCGGGGGTGACGTCGATGATCTTGGCGTTGCCGTGGATGCCGGTGGTGACAATGCCGGCCTGCGAGCCGGTGAACGAGCGGGCCTGCGCGCCCAGGGACTCGATGGCCATCGCGACCAGAGCATTGGAGATGCGCTCACCCGCGGTGAGCAGCATGTCCATCTCACGCGCGGGCGGGGCCGGGGAGACCTGACGGGCCAGGTCGAGGAGGTCGTCGGTGGTATCGCCCATCGCGGAGACCACGACGACGACATCGTTGCCGGCCTTCTTCGTCTCGACGATGCGCTCGGCCACGCGGCGGATCCGATCGGCATCCGATACCGAGGATCCGCCGTACTTCTGTACGACGAGCGCCACTGTCTAACCCTTCAGAAAGCTGGATTGAGTCCCACACAGGATAAGGGAGACGCGCACGCGGTTTTCCCCGCCGGTAGCTTGGCTGATGTGCCTGACACGCCGAACGGCCGCCTGGCCAGCACCAGCGTGCCGATCCACCCCGACCTCGCGGCCCGTTGGAGCCCCCGGGCCTTCGACCCCGACGCCTCCATCAACGCTGACCAGCTCACCGCACTTCTGGAGGCCGCGCGCTGGGCAGCCAGCTGGGGCCACCGCCAGCCGGTGCGGTTCGTGGTCGGGATCAGAGATGACGAGACATTCACCACACTGGCCGGCCTGCTCAAGCGCGGCAACAGCTACGCCCATGCGGCCTCGGCGCTGGTTCTGGTGTGTACGGACCAGGGAGAAGATGCGAGGACGGCCTTATATGCGGCAGTCGACGCCGGAGCGGCGATCGCGCAACTGACCGTCGAGGCGGTGTCCCGCGGGCTCGTCGTCCATCCGATGGCCGGCTTCGACGTCGAGGGCGCCCGGGCAGCGTTCGGCATCCCGGAAGGCGTGCGACCGCTTGCCGTGGTTGCGGTGGGGACGTTGGGTGACTATTCCGAAATGGGAGAAGAAATTGCCGAGCGCGACGGCCGACCCCGGGAGCGGTTGCCGCTGGAGCAGATCACATTTGGCACGCGTTGGGGAATTCCGCTCGACTGACAAATTCGTACAGGATTGACGCTACCGTTGGATCCATGGCAGAGCACATCGACCTACTGCTCGACGCCCGACATATCAATCAGAGCGGTATCGGCACATATATCCGGACCGAGTTGCCGACCGTAGAGAAGACGCTGGCCCAACAAGGTCTTTCGCTCGGCGTGCTCATCGACGAGGGTAAGGAACCGCCACTGGACGGCGGCACCACAGTGGCATTCGCGAAGCCGTCGAACGCGGGGATGTACTCGGCGGGCGAGCAGCAGGTGTGGCGTCACGCCTTGAAAAGCCTTCGCCCGAGGGCGTTGTGGCTACCGCACTACCCCTTTCCACTTGCAATTCTCGGCCGTGGCAACAGCCATACGAAACTATTTGTCACGATTCACGACATCTTGCATCTGCAACCTCAGAGTGTCTCCGGGAAGAATTTCGCGTACCGCGCCTACGCGCGCGCGATGATCTCCATGGATGCACGGAGGTGCAGAAAGATCTTCACACCGTCACAGGCGACCGCGAAGGCTTTGGCCGAGGTATCGCCGAAAGCGCAGACGGTAGTGACGCCGATCCCGGTCGGAGAAGCCTGGCTCACCTCTTCGGACGCTGCGTTGACCCCCGTGGAGGGCAGGTACATCCTCTTCGTCGGCAATGCCAAATGGCACAAGAACCTTCCTATCCTGTTCGAGGCGTTTCGAGAGATCGCCTCGGAGATCCCGCAAAAGCTGGTGATCGCAGGCGCAGGTGAGTCGGTCCGAAACCTCGACGAGCGCCTTGTGGGCTACGCGACCGAGCTGGCCGACCGGGTTCAGATGATCGGGAGATTGGAGTTCGAGACGCTACGGGCGATGGTCGCAGGCGCAGATCTATTGGTAATGCCCTCCCTTTACGAGGGTGCTGGACTACCACCGCTCGAGGCGATGGCATCCCACACAGCCGTTTTGGCGTCGAGCATCCCTTCGTTGCGGGAAACTTGCGGCGATGGCGCCGAGTACTTCGACCCCTACGCCTACCGAACACTGGCTGAGCTTCTCCGCACATACTGCCGCGACGACACCGCCAGGTCAGGTTTGGTTGAGCGGGGGTGGGCTCACGTGAACAGCAGGCAGTGTCAGATCAAGCCCACCACCGCGGCGGAAACCATCTGCGCAGAACTTCTCGGGACGGGGCGGTGACCATTCCCAGGCGATCGGTCCTCTCCGTCCTGCCAGCTCTGACAGCAATGGCGGGTTTGGCACCGAGGGCGTCGGCCGCGCGGTCCGTGGTGAACGTCCGTGATTATGGGGCCAAAGGTGACGGCGATACCGACGATTCAACCGCAATCCAGGCCGCTGTCCGGGCAGTGCGACCGGGCAGCATCTTGTACTTCCCTAAGGGGCGCTACCGGTTCGCGGAGCCAAATCCCGATGGTGCGGCCGCAGTTGCCATCTCGGCAATCTCGAACGTAGAGATCAAATTCGATACCGGTGCCGAGCTCCTCATGGACAACCTGGACGACAAGGGCATGGGAGCAGGCCACGCAATCCTGATACAGGGTCCGGCGTCGCACATCTCTCTGAGCAACGTAAAGATTCGTTGGGCGACAAAGGCGCCCCGGTCGATGGGTGACGGCATCCGTATCGTCGGATACCCCGTCGACAACACGTCGCCCATTGGCTGGACCGGTCCGCCTGCACCGGTTGGCAACGTCCGGATCTCCCACTGCGAGGTCCAGTCCAGCCCGCAGGCAGGCGTCATCCTCATGGCGGTCTCCGACGTCAGCGTCACCGACCTGCGGGTCCACGACACAGCTGCCGACGGTTTGCATTTCAACGCGTGCCGCCGGGGACATGTCGACGGTTATACGGTCACCGACAATGGGGACGACGGCCTGGCACTGGTCACCTACTATTCCGATCAGCCGGCATACGACAGCGCAGCACAGACGTTTGCTTTCCCGGGCCTCACCGCGTGGTCAAATACCGATTTCACGATCAAAAATGTCACCGTTTCCGGCGGACGCGCCAACGGCGCTCGATTCGCAGGCGCCAACGGTGTGGTACTCCGCGGCCTGACCGTTCGGGGAAAGACGTATGGAGCCGGAGTCGTAGTGGACTCAAGTGCAGAGATCGACTCCGGCACCGATTGGCGGTACGTGGCTTCCCGCGGCCTGAAACTTGAGGGAGTCACAATCGCCGACTGCGAAATGGGCGTACAGGTACTGGCACGGTCAGGGGCTGGCGGCGACAGCAGATTCACCGAGTTCGGCGTTTCCGTCGTCGACGCGAGCATCCACAATTGCAGCAATTGGGCCGTGCGGGCCGAGTCCCTTACCGACCAATCGATCACCGGCTTCCGACTGACCGACTGTGTCGTGGACGCTACGTCCACCACCGGCGGCAACGGTGGAATCGGCTTGGGCCACACCCGAGACATCAGTTTCGGCAAGATCTCGGTCACGCACTCTCAGCCGATTGTCACCTTCAGCGCGAACGACACGAGCAATCTGACGATCTCCGCACTGCAACTCTCCATCAGCCGGGTCGGTCAATCCGACGACGCTCCGACGCCGAGCGCGATCTTCGACAATTGCGAAGGCGCGATCCACACGATGCGAGTCAGTTGGCCAGGGGCGCCCACGTCATGGACGCCCGTACAGATCAAGAAACAAGCCAATGTTGTCGACCGGACAGTTACGGCACAGCCGGTCGCCATCAGGAAGCTCTTGGTGCATCCGACCACTGTGGTCAACCACGTGCGCACGACCTAGGTCGTCCCCACGACACCTGACGGAGAGGAAACACATGGCACAACAGACCATCCGCAAAGCCGTCATTCCCGCGGCCGGCATCGGTTCACGCCTGCTGCCCCTGACCAAAGCCATCCCCAAGGAGATGTTGCCGGTCGGCGACAAGCCTGTCATCGAACACACGGTGCGAGAGCTGATCAACTCCGGCATCACCGACATCACCATCGTGGTCTCCGGTGAGAAAACATTGATACAGGAGCACTTTCGTCCGAATGCGACGCTCAGGGACCAGCTGCGAAGAGACGGAAAAGACGCATACGCCGACGCCGTCGAAGAAGTCGGGCAGCTGTCCGCCCGCGGCCACATCACCTATCTCCATCAGCACGGTCCATACGGCAACGGCACCCCAGTGCTCAACGCCTCACGCTCATTCGGCGATGAGCCGGTGCTCGTGCTCTGGCCCGACGATGTGTTCGTCGCCGAAGTGCCCCGCGCCCAGCAGCTGATCCGGGCCTACGAGCAGACGGCATCCCCCGTGTTGGCGTTGATGCCTATGGCCCCCGAGGACTCACGCCGGTACGGCGTGCCGGTCATCAAAGAGGATCTGGACGACGGGCTGCTGCGGATCACCGGCATCGTCGAAAAGCCGCAGCCGAACGAGGCTCCGTCCGACTACGCCGCAATCGGTGGCTACGTCATCACGCCCGGCGTCATCGACGAACTACGCGAGCAGACCAAACGCTGGTACGAGGGCGACCAGACCGGGGAGATCTACCTGACCGACGCCATCAACGCGTACGCCAAGGACCGTGCCGTCTACGGCCAAGTGATCCAGGGACATTGGTGCGATACCGGCAACCCCGCCGACTATCTGGTCGCCCAGTTCGCTTTCGCGTTGGCCCACCCCGAATACGGCCCGGTCCTCCGCGATCTGGCGTCGCAACTCGACGGACCGCTGTTGCACACGATCGCACACGAAATCGGAGGGGACAGGTGATGTCGGACAGCAGAATCGCCATTGTCCACGAGCGCTTCACCGAGATCGCCGGGTCGGAGCAAGTAGTCGAACAACTAGCGCTGCAATGGCCTGATGCTGAAATCTTCGCCGCGATAACCAAACCAGGCAGTATCCCGGACGGCATCACCCGACCTCCGCATGCAACGTGGCTGAACTCCGGCTACCGCCTTCTCGGGCAACGCTCGTATGCGCCGCTTGCGCCGCTGATTCCGGCAGCTTTCCGCCACATGGATCTGCACGACTTCGACGTCGTGGTGGTGAGCCATCATGCCTTTGCCACTCAAGCGGTGTTCGCAACGGATGCTCCGGTCATCGCCTACGTGCACAGCCCGGCTCGGTGGGCATGGGAACCCTCCATGCGCGCCCAAGAGGCGGGCGGGCGGGCCGGCGCGGCCGCCCTCGCTGTTCTGGGTCGCATTGCCAAGAGAGGCGAAAGTGCGGCCGCACCGAAGTTGCGCCACATCGTCGCCAATTCGACGGCGGTAGCCCAGCGAATCAGCCAATGGTGGAACCGTGATTCGACGGTGGTTCACCCACCTGTCGACACCGAGGGGTTTACCCCGGACCCGTCGGTCGAACGCGAGGACTTCTTCCTCCTCGCCGGGAGGCTGGTGCCGTACAAGCGACCGGACCTCGCGATCGCCGCGGCAACCCGAGCTGGTGCGCGGCTCGTGGTCGCCGGAGACGGGCGATCGATGAAGCAGTGCCAAGACCTTGCGGGTCCCAACGTGACGTTCCTCGGCAGAGTCCCACACGACCAGTTGCTCAGCTTGCACCGCCGTGCGCGCGCATTGCTCATGCCGGGGATCGAAGACTTCGGGATCGTGCCGGTCGAGTCGATGGCAACCGGCACGCCCGTGATCGCACTCGGGGCAGGGGGCGCACTCGACAGCGTCATCCCGGAGTCCACTGGGGCGCTCGTCACTCCGGGTAGTGATCACGAAGTCATCGACGGATTCGTCTCGGCCATGAAGACTTTCGATCCTTCGGCGTACGACGGCGCCCATATCCGAAAGTGGGCAGAAGGATTCTCGGAGGCCAACTTCCGGGCGAAGATGCAAAAAGTCTTGGACGAAGTGCTGGGTTGACGTATCCACCTTCGGGCGTCGAGTGAGCCGCGCCAAGCCCTAACCGATGCCCAGATGATTGGTGACCGAGGCCGGTGTCACCATCAGCGCCGCTATCTCCAACGAATGCGCCTTGAACGTCTCCATGGTGAGCTGAACCGGAATCCAGGATGCGGGTGCCTGCGGCCAACTGACCTCCATCGAGGTGATCCTGCCCTCGCAATTGTCGAAGTACGCGCACGGTATCGAGAGATCCTCGGGTTGGGTGGACTGGGTAACGGCCAGCTTCAGGGTGTCGACCGCCAGGCCGTGTGTGTTCTCCGCAAGGAATAAGACGGCTAGTTGGGAATGGGTAACCGAAACTCTGTCGAGAGTCAGCCCACGCGTGTTGCCGAGTCCCACGCCACCGTTGCCCTCGGACACCGATTTCGCGCCGACGGTACATGTGGAGAGTCCAAATCCGGTGACAGGTTGCGCCGTCAGTGATTCCGCCCGTACCGCCCAGTTGGTGCAATCGCGAATATCCACGTTGCTCGCGGTCACGTCGAAATCCGTGAACCGGTCGTCCGCGCGGGAACCCGGACGCGCAAGCACCTGGATACCCATCTCACAGCCGGAAACGGAGATGGCTTCCAGCCGCACGCGGCGAGAGGCCACATGCTGCCACTCGCTTTCCGCGGTGATGGCTGCCGTCGAGTCGACCATGACACCTGCTCCGCCGCGCTTCTCGGACACGTTCAGCTTCCGGAGCTGCACTCGATTGGCCCCAGAAAGTCGAGCTCCGTTGGCTCGTCCACCGGAAATTTTGACATCCGTGATCTCGAAATCGGCATTAGACCAATCCGTCAGTTCCGGGAAGGCGAAGGTCTGCTCATCCTTTTTGAAGAGAGGTGGATCGGAATACTCAGTCACCAGCGCGAGTCCGTCGTCCCCGTTGTCGGTGACGGTCAGTCGCTGGATGCGCGCGCGACGGCACGCGTTGAAATGCAGCCCGTCGGCCGCTGTGTCATGCACCTGCACATCGGTCATCTCGATTTCCGACACGCCGATGAGGATCATCCCTGCCTGAGGACTGGATCGGATCTCGCAACCAGATACGACCACATTGCTGACTGGCGCCGGCTCTCCACTCCAGCCGCGCGGTGGGCTGTCAAGCCCGATCGGATAGCCGATGATCCTGATCCCGTCGCCCAGTGAGCGCGGCGGCCGGGATGACCACCGAATCTTCACATTGCGTAGTGCGATGCGCGAAGCCGGACCGGTGATCAGGATTCCGTGGCTGGTCCCTGTGCCGTCGTCCTCATCGAGGTTGTCCATGACCAGTTCTGCACCACTGTCGAATTCGATCGCTACATCGGAGATTCCGGTGATCGAAATCGCGGCCATGCCGGGCGGGTTCTGCTCGGCGAACCTGTACTTCCCGCTCGGGAAGTACAGGGTGTCGCCCGACCTCAGCACTCGAACCGCCGCCTGGATTCCCGCTGAGTCGTCGGTCTCACCATCTCCGGTGGCGCCGTAGTCGCGCACGTTGACTGAAAACTCCCTCGTTGCCGGCACATACCCCGCCAATGCTGCCAACGCCACCGCGGATAGCACCGATCGTCGGGGGATGCTCACCGCTTCGCTCCGTCTGTCAACTCATACCAGCGGCTGTGTTCCGCTTCGACCCGAACGGCCAGCGTGCCGCGATCACCGCACAGCCCACCGTCGACAGCAGCAGGAAGATGACGAAGCCGTAGCTCACGATCTGGATGCGCCATACCTCGGAGAAGCAGTAGGCCAAGACGCCGCCCGATGCTGCGATCATGGTGTTGTAGCGGACAATCTTGGCCAACAGGAATCCGCAGAATCCGTAGAGGAGAAATGTGTAGTACCAGCCCCATGCCCCGAAATCGGCATAGGTGTCGGCGAATACGGAGTTCGTGAAGAAACTGGGTCCGAATGACGCGGAGTAGCCGTAGACCTCGTCACCTTTCCAGCTGTTGTCCTTGGACACCTTGTTGAACTGCAGGAACGTCGGCTCGATTGCGTTGAAGGAATCGACCGGATCACCGTTCTTCTCCCAGGTTCCCAGCATGATCGCACCCGCACCCCCGAGCGACACCTGTGCGGGAACAGACAGGTATGCACCCATCTGGAAGAAGTTCATCTCCGCCGGATTGGTGATGCCGGCATCGCGATAGTAATTGGCATTACGGAAATAGTTGAGCGCCGCCAGGAGAGAGAACCCGACGACGAGAATCGCGATCATCGCCATCCAAAGGCGACGCCGGCCACCGGGCCGGCGTGAGGGACTCGCTGTCTTTGCCCAGATCACGAGGTAAACGACGGTTGCCATCAATAACGACAACCGACTCGATATCACCGCGTCCAACAACAGCAGAGCTACACCAGCGGTCATCAACGGCCAACCGATGACTTTCTTCCGCCACAGGTAGATGCCCAGTGGAGCGGCGAGGATAGGGGCGTAGCGAAGTGTTCCGATGCCAGCGGATTGGGAGATGGACTGGCTGAACGCATTTGCCTGCTGGGAGGTCAGTGCGCCGAGGATCGAGGTGGCGCTCGCGATCTGGACGTAGGTGTAGCCGACGCCGACGGTTGCGATGGCCGATATCAGCAGGAAGTATCGCTTTTCGAAGCGTGGACTGGCCGTCGCTGCCATCACCCTTTGGCTGGGTGGCCGGCCCGCCGAACCGATCCGCCAGCCCAGGGTCGCCACCGCGACCATGGTGGCATACCACAGCACCAGCAGGACAATACCTTTCGGCTCGACCGATGAGGGTATCTGCCAGCCTGAGAGCTCGTCGAACGGACCGAAGCGGTATGAGCGGTTGCGCCAGGCCGCCAACGCTACCCATGCGGTGAAGGACATTGCGACCGGGCCCAGGATGAACAAGGCTGGGGTGAACCACCTCGGCATGACCGAAGTTGTTGCAGCCGAGCCTAATTCACTATTGAACACCATCGCCGCCGTTTGCCGACCGCCGACCGGATCGCAGCTTGCGGGCCACCACATCGACGGCCCCTTCGAAATCAGCGATATATCTGCGCGCCACCTGGCGGTACAACATGCCGGTGAAGATCTCGGCGATCACGAACGCGAGGAAGATGGCGATAGTCGAGTGCCAGACAAACATGAACGCCAGCCCGATCGCGAGATATGCCACTGTGCTGACCGCGCGGCACCAGAAGACGACGGTGGTCTCCCCCGCTTTTCGCAAGGCAGCGAACGGAACGGTGGACAGCAGCATCAAGCCCTTCCACAGGCAAGCCAGCAGCAGGGCGATCACTCCGACATTGCTCCAGGCGGGTCCGAAGACGAGCCGACCGAACCCACCGAAGGCTGCGATGAGGACAGCGACAAGACCCGCCACGAAGATCACGCCGACCATGGCTGCCTCACGCATGTTCGCGTGGGACAGCAGGCGGTATCTGCCGTAGGCGATGATCGGTTCCAAGGCACCCGACACCGTCGAGATGACTCGAAACGCCACCGAGGACGCCGGGCCCATGGCAACCAGCACGGCAGACGTCATGGCCGGCACAACGGCGCCCACCACCGCCGTCTCTGCCGTGACCCAACTGGCCTTGCCGAGGTCAGGTGGCATCCCCGAACGCCCGAACGGGGTACGTGGCAGGTAGCGCATCAATGTCGCGGCAACGGCACCCGCCGCCAATACCCGAACACTGTGGCCGTTGTGTCCGATAGCGAGTACCAGCGCAATCACACCGGAGACGATCAGGGTCATCGAGGCCACCGCTTCGCGTTTCCATCTGCCGCTGACCATTCCGATCGAGCGGCCCACCAGCATGCCGGTCATCAACCCGATCGCGCTGATGATCAGCACGGCCGGTATCGCGACAGCTGGCCCGAAGATCAGTAGCGCCCCCGATCCCACGCTCACCAAGGCGACCCATATCGGCAGGCAGAAGTTCTGGTCGGCTCCCGGTGTGGCGAGACGTCCTTCGATGATGAACGCATTGATCAACTGGGCTACATATACGCCCACGGTCAGCGCGAGCGCCAGAAAACCCTGCACCTCGATCGGCGCGAGCCGGGCGTAGACGGCGATGAAGATAGCGGGAAAGATGTTCAGGCCCAGTCCGGCGATGACCTGCACCACTGCATGGAACGCCTTGCTCTCAAGCAACCTTCCGGTCAAGGACACCTCCCGTTACGAGCGGCCGGACACTTAGTCGTCGGGGCTGTCAGCATGGTGTACCGGTCCCCGATCCGACATACGGCGGAAGTACCACCACGGCAGCGAGGTGAAGACTGCGCTCAGGGGGGCGTCGCTCGATGCCGCCGACGAGAGGGCGAGGTGAACTTGCTCATCGGTGTCGACGCCGAGGCGGGAAACCAGGACAAGGTCGGTGGCCGAGGCGATCGCCTCGGGAATCGATTCCGATGCACCTATCGGCCCGGCCTTCACGATGACGGTCGTCTCGGGATCCGGCCGGGTGCCCAGAACGTTCGTCAGATGCACCGGCCCGCGCTCGGCTGCGGCCAATTCCAGCACTGCCGCCACTGTGGAGGTCCCCGACGAAGGCGAAGCGCCGATGAGGACAATCGTCCGGCCTGCGGCCGGTGCGCCCAGTTGCGCATACAGCTTGCGACCGAGGGTGATTTGGTTGTCGCCCCACTCCGAGCGGGGTGGCTGTTGGAGATCGACCACCGGAATGAGGATGCGGTCGACAGAATCGGCCAGGCCAGATGCACCCGAAGCCAGCGTCACGCGTCCGGACCGCTTTCTGCGGGCCATAAGTATCAACGGGGCCAGCGCGCCACCCAAGAAGCCGCCGAGGACCGCACCGATCAGCAACCGGTGGGAGCTCACATAGTCAGGTGTCGGCGGCTCCAGCACTGGCAGCGTGCCGGCCTGCGCGGCCTGCAGCCGAATCCGGTCGCGCACCTCCCGTATTTTCTGGATTTCGTCCGGATTGTTCGCGGCCTGCTCCGACTGGTCCAGTCGCGGAAGGATGGTCTGCAGCTGCCGATCGGTTCGCGCCGCCACCTGTTGCCCATACAGGTCGATGGTTGTCTGCACTGCCCTGATCGCGTCGGGGCGCGAAGGGGAGGTGTTGGTGATGGACACCACCGATGAGCGCCCCTCCTGCACCACCTTCAGTTTCGGGGGCTTGGTGAGGCCGAGCCGCGCGCCGACCGCCTGCGCAAACCCATCGCCTGTCAGGTAGGCCACCTCGCCTGCCACATACCGTTCTGTGTTGTCGGGAAGGACGGGTGTCGATTGGACCGCCCCGCCGGCAATGGCCACCAGGTCCGGCGGTTCCTTGATCCGCACGAGCGCCGTTGCCGTCGTGTCCGCCGCCATCGCGCCGAACAGAAAGGCACCGAGAATCGCACCAATTCCAACGCCGACGAGTGCCCCGGCAAGCAACTGCGTGAACCAGTCGCGTGCCTCGAACTTCTTGGCAGTCGTCAAAGCATTTGCTGAGGCCGATACGTTCACTGCGGTCAATATGCACCTTTACGCTTCAGAACAGCGCCAACGGTACGCCAGATGATCACCAGATCCCCAACGACCGACCAGTTGCCGGCATACGACACATCGAGCCGGACCCGGTCCTTGTCCTCCAGGTCCGACCGCCCAGACACCTGCCACAACCCCGTCATTCCAGGTTTGACATGTTCCCGGTGCTCGATGAAGGCCGCGTCCGATCCCGCTTCTCCGACGGCCAGCGGCCGGGGCCCGACGACGCTCATCGACCCCCCGAGCACATTGAACAGCTGGGGTAACTCGTCGATACTCGTGGCTCGGAGAACCTTGCCGACCCTCGTCACACATGAATCGGAGGTTCGTTTGTGGAACATGCTGCCGTGCCGGTGGCTTTCCGGCTGCGCCGTCTTATCCGTATCCACGTACATGCTTCGCAACTTGATGATCTTGAACGGCTTGCCATTCATTCCCACCCGTTGCTGTTTGTAGAAGACGGGGCCCCGGTCATCGAGTTTGATGGCCAGCCCGGCGAGCGCGATGACCGGAAGCGCCACTACCAATCCAATGACCGACAGGACGACATCCAGCACTCGTTTGGAAACCATCGACATGGCGTCATGGGTGGGCTCTTCGACAACGAACAACGGCAAATTCTCAAGCGGTCGCAAGTGCAGCCGGTGGGCGGCCACCTCGGTCAATCCTGGGACGACGATGAATTCAGTGTTGATCGCCTGCATTCGCCACGCCAAGAACTTGACCCGCTCGGGCGCCAAATGCCCGGAATAGACCACCGCGAGAGTGTCGGCTCCCGCGGATTCCACCGCGGCCTCGATCTCACTGTCGTCGTTGAAACCGAGGATGGGAACGGATCCGGCGGGCAAATCGACATTTTGTCCGATCCGATCACCGGCGTCGGGGAAACATACGCCAACCACCCGGTACCCGGCACTCGGCGAACGAGCAAAGTATTCACTCAACGTACGCGCCGCGCCGGGTTCGCCCAACGCCACGACGCGGGAGATGTACTCGCCGTGTTTCCTGCGTCGGCGCACGTCGGCTCTCAACAGAAACCTGGCGAGGGTCAGGCCGAGGGCCCCGAACGCGAACGCGGCGAACTGCAGACGCGAAACCGGGTTGGAGAGGAATACGTCGGCCGTCGCGGTCAAGAAGAAGGTCGCGAACGTGGCCACCGCAACACGCCGAAACTCCTCGGCCTGCTGACCCACCAACGAAAGATCACGCGACTGCGTGTAACTGAGCGCAGCGAACCACAGGATGCCGACGAACGCGGCAAAAATCGTTGAATGCAGAGTGTCAGCGAACCCGCGGGTATGCCGCAACGATCCGAGCCATTCGGCAAGAATGCCGGTAGCCACAAGGACCAACACGTCGGCGAGCACCACCCGCCGGTGATACGCGGTTCGCCACCTACGGGCTTGGGCCCGCGCCTGCGCGGGTGCGACATCCGGACTGCCGAAAGAGTTGGCCTTCACCTCGGGTGACGTGGTCAGATGCTCATTCATCGGCGGTCCACCAGACGTTGGGTCGGGACGAAAACTCGGCATATGACATGTGGCCGTCTCCTTCACCCGCCACATTACGTCCCGTGATTATGGCCCGTAAGTTTTGGCTCGACAACGATTTCGGTTGCCGAACATCCGGGCGAACCCGACCGCTTGGCCCGCCACTCGCCGGTATAGTCCGACGCCAGTGTGGGTTTCCGCAAAACGGGAGAATCGTGAATCCGATCCGTACATCGTCCTCGCCCGATTCGGATTACCTGCCGCACATTGGGCGGACCGCCGCTCCGCGGCGGTTTACGCTCCCGATAAAAACATTCCGGCTGATCTTCGCGCTGCTCGTGGCCGCGAGTGCCCTCGCCGCGCCGGCGGCGGCGGACACCGAGCCCGGCACCGTCACACTGTCCTGGCCGTCCCTGGGCCTGCCCCGCACCATCAACCTCAACGCCCCGAACAGCAACCAAGATTTCGATGTGCCGGTACCTGCCGGGCTCGCCGCCGTCAGGCTGCACGGCCTGATCCATGCCCCGGTGAATCTCGGCGCAGGTTTCCTGGAGGTCTCCGACCCGAACGGCGGCTTTCTGGGTGCGGTGAATTTGCCGCCGGTGGCGGCCAATCAGGCCGTCACGCCCTTCACCGTTGACATTTCGGCTGCGCGCGTTCGGAGTTCAGCGATCGGACTGTCGTTCACGGTGCGCCAGGTGGATGGCACCGGCCAGATCTGTGGACCCATGCAACAGCTGCAGATCAGCGATCTGGAGGCCGATTTCACCGGAACGGAGCCGGCGCCCGCGACGGTCGGCACGTTCTTTCCGCCCGTGCTACAGCGCGTCACGGTCTATGCGCCGAACGACGCCGACGCTTCCGAACAACAAGCAGTGCTCACCCTGGCGTCGGCCCTGGTGCGGGAATACGCGCCCCAACCCCTCGGCATCACCGTCGTCAGCCAAGCGCGCGGGGCGACCCCGCCGCCGTCCGGTCAGTTCACCCGCGCCGTTGTCGTCGAACGTGGTCCTGCCGGCCTCACTGTCACCAATCCCGGTACCCCCGGAGTATTTCTCCGGTTGTCAGGTCGCGGCGATGAATTGACCGCACAGACATCGTTGATCGTCAACGAACTGCAGGCGCTGGCGCAGGTCGACACCGCCAGGGTCTACCAAGCAGGCAGCGACGCCAAGCCCACCATCGACACCATGACGTTCGACCAACTGGGCATGAAGGGTCGGGCCGAGGTGCTCCGGTCCGGGAACATCGCCGTCAGCACCGATCGCGCCGCCCTGGGCGCCGGCCGTATCGAGAGTGCCCGGGTGCATCTGCTCGCCCACTACACACCGGTGGCCAAAGAAGACGCCGCGACGGTGCTGGTGCGCGCCAACGGCATCGTCGTCCACACCCAGGCCCTCGATCCAACCGGCAGGCTCGATACAACCTTCGACCTGCCACAGCGGACGCTCACACAACAGGTCGCCCTCGATTTCGCCCTCACCTACAGCCCCCGTCAGTTGTGTGGGCCCATGATCGCGCCCCTCACCTTTCAGGTCGACCAGCAGTCGAGCGTGACCGTAAAGCGCGGCGGGCCGGCGCCCGGCGGGTTCGATTCCCTGCCATCAGAGTTCAGCCCGAAGTTCTACGTGGCGCTCGACGGGACCAGTCCGAACCAGCTCAGCTACGCCACGCGCGTGCTCACTGATCTGGCTCGCCAAACGAAAGCCCAACTGATGCCTCAGGTCGTGGACATCAAGGCGGCCGCCGGAGCTTCCGACTCGGCGCTGATCGTGGCAAACGCCAACACCCTCAAGCAGACAACGCTGAACCCACCGTTGGGCGGCACGGGCTCGGCGATCACCGTCGAACTGCCTACGCAGTTGCGCGCGGACATCAATCGGGGCCTCGGCTCGATTCAGGTTTTTGCCGACGAACCTCGCAACCGAACCGTCGCGCTGATCACGACCACTGATGCGTGGACCCTGGTGGATCCACTGATCGACTACCTCGACAGACCGGACATCGGCTGGTCGCACCTCACCGGGGATGTGCTGGCCGCCGGGGCGGCGGGCGTCCCGGTCGCCGCGTCCATCCGCGATGATGACAACGGATCCAGGCTCACCCCGTCGGATGGCCGAAGCCACGCACTCGAGATCGCCGGGGGCGTAGCACTGGTCGCGCTGGCGGCGATTGCCGGAATTGGGTTGTGGCGGCGCAGAACAAGGAGATCTGTTGATGCGTAAGGGATTGGTGTTGCTCTCCGCCGCCATGGTGGTGCTCGCTGGTTGTGGATCGCCGTCCAAACCCAATTCGGATTCCGGGGAGGAGGCGCCGCACAACCTCGGCTCTGTTCCGCTGACGAATGTCGTCGACCCTGTGCGCAACGCCGCTGCATCGATGGACGTCGTCACTCACATCTCGCGCTCGGGCATCGATGACACTCAATCCCAGGTGACAACTTCGGTTTTCGTCCCAAAGGGCGATGCGCCGGAGGGCGGATTCCCGATCGTCGCGCTGTCCAACAGAACTACCGGCATTGCACCGGAATGCGCGCCGTCTCTTTCACCCACGCTGCTGGGTCTCGCGCCAACGATAGAGGCGTTGCTGAAGGCACACTATGTCGTGGCGGTTCCGGACTTCCAGGGTCTGGGCAAGCCTTCCGATGAGGACGACGGCAACCAATACAACCCGTATCTGGATTCGACTACCGCCGGCTACAACATTGTTGACGCGGTCCAGGCAGCCCATGTCGCGGTGCCGCAGTCGTCGGCGTCCTGGCTGCCGATGGGGATCGGAGAGGGCGGGCAAGCCGCCTGGGCGGCCAATGAGCTCGCGGACAACTACTCCTACGAGCTCGAACTCGCCGGCTCAGTCAGCATTTCGCCGATATCTGACATCGACGGACTCTTGGAAGCCGCGAAGAACGCCACGTTGAGTAACGAGCAGAAGGTGATGCTCGCGAGATTCCTTGCCGGCCTGGAAGCCGCGTACCCGGACGCGATCCACCTCGACGAGTTTCGCCGCGGCGCCGCCCAACAGCACTGGGACGCGCTTCTAGCCTGCCAGTCCGATCCGACCGCGGAGCAGGTCGCCGGACAGATCCCGGCCACGGACCTGCAACCGGCCGACGCAGATGCCGCATCTACGCTGCAGGGTTTCCTATCCAAGGCCACTCTGCCGCAGGGGCCGACACGAGCGCCGATGCTCGTGGTCTACAACGATGGCGATCCTTTCAGCCCGGGTACGTGGACCGATACCGCGCTCACGGCGGCGTGCAAGTTGGGCGACACCATCACGATCCGGAAAAACCCACAGCCACAGCCTGATTCAGCCGAGACACTGGCTTGGATCGGTGACCGATTCAAATCGGAGGCAGCCCCGAACGATTGTGAGGGCCGAACCAAATGAACCTGTCCCTGACCAACGGCTTGATCCCGATAACCCTCCAACTGCTTGCCCTGATCGCGATCGTGGTGTCGATCGGCCGCGGCCGGTCCCGGGAGTGGATGCGGCGCTGGCTGCTCACAGCCGTACTTGTCGGCGTGGGCCTCGCCGCCGCCGCTCGACTTTTCGTACGCGACCAAGGCTGGTCCGCCGAGGCCATCGCTTTCGGAACCGTGTTCTGGACGGCGATGCTGGGATTCAGCGCAACGATCCTGATCGCCGGCTGGGGCGGCAGTGCGTGGTGGCGCCGGCTGGTATCGGTGCTGTCCGTGGTGTTGGTTGTCGTGTGCGGGTTCGCCGCGCTCAACACCGCCACCGGCTACCTGCCTACCGTCAAGGCAGCTTGGCTTCGGATTACTCAAACCGAGCCCGAACAGTGGATCGATGAATCCCAGCTCGCCGCACTTCAACAGAAGGGAGAGGTACCGACCCGCGGAACCGTGGTGCGAGTCGACATTCCCGCCGATGCATCAGGTTTCGCGCACCGCACCGAAGTGGTGTATCTCCCGCCGGCCTGGTTCGCCAGCAATCCACCACCGCAATTGCCGGCCGTGATCATGATGGGTGGCGAGTTCAATCATCCCAACGACTGGCTCCAGTCGACAAGCGCCCTGCAAACACTGGACGACTACGCCGCGCTGCATCACGGCAACGCGCCCATCTTCGTATTTCCCGACATCTCAGGTAAGTTCAGCAATGACACCGAATGCGTCGACGGCACCCGCGGTAATGCTGCCTCACATCTGACCAAAGACCTGGTTCCGTACATGATCTCGCGTTTCGGGGTCAGCCCGAAGGCCGAGAATTGGGGTCTGGCCGGCTGGTCATCGGGCGCGACCTGCTCCCTGGTCACTGCGGTTCGGAACCCCGACATGTTCAGCGCCATCGTCTGGCTCGACGGCACCCTCGGCCCCAACGCAGGCACCAAGGACCAAACTGTCGCACGGCTTTTCGGTGGAGACGAGAAGGCCTGGGCAGCGTACGACCCCAAGACCGTGATCACCCAACACGGCCCGTACGACAACATGGCGGCCTGGCTCGGCGTCGCCGATGACACGCCGACCGTCCACCGCGACGCCGGTACCACTCCACCGCCCCCTGACGCCGTCGAGGATTGGGACACCTTCTCGGAGGAACACGCTCCCAACGCCAATAAGCTGTGCACCCTGCTCAGCGGTTACAACATCGAATGCTCGGTTGTGGGTTACACCGGCGACCATGACTTCCAGTCGGCCGGCGCGGCCTTCGAGGCATCCCTGCCCTGGCTAGCCAGTGAGCTCGGCACTCCCTATGCGCGGGACAGGGCGCTGCCCGGGGCGGACGGAAAGTAGCTCACCCCCACAACACCTCCAGCGAGGTGACCGACTGACCGAGTGCTCGGGCACTCAAGGCCCGCAGGGCACGCCGTTCGACGACCTCGAAGCTCGCCCCGACATGCTCGTGCAAGGCCTTGCGGCCGGCATCGAGCTGATCGTCCAACAGGAGATCGACGATCTGGAGGTGTTCGGTGATGGTGGCGGCCACCCGCTCCTCGGTGACGAAGTCGTACATCCGGATGAGCCGGATGCGCCGGTTGACGTTGTCGAGCGCGGCGACCATCGCCGAATTGCCCGATGCAGTGCACAACGAGATGTGGAACGACTCGTCCATCAACACCATGTCTGCCTCTGGCGGTGGTGGACTGGCTTCCAGTACGGCCCACTCGGCCCGCAGCGCGGCCAACCGGTCCTTGTCGTAGCGCAGCTCGTCGGTTTCCAGAATTCGGGCGATGCCGCGAAGTTCGATCGTGATGCGCAGCTCGTAGAGGTCTCGGACGCCCGCGATGTCCAGGGCCACCGGGTAGTACCCGTCGGAGCGCCGCTCGAGCATGCCATCGGCGTGCAGCCGGACCAGGGCTTCACGCAGCGGTGTTCGGCTGACGTCGAGCGTCCCGCAGAGTTGGGACTCGACAAGCCGGGTGCAGTGGTCGATCTCACCGACCATGAGCTTCTTTCCCAGGTCCACATAGACCCGGTCGCGCAGCGATACCGGTTGCTCGACCCGCGTGCCGGTCACTGCAGTTCCTTGAGCGCGGCCACCACATCGGAGCTCGGGGCGTGCGCCCCGAAGACACCGCCCTGCATCGTGATCATGTTGAGCGCCGCAACGTGGTTGGCGTAATCGGTGGCGCCGGTGGCGTCCGAGACGACGAGGCATTCGTATCCGCGGTCGTTGGCGTCGCGCATGGTGGTGTGCACGCACACGTCGGTGGTGATGCCGGTCAAGATGATGTGGGTGATGCCGCGGCTGCGCAGCACCAGCTCCAGATCGGTGGCGTAGAAGCTGCCCTTGCCCGGCTTGTCGATCACGGGTTCGGCTGGCAGGGCGGCCATCTCGGGGACCAGTTCCCAACCCGGTTCACCGCGGGTCAGGATCCGGCCGCACGGGCCCGCCGATCCGATCTCGGCTCCGATCTGGGCCGAACGCCAGCGCTTGTTGGCCGGCAGATCGGACAGGTCGGGCCGGTGCCCCTCCCTGGTATGGATGACGAACAATCCCGCCGCGCGGGCCGCAGCCAATACCTCCTGCGCCGGACCGAGCGGGGTTCGCACCAGCGACAGGTCATACCCCATGGTGTCGACGTAGCCGCCCTCCCCACAGAAGTCGACCTGCCAGTCGATGTTGATCAATGCGGTCCGGCCGGCGGGGATATCGCCGTCGTACGGCCAGACATAGGGCGCGGCCTTGATGGTGACGGTCATGCCGGCTGCACCACGGCCGACCGTACCGGCAGATAGGTGAGGGCGGTGAATGCCAGGCCGCCGATCACCATCGCCACCACCGCGTCGGAGAGCTGAGGCGCATAGAAGTGCGTCAGCAACGCTCCTGCAGCTCCGATTGCCCACGCCGCGAACGGTTTCCAGCACAGCGGTGCGATGGCCCGCCGGTGCGCGAACACCAGCTGGTCGAGGATGAGCACGATGCCGATCGGGGGCACCAGCACACCGAGGATGTTGAGCCACGTAGCGAAGTAGGCCCAGATGCCGGCGACGGCCGCGACGGTTCCCACCACACCGAGCACGATCGTCAACTGGCGCATGGTCTTTCCGGTGATGTTGCCGAATCCGACTGCACCGTTGTACAGGCAGTGCGCGCACACGCTCCCGAGGTTGACGAACACGAACACGATCGCCAGAGGCACCAGGATGCCGCCGCCACCGACCAGCACGTGCAGGAAGTCACCACCTGCCGTACCTGGTGCGGCCGCGGCACCGAGTGCGACCACGAACGCCCCGGCCAACTGAGCGATCAGGTAGGCGATCGGAAAAGCGGAGAACGCCGCCAGCGCGGCTTCCCTGCCGTTGCGCGCCCATCGCGTGAAGTCCGCGGTCATGGTCCCGGAATCGGCGAAGCACGCGAAAACCATTGTCACGGCGACACCGAAGCCGAAGGCACCCACCCCGGCGCCGCCGCCATAGGAGCGCGCGGAGCCGATACCGTGATCGGCCGCCGCCAACACCACGGCGACGATGCCGAGCGGGATGAACAGCACCGACGCCACCACCCCGATCCACGAGATGGCCCGGATCCCGACGAACGTCAGCGCCACGAACAACACCCCCGCCAGCAGGGTGATCCACGGTGCACTCCACCCCATGGACAGGTTGAGCGTGGAACCGACCATGCCGGTCTGGAAGGCGAACCAGCCGATCACCAATGCGGACAGGAACGCCGACACGATGCGAAAGCCTTTGGTTCCGAAGGTGTCCGCCGCAGTGAGTGCGAAGTTCTTGCCCGAGCGCCCGGCGAGGTAGCTCAGCATGCCCACATAACCCATCAGGATCAGGTCGCCGACTGCGATGGCGACCATGCCCATGGCGAAGCCCAGGTTGTAGACCACGATGCCGGCGAACACGGCCGAGGTCATGATCATCGGAAACCCGACCCACACCGCGGACACCGCGAACAGTGACTTGCGGGCCGACACCGGGACGGGCTGGTTCTCGTACTCCTCACCGAGCGCCGAGTGTTGTTCGGCGTGCGCTGTATCCATGGCTGTATACGGTGCGGTATACGGATTTCTCCGGCGTTTCTGTCGATGAACGTTCCGTAACGGGGTGCTCACCGCCGCGCGGCACCGAGCTTTACGTCACCGCAACACAACGAGCCGGTCCACGTAACAGAAACGTCGTCAACTCCCAGTGATCGGCCCGCCCGGGCCGCCACCCCCAGGAGATGTTGATGGATACAGGAACCACGGCGTTCATGCTGTGTTGCATCATCGGCCTCACGCTGATGATCCCCGGCCTTGCCCTGTTCTACGGCGGCATGGTCTCGGTGAAGAGCTCGACCAACATGATGATGATGACGTTCGGCGCAGTCGCCCTGGTGGGTGTGCTGTGGGTGCTGTTCGGATTCTCGATGGTCTTCGGGACGTCCTACGGCGGATTCGTCGGCAGCGTCACCGAATTCGCCGGCATGAAAGACCTCATGGAACCCATGACCACGGTCGCAGGGCTTCCGGTCAGTTTGTTCTCCATCTTCCAGGCCCTGTTCGCGGCCATCACCGTCGCGCTCATCTCGGGCGCGGTCGCCGACCGGATGAAGTTCGGCGCCTGGATGATCTTCGCCGCCGCCTGGGCGGTCCTGGTGTACTTCCCGGTCGCCCACTGGGTGTTCGCCTTCGACGGTGTCGTCACCGAGAACTCGGTCGGCGGCTGGATCGCCAACAAGCTGCACGCCATCGACTTCGCCGGCGGCACCGCCGTGCACATCAACGCCGGCGCGGCCGCCCTGGCCGTGGCGATCGTGCTCGGCAAGTCCGCGATGTTCGGCCAGCTGCGTAAGCCGCACAACGTTCCGCTGACCCTGCTGGGCGCCGGCATGCTGTGGGCCGGCTGGTACGCCTTCAACGGCGGGTCCGCCCTGGCCGCAGGCAATTCCGCGGCGATCGTAATGGTGACCACCTTCGTCGCCACCTGTGCGGCCACCCTGGCCTGGATCGGCGTCGAGAAGCTCAAGGACGGCCACGTCACCGGCGTGGGCGCCGCCTCGGGCGCAATCACCGGCCTGGTCGCCATCACCCCGGCCTGCGGTGCGGTCACCCCGATCGGCGCGATCTTCGTCGGTGCCATCGCCGGGGCGATCTGCGTCTACGCCGTCGGCTTCAAGGAGAAGCTGGGCTACGACGACTCGCTCGACGTGGTCGGTGTACACCTGGTCGGTGGCGTGGTCGGCACCCTGCTGATCGGCTTCTTCGCCAGCGAGGGCATGCCCAACGCCACCAACGGCCTGTTCTACGGCGGCGGATTCGACCAGCTGTGGAAGCAGGCGATCGCGGCCGGTGCGGTAATGGCCTATTCGTTCGTGGTCGCCTTCGCCATCGCGTTCGTCCTCAAGAAGACCATAGGTATCCGGATCTCCTCCGAGGAAGAGGAGAAGGGTATCGACGCCGCGTTCCACCGAGATTCGGCCTACGAGCTCGAATTCGCCTGACAGTCAGTTCGATTCCCCGGCCCGGCTGCCGTGGACCGCTCCCACGGCAGCCGGTGACCGGGGATTCCTCGGCTTGCCGATGTTTCCTACTGTGATACTTTGATTCATATAAAGAGACGAAAGTGCTGGTGCTATGCCCTCCGATCTCGCCACCCTCGCCGAACAATCCGGCACCAAGTTCATCCTCGCGCTGTTCGTAGACTTGCGCGGAAAGCCTTGCGCCAAACTGGTTCCCGTTGAATCGGTAGAGCTGCTGGCCACCGACGGCGTCGGCTTCGCCGGCTACGCGGTCGGCGCCATGGGCCAGGAACCCAAAGACCCCGACCTCATCGCGATCCCCGATCCGGCGTCCTTCACCCCGATACCGTTCATCAAAGAGGGCCTGGCCCTGGTGCACTGCGACCCCCACGTCGAGGGCACACCGTGGCCGTACGCACCGCGGGTCATCCTCAAGGGACTGATCCAGCGTGCCGCCGACGCCGGATTCGAACCCTGGGTCGGCGCCGAGGTCGAGTACTTCCTGCTGCGCCGCAACGCCGATGGCGCGCTGGCCACGGCCGACGCTGCGGACACGGCCGCCCAGCCCTGTTACGACGCGCGCGGCGTCACCCGGATGTATGACCACCTCACCGCGATCTCCACCGCGATGAACACGCTGGGCTGGTCCAATTACGCCAACGACCACGAGGACGGCAACGGACAGTTCGAGCAGAACTTCGAATTCTCCGACGCTCTGACCACCGCCGACCGGGTGATCACCCTGCGCTACCTGTTGTCGATGATCGCTGCCCAACGCGACATGGTGGCCACCTTCATGCCCAAACCGTTCTCCGATCGCACCGGCAGCGGCCTGCACCTGCACATGTCGCTGACCAGCGGTGGGAATCCGGTGTTCCCTGCAGGATCTGCCGATTCCGACGAGCGGGGCCTCGGCCTGTCCGAGACGGCGTACGCCTTCATCGGCGGGATCCTGGACCACGCCTGTGCGCTGCAGTCCGTCGTCGCCCCAACCGTCAACTCCTACAAGCGAACCGGTGCCACCTCGACCGCGTCGGGCGCCTCGTGGGCCCCACGCAAGCCGAGCTACGGTGGCAACGACCGCACCCACTACATCCGGGTGCCCGACAGTCAACGTATCGAATTGCGCGGCGGTGACGGGTCGGCCAATCCGTATCTCGCGATCGCCGCGTCGCTGGGCGCGGGGCTCGACGGCGTCAAACGCAGCCTCGACCCGGGGGCGGTGGGCGCCCAGGGACCGGCGGCACTGCCACCCACGCTGCTGCATGCCATCGAATCATTGGAAACCGATTCGATCGTCACCGGCGTGCTCGACGTCGCAGGCGACGGCGTCGCCTCCTACTTCGCCGACGTCAAACGCGCGGAGTTCTTCGCCTACCACGGCACCGTCTCACCGTGGGAAATCGACCAATACCTGACGGCGTTCTGAGAGGAGAAATTATGTGTGGAATCGTCGGGCTGCATCTGCGTAGCCCAGAGTTGTATCCGCGCCTCGGCGAACTGCTGGCCGCCATGCTGGGCGAGATGTCCGACCGCGGTGCCGATTCGGCGGGGATCGCGGTCTACGGAGACCCGGAGTGGTCGCCGTACGGACAGGGCTGCGTCTCGGTGACAGATGTCCCGGAACCACCCGACCTGGGTCCGGATGTGGATGTGGTGCAGGTTGATTCGACCTATCTGCTGTCGGCCGATATGGATTCCGAGGAACTGCTCGTCCTCGTCCGGGCCGCGTACCCGACCGCTCTGATCTCCGGGTTCGGCGCCGACCTGGCGGTGCTCAAAGGAGTCGGTCATCCCCGCTCGCTCACCGACGCCTGGGGCCTGTCGAAAGCGCAGGGCTGGCAGGGCGTCGGCCATACCCGGATGGCGACCGAGTCTGCGGTGACGCCGTCGGGCTGCCATCCGTACACCGTCGGCCCGGGACAGTGCTTGGTACACAACGGATCTTTCGCCAACCACGCCACCATCCGCCGCGAGCTGCGCCGGGCCGGCGTGGCGTTCGACAGCGAGAACGACACGGAGGTGGGCGCCCGGTTCGTGGCCGAACAGCTGGCCGCCGGCCGCGATGTGGCCACCGCGCTCAAGGAACTGTGCGCCACCTTTGACGGCTTCTACACCCTGCTGGTCTCCGATCACGACTCGTTCGCAGTGGTGCGTGACGCCATCGCCTGCAAGCCCGCCGTGATCGCCGAAACCGCCGACTGGGTGGCGATGGCCAGTGAGTACCGGGCCCTGGCCGGGCTACCAGGGGTCGAGCAGGCACGCATTTGGGAACCGGAACCGGAGGTGGTCTACGCATGGACCAGGTAACAGCCACTTTAGTTGGGTTCGATTTACGCACAACGCCTTTACGTGAGGTCAATGCGGCGCTGCACCGGCCGGGCGTCGACGGCGAGTACGTCATCGCCCATCCCGACGGCGCGCACAACGTGGCCGTCGGCCTCGACGCCCCTGTGCGGGTGACCGTCGAGGGCCACGTCGGCTACTACGCCGCCGGGATGAACCAACTCGCCGAGGTGACCATCAACGGCAACGCCGGGACCGGGGTCGCCGAGAACATGATGAGCGGCACGGTCCGCGTCACCGGGAACGCCTCGCAGTCCGCGGGCGCCACCGCGCACGGCGGGCTGCTGGTCATCGAGGGCGACGCGGCTGCCCGCTGCGGAATCTCGATGAAGGGCGTGGACATCGTGGTGGGCGGCAACATCGGCCACATGAGCGCATTCATGGCGCAGGCCGGCCGGCTGGTGGTTCGCGGCGACGCCGGCGAGGCGCTGGGCGATTCGATCTACGAGGCCCGCATCTACGTGCGCGGCGAGGTGGCTTCACTGGGTGCGGACTGCATCGCCAAGCCGATGCGTGCCGAACACCATGCCGAGCTGGCGGAGCTGTTGGCGGCCAGTGGATTCCGTGACGACGACACCGCGTCCTACACCCGCTACGGCTCGGCCCGAAACCTCTACCACTTCCACGTCGACAATGCGAGCGAGTACTGATGCGCGAATCCGCCACCTTCGATCGATCCACGATCGCCGATATCCAACGGGCCGCCGAGACCGGCATCTACGACATCCGCGGCTGGGGAGCCAAGCGTCGGCTGCCGCATTTGGATGATCTGCTGTTCCTGGGCGCGTCGATGTCGCGTTACCCCTTGGAGGGTTATCGGGAACGCTGTGGCACCGACGTGATCCTCGGTGACCGGCACGCCAAACATCCTTTGCACCTCGACATTCCGGTCACCATCGCGGGCATGAGCTTCGGCGCGCTGTCCGGGCCGGCCAAGGAGGCCCTGGGCCGCGGGGCCAGCGAGGCCGGCACCTCGACCACCACCGGCGACGGCGGCATGACACCCGAAGAGCGCGGGCAGAGCAAGCACCTGGTGTACCAGTACCTGCCCTCGCGTTACGGGATGAATCCCGACGATCTGCGCAAGGCCGACGCCATCGAGGTGGTGCTCGGCCAAGGCGCCAAACCCGGCGGCGGCGGAATGCTGTTGGGGCAGAAGATCTCCCCTCGCGTCGCGCAAATGCGGACCCTGCCCGAAGGGATCGACCAGCGCAGCGCGTGCCGTCATCCGGACTGGACCGGGCCCGACGACCTCACCATCAAGATCAACGAGCTACGGGAGATCACCGACTGGGAGAAGCCCATCTACGTCAAGGTGGGCGCCACCCGCACGTACTACGACGTGAAGCTGGCCGTGCACGCCGGGGCCGACGTGGTGGTGGTCGACGGAATGCAGGGCGGCACGGCCGCCACCCAGGAGGTGTTCATCGAGCACGTGGGTATCCCGACCCTGGCCGCGATCCCACAGGCGGTGCAGGCGCTGCAGGAACTGGACGTGCATAGGAAAGTCCAGCTCATCGTCAGCGGTGGCATCCGCTCCGGCGCCGACGTCGCCAAGGCACTGGCACTGGGTGCCGACGCCGTGGCGATCGGCACCGCCGCACTGATCGCACTGGGCGACAACCACCCCCGCTACACCGCCGAGTACGAAAAGCTCGGCAGCGCGGCAGGTTTCTACGACGACTTCCAGGAGGGACGCGATCCGGCCGGCATCACCACCCAGGACCCGGAACTGTCGGCCCGGTTCGACCCGGTCGAGGGCGGCCGGCGGCTGGCCAATTACCTACGGGTGCTGACCATGGAAGCACAGACCATCGCCCGGGCCTGCGGGAAGGCCCATGTGTGCCACTTGGAGCCCGAGGACCTGGTGGCGATCACCATCGAGGCTGCGGCGATGGCGCGGGTTCCGCTGGCCGGCACGAACTGGATACCTGGGACATGAGTACTGCCGACGTCGTCATCGTCGGCGGCGGCCTGGAGGGGGCCGCCGCGGCCTGGGCGTTGAGTCGACGTGGCGTCACCGAGGTGACTGTCCTGGAACGCAATACCGTCGGCTCCGGGATGACCGGGAAATCCAGCGGGATCGTGCGCTGCCACTACGGGGTCAGCTCGCTGGCCGCCATGGCCACCGTCGGCCTCGAGGTGTTCGAGAACCCTCAACAATTTTTGGCAGATCAGGTACAAGACATCGGATTCCGGCAGACCGGCTATGTCGTCGGCGTCGGTGAACCCAATGTCGAGGCGATGCGCAGGAGCCTGGCCGCCCAACGCGAGGTCGGGGTGCAGACCGAGGAGATCGACCGCTCCGAGGTGGCCGAACTCTGGCCGTGGGCCGATCTGGAACCGTTCGCCGCCTTCGGCTGGGAGGCTCGCGGCGGATACGGCGACGCCTACCAGACCGCGCAGGCGTTCGCGGTGTCGGCGAGGGCCGCCGGAGTGCGAATCCGCCAGGGCGCCAACGTGACCGAACTGGTACTCGAGGGAGACCGGGTCACCGGCGTCCGATTGGCCGACGGCACAAAGGTTTCGGCAGGCACCGTCGTCGTGGCCACCGGCGCATGGACCCGGCCGTTCCTGACCCGCTACGGCCTCGACGTACCGATCCGCGTGGTTCGGGAGCAGATCGTGACGATCAAACCCGGAGTGCCGATCGGAGCGGTCCCGGTGTTCTCCGACCTGGTGTCACTGCAGTACGTCCGCCCCGAATTGGGCGGGGAGATCCTGTTCGGCAACAGCGATCTGGCGCACTGCGAGCCCGCCGACCCCGACGACTATCTGAACCGGGCGACCGACGGGTTCATCGATCTGACCGTCGACAAGGTCGGTACCCGGTTTCCCGGCTTCCCCGACGCGGCGATCACCGGCAGCTACGCGGGCTGCTACGACGTCACCCCGGACTGGAACCCGGTCATCTCCGCGACCGGTATCGACGGCCTGATCGTGGCGGCCGGATTCAGCGGGCACGGCTTCAAGATCGCGCCCGCCGTCGGCAGGCTCGTCGCCGACCTGGTGACCGAGGGCCGCAGCTCCGACCCGCGGATACCTGAGACGGATTTCCGGCTGACCCGGTTCGCGGAGGACAATTTGCTCAAGAGCCGGTATCCGTACGTCGGTGCCGGGGAGATGCGCTAGACAGGAGTGCCGTGAGCGACCTGCCCCTGCTCCGCAATGCCGGCACGGCCCGCGAGCGGGATCCGCACGCGCCCGTCGAGGAACTGGAATTCGAGGCGGCGATCGGACGCAATGTGCGTCAGCTGCGGCAGCAGCACGGGCTCACCGTCGCCGACATGGCCGCCCGGGTGGGCATCTCCAAGGCGATGCTGTCCAAGATCGAGAACGCCCAGACCTCGTGCAGCCTGTCTACCCTGGCACTGCTGGCCAAAGGTCTCGACGTCCCGGTGACCAGCCTGTTCCGTGGGGCCGACGTCGAACGGCCGGCGGCATTCGTCAAGGCGGGCACCGGCCCGGAGATCGTGCGCAACGGCACCAAACAGGGCCACGAATATCAACTGCTCAGCTCTTTGCGCGGTGAGCACAAACGCCTGGAATGCCTGCACGTCACGCTGACCGAGAAGAGCCAGACCTACCCGCTCTTCCAGCATCCCGGTACCGAGTTCCTCTACATGCTCGAAGGCGTCATGGACTACAGCCACAGCCGCTCGGTGTATCGGCTGCAGCCGGGCGACTCGCTACAGATTGACGGGGAAGGCGCTCACGGACCGGTTGACCTGATCGAACTGCCGATCCGGTTCCTTTCGGTGATCGCCTTCCCCGATTCGCAGGTGTGAGTCAACGCTTCGGTCTACTCGTAGATGCTGGTGATCCGCTGCGGGCCGTGGTGGTTGTGCCAGCCGGGCTTCATTCCGGGGGCCGGGGTGGCGTAGGTGTCCGGGCTGTAGAGGTTGCCCGAGCCCTGCGGTGTCTGAGCCACGGCCGTGCCGGCCAGGCCGAGCGCGACGGCGCCGAAGACGCCTGCGGACAGGATGGGCAGTGCCAGAGCCTTGGTGAACTTCGTCATGATCGTGAATCCTTCTGTCTCAGTTAGCTTTTCGATTTGCTTGGCGGCTTGTTCGGCCACTGAGACAAGAGTGCGGCTCGGACGGCTCGGAGTCTGTCCGTCGATCGGGCGGTGCGGTGGGTGAAGTTGCGTTCCCCCAATCGGGGGAAGTGCACGTCAGCCGTGGGTTTTGGCCTGGGTTTGACGCGGAGTACAGTTGACCGCGTGCAGCGGGTGCTCCTTCTCGGACGCCGCGACGGGGTCTGACCAGACCGGCTTCCCGTCGCGGGTTTTTGCGATGCGCCGGTCGAGTCCCCCACTCAAACTCCCGGAGCAAACATCATGACCACGCCCGACATCTCTGCAGATGCCTTCAGTTCGGTTCGCGCGATCAATACGCCGGCCGGTGCACCCAACCCCGGTCAGCCCGTCTGGAACACCCAGCGCGCCTCGTCCATGCCGGTCAGCCGCTATCGCAGCTTCGCCGAGGAGGTCCCCGGCGGTAGCCCGGCCTTCGGTACCGACGTTCCGTTCGACCGCACCTGGCCGGACCGCGTCATCGACAAGGCCCCCATGTGGTGTGCGGTCGACCTGCGCGACGGAAACCAGGCGCTGATCGATCCCATGAGCCCGGCGCGCAAGCGCCGCATGTTCGACCTGCTGGTCCGGATGGGTTACAAGGAGATCGAGGTCGGGTTCCCCTCGGCCAGCCAGACCGACTACGACTTCGTCCGCGAGATCATCGAGGACGGCGCCATCCCGGCCGACGTGACAATCCAGGTGCTGACGCAGTGCCGGCCCGAGCTGATCGAGCGCACGTTCGAGGCGTGCGCGGGAGCCCCGCAGGCCATCGTGCACTTCTACAACTCGACGTCGATCCTGCAGCGCCGCGTGGTGTTCCGCGCCGACCGCGACGCCGTCAAGAAGATCGCCACCGACGGCGCCCAGATGTGCGTCGAGGAGGCCGAGAAGTACCCGCAGACCCGCTGGCGCTTCGAGTACTCCCCCGAGTCCTACACGGGCACCGAGCTGGAGTACGCCGTCGAGGTGTGCAACGCGGTTGCCGACGTGGTCAAGCCCACTCCGGATTGGCCGCTGATCGTCAACCTGCCGGCCACCGTGGAGATGGCCACCCCGAACGTCTACGCCGACTCGATCGAGTGGATGAGCCGGCACCTGACCCCACGTGACTCGATCATCCTGAGCCTGCACCCGCACAACGACCGCGGAACCGGTGTTGCCGCAGCAGAATTGGGCTACCAGGCCGGCGCCGACCGGATCGAGGGCTGCCTGTTCGGCAACGGCGAGCGCACCGGCAATGTCTGCCTGGTGACCCTGGGCTTGAACATGTTCAGCCGCGGTGTCGATCCGCAGATCGACTTCTCAAACATCGACGAAATCCGTCGCACCGTCGAGTACTGCAACCAGCTGCCCGTGCACGAACGTCACCCCTACGGCGGTGACCTGGTCTACACCGCGTTCTCCGGCAGTCACCAGGACGCGATCAACAAGGGCCTGGACCAGATGAAGTTCGACGCGGACGACATGGACTCGGACGTCGATGAAATCCTGTGGCAGGTCCCATACCTGCCGATCGATCCCAAAGACGTCGGCCGCACGTACGAGGCGGTGATCCGGGTGAACTCGCAGTCCGGCAAGGGCGGCGTCACCTACATCATGAAGGCCGACCACGGTCTGGTCCTGCCGCGCCGGCTGCAGATCGAGTTCAGCCGCGCAGTCCAGCAGCTCGCCGAAGGGGCCGGCGGGGAGGGCGGCGAAGTGTCGCCCAAGGCGATCTGGGACGTGTTCTCCGAGGAGTACCTGGCCCCGATCACCCCGTTGGAGCGCATCCGCCAGAAGGTGGTGGCCTCCGAGGTCGACGGTGGCACCGACACCATCACGGCGATCGTGAAGATCGACGGTGTCGAGCGCGAGATCGTCGGTGCGGGCAACGGCCCGTTGGCGGCGTTCGTCGATGCCCTGGGGGCGATCGGCTACGACATCAACGTCCTGGACTACTCCGAGCACGCCATGTCTTCGGGCGAAGAAGCCCAGGCCGCGGCCTACGTCGAGGCGTCGATCGGTGGCAAGACCGTCTGGGGCGTCGGCATCGCGACGTCGATCACCACGGCATCGCTGCGGGCCGTGGTGTCCGCGGTGAACCGCGCGGCGCAGGGCTGACTCCACAACCCCTCACCACCTCTCACCACCGAATCGCGCGCCGAGTCGCCCGGCGTGGGCCATCCGCGCGTGGTTAGCTGACGTTCGCGTAGATCACTACGCGAACGACAACGTCAAGGAGCGGTTATGGACTGGGGTTCGACCTGGGATTTCCTGTGGCATTTCCTGATCATCTTCGCCTGGATCGCCTATTTGCTGGTCCTGTTCCAAATCCTCACGGACCTGTTCTGGCGTGATCACAAGACCTCCGGCTGGGTCAAGGCCGTGTGGGTGATCTTCCTGATCCTGATTCCGTGGCTCACCGCGCTGGTGTACCTGATCGCCCGGGGCAAGGGCATGTCCGAACGCGCCCAGGCGGCAGCGCTGGCGGCCAAGAAGGAGACGGACGACTACATCAAGCAGGCCGCAGGCCGGTCTCCGGCTCAGGAGATCGCCGACGCCAAGGCTCTGCTGGACGCCGGCACGATCACGCAGGCGGAGTTCGACGGGCTGAAGGCGAAGGCGCTGGGCTGAAAGACGAGCCGAGTTAGAAGACCGCGGCGAGCCGCGAATCAGAAGAGCGTGTACTGATCGCTCTCTGCGGGGGTGTCGCAGAACTCCTCGATATCGGCGCCACCGACGATGTGGGTCAGCAGACCCATGAACGTCTCGTCGTCGACTAGCGGCACCCCCAACTCGGCGGCCTGGTAACCCTTGCCCTGACTCGGTGCGGTCTCATTGCAGATCACGAGTGAGGTCTGCTGGTCCACCAGGTCGGTGTAGGACAGCCCGGCGTGCAGGATGCGCTCGACGAGCTCCTCGTGGGTGCGCACCACCTCCGCCGACAGCGCCACCCGCATGCCCTGCACCAGCGGCCGCCCCGGCACGTAGACGCCCGGGTTGGCGTACTCGCACGGCAGCCGCGAGGCCAGCACCTTGAGCGGCCGCAATTCTTCGTGGGTGACGTGGCCGTTGGGCCAACGGCGTCGGCTCACTTCGCGCAGCGGCAGCCAGACCTTGCGGTCGCGGGCCCTGGCCAGCGTCGGTTTCAGGATCTGTGCCAGCACCAACGCGTCGTCGAGCGCATCGTGCGGCCGCATCTGGCTCACGCTCCAGTGCGCCGCCAACGTCTCCAGCCGCAGATTCTCGGTACCCAGAGCCAGCCGACGGGCCAGTTCCACAGTGCACATCACGCTGTCGATGGGCAGCTCCGCCCCGACCAGTTCGGCCTCGGCGGCCAGGAAGCTGTAGTCGAAGCCCACGTTGTGCGCGACCATCGTGCGTCCGCGCAGGATGTCGCTCAGCTCGCCGACGACGTCGCCGAAGGTCGGCTGGCCTTCCAGCATCTCGGCGGTCAGCCCGTGCACGTGGGTGGGCCCCGGATCCACACCCGGGTTCAGCAGGGAGGCGACGCTGCGCTCGACATTGCCGTCATCCCCGACCGCCAGTGCGGCGACGCTGACGATGCGAGCCTGCCCGGGCCGAAACCCTGTGGTCTCCACGTCGACGACCGCCCAGCCCGCTCCCGGCTCCTCCGCCGGCCTGCCCCACGCGCTGCTCATATTCGCCAGGATGGCACGCGGGCCCGACAGAGTCGCCCGGCACGCTTGCGTGTCGTGCCCCTAAAATCGCCGGATGCTGACCATCCGTGGGCGCGCCGCACTGGCCGCCGGAGCAACCGCACGCTGGGCGTCGCGGGTTACCGGCCGCGGTGCGGGCGCGATGATCGGCGGACTGGTCGCCATCACGCTGGACCGTTCGATCCTGAGCCAGCTCGGCCAGGGCCGCCGCAGCGTGGTCGTGACCGGCACAAACGGCAAGTCGACCACCACCCGCATGACCGCGGCCGCCCTGGCGACGCTCGGCCCGGTGGCCAGTAACTCCGAGGGCGCCAACATGGACGCCGGGCTGGTGGCGGCGCTGGCCTCGGCGCGCGACGCCGAGCTGGCCGCCCTGGAAGTCGACGAGATGCACGTCCCACATGTGTCTGACGCCGTGGACCCGTCGGTCATCGTTCTGCTGAATCTGTCCCGCGACCAGCTCGACCGGGTCGGTGAGATCAACCACATCGAGCGCACCCTGCGCGGCGGCCTGGCCCGCCACCGCGACGCGGTGATCGTGGCCAACTGCGACGACGTGCTGATGACCTCGGCCGCCTACGACAGCCCAAACGTGGTGTGGGTGGCCGCCGGCGGCAGCTGGTCGGGTGACTCGGTGAGCTGCCCACGGTCCGGCGAGATCATCGTGCGTGACGGGCGGGACTGGCACTCGACGGGCACCGACTTCAAGCGTCCCAGCCCGCAGTGGTGGTTCGACGACACCCACATCCACGGGCCCGACGGCCTCGCGCTGCCGATGACGCTGGCCCTGCCCGGCGCCGTCAACCGCGGCAACGCCACCCAGGCTGTCGCGGCCGCCGTGGCACTCGGCGCGGACCCGGCCGCCGCGGTGGCTGCGGTCTCCGGCGTCGACGAGGTTGCCGGGCGGTACCGCACGGTGCAGATCGGCTCACACACCGCCCGGATCCTGCTGGCCAAGAACCCGGCCGGGTGGCAGGAGGCGCTGTCGATGGTCGACAAGCACGCGGCCGGCGTCGTCATCTCGGTCAACGGGCAGGTCCCCGACGGGGAGGATCTGTCCTGGTTGTGGGATGTTCGGTTCGAGCACTTTGACGACACTCAAGTGGTGGCCGCCGGCGAGCGCGGTACCGACCTCGCGGTGCGGCTCGGGTACGCGGGCGTCGAACACTCCCTGGTGCACGACACCGTCGGCGCGATCGACGCCTGCCCACCCGGGCACGTCGAGGTGATCGCCAACTACACCGCATTCCTGCAACTGAATCGGCGGATCTCATGACGGGTGTGCACGCGAGGAGCAGTTCAACGGTCAGCATCGGGCTGGTGCTGCCCGACGTGATGGGCACCTACGGCGACAGCGGCAACGCGGTGGTCCTGCGGCAACGGCTGCGGCTGCGGGGTATCGACGCCGAGATCGTGGAGATCACGCTGGACGATCCCGTGCCCGACTCCCTGGACCTCTACACCCTCGGCGGGGCCGAGGACTACGCGCAGCGGCTGGCCACCAAACACCTGATCCGGTATCCCGGTCTGCAACAGGCGGTTTCGCGGGGCGCACCGGTGCTGGCCATCTGCGCGGCCATCCAGGTACTCGGCCACTGGTACGAGACCTCGGCCGGTGAACGGGTCGAAGGTGTCGGGCTGCTCGATGTCACGACGTCACCGCAGGAGACCCGCACCATCGGCGAGGTAGCCTCCAGACCTCTCCTGGATGGGCTGACGCAGCCGTTGACGGGATTCGAAAACCACCGTGGCGGAACGGTTCTGGGCCCCGATGCCAGGCCGCTGGCGGCAGTCACCAAAGGCGCGGGCAACCGCTTGGGCGACGGATACGACGGGGCCGTGCAGGGCAGCGTGATGGCCACCTACCTGCACGGACCGTGTCTGGCGCGCAATCCGGAACTGGCCGACCATCTGCTCGCTCAGGTCGTCGGTGAACTGCCGCCGCTGGAGCTGCCCGAGGTGGATCTGCTGCGCCGCGAACGGTTGACGGCCCCGCGTCGGGCCTAGGCGAAAGCGTCGACAGCTGCGCCGATACGCGCTGCGGCGTCGGCGAGGATCGGCTCGCCGTGCCCGAACCCGGCGCGCTGCGCACCCGTGGCGGCGAGAATCCCCGCCGCACGTGAGGCGCCCGCCCGGTCGGTGTTGAACACCCCGAGGATCACCTGTCCGTGGAACTCGGCTATCGCATCGCCGGTGAGCACGGTGTCGGCAGCGGGGAGATACAGCGCGATACTGCCCGGAGTGTGCCCGGGCACGCCGACGACCCGGGCACCGTCGGCGAATTCGAGGACATCGCCGTCACCGACCACGCGGTCCACCGAACACGGCGGCCCGTTCGGCGGCTCGACAAGGTCGGGACGAAGCGTGCGCTCACCCGCAGTCAACACCGGCACCGGACCCGGCGCACCGCGTACGAACTCGGCGTCGCCCGAGCCGGCGATGACCTCGACATCGGACCAGCCGGCGATTTCGGCGGCCGCACCGCAGTGATCCTCGTGGAAGTGGGTGAGCACGATGCGCTTGACGTGAATGCGACGCCGGCCCAATGCGGTCAGCGCGTCGTCGATCAACTCGGCACTGTCCGGCCAGCCGGTGTCGATCAACGTCACCCCGTCCGGCTCGGTCCACAGGTAACTGTTGAGTAGATGAGCCTGGCCGCCGGGGATGCGCAGTCGATAGAGCGAATCCGCCATCTGGAGTAGGTCGGGCATGACTCCGACGTTAGTGGCGCCGTGGCCAGTACAGGTTCCCACTTCGCTCACAGCGCACTAGGGCGAACGTGCAGGCGATCAGCCGCGAATCAAGCCACCGCGGCGAGCCGCGAATCAGGCCATGGCGCGGCGGCCGGCCAAGGCCCGGCCCAGGGTGAGCTCGTCGGCGAACTCCAGGTCACCGCCCATCGGCAGGCCCGAGGCGATGCGGGTGACGCTCAATCCAGGGATATCGCGCAGCATCCGCACCAGATAGGTGGCGGTGGCCTCACCCTCGGTGTTCGGATCGGTCGCGATGATCACCTCGGCCACGTCGACGCCGTCGACGCGTTCACCGATCCGGTTCAGCAGTTCGCGGATGCGTAATTGATCGGGCCCGATGCCGGACAACGGATCCAGCGCCCCGCCCAGCACGTGATAACGACCGCGGAATTCACGGGTGCGCTCGACGGCCTGCACGTCCTTGGGCTCCTCGACCACGCACACCAGTGACGCGTCCCGGCGCGGGTCTTTACAGATGCGACAGCGTTCCTCATCGGAGACATTGCCGCACACCGCACAGAACGTGACACCGTCACGGACGCGGCCCAACACCGCGGTCAGCCGGTCGATGTCAGGCGGCTCGACGCTCAGCAGATGGAAAGCGATCCGCTGCGCGCTCTTGGGCCCGATCCCCGGCAACTTGCCGAGCTCATCGATCAGATCCTGAACCGGGCCCTCAAACACTCACAGTCCCGGAAGTCCGAATCCGCCCAAACCGCCGGCCAGCGGTCCCAGCCGACTCTGCGCCAGAGTGTTCACCTGATTGGAGGCATCAGCGAGCGCGCCGACGATGAGGTCCTGCAGGGTCTCCGGGTCGGACGGATCGATCACCTTGGGATCGATGGCCACCGCGACCACCTCACCGCTGCCCTTGACCGTGACCTGCACCAATCCGCCACCGGCCTGACCGTGCACCTCGGAATTGGCGAGCGCCTCCTGCGCCTCCATGAGCTGCTGCTGTACCTGCTGCGCCTGCGCCAGCAGGGCCGACATGTCGGGCGTGCCTCCGGGTTGCATCGACTGGATCCCCTTGCCGTGTTGATTGCGTCTTGGTCTCGACTTGGTTGCTCTCGCCTGTCGGCGGCGATTTGAGCTTTCAGCCTAGTCGGCGTGCGGGCTAGCGTGACGCCCGTGCGAGTTCCAGTCCGCGTGCGTGTCGGCGCCGCCCGAGCAAGCCGAGCAGCCATCTGCGTTCTTGTCGCTGCGACCGCCTCCGCGATCGTCGACGCCCCCCACGCCACCGCCGCCCCCTCGAACGTCGCCGGCATGATCGTCTTCCTCGATCCCGGCCACAACGGCGCCAACGACGGGTCGATCAGCCGCCAGGTGCCGACCGGCCGCGGCGGTACCAAGGACTGCCAGGCCAGCGGCACATCCACCGAGGACGGATTCCCCGAGCACACCTTCACGTGGGACACCACCCTGCGGGTCCGCGCCATCCTGACCCAGATGGGTGTGCGCACCGCGATGTCGCGCGGCAACGACAACGCGCTGGGACCGTGCGTCGACGAACGCGCGTCGATGGCCAACGCGCTGCGACCCAACGCCATCGTCTCCATCCACGCCGACGGCGGCCCGGCCAACGGTCGCGGCTTCCACGTGCTCTACTCGTCGCCGCCGCTGAACAATGTGCAGGCCGGACCGTCGGTGCAGTTCGCCAAGACCATGCGCGATCAGTTGTCCGCGTCGGGTATCCCGCCCGCCACCTACATCGGGTCGGGTGGCCTCGACGCCCGCTCGGACATCGCCGGGCTGAACCTGGCGCAGTTCCCGTCCATCCTCGTCGAGTGCGGCAACATGAAGAACCCGGTCGACTCCAGTCTGATGAAGACCCCGGACGGCCAGCAGAAGTACGCCGAGGCCATCGCCCGGGGCGTCGTGGCCTATCTGGGAACCCAGGCCGGTACCCCGGCGCGCTAGCCCGCCGCACCAGATGGTCGGGCGCTACGCGCCCTCCACTTCCTTCTTCAGGTTTGCCAGCACCTCGTCCTGGATCTTGCGCAGGCCCAGCGGTGCGAACGTCTTCTCGAAGAAGCCCTTGACCCCGCCGGCACCGGTCCAGCTGGTTTTGAGGTTGACCGAGGACCCGCTGCCCGCCGGGGCGACAGTCCAGTTGGTCACCAGGCTGGAGTTCGCGTCCTTCTCGATCACCGTGTGGCCTGCCACGTCCACCGAGGCCTTGATGTCACGCACCCGCGACTCGGTGGCCTGCAGCTTCCAGCTGGCCACCGTGCCCGCGCCCTGGCCACCCTCGAGCACCTGGAAGTCGCGGTAGTGCGAGGAGAGGATCTTCGGGCGCACGGTCTGGTAGTCCGCGATCGCGGCGAACACAGCGGCCGGCTCGGCGTTGATCAGAACCGTGCTGACCGCACTGACCTGTCCCATGAATGAAACTCCTTCAACTCGTGTCTGCGGTCGCATCGTCGGCAACCTCCGACTAGCGTATATGTGTGTCTGTTGTTGCGACTGACGCACAAGCTGTCCATGCCATGGGCGTGCAGCGCCTGTTGGACAGTTACCGCGCCATACCGCCCAATTCGACGGTGCGGCTTGCCAAGCCCACGTCGAACCTCTTCCGTGCGCGCGATCGCAGCGATGTCAAAGGTTTGGACGTAACGGGTCTGACCAATGTGATCGCTGTCGACGCCGAAGCCCGCACCGCCGACGTGGCCGGTATGTGTACCTACGAGGATCTGGTGGCCGCGACGCTGCCGCACGGATTGGCCCCGCTCGTGGTGCCGCAACTCAAGACCATCACGCTGGGGGGCGCGGTCACCGGGCTCGGCATCGAGTCGACGTCGTTCCGCAATGGTCTGCCACACGAATCGGTGCTCGAGATGGACATCCTCACCGGGGCAGGCGAAATAGTCACCGCAACACCCCACAAGCACTCCGAACTCTTTCGAACCTTCCCCAATTCCTATGGCACGCTGGGCTATTCGACCCGGCTACGCATCGAGCTGGAGCCCGTCACACCGTTTGTGGCACTGCGCCACCTGCGCTTTCACTCGCTGACCGAGCTTGTCTCGGCGATGGATCGGATCATCGAGACCGGCGGCCTCGACGGCGAGCCGGTCGATTACCTCGACGGCGTCGTGTTCAGCGCCGACGAAAGCTATCTGTGCGTCGGGTTCAAGACGACGACACCGGGACCGGTCAGCGACTACACCGGCCAGGACATCTACTACCGCTCGATCCAACACGCGCAGGGTGAAAAGCACGACCGGCTGACCATCCACGACTATCTGTGGCGGTGGGACACCGACTGGTTCTGGTGCTCACGGGCATTCGGCGCGCAGAACCCGACGATCCGGCGATTCTGGCCGCGCAAGCTGCGTCGCAGCAGCTTCTACTGGAAGCTCATCGCCTACGACCAGCGGTTCAACATCGCCGACCGGATCGAGAAACGGCACGGCCGCCCACCCCGCGAGCGGGTGGTGCAGGACATCGAGGTGCCACTCGAGAACTGCGAAGGTTTCCTGGCGTGGTTCTTGGGGAATGTACCGATCGAACCGATCTGGCTGTGCCCTCTGCGGTTACGCGACGATGACCGCAAGGGTGCGGGCTGGCCGCTGTACCCGCTGCGGCCCCACCACACATACGTCAACGTCGGATTCTGGTCATCGGTGCCGGTCGGCCCGGTCGAAGGCCACACCAACAAGCTGATCGAGACCAAGGTCAGCGAGCTCGAAGGTCACAAGTCCCTGTATTCGGATTCCTATTATGCGCGTGAGGATTTCGACGAACTCTACGGCGGCGAGGCCTACAAGACGGTCAAGAAATCCTACGACCCCGATTCACGCCTGTTTGACCTGTATTCGAAAGCCGTTTTGCGCCGATGAATGGAGAACAGCGATGACCACCTTCAAAGAGCACTCGACGCACCCCACCGACGGCAAGCTGAGTCTGGCCGAGATCCTGGAAATCTTCGCATCAGGCAGGCTGCCACTGAAATTCACTGCCTACGATGGCAGTTCGGCCGGCCCCGCCGATGCCACGCTGGGCCTGGACCTCAAGACCCCACGCGGCACCACGTACCTGGCCACAGCCCCGGGTGATCTGGGTATGGCGCGCGCCTATATCTCCGGCGACCTGGAAATGTACGGGGTGCACCCCGGTGATCCTTACCCGCTCCTGTGCGCACTGGCTGAGAAGATGGCGTTCAAGCGTCCGTCGGCCCTGGTGCTGGCGAACATTGTGCGATCCATCGGCATCGAGCACCTCAAGCCCATCGCTCCGCCTCCCCAGGAGGCGCTGCCCAGGTGGCGGCGGGTGGTCGAGGGGTTGCGGCACAGCAAAACCCGTGATGCCGAGGCGATCCACCACCACTACGACGTGTCGAACACGTTCTACGAGTGGGTGCTCGGGCCGTCGATGACCTACACCTGCGCGTGCTACCCGGATGCGGATGCCGGCCTGGAAGAGGCACAGGACAACAAGTACCGGCTGGTGTTGGAGAAGCTGCGGCTGGAGCCGGGCGACCGGCTGCTCGATGTCGGCTGCGGCTGGGGTGGCATGGTGCGCTACGCGGCCCGCCACGGCGTCAGGGCCCTCGGTGTGACGCTGTCCAAGGAGCAGGCGCGCTGGGCACAGGAAGCCATCGTCAGAGAGGGGCTCGAGGACCTGGCCGAGGTGCGCCACGGCGACTACCGCGACATCGCCGAGACCGGGTTCGACGCGGTGTCCTCGATCGGCCTGACCGAACACATCGGTGTGCACAACTACCCGGCGTACTTCGGCTTCCTGAAGTCGAAGATGCGCCCCGGCGCGCTCTTGCTCAACCACTGCATCACCCGCCACGACAACCGGTCGAACGCGGTTGCCGGAGGCTTTATCGACCGCTACGTGTTCCCGGACGGTGAGCTGACCGGCTCCGGGCGGATCATCGCCGAGGTGCAGGACGTGGGCCTTGAGGTCATGCACGAGGAGAACCTGCGTAACCACTACGCCATGACGCTGCGCGACTGGTGCGCCAACCTCGTCGAGCACTGGGATGAGGCCGTCGCCGAGGTCGGGCTGCCCACCGCCAAGGTATGGGGCCTGTACATGGCCGGATCCCGGCTCGGCTTCGAGACGAATGTGGTTCAGCTGCACCAGGTTCTGGCCGTCAAACTCGACGAGCGCGGGAGCGACGGTGGCCTGCCGCTGCGGCCGTGGTGGACGCCTTAGCTCTCGATCTTCCGCGCGCCCAGTTCGTTCTGCAGCAGCTCGAGCGCGACCTCTTCGGGGTCACGACGCGGCCCGGCTTCGCTCTGTGAAGCCTCGGCGAGCATCGCTTCTTCTTCCTCCTCGGGGGACGAGGGCGGTTCCGGATCCGGCACCGGTTCAGGTTCGGGAATGACTCGGCCCGGCCGGGTCGGCACCCGAGGCGGGGGCTTCGCAGCTTTCGGCGGGGGCGGCGGGGCCGCCTCCGCGGTGCCCACCTCGCACCGGATCTGCCAGTCCACCCCGAGCGCATCCTTCAGCGCATCGCGGATCACATCGGCATTGCGCGACTCGGTGAGCCGCTTGGCCAACGGCGGCGAGTCATGGGACAGCACAAGGGTTTTGTCCTCGACCGCCCGCACGATGGCACCCGACAGCATGACCTCGGTGGTACGGCTGCGCTCGCGCACCTTCTCCCGCACGGTGGTCCACATCGAGCGCACCGCTGCTGCGTTGGGCTCACCACCGGTGGCCACCGGTGGCTGCGCCTGCTGGGGTTCAGGCTCAGGTTCCGGGGCGGGCTCGGGCTCGAAGTCGGGCTCGGGCGGCAACGGCGGCGTGGGCTCGGGTTCCGGCGCCGGGGGCGGAGGCGGGGGCTCGGAGACAGGTTCAGGTGCGGAAACAGGTTCGGGCGCAGAGACCGGTTCTGGGGTGGCCACCGGCTGCGGCGCGGCCTCTGGTTCAGGAGCAGCCGGGGGCGGCTCAGGTGCAGGCGTAGGCGCAACAGCCTCAGCGGGGGCGGCGTCCGGGGCGGCGTCCGGGGCGGCTTGGCTGCGGCGGGTGAAGGTCTTGGCCGGCTCGGCGGGCTCGACAGACCGAGCCGCCGATGACGACGATGCCTCGCCGGCCGGGATCGACATGTCCAGCCGGGTCTCGATGCGTTCGATGCGCTGCAGCAGCGCCGATTCGGTGTCATGCGCCGAGGGCAGCAAGAGCCGGGCGCACACCACTTCCAGCAGCAGCCGTGGGGCGGTCGCGCCACGCATCTCGCCGAGGCCGGCGTGCACCACCTCCGCGTAGCGGGCCAGCGTGGCGGCGCCGACATGGGCGGCCTGCTCACGCATCCGTTCCAGCACGTCGGCCGGTGCATCCACGACACCGCGGGTGGCCGCGTCGGGCACGGCCTGCAGCACGATCAGATCGCGGAAGCGCTCGAGCAGATCGACGGCGAACCGCCGCGGATCATGGCCGGCATCGATGACGGCCTCCACGGCGCCGAACAGCGCGGCCGCGTCCCCGGCGGCCAGTGCCTCGACCGCGGCGTCGATGAGCGCCATGTCGGTGGCGCCGAGCAGGGCCAGCGCCCGCTGATAGGTGATGTGGTTGCCGTTGGCCCCCTGCTCGGAGCCCGCCAGCAGCTGATCGAGCACCGAGAGGGTGTCGCGGGGTGAACCGCCGCCGGCGCGGATGACCAACGGATAGACCGCGTCATCTACGTCGACGTCCTCCTCGGCGCAGATGCGCTCCAGCAGCGGGCGCATGGTGCGCGGAGCCAGCAGCCGGAACGGGTAGTGATGGGTGCGTGACCGGATGGTCGGCAGCACTTTCTCCGGCTCGGTCGTGGCGAAGACGAAGATCAGGTGGTCGGGTGGCTCCTCGACGATCTTGAGCAGCGCGTTGAAGCCGGCCGTGGTGACCATGTGCGCCTCGTCGATGATGAAGATGCGGTACCGCGACTGGGCCGGCGCGTAGAACGCGCGGTCACGCAGTTCACGGGTGTCATCGACACCGCCGTGGCTGGCCGCGTCCAGTTCGACCACGTCGACATTGCCCGGGCCGTTGGGCGCCAGCGCAACGCACGAATCGCACACCCCGCACGGGGTCGGCGTAGGCCCCTGCTCACAGTTGAGCGAGCGGGCCAGGATACGGGCCGACGATGTCTTACCGCAGCCGCGCGGTCCGGAGAACAGATACGCGTGGTTGATCCGGTTGGCGGTCAGCGCGGTCGATAGCGGCTCGGTGACATGTTCCTGGCCAACGACTTCCGCGAAGCTTGCCGGCCGGTATTTGCGGTAGAGAGCCACGGGAGAAGGCTACCGACTGGCTCTGACGCCGCGCGGGTGCCCGTTGACTTTGAAACCACGCGCACCGCTACTCGCACAAATTCAGCGTCAGTTCAATGTCGACGCAGAGTTCTGCACAGAGTTCGATTCATCCACAGGTGGCGACGCCGGCGCTGGCACACACCCATCTTTGTCCCCGATACCAGCGACTCTCGCCGAATGAGTGAGCCCTTCATCGGCACCGAAGCCCTGGCGGCCGGCGTCGTCAACCGCTACCAGCTCAGCCGCTATCACCGCACGATCCTGCCCAACATCTACGTGGACAAGCGAACTGCCGTGTCGCTGCGGCAACGAAGTACTGCGGCATGGTTGTGGTCAGGCCGTAACGCGGTGATCGCAGGAGCCGCCGCATCGGCGCTCCACGGCGCGAAGTGGGTGGCCGACGACGTTCCCATCGAGTTGATCAGCGCCAAGACCAAGCCACCCGAGAAGGTGATCACGCGACAGGACCTGATCTACGACCGGGAGGTTGTGCGCATCGACGGTCTGTCGGTCACGAGCGTCGAGCGCACTGCTTTTGACCTTGGGCGCCGCGGGTTGATCGGGGCGGCCGTCGCGCGGCTCGACGCACTTGCTCGTGCCACCGGAGTAACGGCGGGCGACGTGCTGACGCTCGCCGCGCACCCACGCCCGTGGCCTGCGGCAACTCGAACGGGCGCTGGACCTGTTCGACCCCGGCGGACAGTCCCCGAAAGAGACCTGGCTGCGGCTGATGCTCGTCGACGCAGGTTTTCCGCGGCCGCAGACACAGATACCGGTGCCCGGGCCCGACGGCTACCGGAGGTACTTCCTCGATATGGGTTGGGAAGAACTGATGCTGGCGGTCGAATACGAGGGTGCGCAGCACGCCGATCAGCTCGGCTATGACATCGTGCGTGCCGACTACATCACGCGAGCCGGTTGGACCCACGTGAGAGTGGCCGCGGGACACCGACGGCCCGCCATCCTCATCCGGGTAGAGCGTGAATGGGATCGACTTTGGCGGCCAGAGCTCGGGATCACGCCGCGGAGGCCGCCCCTCGGCGGTCCCCCGCTGGAACTCGGTTGTTGACTTTGAAACCACGCACACCGCTACTCGCACAAATGCACCGTCAGTTCTAAGTCAACGCAGAAGCTGCTCGGTCGCCGCCAGCAGCGCGCAGGTGGCCAGACCGTCGATCGCCTCACGCAGATCGGACGGCGACGGGAACGTCGGGGCGATGCGGATGTTCTTGTCCTCGGGGTCCTTGCGATACGGGAACGACGCACCCGCCTCGGTCACCGCGATCCCGGCGTCCTTGGCCAATGCGACGGTGCGCTTCGCCGTGCCGGGCCACACGTCGAGGCTGACGAAATAGCCGCCCTTGGGATCCGTCCACGACGCGATCTTCGACTCACCCAACCGGTCCTCGAGGATCTCGGCGACGAGAGCGAACTTGGGCGCGATCAACTCGCGGTGACGCTGCATCTGCAATTTCACGCCATCGGCGTCGCCGAAGAAGATCCGGTGGCGCAATTGGTTGATCTTGTCCGGTCCGATCGACTTCTTACCCGCGTGCTGCAGGTACCAGGCGATGTTGCCCAGCGAGCCGCCCAGGAAGCTCACCCCCGCCCCGGCGAAGGTGATCTTGGAGGTCGAGGCGAACACCAGCGGACGGTTCGGGTTGCCCGCCGCCTCGGCCAGCCCCAGCACGTCGACCTGACGGATGAATTCGCCGGTGAGGGTGTGGACCGCATACGCGTTGTCCCACATCAGCCGGAAATCGTTTGCCGCCGTCCGCATCTGGACGAGGCGCCGGACGACCTCCCAGGCGTAGGTGACGCCCGTCGGGTTGCCGTACACCGGGACGCACCACATGCCCTTGATCGCAGGGTCGGCCGCGACGAGTTCCTCGATCAGATCGACGTCGGGTCCGTCCTCGCGCATCGGCACCGGGATCATCTCGATACCGAAAGACTCGGTGATCGCGAAGTGGCGGTCGTAGCCCGGTGCAGGGCACAGGAACTTCACGACGGGTTCTTTTATCCAGGGCCGCACCGAATCCACCCCGCCGTGCAGCAGCGAGAACACGATTACGTCGTGCATCATCTCCAGGCTCGCGTTGTTGCCTGCGATCAGGTTCTGCACCGGGATGCCGAGCAGCTCGCCGAAGATCTCCCGCAGCTCAGGCAGGCCGTGCAGGCCGCCATAGTTGCGGGTATCGGTGCCCGTGCGGTCGCGGAAGGAATCTTTTTCCGAGCCGGGAAGCGACAGCAGCGCATTGGACAGATCCAACTGCTCGGGGGCCGGCTTGCCGCGGGTCAGGTCCAAGCTCAGCTTCTTCGCCTGCAGCTCTGTGTAGTTGCGCCGTTGGACTTCGTGCTGCGCGAGCAGATCGTCGCGGCCAAGAGACTGGAACGACACCGCGCGCCTTTCACAGAAGCGGAACGAGCTGGACATAAGGGGACCCCGCGCACCCGCCAGAGCCCGTTGACCCTTGCTGCCTTCCGGCCCTGGGGGAGTTCACAGGATGGACGCCGCGCGGGGTCCAAGGCGAGTGTAATACCCGCCCTGTCCCCCGCGTTTACGGGACCGGTTCGAGCGTCGGCTACGATTGCCGACGGAGGATTCGCCTAGTGGCCTATGGCGCTCGCCTGGAACGCGGGTTGGGTTAACAGCCCTCAGGGGTTCAAATCCCCTATCCTCCGCGCTCGGGTCCGGGGTGCGACCTGCTGAATCAACCCTGATCAGCAGCTCGCACCCCGGCCCAATTAAGTACCCCGAGGAGGAGTATGGGCCGCACCGTCGCGGTGATCTGGCACGTGTCGTTTTCGATCGTGGCCGCCGGCCTGTTCTTCTTTTTCGTTCTTCCGCGCTGGCCCGAACTCATGGGCCAGACCTCGCCGACGCTCGGGCTGATCCTGCGCATCGTCACTGGTGCGTTGATCGGTCTCGCGGCCCTGCCGGTGGTGTTCACGCTGCAGCGGACCAAGCGTCCCGAGCTGTCCACCCCCGAGATGGCGCTGCGGTTGCGGACCGCCTCGATCGCCCTGCACGTGCTGGCCGCAGTGCTGATCGTCGGTACCGCGGTCTCCGAGATCTGGCTGTCCTTGGACAGCTTCGGGCCGTGGCTGTTCGGAATCTACGGCGCCGCCGCCGCGATCGCGCTCCTCGGCATCTTCGCCTTCTACCTGGCCTTTGTCGCCGAGCTGCCGCCCCCGCCGCCGAAGCCGGTCAAGACCCGCGAGAAGGCCGAACGCCGCGGGCGCAAGAAGGCCGTCGCCGAGGATGAAGAAGCTGATGAGGCGGACGAGTCCGAGGAGACTGAAGAGGCCGAAGCGGTCGACGAGACCGAAGAGTCCACTGAGGTCGAGTCCGAGGACGACGCTGACGAGGCGGAAGAGACCGAGGACCAGGCCGAAGAGTCCGGCGCCGAAGAGCCTCAGTCCACGGCCGAGGAAGCCGAGCCGAGCGAGGGCAACTCCCTGCGCAACCGGCGGCCGTCGAGCAAGAGCGGCACCAAGCGGCGGGGCCGGCGCTCGCGCGGCGAAGTCACTGCCGAGGACTGACGCACGCCAATCGCGTCGACATCGGGTACTTATCCAGCCAAGATGGGTATATGAGCAAAGTGAGCTCACATCCGTTCAGAACGATCGTCGCGGTGGCAGTGGCCGCCGCGACGGCCGTTATCGCCCCTATTGCACCTGCCGCCGCCGCACCCGGTGATCCGGACACGGTGGCCGCCCAGGTCGAACCGTCGGTGGCCCGCATCGACACCGTTGTGGATTACCAACAGGCCTACGGCATCGGCACCGGCATCGTGCTGTCGCCGAACGGCGAGGTGCTGACCAACTATCACGTCGTGCAAGGGGCCAACTCGATCAGCGCCACGGTCGGTGGCCAGAGATTCCCCGCGGACCTGGTCGGATACGACCGTCAGAACGACATCGCGGTGCTGCAACTGCACGGTGCGGCCGGCCTCGCGCCGGCACCGATCGGCGATTCGGCCGCACTGGCACCGGGCCACCCCGTCGTCGCACTCGGCAATGCCGGAGGCACCGGCTCGCCCCTGACCCACGAGGTCGGCACCGTCAGCGCGTTCAACCGCACCGTCAACGCCGAAGACGAGCTGACCGGCACCAGTGACGAGATCAACGGCCTGTTCGAGTTCGCCGCACCGGTGCGTGCCGGTGACTCCGGCGGACCCGTGGTCAACGACGCCGGCCAGGTCGTGGGTATGACGACTGCCGCGTCGGTGAACTTCCGGATGGGCCCCGGCGGCAAGGGGTTCGCGATTCCGATCAACGACGCGATGGCCATCGCCGGGCAGATCCGCGCCCGCACCCCGTCGGGCTCGGTGCACATCGGACCGCCGACCCTGCTCGGCGTCGGCGTCCGTACCGCGCAGCGCCAGAGCGGCGGCGTGATCGTCCAGGACGTCATCGCCGGCGGCCCGGCCGATGCGGCCGGCCTGATCCCGGGCGACGTGCTCACCAATATCGACAGCACCCCGCTGGATTCGGCGCGCACTCTGACGCTGGTGCTCGATCGGCACTACCCGGGCGACGTGATCGGCCTGACCTGGTTCGACCAGGGCGGCCAGCAGCACACCGGCAAGGCCACGCTGGCGGCCGGGCCGTAATCCGTGGTCACGCTCGACCGCCTGATCAACGTCCTGGGCGGCTACGGGGTGCGGCTGCGCGCCCCGGCACACGGACTCGGTCCGGCGCCGCGCTCGACCGAGCTGCGCAGCGTGGTGATGCACGAACCCGGCCAGGTCATCGGTGATGTCCTGCTGGCGGTCGGGGCCGGGTCGGTGGCCGAGGCGGTGCGGTGGGCGAAGGCAGCGCGCGCCGTGGTCGTCCTGGTCCGCGGCTCGAACGGCCCCGCCGATGACGACGGACTGACAGCCGACGACCGCATCGCGGTGATGACGGTCGAGCCCGAAGTCTCCTGGAGCGAGCTGGCGGCCGTGGTCTACGGCGTCGTGCTGGAAGGCCGGGAGACCGAATCCGGGCGCGGCCCAACCGATTTGTTCGCACTGGCCGACAGCCTCGCCGATGCGGTGGGTGGCGCGGTCACCATCGAAGACCGGCGTAGCGCGGTGCTGGCGTACTCGCGGCTGCAGCAGCATGCCGATCCGGCTCGCGCCGAGACGATCCTGAGCCGTGGGGCACCCGAACCGCTGCGCACCCTGTTCGAGACCCGTGGGGTGTTCCGGCACCTGGCCGAATCGGACGAGCCGATGTTCGTCGACGGCGATCACGAGCTCGGCCTGACCGGGCGGATGGTGGTGGCTGCCCGGGCTGGTCGCGAACTGCTCGGTTCGATCTGGGTGGCCTGTACCGCTCCGTTGCCCGACGCGCGCCGGGCCGCGCTGGCCGACGGTGCCCGCATGGTCGCCCTGCATCTGCTTCGCTCCCGCGCCAGCGCCGATCTGGAACGCCAGGTGGAGTCGGAGCTCGTCATCCGTCTCCTCGAGGGCGCCGCCGATGCCACCACGGCAGCCAGCCGGCTCGGGTTGCCGCAGACGCCGTTGCGGGTGATCGCGTTGCGTGCCCGGACCGCCGACGAGCGGCACGCCGCGCTGCTGCTGGCCTTCGAGCGGGCGACCGCGGGCTTCGGCTGGTCACGTCCCGGGCGCAGCGCCCTGGCCGGCAACACCGTCTACACCGTGTTGCCCGGCGCCGAGGCCGACGCCGCGAGCCGGTGGGTGGCGGGGCTGCGCGCCGCGTTGCCCGAGCCGGTGACCGTGCTGGCCGGCATCAGCGGTCCGGCCACTGCCGTCGAGTTGGCGCTGGCCCGCAGTGAGGCCGACGAATGCCTGGCCCTGCACGAAGTCCTGCACGAGGTCCGGCACGAAGGTGCCCTCGGCCTCGATGACAGGGTGCCGGTCTACGACGAGGCCTGGGACGAGATCCTGCTGCAGCGCCTGCGGATCGCTGCCCGCGCCGGCCGGGCGCCGCAGCGCGGACCCGTTGCCGAGCTACGGGCCCACGACCAGGCCAATGGCACGCAGTACGCGGCCACGCTGCGGGCCTGGTTGGAAGCCCAGGGCGATCTGGCCGCGGCCGGGCGGACGCTGGGTGTGCACGAGAACACCGTGCGTTACCGGTTACGCAAGATGATCGAACTCACCCAGTTGGACCTGGCCGATGCACGCAAGCGGCTGGCGATGATGATCGAGCTGGCCGCGACCGAAGAGTTGTCGTAGCTCGACAATCTCTCACCTGCTGTTTGTCGAGCTGGCGCAAATACCGAACGGGTGAGCGGCCCCACCATGGAAGACATGTATGGGGTCGAGCGCATTGACGGTGCACCGCGGTCAGCGGTTGTCGTGGGTGCAGGCATCGTCGGCCTGTCCACCGCATGGTTTCTCCAGGAGCATGGGGTCAAGGTCACCGTTGTCGACCGCACCGGGGTCGCCGCAGGTGCGTCATGGGGCAATGCCGGCTGGGTCTCGCCGACGCTGACGATCCCGCTCAACGATCCGGCAGTGCTGCGTTACGGCCTCCGGTCCCTTTTCGACCCGGCCGCTCCCCTGCACATCCCGCTGACATCGGGCCCCCGGTTGCTGGCGTTCCTGGCCCGGTTCGCCATGAACTGCCGGCTCTCGACCTGGACCAGGGTCGCCAGAGCCAACGTGCCGCTCAACGAGGAATGCCTCGAGGCCTACGACGTGCTGACTTCCAACGGGGTGTCGGTACCCACCACTGACGGTCCGATCACCGCGCTGTTCGAAGACTCCCACCAAGCCGAACATCTGATGACCGAACTGCGCCGGATGGCCGCCGTCGGACAGACCGTCACGGTCACCGGCCTGTCCGGTGAGATGCTGCGCGACCATGTCCCGCTGGCGTCGTCGGCGATCACCGCGGGCATCAGTGTGGAAGGCCAGCGCTTCGTGGACCCGGGCCGGTTCGTCCAGGCGCTCGGCGACGCCGTCACCGCCAGGGGCGCGGAGCTGGTCATCGGGGAAGTGACCGACGTGCGCGCTGTGGGTGCCGACGTGAAGGTAGACCTGACGGACCGAACATTGAGCGCCGAGACCGCGGTGATCGCCACCGGGGCGTGGCTGTCGAAGCTGGCGAAGCCCTGGGTCCACACGCCGGTGCAGGCCGGACGCGGTTACTCGTTCACTGTGCCGGTGGACCGCCCGGTTCTCGGTCCCATCTATCTGCCCGACGCCCGTGTCGCCTGCACGCCGTATCAAGGCCGGTTGCGGGTGGCCGGAACTATGGAGTTCCGCTCCCCCGACGATCCGCTGCAACCGCCGCGGGTCGACGCGATCATCGCCGCGGCCGCCCCGCTGCTCGATGGGGTGGACTGGGAAGCCCGCACCGATGCGTGGGTGGGCCCGCGGCCCGTCACCCCCGACGGGCGTCCACTGATAGGCGCAGTGGCACAAGGCATTTACGTGGCAGGCGGGCACGGTATGTGGGGGCTGGCGCACGGCCCCGTCACCGGCCGACTGCTCGCCGAATACATGACCACCGGGAAGCAACCCGAGGCGCTGCGGGAATTCGATCCCCTGCGCTGACGATTCACGACCTTGCCCTGACGGGCCCCCAAAGCCGTCAGGGGCGGTGCACAACCCGCCCCTGACGGCAACTGGAGCATCATCGGAAGGAAACCACAATGACTGTCAGCCAACGTGTTTGGTTATCACCGCAGGCCTACGAGCGCCTGCAGGTCGAACTGTCGACGCTACGTGATCTGATCGCAGGAGAAGCAGCCTCCGACTCCGACGAGAACGAGGTGGCCATCCAGCGGGCCCGGCAGACCCGCATCCAGCAGATCCACGATCTGCTGCTCAACGCCGTCGTCGGTGAGGATCCGCCGGACGACGGAGTGGCGGAGCCGGGCATGGTGCTGACGGTGCGCTACGACCAGACCGGTGAGATCGAGACATTCCTGCTGGGTGTCCGGGGCGCCGAATACGGCGACCTGGAGGTCTATTCGGTGAACTCACCGTTGGGCGAGGCCATCGTCGGTGCGCGTCCCGGCGAGCACCGCAGCTACCCGGTGCCCAGCGGCGAGGCCGTGCCGGTCACTCTGATCAGCGCGGTGCCGTTCGGGATGCACCTGCCGGCCGCGGGATAGGGCGCATCCGTCCTACCCTGTTCGGATGGCCGAACGCAAAGGCACGCCCGGCAGCTTGACCGCCGATGACTGGGTGCAGGCCGGGTACGCCCTGCTGGCCTCCGACGGGATGCGGGCACTGAAGATCGAACGCCTCTGCGAGCAGATCGGCGCGACCCGGGGCAGCTTCTACTGGCACTTCACCGATATGAAGGGCTATCGGGCCGCCCTGGTCGCGTCGTGGAATGTGTTCCTGGAACAGGACCGGCGCTCACTTGCCGAACTCGAACACCTGCCGCCGCGCGAGCGGCTGTCGACGATGATGAAGCAACTGCTGTCCCCGCGCCACTGGACCTTGGAGCGCGCGATGCGGGAGTGGGCCAGATCCGACGACGTCGCCGCGGCCAATGTGCGGGCGGCCGACCATCGCGTTCTGGTCGCGGTCACCAAGGCGTATGCCGACTACGGGTTCAGCCCCGAGAACGCGGCGCTGCGCGGCCAGGCCACCTTCGCGACGGGTATCGGAGTGCTGCATCTGATGGACTCGGCCGACGCCCTGACCACCGCCGACAGGTACGAGCGTTTTCTGGATCTGATGCTGGGGAGCTGACGCTCGGCCTTGGCGCCGGGCTCAGTCCAGGTCAGCATCGATGATCGTGGCGAACAGGCGCTCGAACAGAGCGGTCAATTGGCCGGTATCGCAGTCGGTCAAGCCCGGGCTTCGCATCACCCGGCGCATCAGAAGGACACCGCTGACCACCGACAGCATCGCGTCGGTGCGGAGCTGCCGTCCGGGCTCGGGGAGCTGGCGGCCCAACCGCCGGCCGACGTGGCGCGCGATCGCGTCGCGCACGATGTTCACCGCGACCGGGTTCGAGACAGAGCGGAGCATGATCAGGAACGGCTCCAGTGGGTCTGCATCCGGGTCGGAGCGCTGGACCAGCGCGGTGGCCATGTCGCGCGCGAGGGCGTCCGGTTCCTCGGCGACGATCGCCGGTGGTGCGAAGGAGGTTTCGACCGCCTCGGCGAACAGCTGCTCTTTGGACCCGAAGTAGCGGTTCACCAGCATCGCGGTGACCCCGGCGTCTCGTGCGATCTCACGAACGCCGACACCGTCATAGCCGGACAGCGCGAAGTGGCGGATCGCCGATTGCAGGATCGCTTCGCGCGTGCCTGCAGCATTGCGTGGTCGTGAGGAACCCATGCCGAGAACGCTAGGGAATATCCGGGCGCAAGTCTACGTCTGTATACCTATCGAATGTATACAGACGTAGACATGGGAGTGGGTCATGGATCTCGGGTTGTCGCCTGAACCATTACTCCACCCAGATATGTCAACCGAAAGTAGGTAACGCAATGTCGAACGTGTTTCTGGTATCCGGCGCATCCCGGGGTCTGGGTCGCGCCATCGTCGAAGCCGCGTTGGACGCAGGGCACCGCGTCGTCGCCGGAGTCCGCTCCGCCACTGCCCTGGCCGACTTTGCCGAGCAGGAGCCGGATCGCCTCGCCGTCGTCGAACTCGACGTGACGGACGACGCCCAGGTACACGCGGCCGTGGCCACCGCGGTCGAGAGGTTCGGCCGACTCGACGTGCTGGTCAACAATGCGGGCTACGCGAACATGGCCGCCATCGAGGACTTCGAATTCGACGACTTCCGTGCCCAGATCGACGCCAACTTCTTCGGCGTCGTACGGCTGACCCAAGCCGCATTGCCCGTCATGCGCACCCAGCGCGCCGGCCACATCGTCCAGATCTCATCGGTGGGCGGGCGACTCGTGCGCGCCGGCCTGGGCGCCTACCAGTCCGCCAAGTGGGCAGTCACCGGATTCTCCGGCGTGCTCGCAAAAGAAGTCGAGCCTCTCGGAATCAAGGTCACCGTGCTCGAACCCGGTGGTATGCGCACTGATTGGGCCGGATCGTCGATGCGGGCCGCCTCGGTCCGCGAGGAGTACGCCGGCACCGTCGGTGCGTCGATCGCTCAGAGCACACCGGAGAACCTCGGTGCCAGCGACCCCGCCAAGGTGGCCGGACTCGTCCTCACCATCGCCGAGATGAGTGATCCCCCAGAGCGATTGCTCGTCGGACCCGATGCCTACCGCTACGCGACCTCCGCCGGACACGACCTGCTCGCCGACGACGAGAAGTGGGAGTCCCTCAGCCTTTCCACCGCGGCCGACGATGTCACCGCCGATCAGGTCGACCCCCTGGGAGCGGCCAAATGAGGACAACCCTCGGGCATTCCGATCTTACGGTGCGCCCGATCGGCCTGGGCTGCATGGGAATGTCGCAGTCCTACGGCGAAGCGGACGACAGCGAATCGGCAGCCACTATTCGCATCGCACTTGAGCTCGGGGTGGATTTCCTCGATACCTCCGATGTCTATGGCGCCTCCGACATCACCTTCGGTGTGCCGATCCATGGCTTCGGCCACAACGAGCAACTGATCGGCGGCGCGATCGCCGGGCACCGGGACGAGATCGTGTTGGCTACCAAGTTCGCGGCGAAGGTCAACGACTCTGCCGACGGGATCGCGATCGACGGCCGGCCCGAGTATGTGCGGTCGGCATGTGAGGCCAGTCTGCGCCGCTTGCGTACCGACGTCATCGATTTGTACTACTACCATCGCCTCGACCCGAGCGTGCCGATCGAGGAAACCGTGGGAGCGATGGCCGAACTCGTCACGGCGGGCAAAGTCCGTGCCATCGGACTCAGCGAGGTCGGCCCAGATCAGATCCGTCGCGCACACGCCACCCACCCGATCACCGCGCTGCAATCCGAGTACTCACTGTGGGAACGGCACGTAGAGGACGGCATCACATCGACATGCCGGGAATTGGACATCACCCTTGTGCCCTACAGCCCCCTGGGCCGCTCGGCGCTCACCGGATCCGTGAAGGCCGGTAGCACCTTCGCTGCAAGCGACTTCCGCGCCACGAACCCGAGGTTCTCCGCCGAGAACCTCGCGGTCAACCTCGAGCCAGTCGAGAAACTTCAGGCCATCGCGACGGAGAAGGGTTGCAGCCCGGGACAACTGGCGTTGGCCTGGCTGCTGGCACAGCCGCTCGATGTAGTGCCGATTCCCGGAACCAAGCGGATTCCGTTCGTCCGGGAGAACATCGCTGCCACCGATGTTGCGATCAGCGCAAACGAAGTGGCGCTTCTGGCCAAGATCTTCGCACCGGACCGAGTCGCCGGCGAGCGCTACGCCCCGGTTCACGCCCGAACCATTCGATGAGGCCGCTGGGACGTTGAACGGTTCCGAGCCGATCGTGCGCAGATTGCGAAAACTGTCTACTGCGACCTGCGCGTGTCATACATTGACGCTCGAGAATCGACGCTTCTCGGGGCAGGAGACACTGTGGCGCGACTATCGGTTTGGCTCGGGGCAGGCGCGGTGGCGGCCGGGGTTTCTGCGGCAATGGTCGCCGGAGCCGATGTGGCGACTGCCGACACTGGATCAGGTTCCGACGGCCCGAAGGCATCCGAGTCCGCTGCCAGCGCAAGTCCGTCGAGCAAGGGCCACCGGGCCGGTCCACGTCGCAGCCCCAACCGGACACGTCATTCAGCCCGGTCAGCTGACGCCGATCGGGACGTCATGGGCAAGAAGGCGATCAAGCCCGCCAAGATAGCCGCGTCCCGGCCCACCCCGGCGGCAGTACCTGGCGCAAGCGGACGCGAAACCCGTGCCACGCAACGCAAGACCGCATTGGTCAACTTCCTCTCGAAGGCACAGCCGAGCGCTGCACCCACCGCACCGGTGGCGTCCGCGGAGCCCGTCGAGTCCGTCGAAACCAATGAGCAGCAAGCCGCGCCGATGCTGCGACACGTCTTCAAGCGCGTCGCGGCCTCGTTCGCAGCGCCAGATCCACAGGCCGCGGCGCCCACCTTGCCGGTGCCGCCAACCGCGGCGCCGTCGCTGTCACTGCCCGACCAAATCCAGTCATTCGTCTTCGACTTCGTCGGTGTGGCCGTCACCGCCATCGCGGGTCCGCCCAGGGTTCCCGCCGGCAGCAACGTCACGGTACGAAGTTCCTCGTTGGAGATCACGGAAGGCCGCAACGTACCCGCTGACTGGTACTACCCGGAGGGCGACGAACCGCCAGAGCGGATCATCCTGCTGCAGCACGGGTTCCTCGGCGTGAGTGCGATGTACAGCTACACCGCGGCAAACCTGGCCGAGCGCACCAACAGCGTCGTGGTGGTGCCGACCTACTCGTCGAATCGGTTTGTCCGGGACGGGTTCTGGTTGGGTGACGATCAGGTCTATCGCGCAACGGCCGAGCTGTTCCTCGGTGACCGCGAGGCGTTGACCGCCAGCGCGCAGGCAGCCGGATACGCCGCAAGGTACGGTGCCGACGTACCCCTTCCGGAAACGTTCGTCCTGGTGGGGCACTCGCTGGGCGCGGGTGTGGTGGCCGGCGCCGCGGGCTACTACGCGGATGCCGTCAAATCGACTGGGGCAGAGAACCATCTGGCCGGCGTGGTACTGCTCGACGGGGCGCCGCCGGAGAACGTACTGCCGGATGCGTTGGACAAACTGGACGGGCTGGATACCTACGTCCCGGTACTGGAACTGGGTGCACCCAAGGAAGTACGCCGGGTCGATGCGGCGCTGATCGAGCATCGACCGGACATGTTCAACGGCGTAGTGCTGGCTGACGGCCAACACCTGGATGCCATGCAGGGTGGGAGCCCGGCCATCCAGCTCCTGTCGTACCTGTTCTACGGGTTCTCCACGGAGCCGAACAAGGCGGCCTCACAGACCCTCATCACCGGCTGGGTGGATGACATGTTCGCGGGCCGGATCGATGCGTCCACCGGAGCCTGTGAAGGCGTTGACTGCTCGGGCATCTACGGCGAGCCGGGCCAGACGCTCAACCTGCCGACACCGGCCGGACCTACCAGCGCCGTCGTGATCGGCAGTTCCGCCCCGGCACTGATCACCACCGCATTCCAGCCGATGCTTGCCACCGCGCCGGTGGCTCCCCGGCCACCGTCAGACTTCGCTCTGCTCCGGCTGCTCTGACTGCGTCAGCGACGATTGCCCTGCTCGTCCCAGTTCTCGGCGACCTTCTTGCTGGGCTGCACCCGCGGCGGCTCGCCCGGCATCTTCGGATAGCTCGGCGGGTACGGCAGATCCCCGAGGCCGCGCTCCTCATCGGCGGCCACCAGGTCCAGCAGCGGCTGCAGGGACTGCTTGTCGTCGTCGATGCCGGCCCATGGATCAACCCGTCCGGCAAGGAAATCCGGCACGGTGGCGATGGTGTAGTCGTCAGGATTGGCCGTGCGGAGCTCGTCCCAGGACAACGGCGTCGACACCGTCGCGATCGGGGTTTTGCGCGCCGAATAAGGTGAGGCGAACGTGCGGTCGCGGGCATTCTGGTTGTAATCGATGAACATCCGCTCGCCCCGCTCTTCCTTCCACCACGAGGTGGTGACCGCGTCTGGCGCACGGCGTTCGACCTCGCGGGCCAAGGCGATCCCGGCCCGGCGCACCTCGATGAAATCCCAGTCGGTCTTGATCCGCAGAAAGATGTGCACGCCCCGACCGCCCGACGTTTTGGGATAGCCGACCAGGCCGAGTTCGTCGAGCAGCGGCTTGAGCACATCGCACGCGACCGCGGCGGCCTCGGCGAAACCGGTGCCGGGCTGTGGGTCCAGATCGATACGCAGCTCGTCGGGATGTTCGGTGTCCGGGCATCGAACCTGCCAGGGGTGCAACGTGATCGTGCCCATCTGCGCGGCCCACGCAATGGCCGCCGGGTGAGTCACCTTGAGCGCGTCGGCGGTGCGCCCGGACGGGAACGTGACGACGCAGGTCTCCAGATAGTCGGGGTGCTTCTGCGGCACTCGCTTCTGATAGATCTCCTCACCCTCGATGCCGTCGGGGAAGCGCTGCAAGTGCGTCGGCCGGTCTTTCAACAGCGTCACCATCCGGTCGGCCACTGACAGGTAGTACTCCATCAACTTGCCCTTGGTCCCGGCCGAGCCGAGCTTCGGGTAGTACACCTTGTCCGGGCTGGTGAACCGCACCTTGATCCCGTCGACGTCGAGTTCGGTTGCTCCTCCAGCTTTTTCAGCCATGTCAACTGTCTCCCTCAAGCACGTCGTACAGGTCGTAGTTCAGCGGCACGTCGAGCTGGTCGAACGTGCAGCTCGAGGGTCCCCGGTCGGGGCGCCAGCGCATGAACTTCACCGCGTGCCGGAATCGCCTGCCGTTCACGGTGTTACCCTCCATCTGGTCATAGGCCACCTCACACACCCGCTCCGGGCGCACCGGAATCCAGCGCTTGTCGGCGGCCGAGTTCCAGCGGCTCGGGTCACCGTCGCGGACTTCGTCGCCCTCGCGCAGCGGTTCCAGGTCGGCCAGCAGTTTGAGCCGGTCCTTGACGCTGAACGACGCTGCGCCACCGACCATCTGCAGCTCGCCGTCGGCGCGGTAAAGGCCGAGCAGGATCGAGCCGATACCTTCCCCGCTCTTGTGGATGCGGTAGCCGATGGCCACGCAGTCGGCGTCGCGATGGTGCTTGACCTTGATCATCTCGCGCTTCCCGGGCAGATACTGCCCGTCGAGCTTCTTGGCGATCACCCCATCGAGCCCCGCACCCTCGAAGGTCTGCAACCACTGCGCCCCGAGTTCGGGATCGGTGGTGGTTCGCGTGACGTGGCACCACTGCTTGGATTTGACGGCGTCGATCAAGGCTTCACGGCGCACCCGGAACGGCTCGTCGAGCAATGACCGGTCGCCGGTTGCCAGCGCGTCGAAACCGATGAAGTGCGCCGGTGTCTGTTCGGCGAGCATCCGCACCCGCGACTCGGCGGGATGGATGCGCTGTGACAACGACTCCCAGTCCAGACGTACCCGCCCGTCGATCTGTCGAGGCACCACCACCTCGCCATCGAGGGCACAGCGGTCGGCGAGTTCGTCACGCAGCACATCGAGCAGTTCGGGGAAGTATCGCCCGAGTTCCTTTCCGCTGCGCGACTGCAGCACCACCTCGTCGCCGTCACGGAAGACCAGCGCGCGGAAGCCGTCCCATTTCGGCTCGTAGGACCACACCCCGCCCTCGTCGGGTACTTTCACCTGGGCTTTGGCGAGCATCGGTTCGATCGGCGGCTCTACGGGTAGGTCCACGGGCTCCATCCTGGTTCATCGGGTGTCCTGGATCTAGACCGCCGCGCCGCCACCAACTCATCGCGCCGACGCCGGCGGCGGGTGGGACCAGTCACGCTCTGCTTGACGCATGCCGTGGGGGCCGCCTGAAACCCTGTGTTCCCGCTCTTGCCTCGCGACTCGGCCGGCGTTGTCGCACCATACGAGTAGCCAAAACGCCGGTATTTCACACCCTCCGTGGGCATCGCTACATCAGGTTGACGACGACCTTGCCTTTTGCCCGTCCTCGTTCGATGTAATCCAGGGCTTCCTTGGTCGATTCGAACGGGAAAACCTTTTCGACAACTGAGCGAATGATGCCTTGGTCGATGAGGGAGGTGATCTCGCTCAGCTGTTCGCCGTTGGCCCGCATGAACAGGAACGAGAACGTCACGTTGCGTTGCCTGGCCTTTCGCCTCGCCCCAAAGCTCAACGCGCGCATGATGGGATTGACATACCAGGGCACGCCGACTTCGTCCGCGAAGGCCGGGTCTGGTGGCCCGGATATGGAGATGAGGGCCCCGCCTGGCTTGAGTACCCGCAGGGATTTGTCCAAGGTTTTCGAGTCCTGACTGTGCAGAACGACGTCGTAGCCCCGCAGTTTCGTCTCGAAGTCCTCGGTTTTGTAGTCGATCAGGACATCTGCCCCGAGGGCTTTGACCAGTTCGAAGTTGGCGGCACTGGCTGTGGTGGCGACGGTGGCACCCAGGTGTTTGGCCAGCTGGATGGCGAACGTCCCCACCCCGCCGGTGCCTGCCTGGATGAAGACCTTCTGCCCGGGTTGTACGTTCGCCTTCTCGACGAGCGCCTGCCACGCGGTCAAGCCGACGAGCGGAACGGACGCCGCTTCCACCATGCTGAGCTCTCTGGGCTTGAGCGCGACGTCGGCTTCGTCCATCGCAATGAACTCCGCGAAGGTGCCGATCCTGTCCTTGTCCGGCCGCGCATACACCTCGTCGCCGGGCTTGAAGCGCCGCACCTGGGCTCCGACCTGCACCACGACGCCGGCCACGTCGTTGCCGAGAACAAGCGGGAATCGATAGGGCAGGAAAATCTTGAATTCGCCGGCGGCGATCTTTGTATCCAGGACGTTCACCCCGGCCGCATGGACCTGGACGAGTACGTCTTTGTCGCCGACGTCGGGTTGCGGCAGGTCGACGATACGGCCGCCGTCCTTGCTCTTGTATCGGTCGATCGCGAAGGCTCTCATCGCAAACGCTCCTGGACGGGCTTGTCCATCTGCGCCCGGACACCGCGGGTCATTTCATCGGCCAGCACCTCGTCCGCACCGGACTCGATTCCGTCGAGAACCTGACGCACCACGTCGGCCGGGTCGGACTTGGGAGCATCGGCGAACGTGGCCATATCGGTGTCCACCAGGCCCATGTAGACGCCGACCACCTGCACGCCACGTGACCCGAGTTCAAGCCGCATCGAGTCGGTGGCGCTCCACAGCGCGGCCTTGGTCACCCCGTAACTGGCGCCGATGGGCATCCACGCGAGCACCGACGATACGTTGACGATCGCGCCGGACTTTTCCGCAATCCGATCGGCGAAAGCGGAAGCCATCGCGAGCGGACCGAAGAGGTTGGTCTCCATCTGTTCCCGCAGACCGGAGCTGTCGTGGTCGAGCACCGAGGCTGCGCGCACAATGCCGGCGTTGTTGATCAGCACGCTGACATCGGACGCTGCCTCAGCCACCTCGGCCACGGACGTCGCATCGGTGACATCGAGTTCAAGCGGGACGACGCGCGGATCGATGACGTCGATCGTCCGCGGATCACGGGCAGCTGCATACACTTTCGTCACGCCACGGTTGAGGAGCTGCGCGACGTATTCGCGGCCCATGCCGCGGTTGGCTCCGGTGACCAACACGGTCTGCTCGGTGAGTGAGGTCATGAGATCGATGCTCCCAGGAACTCGAGCGCCTCGGGAACGAACCGCTCGTGGGCCTGAAAGATGCCGCCGTGTCCTGCGTCGGGGTAGATGCGCAGCGTCGCATCGGGCAGCCGTTGAGCCAGGTCGTAGGAGTTCCGCGTGGGTACCATGCGATCGTCATCACCGTTGGCCACCAGGACGGGCTGACGGATGGTCGCGAGATCGGCCGGTTTCTCAAGGCCCCAGGCGTGAATCGCCTTGAGCTGTGTTCGGAATGCTCCGAGCGCCATCGCCTTGTCCCGATCGTCGGTGCGTTCCTTCAGCCGCTTGATGAATGCCTTGGCTTCCGACTTGCCGTGGTCTGTTCTCGTGAAAAAGAGAAGTTCCTTGGGATCTTTGAACGTGGCGAATGCGTGAAGCGTGTCGAGGTAGGTCAGTCTTGTCACGTTGGCGATGCCTTCGCCTCCCGCAGGTCCCGTCCCCGCGAGGATGATCTTCCGCACCAGTGCGGGCTCTTGTTGGGCGATCACCTGCGAGACCATGCCGCCGAGCGAGAACCCGAGGAGATCGACCTGCTCGAGTCCGAGCGCACGGATGAACGCCACGGCGTCGTGGGCCATTGCCTCGACGGTGTCGGGCGTCTTGCCCTCGGAACCACCGACACCGCGATTGTCGAAGGTGATCACGCGGTGTTTCGCCGCGATACCGTCGACGACCCTCGGGTCCCAGTTGTCGAGGTTGGCCGCCAGGTGATGGAGGAAGACCACCGGCACCCCGGTATCGATGCCCAGCTCCCGGTAGACGAATCGAGCGCCCTTCACGGACACCGATTTCGTCGGCGCGTTTTTGTACGACACGCCATTTCGGGTACTTCGATTGCCTGCCATGATTGCCTTCCTTGGTAAACCGGTGTGCTTCATCTGGATGTGGTTGCCGCGGCCAGTACCGCGTCGTTGACCGCGGTGGGCGCGATTGCGGCGACGGCTTTCTGGGTCCGGCTGACGATGTCGAGTAGATAGCGACGCTTCGGACGCCTCGATGTCAGCGCGTGGTCGACGGCCTTGGTGACCCTGCTGGGATCAGCAGCCAGCTTCTGCAGACGTCCCAGCAATTTCCGGCTGCCGGCGAGGTGCGACGCATACAGTCGGCGATGCTCGTCGCTGAGTTGTTTGGTCATGTGGTCGTAGTCGTCGAGCACGTCAGCCCACATGTCGGTCCGGATCGGACCCGGCTCGATGAGCGACACCGGAATTCGCCACGGGCGCAACTCCATCCGGAGCGCATCGGCCAGGGATTCGATCGCGTACTTCGATGCGGTGTAGGCACCGGTGCCCGGTGTGGTGATCAACCCGCTGACCGAGGACATGAACACCACTCGGCCGCCGGCGGAACGGATGTTCGGCAGCACCGCCTGGGTCACTGCGATCTGCGAGATCACATTGACGTTCAACTGCTGCGTCAGATCATCGAGGGACAGCCCCTCGACCGGCCCGTTGACGATGATCCCCGCGTTGTTGACGACGCCGTTGAGCTCAGCGGGAAGCCTATCGGGAAGCGCGGCGATCGCAGACCTGTCGGTGATGTCGAGCGCTACCGCGTGCACATTGGGCAAGCGCTCGAGGCTGCGCAGGGCAGCCTCGGATCGCGCCGTGGCGTACACGTCCCAACCTCGTCGGCTCATATGCTCGGTGATCGCCAGACCGATTCCCCGGCCTGCTCCGGTAACCAGTACCGAACCGGGACGTTGCTGATTCATACCGACTCCTCGTATACCGATCGGTGTACTTGCTGATCGCTGACGCTACACGCCTTTGCCGGCGATGTAAACCTATCGGTATACTTGAGTCATGACCGGCCGCGGCGCTCGGGAGCGCATCCTCAACACCGCCATCGACCTGTTCTACCGCGAAGGCATCAATGCCACCGGCGTCGAGCGACTCGCCAATGAAGCATCGGTCTCCAAACGGACTCTGTATCAACACTTTCCGAGCAAGACCGCGGTGGTCGAAGAGTACCTACGGTGCATCCGGCAACTCGTCGACGACCCAATCCGACCCGGACCGGATGCCTCGAACCGCACACCTCGCGAGCGCATTCTCGCGCTGTTCGCCACCCCGTCTCCGGACGGGCAGATGCGCGGTTGCCCCTTCCACAACGCGGCCGTCGAAGCCGCCGAGGCGATGCCGGAAATTCACGACATCGTCCACGAACACAAGCGCAGCTACATCCAGGGGCTGATCAAGCTGGCCCGCCAAGCCGGTGCCACCAACCCGACACTGCTGGGCAATCAACTCGCCCTTCTGTACGAAGGTGCAGCCGCACTGTCGACCTCACTCGACGACCCCGCCTGCTGGACACATGCACGTAAGGCCGCTGCGGCGCTGCTCGATCAGGCGGTGCGCTGACCAGGTGGGCGGTGCTGGGCGATCAGTTCCTTGAGGTGCCGGGCGGCCTGCGTCAGCGGCTTGGTCGAACGCGCGGCGCGGGACAGGATGACCGCCCCTTCGAGCGCGGCCACGACAGTCGTCGACAATGACTGCGCCACAGCCCGGCTGATGCCGTCTTCGGTCAGCCTGTCAGCCAGCAGCTGACCCCACTCGGCGAACACATCGGCCGCGGTGTCGGCAGCCTCGGGAGCTTCGCCACGGCTGAACGCCGCCGCCACAATGGGGCAGCCGCCCTCGAAGTCCGTGGTGACCAGCATCTCGGTCCACACACGGGTAAACGCGCCGATCGGATCACGCTGCGCGATGCAGTCGCGCAATACAGCGGTCAACTCGTCCCCCGAGGCACGCGTTGCAGCGGCCACCAATTCGGACTTGCCGCCGGGAAAGTTCAGATAGATCGATCGTCGCGTCACGCCGCTGGTCGACAGGATCTCCGCAATCCCAGTCCCGGCCACACCTTGCTTCTGCATCAGGGTGGCCGTGGCCGACATCAGACGTTCCCGCGCACTCATGTCTTGCACTATACCATTCGGTGTACTACCGTCGCTATTGCCAGTAGACCGATTGGTATACCTCGCGGATCTCTGGCCAACTCTGCCAAAGAAAAGAGATGACTGTGTCCTCCATGGCTCCTGACGATTTCGCCTGGCTGCCGGCGACCGAACAACTGGCGGCCCTGGACGCTCGGGAGGTATCCAGCACCGAATTGGTCGACCTCTACCTGTCGCGTATCGATGCACACAACGCGTCGCTCAACGCGATCGTCACGATCGACGCGGCTGCAGCGCGGCTGGCCGCAAAAGAGGCCGATGCGGCGCGCTCGCGTGGAGGTGCGCTCGGTCCGCTGCACGGCCTGCCGATCACCGTCAAAGACAGCTATGAGACAGCAGGCATGCGCACGGTCTGCGGCCGGCCGGACCTCGCCGATTACGTACCGACGCAGGACGCTGAGGCCGTCGCCCGGCTACGCCGCTCAGGGGCCATCGTTTTCGGCAAGACCAACATGCCGACCGGCAACGCAGACGTGCAGGCCAGTAATCCGGTGTTCGGCCGGACGAACAACCCCTGGAATCTGTCACGCACCTCCGGTGGTTCTGCTGGTGGTGGGGCCGCCGCCACCGCGGCCGGTCTCACGAGCTTCGACTTCGGGTCCGAAATCGGTGGCTCCACCCGGATTCCGGCCCACTTCTGCGGCCTCTACGGCCACAAATCGACCTGGCAGTCTGTTCCGTTGGTCGGCCATATCCCCAGCGCGCCAGGCAATCCCGGGCGGTGGGGCGAGGCCGACATGGCCTGCGCCGGAGTGCAGGTACGCGGCGCCCGCGACATCATCCCTGCACTGGAAGCCACCGTCGGGCCGCTGAACCCCGACGGCGGATTCTCGTACGCACTCGCCCCGCCGCGCGCGAGCGCGCTCAAGGATTTCCGCGTCGCGGTATGGGCCGACGATCCCGCCTGCCCCATCGACACAGACACCCGTCGAGCCATGGACGACGCCGTCACCGCCCTGCGCGACGCGGGGGCTCGGGTCACAGAGCAACCCGCGAGCATCCCGGTGGACCTGACCGCGTCACATGACCTGTTCCTGAGCTTGGTGATGGCCGCGTTCTCGGTTGACCGGTCGACCATGAGCCCGCAGTTCGCCGGTGCCCTTGCCCTACGCTCACTGATGAGCCCGCGCGGTGACGCTGCCGCCGCGCTGCGCGGGACGATCCAAAGCCACCGGGCGTGGTTGTTCCGCGATGCGGCGCGACGGGAAACCGCGCACCGATGGGTGGGATTCTTCAAGGAATTCGACGTCCTACTGTTACCCGTCACGCCCACCGCGGCCCCCGGCCACCACAACAAGGACCACGACCGCTTCGGCCGCACCATCGACGTCGACGGCGTCACCCGCTCCTATTGGGACCAAACCAAATGGAGCGCATTGGCCAACATCGCCGGAGCTCCGGCCACGACGATGCCCATCACGACCACCGCAACGGGCCTACCCGTCGGCATCCAGGCGATGGGCCCCGCCGGCGGCGACCGCACCACCGTCGAATTCGCGGCCCTGCTCACCGAGGCTCTCGGCGGCTACCGCATCCCGCAGAACTACCGCTCACACGTGACGAGCGTCGCCTGATGCGGCGCAACTTGTCGGGCCAGAAGCTGGTCATCACCGGAGCCGCACGGGGTATCGGGGAGAAGGTCGCACGTCTTGCCGCCGCCCGCGGTGCTCGCGTCGCCCTCATCGGACTCGAGCCCGAACGGCTGCGCGCACTTTCCGACGATCTTGGCCCTGGTGCGTCATGGGAGGAAGCCGATGTGCGCGACGGCACCGCTTTGCGGTCGGCGATCGACAATTGCGCAATCACCATGGGGGGCATCGACTTCGTCGTCGCCAATGCCGGGGTTGCCGCGTACGGAACGGTGCGCCAGGCTGACGAGGCGTCGTTCGAGCGAGTCCTGGACATCAACCTGAACGGCGTTTTCCGCACGCTCAAGTACGCGACACCTCACCTGGAACAGAGTCGAGGCCATGCGATGGTCATCGCCTCGGCGATATCCTTCACGCCGATTGCCGGGCTGGCCTCTTACGCCGCAAGCAAGGCAGGCGTCGAGATGCTCGCCCTCGCCTACCGTCAAGAGGTGGCACACCTCGGAGTGACCGTGGGACTTGTCCATCCCTCGTGGATCGACACCGATCTGGTCCGAGGCGCCGAGACGGATCTCCCGTCGTTCCAAGAGCTTCGCAGGCGGCTCCCCTACCCAGGCAATGTCACTACGAGTGTCGATCGCGCGGCTACTGCAATCGTGCGCGGACTGGTGCGCCGGCGCAGCCGGATATACGTGCCGCGTGCTGTTGTCGCGGCCAACTGGGCGAAGGCTGCGCTGAACTCGCCGGCCGCGTGGCCATGGATGAGGCGCTTCGCAGCCGAGGTGGCACCGGCGCTCGAGCGTGAGGTCGCGGCGCTGGGAAGGCACGACCAACTCGTGCCGTCCCCGCAGTCACCCGCGCTGATCTTTCCTCCCGGCGAAATCACAACGAAAGCAAAGCCATGACACAGCACCTCCAGATCGAAGACCGCGGCGCCACCATGATCGTGCGAGTCGACGGCGGCCCGCACAGCCTGTTCGGAGTCGAGATCGCCAACGAGCTCGACGAATTGGTCGACCGGGTCGACCGTGATCCAAGCGTCCACGCCGTCGTGTTCACCGGGGCACGCCCCGGCCGGTTCGTCAGCCACGCCGACGTCCGGTGGCTGCAAGAAGGCGGAGCGGTGAAACCGAAGCTGGGCCGGCGCGGCGCCTCGGCCGCCCTGCGACTGGCCAGAGGCATCGACCGTGCCGGTGTCCCGGGCCCGGTTGTGGACAAGACTCCGCTGAGCGGCGCCGGCCAGCTCGACCGGCTGCACGCGACGTTCATGAAGATGAATGCCAGCGGCGTCATCTTCGTGGCGGCGCTGAACGGTTCGGCCCTGGGCCTGGGAGCGGAATTCGCGTGGGCGTGCGATCTGCGTGTCATGGCCGACGGGGATTACTTCATCGGCCAGCCGGAAGTCCTCCTCGGCATCATGCCGGGCGGTGGTGGCTCGCAACGGCTCACACGCCTGATCGGCACCCACAGGTCATTGGTCGCGATCCTCGAGGGCAAGCCGTTCACACCTGCGCAGGCGCTGGCCAATGGTGCCGTCGACGATGTCGTCGTACCTGACGAAGTGCTCGCGCGGGCGACCGAGCTGGCCGAGTACTTCGGAAAGAGGACGAAAGCGTCGGTCGAGGGCATCAAGAGGGCGGTCTACTTCGGCGGCTCGATGTCACTGGCCGAAGGTCTCCACGTCGAGCGGACCGAGTTCTTCCCCACCGATCAGTCCACGGCCGGTCAGGAGCTGATGGTGCAGTACCTTGCGGATACCGACACCACCGGCGAGCTGCCGCTCTACCGCCCCGACACCTACGCACAAGCGCTCGCATCGGGCCGGGTGCCCGCGGTCGATACGGCCAATGGAGCGGTGAAGAAGTGAGCGCCGCACAGCCTTTCACCCGCCACGACGTATCGTTCACTTCCGGCGGGGACACCTGTGCCGCGTGGCTTTACCTGCCCACCGGAGTGACGTCACCGCCCGTGGTCATTCTCGGGCACGGTCTCGGCGCGACACGCGAGATGCGCCTGGACGCCTTCGCCGAGCGGTTCGCGCAAGCCGGGATCGCCGCCTTGGCGTTCACCTACCGCCACTTCGGCGACAGCAGCGGCGAACCCCGCCAGCTTCTGTCGATCAAACGACAGCTCGCCGATTGGGATGCCGCCATCGCGTGGGTGAAGAATCGTGACGGCCTGGACAGCTCCCGGGTTGCCGTTTGGGGCAGCTCTTTCGGCGGGGGGCACGCCATCACCGTCGCGTCGCGCCATCCAGAGCTCAAGGCGGCATTGGCTCAATGCCCGTTCACCGACGGCTTGGCCTCCGCGCTCGCACTGGGCCCGGCTGAATCCCTGAAGGTGTTGCCGTTGGTCGCAAAAGATTACGCCGCCATCGTCCTGCGCAGGCCGCCCGCGATGATTCCCCTCGCCGGTTCCCCGGGCGCCGTGGCCCTCATGAATGCACCCGACGCGCTTCCCGGCTACCAGGCGTTACTACCGCCTGACACGACTTTCCGGAACGAGGTAGCCGCACGGGTCGCTCCAACGATAGCGACGTATCGGCCCGGCCGTTCGGCGAAGAAGATCAAGTTTCCGATCCTGTTCTGCGTCAGCAATACCGACAGCGTGACGCCTCCGGCCCAAACCCTGCGGTACGCACGCACCGCACCCAGAGGCGAGATCAAGCGATACGACGCCGGCCATTTCGACTTCTACCTCGGTGCGCCCTTCGACGCGCTGGTCCGTGATCAGGTCGAGTTCCTCACTCGCCACCTGCAGCCGGCGAGAGCGCACGTTTCATGAATTTTGCGTCGTTGCCCGACCGACGGGCAGATCTGGATCCGGACGGGGCCGCCGTGTCCGACGGCATCCGGCCGCTCACCAATGCCATGCTGCTGCAGCGGGTGCGGGCGGCAGCGCACCATCTTCACAAGCTGGGCGTCGGCGCCGATGATGTGGTGGCGCTCAAGTTGCGTAATCGGGTTGAGTTCGTGGTGCTGTTGTTCGCGTCGTGGCGGTTGGGCGCCACTGTCACACCGGTCAACCCGAGCCTGACCGACGGCGAGGTCACGCTGCAGATCCACACCTCCGGGACGCGACTGCTCGTGGTCGAGGACGGGGACAGCGGACCGGCCGGGGTTGCGACGCTGACCGTCGGGGATCTCTACCCGGAGGCGCCGGGGCAGGAGGAGCCACCGCTGGTTGATCCTTCGGCGCTGGCCCTGCTGATCTTCACCAGTGGCACCACCGGTGTGCCAAAGGGCGTGATGCTCGACCACGCCAACCTCGATGCCATGGCAGAGATGGGACGGCAGGCGCTTCACATCGACCCAACGGATCGCTGTCTGCTGATCCTGCCGCTGTTCCACGTCAACGGCATTGTGGTCAGTGTCCTGATGCCGCTGCTCGCGGGAGCGAGCGTCGTCATCGCCGAGAAGTTCGATCCGCACTCCTTCTTCGGCGTCGTCGAACGCCACAGGCCGACGTTCTTCTCGGCAGTGCCGACCATTTACCGCATGCTGGCGGCACTGCCCGACGACGTCACACCCGACACATCGTCGTTGCGGTTCGGCATCTGTGGGGCCGCCCCAGCGTCAGCAGAATTGCTGGACCGCTTCGAGGCGCGCTTCGGTTTTCCGCTGGTCGAGGGCTACGGCCTGTCCGAAGCGACATGTGCCTCCACCATCAACCCGGTCGCCGGCGAACGACGCGCCGGCACAGTGGGAATCGCGTTTCCGGGCCAGCAGATCCGCATCGTCGACCAACTCGGCACGGATGTGGCGCCGGGGGCCGATGGTGAGGTGCTCATCGCCGGCGCGAATGTCATGCGCGGCTATCTCGGTCGCCCCGACGAGACCGCCCGCGTCGTCATCGACGGCTGGTTGCACACCGGTGACATCGGTCATGTCGACACCGACGGCTACCTGACACTGGTAGGCCGGTCCAAGGACATGATCATCCGCGGTGGCGAGAACATCTACCCCAAGGAGATCGAGGACGTCCTCACCGGTGACCCGAATGTCCTGGAGGCCGCCGTCATCGGTGTTCCCGACGACAAATGGGGTGAGACCGTCGCCGCGTACGTCCAACCCCGGCCTGGCCTCGCCATCGATCTCGCAGCGCTGCAAGACCTTTGCTCTCGTAAACTCGCCGGCTACAAGCGGCCCACCTCGATCACCGCGGTGGACGCCATCCCCAAGAACGCTGTCGGCAAGCCCGACAAGGCACCGCTGCGCGCTGCCCACCTGAAAGGAACATCCATATGACTTCCCTGCACGACCCGCTGACACTACCGTGCGGCCAGGTACTGCCCAACCGAATCATGAAGGCCGCGTTGAGCGAAGGGCTCGGCGACAAGCACAACGCCCCCGACGAGCGCCTGGAGCGGCTCTACACGAGCTGGAGCCACGGCGGCTACGGTCTGATCGTCACCGGCAACGTGATGGTCGACCGCACACAGCTCGGGGAGCCGGGCAATGTCGTCATCGAAGACGAGCGCGACCTGGATGCGTTGTCACGTTGGGCCAAGACCACCAAGGACGCCGGCGTTCCGATCTGGGTTCAGCTCAACCATCCAGGGCGGCAGTCAAACCCACTCGCGCTCGGCCACACGCCCGTCGCGCCCAGTCCGGTGGCGCTCAAGTTCCCCGGCGCCACCACACCGCGGGAGCTGACAGCCGGCGAGATCGAAGACATCATCGAACGTTTCGCGAACACGGCGGCGGTATGCGAGACGGCGGGCTTCGACGGCGTGCAGATCCATGGCGCGCACGGCTACCTGGTCGCACAGTTTCTGTCGCCGTTGTCGAACAAGCGCACCGACGAATGGGGCGGTGACACGGAGCGCCGGATGCGTTTCGTGGTCGAAGTCGTGCGCCGCATCCGCGCGCGGGTGGCACCGAGCTTCGCGGTAGGCATCAAGCTCAACTCGGCCGACTTCCAGCGTGGCGGGTTCACCGAAGACGAATCACGCCTGGTGGTGGCGGCGTTGGCACGTGAGGGCCTCGACCTGATCGAGGTCAGCGGCGGCAGCTACGAGCAGCCCGCCATGATGGGCAAGGCCGCCGACAGCACCCGGGCGCGCGAGGCCTACTTCCTGGAGTATGCCCGCACGGTCCGCGACCTTGCCGGCGATATCCCACTGGCGGTAACAGGTGGCTTCCGTTCACGTGGCGCGATGGCAGAGGCGGTCGATTCCGGTGAGTGTGACGTCATCGGTTTGGGCCGGCCCACCGCCACCACGCCCGACGCCGCAGATGCGGTGTTGGCCGGCCGCGCCGAGACACTGGCTTCACACTCACTGCGCGCCGGAATGCGGGGTGTCCTCGGCCGGTTCATCGATCTGAAGTCTCTCGACGGGATTCTCGAACTTTCTTGGCACACAGACCAATTGCACCGGGTTGGCGCCGGCCTGAAGCCCGACCTCAAGCGGGGTCGCATCGCCACCATGTTTGCGATGCTGCGCCGTAACGGCACTGTGTCAGTCGGACGCAAGCGTGGTCTTTGACGTGGAGAGGACCGGAGCCGGCCGCCGGCTGGGTGAATACTGGTCTCATGCGGTTACCCGTGATGCCGCCCGTCTCGCCGATGCTGGCCAAGCCGGCAACTGTGATTCCACCGGACGCGTCCTACGAACCCAAGTGGGACGGCTTCCGGGCGTTGGTGTTCCGCGACGGCGACGAAGTCGAGTTGGGCAGCCGTAACGAGCGCCCGATGACGCGGTACTTCCCCGAACTCGTCGAGGCCGCCAAGGCCGAGCTCCCACCCCGATGCGTTGTCGACGGCGAGATCGTCCTGCCCACTGATGGTGGCCTGGATTTCGAGGCCCTGCAATTGCGTCTGCATCCGGCGGCGTCCCGGGTGCGTCTACTGGCCGAACAGACACCGGCCTGCTTCATCGCGTTCGACCTGCTCGCCCTCGGGGAGGAGGATCTCATGGGCCGACCGTTCAGTGAACGTCGCGCCGCCCTGGTGGATGCGCTGGGTTCAGGCCCGTCGTTCCATGTCACCCCGGCGACCACCGACGTGGCCACCGCGCGGCGCTGGTTCGACGAGTTCGAAGGAGCCGGGCTCGACGGGCTGATCGCCAAACCGCTCACCCTCACCTATGAGCCTGACAAACGGGTGATGGTGAAGATCAAGCACCAGCGGACCGCCGACTGTGTGGTCGCCGGTTATCGGCTCCACAAGTCGGGCCCTGATGCGATCGGATCGCTACTGCTCGGGCTGTACACCGAGGACGGCGAGCTGGCATCCGTCGGCGTCATCGGCGCGTTCCCGATGGAGCGACGACGGGCCCTGTTCGCCGAATTGCAGCCCCTGGTCACCGAGTTCGAGAACCACCCCTGGAACTGGGCCGCACAGGTGGCCGCTGATCCGGACCTCGCGCGCAGGTATGGCGGCGGGTCACGCTGGAACGCCGGCAAGGACCTGTCGTTCGTGCCGCTGCGACCCGAATGCGTCGTCGAGGTCCGCTATGACCACATGGAGGGCCGGCGTTTCCGTCACACCGCCCAGTTCAACTGCTGGCGGCCCGACCGCGACCCGCGGTCGTGCACCTACGCCCAACTGGAACAACCGGTCACCTTCCGGCTCGACGACATCGTTCCCGGTCTGGGTCACCGCTAGTCAGTGCTCCGGCGGCTGCAGCCAGGTGGCGATGTTGCGGACGTAATCCTTGAACACCCCCAGACGCGATGGATCGGCCCGTATCTGCCAGCCGGGCCGATCGGTGACGAACGACGGCGCGCCACAGTCCAGATCCCAGTTGTAATCGGCGAAGTGGTGGAACGTCGACTCGGCCACGGCCCGGCCCATCGGTCTGCCCGCCGGCGTGCGCTCACCGTTCAGCGCCACCGCGAGATTGAATTCCCTGCCCGTGGCGGTGCTGCGCCCCCGGGCCACCACCGTCGCGAACGGCACTCGCGCCGCCACCAATCCCTCGTGAGGATGGGCCGGGAACCACTCGATGCGCCCACTGGCGGTCCGGCTGGTGCGCAGCAGCTGGTGCACCGGCTCCTCGGCCAACACCGGCTGGTAGTCGCCGTTGGCGCCCGAGTGGTAGTTGGGCCACGAGATGTCGGGATTGTCCTGGTCGTCGCACCGTGACGCGGGGTCCAGGCTGGTGTCGTGGAACTCGTTGACCTGCCCCAACGAGCCCAGCCCAAGCAGGCAGCTGCCCAGGTTCTGGTGGTCACGCGCGGTGAGCACCCCACCACCGAGCCCGCGGAACCTGCCGATCGCCGCACATTCGTCAGTTGTCAGACCGTTGCCGACGTCGACCGCCATCAACCACAGCTGGTCGAATCCGAGCTCATCGAGATGGCTGAGCACCGGATCTTGCACGACGCGATCGGGCCGATTACGGGCCAGGACCTCGTGCCCGTCGGCGCGAAGCTCGGCGGCCAGCATCGAGAATCGGCTGACATCCCAATCGTCGGAACTCTCCGTGATCGTGGTCTGCAGCAGGATGGTCGCCATTTGATGAGCCTGACGGCTGCAGTCATGTCTGGGACCCTTGAAAACCCGTGGTCTGGCGTCGTGTGGATTTGATGTCGTACCCCTCTGTGATGATGGGGTCATGTCCTCCACCGCAGCCACATTCGCCGCCGAGGCGAGCCCGGCGCAGCGTACGGAGGTGTTGTTCGCGGAGTTGTCGGAGCTGTGCGGTCAACGCAACGCGATCGACGGCCGCGTCGTGGAGATCGTCGCCGAACTGGACCGCGACGAACTGTGCGGAGCGACCGGTGCCCGCTCCATGAAAGCGTTGGTGGCTTGGAAAACCGGGGTCAGCCCCCGCAACGCCGAAACCGCCGTGGCCATCGCCCGCCGCATCGAAGAATTCCCCCGCTGCACCCAAGCCCTGCGCGAAGGACGCCTATCCCTGGATCAGGTCGGAGTGATCGCCACGAAAGCCGCCGACGGATCCGATGAGCACTACGCGCAACTCGCCCCCGTAGCCACGGTGGAACAACTACGCACCGCAGTCAAACTCGAACCACGCCCCCAACCACGCCCAAACCCGAACCCGAACCGCCACGGTCATTTACCCGCACCGAAGCCGACGACTACACCACCTACACCATCCGCCTGGCCCGCCTCGAAGCCGCCAAATTCGACGCCGGCCTGCGGTCGCATCACGACAGGCTGGTCGCGGATTGGAAACGCGACCACGACACCGACGACACCGGTGCTCAGGTCGAGGACGAGCAGGTGCGGCCGTTTCCCAACCAAGTCGACGCGTTCATGAGCCTCATCGAGGCCGGCTGGGACAACGAGGCCGCCCGCCGCCCCCACGGCCAACAAACCACCGTCAACGTGCACCTGAACCTCGACGCTGACACGCCCGTCGCCTCGCTACACCTGGGGCCACTGCTCACCGACGCCGAACGCCAGTACCTGCTGTGCGAAGCCACCCTGGAAGCCTGGTTCCAACGCCACGGCCAACCCATCGGCGTAGGACGCAGTACGCGGACCATCAGCCGCCGGCTACGCCGCGCGCTGGAGCACCGCGACCACTGCTGCGTGGTCCCCGGTTGTGCGGCCACCCGCGGCTTGCACGCCCACCACCTCGTGCACTGGGAAAATGGCGGCCCTACCGAACTACACAACCTCGTGCTGCTGTGCCCCTATCACCACCGCCTGCACCACCACGGCGGCATCACTATCACCGGGCCCGCCGACCAACTCGTCGTCACCGACAGTGCCGGAAAACCCCTACCGGGCGGATCCCTGGCCCGACCACCGACCACACCCCCACCCGACGTCCCACCCTGCCCCGGACCCACCGGAGAACGCGCCGACTGGTGGTGGTACACACCCTTCCAACCCCAACCCCCACCGTCGACGAACTAGCTACTCCACGACACCGAGCGCAGTTGCCTGCGCGACCGGACCCCGAGCTTGACGAAGACCTTGCGCAGGTGCCATTCGACGGTGTGCGTGCTGATGAACAACTGCGCACCGATCTCCTGATTCGTCAGCCCGTCGCGGGCCAACTGGGCGATCTGTGCCTCCTGCGCGGTCAATTGATCGCCCGAGGCCAACGGCTGTTTGCGCACCTTCTCCCCGGTGGCGGTCAGCTCACGACGGGCACGCTCGGCGAACGCGTCCGCGCCCATCTTGGTGAACATCTCGTAGGCGGTGTTGAGGTGCTCACGCGCGCTGGTGCGCCGCTTCTGGCGACGCAACCATTCCCCGTAGCGCAGGTGGGTTCGGGCCAACTGAACCCGGATCCGAGTGCGGCCCAACCGATCGAGAGCCTCGTTGAACAGCGCATCGGCTTCGGCGTCGTCGACGATCAGGGCCCGTGCACTGGCCAGCGCACCCAGACCCCAATCGGTACCACTGGCGCGTGCGCCCGTCTCCAACCGGCGTACCGCATCCTCCGCGGCATCCCGCGCGCCGACGCGAACTCCCGCCTCGGTCAGCTCAATCAGCGTCCAGGTGTAGAACCCCAGATCGTTGTACTGGCAGACCTGTTGGGCGGCGTCAAACGCCTCCTGATACCGGCCCAGCCCGTTGTAGAGCACCGCGGCGGCATACCCGGCGGCTCCCAGCAGCCGGCCCTCGCCCTTGGCGGTGCCCTCAGCGATCCCGGCCTCGATCAGACTGCCGGCCTCGTCCAGATCACCGCGCCAGGCCGCAAGCTCCACCTTGTGGTACCTCATCGGGCGATGACCGATGGCCTCCGAGATCGAGCCCGCCTCTTCCATAAGCCTTGCCGCCGTGATGAATTCGCCTTTGTGAACGTGCACGCCGGATTTATAGGCGATCGCCTGCGGCAAGACGGCCAATGCTCCGGTGGCTCGGGCATAGCCGATCATGTCGGTGGCGAGCCGCTCGACCAACTCGTCATCCCATATCTCGTGGCCGGCGGATTCCTGCACGATCGGGAAGGCCAACGCCAACCAGCGCAGCGCCCTACCGTCATGGCGCCGGGCGTGCTCACACCACAGCTCCAGCGCGCTACGCAGGTGATCGACCGCCGCGGGCAGGCCGTCGGTGATCAGATTGGCCATCCCGATGAGCAGGAAGTCGATCGGTCTGGAGGGCGCCACGATTCCCTCGACCGCCGCACGTGCCGCCTCGGCGGCCACGACCAGGGCCTTCGGTTCGCTGCGCGAGGCGAACATCGCGGCCGCCAGCGCCTCGATATACGTCTCCCGTGCCAACTCGTCGTCGACGTTCTCCAGCCGCTTGGCGGCCTCTAGCAGCAGCGCGGCCGCATGCCGGACCGGCGGCGATCCGGGCAGGCCGCCCCGGCTGCTGGTGAAATCCATCTGCGCCCGTAGCCGGCCCACCTGGGCCTGCTGCAATTCGGTCATCGGGATCAGTTCGGCCAGTGCCAGCAGCTCGTAGGCAGCTGTCGGCGCGGCAGCTTCGCGTTTCGCCTCGGCCGCCGCGATCGCGCGGGAACTGCGCAGGGCCGGATCGGCGGACAGGACCGCGGCACGCTCGAGAAAGACTGCCGCAGCGGCAATTCCGCCGCGGCCCTGTGCGCGCCACGCCGAGGCTTCCAGCTCGGCGGCCACCGCATCGTCGGGGCCGGCTGCTGCATTGGCCGCATGCCAGGCGCGGCGATCGGGATCGAGTTCGGGATCGGTGGCACTGGCCAGCGCCCGGTGCACCGCCCGGCGGTCGGCCACGTCCGCGGCCCGGTAGGCCGCCGACCGGACCAGTGGGTGGTGAAACCGCATACGGGGGCCGAACTCGATCAACCCCGCGGCCTCGGCCGGCGCGAGCGCATCCATTCCGATACCCAAATGCCCTGCGGCACGCGAGAACACCACCGGATCACCGACCGGATCCGCCGCCGCGAGCAGCGCCAACTGACGAGTATCCGCGGGCAGCGCCTGGATTCTGCGGACAAAGCCTTCCTCGACCTGCCCGACCGACGGCCGCGTCCCCGCAATCCAAAAGCCACCGGCCCGCTCCGCAGCCGAGACATTGCGCGGCACTTCCAACAGGGCCAGCGGATTACCGCGGGATTCGGCGATGAGCCGGTCGCGTACCCGCTCGTCGAGCCGCCCCAGAACGACTGCGTCCAGCAGGTCTCTGGCATCGCTGTCCGACAGACCTTCGAGCCGCAGCTCGGGCAGGCCGGGCAGACCGGGCAGCACGTCGGCGGGTCCGTCATGACCATCGCGGACCCCGAACACCAAGACAACCGGCTCGGCCAGCAGCCGCCGCGCGACGAAACCCAAGGTCTGCACCGAAACCTGATCGAGCCACTGCGCGTCGTCGACCACACATAGCAGCGGCTGGTCCTCGGCAGCGGCGGCCAGCAGGCTGAGCACCGCCAGGCCGACCAGAAAGCGATCGGGCACCGGCCCGACACCACGACCGAAAGCGACCGAGAGCGCGTCGCGCTGCGGTTCGGGAAGTTTGTCGAGATGGTTCAGCAGCGGCGCACACAGGTGATGCAACCCCGCGAAGGCCAGTTCCATGTCGGACTCGACCCCACCGACCTGGGTCACCCGGAAGGCCGGCGCCTGTTCGACGACATAGTTGAGCAGCGCCGTCTTACCGACGCCCGCCTCACCACGCACCACCAGCACCGCGCTGCCGCCCGAACGGCCACCCGATACCAGTGCCCGAAGTGCTGCGCATTCGCTGACGCGGCCACGTAGTGACGGGACTGCGCCCATAATCGCCATCACACCACCGCTCCGAATTTTGCGGTGACCTTATCAAGGCAGGAGAGGTTCAGCCGATCCGGCGACCACCGGCTCAGCCGAACCGCAGCGACGGCGCGCTCAACGATTCGACGCCGTGATGAGCGAATTGTGTCCAGCGAGTACGCATCTCGGTGGAAAGCTGTTTGTCGATCGCCCGCTGCGGGCCGAGCATCGGGGCATCCGCCCAGGTCTGGGGTGAACCGAACAGGAACGGCAACTCCATGCAATGGCAGGCGCCCAGCGGGGCACCCTCAGGTGTCCAGTCGAAACGATAGGTGCCCACCCGGCCGCCGTGCGTCTGCCACGCCTCGGCCAGGCGTTCGGAGGGGCCGGCGAACGCCTGTTTCGTGATCGATTTCGAACCGGCCCGGACCGCGACCCTGCCGAGGACAGGCACCCGGTTGAGCCTGGCCACCCGAGGATCCATCGCGACGAACGGCGCGGCGTCATCCTTCGTATAGCCGATCAGCAGCTCGATGCGACCGGCAGCGTCGGCGATGGCGTCGGGCACGTCCCCGGGGTCCGGCAGCGGCCCCCGGCCGAGCCGCGGCGAGAACGCGAGACCGCTGAGGAGACCCAACCCCTGCGCGGCGGCCACTGCAGCGCCTTCGGCGGCCAGCAACCGGTCGACGCTCACCTCGGCCGGATCGGCACCGGCGAGCGAGGTGGCCATGGCCGCGCCCATCTTCTGCGCCATGTCGTCGCGCCCGCGGTCCAGTTCCAGCGGGGCGCTCTGCAGGATCGCGCGGTGGAACAGCCCGGCCGCGTCCTTGCACAACATCAACGACCACACGGAGTGGGCGCCCGCCGACTGACCGAATGCGGTGACGTTGGCTGCGTCGCCGCCGAACGCGGCGATGTTGTCGTGCACCCAGCGCAGCGCCAGGATCTGGTCACGCAGACCCAGGTTGTCCTCACCTGCCCCGGGTGGCGCCAGATAGCCGAAGATGCCGAGCCGGTAACTCACATTGACCACCACCACGTCGCCGGCGCGGGCCAGGGCACCGGCGTCGTACTTGGCCGACTCTCCACTGCCCGCGACGTAGGCACCGCCGTGGAACCACACCATGACCGGGAGCCGCTGCGCATCGGCCGGTGCCGTGACGGTCAGCACCAGACAGTTCTCGTCCGTCGACAGGCCATCGAGCACGTTGCCGGTCACCCAACCCAGCCGCGACGGCCGCTGCGGGCAGGCCGGACCCGACTGGGTGGCGTCCCGAACCCCCGACCAGGCAGCGGGCGGTTCGGCGACCGCGAATCGTCTGGCCGTGCCGTAGCGCACGCCCCGCGCACGTACCAGCCCGTCCTCGTGTTCAACCTGGATCGTGCCGCCTGTGATGTGTCGCTCCCGCACCCGCCCAACGCTAGCGTTTACCGGCGCCCGTAGCCGGGCATGCCAACAGCATGTCTGTAACCGCATTTCAGGACCTGCCGCTGGCTGATCGGGACCGGGAGTGGGACGGCGACGCCGCCGACAAACGGGTCCGCAAATGGGCCGATGCGCAGGACGAACCCAACCAGAAATACCGCGACGCGCATGTCTGGTACGACAAGGACGAGAAGGACAACTTCACCGCGTACAAGCTGCTGATCGCCGACGTGGTCGGCGGCAAGCTCGAGGCCGTGCCGCGTGGGGTGATGGCTGCCGGCGGAATCATGGACGGCGCCCGCGGTGGTGTCGATCTTCCCAAGGAGGACATCGACCGGGTGAAAAGCCACCTGGCGAAGTACTACAAGAAGATGGGCGAGACTGCGCCCTGGGACCGCGATTAGCTAGATTGCGGGCGTGAGCCCAACCCCCGCCGGGCGGTTTGCGCCGAGCCCGTCGGCCGACCTGCACATCGGCAACCTGCGCACCGCGGTGCTGGCCTGGTTGTTCGCCCGGTCCACCGGGCGCCGGTTCCTGCTGCGGGTCGAGGATCTCGATGACCGCACGTTTCCCGAGATCGGTACGCGGCAAGTGGCCGACCTGGCCGCGATCGGGCTGACGTGGGACGAGCCACCGGAGTGGCAGACCGGCCACCAGGACCGCTACGACGCGGTGATCGGCGAGTTGTCCGAACGTGGCGCGGTGTACGAATGCTATTGCAGCCGAAAAGATATCGCGCAAGCGCCGCGGGCTCCGCATGCCCCCGAAGGCGCGTACCCGGGTACCTGCCGGGACCTCACCGAGGCCGAACGCGCACAGCGCCGAGCCGAAACCGGCCGTCCGCCCGCGCTGCGGCTCCGCACCGAAACATTCGTCGGCACCGTGACCGACCTGCTGCACGGCACATACACCGGGATCATCGACGACTTCGTGGTACGTCGCGGCGACGGCGTGCCCGCCTACAACCTGGCCGTGGTGGTCGATGACGCCGCCTCCGGCGTCGACCAGGTGGTGCGGGGCGACGACCTGTTGAGCTCGTCCCCGCGCCAGGCATATCTGGCCCGGCTGCTGAACTACCCGGAACCCCTTTACGCCCACGTTCCGCTGGTGCTCAACGAAGACGGCGCCCGGCTGGCCAAACGCGACGGGGCGGTCACCCTGGCCGAGATCGGCGTCGACCGGGCATTGGAGCAGATCAGCGCGTCGCTGGGATGGCCCGCGCTAGACGTCGACGGCATGCTCGACCGGTTCGACCCGGGCGCGCTGCCACGGCATCCGTGGATATACCAGCCGGGCTGAGCAGAAACCTGCAGAACAGCTCGCGCCCCTGTTAGCGTCCGGCAGTGCGCTCCCGACGAATTCCACTGCTGGGGCTCCTGCTGATCGTCGCGGTACTGCTGGCCGCCTGCGGGCCGAAGACGGGCAATACCGACGAACCGCTGAGTTCGGCCGGCGTGCTGCGGGTCGGCACCGAAGGCGTGTACTCGCCGTTCAGCTACCACGACACCGCCACGGGTCAACTCGTCGGCTACGACGTCGACGTCGCCCGCGCGGTTGGCGACAAACTCGGCGTAAGAGTCGAATTCGTCGAGACACCGTGGGATTCCATCTTCGCCGCGCTCGAGGCCAACCGGTTCGACGTGGTGGCCAACGAGGTCACGATCACGCCCGAACGGCAGGCCAAATATGATCTGTCCCAGCCCTACTCGATCGGCGAAGGCGTGATCGTCACCCGCGCCGACGACAACACGATCAAGTCGCTCGCGGACCTGAAAGGCAAGGTCGCCGCCGAGAACGCCACCAGCAACTGGTCGGAGATCGCTCGTAAGGCCGGCGCCCGGGTGGAAGCGGTCGAAGGGTTCACCCAGGCCATCAAGCTCCTCAACCAGGGCCGGGTCGATGTCGTGGTCAACGACAGCATCGCCGTCTACGCATATCTGGCCGAGACCAACGACAAGTCGGTGAAGATCGCAGGCACCGTGGGAGAGAAGAGCGAACAGGGCTTCGCCGCGCGCAAGGACAGCGGCCTGCTGCCCGAACTCAACACCGCACTCGACCAGTTGCGGGCCGACGGCACCCTGGCCGCCATCTCGCAGAAATACCTCAAGGCCAACGCTTCGGGGGCACCCGAAGAAGGTGCACCCGCGCGCACACATTCGACGGGGCAGCTGATCGCCGACAACCTGTGGCCGCTGGCCAAAGCGGCTCTGACGATGACCATTCCGTTGACGATCATCAGCTTCGCCATCGGCCTGGTCATCGCCCTGGCCGTGGCACTGGCCCGGCTGTCGCCGAATGTGGTGCTGAGCAACATCGCCCGCTTCTACATCTCGATCATCCGCGGCACCCCACTGCTGGTGCAGTTGTTCATCGTGTTCTTTGCGCTGCCCGAGTTCGGGGTCAAGATCGACCCGTTCCCGGCGGCGGTGATCGCGTTCAGCCTCAACGTCGGCGGCTACGCGGCCGAGATCATCCGCTCGGCGATCCAGAGCATCCCGAAGGGACAATGGGAGGCCGCCGAGACGATCGGCCTCAACTACACCGGCACCCTAAGGCGCATCATTCTGCCGCAGGCGGCCCGGGTCGCGGTGCCACCGCTGTCGAACACCTTGATCTCGCTGGTGAAGGACACTTCCCTGGCCTCAACAATATTGGTGACCGAACTGCTGCGGCAGGCCCAGATCGTCGCGGCACCGACGTTCGAGTTCTTCGCCCTCTACGGCACGGCCGCGATCTACTACTGGGTGATCTGCCTCGTATTGTCGTTCGGCCAGAGTCGCCTCGAGCGCCGACTGGAAAGGCACGTTGCGCGATGACCACAGAACGCGAAGACCGGATCGTCGCCGCCGACGTGCACAAGGCGTTCGGCGACGTCCAGGTGCTCAAGGGTGTTTCGTTCACCGTGCCGCGCGGCACGGTGACGACGGTCATCGGCCCCTCGGGTTCGGGGAAGACCACGCTGCTGCGCACCCTCAACGCGCTCGATGTCGCCGACTCCGGCGTGATCCGGGTCGGTGACAGCGAACTCGATTTCGCCAAGCCGGTACCCAAGGATCAGCTGCGTCGCTACCGGGCGCAGAGCGGCTTTGTGTTCCAGTCCCACAACCTGTTTCCGCACAAGACCGTGCTGCAGAACGTCACCGAGGGGCCGCTCGTCGTGCAGAAACGGCCGCGGGAGGAGGTGCTGGCCGAGGCTACCGAGCTATTGCGTCAGGTCGGGCTGTCCGACCACCAGGACAAGTATCCGTACCAGCTCTCGGGTGGCCAGCAACAGCGCGTCGGGATCGCCCGGGCACTCGCGTTGAAACCGAAAGTGGTGCTGTTCGACGAACCGACCTCGGCACTGGATCCCGAACTGGTCGGCGAGGTGCTCGCGGTGATCCGGGACCTGGCCGTCGAAGGCTGGACGCTGGTGATCGTCACGCACGAAATCCAGTTCGCCCGACAGGTTTCCGATCAGGTGCTGTTCACCGACCGCGGCGTGATCCTGGAGCAGGGGCCACCGGCCGCCGTGATCGGAGACCCCAAGGAAGAGCGCACCCGCCAGTTCCTGCAGCGGATCCTCAATCCGCTCTAGCCGTTCGGTACCCGTTCAACGGCGACCGCCCACTCGACAATCGAGCGCAGATAGCTCAGCACCTCGTCGTCAGGATGGTCGCCCGGATCCTCCAGGTGTACGCGGGCGAGCTCCTCGATCGCCGACAACAGGATTCGCACCGTGGTCCCGTCCGGGTCGACGTCCACGCCGGCAGCCACCGAGAGCGGCCGCGCCGCGACCTTCCTGGCGTAACGGCGGCCCACTTCGATGCGTTCGCGCACCTGCGGGGGCGCGCCGTCGGGCGGCCGCAAGATGATGCGCCAACTCGTCGGCGCATCATGCAGGTAGGCCAGAATCCCCCTGCCGAGCTGCTCGGGATCGAGGTCGGGCTGGTCCACGGTACTCATGCCGGCGAACGCGACCGCCGACTCACGGTCCAGAAGCGCGGTGGTGAGCCCGGCCAGATCAGTGAACTGTTGGTAGACAACGGTTCTGGTGATCCCCGACCGGCTCGCAACCTGCTCGACGGTCAATGCGGGGTAGCCACCTTCGGCGACGATGTCGCGCGCGACGTCGAGCAGCTGTGCCCTGCGGTCCGCGCCGCTGAGCCGGCGGCGGGTCATTGCCGGAATTCCAGTAACAGGGCTACCGCATTCGCCGCGCTCTGCACCGCGCTCTCCATGGTCGCCGACCAGTCGGTGGCCGTCCAGTCGCCGGCCAGCACCAACGACGGCACCGAGGTCCGTTGCGGCGGGCGCAGCCCGTCCGTGCCGACCACCTGCGAAAAGGTCGCCTTCGGCATCTTGACCACCTGAGCCTGAAGCACTTTCGCCTCCCGTGCCGCCGGGTAGTACCGGCGCAACAACGCCACCTGCTCGTCGACGATCTCGTCGTTGCTCTTGTGGATCTGCTCGTAGGCGCCACTGGTGGTCAGGCAGTACAGCCAGGACCGGTCGGTGTTACGGCCATGCATGATCTGGCGGTCGAACACCTCGTCGATCACCCCGGTTCCGCCGATCAGCCCCTCGAACGCCGACTCGGTGCCCAACGGACGATCGAGGTAGAGATTGGTGCTGACGATGGGTGTGTAACCGAGTTTGTCTGCAGCCGCATAGATCTCGGGATGCTCCGGCAGGTCGTCGAGCAGGCCGCCGATGTTGGAGTTCGGAACCGCGCAGACCACGGCGTCGGCGGGTACCTCGGTACCGTCGGCAAGGAGCACGCCGGTGACGGTGCCGTTCTCGATGCGGATCCGTCGTGCGACCGCGCGGTAGCGCACGTCGACACCGCGTTCGGCGAAGACCTTCAACGCTCCGTCGACGTAGAGGGTGTCGAGGTCGACCGTGGGGTAGCCGATGGTGACGGGCGTGCGGTGGGCGATCCCGAGGCGGATACCGGTGGCCATCACGTTGGCGAAGACCTTGGCCGATTCGCGGGCCACCGGCTCGGCGGCAATACCCAGGGCAAGCCAGTCCCACAAAGCTTCTCGTGCGGGGGCGGGCATGCCGACGCGCTCGAACCACTGTTCCGTGGTGAGGTCGGCCATGTCTGCCGGCTGATGCAGGGCCTGCCAGCCGAGCCGCAAGGTGGCACGGGCGGCGCGCAACCGGTCGGCCCAGCTCGCGTCGGGGTGAACCCCGAGCAGGGTGCGGACCGCCCCGGCGCCCGTGGTCTGCATGGTGACCTTGCGCCCGTCAGGCCACCGCAATGTCGACGATTTCGGGAAGGCGATGTGCTGCCGGGTGCCGACGCTGGTCAGGTATCGGTAAAGGTGTTGGTAGCCGCTGGCGATCACGTGCTGCCCGTTGTCGGGGACATCGTCGACCTCGTCGGCCCGCATCGCGTGGGTGCGTCCGCCCAGCCGGCCACGGCGCTCGAGCAGGGTGACGTTTTTTCCAGCTTCGCTCAGCCACACCGCGGCAGCCAATCCCGCCAGCCCACCGCCGATCACCACATAGCGTTCGCCCATGCTGCAGCCCTCCGTCGACTAAGTTACAAATTGTAAGTTAGTCGCCGGGCACGCGGGCGTTATCGGACGGGCGAACGTCCCTGCGCCGCACGCTCAGCGGCGGCCAACATTTCGTCTCGGAACCGCGGGTGTGTGATCGCGGCCAGGGCCTCGCCGCGCTCGCGGACCGTCCTGCCCTCCAGTTCGGCTGCGCCGTACTCGGTGACGATCACATCGACCTGATGCCGCGGAGTGGTGATCACCGCCCCGGGGCCGAACCACGGCACGATCCGCGACTGGAGCACCCCGTCCTTCTCGAACGTCGAGGGCAGGCAGATCAACGAACGATCCGACAGCTCAAGGCCGGCACCGGCCACGAAATCCTCGGCGCCACCGATCCCGCTGAACTGGTCGCCGGCGATGGTGTCCGCGACAACCTGGCCGTGGACATCGACCCCGAGCGCGCCGTTGATCGTGACCATGTCGTTGTTGGCGCCGATCACCTCCGGCGCGTTGACGATCTCGACCGGCAGGAACGCGACGTCGGAGTTGCCGTCCAGCCACGCGTAGAGCTCGGTCGAGCCGAACGCGAAGGTCGTCACGCTCACACCCTCGTACAGGCCTTTCCCGACGTTGGTGACCTTGCCCGCACGGTGCAACTGCATGCACCCATCGGTGAACATCTCGCTGTGCAGCCCGTAACCTCCCCCGTCCCCGTCGGCGAGCAGTGCCGCGATCTGGCTGGGAATTGAGCCGATACCCGTCTGCAGCGTCGCGCCGGACGGGATGTACGCGACGGCGTGCCTCGCGATCGCCCTGTCGACGTCGGTGGGCGAGGCCGCGGGCAGCGCGAGCGGTGCGTCGGTGGACTGCACCAGGATGTCGATCTCGTCGACGTGCAGTGCATGGCGGTAATCGTCGAGGCCGAACGTTCGTGGATAGGCATCGGACACCTCGACGACGAGTAGCCGTTGCGGATCGGCACCCGCGCGGCGCAATTCGCCGACCGTGGCCCCCGCGTGCAGCGACAGGGAGCACCAACCATCCGCGTCGGGCGGCGCCGCAACGGTCGTCACCACGCGCGGCGCCTGGCTCTGGAGCAGCGGGGCGAACCGACGGAAGTCCGCCGGCGCGAACTCCACATCGGCGCCCATATCCCGCAGCATCCGCTCGAAAGGACCGTAGAAGCCGGATAGGTAATGGACGCCCGGACGGGTGAACAGTTCGGTGCCGACCCCGAGCAGCGCACCGTAGACGCGCAGGTCCGTCCAATCCGTGCGCTCGCCGAGGGCCCGCAGGAACGCCGGAGGCTGGCCGGGCCCCAGTGGGATCCCGAGCGTGTCGGCGGGCGCCAGGCGGGTGGCGGCCTGTTGGGCGGTGAGCTCTTCCGGCATGGCGTCACTCTTCCGTGAGCCACCGCATTTGTACACCCGCCCGAACGCCTCAGGCTTGCCACACCGCATCGTCCGAATCCCGCCAGCACCCCCGCGCGTGGACTCATAACGTCAGCGGCATGACACCGCAGCCTGAAATGCGCCGAATCACCGTGTGGTTCATGGCGATTGCCGCAGCACTGGGCACCGCCGCCAGCTATCCTCTGCAACCGGCGATATCCGATGTCGCTGGCAGTCTTGACATCTCGGTGGCCCAGGTCGGCGTCGCGCTGGCGTGCGGTCCCGTCGGCTACCTGCTGGGGCTCGCGACGTTGGTACCGCTCGTCGACCGATTCCGACCGAACTACCTTCTGGCTGCACAGTTCGGCGCCTTGGCCGCAGCCTTGGCGGCCAACGCCGCCGCAGGCGGTCTGTGGATGTTGGGGCTCACGGTCGGCATCATCGGTGCCTGTTCCACCGTCGGCGCACAGTTGAGTTCGATCACGGCGCGCTTCGTCCCGGAGGGCCGTCGGGCAACTGCGCTGGGCGTTGTGACAGCGGGCATTTCGGCCGGGATCATCGGTGGCCGAATCGCCGGCGGCTGGCTGACGGAAGTGGCGGGATGGCGTGGCGGCCTGCTCGCCTTCGCGCTCGCATGCGCTGCCGCCGCGGTGGTCGCATTGCGGACACTGCCCGCCACGGCCGGTTCGGCCACCAGCAGCTACCTGGAGACGCTTCGTAGTCTGCCCGGCCTGTACCTGAGGTTCCCGACGTTGCGCATCGCCGCGGTGCGCGGCGCGCTCTGGTTCTTCGCTTTCTGCGCGGTGTGGGCCGGCCTCGCAGTCGCGCTGGCACAACCGCCGTACTCCTACTCGGCCGAACGGATCGGCCTGTACGCCCTTGCCGGCCTGCTCGGCATTGTCGCCACCCGCATCGCCGGTGTCTGGACCGACCGGGTCGGCGCACGACTGGTCACGATGGTCGGGCTGATCCTCGCCGGTTCGGCCGCGGTCGTCCTCGCCGTAGATCTGTCGAATCCGGTGGTCACTCTTGCCGGTCTCGCCGTGTTCGACGCCGGACTGTTCGCCGCCCAGGTGGCCAATCAGAGCACTGTTCTGGCAATCGACCCTGCCGCGCCCGCCCGGTTCAACAGCGCCTACATGGTGGTGTACTTCGTGGGCGGCAGCCTCGGTACGGCCTTCGGCGCAGCCGCCGTCGGTTGGCTGGGTTGGCCGGCGACCGCAGGTGTCACCGCCGCGGCGATCGCTCTCGCGATACTGCTCAGCGCACAGACGTCCCGTAGTACCGACCCAGCACATCAGCCCGCAGCTCATCGAACTCACCAGCGATGATCGACGCCCGGATCCGGTCGACCAGCCGGATCACGAACCGCTCGTTGTGGATCGTGCACAGCGTCGCCGACAACATCTCCTTGGCCTTGAACAGGTGGCGAATATAGGCGCGCGAGTAGTTGGCGCAGGTGTAGCAATCGCATTCGGCGTCGATCGGGGTGAAGTCCCGCTTGTACCGGGCCCCGGTGATGTTGTACCGCCCCGTCGCCGAGTACACCGCCGCATTGCGCGCCACTCGCGACGGCGACACACAGTCGAAGGTGTCGGCCCCGGCGGCCACCGCGTCGAACAGGTCATCGGGCTCGCTGATACCGAGCAGGTGCCGGGGCTTGTCAGCGGGCAGTTCACTGCTGACCCAACCGACGATGGTCGCCAGATTCTGCTTCTCCAGCGCGCCGCCGATGCCGTAGCCGTCGAAGCTGAGCCCCTCGGCCGGCCCGGCCTCCTGCCCGATCGCGGCCAGGCCACTCGCGGCCTGCCGGCGCAGATCCTCGTACTGGGCACCCTGCACCACCCCGAACAACGCCTGACGCGGCCGCTCCGGCGACAGAGCCTGCAGCCGGTGATGCTCGGCCAGGCACCGCGCCGCCCACTCATGGGTGCGCTGCACCGAGCTTTCCTGGTAGGCCCGGGTGTTGACCAGCGTGGTCAGCTCGTCGAACGCGAAGATGATGTCGGCACCCAGCTTGTTCTGGATGCCGATCGACACCTCCGGGGTGAACCGGTGTTTCGAACCGTCCAGGTGGGAGCGGAACGTGACGCCGTCGTCGTCCACGACAGCCAGCCGTTCCTTGCCCTTGGCGATGATGTCGTCGTTCTTCAGCCGTGCGGTGTCCATCGCCAGGACCTTCTTGAACCCGACACCCAGCGACATCACCTGGAAGCCGCCGCTGTCGGTGAAGGTCGGGCCTGGCCAGTTCATGAACGCCCCGAGCCCGCCGGCCTCGGCCACGACGTCCGGGCCCGGCTGTAGGTACAGGTGATAGGCGTTGGCCAGGACCGCTTGGGCACCAAGCTGTTTCATGGTCTCGGGAAGGACCGATTTCACGGTGGCCGCGGTGCCGACCGCAACGAACGCCGGGGTGCGGATATCGCCATGCGGAGTGTGAATGGTCCCGACCCGGCCGAGTCGGCCGGGCAACTCGGCCTCCACGGTGAAATACGGCTGGTCCACACCAGGTATTCAACCGGATGCGCGTCCGATTTCCGTCACGGGGGCGGACGCGTCCATACTGCGGACGTGAATTTGGTCCTGAGCCGCCCCATTGTCATCGCCGCCGGATTTGCTGTTTGTCTGGCCGCAGTCGCCGGATGCTCGTCGCAGGAATCGGGTTCTTCTTCAGGGAAATCCGGCGGGGGCCGGGTCACCTTCGGTCCCAACGACGCCGGCCCGGTCACCAGCGTCGCTTGTGAGACCAAGGAAGGACTGACCACGATCAGCATCAACGGCAACATGCCGGCCTCCGTGGCGCTGACCGACGGGGAAGCACCGGTGGTGCAGTCGGTGAACATCGGCGATGTGAACGGTGAAGGCGCTTCGCTGACCTACCTCTCCGGCCTGTCGAGCGCGCCGGTCGTGGCCGCGCGCGACGGCAAGGGCTACACCATCACCGGCAACGGCATGGGCATCGATCCCAACGAACCGGGCGCGCCGGTGGACATGCCGTTCGACATCGCCGTCACCTGCCCCTGAGGAAGGTCACTATCGCCCCGGCGAGCTCCTCGCCGGCATCTTCCTGCAGGAAATGACCGGCATTCGCGATCACCGGGTGCTCGATACCCTGCGCGCCGCGCATCTCCCGCTGGAAGATGGGCGCCATGGCTCCGGTGATCGGGTCACCGTCGCTGAACGCCACCAGCATCGGGGTTTCACTGGCCGCCAACGCTTTCCAAGCTGACCGGTTGGCGGCGGCAGCAGGGTCGTCGGGTGTGGTGGGAACCAGACCGGGCATCGCGCGCGGACCCGCGCAAAAGGTGTCGTCCGGGAACGGGGCGCCGTACGCTGCCCTGACCTCGTCGCTGACCGGGCGACGGCACCCCGCCTCCACGAACCTGCCGACGTCGATCGTCGGCAGGTTCTGGATGGCCGTGCGGAACTGCCACCAGATCTCCGGCATGGGAATGTCACCGCTGGGCAGTCCCGTGTTGGCGACGACGATATTGGCGAACCGGTCGGGATTCTCGGCCGCCAGGCGGAGCCCGATCAGACCACCCCAGTCCTGACCGACCAGGGCCACCCGCCGCAAGTCCAGGACATCGCAGACCAGCGTCCGCATCCACTCGACGTGCCGGGCATAGGTGTGATCCTCGATGCGCGTGGGTTTGTCCGATCTGCCGAAGCCGACCAAGTCGGGGCATACGACGCGATGGCCCGCCGCGGTCAGGATCGGGATCATTCGCCGGTACAGAAACGACCAGGATGGTTCCCCGTGCAACAACAGCACCGGGTCGGCCTCCGGTGGACCGGCCTGCACCCAGGCCACCCGCAATCGACCACCGTCGCCGTCATCGACCTCGGAATACTCTGGTAGATAAGCAAACTCAGGCAGGTTACCGAACCGGTCGTCTGGAGTGCGCAACGTCTGCATGGTGCTGAACTTACGACCAGCCCGCGGCCGTTGCGAACAATTCGACCAATCGCATGCCCACGACCTGCACGAACCCCAATACTTCTGCCTGACAGCCCGCCACTGAAAGCGGGCTGCGCAACCCTGAGGAGATCCTGGTGAAGCGTGAGTTCCTGGTAGCCGTCGGCGGCGCCGCGATCGTCATCGCCGGCCTGTCCGGCTGTTCATCGAGCGACAAGAAAGACAGCTCCAGCGACACGAAGGCGACCGCATCGGCGTCGGCGACCGCATCGGTCGAGGCCGGCGATGCCAAGGCGACCACAGGTGCGGGCACCGCGCGGGTCTCCATCGACGGCACGGACCACAAGCTCGAGGGCACGGTCGTGTGCGCCACGGTTGCGGGCAATGTCAGCCTGACGGTGGGACAGGGCATGTCCGGAGTCAGCGCCACGCTCAGCGAGGGCGACCAGCCGTCGGTGACCGCAGTGGCACTCGGCAATATCGACGGCGTCAGCCTCGGCTACACGCCCGGTGTGCCCGGCGGCAGCGCCGAAGCCACCAAGGATGGCAACAAGTACACGGTCAAGGGTGAGGCAACGGGTCTGGACGGAATGAACCAGGTGACCAAGCCTTTCGAGCTGGAAGTCTCCTGCCCGTAGCGATCGGGTCATTTTTGGCAAACATCTGGCATAGTGTGGGCCCGGACTGATCCCGGGCCCACGCTCCGTTCTCAGTCGTTTCACCCGGACGACATGAGGAGCAACGTGGCCAGTCACCGGAAGCGCGCGCGTTCATCCGCCGCCGTAGTGGCGGGTGCCACCGCGGGCCTGGCGGCGGTACTCACGTTCGGACATGTCGCCGACGCGCTGGCGGCCACCCTTCCGGGCAGCTATGCCGTCGTCGGCGTCGGCGGGGCGAACAATCCGACCAGCGACCGGATCCAGAACAAGTTCCAGCGCAACTACGTGCCGTACAACGGTGGGTACGCCGAACCGGCTGACGGTCGCTTCTACGGCGTCAACTATCCGGCCACGTTGCCGATCGACGACAGTGTGGCGCAGGGCCGTGAGCCGTTGATCCAGCAAGTGGGCGTGGCGCGCGACCACGTCGGCGAGGACGGCACCGTCTATATCGTCAGTTACTCCGAGGGCACCATCCTCGCCGAGAAATACAAGCGCGAACTCGACGCCCAGGGCGGCCACGGCACCGACGCGCTGAAGTTCGTGTACATCGCAGCGCCCACGGTTCCCAACGGCGGTATCTACGCCCGCTTCCCCGATCTGGGACCACTCGGTCTGCTCGGATTCACCAGTACCGGCGCAGCCGAACAGTCGCCGTACGACGAAACTTTCATCACCATCGAGTACGACCCCGTCGGCGACTTCCCGGCCTACGCCAACCCACTGTCTGTGGCCAACGCCGCGGCCGGCTTCTTCTATCTGCACGGCGATCCGACCCCGGACGCCACCGACCTCAACGACCCGGACGCAGTCATCGTGAAGACGGTCAACACACCGGGTGGCGGCAACGACACCTACATCCTGGTCAAGACCGAACATCTGCCCCTGCTGCAGCCGATCCGCGACGTGTCGACCGCGCTGCACACCACGGAATTCACCGAGCCGGTGCTCGGCGCGATCGAGCCGACGCTCAAGCTCGCCGTCGACATGGGCTACACCGATCGCGACTACTCCGACCCCGCAACACCGACGCGCTTCTCGCTGATCACGCCACCGAAGCGGATTGCCGAAACCCTGAATCAGCTGCCCGACGCCCTGCAACAGGGTGCGGACAACTTCAGGGGCGGATTGCCTTCTAAGACATCACCTTCGGTGACAGACAAGGCCGAGGCCCCGAAGAAGCCCGTCAAACGCACCCCGACACAGCGGCACGACGACGTGCGCAACGCCATGTCCGACGTCGGGAAGACCGTCAAGGACAGACTCAAGCCTGGGCCCAAGTCCGAGCCCAAGCACCGGGCCAAGCCGCACCGGGCGTCGGGCACGGACAAGGCCGCTTAGGCTCTGATGTCATGCTGGGGACATGACTCGACGGCACCATCCCGCCATCGTCTGGTTCCTGCTGCTCGGCCTGTTCCTCCCGGTCGTCGGATGCTCGTCTGCCCCGGATCCGGCTGACCGATTCGCCGCCTTTGCCGATGCCGTGCAACGCAAAGACGCCCACGGGGCGGCCGCGCAGACCAACGACCCCGCAGCGGCCGAGCCGGCAATCACCTCGATGTTCAACGGCATGGGCGACGCCGCCTCGGTCAAGGTCAGCGCCGAACCCGATGATCGCAACGGCGCGACCCTGAAGTATCAGTGGTCCTGGGGTGAGGGCCACGATTTCGGCTACGACACCGCCGGCACCGCGGCCAAGACCGGTGACGACTGGCTCATCACCTGGACGCCGACGCTGTTGCACCGAGACCTGCGGGACGGCCTGCGATTTCAATACAGCACCGACAGCGACCTGCAGACTCCGGTGCTCGACCGGGCCGGCCAGCCGTTGATGACGTGGCAGACCGTCGGCGTGATCTCGCTGGACCGCGCCCACCTCGATTCCGCCGCGCCGCTCGCCGCGGCGCTGAACCGCTTCGATGCCGGCACTACCGCGGATTCCATCGGCGCACAGTTCACGTCGAACACCGACGATCGCGTGACGGTGATGAAACTGCGCGAAGACGACCTCGCCCAGGTACGCGACCAACTGACCCAGATTCCCGGCATCACCGTCGCCGAGCAGGGCGACCTGCTGACCACGGACCGCCAGCTGTCGTCGCCGGCCATCGGCGGGCTGGCCCAGCTGTGGCACGACCGGATCACCAAAGCTGCCGGGTGGTCGGTCTACCTGGTCGCCGGGGACAGTGCACCCGCGCAGCGGCTCACTGCCCAACCGCCCGCGCCGACCGACCCGATGCGCACCACCCTGGACCTGCGGCTGCAACTGCTCGCCCAACAGGCCGTCGCCCAGGAGGCCCGGCCCGCGGTGCTGGTCGCGATCTCCGGTACGACCGGCGGCATTCTGGCCGCCGCGCAGAACACGGCCGCGGATCCCCAAGGTGCCATTGCATTTTCGGGGCTCTACCCGCCAGGGTCGACATTCAAGACCATCACCACCGCGGCCGCGCTGGAGGCCGGTCTGGCCACCCCGGACACTCCGGTGGCCTGCCCGGGGCAGTTGACCATCGAGAACCGCACCATTCCCAACGACGACGACTTCGACCTCGGCACAGTGCCCTTGTCGTCAGCGTTCTCCCATTCGTGCAACACCAGCATGGCGGCGCTGTCGGACAAGCTGCCCGCTGATGCGCTGACCAACACGGCCCGCGCATTCGGCATCGGGGTGGACTTCACCATTCCCGGACTCACCACGGTGACCGGCCGGGTTCCCAACGCCGACACCGCCGCCCAGCGAGTGGAAAACGGCATCGGCCAGGGCACCGTGACCGTCAGCCCGTTCGGACTCGCGGTCGCCGAGGCCAGCCTGGCGCACGGCTCGACCATCCTGCCCAGCCTGGTCGACGGCGAGAAGGTGACCGCCGATACCGCCTCCGAGCCGCTGCCGGCCCCGGTCACCACCGCGCTGCGGGACATGATGCGCAAGACCGTGACCGAGGGCACCGCAAGCCAATTGAGCGACGTCCCCGACCTCGGCGGCAAGACAGGCACGGCGGAATTCGGCGACAACACACACTCGCATGGGTGGTTCGCCGGGATTGCCGGGGACATCGCGTTCGCCACGTTGGTGGTCGGCGGGGACTCGTCGACACCCGCGGTGAAGATCTCGGGCGATTTCTTGCGGGCTACCCGCTAGATCGCGGAGAGGTGCACCAGCCCTGATGCCACCGCAAACCGCGGACCGTGCACCCCGTCGATGTTGGCTCGCCCCACCACAACTCCCGCGCTACGCAGAGATTCGCCGACCGTGCGCAGCAGCTCGTCATCGAGCGCGCCGCCGCCGGCCAGCACCAACGCCGTCGGGGGTTTCTCGAAGGCAGCCAGGCAGCGGGCGATGTTCGCTGCCACGGTCTCCTGTTTGATCGCCAGCCGTAGGCTGCGCCATTCCTCGGCAGCCAGTTTGGTGGAGAACGGCACCAGCCCGGCGGTGCCGCGGGTGCAGAGCCTGCCGATCGCATCAGCCGGGGCGGGCGTGTCGAGGAACAGCCGCCGCCCGTCCTCCTCGTGCGCCACGTGCGGGCCCTCGACCCGGATCGCCGGGGTGCGCTTGACCCGTTCGGCCAGGGCCCGGGGGATGTTGAGCATCCGCGCCACCGCCACGGTGATGGTCTCCCCCGCGCCCGCGGCCGTCACCGTGCGATCGGCACCGATCAGATCGATGGTGCCGCCGCCGATATCGCACACCACCGAATCCGGCGGCAGGCCCGGCGTGGTGTGCGCGCCACGGGCAGCCGCTTCGGGTTCGGTGGCGATGGTGCGGGCCAGACGCCCGGTCAGTTCGGTGAGCGTCGACGCGGCATCCTCGACGTGATCGGCGGCGAGCAGCGCCACGACCGTGCCGCGGGCATCGGCAACGCCACGGCGCAGCCACGTTCCGCTGTCGAGGGCAGCAAGATCGGTGAAAAAGGCGTCGTCGACGGCGATCTCATGATCGGTGGTCGGGACGGAGCGCAACCGGATCCGCACCACGCTGCCCGGCGGTTCGCGGCGCAGGATGGCGTGTGCCTGGGCCGGCGAATACCGTACGGGCGCGCCGTTGATCCTGAACTCGACATAGTCATCGTCCACCGCAGGCGGTTCCGGCAGCTCGGTCCGCGCCGTGACGGCGATGGCCGGAGAATCCGAGAGCTCCCTGGTGAATTCGGCGACATCGTGGATCTGATCGTGCCCGAGCTGCAATGCCGCGCACAGCGCGATCGGATCCGCCAGGGCCCGGTAGGCGCGACCCTCGGCCACCACCTCCACCGCGACCAGCGCACCGGCCGCCAAACCGTCGAGGATCACCTCATCGACCACCGGAACGTCGAGCGGAATCCGGTTGCGGATCAACACCGCATCGTCCTGGGCGGCCAGCACACCCGCGATAGTCCAACCCCGCGACACCGCTTGGGTGATCGCAGCCGCCGCGACCTCGAAATCGGTGTCGCCGTCCACCGAGACGACCACCGGGCCGGGCTGGGCCTGGCCGGCCAGTTCCGCCAGCGCCACATGTCGCCCGACCGCGTAACCCGCACCGGCCGGGGTACTGGCGTCGGGCCGGCGCAGGCTGCGCACCGGCGAGCGCGGTGACGCTGCCGGAGCCAGCGGGGCGGTTTCGGTGTCGACCGGCCGGATCGCCGAGAGTGCCAACTCATCGGCCGATACCTGAGCCTCGACTTCGATGCGGTGCAGCAGCGCAGCCGCCCCCTCCAGAGAGTCCCGGGATCCCTTGCGGCCCCGAGTCGGTGCCTGTCCGTGGCTCAGTGGTTGCACCCCGCCGTCCACGATGCGGGCCAGCACGATCTCGGTGGTGTGGTTGCCGACGTCGATCCCGGCGACGATGCGTTCGGGCACCGTCACCGCAACAGGCCCCGCCGGGCGTAGACCGCGGCCGCCTGCCGCACCAGTTCCGCGCACCGCGCGGCTCCACGGGTTTCCAGCGATGCCTGCAATGCATCGAGTTCGGCGGCCGTGGAGCGGTGCGGGCGCAGCGCCTCGTACAGCCCCATCACCTCTTCGTCGTCGATGGTCGCCAATTCCGCCGCGCGCAGGAAATTCTCGGCCAGCTGAGGGTTGCCGTTCTCCTCGGCGACGACGGCCTGGTGCGCCAGCGTCGTCGGGTCCATCCGCAGATCCGACAGGTCGAGCTTGCCGTCAACGGCGGCCGCAACAGATATCTTGTCGCTCATGCCCGCGTCACCTCCACCGTGACCGGTGCCTGGCCCGGTTCACTGGCCTCACGCTCCAATGCGACCAGCGCGACGGCGCGGGCGTGATAGCGCGCCGAGATCGACTCGTCGGTACCGCCGGTGAGGATCGGCACCGGCGCCATGCCCTTGGCGTGACGGGCCGCGTTACGGCCCAGTTCGCGGTAGTTGCGCCCGGTCAGCAACGGGGCCACGCTGAACAGTTCGAGGTTGGCCAGGGGCGCCAGATCCCGACGATGGATGAGCGCAGTACCCTTGCCCTGCAATCCGATTCCGATCCCGGACCCGGACAGCTTGGCCGCGGTCAGGCCGATCAGGCCGACGTCGATGGTCGAGCGCACCCGCACGAACCGTGGCACACAGCCCTCCTCCTCCAGTCCGGCGCAGAGTTGGCGGATCACCTCCCCGATCGGCAGGCCGCACAGGCTCAGCCACACACTGCGGCCCAGCGCCGGCGAGAGGCCGATGCACACTTCCCGCGGATCGCTGCCCTGCCGGGCGGGTTCGAGGTCGGTGACCGTGATGTGGCCGGCATGCGCGGTCTGGTCGGCGGTGAGTTCGGTGGAGTTGCGCTGTTGGCGGATGTTGTCGATCTCGGCGCGGCGCGCGTCGGTCAGCGTGTAACCCGTTCCGGGACCGGTGTAATCGTTCGGATCGGTGATCTTGGACAGCACCCGGAACTGCTCGTCGAAGATCGCCGAGGTCTGCAACTGGTCGCCGCGCAGACGTTCTGCCGTGAGCCGCATGATGGCCTCGGCCTCGTCGTCGTAACCGGTGCGCTTCAGCGAGGCCACCACGTCGAACACCGTGAGCTGTTTGGCCTCGATGGCATTGGCGGCTTCCGCCACGGCCTTCGGGTCGCCAGGTGGCAGATCGCGTGACCCGTTGGCGACCACCACCTCCTCGATGTGGCTGTCGGCGAAATCCGCCAGGCCCAAATCGCGGTACACCGCCTGCACGGCCGTCGCGGCCCGCCGCCGCACCGCGGCCAGGTGCTTGGGCGATACGGTGCGCAGACCGCCGTCGGCTCCCCAATCCCGTTGCAGGACCAGGAAATCGTCCATGTCGTCGGAGTTGAAGTTGGACAGTGCGAAGGCGTTGTCGTAGCGCGGGATCGAGCCGAACCCGGAGAAGATGAAATCCGCGCCGGCCAGCAGGACCGGCAGGGTGTGGGCGGTGCGGCGGATGTCGGATTCGGAGATCAGGTTGTCATTGCCCGCGCACGATTCCAGGTCGCGCATCATCACCATGAGGTTCTCAGCGAGCAGTTCCTTCATGCCCTCGGGCACCGAGGCCACCACACCGACCCCGTCGATACCGCCGTTCTGCACACCCTGCGAACCGAGCGCCCGGGCCAGCGACACGCAACGCGATTCCAGGTAGAGGATCGAACACTTCTCGGCCGCGCCCATCAGCACCTCGGCGCCGCCGCCGCTGGTGACCCGCATCTTCAGGCCACGCGACGCGTACGCACTCGTCAGGATCGCCTTGGAGAACGGGGTGTCGTCGCCGTCGACGAACACCTGCTCGGTGCCGTAGATGGAAATGGTCTCGGCATAACTGGTCAGCCCGCGCATACCCAACCGCAGTTCCAGCGCCTCCTCGATCGCGCATTGCGCCATCGCACCCGGGGTCCCGACCTGCGAACCGATCAGCAACGCAACGGCATTCGACGGGGCATCGCCGAGCACCGGCACCGTCGTCTCGACCTCCCGGAACCCGTAGGCCACCGCGCTGGCCGCGTCGGCGGCGATCAGCATCGGATCGTCGAGCTGATTGGTGACGTGGGCCTGATTGCTCGGGGTGCGCCGCGCCCGCATCTTTGTCATCGCCACCTGCATCTCGACCGGCGTCAGTACGGCGATGACCCTCGCCAGTTTGGCGGGCGTGGTGCCGCCGATCAACCGGACCACCTCGGCGCGCGGCACGTTGAGGTCGACAGTCTTGCGCGCCAGTTCGACGTCGGAGCAGGCCATGGCCTCGGCCGCGACGTCGAGGTCCAGGCCGTAGCGGGCGATGAACTCGTCGATCACGTCGAAGTCGGCGGCGGCCTTGCCGTCCAGCTCCACGACCTTTCCGTCACAGATGACCAGCGACGGTTCCGGATCGTTCGGACTGCGCATCGCGACCAGGCCGAGCTCAGGGTTCGCGACACTGAACCCGTCGAGGTTCACCGGTTTCGCATCGAGGATCCGCATCCTGCCGAGGTAGGCCCCGCCGTCATCCGTCACGGCGACCATTTTGCGGGACGAACGCTATTTGGTCTACCCATTACGCCTTTTGAATCAGGCCCCGGACGCGACCTCAAGCGCCTTGAGGGAGTCCTCGAGATGGCTGAGCATGCGTTGCAGATGCGGCACACTGCGCCGGCAGCCGACCAAACCGAAATCCAGGTTGTCGGCGTTGTTGGCCAAGGTGATGTTCATGGCCTGGCCATCCAGGGCGATCGACAGCGGGTAGTTGCCGTCCAGCCGAGCGCCCTTCCAGTACAACGGTTGTCGTGGCCCGGGCACATTGGAGATGACCAGGTTGAACGGCGGCGCCGTGGCCCTGACGAACCCGGGGACCGCAGCCAGGCCCAGCGGGGCGATCATCATCGCCGACAGCGCCAGAGCCTGAACCCGCGGCAGCTCGGAGAACACCTTCTTGTTGCCCCGCATCGACTCAGCGACCGCGTTCAGCCGATCCGCTGGATCTTCGATGTCGGTACCCAAATTGCACAGCACCGTGCCGACCAGATTACCGCCGGCGTCCGCCTCGTGTTCGGTGCGCAGGCTCACCGGAACCATCGCAATCAACGGCTGGTCCGGCAGTGCCTCCTGCTCCAACAGGTAGGCGCGCAACGCACCGGCGCACACCGCGAGCACCACATCGTTGACCGTGAACCCGGCCGCCCGTGAGATCCGCTGGAACCGCTCCAGCGGCCAGGACTGCGCCGCGACCCGACGGGCACCGCCGATCTTCACGTTGAACATGGTCTTGGGTGCCGCGAACGGCAAGGTGAGCTGCTGTTCGAGCAGCGCCGACCGGGCCAGCCGCAGCGTCGACGGCGCCAGCCCCGCGACCGACCCGGCCGCATCGGTGACCGTCCGCAGCAGCGACGAACTCTGACGCGGACGCTTCCTGCGCGGCAGCGCCCACGGCACCCGCACCTCGGTGTCACCGGGATCCTCCGACAGCGTGCGCGTCAACAGTTTGAGCGCCGACACCCCGTCGATCAGTGAGTGGTGCATCTTTGTGTAGACCGCGAACCGGCCGTCGGCAAGCCCCTCGATCAGATGCGCCTCCCACAGTGGACGGTGCCGGTCGAGCAGGCTGCCGTGCAGGCGCGAGGTCAGCTCGAGCAGGTCACGGACCCGGCCCGGCGACGGCAGCCCCGAGCGGCGCAGGTGGTAGTCCAGATCGACCTCGTTGTCGTAGGTCCAGCCGACGTTCGCGATGCCGCCCAGAATCGTCGCCGGGTGCTTGCGGAACACCGGTTCGACGTCGGTGTGGGCGACCATCTCGTCGTACAACTCCCGCACGAATTCGCGGCCCGCACCCGCCGGTGGTTCATAGAGCGCGAGGCCGCCGACGTGAAACGGGTGCTCCCGTGTCTCGGCGATCAGAAACATCGAATCGGTCGGCGACATCAGGTCCATGGACCCATTCAACGCGCACCCGGGTCGCGGGGCGACAAAACAAGTAGCCGACTACTCGCGCACGCACCCGGAATCAGCAGCACGATCTATCCACAGCCCCGTCGTTGAGTGGAGGTGTCACGGTGCAGGTCCCAACCGCAGCACGCAAGGCGCTCGCCGTGATCCGAATCGTCAACGGAGCGGCCGGATTGTTCGCGCCCGAGAAACTGCTCGGCCGCCTGGGCGTCGATACGGCCCAGGATCGTTCTGGCACCTACCCCTTCCGGATGTTCGGAATCCGAACCGTCCTCATCGGGCTCGACCTCCTGGTGCTGCACGGCGAGGAACTGCGTCGCGCCGAAAGGCTCGCGGTTCTCATCCACGCCGCCGACACCGTCTCGGCCACCGTCACCGCCGCCCGCGGCGACCTGCCCCGCAAACAAGGGCTGATGACCATCGTCATCTCCGCGATCAACACCACACTTGCCGTCACCGCATGGAAAGGAGGCCGGGATGCCGTCACTACTCACGAGGTGGTTCCTCAAAGCCACTGAGGTCGTCGACCGCCGGATCGGGTGGGACAAGCTCCCGCCCTGGCTCGGACTCGGCGTTCTGATCGGGGTTCGCGACGCACTGCGCGAACACAACCTCTACGACGCGTATCGGGGCAAACCCCCGGCGGCGCCGAGCCACACCCCAGCCGAGTACCTCACCGTCCGGACAGTCGACGGCTCCTACAACGACCTGTCCGCCCCCTCGATGGGTATGGCCACGACCCGGTTCGGCCGCAACGTGCCGCTCGACGAGGGGCACGCCGAGCAACCGCCACACCTGATGGATCCGAACCCGCGCACCATCAGCAACGAGTTGCTGCGCCGCGACACGTTCAAGCCGGCCACCACACTCAACGTCCTGGCGGCGGCCTGGCTGCAGTTCGAGACCCGCGACTGGTTCAGCCACGACACCGACCCCAGCAAGATGATCGAGATCCCCGTGCCCGAGGGCGATGACTGGGACGAGGCGACAATCCGGATTCCGTCCACACCCGCGGACCCGAACCCGACACCCGGCGAGACCACGTTCATCAACACCGAGACCCATTGGTGGGATGCGTCGCAGATCTACGGCAGCAACCAGCTGTTCCAGGACGCGATCCGCACGCAGAACTCGAATGACGGCAAGGTACGTATCGACGCCGACGGCTTCATCGATCTGGATCCGGCGATGCTCGGTGCCTCCGGCGGTGCGGACGGATGGTGGCTCGGCCTGGAGCTCATGGGCACGATCTTCCTGCGTGAACACAACGCCATCTGTGACCGGCTGAAGGCCGCCTACCCGACGTGGACCGGCGACCAGATCTTCAACAAGGCGCGGATGATCAACGCCGCATTGATCGCCAAGATCCACACCATCGAGTGGACGCCGGCGATCCTCGGCCACCCGACGCTGCAGATCGGTATGCGGGCCAACTGGTTCGGGCTCGCCGGCGAACGCGTCAAGCAACTGTTCGGGCGGATCAGCTCGAGCGAGGCGATCAGCGGCGTCGTCGGATCGGCCACCGATCACCACACCGCGCCGTACTCCATCACCGAAGACTTCGTCACCGTCTATCGCATGCACCCACTGGTGCCCGACGACTACGAATTTCTCAACCTCGCCGGAAATGCCGAGCCGCAGCAGCTTTCGTTCGACAGCATCCACGGCGGCGCCAACTCGCGCGGCGCACTCAAGAGCATGGGGGTGTCGAACTGCATCTACTCGCTGGGCGTCGCGCATCCCGGCGCGGTCACCTTGCACAACAGCCCGAACTTCATGCGCCGCTTGGACCGCACCGACGGCCACGTCATCGACATGATCTCGACCGACATCATCCGCTCCCGCGAGCGGGGCGTGCCGCGCTACAACGAGTTCCGCCGCAGGCTGCGGTTGAACCCGGCGACATCGTTCGATGAGGTCAGCGGAGGGGACCGCGACACCGCCCTCAAGATGAGCGAGATCTACGGCGGTGACATCGAGAAGGTCGATGCCATGGTCGGCATGTTCGGTGAGAAGCTGCCGGCCGGATTCGGCTTCAGCGACACCGCATTCCGCATCTTCGTGCTGATGGCGACCCGGCGACTGAAGAGTGACCGGTTCTTCACGACCGACTTCACCCCGCGGGTCTACACACCAGAGGGCATCGCGTGGATTGCCGACAACGATATGTGCTCGGTGCTCATCCGCCACTATCCCGAGCTGGAACCGGTGCTGCGCGGGCACGGCAACGCATTCGCACCGTGGCCCCGCCTGAGTCAGGAACGACGATGACACGACCCGATCCGGAGCTGAGCCGGGCGGCGAGCCTCGACGAGTCGCTGTTGCTCGCCTACCCCAACAGCGCGTTGGACCTGCTGTTCCGGCAGTCGAAGGCCGGACCCATCCCCGACGGGGATACCCGGGGCACGCTGCTGGCCTGGCCGGGGACGTGGCTGGCGAAGCCACTTGCCCGGCTGGTCCGCGTGCTCATCTGGCAGGGCAAGGTGCTCGACCGTCGCGAGGGGGTACTGCGCAACAAGGTCACCCCGTTCGGCCTGCGGCTTGTCAAAGCCCGGCTCTCGATCGCTTCGAGCTGGGTGGACTGCGGTGACTGCGTGCTCATCGACTACTCCGAGACGTCGTTCCTGGCCCGCATGGTGCGCGACGAGATCCGCCAGGTCGGTCCCGGCTTCTACCTCGGCGTCGTATGGCTGGGGCGGAAACGCATCGGGTGGTTCACCATTGCATCGACCGGGTGATCCCGATGCCACACCAGGAAGCTTTCACCGTGCTCGCCGAGGTGAGCGGCGACCGGCTGGCATCACTGCGAGACCTGCTGGGACGCATCCCCGACCACGTCGAACGGTGGGACGTGCTGCCGTTCGAGAAGCTGAGTGGTCTGCACTTCGCCAGACTCGTCCTGTTCGACCCAGCTGAGGATCTCGACGGCCGTCCGGTACCTGCTCAACTCGCATTGCTGACCGATGTCGACGCGCCACTGCGCGGGCATCTCGACGAACTCACGACCCTCTGCGGCGCCGGGCTCGACGCGGTGTTCTCCCACTGCGTCGGATACCCGGACGTCACGTCAGAATCTGCGCGGCGGGCGTTCCTGCGGGGGCACCAGGTCAAAACCGCTGCGGCACACATCAACCGACGGGGCAGATCAGTCAGCCAGATCCGGCAGGAGGATCTGCTGCAGCGTGAGATCAACCGGTTCCTGGATGCAGGCGACCTCGGGTCGCTGGATCCGGGGAAGATCAAGAGCGCGATCGTCGACTTTGTGCGCGACCGCAAGGATCTGGCCTGGGCCCTGAAACAGGCGGAGGGGCCGTCCCTCCGGTGGCGGGCCAAAGAGACGTTCCACCAGTACTTCTGGATCGCGGTACTGGCCGTGGCGACGGTGTTGTTCCTGCCGCTGGTGCTGCTGGGGCTCGGGGTGTTCGTCCTCGCGCTGCGCCACCACGAGAAGCGCGACATCCCCGACACCCGCGGGGCCGCACCCGAGGTGGTCCGGGCCTATCGCGACGACGAGGACTACTGGGCGCACAACCAGATCGTGGCCGTCGGATTTCTCAAACCCGGGATGTTCCGGCGGCTGACCACGACCGCCATCCTGTTTCTCACCGACTACGCAACCCGCCATATCTACAACCGCGGAACGCTGTCCGGGCTCAACACAATTCATTTCGCGCGGTGGGTACGGATGAACGGCAACCGCGGCCTGTTCTTCTCGAGCAACTACGACGGCAGCCTGGAAAGCTACATGAACGACTTCATCGACAAGGCGTTCTGGGGGCTCAACGCCATCTTCAGCAACGGCGACGGTTTCCCGCGCACACGATTCTTGTTCCTCGGCGGCATCACCGACGAGAAGGCCTACAAGAAGCTGCTGCCCACCCGTCAAGCCCCGAGCAATGTCTGGTACAGCGCCTACCCACATCTGACCACCAAGAACATCGCCAACAACGAAGCCATCCGGCAGGGCCTCTCCGACCACATGGACGATGCCGGGACGCGGCGCTGGTTGCGCCGGTTCGGTTGCGGCAATGACCTTCCCGAGTCCAACTGGGCGGCCCGAAAGCTCGACAGCATTCCCTGGGACCGGCTATGACACTCCAACTGGACGACATTCAGGGCGTCATCCTGCATGGCTATGGCGCGCTGGACGACGCGGCGTTCCTGCTTATGACGATCGACGACGTCGCGGCGGCCAAACGGTGGCTGTCGAGCTTGGAGTTGCGCAACGGCACAGTCCGGCCCGAGGTTACCGACACGTGCACCAACATCGCCTTCACGCCGTCGGGCCTGGCGCGGCTGGGGCTGGGGCCCGAACACCTCGGAATGCTGGCCGGTGAGTTCCGCGAGGGGATGTCCGGCACCGAGCATCGCCGTCGCATTCTCGGCGACCACGGTGACAGCTCCCCGTCGAGTTGGCGATGGAACGGTGACGACATCCACGCGCTGTTGCTGCTCTATGCGCGTGACGCTGCCGCGGTCGGGGCGCTCGAAGACAGCCACGACCTGCCCGGCTCAGGGATGCGCGTCGTCAGGCGGCTCGATTCGGTGACGCTCCCTGGACGCAAGGAGCACTTCGGTTTTCGAGACGGCATTTCGCAACCCCTGATCGACGGCTACGACGAGAGCGGACCGGCGGGAAACACGGTGGCCCCAGGCGAATTCGTGCTCGGGTATCCCAACGCCTATGGGCAGTACACCGACCGGGTTTTGGTCGATCCGTCCGCCGACCCGCAAGACCTGTTGCCCGCCGCTGCCGACGTGCCGGCGCAGCGCGACCTCGGCAAGAGCGGAAGCTACCTGGTCTTCCGGCAGCTCGAGCAGGATGTGGCCGGATTCTGGAACAGCCTCGCCGAACGATCCGGCGATACGCTCGACCGGGTGCCGGCCTGCGTGGGGTTGGCGACCAAGATGGTGGGTCGCTGGCCGAGCGGCGCGCCGCTGGTGAAGGCGCCCACCGCCGACAATCCGGCACTTGCCGACGACAACGACTTCATGTACTTCCGGTCTGGAGATTCCGACGGTCTGAGCTGCCCGATCGGCTCGCACCTGCGGCGGTCCAACCCACGCGATGCGCTCGATCCCGTACCCGGATCCGACCGCTCGATCGATGTGGGCAAGCGCCACCGCATCATTCGCCGCGGCCGGGCCTACGGGCCGCCGTTGGCGCCTTCCATGGAGCCCGCCGACATGATCGGGGCGGCTGACGACGGCGTCGAGCGCGGTCTGCACTTCATCTGTTTCAACACCCAACTCGGGCGCCAGTTCGAGTTCATCCAGCACACCTGGGTGAACAGCACCAAGTTCGACGGCGGCTACACCGAGGACGATCCGATCATCGGCGCCCGCGGGAATGGAAACGGTAACGGCAACGGGACATTCACGGTCCAGCAGGAGCCGATCCGCCGGCGCGTCACCGGCTTGCCCCGCTTTGTTCACACCGTCGGCGGCGCGTACTTCTTCATGCCCGGTGTGGCCGCCACACGCTATCTCGCGGCCCTGCCATGACGTCCTGGCGGGAATGGGCTCCGCTGCCTTTGCGATTGTTCCTCGGTGGCGGGCTGATCCTGCACGGCGGCATCAAACTCTTCGCGTCCGGTGGGCACGCCAACATCGCCTACCTCGTCGGGCAGCTCGGAGTGCCGTTCGCCGATTTTGTCGGCTGGATCGTGGGCGTCGTCGAGTTCGGCGGCGGGCTCGGCATCCTGCTGGGTGTTTTCTTCCGGCTCGCCACGGTGGTCAACGCTCTCAACGTCGCGGGCCTGCTGGTGCTCGGGTTCAGTGCCGGCGGCATTCCCGAACCGCTACCGGGCGGTGACCCGCTGCCCGGTTTCCGCGAGGCACTGCTGATCCTCGCGGGCGTGGCCAGCCTGTTGCTCAGTGGACCGGGCCGGCTTTCGCTGACCGGGAAGTTAGGAGGTCACCATGCGCAGCGACAGCCTGAATGGGATACCTCGGGTCGAGCTTGAGCACAGGCCCCGGCCGCCGCAGAGCTAATCGCTGCGCTCGTAGATGTCCGAGGCGATCGCGAGGGCAGTGTCATTGCACTGCTCGTCGGTGAGGGGCAGATCACCCATCATCGCCACGCTCCACGAGATCGTCAGCAGCGCCTGCCGAGCGTGGTACACCGCGACAGGATCGTGGTCGGGGCCGGTCATGGCATCCGCCACGGTCCGGAACTGGTAGCGCAGGTCAGCTCCCACCCCGAGCCGATTGAACGCCGCGTAGTTCTCGTGCATGAACCGAGTCATTGCCCGGCCGGTGCCGTGCAGCACCATGCCGTAACGCCGCAGGACCTCATGGCCCGTTTCCTTCCCCGCAGGTTGGTCGGCGGCCCAGCGCAGGATCTCGTCCACACCGGTACGCAGATCGTCAGCGAGGCTCACCACGATGTCTTCTTTTGCCGGGAAGTGATAGTAGACAGCGGCTTTCGTGATCCCGAGGCGCTCAGCGATCTGCCGGATCGAAGTCTGGTCATAGCCGTGGACGGAGAACAGTTCGAGCGCCACGGCCCGAATCTTGTCGCGGGTATCGGTCCGTCGACCTGCCATCGGCACCTCTTTCATTACTTGACGCCCGGTAAGGGATGAGCTTAGCGTGGTCGCACGATTACTTACCGGCCGTCAAGTAATGAATACGCCGCATCGAGGGGGATCAATGCACGGATCACAGCTGCCCACAACCCTGACTGGCCCCCCGCTCACCGCCGTTGGGGTCGCCGTCATCCGGGCTCGGGAAACCGAACGGGACGACCGCCTCTACGCCGATCCGTATGCCGCCCGGTTCGTCGAGGCGGCACAGCAGGCATATCTCGCCCCGACCGCGCCGGAGGGCGCCGCCGATACCTGGGCGACCGTGATGCAGCTGGCCGATGTGATGTACGAATCCCGCACCGTCGGCGTCCGCCTCGTCGACGACGCCCTGACCGAAGCCGCAGCGGCCGGGCGCCCCCAGATCGTGTTGATCGGGGCCGGGCTGGACACCCACGCGTTCCGGCTGACCTGGCCCGAACCCGTGCGCCTGTTCGAGGTCGACCTACCCCAGCTGTTCGCATTCAAGGAGCCGCTACTGCGCGACGCCGTCGCCACGTGCGAACGCCACATCATCGAAGCCGACCTCTCCGACGAGGGTTGGGCGGAATCCCTGGTGTCCAACGGGTTTGATCCCGCCATCCCGACGCACTGGGTCGACCATGCACTGATGACACTGCCGAGGGCCACGGCTCGCGCCGGGGTCGAGTCGGTCACGCGCCTGTCCGCACCGGGCAGTCGCTACGAATACCCCACGATGGGCGGCCAGAGCTTCAACACCACCCTGAAATCGGTCGAGGGGGCCGCCGAGCTCTACCGGAACATGCCCAACGTGGACCGCGGCCTCGGCGACGACGCCCGGCCCTGGATCGAAAGCCTGGGATGGTCAACGTCTTTCAACAGCTTCGCCGACCTTGCCGCGCGCTATCCCCGCAACGTCGGTTCAGACACCGGCAGCGGAACCGTCACCGCCACGCGGTTGGAGGCGCCGGCGCGATAACGGGCTCGTCGGTGATGTCGTGCTCGGGTCCCTGTGACGAGCGTGCAGCTTATTATCGCGATGTCTGGGGTCTGAGGCGGCAAAGACTGCACGTTCGGCACAGTGCGCCGGACGATGGTTGCGACCCACATCCGTCGGCATGAAAAAACCCGCTACCTGCGATAACAGGAAGCGGGTTTATGGCGGTGGCGGAGGGATTTGAACCCTCGGACGGGGGTTACCCGTCACACGCTTTCGAGGCGTGCTCCTTAGGCCGCTCGGACACGCCACCGTGTGGCAGCTTACCGGGCGAGCGCCGCAAGCCCTAATCGTGCTCGGCACGGGTGCTGCGACGCACAGAACTCACCGCTGGGCGGCGAAGAACTCCTCCAGCAGGGCCGCGCACTCGTCGGCCAGCACTCCCCCGACCACCTCGGGGCGGTGGTTGAGCCGGCGATCGCGGACCACATCCCACAGCGAGCCGACCGCCCCGGTCTTGGGCTCCCACGCGCCGAACACCACCCGCGCCACCCGGGCCAGCACCAGCGCGCCCGCACACATCGTGCACGGCTCGACGGTCACGGCCAGCGTCGCGCCTTCCAGCCGCCACCCGTCTCCGAGTACCCGAGCGGCCTCCCGTATCGCGACGATCTCGGCATGCCCGGCGGGATCGCCGGACGCCTCGCGGACATTGGCGGCCCGGGCCAGTTCGGTGCCGTCGGCGGCGAACACCACCGCGCCGATCGGTACGTCACGCGGACCGGCCGTCCGGGCAGCATCAAGCGCAGCGCGGATCAGGGTTTCGTCGGAAGAACTCACCGACCGAGCCGGTCGAGCACCGCCGACAGCTCATCGGCGAAGCCCATCTCGCGGGCGATCCGCCCGATCTGCTCGTCGGCATACAGATCGGTTTCGGACAGGATCACGCCGAGCACGTCCTCGTGCAGACCGATATCGGACAGCACCGACATGTCGCCCTCCTCGAACGGGTCCGCGTCCTCAAGATCCTCTTCGTCGAGGTCAGCGTCCAGATTCTCCAACGCCTCGGCGGCGATGTCGTAGTCCAGGGCCGCCGTGGCGTCCGACAGCAGCAGCCGGGTTCCGGCCGGCGCGGGCCGAACGATCACGAAAAACTCGTCGTCCACATCGAGCAGCCCGAAGACCGCCCCGGCGCTGCGCAGCTCACGAAGCTCGGTCTCGGCTGCGGTCAAACTCTTCAACGAGGACGACCGCATGGGGGCGCACCGCCACTTGCCGTCCTCCCGGACAACGGCCACCCCGAAGCCATCGGGAAGGTCTGCCGGTGCACGCTGTGCCTCCATGCCCGCCTACGGTAGTCGCCGACCAGCGATTTTGACAGGGAACACCCTCGGCCCCGGCTGGGCCGGTGTGCCAACCTTGATGCGTGACGAACACACCCGTGTGCGTGGTGGGCCTCGGCCTGATCGGTGGCTCGCTGATGCGCGCCGCCGTCGGGGCCGGCCGTGAAGTCTTCGGCTACAACCGGTCGATGGAGGCTGTCGCGGCGGCCAAGTTCGACGGGTTCGATGCCACGGCGAACCTCGATGAGGCGCTGCGCCGGGCCGCCGACTGCAACGCGCTGATCGTGCTGGCGGTGCCGATGCCCGCGCTGCCGCAGATGCTCGACCACATCCGCAGCATCGCACCCCGGTGCCCGTTGACCGACGTCACCAGCGTCAAGGGCGCGGTGCTCACCGAAGTAGGCAACTTCGGGTTGCTGCAGAACTTCGTCGGCGGGCATCCGATGGCCGGGACCGCGCACTCCGGCTGGTCCGCCGGGGATGCCGCCCTGTTCACCGGCGCCGCGTGGGTGGTCAGCGTGGACGACCACGTCGACGCGGACATCTGGTCACAGGTGGCCCAGCTGGCCCTGGACTGCCATGCCGTCGTGGTGCCGGCCCGCTCAGATGAGCACGATGCCGCCGCGGCCACGATCTCGCACCTGCCCCACCTGTTCGCCGAAACCCTGGCCGTGATCGCCGGCGAGGTGCCGCTGGCCTTCGCCCTGGCTGCCGGATCTTTCCGCGACGGCACCCGGGTCGCAGCCACCGCGCCGGACCTGGTGCGGGCGATGTGTGAGGCCAACGTCGACCAACTGCTGCCCGCGCTCGAGCACGGCATCGAACTGCTGACCCGTGCCAAGAAGACACTGGCGGCCACGGGATCGGTGGCCGAGCTGGTCGACACCGGCCACGCCGCGCGGATGCGCTACGACAGCTTCAGCCGCCCCGAGATCATCACCACCGTCGTGGGCACGGACAACTGGCGGGCCGAGCTCGCTGCCGCCGGACGAGCCGGCGGGGTGATCAGATCCGCTCTGCCAGTCCTGGGTAATCAAGGATGAAACCGTCGGAATCCACCGTGACGGTGGTGTCGGAGAGCGGTGAGCGCAACTTCACCCCGGGAACGTCGGGTCCACCACTCGTATAGCTGATGCTCGCGGTCTCCACCGCGAAGTCGGGCAACCGCACATAGACCACCGGCACGGTGATCGACGTCGCGATCTCATGCAGGCCGGTCCGCCGGATCGGCAGGGCATTGAAGAACGGGCTGAACACCACATCGACATCGAGCGCACCACCGAAGTCCGAGCGCTTGGTCTGGGTGTGATCCTGAACCAGCCACATGTTCTCCTCGTCGCGGGCGATGGAGAGCTGGCGTTCCCGCTCGGCCAGGGTGACGGTGAGCGAAAGCCGCTTGGTGGCGCCGGTCTCGTCGGTGACCAGGTCATAGGAGGCCGAGAACGCCGGGTGGGATTCGGTGGCGGCGGCCACGATCCGGCCGTAGGCCTTGATCCTTTTGCCCGACAGCTGAACCCGCGCGGACTCCATCCGGGGTTCATCGTGCGCCTGCCACGTCAACACCGCTGGCCAGGCACCGTCCTTCTGGTCGCTCACCCTTCTACCGTATGCGACGACGCTCGGCGTTCGTAGCCGACTCCGGAACTCCCCGCCGAGCGTGACTCGAGCTCCACCTCGTCACCGAGCAACGGCTGCGGAATCCGTCGTCGACCGCTCAAACGGCCACTCCCGGGCACCGACAGCCACACGGCGAACGCCAGCGCGGCATCGAGAATCAACGCCAACGCCGTGACCATCAGCGCACCCACCAGCGCGATGTGAAACTGCCGCACCTTGATGCCGTCGATCAGATAGCGGCCCAGCCCACCGAGGCTCGCGTATGCGGCCACCGTCGCCGTCGCCACGATCTGCAGCGTCGCGGTGCGCAGGCCGCCGACGATCAACGGCAGCGCATTGGGCACCTCGACCCGCAGCAGAACCCGCCGCTCGGTCATCCCCATCGACCGGGCCGCGTCCACGACGGCGCGGTCGACGTTCGCGATGCCGGCGTAGGTCCCGGCCAGCAGCGGTGGAATGCCCAGCAGCATCAGGGCGACCGTCGGCGGCACCAACCCCAGCCCCCACAACAGCACCCCGAGCAGCAGCACCCCGAGCGTGGGCAGGGCACGCAACGCATTGACCCCGGTGACGACGAGGAAGGTACCGCGCCCGGTGTGCCCGATCAGCAGTCCGACCGGGATCGCGATCACCGCGGAGGCCACCACCGCGATGACCGTGTACTGCAGGTGCTCGACGATGCGGGCGGTCAGGCCGGCTGGCCCGGCCCAGTTGGCGGCGGTGAAGATGAAGTCGAGTGCCTGCTGCAGGAAGTTCATGCGGCCGCCTTCAGCCGGGAGATCCTCGGTGCGTGAGACGCCCGGGTCCAGGGTGTGATGGCCCTGCCGGCCAACATGATCAGGGTGTCGATGACGACAGCGAGCACGAAGATCGCGATGATCCCGGCGATGATCTGGTCACTCTTGTTGGACTGATAACCCTCGGTGAACCAGGTACCGAGGCCGCCGATACCGATCACCGAACCCACCGACACCATCGAGATGTTGGTGACCGCGACGACCCGCAGGCCCGCCACCAACACCGGGATGGCCAGCGGGAGTTCCACCTTGAGCATCCGCACCAGCGGCCGGTATCCGATCGCCGTCGCCGCGTCACGCACGTGCTCGGGCACCGCGTCGAGCGCCTCGGGCACCGCCCGCACCAACAGTGCAGTGGTGTAGAGCGTCAGGGCGACAATGACATTCGCCTCATCCAGGATGCGGGTCGGAATGATCAACGGCAGCACCACGAACAATGCGAGCGACGGAATGGTGAAGATGATGCTCGCGGTGAGCGTGGTCATCCGACGCAGTGCCGTGGTGCGCTGAACCGCCGCGCCCAGCGGAACGGCGATCAACAACCCCAGCACGATCGGCACCAGTGACAACCGCAGGTGCACGATGGTCAGCACCCACAGGTCGTCGAGGTGGTTCAGCAGATATCGCACGAGCTACCTCAGCTCCGGGACGCGGCGCTGCTCCTTGAGTGCCGCGAGCACGTCGTCGGCACGCACGCCCCCGACGAGCTTGCCGTCTTCGTCGACCGCCACCCCGAGCCCGCTCGGTGAGGACAGTGCGGAGTCCAGCGCCTGCCGCAGGTTGCCGTCGGGTGGAAAGAACGAACCGCCGCCGATGGTGCTGTCGTAGAGCTCGTTGCCCCTGCGATACACCTCGACACCCTCGGCGTTGATCCACGCGAACGGCGTGCCGGATTTGATGACCAGCCGCCACTCCCCCGGGCTCAGGTTCAGCGCATCGATGTCGTTCTCGTCGACGTGTTGAATCTCGTGCAGTGGCAGGCCGGTTGCGTGGAAGAACTGCAGCCCGCGATACCCGCGGTCGGCGCCCACGAACCCCGATACGAGTTCGTTGGCCGGATTCGACAACACAAAGGCGGGATCGGCATATTGCAGTAACGCTCCGCCACGGCCGAACACCGCGACCTTGTCCCCGAGCTTGATCGCCTCGTCGACATCGTGGGTGACGAACACGATGGTCTTCTGCAATTCGCTCTGTAATCGCAGGATTTCGGCCTGCAGATCCTCCCGCACGACCGGGTCGACCGCACTGAACGGCTCGTCCATCAACAGGATCGGCGGGTCCGCGGCCAACGCGCGGGCCACCCCGACTCGCTGCTGCTGCCCGCCCGACAGTTGGGCCGGGTAGCGGTCGGCCAACTTGGGGTCGAGCCCCACCCGTTCCATCACCCCGATCGCAGCCTTGCGGGCGTTACGCCGTGACTCGCCTCGCAACACCGGCACCGTCGCCACGTTGTCGACCACCCGCAGATGTGGCATCAGCCCGGCGCTCTGGATGACGTAGCCGATGCCGAGGCGCAGCTTGACCGGGTCGACCGTGCTGACGTCTTCCCCGTTGACCGTGAGGGTTCCGGAGGTGGGGTCGATCATCCGGTTGATCATCCGCATGGAGGTCGTCTTGCCACAGCCGGACGGGCCGACGAACACCGTCAGCGTGCCCTGCGGCACTTCCAGATTCAGGTTGTCGACCGCGAGCGTGCCGTCGGGATACTGCTTGCTGACGTTCTCGAAGGTGATCACTTGATCATCGCCTTGTCGAATCCGTTGTCCCTGATCCACTTTTCGGCGGCCTCGTCAGGGTCGACGCCGGCATTGCCCTCGACCGCCGTGTTCAGTTCGATCAGGGCTGCGGTGGTGAGTTTGGCCGACACCGCATCCAGCACGGTTTTGAGTTCATCCGACATCTTCTGCGAAGCCACCAACGGAACGACATTGGCGGCCAGGAAAGCGTTCTCGGGATCCTCCAGCGGCACGAGGTGGTGCAGCCCGATCGCCGGTGACGTGCTGAAGATGTTCGCGGCCGTGACGGCACCGCTGTTCAGCGCCGCAACGGTGGCCGGCCCGCCACCGTCGCTGATCGCGACGAAGTTGACCGGCGCGATGTCCAGGCCGTACCGGGACTTCAGGCCTACCAGCCCGGTCTGGCGGGTCTGAAACTCCGATGGGGCACCGACTTTCACCTCCGCCGAATGCGCGGCCAGATCCGCGATGGTCTTCAGGTTCCAGCGCTGGGCGGTCGCGGCGGTGACGGCGAGGGTGTCCTTGTCCTCGGCCGGTGAGGGATACAGAATCGACAAATCCCCGGGCAGGGCCTTGAACAGGGCGATCAGCACCTCGTCCGGGGTGGTGGCAGTGGTGTCCTTCTCGAAGTACTGCAGGAGATTTCCGGTGTACTCAGGGATCAAATCGATCGAATGATCCTGCACCGCAGGAACATACGTCTCGCGGCTACCGATACCGAACTGCCTTCTGATCTGAAAGTCATTGGCCTCCAGAGCCTGGGCATAGATCTCGGCGATGATCTTGGACTCCGGGAAGTCAGCCGATCCGACGACGATCGATTTCAGGTCACCTGAGATTTCTCCGCCGCCGAGCGGATTGGAGCTTCCGCAGGCAGACAACAAAAGTGCAAGCAAAGTCGCCAGTATTGCCAGGGTTTTGCGCTGCATCCGCACGTCCTTTCGGCGTGTTCAGCCTTTCTCCAGACCCTAACGGCACACCCGACATGCCGCCGCGCTTTAACCCACGGTGGTTTGCTTTGGCGCCTCGACGGGCAAAGATGACTACATGACCAGCGATCCGTCTGCATCGCCCGATTTGCCCGAGCCCACTGCGGCCATACCGGACCCGGCGGCGCCCGACCCGGCCAAAGCGCCCGAACCCGGTAAGAACACCCCGGCCAAAACGGGTAAGGCCACCGAGCCCAAACTCACCCGCGCCGGAGCTTTGTGGTCAGCACTGATCCTGGGCTTCCTGGTGCTGATCGTGCTGTTGATCTTCATCGCGCAGAACACCGATCCGGTGCCGATGACGTTCCTCAGCTGGCACTGGTCGCTGCCGACGGGCGTGGCGATCCTCGGTGCCGCCGTGGCCGGCGGGTTACTGACCGTCGCCGCCGGGTCGGCACGGATCTTCCAGTTGCGCCGCGCGGCCAAGAAGAACTTCAAGGCCGCCCAGCGCAGCTGACGCGTCAGCCGATGGCGCGCAGACCCGAGGCAATCGCCGGGGCCACCGCCTCGCCGACGCTGGAACCACCCGGCGATTCAGAACCCTGGCGGGCGCGGAAGTCGATACCCGCGGCGATGATCGCTGCCTTGAAGTAGGCCAGCGCCATATAGAAGTCCCAGTGCGCCAGCTCCTGGCCGGACTGCAGCGAATAGCGGTTGGCCAACTCGTCGGCCGGCGGCATCTGCGGTGAACTCCACGCGGCTTCCATGCTCAGGATCAGATTGAACATCGGGTCGCGGTAGACGCACATCAGCGCGGCATCGCTGAGCGGGTCGCCCAACGTCGAGAGTTCCCAGTCCAGCACCGCAAGGACCTTCGTCGGATCCTGCGTGTCCAGGATGGTGTTGTCGATGCGGTAGTCGCCGTGCACGATCGAGTTGCGGCTCTGCGCCGGAACAGAATCGGCCAGGGCCTGATGCAGGCGCTTGACGTCGTCGTCCCGGGGATCGTCGGGGAGCCGGACCAGGTCCCACTGCGAACCCCACCGGCGCACCTGGCGCTCCAGATAACCCGCGGGCTTGCCGAAATCGCCGAGACCGACCGCCTCGGGGTCCACCGCGTGCAGGTCGGCCAGCACCCGGATCAGGGCGTCGACGCTGTCGCTGATCACCTGCTCGTCACCGAGTGCCTCAAGTTCCGAGGCGCTGCGGACCACCAGGCCGTCTACGTTCTCGACCATCTGGAACGGAGCACCCAACACGGAGTCGTCGTTGCTCATCGTCACCGCACGGGCCACCGGAACGGCGGTGCCGGCCAGCGCCGCCACCACCTTGTACTCGCGGGCCATGTCGTGCGCGGATGGGGTGAGCCCATGTAGCGGCGGGCGGCGCAGCACCCATGCGGACGCGTCGTCGCACACCCGGAAGGTCAGGTTGGAGCGACCACCGGCGATCAGTTCGGCACGGAGATCACCGCTGCGGGCGATGCCCTCCGAACGCAGATGCCGGTCCAGGGCGGTGAGGTCGAGGCCCTCCAGATTTGTCACCGTCACTGTTTACCACTCGGCTTGTTGCTCTTCGCGCGAGCGCTCATCGGGACGATTTCTGGGCAGCAGGTCCCACACATGCTCGGTGCCGTTGACCGACGCGACGGCCAGCTTGCCCGAGCGCGACGACAGCAGCCGGGTGACCGATGCGTAGTCGACGTGGAAGGACAGCAGCCGCTGGGTCTGCAGGATCTGGTGCAGCAGCACGTTGATCACCCCGCCGTGGCTGAACACCGCGACGGTGCCGTCATGGTCGCCGGCTGCCACCAGGTCCTCGACCGCCGCGCCGATCCGCGCCATGAAGGCATCCTCGTCCACGCTGCTGGGCAGGTGACCGTTCACCAGTCGAGCCAGCTCCTCGGGGTTCTCCTTGGCAATCTCCTCGATCGGCACGTAGTGCGACATGTCCCGGTCGTACTCGGCGAGCCGCTCGTCGACCTCGACCTGCAGCCCCAGTTCCTCGGCCAGCGGTCCCGCGGTCTGGATTGCGCGCCGCTGTGGGCTACTGACCAGCCGGCTGATGGGAAACCGGGCCAGGGCGGCGGGCAGGCGCTGCGCCTGGGCGATGCCCTCGGCGGACAGATCGGGATCGGACCCTTGACCGGGCTCGCTGCGGAGCGGTAGAGCATGTCGGACGAGAAGCAGTTGCACCGTGTCACCATAGGGCCGCGGTGCGGGACGGCCGGAGAGGGCTGCGACATGGGCTATGCCGACGAACTGTTCGATCTCACCGATCGGGTGGTGCTGGTCACCGGTGGCAGCCGCGGACTGGGCCGTGAGATCGCGATGGGTGCCGCGCGCTGCGGCGCCGACGTCGTGATCGCCAGCCGCAATCTGGACTCCTGTGTGGCCGCGGCCGACGAGATCACCGCCGCCACCGGCCGCGCCGCCCTGCCCTATCAGGTTCATGTGGGCCGGTGGGATCAACTAGACGGTCTGGTCGAGGCCACTTACGAGCGGTTCGGCAAGGTGGACGTGTTGGTGAACAACGCCGGCATGTCACCGCTGTACGAGTCGCTGGGATCGGTCACCGAGAAGCTCTTCGACTCGGTGTTCAATCTGAATCTCAAAGGGCCGTTCCGGCTTTCGGCCCTGCTCGGTGATCGCATGGTGGCCGACGGCGGCGGGGCGATCATCAACGTCAGCTCATCCGGATCGCTGCGGCCCGACCAGTACATGCTGCCCTACGCCGCGGCCAAGGCCGGGCTGAACGCCATGACCGAAGGGCTGGCCAAGGCATTCGGCCCCACCGTGCGGGTCAACACCCTGATGGCCGGGCCGTTCCTCACCGATGTCAGCAAGGCCTGGGACATGGCCGGTGACCCGTTCGGACACCTCGCCCTACAGCGGGCCGGCAACCCCACCGAGATCGTCGGCGCCGCACTGTTTCTGATGTCGGATGCGTCCAGCTTCACCACGGGATCCGTCCTGCGGGTGGACGGCGGATTGCCCTGAGCGCGGCACGGTAATGTAGCTGGATAGCAAACTTGTCATGACAACTTGACCGAAGGGTGATGCGGATGGCGGGGCCGGTTTCGCGCCACGAGCACGTCGCCGCCGAACTGCGCCGGCGCATCAGGCGCCGGGACTACGCCATCGGAGCGCCGCTGCCGACCGAGAGTGCGCTGTGCGCCGAGTTCGACGTGTCCCGCGGTCCGGTACGCCAGGCCCTGGCCACCCTGAAGAACGAAGGCCTGATCCGGGTCTCGCGCGGCAAACCCGCGGTGGTGCGCAGCCACGATGCCACACAGACGCTCGACACGTTCACACCGTTTACCCAGTGGGCCGAGCGCGCCGGACGTACCGCGGGTAACCGCACGATTGAGGTGGCGCGCCGACGCGCCTCCGAAACCACCATCGAGGCACTGGGTTTGACGGCCGACGACTTCGTGGTCGAAGTGCTGCGCGTACGCCTGCTCGACGGCGAGCCCGCGATGCTCGAACGCAGCACGTTCATCGATTCCGTGGGTTCCCTGCTGTTCGAGTTCGACACCGACTCGGGCTCGATGACCGACTACCTCGCCAGCCGCGGCGTCTACTTCGACTCCATGGAGCACGTGCTCGACGCCGTGGCCGCCGGCCCCGACGATGCCGCGAACCTCGGCATCGCGCCGGGCAGCCCGTTGCTCCGTGAGCGCCGCGTCTCACGCGATCAGCACGGCGTCGTCTTCGAATGCGCCGACGACCGCTACCGGCCGGACATGGTGGCGTTCAGTATCGTCAACGCCCGCACCAAATTTTCCTCCGCCGAACAGACATAAAACTGCCCCTTTCACGTCGGAAAGGGACAGTTTTGTGTCTGCTCGCGGGATCAGTCGGCGGCAGGCATCCGATTCCAGTGCGGGATCAGTAGCAGCATGGAAAGCAGAGCGGCGCCGGCGAATCCGTAGAACAGTGTCGACGTGTTCAGGTAGCCGGGCAGCAACCCGCCCAGGATCGCGCCGACCGAACCACAGCAGTTGATGAGACCGGCCGCGGTCCCGGCGTGCTTGGAGGTACCGAAGTCGACCGCCGCGACACACGAGATCATCGCGTCGGCGCCATAGACGCTCAGGCCGATCAGACCGAGCACCACGACCATGACCCAGGGACTACCGGTCGCGGTGAGCGGACCGAACAGTGCCAGCACCGCCACCAGGATTCCCAGACTGATCACACAGGCCGGCACCCGGCGCGCACTGAACACCCGATCGGAGATCCGGCCGAGCAGGATCGGGGCGACCACACCCGCGACACCGAACGCCACCGGGATGGCGACGGCCTGGAACTTGTCGCCGTCAACCAGGCGCTCGGCGACGATCACCGGGCCCCACAGCAGGATCGCATAGCGGGCCGGCTTGAGCAGGAAGTACGACGCGCCAAGGGTTCTCACCATCCGGTCACTCAGCACCGCCTTCAGCGATTCCTGCCACGAGGGCTTCGGCTCGGCAACAGCCTCTGCTTCGGGCGAGTCATCGAGCTCGACACCCTCTCGAGCGTCCGCCGAGGCCCGGTACTCCTCGATCGGCGGCAACCCGACATCTTGCGGCCGGTTGCGCTGGAACAACAGCACGAGCACGAACACCCCGACCACCACGGCGGCACCAGTGAAGAACGACGCGCGCCATGAGCCGAACACGTCGTAGGCGGCCCAGCCCAGAATCGGAGCGGCCACCAGGCCGCCGAATGCGTAGTTGGTGCTCCACAATCCGAGTACGCGACCCCGTTCTCCGATCGAGAAGAACTGGGCCATATTGCTCAGAGTCGGGGACCAGCCGGTGGACTGGGCCAGGCCCTGCACGATCATCAGCGGCAAGAGGAACACCAGCGCGGGCAGCAGGCCCATGAACACCGTGGCGATGGCCGATATCGCCAGGCCGCCGAGGATGACCACTCGCGGACCGAAGCGGTCCGAGACCTGGCCCCACACAAACTGGCCGGCGGCGTAGGCCGCGAGGTAGGCGGCGTCGAGGTTGGCCAGGGTGCTTTTGGTCAGGCTGATAGAGAGGATGGGATCTTCGAGAATGCCCAGCTTGGCGACCGAGAAGGCCTGCCGGGTGAAATAGAAGCCGGCGTAGGCGATCCAGGTGACGGCGAAGATCTGGATACGCCAGCGCTTGTAGCGCGGAGCGATAGTCGGACTGGCGGGCGTCGTTATTTGGGTCATGAGAATGCACCTAATGTGGGCGTGCTGCAGGCGGTGTGCTGACGGGCCGGGGCAGATTGCCGAGAGACTGTGGCCGAACGTCAAGAGCAGGTTTCTCGAAAGAGAACGACGTGAGAGCGGTGCGGCGGTCGGGAGGCAGGCCTACGACCGACCGCCGCAAGAGCTGTTCTGTTGAGTTACCGCAGCGCTGCCACCAGCGATGGAAGATCGGCGACGCTGTTGAGGATGTGCGTGGCGCCCGCCTCGGAGAGCTGGGCCTGGTTGTGCGCACCGGTCAGCACGCCGATCGAGGCCCGCGCGCCCGCGCGCAATCCGCTGATGACATCGGAAGAAGTGTCACCCAGCACGATCATCGAACGCACCGAATCGGTTTCGGTCTGCATCAGTGCGGTGAGCGGCATGTCCGGGTAGGGCCGGCCCCGCACTCCCGGCGACGGGCACAGCACCACGTCGGCGAGGTTCTGCCAGCCCAGCGTCTCGATGATGGCCGACTGCGTCTCCTTGGCGAATCCGGTGGTCAGCGCGGTCTTGATGCCGCTGGAGCGCAAAGATGTAATGACATCTTCGGCGCCGGGGATGGGGCTGCAGTTACCCTCGGCGACCAGCTGGGCGTAGCAGCGTTCGAACTCCTTGTTCGCGGCCTGCGCCTGCTCCTCGTTGCCTTTCGCCAGATGACGGAAGACCACGATCTTCGACTGCCCCATGGTGTCGGAGACGTAACGCAGCATCTCCTCGCGGTCGGCGTCGGTCTTCGACAGACCAGCGTGCTTGTCGGCCGCCAGGAACGACTGTTGGACCAGCCCGGTGTCCTCGACAGTGGTTCCGGCCATGTCGAATACGACGAGGCTGATTGAGTCAGTTGCGTTGATGCTCATTGGTTGTCCCTTCTGTTCAGGTGGATCGTTCAGGCGTGTGCGACAACTTTGTCGCGGTCCAGGGCATTGCCGACGGTGCTGTAGGCGAGGCCCATGCTGGTGGTCATGCCGATGCCGGTCGTGACGGTGACGACGTGGGTGCCCTCGATGGGCTGTTCGATCAGGAACTCTTTTCCGGGCGCGGAGGTGTAGACGCCCTGCCAGCGCTCGGTGACCTCGATGTCATTGACCCCGAACAGTTTCCGGGCCTCTTCGAGGAGAACGGCAAACCCCTCCTCGGATTGGAACGGCGGCGCGGAGACGTCACGGTAGTGGGTGTCGCCGATGAGCAGTGAACCGTCGGGCTGCGGGGTGTACATCTGATGCAGGTCGATGGCGACGTAGTCGGGATGTTCGGCGCGCAACCGCTCGGCCACGGCCGCGGTGGCAGGCAGGTTCTCGAAACCGGCGTAGCGCAGCAACGACCAGCCGGTGAACAGCGGCGCGGGAAGGGCGAAGCCCAGCGGTAGCCGAGCCCGCAACATGTGCAGCCGGCATCTCAGCAGGCCGTCGCGTTCGGCCAGCGCCGGGAACAATCTGTCTACGTCGTAGTTGACCGTGACGAACGTCGTTCCCGCGCGGAGCGGTCCGCGCGACGTGTGCACGATTCCCGGTTCGAATCCGGAAGCCGCGGTCCGCCAATGGAAGTCGACGCCCTCACCGGCGAGCCACCGCGCGATCGACGGCGCTGCCGTGCGCGGGTCGACCTGCAGGTCGTTCGGCAGGTACATACCACCGGTGACGCCGGACGCCAGTACCGGGATCTGTTCGAGGATCTGCTCGCGGCTCAGTAGCCGCACCTCGTCGGCCTCTCGCGTGGCGGCGAACTCATCCATCACGGCGAGTTCGTCGTCGTGGCGGGCGATGCAGAAGGTTCCGGCCTCCGCCGACCAGAACCCTGCCTTGCGGGACAGGTCCAGCCAGTGCCGACGCCCGGCACGTCCGTATTCGAGCGCTTCGCCGGACTGGGCGGTGATGCAGGCGTGACCGAAGTTCTGGACCGACGCACCGACGACACCGTCGGCGTGATCGACAACGGCGACGCTGAGTCCCCGCTGACGCGCGTGATAGGCGTGCGCCAGGCCGACGATGCCTGCACCGACGACGACGACGTCGTAGCTGTGATTTCCCATGCGGATACTGTGGTCCACATCACCACAACTTGTCAATACAAGTTTGTTGTTTTTACCTCGTGTCTATATATGTAAAGTCCCGTTCACCTCAGCGGCGTGACGACGTTGAAGTTCGGGTCGGGATGATCCGACTGATCTCGTCGGCGCCGTGCCCAGCGGCGACAGTGGCGTCCACGTAGCCACGGAATGCCTCCAACGCACCGGCATCGAAGCCTGCCGACCGTGACGCCGCGATCAGATGCCGGACCGAGGCAGCCACCGAGGACACCGACGCACTGGCATCACCGTGCCGATCCGCCTCGATGCGCTCGGCGATCTCACCGAATACCGGCGGCAGGATCGCGGCGATGTTCCCCGCATGCGGCAGCAACTCAACGGGCGCGATGCCATGTGCACCGGCCACCGCCAAGGCATGCACGAAACCGCTGACCGACGTCCAGAACACGTCGAGCAGCGCCATGTCGAAAGCTGCGGCACGTCCGACGTCCGCACCGACCCAGCTGACAGTCGCGAGCGCATCGAAGACCGGCCGGTGCGCTTCGAACAGATCTCGTGGTCCGGCGAAAAGGATACTGGCGCTGGGCGTTCCGATGGTGTCGGTGGGTGTCATGATCGCGCCGTCCAGGTAGCGTCCGCCGCGCGCGGCCACCCGTTCCGCCGTACGGTGTGCCGAATCGGGAATGTCGGAGGCCAGGCCCACGATCACCCGGCGCGCGACCGCGTCTCCCGCGGCGTCCAACACCGCATCCACCACGGACTGATCGACGACGTTGATGAGGATGAGATCGCCGGCGGCGACCGCCTCGGCAGGTGTGTCGGCCCACACCGCGCCGCGGGTACGCAATGCGCCGGCTTTGGCAGCCGTCCGATTCCACACGGTGGTGGGGTAATTCGCCTCCAACAGTGCCGCGGCGAGTGCCTGTCCCATCGGCCCGAGGCCGAGCACGCTGACAGTGGTGGTCATGCGGCGGTCCCGTTCTTGATGCTCTCGATCACCCGGGCGAAGCCGTCGCTGCCATGGCCCGCATCGATCTGTCGGTGGATCAGCCGCTGCACGACATCGACGACTTCTGTGCTGATGCCCTGGTCCCGGCTCGCGTTGACGATGTCGCTGATGTCGGAGAAATTGAGGCTCTGCTGGCCGGGCACGGTGTAATCCCCACCGTCGATGACGGTCGCGTACTCAGCGATGGAGGGCATCAGCGCCGGCAGCCACGCGGCGGTGCGCGCGGCGAACTCTTTCGCCGGCACTCCGGCCGCCCCCACCATCGCAGCACCGTGGAAGAACCCGGCGAACATCACGTACATCGCGGAAAGAAGTGCCAGGTCGTACAACGACGCCATGCCCGCGTCGTCACCGAAATACTCAGTGCTACCCCACAGTTCGAGGAACGCGCGATAGTCCTCAAACAACGCTGCCGAGCCGCTGTAGAGGATCGCCGACTGCGCCGTTCCGATCATCTCGGGCGTCGCCATGATGCCCCCGTCGAGGTAGTCGGCCCCGTGGCCGGCAGCCCACCCGGCCAGCTCGCGCGCACCTTCCGGCGATGTCGTCGTCAGGTTGACCAGCCGGCGCCCCGCCAGCAGGTGCGCGATCGGATCGAGAACCTCGTGCACCGAAGCCTGGTCGAACAGGCAGACCACCACGAGGTCCGCGTCGAGAGCCTCGGCCAGATCGTCCGTTGAGGTGGCGCCCTCCTCGACGAGCGCGCCCGCCCGCGCGGCCGTGCGGTTCCAGACGACGGTCGGGTGCCCCGCGTTGATGGCTCTGCGGGCCAGCTCTGAGCCCATCGCACCCAGACCGAGAAAACTGACCGAATGGCGTGTGGTTGTCATGCCACCATCGTTGGAGAGCCACTGACTGCAGGACAAGTACCCACTAAAAAGTGGGATACTTACCTTTTTGAAACTATTGGCCTTGAACTGCGAGGATTCTGTCATGAGCCAGCTGGGCAAGTACACCTGCGGACTCGATGCGGCGTTCGCCGTGGTCGACGGAAAGTGGAAACCGCTCATCCTCTGGGAACTTCAAGCCGGACCGAAGCGGTTCAACGCGCTGCACCGCAGCCTGCCCGGGGTATCCCAGAAGATGCTGACGCAGCACCTCAAGGAACTCCAGCGTCACGGCGTGGTGCATCGGGAGAGCTACCACGAGGTGCCCCCTCGGGTGGAGTACTCCATGACGCCCGCGGGCCAGGAGCTACTCGAATCACTTGAACCACTGGGCGATTGGGCCACCAAGCACATCGAACTCATTTGCGCCGACGAGGCCGGATAGGTGGGCGCCGGGTTCGGTCACGGCCGGTCGAGAGTGTGCAGGCTGACGTCGGACAACACTCCGGCGGCGATGCGGGCCGTCATGTACGTGCAGTACGGCTGACGTCGGCGGTCGGTCGGCGATCCCGGATTCAACAGGCGTAGACCGGTTTTCGCGGTCGTGTCCCACGGAATGTGACTGTGCCCGAAGACCAGGACGTCAGTTCCGGGGTAGTCCCTGGCCATCCGGGCCTCCCGCCCCGTGGCCGCACCGGTCTCATGCACGACGGTCAGCCGCAGCCCGCCCAAGGTCACGTCGGCACGCTCGGGCAGTCGCCTGCGCAACTCGGCTCCGTCGTTGTTGCCCCAGCAGCCGACGAGATGCGCCGCACGCGAGCTGAGCGCGTCGAGCAGGGCGAGGTCGACCCAATCACCGGCGTGGACAACGACATCCGCCTGGTCCACCTCGTCCCATACCTGAGCCGGCAGATCCTTGGCGCGCTTAGGTACATGGGTGTCGGCGATCAGTAGCAGCCGCATGCCAGCCGAGCCTACGTGACCGCGGCCAACGGGCCCGGGAAGCAGATCGGCGGGTTCGAGCGTCCCGCGCTGTCGCGGCGCTTACACTCCGACCATGGATCTACTACGCAACGTAGTTGTTTATGCGCATCTGCTCGGCTTCGCAGTCATGGTCGGCGCCTGGATCGCCGAGGCTGCGGCCCGACGATTCCTGATCACCCCGGTGATGACGTACGGCATGACGCTGTCTCTCATCACCGGCCTGGCCCTGGCCGCGCCGTGGCCCGCCGGCATCGTCCTGAACTACCCCAAGCTCGGCACCAAGCTGGTCATCCTGATCGCGCTCGGCGCGGTACTGGGCATCGGCACCGCACGGCAGCGTCGCGCAGGCGGCCAACCGGTCATGGGACTGTTCGTCGCCGCCGGCGTGCTGCCACTACTGGCGTCGGCGATCGCGGTGCTGTGGAACTGAGCCCCAGGCCAGGGCCGAACCTGAGCTGAACCTGAGACCTTCCCGTAAAGTTAACTGGCAAACAACAATTGTCGGCAGGTACGGGAACGATGGGTCACAGACACGCCATGGCAACCGCCAGGGTCATGCGCACGGCGGCATTCACCGGATGCGATACACCGCGCGGTGAGATCCATGCCCGGGCCAGGACGCGTCCCGCGGAGTCCGCACGTCAAGCCCACCACGGCGTGTTCGAGAGGCCTCGGCAACGGCGCTACATCGGGCAGCTGAAGACCTCGACATTCGCAGTGGCGGGCCGGTCCCCGTGGATGAACGATCGCGTCACCGTGCTGCGCGGCTTCCTCGCCGATCTGCACGGGCTGCACCTCCCGCCGGAGCTGGCCCGGGTCCAGGTGGCCGGCCACATCGAACTCCTGGTCTCCGTGCTGCGGCTGGACCGTCAGACCGCGCGTCAGTTCGTCACCGACGACGTACTGCGCGAGATGGCCGTCGACATCGCGGCAGCCGTCGCCTCCGAGTAAGCCCGGCGGTCCCTGGCGCCGATGCGCCGAGATCGACGCCAGGGTCGTTGTGTCGCCGAAATCGCAGCCCTGATGTCGATCTCGATGCACCAAGGCCGTCGAACAAACAAATCGAGGCGCGGTCTGATGACCGCGCCTCGATTTTTCTAAAGTGCGCCCGAAGGGATTCGAACCCCTAACCTTCTGATCCGTAGTCAGATGCTCTATCCGTTGAGCTACGGGCGCCTAGCGTTATTCAGTTGTGCGGTTGACAAGTCAACCGTGGCGGAGGCGAGAGGATTTGAACCTCCGGTCCCCTTTAAGGGGGACAACTCATTAGCAGTGAGTCCCATTCGGCCGCTCTGGCACGCCTCCTTCGAACTTCTGTGAGGGTACCGGACTCCGTCCTGTCGCCCGAAACCGCCGAGGGCACACAGTACACAGCCTCCCCTATTCTGGCCAAGTGAGTATCCGATTGCGCCCCGAAATGGCCGACCTCCCGGCGTACGCACCAGGCAAAACCGTTGCCGGCGCAATCAAGATCGCGAGCAACGAAACGGTGTTCCCGCCGCTTCCCAGCGTGCGCGAAGCGATCCTGCGGGCCACCGAGAACATCAACCGCTACCCCGACAACGGTTATCTTGACCTGCGCGAACACCTGGCCAAGCACGTCGGCTTCGCGCCGGAGAACATCGCCGTGGGCTGCGGTTCGGTGAGCTTGTGCCAGCAGTTGATACAAATCACATCCGCTCCCGGCGACGAAGTCGTGTACGGGTGGCGCAGTTTCGAGATCTATCCGCTGCAGATCCGCACCGCCGGCGCGACGGGCGTCCCCGTGCCGTTGCGTGACGAGACTCACGATCTCGACGCCATGCTCGCGGCCATCACCGACCGCACCCGGCTGATCTTCGTCTGCAACCCGAACAACCCGACTTCCACCGTGGTCGAACCCGAGGCGCTGGCCCGGTTCGTGGCGGCGGTGCCCGACGACATCCTGATCGTGCTCGACGAGGCCTACGTGGAGTACATCCGCGACGGGCTGCTGCCCGACAGCCTCGGCCTGGTCCGCTCGCACCGCAATGTGGTTGTTCTGCGCACCTTCTCGAAGGCCTACGGGCTGGCGGGCCTGCGGGTCGGGTACGCGGTCGCCGACCCTGAGATCGTGACCGCGCTGGGCAAGGTCTACGTGCCGTTCAGTGCGACGAGCGTGTCCCAGGCCGCCGCCATCGCCTGCCTGGAGGCCGCCGACGAACTCCTGGCCCGCACCGACGCCGTCGTCGCCGAGCGCATCCGCGTCAGCACGGCCCTGCGTGACGCGGGATTCGAGCTCCCGCCCTCGCAGGCCAACTTCGTCTGGTTGCCGTTGGCCGAACGCACCCTGGACTTCGTGGCCAGGGCCGCCGACAACCGCATCATCGTGCGCCCGTACGGTGAGGACGGCGTGCGGGTCACCATCGGGGCCCCGCACGAGAACGACGCCTTTCTGGAGTTCGCCCGACGCTGGATCGCGGGTGACGCCGGGACTCGGACAGGAGATACCAAGTGAGCGACGCAGGCGGCACGTTCGACCGATTCGTCAGCCGCGAGGGGCAGATCCCCGACGCTGAACTCGACGCGTTCTGGGCGCTGCTCCGGCCCGCCGGCATCGACTTCATGCTGGGCGAGTGGAAGGGCGGCGAGTTCCAGACCGGACACAAGGCCAACGGATTCATGAACCGGCTCAACTGGTTCGGAAAGACGTTCCGCTCGGCCACCGAGGCCCAGCCACTCGTGTGCCTGGATGCCGACGGCAACAAGTTCTCCAACACCGAGGCCATGAACGGCGAGGCCAGCCTGTGGCTGGAGGAGTTCCGCGGCGAGGTGACCGCGACCATGGTCTACGACGGCCGGCCCGTGCACGACCACTTCAAGGTGGTCGACGACAACACCGTCATGGGCATCATGAACGGCAAGGGTGCCGTGGCCGACGGTCGTTACCTGTACTTCTACCTGCAGCGCGTCTAAAGCGTTGGCCTGCGGCCGGTGAAGGCCAGCAGTCGATCCAGCGGCTGTGCGTCTGCGCCGATCTCGACCGGGTCATCGAAACCGGCGCGCACGCGCCCGTCCGGCGTGATGATCTCCCGCGCCCACCCCAGGACGCACTCCGGTTGCTGATCGGCAACGTCGACCGTCTGCCCGGTGGCCGCGGCGTAATCCCAGGCGTGCACCAGGAATTCGAGTGACAGGATCCGAGCCATCATCTGCGCCGGCGCCTCGCCCGGCCCGAACGGCACAGTGCCGTCGACCCCGCGTCGTCGCCATGCCGCCACGGCCGGCCGCGCCGCGCTGAGGACCTGATCCTCCACCGAGGCGGCGGCGTCGCGTTCAGGAAGCTGCGCACCCGCGGCCGAGCCGATCATCGTGATCGAGTTCAGAAGATGGTCGGTCAGCCCCGCCACGTCGAACTCGCGACACGGTGTCGGACGGGACAGATCATCCGCGGTGACACCACTCAGCACGCGTTGCAGCACGTCGAGGGTGGCCTCGGCACTATCGAGTTCATCCATACTCGGTAGTGTCCACCCCATGTCTGACACGTACGAGTCCGTTTCCGTCGAGATCAAAGACCACGTCGCCCAGGTGACGCTGCTGGGTCCCGGCAAGGGCAACGCGATGGGCCCGGCGTTCTGGTCCGAGACACCCGACGTGTTCGGCACCCTCGACGCCGACCCCGAGGTGCGCGCAATCGTGCTGACCGGTTCCGGCAAGAACTTCAGCTACGGCCTCGACCTGCCTGCCATGGGTGCGACGCTGCCCGGTCTGGACGCCGGCGCGAAGGCCCGGGCCGATTTCCACGCCACGCTGCGAAAGATGCAGGGCGCCATCACGGCCGTCGCCGACTGCCGCACCCCGACCATCGCTTCCATCCACGGCTGGTGCATCGGTGGCGGTGTGGACCTGATCAGTGCCACCGACATCCGCTACGCCAGCACCGATGCCAAGTTCTCGGTGCGTGAGACCAAGCTGGCCATCGTCGCCGACGTCGGCAGCCTGGCCCGCCTGCCGCTCATCCTGTCCGACGGACATCTGCGGGAGCTGGTCCTGACGGGCAAGGACATCGACGCCGCGCATGCCGCGCGCATCAACCTGGTCAACGAAGTCCACCCCGACGCCGACGCCTCGCTAGCGGCCGCGCACGCCACGGCCGCCGAGATCGCCGCCAACCCGCCGCTGACCGTCGCGGGGGTGAAGGACGTGCTGGACCAGCAGCGCACCGCCCGCGTCGCCGAGAGCCTGCGGTACGTGGCCGCGTGGAATTCGGCGTTCCTGCCGTCGAAGGATCTGGCCGAAGCGGTCACCGCGATGTTCCAGAAACGCCCGCCCCAGTTCACCGGGGAATAGGCGTCCAGCCGAGCTCGGCCTTGGCCTTCGCGTTCGACAAGGGCAGCCAGGCCCGCCCGAACGCGGTGGCCGGGTACGAGGCGACCAATCCGACCAGCCGATGCGAGATCGGCACCGGTCGCGGCCGGTGCAGCTTGCGGCTCAGCTCTCGGACGTAGTCGCCGAACGACTGCGGACGGTCGTCGACGATGTTGTAGATCTGGCCACCGCGTCCCCGGTCGAGGGCGTCCGCGGTGGCCCGGGCGACGTCATCGATGTGTACCCACGACACGATTCCGGGGCCGGTCAGCGCGGGCATCGCCCACCATTTCGCCAGCCGGGTGAACAGTTCGTCGTGGGTGACGCCAGGCCCGTAGAAAACGCCGTAGCGCAAGACGATTCCCTCGGTGCCGCTGTGTTCACCCGAACTCAGCACGGTGCGTTCCATCCCCCGCAACGCCTCAAGGAACTCAGCTCCGTGCGGCGGTGGCGGCCCGGGATAGGGATCGGTCTCGTCAATCAGCGCCGGCCCGCCTGCGCCATAGCCGTAGGCGAAGACCACCGATTCCGCGACCACGCGGCGCACGCCCGCGCGTTGGGCCGCTGCCACCAGGTTCGGGGCTCCGCGGCTCCACAGTTGCGTCGCGGGGCCGAAATCCTTGGGCCGCTTCGGTCCCCACTTGGGCAGCGTCGTCAGCAGGCTCACCACCGTCTCGGGCGCGAACTCGCTGAGCACGGCATCGATCTGCGTTCTGTCGAGTACATCAGCCACCACGGGCTTGGCCCCGGCCTCAGAGATCTGGGCGGTCTTGCCGGCTGAGCGGGTCACCCCGATCACCTCGTGGCCGCGCCGGTTGAGCTCACGCAGCAACGGGATTCCGGGAACACTCGTCGCACCGGCCACCAGGACACGCATCTATCGTTCTCCCGCTTTCTCGTCGGACACACTGGTACGCAACGCAATTGCCAACAGCACCGTGGTCACCACCAGGCCCGCGGCCTCCAGCCAGCCGACCCAACTGCCGGCGGCGTGGTTGGTGTCGATCAGGTGACTCAACGAATGCAGGGCCCAGTGCGCAGTGGCGAAAGCCAGCGCGGGCACCCGCCAGCGCGGCCACTTGAGCGCCGCGAGCATCATCAACCCGAGCGGCAACTCGAACGACGCGTTGTCGAGGATGAAGTGATCGTTGCGCACGCCGAATGCGCCGATCGTGTCGAAAAACACGCCCGGCGCCAACAGCATGAACAGACCGAGGGTCACCGAGTAGATGCCGAACACGGCGAGGACCACTTCGGGGTAGCGCCGGGTGCGCGTCACCGGCGGCACGGCGTTGGCCATGTCATCACGCTAACGCCGAGGTGGTCTCCGAGTAGGCTCCAATTCCATGGCAATTTCGGGTACCAGTGCCGGTCCGGAGCTGCTGGTCGAACTGGACCGGGACAGTAAGCAGCCGTTGCATCGCCAACTCGCCGACGGGCTACGCAACGCCATCCGTTCCGGCCGCCTGACCCCCGCCTCCCGCATGCCGTCCACCCGCGTGCTGTCGGCCGACCTCGGGGTGTCACGCCGCCTGGTGGTCGAGGCCTACAGCCAGTTGGCCGCCGAGGGGTTCCTGCACAGCAGCCAGGGTGGCTGCACCCGCGTCGCCGCCGTCGACCCCGTCCCCGCAGGCCGCTCCGATCCCGATCGCGCACGCCCCCGCTTCGACACCGACTTCGCCCCGGGCTCACCGGATCTCGCCAGCTTCCCGCGTCAGGCCTGGCTTCGGGCCATGCGTCAGGGCCTGGCCGAGATCGAATCCAGCGCATTCGGCTACGTGGCACCACACGGACTGCCGGCCGCCCGGACCGCGGTGGCCGACTACCTCCGCCGTACCCGTGGCGTGGTCGCCGACCCCCGCCTCATCGTGTTGTGCTCGGGCGCAACGCAAGCCATCGCCCTGCTCGCCCAAAGCCTGGACGGCCCGGTAGCAACGGAGGATCCCGGATTCTGGCTGCATCGAATGGTGTTACGGCACCACGGTGTCGATCCGGCGCCGATCCCGGTGGACGACAACGGCATCGACGTCGGGGCGCTGGCCGCCAGTCCCACGACCACTGTGCTGACCACGCCTGCCCACCAATCACCTACCGGGGTGGTGCTCTCGACCGCGCGGCGCACCGCGCTTCTCGAATGGGCCCAGCCCGGGCGGTTGATCATCGAGGACGACTACGACGCCGAGTACCGCTACGACCGGGCGCCGGTGGGCGCACTGCAGGGGGTCGCGCCGGACCGGGTGGTCTACCTCGGCTCGACCAGCAAGACGCTGGCGCCCGGCCTTCGCATCGGCTGGATGGTGGTGCCCGCCCATCTGATCGACCGGGTCAGAACCGCCAAAAGCCTGGCCGATACCGGGAGCTCGGTGATGGATCAGATCGCATTCACCCAGTTCGTAACCTCCGGCGGCTACGACCGTCACCTACGTCAGATGCGCCGGCGCTATCCGGCCCGACGCGATGCGCTGCTGGCGGCCTTGGCGCGGCACCTACCGCAGGCCGAGGTTCTCGGTGCGGCCGCAGGCCTACACCTGACCGTGCGGTTCCCGGCCGGCTTCCCCATCGACGACCTGACGCGTCGCGCGGCCGAGTTACGCATCCGGCTGGAGCCCCTGGCCCCGTGCTACGCCGATCCCACCACTGCACCACCCGGGCTGATCCTGGGCTATGCCAACCTCACCGAAACCCAGATCGCGACCGGTGTGGAAATGCTCGGTCAGGCCGCGCGCCAATTGGGCGCGGCCTGACCGTAACGCCGTGTCAGCCTGCTTCTTTGGCCGACTTCCGCTCTGCCAGCTTGTACTTCACCAGAGCGACCAACGCCTTGGGATTGCGCGCGAACGCACCTGCGGCCTGAAGGTAGAGCTTGGCCTTCTGGCCCGGCGTCAACTGCTGCTCTTGTTCCGTCACTGACTCTCCCCTATCCGAGAACGTGCCCGAACACTAGCGTGCGTCAGCTTGGGAGCTCCTACCGCCCGGCGGCCTGATCGACACTGCGGTCGGCGGGCTTGATGCCCAGTTTGCCGACCACGTAATCGGCAGCCTGATCGGTCAGCCCATTGGCGGCGTACAAGTTGTGCGCATTGTTGTCACTGCCAGTGGGCGAGCACACCGGATCCTCCGGGATGCACAGATCGTCGGTCTTGCCCGTGTACCGGGAACCGACCGTGATCGGCGGTGCACCGGTGTAGATCATCTGCAGGAAGCCACTCGACGGCTTGCCGAACAGGGCCACTGCGGAGACGTGATCGGCCACGTCCGCGGGCAGCGGGCCACTGATGCTCGGCGGCAGCACGAACCCCTGCGGCACGGCATCCTCGGTAAGGTAAGCAGCCACCGCAGCACCCTGCGAGAAACCGCCCAGCACGATCTTGGTGTCGGGACACGCGGCCACCGTGGCTCTGACCTTGTTGCTCGCGTCGGCGACGCCGTCTGCTGCAGTCGCAAAGTCAAGTGACGCTGGGTAATTCACCGCGTAGACATCGATGGACTTCCCGCCCGTCCTGGCCTGCAGCGCATTCACGAACGCGTCCCCGACGCCACCGACGCCCGGTGGCTCGAACGTCCCCCGCGCGAAGACGACCTGCACGTCCGCACACGATTCCGCGGAAGCCTGACCGGCTGCGGCGATGCACCCACCCGCCACGAACGCCGACGATGCCACCACCGCCAACCAACGACCAATCCGGTTCATTCTCGACCCCACACTCGTTCCGACCCGCGACAACTTTTCGTACCGACTACTCCTCGATACCCAAGATCAAGGCCGGGCGAATCCACCCGGGTGTGTGATGTACGACACGTTTAGCGGACGCGGCGGAGGTGTTCTCGTTGCTACGACGCGGCCCCGACGCGCTGACGCTCGCGTTTCTCCTCGTAGAACCGGGCCCGTTCGTCGACCGCCTCGAGGAACTGAGCTAGCTCGTCGCGCGCCTTCTCACCTTCGGGCCCGAAATCGGTGCGATCGAAGATCCGCCAGAAGCGCAGCACCGGCTGCACCACGTCGTCGTGATGGACACGGAGGTCGTAGATGCCGGCCTTGGCGATGGTGATCGCGTTCTGCGCGAAGTCGGCCATCCCGATACCCGGCATCGCGAAGTTCATCACCTCGTCGCGGATCGCGGTCATCGAGGCGTCCGGCGAAATATCCAGCGCCGCTGCCATGAGATTGCGGTAGAAGACCATGTGCAGGTTCTCGTCGGCGGCAACCCGCGCGAGCAACTGATCGGCGATGGGGCAACCGGACGCCCGCCCGGTGTTGCGGTGCGACACCCGGGTGGCCAGCTCTTGGAACGACACATACGCCATCGCCGCAAGCGGCGTCTTGTCACCAGAGTCGTACCCGGCCACGGTATGGGTCATGCGAAGACGTTCCAGGGCAACGGGATCCACTCCACGTGTGACGACGAGGTAGTCGCGCAACGCGATGCTGTGGCGGCCCTCTTCGGCTGTCCACTGCCCGACCCAGGTGCCCCACGCGCCGTCACGGGAGAACCGCGTGGCGATCTCACGGTGATAGGAAGGCAGGTTGTCCTCGGTCAGCAGGTTGACCGTCATGGCCACCTTGGCGACGTGGCTCAACGGCGAATCCTCGGGTTGCCAGTCCTCTCCGTCCAAGAAGGCGAAGTCGCGTCCGCGGCTCCACGGAACGTAGTCGTGGGGAAACCACTCCCGCGCCATCGACAGATGACGGTCGAGGTTGCTCGCGACAACCGGCTCCAGTTCGTGGAGCACTCCGCTCTCGGTGTCCATTCAGTCCTCCCAACGTGTGTGGCAGCGCGTCGACGTCAGCGAGACATCCGTAACCTACGGTAGCGTAGGTTACGGAACCGTAGGTTAATTTTCGGTAAGAATGGTCCTCAGTTTTCGGCCACCATGGGCAATCAGCGCCGCCGACGACCGGGACCAGCGAAAATGCCTGCCACACTTTATGTTTCGGTGACATACCGCCGGTGACAGAGCGCCGCACTAGGCTCGCGGGCATGTGCACACGAGTCATCTGGCCCGAAGCGGGCGATGCCGTCCTGGTCGGCAGGAACATGGACTTCCACAAGGACCTGATGACCAACCTGTGGAAGCAACCCCGGGGCGTCGAGCGCGACGACGCGGTTTCCGGCAAGCTCACCTGGACCTCGAAGTACGGCAGCGTCATCGCGACCGCGTTCGACCTCACCTCGGTGGACGGCATGAACGAGGCCGGGCTGGCCGGCCACATCCTGTGGCTGGCCGAATCGACCTATGGCGAACCCGATGCCTCGCGCACCCAGCTCGGCCAGGCCATCTGGCTGCAGTACTTCCTGGACAACTTCACCACCGTCGCCGAGGCCGTCGCGTGGGTCGAGGAGACCGATGTACAGGTGGTGCAGATGGACGATCCCACTGGCGGCGTCCGGCCCGGCCTGCACCTGGCTCTCGACGACGCGGCCGGCGACTCGGCGATCATCGAGTACGTCGACGGCAAGGCCAGGGTCTATCACTCGAAGGCCTACACAGTGATGACCAATTCACCGACCTTCGACCAACAGCTGGAACTGGTGAAGTCGTTCACCGGCCTCGGCGGCGACCAACCGATCCCGGGCTCGACCCTGGCCAGTGACCGCTTCGCTCGGGCCACCTACTACGCGAGCCGGCTGCCCACACCGTCCAGCCAGGTGGAGGCCATCGCGAGCATGTTCTCGGTGATCCGCAACGCCGCGCAGCCCTTCCGCATCCCGGACCCGGGCAAACCCGATGCCTCGCAGACCATCTGGCAGGTGGTGCTCGACCTCACCAACAAGCGCTACGTCTACGAGTCGACGACCCGGCCCAACATCGTGTGGATCGACCTGGCGGATCTCGATTTCTCCGAGGGCAGCCCGCAGCTCAAGCTCGACCTGATCGGCGAGCTCGCGGTGCAGGGCGGAATCGCCGGCAACGTGGCCGACAAGTTCGTGGACAAGGGCCCCATGACCTTCCTGTCCGCGAAGATCATGGAGACGCTGGAGGCGGCGGCGAAAAAGGGGTGAGTGCCGAACTGACGTATGGCTGGGCAGGCCTCACCGATCCAGCGTGCGAAAACTGGACAGCCAGCCCACCGGGCTTCCGCCGCTTCGAATGCACGATCGTCGTCGGCCACGGAGATGACGTGTGGAATTTCGCGACGGCCGAACTGATGAGATGGGGCATCAAGCGGCGCAGCGGTTTTCAGGTCACCCCGGACAATGTTGCATCTGAGGGTGCCGACTACCTCATCACGGCAAGGTGGGGGCCAGTCGTCGTGCGTGAGCCGGTACGGGTGGTCGCTGTCGTCAACGAAAACGATCGTTGCGGGTTCGCCTACGGCACCAAACGCGGCCACCCGGTCAGCGGCGAAGAGGCATTCATCGTGCACCGAAACACCACCGGCACAGTATTTCTGACACTACGTTCCCTCACGCGACCAGCACCCGATGGCCCCTGGCGGCTGCTGTTTCCGGCCTTGCTGATCGCACAGCGGTACTTCCGTCACCGCTACCTGCAGGCACTCACCGCCTGAACCTTGTCAACACCAGCAGCCGCCGAACGATGAGGTGTGCTCATCGGTCTCGATCGATTCCTCCCGCACCACGGCGCTGCCGCCCCGCGGATCGAAGTGCAATATCGAGCTGACGGGGTCGTGCCGGATCCACACGGCCACCGACAACGGATGCCCCGGGCGGAAAATGTAGGAGACGAGTTCGATGTCACCGGGCTTCCCGAGAGCCCGCACATCGGTCACCGCTGCTCGTATCCGCTGCCCCGACAGATCCGCCGCGGTGAACGCCGTCTCGCCCGCGTGCAGGTCGGGCATCGAGTTCATGTCCTCCACCTCGCCGTCGCGCACCCAGTAGAGGTGCAGCTGGCCGTCGGTGGCGACAGCCTCGACCGAGACCAAGTTCGAGGTCACGTCCACTCGCCGCAGCGGCAGGTCGCCGAGCCGTGCGCGCACCAAGTCCAGCTCCGCGTCCATCCGCTGCGAGGAGAACAGGTCCTCGCTGGTGCCGCCTAGCGCACGGCTGATCCGGCCGGGAACGTCGCCGACGACCACGACCACCGCGGCGATGGCCACGAGAACCGAGGCGACGACGACAGCGACGTACTTCGCCCGGTGGTCCGGTTGTGATGCGTCCGGTTCGGGTTCCATCGCGGTCATCACCGAATGCTTCCACAGGACATGCGTGACGCGGCTGCGTCGCCGACGGTGACTCGCCTAGGTTCACGTAGTTCTACTGATCCGGCAGGCCGTCCGCGCGGCCCAGGATGGAGCCATGAGTCCCGAACGGCGCCGCAACCCTGGGCTATCGATGATGGGGTTTGTGGCGATGGTCATCGCATACTTGCTGGCCTTCACCGTGCTCTCCGATACGGGCTTGGCGTCGAAGTTCGAGAACGGTGTCGCGCCGCCGGGGACTGACGTGATGGGCCTTCGTGTCACGGCCGTCGCGAGTGTCCTCGCCGCTGTAGGTGCGTGGGCGTCCGTGATCGCGGGCCGCGCGGTGATCCCGATCGTCTTGGTGCTCATCGCCTCCGCACCGTTCGGGTTCCTGTCACTCTTCACACTGCTTTTGGTGTTCTGATCGACGGGGACGTCCAGGCGCAGCGCGCACTCGGGCGCAGAAGTCGCGGGACAACGTCGAACGGTGGGACACCACCATAGACAGCAACGTTGCTATTCGCTCCGTCATGCGATTCTAAGTGCAGAGACATACACTCCAACCTATGTTCAGCAACGTACAGATCTTCCGGGACTCGCCCATCGATTTAACTTCCGCGCAGGAGTCCTCGGCCAGGAACGCGGCCCGGCGAGCTGCGCGGGAGGCTCGACGTTCGCTGCGCACTGCTCGCGGGCAGTACCGGCGCTACCGTGCGGTCGCGGGAGCCGTTTACCTGGACTGGCCCCGGTGGCACGGGGAGTACCTCAACGAGTATCACGGTGGCGGCGGGTTCAACGAGGATGGCCTCCAGGTCGGCACAAACGTTCCCGGGGACGCGATCTAACTGCCCCCCCCCCCCCCGAGCGCGCCGACGCGAAGCAGTTACCCGCTATTGTTCAACAACATGCGTCCCACGACGTGGGTTAGGCCGTTTCGCGCCTTTGCGGCAAAGCCGCGCGCAGTCATCGCAGTGATCACCGCCGCGCTCGTCGCTGCCGTGGCCCTACCCGTTGCCGCCCCAGCCGATGCTGAACCGATGACGGTGTGCCCGCCGAACCAGTCGACGTACTGGAATGGGCAGCCGTGCTTCCCGCAGCCGTGTGTGCCACCGTACGCGCCGGGCATCCCGCCGTGCTTCATGCCGCCGCTGCAGATCGGGCCGAACGGCGTGCCAGTGTTCGGGTGAGGCTCGTCGAGCTTCCCGGGAGGCGATTCGCCACTGCGAGAGTCGCCCGCATCGTTGGTGACTCGTCGTGGTAGGTGAAGGCATGGGAGGACGGCGGTACGAGATGAGTCCGATTGAGCCACAACACTGGCCCGCCGATCCCGCGTCCGCATGGGCACAGGCAGTCGCAGCTCCGGTGCCCACGGCACGGTACGGCGATCCCCCGTCGATCAAGCCGCTTGAGAAGATTGCGGAGAACATGCGCCGACAGCGCGTGTTCGTACCGACCATCGCGCTCGTCCTCACGGTGGTCGGGGCGGTCCTCCTCGGAGGACTGCTCGCCGGGGTGTTCCCGCTGAGCGGGCGCAGCACTTCCGCGGTCGTGCAGTGGATCTCCGGGATCGTGCTGCTGGTCTCGGGACCGGCGCTGTGGATCACGCATAGGCAGTGGAGAACCCGTCAGGAGCGGCGAGGTTTCCCGCCGGCCCGCGGTGTCCTGTGCGAGATCTATCCGACGACATTCCGCATCGGCGACGGCGACGGCTACTGCGGCACGTCAGTCGCTATCGATGCACGGACCCCGGACGAGCAGGCGTCGAGGATCGCGGCCGCGTTCCGGATCTGGCTGGCCCGGCTCGAAGCCGACAAAGAAGCCGCCTCCGCCGCGGAGAACGCATGGGGGTCGACGCCGACAACTCCCGGGCGTCCTCGAACAACGCCTGCGCGTCCGAACCCGGATCCGACAGTGTCTGCATCAACTTCGTGTATGCGACCGACACCACCCGCGTCACCACTCGTCGTCTTCGTCGTCCGCTTCCTCAAGCGGCGGGCGCGGCTTTCGCATCACCGACACCGTCCAGATCACGCCGCCGATCAGCGCCGCGATCAGCGCGAAGAAGAGCAGCTGTCCCGCCATGTAGGCCATCGTCATCCCCCTCGGAGCAGATCAGTGAGGCACGTCGTCGAGACCGTTGGCGCTCAGCGTCTCCACCATCGCGGTGACGACCCGCTCGGCCGGCCAGTCGTCAGGCGCCGAGATCAACGTTCCCCCAGCCAGTTCCGTTGCCGTCAGCCCACTGGCGACCCGACTGACGGTTCCCACCTCGGCGCTGATCCAGGTGCGGTAGCCGGCTCCGATCTTCCAACCGCCGCGGCGCGCAAGGCGATTGGCGGCGGAGTCGGTCAGTGTCAGCGTCGCAGGTCGCCAGGCGGACGCGACGGCCGCGCATACCGCGTCGCCCACTTCGCTGGTGATGCCGCCGGACGAGATCTCCCGCAAGTCGATATGGAGATTGTGCTTGGGCACCCTTCTGCCGACACCGATGGACCCGGCATGTACCGATACGTTCACGGAGACCGACGGACTGGCACCGATCAGAACCATTGAGTAGCCCTCGGTTGGAAGGACCTCACCACCCTCCTCGCCTTCGGGGAGCGCCTCGTGCACCGGGTTTCTGCGGACGATGTCGGCCAACGCCTCGGCGGTACCTTCCCAGCGATCACCCCTAGCGGTGTCCCACCGCGTGATCCCCAGGGCTTCCCCCATTTGCGTCAGAAGCGCATCAGTGCGCCCGGCGATCCACTCGGGAGACTCACCGGTCGCGACCCAAGCAGAGTTCACGAACGCGGCGCCCGCCCACACGGGCTGTACGGGAGACGTGGATGTCATGGCTGTCGACCCTACTTTCATGGCTTCTGAGGGGTGTAGACGACGCGGACGTCGTACAGCCCGCGGCTCTCCAGGAGGTCGCGCATGATCGCCGCGCTCTGCGGATTCGCGACATGCCACTCCAGAATCGCCCCAGCGGGCAACGCATCGAGCTGCCGCTGTGCCTCGTCGACAAGACCCTCGCGGATGCTGGCGACCCACGTCGCTTCCGGGTGCTTGAACAGCGGCTCGTATTCACGCTTTGCGTCGAGGAACACCTCTTGATCGCCCCGCATGATCGGGCCGCTGTCCATTCTGACCGGTGCGCCCGTATCCGGGTCGATCAGAACGTATTCAGGGATCCGTCCGTCGGGCGTCCGTTCGATACCGGTGATTTGCTCCTGGTAGGGCATCCACGGCTTCTCCGGCCCGCGGTTCATGTGATCCCAGCCAGGTGTGGTGTCGCCCTTGGTCCACGTCGGATCAGGAGTGCTTGGGGGCCATCCACCAGGGTGGTAAGGATCACCAGAGTTGTAGTGCATCCCCTGGTGCGGGTCGAACACGTCCGGAGGAGGGAGCGGATGTGACGGCACCGCGTCGGGCACGTGGTGTGCCGCGGTGTCAGGCGCCGGGGCAGGGTGTTCCACCGGTGCGTCGGCGGAAGGCGTGTGGTGCCCGGCAGGCGGGTCTGCCGTGTGCGGGATGGGAGGTGCCTCCGCACTGTGGGGAACCACCGGCTCCACCGTGTACGGGACGGGAGGCGGTTCCGCGGTGTGGGGAACGACCGGTTCGGCAGTGCGGGGGACCACCGGCGACTCGGGTGTGTGCGGAACGACCGGTGGCGCCCCATGTTCCAGGGTGTGCGCGGCCCCCGGCAGCGCACCACGTTCCAGCGCACCGAGCTCGGGCAGCACCGACTTGCCCAGCAACCCCTCCGCCCCCAGAGGTGCCGTGGCGGCCATGGCGGTGGCGTCGAACATCTTGTCGCCGGCGTATTTTCCTGGGTTGTCGATCATTTCCGGTATGTCGTGCACGACGTCGTTGACGGCGCCCCACGGTCCCAGCGGCCCGATCGGGCTGCGCAGATGCAGCGGGTCTTCCTTCTGGTGTTGGACGGCCGCTTCCCCCAGCTGTTGCCACGACTCGGCGACGCCGGGGTGGCCCTCCCCTCCGGTGCCGGTGAGGTTCTGCAGCGTCTCCACCGTGGAGTCGAGCCGGTTGTAGAACTGGTCGTGGGCTTCGTTGACGAAGTTGTTGAACTTGTCGCCGAGCTTCTCGCCCAAGCTGCGAGTGTCGGCGGGCGCGGGACCCGGCGTGGTGTCCGGCTTGGTCGGCGTGTGAGCAGCTGAGTCCGCGAGCGCGGCGTTCACCCGCTGCGCATCGGCAACCATCGCGGTGACCCGCGACTCGATCTGGTCGGGCGGTACACCCTGTTGCCGCAACAGGTTCCGAGCCTGACTCTTGAACTGCTCGACCTGCTGCGGGCTTATCTGCGCCGCCGCGGTGGGTTTCGGCTCTGCCCCTGCGGTCGCAGGATCGTGGGCGCCCAGCAGGTCTCCGAGGTCGCCCCCGACGTCCCCGGTGGTAGCGGGCTTGTCCCCGGGCTTCTTCGCCGCATCCTGCACCGACTTGGGCACCGCGAACGGACCGATCTGACCGGGTGTCTGAGCGGGAACCTCAGGCTTCTTCTCGCCCGGCTGGCCCTTGCCCTCAGCGTCGTGCTTGACCTCGTGGTCGGCCAGAAACACACGGCCGGACGAGTTGTCCTCACCTTCGCCGTCGAACCGGATCCCTTCCAGATCAGCGGCTTTCGCCTCCAATTGGTTGCCGACGAGCTGGTCTGCCTGCACGAGTTGTTGGGCTGCCCAGCGGATGTCTTCGACGTGCTCCGCGGCAGCCTTGTTCCGGTCGGCGACCGTGTTGATGTCGTAGCTGCGGGAGTCGGTCACCGACAAGTCTTCGGCGACGTTGAACCCGTCGTCCACGGCGGCGGTGATCGCCTCGACGGCCTTGTCCTGGGCGGCCTGGACGTCGTAGCTTCCGTTCTCGGCTAGGTCGGCAGCCTCACGCAGAACACCGCTCTGACGGCCCACCACGCCAATATCCGCCGTCACCCGGTCGAGGGCGGCATCCTTCGCGTTGCCCTCCCACGTGGTGCCGCCGGGAGACGAGACGTTCTGCCGGTGCTCATCGAAGGCGTTCTCGGATCCTGTGGCCGCGGTCCGCCAGGTGGTTGCCGCCTCGGAGAGGTGCGAGGTGCTCCACTCCTCGATCTCCGACTTCGTGGGTAAGGGAGCGGGCAAGGCCGCAGGGCTCACACCGACACCGCGGTGATGGCGTCCCCGCCATCGGTGTCGGTGCTGTCGTAGCGGGCGCTACTCACCGAGAGGTCATCGGCCTGGCCGGTCATCCGCGCCGACTGGCGGCTACGCACGGAGGTGAGCGCGGCGTTCACGGCGGCCACGCCCGCGCCGCTCGGCTGTGTCGAGAGCGCGGAGTCGAAGGACCCACTCGTGAGCCCCGCGGCGAAACCGTCACTGGCGGCAGCGGCTACCCGCAGACCGCGTGCGTCGACTTCCAATCCGTTTGCCATGCCAATCCCCCAACCGGCGAACACCTGGCCGTGAGGCTACCTCAGGATTGCGTCGTGGTGCCGGTGCGGAAGCGCGCCGACGAAGCTCGGCGAGCTCCTCGTCCACCTTCGGCCAGCCCGTCGTCGTGTGCGGCGATACAGCCTCGGCGTTCACGGAGCGGAACTGCGCGTCCCCCTGCCGATCCAGCTCCGCTTGAACTGGGGCGAACAGCCCTTCAAGCAGATCACGGCGCGCCTGCCACGACTTGTAACAGCCGTTGCGAGCCGATGCACCTTGAAGGCGTGCCCGGCGTGAGGCTCAACGCCGGAAACCACCCTGATGGCGGTGGCGGAGGGATTTGAACCCCCGGACGGTGTTAGCCGTCTCTCGCTTTCAAGGCGAGTGCATTAGGCCGCTCTGCCACGCCACCGCCGACAAGCGTACGGGTTTCACACCCTGCCGATGTGGGCGGGAGGCGATCCGTTCTTCAGCGCGACGCTGATGCGGCGACAGTTCTCCCCCATCGCCGCGATCTGCGGACGTGAGAGCCTGCCGAGGAAGTGCGAGCGGACGCCCTGCCCGTACGTCACCATCGCCTCGCGGACCGCGACCCTGCCTTCTTCGGTGATGGCGGCGACCACTCCGCGCCCGTCGTCGGGACTGGCGCACCTGGTCACCAGGTTCTGAACTTCCAGCCGTCGGATCTGCCGGGTCACCCGGCTGGGCAGAGACATCAGCCGCTCGGCCAAGTCGCCCATCCGCGCCGACCCGGTCGACGACTTGTCCAAGATGTCGAGCAGGCGCACATCATTCAGCGTCAGATGATGCGCATCTACCAGCGACCGGTTCAAAGTCGCATACATTCGCAAAGCCGAATCGAGGTAGTTCTGCCATGACCTCTGCTCGGCGATGTCCAGGCCCGGCATGTCACCCGCCGTGCGCCCCGCAATCATCCCCACCATGGGCGCAATCGTAAGCGACGTCAGTATTGCTGCGCGCGCAAATTAGCAGGCTTGTAGCGTTGAATAAATGCATGCAATCGCCGCTTCCGCCGATGGCCATCTGACCTGGGAAAACGTCGCTGATATCACTCCAGCAAACGACGAGATTCTGATTCGGGTTCACGCTGCGGGCGTCAATCGGGCCGATCTGCTGCAAGCGGCGGGCAAGTATCCGCCCCCGCCAGGGGCCAGTGAGGTCATCGGACTGGAGGTGTCAGGCACCGTCGCGGAGCTCGGCGCGAATGTTACCGACTGGTCAGTTGGGCAACCGGTATGCGCATTGCTCGCCGGCGGCGGCTACGCCGAATACGTCGCGGTACCCGCCGCCCAGGTGCTGCCATTGCCCGATGGCGTTGCTCTGAGCGACGCCGCAGGACTGCCCGAAGTGGCCTCCACGGTGTGGTCGAACCTCGTGATGACCGCAGGCCTGACGGCCGGTCAGCTCGTCCTGCTGCACGGCGGCGCCAGCGGCATCGGCACCCACGCCACCCAGGTGGCCCGCGCGCTCGGCGCCAGGGTGGCGGTGACTGCGGGCTCCGCCGACAAACTCGCCCTCTGCCGCGACCTGGGCGCCGACGTCACCATCAACTACCGCGACGAGGACTTCGTCGAGCGGGTCCGGGCCGAGACCGGCGGCGCGGGCGCCGACGTGATCCTCGACATCATGGGAGCCGCCTACCTGGACCGCAACGTCGACGCCCTGGCCACCGGCGGGCGCCTGGTGATCATCGGAATGCAGGGCGGGATCAAGGCCGAACTCAACATCGCCAAACTGCTCGGTAAACGGGCCGGCGTCATCGCCACCTCGCTGCGCCCGCGGCCCGTCGACGGACCCGGCGGCAAGGGCGAGATCGTGCGGGCTGTGCTCGACAACGTCTGGCCGATGATCGCCGACGGGCGGGTACGGCCCATCATCGGCGCCGAACTGCCCATCCAGCAGGCGCAGCGCGCCCACGAACTGCTGGCCTCCGGCGAGGTGTCGGGGAAGATCGTGCTGACGGTTCAGCCGAGCGAGGCCAGCGCCCGCACCAGCTGATCGACCTCGGCGCCCGTCGAGTAATGCGACAGCCCGACCGTCACCGCGCCGCCGATGTCGTTGACGCCGATCACGTCGAGCACGCGGGAGCTGGCGTTCGAGATGGCCAGAATGCCGTTGTCGGCCAGCCGCTGCACCACCCGCTCGGCCGGGATGTCGCGCACCACGAAGCTCAGCACCGGAATCTGCGACTCCGGCCTGCCGATCACCATCACCAACGGCAACGAGCGCAGCGAGGCCACCAGGTACTCGAACAGCCGGTCCAGGTACGCATTCGCCGACTGCATCGACACGGCCAACCGTTCGCGCCGCGAGCCGCTGGCCGAATCATCGAGGTTCGACAGGTACTCGATGCTGGCCACCACGCCACCCAGCAGGCCGTACTGGTGCATGCCCACCTCGAGGCGGGCCGGACCGGTCGCCTGGGGATTCAACGAGACCGAGGCCAGCGAGTCGATCACCGACGGGTCGCGGAACACCAGGGCACCGATCGGCGGGCCACCCCACGGCACCGCGTTGAGGGCGAGGACGTCGGCGTCGATCTCGTTGATGTCGATGAGCCGGTACGGGGCCGCAGCCGAGTGGTCGACCACCACCATTCCGCCGACCTCGTGCGTGAGCTTTGTCACCTCGCTCAGATCGGTGACCGTCCCCAGCGTCGATGACGCCGACGCGATCGCCACCAGTCGGGTCGGCTTGTCGATCAGCCCTTCCCACTGCCAGGACGGCAACTCACCCGTCTCGATGTCGACCTCGGCCCACTTCACCTTGGCGCCATAGCGATTCGCAGCCCGCAACCAGGGCGCGATGTTCGCCTCGTCGTCCAGGCGGGTGACCACCACCTCGTAGCCGAGCCCGACCCGGCTCGAAGATGCCTCGGCCAGCGCGGTCAGCAGCTGGGCGCGGTCGGCACCCAGAACCACCCCCCGCGGATCGGCGTTGACCAGGTCTGCGACTGCTTGCCGGGCAGCGGTGAGGACAGCCGCGCTGCGGCGTGCCGATGGGTGGGGTCCGACAGCGGACGGCATCGAGCCGCGGAAGGCAGTAGATACCGTCGTCGCGACGGAATCGGGCACCAGCATGCCGTTCTGGGCATCGAAGTGGACCCACCCATCGCCCAATGACGGGTGTAACCCCCGCACCCGGGCGACGTCGTATGCCATGCCAGCCACCTTAGAGCGTCCGCGGATATCACAAACCGACACGATTTGGTGGGTGCCCGACCGCACGTTTCCACTAGAAGAGACCGTGCTCGGACCGGGTCACCCTGGGCAGCCATACTAGTCCAGTGGGCTTCGGGTTCGGAGTGCTAATCGCACTGTTGTTGCTGGTGATACCCGGGGCGTTGATAGCCAGGGCGGGCGGACTGACCGTTTCGATGGCGGTCGCAGTGGGTCCAGCCTTGACCTACGGCACCGTCGCATTGACGATCGTTCCCCTCGGGGCCATCGGCGTGCCGTGGAACGCGTGGACGGCGTTGTTTGCTGTAGCTGTCGTTGCTGCCATTGCGGCCGGCCTGCGCCGGCTCCTTGCCCGCTTCCGTGACCGCGACGCCGAGGCGTCCGCCATGGCGCGGCGGCCCGCAGCGGTGGTTGCGGTGGGAGTGCTGCTGGGCGCCGCACTGATTGCTGCCGCGGCCTTCGCCGGCCTGGTGCACTGGCAATCCATCCCCAGCACCTGGGACTCGGTGTGGCACGCCAACACCATCCGATGGATCCTCGACACCGGTCAGGCCTCGCCGACCCACATGGGCGAACTGCGCAACGTCGAGACCCACGAGGCGCTCTACTACCCGTCGGCCTTCCACGCGCTGGCCGCCGTCTACTGCCAGCTCACCGGCGCCGCCGCGACCACCGCGTACACCGTGAGTTCGGTCACCGCTGCGGTGTGGCTGTTCCCGGTCAGCGCCGCGGTGCTGACGTGGAAGATGCTCCGCCCGCACACCTGCGAGATGCACACCGCAGTCGCAGCGGGCACAGCCGCGGCACTCGCCGCGTCGTTCACCGCGGTGCCCTACGTCGAATTCGATGTCGCGGCGATGCCCAATCTGGTGGCCTACGGGCTCGCGGTACCGGTGTTCGTCCTGATCGCCTCGACGCCGGCCCATCGCGACCGCATCGGCCTGGCCGTACTCGCCACGGTCGGTGTCTTCTCGGTACACCTCACCGGCGGGGTGGTGACGGCGCTGCTGGTGGCCGTCTGGTGGCTGGCGGATGCGTTGTGGCGGCCGGTGCGCGGCCGACTGTCCGACTTCCTGGCACTGGCCGGCGTCGCGGTGCCGACCCTGCTGATCCTGCTGCCCCAGTTTCTCGGGGTCCTTCAGCAGGCCGACATCATCGTCGGCCACGCCTTCGTCAACCACCTCGGCAAGAAACACTCGCTGTTCGCAGCCATCGTCCAGCACACCCGTCACCTCAACGACTTCCCGATCCAGAACGCACTCATCGCGCTGGCGGCCATCGGCGGACTGGTCATGCTGGTGAGGAAGATCTGGTGGCCGCTGGCGGTGTGGCTGCTCCTGATCGCGTCGATCGTGCATTCCGGCGCCCCGTTCGGCGGGCCGCTCGGCGCCCTCACCGGCAAGTTCAGCGACCTGTTCTACAGCGATCCGCGTCGACTGTCGGCGGTGGTCACCATGCTGTACGCACCGATGGCGGCCATCGGTCTGGGCGCGCTGGTCCTGCTGGGTGCCGCTGCCCTGCGCCGGACCGGCGCCCGGCCGGTGTGGATCCGCGCGACGGCTGCCGTCGCACTGATCGCCACCACGGTGGGGCTGGCCTGGCACTACTTCCCCCGGCACAAGTACCTGCTGGGACAGAAGTACGACTCGGTGATGATCGGCGCCAAGGACCTCGAGGCCTTCGCCTACCTGGCCGAGCTCCCCGACGCCCGGACCACACTCATCGGCGACGCCAACACCGACGGCACCGCCTGGATGTACGCGGTTTCGGGCCTGCACCCGCTGTGGACCCACTACGACTACCCCGTACAACAAGGGCCGGGGTATCACCGGTTCATCTTCTGGGCATACGCAGATGATGCCGATACCGATCCCAGAGTTGCCCAAGCGATCGAGGCGCTCAACATTCGCTACGTGATCACCAGTACACCGGTGGTGCGAGGGTTCGTCATGCCCGACGGACTAGTGTCGCTAGACAGCTCACGGTCGTGGGAGAAGATCTACGACAACGGTGAGGACCGCATCTACCGCTGGAACGGCGAGAACGCGGCGGTCAAAGCGGCGAACTGACACGACCCAGAACTGACTGAAGGAAAGGCGATGACCATCAACCCCGACGATGACAACATCGAGATCCTGGCCAGGGCGGCCGAAGAGACCGATGCCGATGCCGACGCCGACGGCAAGGCGTTGACTGACCTCGTCGAACAACCGGCGAAGGTTATGCGCATCGGCACCATGATCAAGCAGCTGCTCGAGGAGGTGCGCGCGGCACCGCTCGACGATGCCAGCCGCAACCGGTTGCGCGACATCCACCGGACCAGCATCCGCGAACTCGAGGACGGCCTGGCCCCCGAACTGCGTGAAGAACTCGAGCGGCTGACCCTGCCCTTCACCGAGGAGAGCGTGCCGTCCGATGCCGAACTCCGCGTTGCGCAGGCACAGCTGGTGGGCTGGCTCGAAGGCCTGTTTCACGGTATCCAGACAGCCTTGTTCGCCCAGCAGATGGCGGCCCGTGCCCAGCTCGAGCAGATGCGCCAGGGCGCCCTTCCGCCAGGAATTCAGGTCCCGGGCGGTCAGCGCGGCGGCTCGCACCCCGGCACCGGCCAGTATCTGTAGGTTGCCTGTTGTCTGATCCGTTTATCTCGACGCGCGAAGCATGGGTGGAGTTCCCCATCTTCGATGCCAAGACGCGCTCGCTGAAGAAGGCGTTCCTCGGCAAGGCCGGCGGCGCCATCGGACGCAACGAGTCCAACGTCGTCGTCATCGAAGCGCTGCGCGACATCACGATGTCGCTGAAAATGGGTGACCGGGTCGGACTGGTCGGCCACAACGGTGCCGGTAAATCCACACTGCTGCGGCTACTTTCGGGCATCTACGAGCCGACACGAGGCTCAGCCACGGTGAGCGGCCGGGTGGCTCCGGTGTTCGACCTCGGCGTCGGGATGGACCCCGAGATCTCGGGATTCGAGAACATCGTCATCCGCGGTCTGTTCCTCGGGCAGACCCGCAAACAGATGCTGGCCAAGGTCGACGAGATCGCCGAGTTCACCGAACTGGGCGAATACCTGTCGATGCCGCTTCGCACCTACTCGACCGGTATGCGGGTGCGCCTGGCGATGGGCGTGGTCACCAGCATCGACCCCGAGATCCTGCTGCTCGACGAAGGCATCGGCGCTGTCGACGCGGAATTCCTCAAGAAGGCGCAGTCACGCCTGCAAAGTCTGGTGGAGCGGTCCGGAATCCTGGTGTTCGCAAGCCATTCCAACGAGTTCCTGGCCAGACTCTGCAAGACCGCGATGTGGATCGACCACGGCACCATCAAGATGACGGGTGGCATCGAGGAGGTCGTCGGCGCCTACGAAGGTCCGGATGCGGCCCGGCATGTGCGTGAGGTGCTGGAAGAGACGGCCCGTGGCTGACGAGCGCTTGCGCGAGGAACCGACAAACACTGACGAGCGCTTGCGCGAGGAACCGACAAACACTGACGAGCGCTTGCGCGAGGATCCGATCAGCACAGCGCCTGAGTCAGTAGTTGCCGTGATCGTCACGCACCGACGTCGTGAACTGCTCACCACGTCGTTGACCGCCGTGGTGAACCAGGACCGTAAACCCGATCACCTGATCGTGGTCGACAACGACGACGACGAGGCCGTACGCGATCTGGTCCTCGACCAGCCGGTACCGGCGACCTATCTCGGTTCCCGCCGAAATCTCGGCGGCGCAGGCGGTTTCGCGCTGGGTATGCTGCACGCCCTGGCTCAGGGAGCCGACTGGATCTGGCTGGCCGACGACGACGGCCGCCCCGCCGACAACACCGTCCTGTCCACCCTGCTGGCCTGTGCCGAGCAGTACAGCCTGGCCGAGGTCTCACCCATGGTGTGCAACCTCGATGACCCCGACCGCCTGGCATTCCCGCTGCGCCGCGGGCTGGTGTGGCGGCGACTGGTCAGCGAGTTACGCACCGAGGGTGAGGGTGACCTGCTGCCCGGTATCGCCTCACTGTTCAACGGCGCCCTGTTCCGGGCTGCGACGGTGGAGTCCGTCGGTGTCCCGGATCTGCGCCTGTTCGTCCGCGGCGACGAGGTCGAACTGCACCGGCGTCTGGCGCGCTCCGGCCTGCCGTTCGGAACTTGTTTGACCGCAAGCTATCTGCACCCGTGCGGGACCGATGAGTTCAAACCGATCCTCGGCGGCCGGATGCACACCCAGTATCCCGACGACGAGACGAAGCGGTACTTCACCTACCGCAACCGCGGCTATCTGCTGTCCCAGCCAGGTCTGCGCAAACTGCTGCCGCAGGAGTGGCTGCGGTTCGGCTGGTACTTTCTGGTCTCACGCCGCGACCCGGCAGGTCTGCGCGAATGGATCCGCCTGCGGCGGTTGGGCAGACGCGAAAGGTTCTCCCGATGACGTTCACCGACGCGGCGTCCGACTCCAAGACCATGGCCCGGGCTGTGCGCGATCTGTCCGACGGCTTCCACAAGCGCGAGCTGTGGCTGCACCTGGGCTGGCAGGACATCAAGCAGCGCTACCGCCGCAGTGTGCTCGGGCCGTTCTGGATCACGATCGCCACCGGCACCACCGCGGTGGCGATGGGCCTGCTGTACTCAAAACTGTTCAAGCTCCCCCTCGAAGAGCACCTGCCGTACGTGACGCTCGGGTTGATCATCTGGAACCTGATCAACGCCTCGATCCTCGAGGGCTCCGAGGTGTTCATCGCCAACGAGGGTCTGATCAAACAACTTCCGACCCCGTTGTCGGTCCATGTGTACCGCTTGGTCTGGCGGCAGCTGATCCTGTTCGGCCACAACATCGTCATCTTCGTGGTGATCGCGATCGTGTATCCGAAGCCGTGGAAATGGATCGACCTGGCGGTCATCCCGGCCCTGGCGCTGATCGTGCTGAACTGCGTATGGGTATCGATCTGCTTCGGCATCCTTGCCACCCGCTACCGCGACATCGGTCCGCTGCTGGCCTCGGTGGTGCAGCTGCTGTTCTTCATGACTCCGATCATCTGGAACGAGTCGACACTGCAGCAGCAGGGCGCCGGCTCGTGGGCCAAGATCGTCGAGCTCAATCCGCTGCTGCACTACCTCGACATCGTGCGTGCGCCGCTGCTGGGCGCCGATCAGGAGGCGCGGCACTGGATTGTGGTGCTGGTCCTGACAGCGATCGGTTGGGGCTTCGCGGCGATCGCGATGCGCCAGTACCGGGCCCGCGTCCCGTACTGGGTGTAGGCCGCTACATATCCTCTGGTTCGGAGCCGAACACGAAACTGCGTCCGGAGATCTCTTTCGGGTGGATCCGTACGTAGCGGCGTTTCGTGGTGGCGATCCACGAGAGCAGTTGGCCATTCTCGGCCTCGGCGATCTCGTCCGGGGTCTCGAGAAGCTGCGGTTCACCCCGCACGATCACACTCCACCCATCGGAGACGGTGTGATCGTCAGCTTCGAACAGCACCCGGTTGTTCCACAGGGCGCTGATCAGCTTGGTGCCCTCGGCGGTTCGGAACAACACGGTGCGGCGCTGAACGACGAAGTTGACCGGGAAGATCTCCAGCCGGGTGCCGATCGTCGTGACCAGCCGACCCAGGGTCACGCTGGACAACAGCTGCCAGCACTCGTCGTCCCCGAGCACCGAGACCGGGCCCTGCGGCGTCATGAGGCCACCGTAGCGCCGAAATGGCAAGCAGAAATGGCAATCGGCGCGCCCCGCTCTTCGAGAAGCGGGACGCGCCGACTGGGAAACCGACTACGGGCGTTCAGAACGTGGCGTTCAGAACGTTGCTCAGTTCATGTGCTCAGTTCATGTTCCAGGGCTCGCCGTAGGTGGTGACACTGTCACCGGTCGAGGCGATCAGACGGGCGAACGGACGCAGCAACACACCACCGGCAGCACCGGTCACCGTGCCGTGCGCGTTGGACACCGCCACACCACCGGCCGGACCCTTGACGTCCACCGAGAACGTCGCCACTTCCTGAATACCCGGGCCATTGCCCAGATCGGCACTGATCGACACACCCGGGAACAGGTTCGGGGTGATGACCGACTCCAAGCCGAAGGGCGGGCCGGTGATGTCACCATCGTCGATCAGGATGTTGGGGGTCGTGTAGGAGAAGTTGATCCCCACACCCAGCGACCAGGGGAAGCCGATCTGATAACCCAGCTCCAAGGTGCCCTCGAAGTCCTCGGCCCCCGGGCCGGCCACCACGTACTTGGCGCGGCCGGAATGGAACCACTCACGGGTCAACCGGTTGCGGTCCAACGGGAACACACCATTGAGGAAGGTGTCCCACTGCTGAACAGTCAGAGTCCGATCCTGACCATCGACCAGGCTCAGTTCATTGTCCAGACCCGCATGAGAAATACCCGTGCTCGTAAACAGCGCCGCGATGGCTGCCACCATGGCGACCAGCACCCGACTGAATGCCTTCATGTTCTCCCTAGCTGTGTCGGTGATCCGATTCGTTCTTCACCAACCAGGGTCCCGACCCCAGAGATACTTGGGCGATCCACTCCCGATTAGGGAGGTCACATCCGGTTCTCATGCGTTGCTCATGATTGGCAGGAGAAAACGTAACCGGGCAACACCGGGGCAGCAACGGCAACGGTTTCCGGCCATCGAGCAGACAAACCTCGGTACAATATTTGCTAGAACCACATCGGATTGCGTCACACCTTCGCTGTCCGTCACCTGTGAGCGCGGGGCGTCCCGGCCGCATGTCACCGGCGCAAGGAGACCGAGGCAAGACATTGCCATGGCGCCCCAACTGCTGTTTCGCCATTTCCACGGAAGGTCTGCCAGTCAATCACGCTGAGCGGAAAGATTGCCGTCACTATCGTCAATATCGCGAACCGGCCCGCCGGCCACTCCGGGTTTGCGCTTGCTGTGTAAACGGCCCGTTACGCGCTACCCAACGCCGGGATTAACTGAACCGCCGAAGATCCTTCGATGGTGCCGCGACCGATATTCCGATTTGTGACCGACATCACACTTGAAGCGGTGGCGGGAGCGCCTTCCTCACAGGCACTCCACAGCGGGATTGGACGTTATGGCGATATGAGCATCCCGCCATATGAGCCCCCGAAGTCTCCTCCGTCGCCTGGCGTCGGCAATACCCTGCTGTGTCCGAAGTGTGCCGGGGTGATGACGACCTATGAGCGCAACGGCATCCACCTGGAGCAATGCGACACGTGCCGCGGCATCTTCCTGGATTTCGGCGAGCTCGAGTCGTTGACCCAAATGGAGAACCGGTTCGTCCAGGCGCCGCCACCGCCGCCGCCGGCGCAACCGGGATACAACCAGGGCTATTCGGACTACGGGCCGGGCTGGGGTCACCGCGGCAACAAGCACTACCGCAAGCAGGGCTTCGGCCGGCTGTTCTTCTCCAGCTGAGGCATCCGCGCACAGGCCGCCGCCAGCAGTTCGTCGTCGGGATCGCCGGCGGCGGACTGGATGACGGCGGCCCGGGCGAACGGTTCCAGCACAGGCCACGGATCCCCGGGCGGCACGGCGGGTCCACCGGCTGCCCGGTAGGCGTCGAGGAACTGGAACCAATCGGCATCGGGAATGAGCCCGGCCGCCCAGAACCCGGCCGGACGCGCCAAATCCCAAGCCGGATCGCCCAATCCGAGGTCATCGACATCGATGAGCTGCCAGCACCCGTCCCGCCGCCCCACCTGGCCCAGGTGAAAGTCGCCGTGCACGAGGGTGCGTGGTCGGTCCGGTGAACCCGGCCGCCACGCATCGACGGGTAGGCCCGCCGCGGCCCGCAACACCACGCGGTGACCGTGGCGCCGCGCCCGGTCGACCGCCCGCCGCAGCCTCGCCGGCCAGCCGTGCGGTGGGAGACCTTCGGTGACCGGTTCGAGGTGCAACGCCGCCAGCAGCCGCCCGATGTCGGCCCATGGCACGCATTCCGGTTGCACCACAACGGTTTCGACACGCGGCCAACGGGTCAACCAGCGGCCATCCACCGCATCGGGTACTTCTGAAACCGGGCTCAGCAGGGCATCGATGCGGCCGGCGGCGTGGAGCCGGACCCGCAATGCGCGCGGATCGGTGCCCGGCCGGTGCAGCTTGTGCACCACGGCGCCGTGCACCGTGATGTCTGCACCTGACCGGGTCTCCACACCTCCAGTTTCCCGCGAGATCAACGCCGCGGGGCAGGCATCCGCACGGTGACGTTGATCCGGTTCCACGCGTTGATGGTGACGGCCATCGCGATCACCTGACCGAGCTCGCGTTCGGTGAACACGGCGGCCGCACGCGCGTACACGGCGTCGGGAACGTGGCCGTTGCCCAGTTCGGTGATGGCCTCGGTCAGGGCCAGCGCGGCCTGCTCACGTTCGGTGAACAGGTCACCCGCCTCCTGCCAGGCTGCGATGAGCGCGAGCCGCTGCTCGGTCTCGCCCAGCTTGCGGGCGTCGTGGGTGTGCATGTCGAGGCAGAACGCGCAGTGGTTGATCTGCGACGCCCGGATCTTGACGAGCTCGCCGATCGTGGGATCGACATCCTTGGCGGCGGCGTTCGAGAGCGTCATCATCGCGTCGTAGAGCTCGGGCGAGACCTTGTAGATCTTGAGCCGGTCGATCGCCTTGGTGGGTTCGAGTGTCTGTGTCATGCCCTCAACGCTAGACGGGAAAACACCGCCTAGATGGTTCAATATTGCCGTGACTTCGCGGGCCAATTCAGGGAGCCGGGACCTGCATCTCGAGCTGCGCGCGAGCATCGAGCCCGGCAGCCGCACCGCGCGCGAGCAGCTGATCACCGCCCTCCGGGACGGGATTCGCAGCGGCAGACTGAGCACGGACACGCGGCTGCCGCCGTCACGCGTGCTGGCCTCCGATTTGGGGCTGGCCCGCAACACGGTCGCCGAGGCATACGCCGAACTGGTTGCCGAAGGCTGGCTGGCCTCGCGCCAGGGCGCGGGCACCTGGGTCGCGCGCACCACCGGCCCGCGACCGGTGGTGCGCCCGCGCCGCATTCCTGCCGTCCCACGGCACAACCTGATGCCAGGCTCGCCCGACGTGTCTGAATTTCCGCGGTCGGCCTGGTTGGCGTCGGCCCGCCGGGCCATCACGAACGCGCCGGTCTCCGCACTGCGAATGGGCGATCCACGCGGACCGCTGGCACTACGCGAGGCTCTCACCGAATATCTCGGCCGGGCGCGTGGAGTGCGGGCCACCCCGGAGTCGATCGTGATCTGCTCCGGGGTTCGCGACGGCGTCGACCTATTGGGCCGGGTGCTGGGCGCCCGGCGGCCGATCGCTGTGGAGGCCTATGGGCTGTTCATCTTTCGCGACGCGCTCGCATCTCTGGGCGTACCGACCACGCCGATCGGCGTCGACGAACACGGCGCGGTGATCACCGATCTGGACGGGCTGGACACTCCGGCAGTGCTGCTGACCCCCGCACATCAGAGCCCGTTCGGGATGGCCCTGCACCCGGCGCGCCGCACCGCGGTCGTCGACTGGGCGCACCGCACCGGCGGATATGCGGTGGACGACGATTACGACGGCGAGTTCCGCTACGACCGCCAGCCGGTCGGCGCCCTGCAGACACTCAACCCTGAACGGGTCGTCTACCTGGGCTCGGCCAGCAAAAGCATGGCCCAGGTGATGCGGGTGGGCTGGATGGTGCTGCCCGACGCATTGATCGATCCGGTGATCGCAGCGGCAGGCGGAGCGCAGTACCACGTCGACGCGCTCAGCGCTCTCACCCTGGCCGACTTCATCCACAGCGGCGGCTACGACCGGCACATCCGGCGGATGCGCAACCGCTACCGCCGCCGACGTGACGCGCTGGTCACCGCACTGGCCGGATTCGGCCTCGGCATCGCCGGCCTGTCGGCTGGGGTGAATATGCTGCTGACCCTGCCCGACGGCGCCGAACCCGAGGTGCTGCGCCGGGCCGGTGAGGCCGGCATCGCGTTGAACGGGCTGTCGATCATGCGGCACCCGCTGGCCGGACCGGATACCCCGGACCCCGACGGGGTGATCATCGGATTCGGGGCGCCCGCGGACCACGCCTTCGGCCCTGCGGTCGACGCGCTGCACGGCGTGCTGTCAGCCGCGTTGCGTTAGGAATCCTCGCCCACGATCAGGTCCCGCGGACCGGTCGGCAGCCGCCAGCCGAATATCAACCCGGCCAGGCGCAGCGTCGTCGCCAGCACCGTGCCCACCGCCAAACCTATCCACTGCGGGCCGAAGTAATCGATGACCGCGTACGTCGTCGCACCCATCAACGCCGGGACGGCGTACAGATCGTCCGGCCGCATCAACATCGGGATCTCCCGGACCAGCACATCGCGGATGATGCCGCCGCCGATCGCAGTGGTCATGCCGATCAGCACCGCCGCAAACCAGCTGGCCCCGTGGTCGACGGCGAACGCCGCGCCCGAAGTCGCGAAGAAGCCCATGCCGATGGCATCCAACGGCAGCACGATGTGGTTGAACCGGATGAGGTGCTTGGCTGTGAGGGTGGCCACCGCCGTCGCGGCGACCGCGACCGTGATGTTGGGCCAATGCTGAATAGAGGTAGGTGGGTGGACACCGAGGAAGACGTCACGGATCACCCCGCCGCTCACACCGGTCAGTACCCCGAGCGCCGCGATGCCGAACAGGTCGAAGCCCTTACGTATCGCAACCATGGCCCCCGACGACGCGAAGACCGCGATACCGAGATCGTTGAGGACCGTCTGCAACACGAATGAACCGTACGGCCTCGCTAAGCTGCCTAGGTGGCTGAGCCAGTAATGTCGCCGACCCTTGACCTCAAAACCCAGGCTTTCCGGTTCGTCGTGACCGGTGGGCTGTCGGCGATCGTGGACTTCGGCCTGTATGTCCTGCTCTACAAGACCGTCGGATTACAGGTCGACCTGGCCAAGACGATCGGCTTCATCGCCGGAACCACCACGGCCTACCTGATCAATCGGCGCTGGACGTTCCAGGCGCCTCCGAGCACGGCCCGGTTCATCGCGGTATGGGCGCTCTACCTGGTGACATTCGCCGTCCAGGTCGGGCTGAACCACCTCGTGCTCCACCTGGCCGATTACCGGTCGTGGGCAGTGCCGGTGGCCTTCGTGATCGCCCAGGGCACGGCGACGGTGATCAACTTCATCGTGCAGCGTGCAGTGATCTTCAAAATCCACTGAGGTCGGCGCCGACTACTGCCGGGTACGATTCTCTGCGATGTCGACTACTGACTTGCCGACCAATCCCAAGCGCCTGACGGGCTGGGGCCGGACCGCACCGACCGTGGCACAGGTGCTCTCTACCAGCGATCCCGAGGTCATCGTCAAGGCTGTGACGCGGGCCGCCGAGGAGAAGGGCCGCGGTGTGATCGCCCGCGGCCTGGGACGCTCATACGGCGACAACGCGCAGAACGGTGGCGGACTCGTCATCGACATGTCGTCGCTGAACCAGATCCACTCGATCGATGCCGGCACCAAGCTGGTCGACGTGGACGGCGGGGTGAACCTCGACCAGCTGATGCGGGCCGCACTGCCCCACGGGCTGTGGGTACCGGTGCTGCCGGGCACCCGGCAGGTGACCGTCGGCGGCGCCATCGGCTGCGATATCCACGGCAAGAACCACCACAGCGCAGGCAGTTTCGGCAACCACGTCCGCTCGATTGACCTGCTGACCGCGAGCGGCGAGATTCGTAAGCTCACCCCGGACGGTACCGAATCCGAACTGTTCTGGGCGACGGTCGGCGGCAACGGCCTCACCGGCATCGTCTTGCGGGCCACGATCGAAATGACCCCCACGGAGACCGCCTACTTCATCGCCGACGGCGATGTCACGCACAGCCTCGACGAGACCATCGAGTTCCACAGCGACGGCACCGAGGACAACTACACCTATTCATCGGCCTGGTTCGACGCGATCAGCGCACCACCAAAGCTGGGCCGCGCGGTGATCTCCCGCGGTTCCCTGGCAAAACTGGACCAACTGCCCGCGAAACTTCAGCGTGATCCGCTGAAATTCGATGCACCGCAGTACTTCACGGCGCCGGACATCTTCCCCAACGGACTGGGCAACAAGTACATCTTCGGCACCCTCACCGAGGGTTGGTACCGGCTGGGCAAGACCTACCGGGGCAAGGCCCAGAACCTGACGCAGTTCTACCACCCGCTGGACATGATCGGGGAGTGGAACCGGGCCTACGGCTCGGCCGGCTTCGCTCAGTACCAGTTCGTCGTGCCCACCGAGGCCGTCGATGAGTTCAAGCGCATCATGGTCGACATCCAGCGCTCCGGGCACTACTCGTGGCTCAACGTGTTCAAGCTGTTCGGCCCGGGCAACCAGGCGCCGCTGAGCTTCCCCATTCCCGGCTGGAACGTCTGCGTCGACTTCCGGATCAAGCCCGGCCTGAGCGAGTTCCTCACCGAACTCGACCGCCGGGTAATGGAATTCGGCGGGCGGCTCTACACCGCCAAGGACTCGCGGACCACCGCCAAGACGTTCCACGCCATGTACCCGCGCATCGAAGAGTGGCTGGCCGTGCGACGCAAGGTCGACCCGGACGGCCTGTTCGTCTCGGACATGGCGCGCCGGCTGGAGCTCGTCTAGCCCCTCACCGTTCCCCTCGAATTGGCGAGAATTTTATTCTTGACTAATTCCAGAAAAGGGGACAGACTCGGTCCCGTGGCGACAACCGCGGACTTCCAGCAGATGCTGCGAAGCGCCGACATGCGTGTGACCCGCCCGCGAGTGGCGGTGTTGCACGCGGTCCAGGCGCATCCACACGCCGATACCGACACGATCATCCGTGCGGTACGCCTGGAACTGCCCGACGTCTCCCACCAAGCCGTGTACGACTCGTTGCATGCGCTGACCGCATCACAACTGGTCCGCCGCATCCAGCCATCAGGCTCGGTGGCTCGGTACGAATCTCGCGTCGCCGACAACCACCACCACGTCGTGTGCCGATTGTGTGGCGCCATTGCCGACGTGGACTGCGCGGCTGGGTCGGCCCCATGCCTGACCGCGTCTGAAGACCACGGTTTCGAGATCGATGAAGCCGAGGTCATCTACTGGGGCACTTGCCCCGAATGTTCCACTGCCCCAACTAGATAACCCCTAACCACCAGCCCTGGAAAGGATTTGTCATGGCCGACGCCGAAACTCACCCCCCGATTGGTGAGGCACAAACCGAACCCGCAGAAAGCGGGTGTCCCATGCAGATCAAGCCTCCCGTCGAGGGCGGCAGCAACCGCGATTGGTGGCCCAACGCGGTCAACCTGAAGATCCTCCAGAAGAATCCGCCCGCCATCGATCCGAATGACGAGGGCTACGACTACCGCGAGGCCGTCAAGAGTCTCGACGTCGATGCCCTGGCCCGCGATTTCGACGCACTGCTGACCGATTCGCAGGACTGGTGGCCCGCCGACTTCGGCCACTACGGCCCGCTTTTCGTCCGCATGGCGTGGCACGCTGCCGGAACCTACCGGGTCGAGGACGGCCGTGGTGGTGGCGGGCGCGGCATGCAGCGCTTCGCCCCGCTGAACAGCTGGCCCGACAACGTCAGCCTGGACAAGGCCCGTCGTCTGCTGTGGCCGATCAAGAAGAAGTACGGCAAGCAGCTGTCCTGGTCCGACCTGATCGTCTACGCGGGCAACCGCGCCATGGAACACATGGGCTTCAAGACGGCTGGTTTCGCCTTCGGCCGCCCGGATTACTGGGAGCCCGAGGAGGACATCTACTGGGGCGCCGAGCACGAGTGGCTCGGCTCCCAGGAGCGGTACGCGGGCTCCGGCGGTGACCGCACCAAGCTGGAGAATCCCCTCGGCGCCAGCCACATGGGCCTGATCTACGTCAACCCTGAAGGCCCCGAAGGCAATCCGGATTACCTGGCCGCAGCCATCGACATCCGCGAGACGTTCGGCCGGATGGCGATGAACGACATCGAGACCGCCGCGCTGATCGTCGGTGGACACACCTTCGGAAAGACCCACGGCGCCACCGACATCGAGAACGGCGTGGAGCCCGAGGCGGCACCGCTGGAGCAGATGGGCCTGGGCTGGGCCAACCCCGGCGTCGGCAACGAGACCGTCAGCAGCGGCATCGAGGTGACCTGGACCCACACCCCGACCAAGTGGGACAACTCGTTCCTGGAGATCCTCTACGGCAACGAGTGGGAGCTGTTCAAGAGCCCGCAGGGCGCCAACCAGTGGCGGCCGAAGGACGGCGGCTGGGCCAACTCGGTACCGATGGCACAGGGCAGCGGCAAGACCCACCCGGCAATGCTGACCACCGACCTGTCGATGCGGTATGACCCGATCTACGGCGAGATCACCCGCCGCTGGCTGGATCACCCCGAGGAGCTGGCCGACGAGTACGCCAAGGCCTGGTTCAAGCTGATCCACCGCGACATGGGTCCGGTGGCCCGCTACCTCGGACCGCTGGTGCCCAAGCAGACCTGGCAGTGGCAGGACATCGTTCCGGCCGGTAAGGCACTGAGCGACGCCGATGTCGCCACGCTCAAGGCGGCCATCGCCGATTCGGGCCTGACCGTCCAGCAGCTGGTGGACACCGCGTGGAAGGCGGCGGCCTCGTACCGCTCCAGCGACATGCGTGGCGGTGCCAACGGCGGCCGCATCCGGTTGCAGCCGCAGCTCGGGTGGGAGGTCAACGAGCCCGACGAGCTCGCCCAGGTGATCCGCAAGCTCGAGGAGATCCAAGGCGCGTCCGACACTGGTGTGTCGTTCGCCGACCTGGTGGTCCTCGGCGGCGTGGTCGGTGTCGAAAAGGCAATCAAGGACGCCGGTTTCGACGTCGCGGTGCCGTTCACCTCCGGTCGTGGCGACGCCACCCAGGAGCAGACGGACGTCGACTCGTTCGCCTACCTGGAGCCCAAGGGCGACGGTTTCCGCAATTACGTCGGCAAGGGCGACAGCCTGCCGGCCGAGTACCGGCTGATCGACCGGGCCAACCTGCTGGGCCTTTCGGCCCCCGAGCTGGCCGTGCTGATCGGCGGCCTGCGCGTGATCGGCGCCAACCACGGTGGCTCGGATCTCGGTGTCCTGACGGACAGGAAGGGCCAGCTGACCAACGACTACTTCGTCAACCTGACCGACATGGGCATCAAGTGGGCCCCGTCGCCGGCCGATGACGGCACGTACGTCGGGTCCGACCGGGCCAGCGGAGCGCAGAAGTACAAGGCCAGCCGCGTCGACCTGCTGTTCGGCTCGAACTCGCAGCTGCGTGCGCTTGCCGAGGTCTACGCCGAGGACGATTCCAAGGAGAAGTTCGTCAAGGACTTCGTCGCGGCCTGGAACAAGGTGATGAACGCCGACCGGTTCGATCTGAACGCCTGATCGACTGATCGTCAACTGACACAACACCCCGCGGGCTTGGGCCCGCGGGGTGTTGTTGTCTCACTGGGGCTTTGCCCGCACGGCCCGATAGGCCGCCTTGCCGAAGGTTTCGGCAAGCAAACCCTGATCGTCATCATCGTCCGAGTCGAGCATCTTCCGGACCGCCGCCTCACAGATCGCCAGGAACACCTCGACCAGCATGGGCAGCGTGATGTCGACATCGGCGACCTGCCACCGCTGCAGTAGCGGACGCATCGCCGTGGCGAGCTGGCCACGGATGCGTTCACGGCCGGCCACGATCGCCGCGGTCAGCACTGGGTCGGGGTCGGCGGCGAAGATGATGCGCCAGGATGCGGGCCGCTCACGCACAGTACTGCGAAGCGCATGAAACCCGTCGACGAACAGTTGCTCGATGGAGCCCGTGCGCTGTGGCGGCAACAGTTCCAGCAGGCTCGACAGCACCACGTCGGTTTCCCGATCCAACAGTGCGGCAAGCACTTCCCCGCGGCCGGGGTAGCAGGCGTAGACCACCGGCCGGGTGACGCCCAGCCGGCGCGCGATGGTCCCCATCGTCACGTCGGCCAGGCCCTGGTGCGCGGCGATGTCCAACGCGATGTCGAGGACTTGCGGCCGGCGCCGGTCCGGGCCGAGATGCTCGGCGCGGCCGCGACCGGCGAGTGCTGCTCCTTTCACTTCGCTTCCCTCATGTCAGGGAGACATTCGCGATGATCAGCACGGGCCACGCAACGATCTCACCCAAGAGCGAGAACAGCCTGTCCGGGCCCGTGAGCGCAGCGATGTGATCGCTGTGGGTGAGCGCCCAGACCATCCCGACAACGAGGTATGGCCCGCCCACCACTATCGCGAGATAGACGAGTTGACGGATGCTCAGCCGGAAATCGAGAAGGCGCGAGATCACGGGTCAGCCGATCCGGCCCAGGATCGGCTGAGATTCCACGATGCCCTCGTCACTCGGTGCGCCACCCTCACCGAACACCCGGACCGCCTGCCGGTCGCGAAGCTCGAAGTGCGCCTGGCTCGGCGCGTCGTAGCCGTAGCGGCGCTGGGCCTCACGCGGCGTCGTGGTGACGGGGTGCTTCGGCGGAACGGACAGCAGGACCCGCGCGCCGATGGGCAGGGTCGCCGGTGAGAGCATGCGCAGCAGGATCAGCTGGAGCCGCGTGCTCATGGCGATCACCGTGAATGCGGCACTCAGCGGCGGTACCACCAACGCGTCGAGAATCCGGGATGTGCTGAGCCCGGCCATCTCTCGCATCCAGCGCGGCATGGTCGCCAGGGTGCCGCGACGCAGGAAAGCGGTGACGACCGTGGTACCCGGGCGCAACAGCAGTGGCATCTTGGGCAACATCACCTCGGCACCCAGCAGGTGATGCATGGCCTGCTGGGCGATGTCCGACCCGATCAACTGGGGCCGCATCTGCTCGAAATACTCCCGGATGCCCTCGCGGGTCAGTGGGACGTCAGAGGGATCGCAGGTCTGAAGTTCGGCGGCGATCGCGCATTCCCGCCAGTACTGCAACTCCTCTTCGGGTGGCAGCGGACCGGGACCGTACTTCTCGTAGGCCACCAGGATGGAATGCCAGGCGGTCAGGTGGATCCACAACTGCGAGCGGGGATCGTTCGCGTCGTAGGTCTTTCCGGTGACAGGGTCGGTGCCGATCGCTTTGGAGTGGATCTTGACCAGGACGTCGGCGGCCTTCGTGGTCGAGCGGCTGTCGTCGAAGGCCACCATCGCGAAGTACCGCAGCGTCCGGTCATATCGAGTGCGCGGGCGCGAGTAGATCTCATGGGTCTTGTCGACCGCCGCGACGAGAGCAGGGTCGAGCTCCTCGATGACGACGGCCCGCTGGAACCCGATGGACAGCGAGGTGGGATAGCTCCACACCTTCCACGTCACCGAATCCGGGCCGAAGAACCCATAGTCCTCCCCCGGTTCCGTCTCGGGCAACGTCAGCCAGTCACGGATCGTCATGATCTCCCCCATTTCCTACACGATGTAGAAAAAAGCTACGTCGTGTAGGAAATCGCGTCAAGGCCCTGCGCTCGAATTTTCGAAAGAAACCGCACGGTACCCTCGTCACGATGTCCCCCGAGGCTTGGAGCTGCGCTAGATGGTGTTCGACGCCGTAGGTAACCCCCAGACGATTCTGCTGCTCGGCGGCACCTCAGAGATCGGGCTGGCGATCTGTGAGCGCTATCTGCGCGACGCGTCTGCCCGCATCGTGCTGGCCGCCCTGCCCGGCGATCCGGGCCGCGACGACGCCGTGGCCCAGCTGCGCAAGGCCGGCGCCAGTTCAGTAGAGGTCATCGACTTCGATGCGGTCGACACCGCGAGCCACCCCGCCGTGATCGACAAGGCCTTCGCCTCCGGCGATGTGGACGTCGCGATCGTCGCGTTCGGCCTGCTCGGCGACGCCGAGGAGTTGTGGCAGAACCAGCGCAAAGCCGTGCAGATTGCCGAAATCAATTACACCGCAGCGGTTTCCGTCGGTGTCCTGGTCGGCGAGAAGATGCGGGCACAGGGCTACGGCCAGATCATCGCGATGAGCTCGGCCGCCGGCGAGCGGGTCCGCCGGTCCAACTTCGTCTACGGCTCCACGAAGGCCGGCCTCGACGGGTTCTACCTCGGCCTCGGTGAGGCACTACGCGAATACGGCCCGCGGGTACTGGTGATCCGCCCCGGCCAGGTGCGTACCCGGATGAGCGCCCACGTCAAGGAAGCCCCGCTGACCGTCGACAAGGAATACGTCGCCAACCTTGCCGTCACCGCGTCGGCCAAGGGCAAGGAGCTGGTCTGGGCGCCGGGCGCGTTCCGCTACGTGATGATGGTTTTGCGGCACGTCCCGCGGTCCATCTTCCGCAAGCTTCCCATCTGATGCAGGCCGGGCCCCGCACGCCGACGAGCGTGGCCGGTCCGGCCAGGGTGGCCGGACACCTGGTGATCGCCCTGATGCTCGCCTCGGCAGTGGCCGGGGTGTCTATCGCCGCGATCGCCCAGGTCCAATGGCCGGCCTACAACACGTCCAACCAACTGCATGCGCTCACCACGGTGGGCCAGGTCGCTGCACTGGCCGGAATCTTCGCCGCCGGGCTGATCTGGCGCCGGGGCCGGCGCACCCTGGCCCGGCTGGCCGCACTGATCTTCCTGTCAGTGTTCTCGGTGGTCACGCTCGCGATGCCGCTGGGCGCCACCAAGCTGTATCTGTTCGGGGTCTCGGTCGACCAGCAGTTCCGCACCGAATACCTGACCCGGCTCGCCGACACCCCCGGCCTGCACGACATGACCTACTTCGGGCTGCCGCCCTATTACCCGGCCGGTTGGTTCTGGATGGGCGGCCGCATCGCCGCAGCCACCGACACCCCAGCCTGGGAGATGTTCAAGCCCTGGTCCATCGTTTCCGTCACCATTGCCGTCGCACTGGCATTCGTGTTGTGGGCGACCATGATTCGCTTCGAGTACGCGCTGATCGTCACCACCGCCAGCACCGCCGCCATGCTGGCCTACTCCTCGACCGAGCCCTACGCCGCGATCATCACGGTGCTGCTGCCGCCGGTGTTCGTGCTGGCCTGGTCCGGTTTACGAGGTAAGACCAGAAACGGCGGCTGGGCTGCCGTCATCGGCGTCGGGATCTTCCTCGGGTTCACCGCGCTCCTCTACACCCTGCTGTTCCTGTACTGCGCGTTCACGCTGACGATCATGGGGCTGGTGCTCGCGATCGCTCGCCGGACGTTCGAACCACTGCTCAGGGGCGTCGTCATCGCGGTGATCGCGGGCGCGATCGCGCTGTTCACCTGGGCGCCCTACCTGCTGGCCGCGCTGCGTGGAACACCGGCCGAGAAGGGCACCGCCCAGCACTACCTGCCCGACGCCGGCGCCCAGCTGACCTTCCCCATGCTGAGTTTCACCCTGCTCGGCGCGCTGTGCATGCTCGGCACACTGTGGCTGGTGGTCCGGGCCCGCACTTCGACCCGGGCCGGTGCGCTTGCCGTCGCCGTGCTCGCCGTCTACGCCTGGTCCCTGTTGTCGATGCTGACCACCCTGGCCGGCACCACGCTGCTGTCCTTCCGGCTGCAACCCACGCTGACCGTGCTGCTCACCACCGCCGGGGCATTCGGCTTCATCGAGGTGACGCAGGCCATCGCCCGGCGCTATCAGCAGGACACCGCGCGCCGCGTCGTCGCCGCGGCAGCCGCCGTAGGTTCGATCGGCGCCATCACGTTCAGCCAGGACATCCCCGACGTGCTGCGCCCCGACATCAACGTGGCCTACACCGACACCGACGGCACCGGCCAGCGGGCCGACCGCCGGCCCCCTGGGGCCGAGCGCTACTACCGCGAGATCGACGCCAAGATCGCCGAGGTCACCGGGGTGCCGCGCAACCAGACCGTGGTGCTGACGGCCGACTACAGCTTCCTGTCGTATTACCCCTACTACGGGTTCCAGGGACTGACCTCGCACTACGCCAACCCGCTGGCCGAATTCGACAAACGCGCCAAGGCCATCGAGGGCTGGGCCACGATGGACAAGGCCGACCAGTTCGTGAAGGCCCTTGACGAGATGCCCTGGAAAGCGCCCACAGTGTTCCTGATGCGCCACGGCGCGAACGACACATACACGCTGCGCCTGGCCTCCGATGTCTACCCCAACCAGCCCAATGTGCGCCGCTATCACGTGGCGCTCGACGCAGCACTGTTCAAAGATCCACGTTTCGAGGTAACCGACATCGGCCCGTTCGTCCTGGTGATCAGAAAGCCAACTCCCGATGGCCATTAGTTCAGGCGCTGACACGCCGATAGCATCAGAGCCCGTGACGGGACCGCGGGGAACCGCCGGCAGCAACCACCGGACGGTGCGGCTCATCGCGATCGTCGCCGGGTTGCTCGGCGTATTGATGGCGGTGGCGACACCGCTGCTACCGGTCAAACAGACGACTGCCCAGCTGAACTGGCCACAGAACGGCACGTGGCAGAGCATCAACGCGCCGCTGATCGGTTACGTCGCCACCGACCTGACCATCACCGTGCCCTGCCAGGCCGCCGCCGGACTGGCCGGGCCGGACAACCGGGGCAAGACGGTACTACTGTCCACCGTGCCCAAGCAGGCGCCCAAGGCCATCGACCGCGGCCTGCTGATCGAGCGGGTCAACGACGACCTGCTGGTCATCGTGCGCAACACCCCCGTGGTCAGCGCGCCACTGGCTGCGGTACTAAGCCCGGCCTGCCAGACCCTGACATTCACCGCCCACGCCGACAAGGTGACCGGGGAATTCGTCGGGCTGACCCAGCGCGATGCCAGTGCCACCGCCGACCACCCCGATGCGCCCCTGCGCGGTGAACGCGGCGGCTACGACTTCCGCCCGCAGATCGTCGGCGTCTTCACCGACCTGTCCGGCCCGGCACCCGAAGGCCTGAAGTTCTCGGCCACCATCGACTCCCGCTACAGCAGTGCCCCGACGCTGCTCAAGCTGCTGGCGATGATCATCGGCGTCGCGATGACCGTCATCGCGCTCACCGCGCTGCATCGTCTCGACACCGCCGACGGCGTCCGGCACCGGCGGTTCCTGCCGCCCCGCTGGTGGTCGATGACGCCGTTGGACGGACTGGTCACCGCCGTCCTGGTGTGGTGGCACTTCGTCGGGGCCAACACCTCTGACGACGGCTACATCCTGACCATGGCCCGGGTGTCCGAACACGCCGGCTACATGGCCAACTACTACCGCTGGTTCGGCACCCCCGAGGCACCATTCGGCTGGTACTACGACCTGCTGGCGCTGTGGGCGCACGTCTCCACCAACAGCGTGTGGATGCGGCTGCCCACCTTGTTGATGGCACTCGCGTGCTGGTGGGTGATCAGCCGGGAAGTGCTGCCGCGTCTCGGCCGAGCGGTCAAGACCAACCGGGCGGCCGCCTGGACCGCCGCGGGCATGTTCCTGGCGTTCTGGCTGCCCCTCAACAACGGGCTGCGTCCCGAACCGATCATCGCCCTCGGCATCTTGCTGACCTGGTGTTCGGTGGAACGTGGGGTGGCCACCAACCGCATGCTGCCGGTGGCCATCGCGATCATCATCGGCGCGCTGACCCTGTTCTCCGGACCCACCGGCATCGCCGCTGTCGGCGCCCTGCTGGTCGCCGTGGGACCGCTGAAAACCATTGTCGCCCGGCACACCTCACGCTTCGGCCATCTGGCGCTGCTGGCCCCGATCCTGGCCGCGTGCACCGTGACCATCATCCTGATCTTCCGCGACCAGACCCTGGCCAGCGAGATCCAGGCCAGCAGCTTCAAATCCGCCGTCGGCCCCAGCCTGGCCTGGTTCGACGAACACATCCGGTACTCACGGTTGTTCACCTCCAGCCCGGACGGCTCGGTGGCGCGGCGCTTCGCGGTGCTGACGCTGCTGGTGGCACTGGCGGTGTCGATCGCGATGACGCTGCGCAAGGGCCGCATCCCCGGTACCGCGGCCGGCCCGAGCCGGCGCATCATCGGCATCACCATCATCTCGTTCCTCGCGATGATGTTCACCCCCACCAAGTGGACCCATCACTTCGGTGTGTTCGCCGGGCTCGCGGGATCCCTGGGCGCCCTGGCCGCTGTCGCGGTGACCGCCGCGGCGATGAAGTCGCGGCGCAACCGGTCGATGTTCGCCGCGCTGGTGCTGTTCGTCGTGGCGCTGTCGTTCGCGACCGTCAACGGCTGGTGGTACGTCTCCAACTTCGGGGTGCCCTGGTCGAACTCCTTCCCGGAGTGGCACTTCGGCTTCACCACGATCCTGCTGGGCTGCTCGGTGCTGGCGCTGCTGGGCGCAGCCTGGTTCCACTTCAGCGGCCGCGACAAATCCCCGGATGCCCCGCAGCGCCGTTGGCAGCGGATCGTGCAATCACCGCTGGCCATCGCCGCCTGGGTACTGGTGATGTTCGAGGTGGTGTCCCTGACCCTGGCGATGACAGACCAGTACCCGGCCTGGTCCGTCGGGCGCTCCAACCTCGAGGCGCTCACCGGTAAAACCTGCGGACTGGCCAGCGACGTAATGGTCGAGGAGAACACGAACGCCGGCCTGCTGGCACCGATCAGCGAGCCACCCGGACAGGCCCTCGGCGCTGTCACCGCCCAGGGATTCGGCCCCAACGGCATCCCGTCGGACGTCTCGGCCGACCCGGTGATGGAACAGCCCGGTGCAGGCAATTTCGCCGACACCGACTCGGGCACCGTGACCGGCAGCGAAGTGGGTACCGAAGGCGGCACGACCGCCGCCGCAGGGGTCAACGGTTCCCGGGCCCGGCTGCCGTACGGGCTCGATCCGGCCACCACGCCGGTGCTGGGCAGCTGGCGCGCCGGCACGCAGCAGCCTGCGATCATGCGCTCGGCCTGGTACCGGTTGCCCGACCGCGACAAGGCCGGACCGCTGCTGGTGGTCTCGGCCGCGGGCCGCTTCGACCCGGGCGAGGTCGTGGTGCAGTGGGCCACCGACGCACAGGCGGTAGAGAACAAGCCCGGCGGCGGCATCGGATTTGCCGACGTGGGCGCTGCACCGGCGTGGCGCAACCTACGCGCCCCGATGGCCGCCATCCCGCGCGAAGCCACGCAGATCCGGCTGGTCGCCTCCGACGACGATCTGGCCCCGCAGCACTGGATCGCGGTGACCCCGCCGCGCATCCCGCAGCTGCGCACGCTGCAGGACGTCGTCGGTTCCCAGGATCCCGTGCTGCTCGACTGGCTGGTGGGCCTGGCGTTCCCGTGCCAGCGGCCGTTCGGCCATCAGTACGGCGTCACCGAGGTGCCCAAGTGGCGGATCTTGCCGGACCGCTTCGGCGCCGAGGCCAACTCGCCGGTGATGGACTACCTGGGCGGCGGCCCGCTGGGCATCTCCGAACTGCTGCTGCGGCCGTCGAGCGTGCCGACGTATCTGAAGGACGACTGGTTCCGGGACTGGGGCTCGCTGCAACGGCTCACACCGTGGTACCCCGACGCCGAACCTGCCCGTCTGGACCTGGGCACCGCGATCCGCGGCGGACTGTGGAGCCCGGCGCCCCTGCGCCACAGCTAGGGCACGAGTACCTGCGGGCGAGGCTGCTTGATTAGAAGTTCGCACACACACTCACCAAAAGGGCGACGGTGACCCGGGGCTCACATCCGGGTCGCATAACATCGAGCCTCGTGCCTTCCGATGAGCCAACCGACCGTGTTGTGGGCATCGCACGCCTGATCGCCATCGTCGCGGGCATCGCGGGTGTGGTGCTGTGCGCGCTGGTGCCGCTACTGCCCGTCAAACAGACCACTGCGACCATCCTGTGGCCGCAGGGCACCGACGGCGGAGGCAACGTCACCTCGGTGACCGCCCCCTTGGTGTCAGGTGCCCCACAATCCCTCGACGTATCCATTCCCTGCTCGGCGATGGCGTCACTGCCCGCCGAGGGCGGCTTGGTGTTCTCCACCATCCCGTCCGGAGGCATCGATGCCAGCCGCAACGGGCTGTTCGTGCGGGCCAACTCCGAGACCGTGGTGGTCGCGTTCCGCGACTCGGTGGCCGCCGTCGCTCCCCGCGCGGCGATCAACGCCGGCGGCTGCAACGCGCTGCACCTGTGGGCCAACCTCGGCGGCGTCGGCGCGGACTTCGTCGGCATCCCCGGTGCCACCGGCACCGCGGCCGTCGAGAAGAAGCCCCAGGTCGCCGGCCTGTTCACCGATCTAAAGGTGGCGCCCCAGCCCGGGCTGAGCGCCCGCGTCGACATCGACACCCGGTTCATCACCTCCCCGACCCCGCTGAAACTGCTGGTGATGGCGCTCGGCGTGCTGTGTGTGGTGGCGTCGATCGCCGCGCTGGCCGTGCTGGACCGCCGGAGCCGCCCCGGCGGCGACATTCAGGCCCGCGGCTGTCATCGAGTGCGCGGCGCCTGGCGGCGCTTCGTGAAAGTGCCGCTCGCCACCTGGATCGCCGACATCGGCGTCATCGGCGGCCTGCTCGTATGGCACGTCATCGGCGCCATCTCCTCCGATGACGGCTACAACCTGACCATCGCGCGGGTCTCGGCCGACGCCGGGTACACCGCCAACTACTTCCGCTACTTCGGCACCACCGAGGCCCCGTTCGACTGGTACCAGTCGGTGCTGGGCCACTTCGCGACGATCAGCACCGCCGGCGTGTGGATGCGGCTGCCGGCCACCCTGGCCGGCATCGGCACCTGGTTGCTGCTGAGCCGCTGGGTGCTCCCCCGGATCGGCCGCCGCGTCGCGCTCAACCGCGTCACCATGTGGACCGCCGGCGCGGTGTTCCTGGCCGCCTGGATGCCGTTCAACAACGGCCTGCGCCCCGAGCCGCTGATCGCCTTCGGCGTGCTCGCGGTGTGGGCCCTCGTCGAAACAACAATCGCCACCCACCGCCTGTGGCCGGCCTGCCTGGCGATCATCGTTGCGGCGCTCAGCGTGACTTTGGCCCCGCAGGGCCTCATCGCACTGGCCCCGCTGCTGGTCGGCGCACGCACCGTCATCAAGATCATCAAGGCCCGACGCATCGCGCTGCCCGCACTGGCCGCGCTGGCGGGCTCGGCCGCACTGATCTTCGTCGTGGTGTTCCGCGACCAGACCCTGGCCAGCGTCGCCGAATCGGCCCGGATCAAATACACCGTCGGGCCGACCATCTCCTGGTACCAGGAATTCCTGCGCTACTACTTCCTGACCGTCGAGGATTCCGTCGACAGCTCCCTGACCCGGCGCTTCGCGGTGCTGGCGATGATGCTGTGCCTGTTCGGCATGATCACCGTCCTGCTTCGCAAGGGCCGGGTACCCGGGCTGACCAGCGGCCCGGTCTGGCGACTGATCGGCACCACCGCCGTCGGCCTGCTGCTGCTGCACTTCACCCCGACCAAGTGGGCCGTGCAGTTCGGTGCGTTCGCCGGGCTGGCAGCCGCTCTCGGGGCGGTGACGGCATTCGCGTTCGCCCTGGTGGGCCTGCACAGCCGACGCAACCTCGCCCTCTACGTCACCGCACTGCTATTCGTGCTCGCCTGGGCCACCTCCGGCACCAACGGCTGGTTCTACGTCGGCAACTACGGCGTGCCCTGGTTCGACCGACAGCCGGTGATCGCCGGATTCCCGGTGACCACCATCTTCCTGGCCCTGGCCATCGTCACCGCGGTGCTGGCCGGCTGGCTGCACTTCCGGATCGACTACGCCGGGCACACCGAGGTGGCAGACACCCGGCGCAACCGGGCGCTGGCGTCGACCCCGCTGCTGGTGGTCGCGACCATCATGGTGGTGCTCGAAGTCGGCTCGATGGCCAAGGGGTTCGTCCAGCGCTACCCCGTCTACACCACCGCGGCGGCCAACGTGCGTGCGTTGAGTTCCGGTTTGTCATCGGACAGCTGTGCCATGGCCGACGATGTCCTGGTCGAGGCCGACACCAATGCGGGCATGCTGCAACCGGTGGAAGGCCAGACCTACGGCGAGTACGGACCGCTAGGCGGTGAGAACCCGGTTGGCTTCACCCCCAACGGAATCAGCGACACCCTGGAACCGCCGAAACCCGTCGTCGCCAACCCCGGCACGGTGAACTCCGACGGCTCGCCCAACAAACCCAACGTCGGCATCGCCTACGCCGCGGGCACCGGGGGCGGCTACGGACCCGTCGGCGCCAACGGCTCCCGGGTATACCTGCCGTTCGGCCTGGACCCCGCCCGCACGCCGGTGATGGGCAGCTACAACGAGCCCGCCTCAAAAGAGGGACGGGTTGCGGCCAAGGCCACCTCGGCCTGGTACCAACTGCCGCCCCGCACCGCGGACCGGCCGCTGGTGACCGTCGCCGCCGCGGGCGCCATCTGGTACTACGACGAGGAACACGAGTTCCACTACGGCCAGTCGCTGAAACTGCAGTGGGGCGTGAACCGGCCCGACGGCAGCTTCCAGGCGCTGAACGCCGTGCAACCCATCGACGTGTTCGCCCAATACGCCTGGCGCAACCTGCGTTTCCCGCTCGCCTGGGCACCGCCGGAGGCCAACGTGGCGCGGATCGTCGCCGACGATCCCAACCTCTCCGACGACCAGTGGTTCGGCTTCACCCCGCCGCGGGTGCCGACCCTGCAGACCGCGCAACAGTTCCTCGGCGCGCAGACCCCGGTGATGATGGATATCGCGACCGCCGCGAATTTCCCGTGCCAGCGCCCGTTCTCCGAACATCTCGGCGTGGCCGAGCTGCCGGAGTACCGCATCCTTCCCAACGTCAAGCAAGTGGTGGTGTCGTCGAACATGTGGCAGTCCGCCCAAAAGGGTGGTCCCTTCCTCTTCATCCAGGCGCTGCTGCGCACGTCGACCATTCCGACGTATCTGCGTGACGACTGGTACCGGGACTGGGGCTCGATCGAGAAATACGACCGGGTGGTGCCGGCCGACCAGGCGCCCGTCGCCACGATTGATCAAGGAACCCAACGAGTGTTCGGCTTCAGCCGGCCCGGACCGATCCGGGCCCTGCCATGAGCACCACGGTGCGCGAACACAGCGCTGACAAGGGCGTTCAGGTGACCCGCTGGGTGGCGATGATCGCCGGACTCATCGGCTTCCTGTGCGCAGTGGCCACACCGCTGCTACCGGTGGTGCAGACCACCGCGACGCTCAACTGGCCCCAACAGGGTCAACTGCAGAATGTCACCGCCCCGCTGATCACCCAGACGCCCGTCACCATGTCGGTGTCGGTGCCGTGCGAGGTGATCCGGTCCATGCCACCGGAGGGCGGCATGGTGCTGGGCACCGCACCCAAGGAGGGCAGGCAGGCCGCCCTCAACGCGTTGTTCGTCAACGTCAACGCCACGCGCGTCGACATCACCGACCGCAACGTGGTGATCGCCAGCGTGTCCCGGGAGAAGGCGAGTTCCGCCGCCTGCGACCGCATCGAGATCACCTCGAACGACAAGGGCACGTTCGCCACGTTCGTCGGGCTCACGGGCGCGGACGGCAAGGAGCTGCGCACCGGCTTCCCCGATCCGAACCTGCGGCCCCAGATCGTCGGCGTCTTCACCGAGCTGACCGGACCCGCGCCGCAAGGTCTTTCGTTGTCAGCCACGATCGACACCCGATTCACCTCCAAACCCACCGCGCTCAAGCTGGTGGCGATGCTGCTCGGGATCGCCGCCACAGTGGTTGCGCTGCTGGCACTGTGGCGGCTGGACCGCCTCGACGGCCGCCGGATGCACCACCTGATCCCATCCCGCTGGCGCACCTTCAGCGCCGTCGACGTGGTGGTGGTCGGCGGATTCCTGAGCTGGCACGTGATCGGCGCCAACTCGTCCGACGACGGGTACATCCTGCAGATGGCGCGCGTGGCCGACCACGCCGGCTACATGTCGAACTACTTCCGCTGGTTCGGCAGCCCGGAGGATCCCTTCGGCTGGTTCTACAACCTGCTGGCCCTCATGACCCATGTCAGCGACGCCAGCATCTGGATGCGACTGCCCGACCTGATCTGTGCCCTGGTCTGCTGGCTGCTTCTGTCGCGCGAGGTGCTGCCCCGCCTCGGACCCGCGGTCATCGCCTCCAAGCCGGCACTCTGGGCCGCGGGCCTGGTGCTGATGGCGGCCTGGATGCCGTTCAACAACGGCCTGCGCCCCGAGGGCCAGATCGCCACCGGCGCACTGATCACCTACGTGCTGATCGAGCGGGCCATCATCTCCGGACGCCTGACTCCGGCCGCCATGGCGATCATCTCGGCGGCGTTCACCCTCGGGATCCAGCCGACCGGTCTGATCGCGGTCGCCGCGCTGCTCGCCGGTGGGCGCCCCATCCTGCGCATCCTGGTGCGCCGCCGCCGCGTGCTGGGCGTGTGGCCGCTGGTACTGCCACTGCTGGCCGCCGGAACAGTGATCCTGACCGTGGTGTTCGCCGACCAGACGCTGGCAACAGTGCTGGAGGCCACCAGGATTCGCACCGCCATCGGGCCGAGTCAAGAGTGGTACACCGAGAACCTGCGGTACTACTACCTGATCCTGCCGACCGTGGACGGCTCGCTGTCGCGCCGGTTCGGCTTCATCATCACCGCGCTGAGCCTGTTCGCCTCGCTCTTCATCATGTTGCGGCGCAAGCGGGTTCCCGGTGTGGCCCGCGGGCCGGTGTGGCGGCTGATGGGCATCATCTTCGCGACCATGTTCTGCCTGATGTTCACCCCCACCAAGTGGGTGCACCACTTCGGACTGTTCGCCGCCGTCGGTGCGGCAATGGCCGCGGTGGTCACCGTGCTGGCCGGGCCGGTGGTACTGCGGTCGGCCCGTAACCGCATGGCGTTCACCGCCGCGGTGCTGTTCGTGCTGGCGTTGTGTTTCGCCACCACCAATGGCTGGTGGTACGTGTCCAGCTACGGCGTGCCGTTCAACAACGACAAGCCCAACATCGGCGGAATCACGGTGAGCGCCATATTCTTTGCGCTGTTCGCCATCGCCGCGCTGTGGGCGTACTGGCTGCACCTGAGACCATCGGCCGAAGGCCGGTTGGCGCGGGCACTGACCACCGCACCGGTGCCGCTGGCGGCCGGGTTCATGGTCGTGGTATTCGTCGGTTCGATGCTCTACGGCGTGGTGCGCCAGGAGGGCACCTACTCCAATGCGTCCTCGAACCTGCGGGCCTTCGCCGGTGGCTGCGGCCTGGCCGACGACGTGCTCGTGGAACCCGACACCAACGACGGGTTCCTCACCCCGGCACCGGGAGACTACGGCCCGCTGGGGCCGCTGGGCGGCACCGCACCAACCGGGTTCACCCCGAACGGCGTGCCAGACCACATTGTCGCCGAGGCGATTCGGATCACCGTCCCGATGCCCGGCATCGATGCCGATTGGAATGCGGCCGCCGAATTGACGACAACGGGCATAAACGGTTCCAGGGTGCCTTTGCCCTACGGGCTGGATCCGGCCCGGGTACCGCTGGCCGGCAGCTACGTCGAAGGCGCGGCTCAGCAGGAGAGCAAGCTGGCCTCGGCCTGGTACCAACTGCCCGCTCCCGACGCCGCCCACCCGCTGGTCGTCGTCACCGCCGCCGGAACCATCACCGGCAACAGCATTTTCAACGGTCGCACCGAAGGCCAGGCGGTCGAGCTGGAGTACGGACGGCCTGGGCCCGACGGCGCCGCAGTACCGGCCGGCCGGGTCGAGCCCTACGACCTGGGGCCCATCCCGTCCTGGCGCAACCTGCGCTTCGACCGCAGCGAGATCCCCGCCGACGCGACGTTCGTCCGCGTCATCGCCGAGGACAAGTCGTTGTCTCTCGGAGACTGGATCGCCGTCACCCCGCCCCGGGTTCCCGAGGTCAAGACCGTGCAGGAGTACATCGGCTCACAGCAGCCGGTGCTGATGGACTGGGCTGTGGGCCTGGCCTTCCCGTGCCAGCAGCCGATGCTGCACGCCAACGGTGTCACCGAGGTGCCGAAGTTCCGGATCACCCCGGATTACAACGCCAAGATGAAGGACACCGACACCTGGGAGGACGGCATCAACGGTGGCCTGCTGGGCATCAGCGATCTGCTGCTGCGCCAGCATGTGATGGCCACCTACCTGAACAAGGACTGGGGCCGGGACTGGGGTTCGCTGCGCAAGTTCGACACCATCGTCGACGCGGTTCCCGCAGAGGTCGAACTCGGTACCGCGACCCACTCCGGGCTCTACAAGCCGGGCCGGATCCGCATCAAGCCGTAACCCGCTCCGCAGCCGTGACCAGCTTGCGGGACAGCGTGCCGAGCACTACCCGCAAGACGAGCCAGTACGCCAACCCGACCACCCGCCGGCGGGTCTCGTATCTACCCCGCCACGTCACCTGCGTCCCGCCGGGAGCCTCGGTGAAAGACACCTCGGCCTGGTAGTCCCGGATCGGGCCGTCGGTGAGCATGGTGTAGCCATGCCGGCGGCCGGGTTCATGGATGGTGGTCATCTCGCGGGTCGGCTTCTTCCGGGTGCCCACGGCCCGGATCGCCCCGACCCCACCGTCATCGGCCGGGCCCCGCGTCTCCCATGCCGAATACGGGATCAGCGGTTTGGCCCACTCGGACCACCGGGATCCGTCGGACACGATGGCGAACAAGGTCTGGGGCGACGCCGTGGTGCGGCGACGGACAGTGCATTCGAAGTGGCGGTACACCATCGAGACAATAACAGAACAGTGTTCTACTATTGCGAAATGGCAGAATCCGCTCCACCGTTCACCCGCGCACGCAGCGAAGCGCAACGTCAGGACCGGTCATCCCACGTGCTGGCCGCAACGCGCGGGCTCCTCGAGAACACCGGCGCGGCCGCATTGACGTTGGGCGACGTGGCCGCATCAGCCGGACTCGCGAAGTCGGGCATCCTGCGGTATTTCGGGTCACGCGAGGCGCTGCTGTTGGCGGTGATGTACGACGAGCATCTGACCTGGATCGATGAGTTGGCCGGCGAACTCTCCACCACCGGCCCGGCCACGGCGCTGGCGCACACCCTGGCCGCACGACCGGTGCTGTGCGATCTCATCGCCGCCTCACCCGTACTCATCGGGCGGCTCGGCCCAGATAGTCTGCGCGCCCTGGCGATGCAGGCGGCAGATGCGCAACAGCGGTTGGGTGCGGCTCTGCGGCAATCACTTCCGTTGTCCGACGAACAGCTGAGATCGTTGACTGCCGCCGTTCACGCCTTCACCGGCACAGCCTGGGCGTGGACCACGCCGGAAACAGGGGGGCGGAACGCCATGGTCACCGACTTCGAATCCACCGTGGGCCGGCTGCTCGAGATCTTCATCGCGGGCCTGCAATCTTGATTCCAGCTTGATTCCAGCCAACACGGGTGCCCTGTGGACAACTTGTGGATGGATTTCACCAGGCCCCGCGTCACCGCTCTTCAGGGCCCATATTTTCGAATTACACGCTTGTGAGTAAGGATGTGCGTCAACAGCCCGCCGCAAAGGCGCCGACTCACCGTCGCAGAGCCGCGAGGGCGACCGCAGCCGCGTTGGCGCCGCACATGCCGTGCGCTCCGGGCCCCGGTGGGGTGGCCGCCGAACACAGGTACATGCCTGGAACACCGATTCGATAGGGCTGCAGTGTAATCCGCGGGCCGAACACCAACTGCCGGATGTCCTTGGCGCCCGTGCAGATGTCACCGCCGACATAGTTGGCGTTGTACACCGACATCTCCGTCGTCGAACGCACCGCCATCCCCACGATCCGTTCTCGGAACCCGGGAGCGAACCGCTCGAACTGACCGATGATCGCCTCGGTCGCATCGCCGGTATAGCCGTGGGGCACATGGGCATACGAGTACACCGGGTTGATGCCGCCTGCCGATCGGCTCGGGTCGGCCAGGTACTGCTGACCGACGAGCACGAACGGTCGCTGCGGCATCCTGCCGGCATGGATGTCGCGTTCGGTCGCGGCGATCTCGTCGAAATCGCCGCCGAGGTGCACGGTTCCGGCCCGGCCCGCCTCCGGATTGGCCCACGGCACCGGGCCGTCGATGGCGAAGTCCACCTTGAATGCGCCTGGACCGTATCGGAATCGACGGAATCCCCGAGCCACCCGCTTGGGCAGGCGGTCGCCCAGGATGTCGGCGACCGCCGTCGGAGCGACGTCGAACATCGTGACGTCCGCCGGCGGCAACTGCGCTGCAGACGTGACGTGGACACCGGTCTCCACCTTGACGCCCGACTCCGCCAGCACCGCTGCCAGTGCATCGGTGATGGCCCGCGAACCACCCTCGGCGACGGGCCAGCCGTGCCGGTGCCCGGCCGTGATGATGCCCATCCCGATCGCCGAGGTCAGCGGGCGGTGCAGCGGCTGAAACGTATGGGCGGCAACGCCTCCGAACAATGCACGGGCCTGCGGAGTGCGGAACAGCCGGGCGAACACCGCGGCCGGCAGCACCGTGGGTGCGCCGAACCGGGCCAGCGCCAACGGATGCTTGGGCACCCGAAGCAGCGGTCCCATGATGTCCTGCGAGAGCAGGTCGAACTTTTCCGACGGACCGCCGAACGCCGCCCGCCACCGACCACCGTCCGCGCCGAGCGCCGCAGCGGTGTCATCGACACTGCGGTACAGCAGGCCCGCGTCGCCACCGTCGAGTGGGTGAGCGCAGTCGACCTCGGGCCATTTCCACCGCAGCCCGTGCCGTTCGAGCTCGAGGGAGTTCAGGAACGCCGAGCCGACGGCCATCGGGTGGATCGCTGAGCAGTGGTCGTGGAGCAGGCCGGGGACGATGCCGTCACCGGAACGCACCCCGCCGCCGATCTCGCCGGCCGCCTCCAGCACGGTGACGTCCAGCCCCGCCGAGGCGAGAGTGATGGCGGCCGCGAGCCCGTTGGGCCCGGCACCGACGACGACCGCGGTATTCACGCGCGCCGGATCAGATCGGGGTCAGCCCGTGCTTACGCTGGACCTTGGGCATGTTCTGCTTGTCCCGCAACAGGTGCAGGGACTTACGGAGAAGCAGCCGGGTCTCGTGCGGCTGGATCACGCCGTCGATGTAACCGCGCTCGGCCGCGATCCACGGCGTGGCCAGGTTCAGGTTGTAGCCCTCGATGAAGTCGGCACGGATCTTCTGCACCTCGGGTGCGGTCGGATCCGGAAAGCGCTTCACCAACAGCTGCGCGGCACCTTCGGCGCCGATCACCGCGATACGTGCGGTCGGCCAGGCGAAGTTCAGGTCCGCCGAGAGCTGCTTGGAGCCCATCACCGCGTACCCGCCGCCGTAGGCCTTGCGGACGACGATGGTCACCTTCGGCACGTCGGCCTCGACGATGGCGTTGAAGAACCGGCCACCGCGCTTGATGATGCCGTCCTTCTCCTGCTCCACACCGGGCATGGCGCCGGGGGTGTCGACGACGAAAACCAAAGGCAGGTTGAAGGAGTCGCAGAACCGGATGAAGCTCGCCGCCTTGTCGGAGGCATCGGTGTCCACCACTCCGGACAGGAACATCGGCTGGTTGGCGATCACGCCGACCGGACGGCCGTCCACCCGCGCGAACGCGGTGATCATCGCGGGGCCGCGCTGCTCGGCGATCTCGAAGACGTCACCGTCGTCGAAGATCCGCAGCAGGATCTCGTGCATGTCGTACGCCGTGTTGTCGGCATCCGGCACGATCGAATCCAGCTCCAGATCGTGCGGGGTGATCTCGGGCTCAAGGCCCGGGTTGACGATCGGAGCGTCGTCGAAGTGGTTGGCGGGCAAGAACGAAAGGTAGTCGCGGACGTACTGGAACGCCGCGGCCTCATCCTCTACGACCTTGTGGATGTTGCCGCGCTGGGCCTGCACGTCGGCACCGCCGAGCTCGTCGAACGTCACATCCTCACCGGTGACGTCCTTGATCACGTCGGGACCGGTGATGAACATGTAGCCCTGATCGCGCACCGCCACCAGCAGATCGGTCTGGATCGGCGAATAGACCGCGCCGCCCGCGCATTTGCCCAGAATGATGGAGATCTCCGGGACCAGGCCGCGCAGCATCTCGTGGCGGCGGCCGAGCTCGGCGTACCAGGCCAGCGAGGTCGCAGCGTCCTGGATGCGGGCGCCGGCCGAGTCGTTGATCCCGATGATCGGGCAGCCGACCATCGCCACCCACTCCATCAGCTTGGCGACCTTGCGGCCGAACATCTCACCGACCGAACCCTGGAACACCGTCTGGTCGTGGCTGAACACACCCACCGGGCGGCCGTTGATCGTGCCGTGCCCGGTGACCACGCCGTCGCCGAACAACGCGTTCGGGTCACCCGGGGTCTTGGCCAGCGCGCCGATCTCCAGGAAGCTGCCCGGATCGACCAGTGCGTGGATGCGGGCACGGGCGCTGGGAATGCCCTTCTTGTCCCGCCGCGCAATGGCTTTCGCGTCGCCCGGTTCCTTGGCCAGTTCCAGCTTTTCGCGGAGCTCGGCCAGCAGTTCGGCCGTGGTCTTGTTGGTCACTTGCTCTCGCTCTCCGCTTCGATACGGTTGATCGCCTCGCTCATGTGAGCACCGACCTTGGCAATGTACGGCTCATCGATGGCCTGAATGTGCTCACCCCCGATGGGCACCACCTCGAGATCCTTGACGTACTCGCCCCAGCCACCGTCGGGCTTGCGGGTCGCGTACGCGGGCTCGAACACGATGGCGTCATCGTGGTAGCGGTCGGCCAGGTACAGGGTCACGTGGCCGTCGTACGGCTGGACCTCGATGGTGGCCAGGGCGCGCTGGTCCAGGTACGACGTGCGCTGATGCTCGATGATCCCGCCCGGGATCTGCACACCGCTGTCCTTGATCGCGTCCAGGACAAACTTCACCTGGCCCTCGTCGTCGAGCTGCTCCAGCTCCTCGTACGGGATCGCCGGAATCTCGACGTTGAAGGTGCGTTGGGCGAACAGGGCGTAACGATCCCAACGGGCCCGCATACCCTCCTTGCTCTGGTCGATCGGCTCCCCGGGAAGCGCGAGGTCGATCAGGCCGACGAACCGGACATCGGCGCCTGCGCGCTTCAGCCCGATCGCACACGCGTAGGCCAGTGCCCCGCCCAGCGACCAGCCGGCCAGGATGAACGGGCCCTTGTGCATCTCCAGGAGCTTGGGCACGTACTCGGCCGCGCGCTCCTCGATGGCACCCTCGACCCGTTCGATGCCGTACACCGGGGTGTCGGCGGGCAGCCGCTTCATCAACGGCTCGTAGACGACGGTCGATCCGCCGGCCGGGTGAAACACGAACAGCGGCACGTGCGAGGAGCCTTCTTTGCCAGGCCGCAGGGTGCGGACGAATCCGTCCACCACACCCTCTTCGAGCTGATCGCGCACGATCGTGGACAGCTCTTCGATGGTCTTGGCCGAACGCACCTGCTCAACCGTGACGGTGCCCTCGGCACGCTCGGAGAGCCGCTCGGAGAGCTTCGTCGCGGTCTCGACATCGACGAAGGGCAGCTCGTTGAAGATGCCGCTCGGCGACTTGCCGGTGACGATCGCCCAGGTGGCGAATGTGACCCGCTCGGCCGCGTCACGCGGGGGCACGTCGGCGCCCAATGCCTCGGTGACCGCCTCCTGGGTCAGTACTTTGGCAGCCGCCGCAGCCGCGGTGGCCTTGCCGGGTCCGGACGGATCACTCGGCGGGGCGGGGACGGCAGGTCCCGACGGGTCCGAAGGCGCCGGTGGAACCGGAAGATCAGCCGGGATTCCACTTGCTTCGGGAGCGTCAGCGCTCTCCTCGGAGTCGTTCTCCGCCAATGGGTGTCCGGTCTCGGCCAGCTTGGCCTCAAGCTCGGCGACCGTGGAGGCACCGCCCAGCAGTTCGGACTGCTCCGCGGCGATCTCCTCGGCCGTCTTGCCCTTCTGGGACTCGGCGATCTGATCGACCTCGTCGCGGTGCTCGATCGCGTACTTGATGAGCTCCTCGACGTTGTACAGGTTGGCGTCGCGCACTGCGGTCAGCTGAATCGGCGGCAGGTCGAAGTCGTACTCGACCCGGTTCTTGATCCGTACCGCCATCAGGGAATCCAGGCCCAGCTCGATCAGCGGCACCTCCCACGGCAGGTCCTCTGGCTCGTAGCCCATGGCGCCGCCGACGATGGTGCCGAGTCGCTGTGCGATGGTCTCGCCCGAATCCGGTGACCACTTGGCAAAGCCCGCACCGAGATTGGCGCCCCTGGTCAGGTTGTCCTGCAATATCTCGGCATCATCCTGGGCCTCGGGTTCGGCCACGGCCGGCGCGGCCGAAACCTGCTCGGCGACAACGCCGGCGCCCACCGCGGTCGGCAGCGCGGCCGCGGCGCCGCCGCGGGTCACGATCGCGTCGTAGACCAGGGTGAAAGACTCCTCGATCCGGGCGTGCACCTGCACGGAGGCACCGCCCGGGTGCCGGGTCAGCGTGGTGACCAGACGCGAGCCCTCGGCGGGCACCGCACGCTGCTCGGAGGCGGTCAGCTTGGCATCCGGAAGCACCTGCGCGGCAGCCGCTCTCACCAGCGCGGCGAGGTCAGCGGCGCCCTTCGACACGAACTCCCAAACATGCTTGCCGTCCGGTGTCGCGACGTGGTTGCCGGGCATCACTGCCGAACTGTCCGCGGTGAACGTTGCTTCCAGCCAGTGCTGCTTGCGCTTGAACCGGGTGGGCGGGATGTTGGCGAAGTCCAGGGCGCCGGCCAGCCCGCTGGACTTGCGCGGGAACAGAGTCCGGAAATCCAGGCTGTGGCCGTGCACGAACAAGTGAGCCATGGCCGTGACCATCGACTCGACCTCGTCCTGCTTGCGGGCCAGGGTTGCGATCAGCTGCGCATCGTGGAGCCCGGCCGAAGCCGTCGTCAATCCAACCTGCATGAGTGCCACCGGGTTCGGCGCCAACTCCAGGAAGGTGGTGTGGCCGTTGTCCACCGCATTGCGGATGCCGTGGGTGAAGTAGACGCTGTGGCGCAGCCCCTTCTTCCAGTAGTCCACATCGTGGATCGGCTCGGCGCCGGCCCGGATGAACTTGCCCTCGTGCACGGTCGAGAAGTAACCGGTGGTCAGCGGATGCGCTTCGATGCCTTGGATTTCGGCGGAAAGCTCACCGATCAGCGGATCCATCTGCTGGGTGTGGCTGGCGCCCTTGGTCTGGAGCTTGCGCGCGAACTTGCCCTCGGATTCGGCACGGGCGATGATCGCGTCGATCTGCTCCGGCGGGCCCCCGATGACGGTCTGGGTCGGGGCGGCGTAGACACACACCTCGAGGCCCGGATAGTCCGCGAAGACGGTCTTGATCTCGTCGGCGGAGTACTCGACCAACGCCATCAACCGGATGTACTCGCCGAACAGCATCGCCTCGCCCTCACCCATCAGGTGCGCGCGCGAGCAGATGGTCCTGGTGGCGTCGGCCAGTGACAGGCCGCCGGCGAAGTAGGCGGCGGCCGCTTCACCGAGCGACTGTCCCACCACCGCACCGGGTTTCGCTCCGTGAGCCTTGAGGAACTCCCCGAGCGCGATCTGGATGGCGAAGATCACCGTCTGGACCACTTCGATGGGGTATTCGCAGGTGTCGTTGGTGTAGTCGATCGCGTCATCGAGAATCAGTTCGACGATCGAGTACCCGCGCTCATCCTGGATGTGAGCGTCGACCTTGTTGATCCACTCGGCGAAGACCGGCTCGCGCAGGTACAGGCTCTTGCCCATCTTGCGGTGCTGCGCACCGAAACCGGCGAGCACCCACACCGGGCCGTTGGTCACCGGGCCGTCGGCCGAGATCACCGTCGGATGCTGCTTGCCATCGGCGATCGCCCGCAGGCCCTTGATCGCCTCGTCGTGGTCATGGGCCAGCACCACGGCGCGGGAACGGCCGTGGTTGCGGCGCGACAGCGAGCGTCCGATGGACTCGAGCGACGACGCGCGACCCTCTTCGCTGTCGATCCAGTCCGCCAGCTCCGCCGCGGCGACCTTCTTGCGTGAGCTCAGGAACGCCGAGACAGCAAGCGGGACAACCTTCTTGGTGGGCTCAGCAGCTTCTGCCGCCGCCAACTCCGCACGGGCCGCCTCGATCAGGCGCAGCGCCTCGTCGGTCAGGCCGGGCAGCTCCAGGCTCGACTCTTCGTAGGCCGGGTATTCAGAAGGCTCATCGTGAACAAACTCGCCGTACTCGTCCATCCGCACACCACCGACAAGGGCGGCGTTCGCATCGTCGGCGGCCGGCTTGTCCTCGACTTCGGGTTCCGGCTGCGGCTCGACCAGATCCGACGGCAAGACCTCGCGCAGCACCAGGTGCGCATTGGCCCCACCGAAGCCGAAGCCCGAGACACCGGTGATGGCGTGCCCGCTGTAGCGCGGCCACTCCGAGACGGTGTCGTTGACCTTGAGGTGTTCCTTGTCGAAGTCGATGTACGGGTTGGGGCCCGCGTAGTTGATCGACGGGGGCAGCTTGTCGCGCTGCAGCGACAGGGTCATCTTCGCCAGGCTGGCCGCGCCGGCAGCCGACTCCAGGTGTCCCACATTGGATTTCACCGCACCCAGCAGAGCTGGCTTGTCGGCGTCGCGACCGCGGCCGACCACCCGGCCCAGTGCGTCGGCCTCGATCGGGTCGCCCAGGATGGTGCCGGTGCCGTGCGCCTCGATGTAGTCGACGTCGCGCGGGTTGATCCCGGCGTCCCGGTAGGCCTTGCGCAGCACATCCTCCTGCGCATCCGGGTTGGGTGCGAGCATGCCGTTGGACCGGCCGTCATGGTTGACCGCACTGCCGGCGATGACGGCGAGGATGGTGTCTCCGTCGCGGCGGGCATCGGAGACCCGCTTGAACACCAACATGCCGCCGCCCTCGGAACGGGCATATCCGTTGGCGTCGGAGGAGAACGACTTGATCCGGCCGTCCGGGGCCAGCACTCCGCCGACCTCGTCGAAACCGATGGTGACGATCGGGGTGATCATCGCATTGACCCCGCCCACGATGGCGACATCGGCCTCGCCGGAGCGCAGCGCCTGCACACCCTGGTGCGCGGCGACCAGCGAGCTGGAGCACGCGGTGTCGACGGATACCGACGGCCCACGGAAATCGTAGAAGTAGGACACCCGGTTGGCGATGATCGAGGTGGCGGTACCGGTGATCGCATACGGGTGCGCCGTCGTCGGGTCCATCAGGGCCAGGAACTGGTAGTCGTTGTTGGAACTACCCACGTACACAGCGACATTGGTGCCGCGCAGGCTCGACGCCGGGATACGGGCATGCTCGAGGGCCTGCCAGGTCAGTTCGAGCGCCATCCGCTGTTGCGGATCGATGTTGTCGGCCTCCATCTTCGACAGCGCGAAGAACTCGGAGTCGAAACCCTTGATGTCCGATAGGTAGCCGCCGCGAATGCTGGCCTTGCCGACGCGTTCGGCGATCCGCGGCTCCGCGAGGAACTCTTCCCAGCGGCCCTCGGGCAGGTCCGTGATGGCGTCGCGGCCCTCCAGCAGCGCCTCCCACATTTCGTCCGGGGAGTTCATGTCCCCCGGGAAGCGGGTTGCGACGCCGACAATCGCGATGTCCTCGACATCGGAGGCACGCGTCCAGTCCTCGTCACCGGTGTCCTCGGGCTCGGGCTCGCCCTCGATGATCACCGTGGCCAGCGACTCGATGGTCGGGTGCCGGAAGAGCACCGTGGCCGTCAGCGTCACACCGGTGAGGTCCTCGATGTCGCTGGCCATGGCCACCGCGTCACGCGAGGACAGCCCCAGCTCGATCAGCGGAGTGGTTTCGTCGATCGTGTCGGGCGACTGACTCGTGGCGGTGGCCACCGCCTTGCGCAGCCACTCACGCATCTCCGCGACAGTCAGGTCTGGGCGCACCGCCGGCGCCGCGGCAGGCTCGGTGCCTTCTGGAAGATTCGAATTGCTTTGTGCTTCATCCATATTTCAGGTCACCTTGCATCAGAACGAGCGCTGGTCGGCGTCGTAGCGGTGGGGGGTTCGGTCAGTCCGTCTCGTCGGGGAACGCGTTGGCGATCTTCCCGCTGCGCAGCGAGCCGTCCAGGTAGGCCGAGCGGCAGGCCCGGCGGCCGATCTTGCCGCTGGAGGTACGCGGGATCGCTCCGGCCGCGGTCAGCAGCACATCGCGCACCGTCACACCGTGCCGCACGGCGATCGCCGCGCGGATGTCATCGGTGATCGGGCCGACTTCGAGCTTGTGGGAGCCGGGGGCACGCTCGGCGACGATGACCAGCTGCTCGGAGCTGTCATCGTCGTCGCGGTGCAGCCCCGCGTGCGCGTTCTCGAACACCTCGTCGGGCAGCTGGTTGGCCGGCACCGAGAAGGCCGCCACGTAGCCGGTACGCAGCGCCTTGCTGGCTTCCTGCGCCGAGTACTCCAGGTCCTGCGGGTAGTGGTTACGACCGTCGATGATGACCAGGTCCTTCACGCGGCCGGTGATATAGAGGTCACCGTCGTAGAAGGCGCCGTAATCGCCGGTGCGGACCCAGGTGGCGTCGTCTGCAGCACCCTCGGCGTGTGACGGGCTGGTCCGTGATTTGAGGGTGTTCTGGAAAACCTCGATCGTCTCTTCGGGCTTACCCCAGTACCCGGTGCCCATGTTCTGGCCGCTCATCCAGATCTCGCCGACCTGTCCGTCGGGCAGCTCGGTCGCGCTCTCGGCGTCCACGATGACGGCCCACTCGGAGACGCCGACCCTGCCGGCCGAGGCCTGGGCAACCGCCTTGATCGAATCGCCATCCACCTCGACGATGCGGCCGCTGTTGAGCTCGTCGCGGTCGACGGAGATGATCTTCGGCTCTTCGGCAGCCGGGGTGGTCGACACCATCAACGTTGCCTCGGCCAGACCGTAGGACGGTTTGATGGCCTTGGCCGGGAAGCCGAACGGGCTGAACGCCTCGTTGAACCGGCGCACGGTCGCCGCCGAGATCGGCTCACTGCCGTTGAGCACGGCCTTCACATTGGACAGGTCGAGCGGCGCGCCATCCTTGGGGACGCCGCGGGCCGCGGCGTGGTCGAACGCGAAGTTCGGGGCCACCGAGATGACGCCACCGGTGTCGCCTTCCTTGCGGGCCATCTCCCGGATCCAGCGCTCGGGCCGGCGCACGAAGGCGGCCGGGGTCATGAAGGTGAAGTAGTGGCCGATCATCGGGGCGATCAGCCCGGTGACCAGACCCATGTCGTGGAAGAACGGCAGCCAGGACAGGCCGCGGTCGCCCTCCTCACCTTCGAGCGCCTCGACGATCTGCACCACGTTGGTGGCCATGTTCAGGTGGGTGATCTGCACACCGGTCGGGATCCGGGTCGATCCGGAGGTGTACTGGAGGTAGGCGATGGTGGACTCGTCGACATCCTTGAAGTGGACCCAGGTGGCGGCGACGTCGTCGGGCACCGCGTCCACCGCGATGACGCGGGGACGCTGGTTGGCCGGCCGGCTGCGGAAGAACTTGCGGACGCCCTCGGCGGCATCGGTGGTGGTCAGGATCGCCGACGGGTGGCAGTCGTCCAGCACCGCGTGCAGGCGGCCGACGTGTCCGGGCTCGGACGGGTCGAACAGGGGCACCGCGACGCGGCCGGCGTAGAGCGCGCCGAAGAAGGCGACGAGGTAGTCGAGGTTCTGCGGGCACAGGATGGCAACACGGTCACCGGGTTGGGTGACCTGCTGAAGCCGGGCAGCCACTGCCTTGTTCCGGGCGCTGAACTGGGACCAGGTCAGGTCGCGGGCGACACCGTCACGTTCGGTCGAGAAGTCCAGGAAGCGGTATGCCAGCTTGTCAGCACGGACCCTGGCCCAGCGCTCGACGTGCTCGACGATGCTGGCGCCGTCAGGGAACTTGATCTGACCGTCCTTGATGAACGGATTGATGAACGGCATTTAAATCTCCTGTCAGAGCCGTACTCGTCGCGTTGTCGCACGTCACTGCCGGTGCGTCGCAGCCACTCGGCGGCCGATACGTCCCAAACCCGAAGATCGTACCGGGCCCGCAGATCCATGCCACGAATCAGCTGACGGCTCTATCCAACCCACTACTCGCGCAAGAAGCTCTTATTTTTCTCTTAATGTTAAGGGACTGTGACGGTGCTGGCCAAATCCGACGCACGATTGACGCCTCCGGCCCGTCCCGGCTACCCGTGCTTTGGATGCGGCGCGTTGTCCACCAGGTCTTTGGCCCAGCTCAGCGCCCACTGCGTGGCGGTTTGTCCATTCTCCACCCAGAACTGCGGGGTGTTGTACAAGGCGTGCACCGGACCGGCCGCGCTGCCGGTCAGCGTCTCCAGGGTCTTGGGCAGATTGAAGATCGAGAACGCCTCCTCCGGCGCCGAGCAGATCAGATCGCCCTTTCCGCAGATCTGATTCGTCCGGTCGTTCAGCGCCCCGAAGCCGCCCTGCCGTGGACCCGTCATGGTCAGGCCCATCTCGGACAGCACCGGCAACTCGTGCAGCGTGATCTCGGCACCCTGTCCGGGCGGGTTGGGGCCGATGTCCTGCCCGACACCGAGCTCGCGGCGGCCGTCGGCGATCAACGTCACGCCCAGCACCAGGTCCTCGTCCACCGGGCCACGGCCGTTGCCGATGTCGCTGGCCAGGTCCCCGCCGATCACCGCGCCCTGCGAGAACCCGGCGATCACATAGCTGGTGAGGGGGCACCGGTCGTTCATGTCCGTGAGCGCCTTGACCGCGGTGCGCTTCCCCTCCGCACGGCTGTCGTTGTAGGACATCTGCTTGTCGGCGGAGAACGGGTTATGGAACTGCGCGGTGTAGGGCACCGTGTAGACCTCGAGGCGGTCTGTCCCGAACTGCTCGGCCATCGGCCGGCTGACATTCGTCATCAGCGACAGCGGGAACTGTGTCGGGTTGATCGGGTCGTCCTGCGGCGAGGACTCCCAGGTACCGGGGATCGAGAGCAACATCACGTCGGGACAGTCGGCGGACTGGAACTCCGGGCGCGGCTTACGCGTCCCCGACGGGCCCGGCACCCCGGCCGGAGGCTGGGCCGACGGCGGTGCCGACGGGGTTTCGGGACGACGCATCACGATCACCACGATCGTCACCACCAGCACCACCACGAGTGCCATGGCCGCGGCGGCGATCAGGGCCAGGATGCGGTGCCGCTTCCGGCGGCCGGCATTTTTTGCCATGGGTTACTCGGGCTCCTCGCGTGCGGTGCGGTGATCTGCTTGTCAGCAGAGATGTTCGGTGGCGATACGGATGTAATCGGTGGCGGCGGCGTCGATCTCGCCGGAGGTCGGGCTTTCCGCGGTGTGGGCGGCCCGGACGTCGCTGCGCACCAGCGGCAGGACGAAATCCCGCACGGCCTGGTCGTTCAGCTTGGCGGCGTGGGCCTGGCACACATACGACCCGATCGACAGCGCCAGCAGCTCACTGGACGGGCTGATCCCCGCGGCCTTGAGCTCATCGAGATACGTGTGCTGCTGCGACGTGATGGCCAGCTCACCGGAGCGGCGTGGGAGAGGCTCCGCGGACACCGCCTGCGGCTGCGCACCGTTGACCTGTGACGTCGGCAGGGCCAGCGGCGCCATGATGTCACCGCTCGCATCGCATGCCGTCAGCAACGACGCAGCGGACACCGCTACCACCAGGGTGGCCGACCGTACCGTGTGCTGCACGCTTCCACCGTACCGGCTGGTGAAAAGTGTCCCGGCGCAGCTGATTCTGGTCACCACGGCGGCCGCCCGGACGGCTTACTTGATGGTCGCGACCAGTTCGCCCGACATCTGCGCCAGCTGCGGAGCCCAGCTACCCCAGTCATGCTGGCCACCGGCCGGCATGTCGAAGTGCCCGTTGCTGCCGCCGACGGAGCGGTAGTGCTGGTAGAAGGACCTGTTGCTGCCCTGCGCCAGATCGCAGACACCGATCATCGCAGCGGGGTCACTGCATGTGAGCACGGCCGGGCTGTACACCCACAGCCGGGTGTTGGCGTCAGCCAGCAACTGCACGTGCACGTCGGGGTCATGCCACTTCCAGCGGCCCAGCTGTGGGGCACCCCACATGCCATAGCTGTCCACGCCGCCGAACTGCGCCATGCCCGCGGTGATCGCGCCGTTGAGAGTGGTGGCCGACGGGGTCAGGAAGCCCGACAGGGATCCGGCGAAGCGGAACCGGTCGGGGTGGAACGCGGCCAGCGTCAGCGCGGCGGTGCCGCCCTGTGAGGCTCCGACGACTCCGTGCCCGCCCGGGGCCAGACCCTTGTTGGCGGCCAGCCAGTCCGGCAGCTCGGCGGACAGGAAGGTCTCCCACTGCTTGCTGCCGTCCTGCTCCCAGTTGGTGTACAGGCTGAACGCTCCACCGGCCGGCGCGGCCACCGACACTCCGCGACCGGCCAGGGTGCTCATCGCGTGACCGGCGTTGACCCAGTTGCTCACGTCAGGGGCCGCGTTGAACGCGTCGAGCAGAAACACCGCATGCGGGCCACCGCCCTGGAACGCCACCGGGATGTCGCGGCCCATCGCCGCCGACGGGACCATCAGATACTCGACACCCTCGGCCCGGGCCGGCGCGCCCGTCGTCGCGGACACGGCCCAGAGGGCAGTGCCGAGCACTGGGGCCAGCAGGGCCAGCAGCATCGTCCGCATCAGACTCAACGCACGTCTCATCATCAACCTCTCCTGCTGCCTGCCGGACTCGACTGCGCACTACACATCTGGGCCCACCGCACACACCCGCGTTGTAGTGAACCACATCGACCTCACAGCCGGGGCGTCAAACGCCCGACCGTGACAGGACCCGGAAACGGCTGACGGCGGCGACCCCGTCGGGGGTCGCCGCCGTCAGGCGTCGTACGTGTTAGGTCGCTACCTACCGCCGGATCAGGCCGTCGGGGTGGCGCCCAGAACCCGCTGCAGATCAGGCTTCATGGCCTGCAGCTGCTGGCCCCAGTAGGCCCAGTTGTGCGTACCGCTCTGCGGGAAGTTGAACACCGCGTTCTTGCCACCGGCCGCGATGTACTTCTCCTGGAACGTGGAGTTGGTGCGGCACACGAAGCCCTCCAGGAACTTGGCGGGCATGTCAGCGCCACCCAGCTCGCCGGGCTTGCCGTTACCGCAGTAGACCCAGAGGCGAGTGCCGTTGTTGGCCAGGGTCGCGACGTTCTCGGTCGGGTCGTTGGCCTTCCAGGCGTTGTCCGGATCGCCCGTCTTGCCCCACATGTCGTCGGCCTTGTAGCCACCGGCGTCACCCATCGAGACACCGATCAGCATCGGCCACCAGCCCTCAGACGGGTTCAAGGTGCCCGACAGCGAGGACGCGTAGACGAACTGATCCGGGTGGCGAGCCGACAACATCAGCGCCGACGAACCGGCCATCGACAGACCGACCACAGCGCTACCGGTCGACTTCACGTCCTTGTTGGCCGCCAGCCATGAGGGGAGCTCCTGGGTCAGGAAGGTCTCCCACTTGTAGGTCTTGCAGCCGCCGTCCTTGCTGCCACAGGCCGGCTTGTACCAGTCGCTGTAGAAGCTGGACTGACCGCCGACCGGCATCACGACCGAGATGCCCGAGTTCAGGAACCACTCGAACGTAGGCAGTTCGATGTCCCAACCGTTCTGATCCTCACGAGCACGCATGCCGTCGAGCAGATAGAGCGCAGGTGCACCCGCGCCACCGCTCTGGAACTCGACCTTGATGTCACGTCCCATCGCTGCCGACGGAACTTCGAGATACTCGACCGGCAGGCCGGGTCGAGACCAAGCTCCAGCGGTCGCCGAGCCGCCCACGACGCCCACCAGGCCAGGCAGCACGGCCGCCGCCGCAACCGCGACCGTCAGCCGGCGCGACAAGCCGCGCATCTTCCCAACGAACTTCATACCGCTCCCTATCTGAATCTTTTCTTCGTATTCCGCACATCGATGTCAGGACCGACGTAAGCGGCTCACGTGCCCGTGTAGTCAACCACACGAATGCGTGATGCTTCTCTTCAGCAGTTGTCGTCCCTGATCGCTCCCTCAGCCGTTCACGGTCGCGATCAGGTCTGGTTTCGGGGCCTTCGAACGAGCCGCCCGGTACGGCCGGGCACCGTCGCCCGGCACGCAATTCGCCCACCCCACTACAGCGTTTCCGGTCGCCCAGACCTGCTTGGTGTCGGTCCGATACGCCGGGTGCTCCGGTGTGAGGAACGTCTCCCGTTCACAGGTACAGACACCAGAGGTCAGCATCGGTTTCTCATACCGTCCGTTCAAGATCGATCATGCGGGCTCGTCTGGGTATCGGCGCCACCCGGCCGGGCGTTACCGAATACACAGAATTCAGTCCTACGATCCCGCCCCCGTCACGGTCCGGTGGCGGGCATTCCCGTGTACGGCGGGTTCTTCGGTTCGGGGACCGGTAGGCCGCATCGCTTCAAGTCATAGAGCGGCACCCGGTCGATCCGGTACTTGGTGAACTCGTACGCGTGCGCCAGGTTGGACAGGAACCGCCGCGGGCTCATCTCCCCGCGCACCGAGTTCAGCATCGACTCGGTGGCCGGGCAGTCCAGCGCCGCCTGTGCCTGCGCGATCCAATCCTCGTCCAGGTAGGGCGGGATGTACTGCCTGGTCTTGAGGAACGGTCCTTCGGCGACGGCCCAGTCCGGGAACAGATTCTTGTCGTGGCCGATGCGGCCGTCGGTCAGCCTCTGCGTGTGCATCGCCAGCGGATTCGTCAGACCGATCTGGTCGATGACCCGTACGTCGAGCCCGACGTTCATGCCCAGCATGCCCATGTTGGTGAAGAACACGGTGTGCGGGGTTTCCAGCGCCCGACGGGCCTCCGGGGTGAGATCGGGCGGCGGCGGATAGGCGGGGACGACGTCCCACTGGTCGTAGTTGCCCGACGGCAACAGCAGCGCCCCGTCGGGGGTGTTGTTGATCGCGGTCAGCACCGCACGCATGCGCGGATAGTCCAGGTAGTCGGCGGCGGTCAGCGGGTGCGCATGGCCCGTGGCCTGCGAGTAGAACCGACGCTCGTCGACGATGCCGGTGTAGGTGACGCGGGTACCGTCGGCACCGAGGCCCGGCGAGTTGGCGGCCCAGATCGACCAGCCCACCACCGAGGCCCACAACACGCTGGTGGCCGCGGCCAGCAGGTAACCCGTCTCCCGGGTGAACCTGGTGCCGTCGGGCAGCACGACCGGAATGACCGCGACGGGCATCAGCAGGCAGAACAGCGGCGTCAGCAACACCCGGCCGTGCATGAAGTCACCGCCCTGCCGCACCCAGTAGATGCCCTGCAGCAACCCGCTGACGAACATGAAAAGCACTACCGCGGCAGGACTTTGGACGGTGCGTGCCAGCCAGCCGTAACCGCGGGGCACCTGATGACGCACCCACCACGGCCGGGTCCTCGTGGTCAGCAGAACCGCACCGAGCGCGGCCAGCAGCAGCACCGGCACCCACAGCAGGTACGGATGGTTGAAATTGGTCAGATAGGTCAGGCCCTGGGACCACTTCGATCCAGAGGCGTCCTTGGCCACCGCGGTACCCGGCACCAACAGCCCGTAGTAACCCATCCGGAAGATCTGATAGGCGACCGGCAGCAGCCCACCGGCCACCACGATCAGGACCCGGCGCCGCCGGCCGCGCGCCGCGATCAGCATCATGACCAGTGCGCCGCCGCCGATCAACGCCAGCTCGGGGCGGATCAGCACGCTCAGCCCGGCCAGGGCGGCCAACACACCCTCGAAGTACTTGCTGGACACCGGGTTCGGTGCACCGGCGGCTACCCCGCGCCTCGTTGCCGGAGCCGCACGCAGAGCTTGCGACCAGCACACCAGCATCCACCACAGCAGACCCAGATAGGCCAGGACCAAACCGTTTTCGAGCCCTGAGGTGGCGAAGTCGCGGGCCGGCGGGACGGCGATGTAGACCAGCGCGCCGGCGGGCAGCAGCAGTGCCCGGCGGCCCTGCAGGCTCGGGGCGTACAACCGGCCGGTGCCGAGCATCGCCAGAACGACGCCGAGCACGCTCAGCGTCAACGCAAGGGCCAGCGCCACGTACTCCATCTGGACCGAGCCGCCGAGCCATGCGCCCAGCGCCATCAGGTAGGTCCACACGGTGGAGGTGTTGGCCTCGATCCGTTCACCCGCATTGAAGACGGGGCCGTTGCCCGCGAGCAGGTTTCGCACCGTCCGCAGCACGATCAGGCCGTCGTCGGCGATCCATCGGCGCTGCCAGGCACCCCAGCCGAACAGCCCGGCCACCACGACCACGCTCACCCACAGGCTGACCCGCACCGAGACGTCGTAGGGAAACACCGGCCACCGCGCCAACCGTGCACCCACGCCGCCTGCCAAGCGGCGCAACGTAATCCGGTCAGCTGAAGTAGATGGCTGCACCGATGGTTCCGATCCAGGCCAGGAACAGGATCTGCAGCACTCGGTCTTTCAGCGCAATCTCCTCAGGCTCACCGGCGATGCCACCGTCGATGTCAACCGCATAGCGCAGGATCGCGACGGTGAACGGAACCATCGTGATCGCGTACCACGACGCGTCCTGGCCGTCGAGGCCCAAGGCGTCGTTGGCACTGTCGCGCCCGAACGCCCACAGGCCGTAGCAGAGCACCATCGCAGTGGCCGACAGTGTCCAGACGAACCGTAGATAGGTGTTGGTGTAGCTCTCCAGCGACTTGCGGATCTTGGCCCCGGTGCGCTCGGCCAACTGCAGTTCGGCGTACCGCTTGCCCGCCGCCATGAACAGCGAGCCGAAGGCCATCACCAGCAGGAACCATTGCGACAGTGGGATATCGGCAGCCACACCACCGGCGATGGCGCGGATCAGGAAGCCCGAGGACACGATGCAGATGTCGAGCACGGCCTGGTGCTTGAGCCCGAAGCAGTACGCAAGCTGGATGGCGATGTACACCGCCATCACCAGCGCCAGCGCCGGGGTCAGCAGCCACGAGATGCCCAGCGAGGCCACCGCGAGAACGACGGCCAGCACGTAGGCCATCCACTCCGGCACCACACCGGCGGCGATCGGCCGGAACCGCTTCGTCGGATGGGCGCGGTCGGCCTCGACGTCGCGGGCATCGTTGATCAGATAGATCGACGACGCGGCCAGGCAGAACACCACGAACGCGATCGACACCTTGTAGGCGAGGTCGCCGTAGTCGTATTGGATGCCGCTGCCGACCGCGGCCAACGGCGCGGCCAGGACGAGCAGGTTCTTGATCCACTGGCGCGGACGGACGGCCTTGATCAGCCCGGCGGCCAGATTCTTCGGCGGGCCGACCTCCGGCAACACTTCCTCACTCATTTGGCCACGGTCTCCTTCGGCCCGACACCGGCAGTTCTTCCGACCACCGAACCCACGGCTGCCCCGACGGCCACGCCGGTCAGCACATCGGTGGGATAGTGCACGCCCAGCACCAGACGGGACAGCGCCATGGGCACCACGAGCACCGCGCGCACCGGCAGACCGGTGGTCCGGGCCAGCAGGACCGCCGCCGCGGTGGTCGAGGTGGCATGTGCCGAGGGGAAACTCAACCGGCTCGGCGTCCCGACGTTCACGGCGACATCGGGGTGATGTGGCCGCTCACGGCGCACCACCCGCTTGATCAGTACCGCCGCGGCATGGGCGACAAAGGCGCCGACGCCCACGGCGATCCATGACCTGCGCTTGGCCGGCTGGGCCAGCGCACCCCCGGCCGCGAGCGCGAGCCAACCCAGACTGTGCTCGCCGAAATGCGACAACGCACGTGCGCCGCTCAGCACGCCGGGCCTGGTGGCCAGGGCAGACTGCACGGCGACCAACACGGCGTCTTCGCCGCGCGGGGCATCGGTCATGTCAGTTTTTCTCCGCCGACTCTGTCAGCAACACCGTCTCCCACTTCTGGGTGCTGGTCAGCACCGGCAGCGCCTCACGATAGACCTTGCGCATCCGGTCGAACTGACGGACCACTCGCAACTGCTGGCGCAGCGAGGCACGGAGCAACGCGAACATCTTGGCGCGGTCCCGCTGCCGGTACACCACACCACGCCCGTCAGCGGTCGTGACGGTGACCCCGTCGACCCGGCACATGGAGAACCAGCGGGCATCCTGGGTGGCCACGTTGATCTGCGGCTGGATGTGGGTTTGCGGATCGTGCTGGCGCAGTTGGTGGACGACGCCGCGGGCCAGGTTCACCGCGATCGCCGGCTTGGAGACCGGGATGCCGATCTTCTTGCGCCGCAGATCCGAGGCCGGCGGTAGTTCGGTGGCACCGCCCACGACGACGGCGTCGGGGTACTCCTGGCGCATCTTGCGGATGTCGGGTAGGGCCGATTCCAGGATGGAGAAGATGTGCTCCGGGCCGGCCAGGAAGTCCTCCATGGCCCGGTTCTGGATGGCGACGGTCGAATATTCAAGGCACAGAAGGTGTTTGAAGGTGGCCTTGAGGTGGCTGGCCAGCAGCCCCCGCGCATCGCCATCCCAGTGGATTGCCGACACCACCAGCCGGTTGCGCAGGTGGAAGTAGGCCTGCCAGTCGATGGCGTCGTCCTTGTCGCTCCACGCCATGTGCCAGATCGCCGCGCCGGGAAGGGTGACCGTGCGGTAGCCGTGTTCGGCGGCGCGCAAGCCGTACTCGACGTCGTCCCACTTGATGAACAGCGGCAGCGGCTGCCCGAGCTCCTCGGCCACCTGCCGGGGGATCATGCACATCCACCAGCCGTTGAAGTCCACGTCGATCCGGCGGTGCAGCAGCTTGCTGCGGACGGCGTCGGTGTCGTCCAGCGCATACTTGGCGAAGTCGTGGTCGTATTCGGCGTTGGGCGCCGCCGACCACATGAAGTTCGCCCGGTCGACCATCTCGCCCATGATGTGCAGGTGTGACGGCTCCTGCAGGTTGAGCATCTGCCCGCCGACCAGAATGGGTTCCTTGGCGAACCGGTTCATGGCCAGGGCCCGCAGGATCGAATCGGGCTCGATGCGGATGTCGTCGTCCATGAACAGGATCTGTTCACAGTCGGTGTTCTTCAGCGCCTCGTACATCACCCGGCTGTAACCGCCGGAGCCACCGAGGTTGGGCTGGTTGTGGATCGTGAGCCGGTTGCCGAGTGCGGCTGCGGCGGCCTCGAATCCCGGATGGTCCTTGGCCTTGCTGGTGCCCTGGTCGGACACGATGACCGCGCTGACCACCTCGTCCACCAACGGATCCGAGGTCAGGGCGGCCAGCGCGTTGACGCAGTCCGAGGGACGGTTGAAGGTCGGGATGCCGACGGCGATGTTGGCCCGGCCCGGCGCGGGGGACGGGGCGTACCAACCGGCGCTGTGGACCCGCACCGCGGTGTTGCTGGTGATGTCGAACCAGATCCACCCGCCGTCCTCGAAGGGGGTGAGGTCGATCTCGAATTCGACGCTCGCCGGTTCGGCGGAGTCGCCGCTGGAGACTGGGGCGCCGCCCACGGTGATCCGGGCGCCGGTGGCCTTGGACCGGTAGACGTCGACCCGGGCGGTGCCGGTCAACTCGACTCGCAGCACCACCGATTTCAGGGTGGACCAGCGCCGCCAATAACTGGCCGGGAAAGCGTTGAAGTAGGTCGCGAACGAGATACCGGATTCGGTACCGATCTCGAGGGTCGTCCGCGTCGGCGCATGGGCCCGACGGGCATTGGTCGGATCCTCGTCGAGATAGAGCTTGCGGACGTCCAGCGGCTCGCCCGGTCGCGGCAGGATCACGCGGGCCAGCAGACTGACGGCCCGGGATTCCCCGGCGTCCAGCGCGCCGGAAGGGATGTCACTCATGCGTTGCTGCTTTCCTTGTCGGTCTGCTCGGTCACCAGCGGTGCACCGTCAGTCAGGTGCGGGGCCAGGGTGTTGTCGTACATGTTCAGCGCACTGGCGATGGCCATGTGCATGTCGAGGTACTGGTAGGTGCCCAGCCGGCCGCCGAAAAGCACCTTCGCCGAGGCGGTTTCGGCCTTGGCGCGGGCCCGGTAAGAAGCCAGCAGGGCACGGTCGGCGTCGGTGTTGATCGGGTAGTACGGCTCGTCGTTCGCTTCGGCGAATCGCGAGAACTCCCGCATGATGACCGTTTTGTCGGCCGGGTAGTCCCGCTCGGGATGGAAATGCCGGAACTCGTGGATCCGGGTGTACGCCACGTCGGCGTCGTTGTAGTTCATGACGGGCGTGCCTTGGAAATCACCACAGTCCGTCAACACCTCGAGATCGAAGTCCAGTGTGCGCCAACCCAGCCGGCCCTCGGAGTAGTCGAAGTAGCGGTCCAGCGGACCGGTGTACACGACCGGGGCGTCGGGGTTGGCCGCGCGGAGCTCATCGCGCACGTCGAACCAGTCGGTGTCCAACCGCACCTCGATGCGGTCGTCGGCGGCCATGTTCTCCAGCCAGGCGGTGTAACCGTCGACCGGCAGGCCCTCGTAGGTGTCGTTGAAGTAGCGGTTGTCGAACGTGTAGCGCACCGGCAGCCGGGTGATGTTGGACGCCGGCAGCTCGCGCGGGTCGGTCTGCCACTGCTTGGCGGTGTAGTGCTTCATGAACGCCTCGTAGAGCGGGCGCCCGATCAGCGAGATGGCCTTCTCCTCGAAGTTGGCCGCCTCGTGCCCGGCGATCTCGCTGGCCTGCTCCTTGATCAGGGCGCGGGCCTCGTCGGGGGTGAAGTACCGGCCGAAGAACTGCGAGACCAGGCCCAGCCCCATGGGGAACTGGTAGGCCTGGCCGTCGTGCATCGCGAAGACGCGGTGCTGGTAGCCGGTGAACTCGGTGAACTGCCGCACGTAGTCCCACACCCGCTGGTTGGAGGTGTGGAACAGGTGGGCCCCGTACTTGTGGACTTCGATACCGGTCTGCGGTTCGGCTTCCGAGTAGGCGTTGCCGCCGATGTGCGGGCGGCGTTCTATAACAAGGACACGCTTGCCCAGCTGCGCCGCGGCGCGCTCAGCGATCGTCAGACCGAAGAAACCGGAGCCGACGACGAATAAGTCGAAATGTGCGCTGGACTGGTCTGTAGCGACCCGGGGAGATAAGGACGTCATCGGCAGCCAGGGTATCCGACCGCGCCCCTGTGCCCCGAATTCGACGAAGGGCCCAGGTCGCAATTCGCTCACGATTCAATATCGTCACTTCAGTCCCATGAGTAACAGCCTTAACATCGATCTCGTTGGCATTCATGGGCTTCACACCAACTGGTCCGGAACCGCCGATCAAGCAAGCGGAGAGCACCCCGTGCAATCCGAAATGCAGTCCTTAACTGCAAACATATTGAGGAGACTTCCGTGCCGAACCGCCGTCGACGCAAGCTCTCGACAGCCATGAGCGCAGTCGCCGCAGTGGCAGTCGCAAGTCCAGTCGCCCTAGTTGCCATGTCCCAGCTGTCCCCCGCGCCCCAGCAGCGGGAGTTCACCCAGGCCTCGCTGGTCACCGACCTTCCCGGTGAACTGATGTCCGCCCTCTCGCAGGGCTTGTCCCAGTTCGGCGTCAACCTGCCGCCGATGCCCATGCTGGGCGGCACCTCTCCGACCCCAACACTCGGCTCGCCGAGCCTGACCTCTCCCGGATTGGCGTCCCCGGGGCTGACATCGCCAGGGCTGACCGCGCCCGGCTTGACCGACCCGGGCCTCACGTCTCCCGGACTCACCTCGCCCGGTCTCACGTCGCCGGGGCTGACCTCGCCGGGGCTCGCCTCGCCCGGTCTGACGTCCCCTGACGCGGGACTGACCAGCCCCAATGGTGCGACGCCGAGTTTGACGTCGCCGACGGCCGGGCTTCCGGCCGCACCCGGCGGGCTGACCAACCCGGCGCTGACCCCGCCGACCGGCTCGCTCACCAACCCGGCGCTGACGCCGGCCGGTGGCGCGCCGGGTGGCCTGACCACGTCCCCCACTTCCCTGGGCGGTACGGGCCTGACCACCTCGCCGGCGGGCCTCGACCCGTCGCTGTCCGGCGGTCTGGGCGCTCCGGGCGAAGTGCCGATCTCGGCTCCGATCGGGCTCGATCCCAGCGCGGGCACCTACCCGCTCCTGGGTGCCGATCCGTCGCTGTCCGCGATGCCGGCCACCGGTGGTGGTGGCGGCGGCGGTCTGTTCGGCGACCTGTCCAGCGCGGCTCAGCAGCTCGGCGCCGGTCAGGCCATCGACCTGCTCAAGGGCATGGTCATGCCGGCGATCACCTCGGCGATGAAGCCGCCGGTGCCCGCACCGGTCCCGGCACCGCCCGCCCCGTAGAGAAAGCCCGGTTAGAAGAACGGCACCGCAGAAGCCATCGGCTCTGCGGTGCCGTTGCCGGTTAAAACGACGCGCGGACCGTGTCGAATCATTCGTAACACCAGACTCATACGTAACATCAGTCCGTGCAGTCCCGCCGTTCCGCGCCGTCGATTCTCTTCACCGCACTCGCGGCGACGGTCGTGATCGTGCCGTGGGCCATCTCCGGAACCGATTCCGGCGAACAACCCGAACCGGCAAATGCTGCACCGCAGCTCACACAGCAACCACTCGAAAATCTTGCGGTCGGAGAGAGCATCCGCGAGGTCCATCAGGACAGCCCGTTCTCGATGGTCGCGCTCACCTCTCCGGACCTCCGTGGCACCTCCGCCCGGGTCCGCGCCCGCGAGGACGACGGCACCTGGGGCCCCTGGTACCAGGCCGAGAACCTCGACGGGGTCGGCGCCGACACTCCCGGCCCACGCGGCACCGAACCGGTATTCGTCGGCCGCACCACCACCGTCCAGATCGCTGTCACCCGCGCGCCCAAGGCGCCCGCCCCGCGCCCCGGAAAGACACCGGCGAAACCCGCACTGGGCTATGTGCCGGCCAACGTCGAAGCACCCATCGGCCAGAACGTCACCGCGGTGCTGATCAGCCCGCCCCAGTCCCCCGTCGACGTCGGCCCGCTGCCGACCGCCGCCATCAACCCCGGCCAGCCGCCCACCATCATCAGCCGTGCGCAGTGGGGCGCCAACGAGTCGATGCGCTGCGGAAACACCGTGTACGACAAGGGCATCCGCGCGGGCATCGTGCATCACACGGCGGGCAGCAACGACTACGCACCCGAAGATTCGGCAGGCATCATCCGGTCGATCTACGAGTACCACACCCGTGAGCTGGGCTGGTGCGACATCGCCTACAACGCCATGGTCGACAAGTACGGCCAGGTATTCGAGGGCCGCGCAGGCGGCATGGACAAGCCCGTCGAGGGTTCCCACACCGGTGGCTTCAACATCGACACCTGGGGGGTGGCGATGCTGGGCGACTTCGACGTCGTGCCGCCCACCGAGATCCAGGTGCGCAACACCGGGCGTCTGCTGGGCTGGCGCCTGGGCCTCGATCGCATCGACCCGCACGGCACCGTCGTGCTGACCTCCGCCGGCGGATCGTTCACCCATTTCCCCCGCGGAGCCACCCCGACACTGCCGACGATCTTCACCCATCGCGATGTCGGCATCACCGACTGCCCCGGTAACGCGGCCTACGCCCAGATGGGCCACATCCGGGACATCGCCGCCCGCTTCAACCGGCCGCCGGGCCCCGAGGATCTGGCCGACCAGATGCGCGGCGGCGCCATCTACAACCGCTGGCAGGCGGCAGGTGGGCCGGCGGGCCTGCTGGGTAATCCGACCTCGCCCGAGACCACCGGCGAAGGGGCCGCCCGCTACGCCACGTTCGAGCGCGGCGCGGTGTACTGGTCGCCGGACAGCGGCGCCCAACCGGTGTCCGGTGCCATCTATGAGGCCTGGGGCTCGCTGGGCTTCGAGCGCGGCGTCCTGGGCCTGCCGACCAGCGCGGAGATCCCCGAGCCGCAGTGGATCGTGCAGAACTTCCAGCACGGCACCCTGAACTTCGACCGGGAGAAGGGCAGCGTCACCCGCGTCGTCGACGGTGTGCCGGTGGAACTGCCCCCACCCTCACCCGATCAGCAGCCGGTGCAACTGGAGCGTTTCACCCCGATCACCTGACCGCTCAGGACCACCAGCGTTCGAGTACCCGGGCCACGCCGTCCTCGGTGTTGGTCACAGTGACCTCGTCGGCCGCGTCCACCGCGTCGGGGTGGGCATTGCCCATCGCCACACCCCGCCCGGCCCAACTCAGCATCGGCACGTCATTGGGCATGTCGCCGAAAGTCACGACGTCGGCGGCGGTGAGCCCCAACGGAGCGGCCAACTCCGCGACACCGGTGGCCTTGCTGATGCCCAGCGGCACCACCTCAATCAGACCGTTGTTGGTCGAATAGGTGATATCGCCTTGTAACCCAATGTGTTTGAGAAGTTCAGCGGCCATGTCGGCACTGCGCGCGCCTGCCTTGCGGATGAGCAGCTTGACCGCAGGGGCACTGAGCAGATCCTCGACCGATACCTCGGTGTTGTCCGGGTTGAGCCAGGCGTGCTCGTATCCGGGGGAACTGACGAACTGCGGGGTCGCCGCATCGTGCGCCGAACGCCCCACCCGTTCCACGGCCAGCCCCACGCCCGGAATCACCCGGGTGGCGATCTCGGCGAGCTCGCCGAGCACGTCGGTCGAGAGCGTGTGCGCCGAGATGATGCGGTCGGTGGCCGGGTCGTAGATCACGGCGCCGTTGGCGCACACCGCCATCGGCGCCAGGCCGAGCCCGTCGACCACCGGCGCGATCCAGCGCGGCGGCCGTCCGGTCGCCAAGATGAACGTCGTTCCCGCCTCGACCGCGGCCCGGACCGCCGCGCGGGTGCGTGGCGTGACCTTCTCGTCCTCGTCGAGCAGCGTTCCGTCCACGTCGGTGGCGATCAACCCCGGCGTCCGCTCGGCACCCGTCACTTTTTCCCCGTCGCTTCACGTTCGGCGCGCTTGCGTGCGCGTTCGGCCAGTTCCGCCTCGTCGAGCGACTTGGCTTCGGCAGGCGTCGGCGCACTTCCTCCGAGCCGGTTCGGAACCCAGTACGCCCCGGCCGGCTCGGGGTAGTACTGCTGGGCCCGATCCAGCAGTGACGACATCGCTGCCCGCAGGGTGCCGTCGATCTGGTCGACCGAACCTGCCACCCGCATCGGTTCACCGACCACGACGGTGACCGGAATTTTCTTGCGCCCCAGCGACTTCGGATGGTCCTTGGTCCAGATGCGCTGGGCGCCCCAGACGATCAGCGGAATGATCGGGACACCGGCCTCCACGGCCATGCGCGCAGCGCCGGTCTTGAAATCCTTGAGCTCGAAACTGCGACTGATCGTCGCCTCCGGGTACACCCCGACGAGCTCGCCGCGACGCAGCGCCTCCACCGCCGCGGCATAGGCGCCGGCTCCCGCCCGGCGGTCCACCGGGATCGTCCCGGTGTGCTTGATCAGGAAGTTCACCGCCTTCACCTGCTCCATCTCCGCCTTGATCATGAAGCGCATCCGGCGGCCACGTGCGGTGGCGGCCAGCGCCGCAGGTAGGAAGTCGACGTAGCCGGTGTGGTTGATCGCGATGACGGCGCCACCCGTGGCGGGCAGGTTGTCCAACCCACGAAAGGTGATCCGGGTTCCGGTGGCCCTGACCGCGAGCCGGGCGGCAATCTCCAGACTTCGGAAGACCGGTTCCATACGCGATTTACCCCGAGACCCCGGCGGGTCCAGAAGATCCAGAAGGTCCGTCCAGTGCACGTTTGGCGGCCTTCGCCGCAGCCTCCTCGGCATCCATCCGGTTGGCCTCGGCCAGCGTCGGCGCCGAGCCGCCCAGCCGGTGCGGCACCCAGAACTCGCCGGACGGATGTGGCCCGTAGGCGTCTTGCACCTGGGCAAGCAGATGTTGCATGCGCGAATGGAGCAGTCCGGTCAGCTCTGCCGCCGGCAGGGTGGGCTGGATCGGCTCGCCCACCGCGATCGAGATCGGCACCTTGGGCCGGTACAGCGTCTTGGGGTGCCCCTTGGTCCAGATCCGCTGTGCGCCCCACACGATGTGCGGCACGATCGGAACCCCGGCCTCGATCGCCATCCGCGCCGCGCCGGACTTGAATTCCTTGATCTCGAAGCTGCGACTGATCGTCGCCTCGGGGTACACCCCGACCAGTTCACCGGCCTTGAGGTTGTCGACAGCCGCCTCGAACGAGGCGGCCCCACTGTCACGATCCACCTCGATGTGACGCAGGCTGCGCATGATCGGTCCGGTGATCTTGTTGTCGAAAACTTCCTTCTTTGCCATGAACCGCACCTTGCGGCCCCGCTTCTGCAGGTAGGCAGGCAAGCCGGCGAAGGTGAAGTCGAAGTAGCTGGTGTGGTTGATTGCCACCACCGCACCGCCGGTCACCGGGATGTTCTCCACCCCGGTCACGTTGAACTTCAGCCCCTGCATACGCCAGGTCAGCCGAGCGAGTTGTATGACAGTCCCGTACACCGGTTCCACGTAGCCAGCCTAATCCCAGCCCGTATCGGCCCGTCACCCAACTCGGGCTAGGCTGGTCGGGCATCAAAGCACTCCATCGAAAGGCCGTTTGTGCAGGTCACCAGCGTCGGGCATGCCGGCTTCCTGATCGAGACCAAGGCTGGCAGCATTTTGTGCGACCCGTGGGTCAACCCCGCGTACTTCGCCTCCTGGTTCCCGTTCCCCGACAACACGCAGTTGGACTGGGCGGCTCTCGGAAATGTCGATTACCTCTACGTCTCACACCTGCACAAGGACCACTTCGACCCGGAGAACCTGCGCCGCCACGTCAACAAGGACGCCGTGGTGCTGCTGCCCGATTTCCCGGTGCCCGACCTGCAACGCGAACTGGCCGCCCTGGGCTTTCACCGGTTCTTCGAGACCACCGATTCGGTCAAGCACACCGTCAGCGGCCCCAAGGGTGACCTCGACGTGATGATCATCGCGCTGCGCGCACCCGCAGACGGCCCGATCGGCGACTCAGGGCTCGTGGTCGACGACGGCGACACCGTCGCCTTCAACATGAACGACGCGCGACCCGTTGACCTTGAAGTCCTGGAGTCAGACTTCGGGCAGGTCGACGTGCACATGCTGCAGTACTCCGGGGCCATCTGGTACCCGATGGTCTACGACATGCCTGCGCGGGCCAAGGAAGCCTTCGGCATCCAGAAACGGCAGCGCCAGATGGACCGGTGCCGCCAATACATCGCCCAGGTCGGAGCGACCTGGGTGATCCCGTCGGCAGGCCCGCCGTGCTTCCTGGATCCCGAACTACGCGACCTCAACGACGACCACGACGACCCGGCGAACATCTTCCCCGACCAGGTGGTGTTCCTCGACCAGATGCGTCGCCACGGTCACGACGGCGGCCTGCTGATGATCCCTGGCAGCACCGCCGATTTCACCGGGTCCCAACTCAATTCACTGACCCACCCGGTGGAGGACCCCGAGACGATCTTCACCACCGGTAAGGCCGCCTACATCGAGGACTTCGCGCAACGAATGGCCCCGGTGCTGGCTGCGGAGAAGGCCTCGTGGGCGCCGGCGGCCGGCGAACCCCTGCTGCCCGGACTGCGGGCGCTGTTCGAGCCGATCATGAGCCAGACCGACCAGATCTGCGACGGCATCGGCTACCCGGTGGAGTTGCGGCTGTCCGGCCCCGGCCACAGCGAGACCGTGGTCCTGGATTTCCCGAAACGCCTTGTCCGCGAACCCATCGCCGACGAGAAGTTCCGCTACGGCTTCGCGATCCCACCCGAGTTGGTGCGCACCGTGCTACGCGACAACGAACCGGACTGGGTCAACACCATTTTTCTGTCCACCCGGTTCAAAGCCTGGCGTGTGGGCGGCTACAACGAATACCTGTACACGTTCTTCAAATGCCTCACCGATGAGCGCATCGCCTACGCAGACGGCTGGTTCGCCGAGGCCCACGACGACACCTCATCGATCACCCTCGACGGCTTCCAGATCCAGCGCCGCTGCCCGCACCTGAAGGCCGACCTGTCGAAATTCGGTGTGGTGGAAGGCAACACCCTCACCTGCAACCTGCACGGCTGGCAGTGGAACCTGGAGAACGGGAAGTGCCTGACCACCAAGGGTCACGAGTTGCGGTGCAGCAAGTCATGACCGCCCCGCGCCAGTACTACGACGACGGCCTGATCCAGCTGGATCGCGAGGCGATCACGTTGCGGCGCTACCACTTCCCATCGGGAACCTCGAAGGTGATCCCGCTGCGGTCGATCAGCGGATACGAGGCCACCCCACTGGGATTGTGGATGCAACGCTTCCGGTTGTGGGGTAGCACCGATCTGCGCCGCTGGCTGCCGTTGGATGTGCACCGTCCCCTGCGGTCGACGCTGATCACCCTCGACGTGCCGGGCACTTATCCGAAGCCGGCGTTCACTCCGGCCCGTCCGGACGAGTTCGTCGCCCGCCTGGAAGAATTGCTCGGCGACTAGCGCGCCGAGACCACCTGCCGCAGTTCGGAAGCCGCGCTGGAAGCACTGTCGTACACCCGAACGATGGCCTCATCCCCCGGCTTGAGGAAGGTGGACTCACCCAGCGGGGTGTAACGGGTGGCACCGATGCCGATCAGCACGTTCTCGGGGTGACCGCTGGCCACCATCAACGCGCCGACATCCTCCAGCGGCGTATCGGCCGAACCCTTCTGGTTGGCCAGCCGTTCGACGATCCAGTCCAGCAGCACCTCACCGTAATACGAGTAGCCCACCAGGGGTGAATCCACACCGTAGGCGTGCTGCTGGCCGCCGTCCTCGCTCAGATAGCAGACCAGCCGCATGGTGGCGGTCGGACCGTCCGGGGTGAGGTCACTGATCTCGAAGAATTGCGGTGCAACGCCTTTGGAGGCCGGGCCCCAGTTCTTCTTGTAGCTGATCTTGGGTGCGCCCGGCCGGCGGATCGAGCAGTCGTTGAAGGCGCCGAGGGCGAACGGCTCGAGGCGCACCACGGTATCGCCGTTCCACACCACGCGGCAGGCCACTCCGACCTCGGGCTCGATCTGAAGGTTGAGCGGGCCGTCAACCTCACCGGCCTCCGGCAGCACGATGGCATCGCTGGACAGCGGGAACTCACCCAGGAAGTCGTCCCGGCCTGGTGCGTACCACGGGAAGATACCTTTGGGCGCATACCCTTCGGTAACCACCTTGACGAAATCCCCGGCCTCTCCGGCCTGTTCGAGGTGCCCCGCGAAGTTACCGGCCACGCCGAAGCCGAACCAGTTGCGCAATTCGGCAAGGTCGATATCGATCATGGCTGCAACCCTACTGTGGCCGCCCTGCTGTGGCCGCGCCAAGCCGGTAACAAGTCGCGCTTAAGTGGCCGGTACCAGGCTGTGCTCCACAGTGCCGATCCGCGCAGGATCGGCTGGACCCGAGGAGTACCCCAGTGCCGACAACAACTACCACCAGCGGCTCACCTCGTCGCGCGGGCGATCCCGCACCGGACCTGCTGGGTATCACGGTGGCCCACCGCGCGATGCTGGCCGACCTGCTCCGCCTGAGCGACCTCGCTGCGGCGGTGCGCGACCGGGATGTGATCTGCACACCCGGCCGTGCCCGCGCGATCTCCCGATACGTCGAGTTGCTCTGTGATTCCATCCACCATCACCACACCACCGAGGACGCGGTGCTGTGGCCGGTGATCCGGGCCAGTGTCGGCGACCATGTGGACCTCACCGAGTTGATCGAGGACCACGCGGCTCTGGAACCACGGTTGGAGCAGCTGCGGGCCCGCGCCGCGGCGTTTCGGCTGTCGATGGGTGACCGCCATGTCGCCGGCCTCATGGCCATCGAACTGGCCGAACTGGCAGTCCTCCTCACCGAGCACATCAACGACGAGGAGATCGAGGTGTTCCCCCTGGTCACCGAACACGTCTCGGTGGCGGACTGGGCGACGGTGGAGAAAGCCGCTCGGGACGGCAGCCGGATGTCGTTCGACGGTCCGCGCTCGGTGGCGGTGATGACCGACGACGAGCGCGCAGTGTTGGCACAGGACGTCGGGATCGGACTGCGGGTGCTACTCGCCGGGTTGATGCTGCTGCATCGGCGCCGGGAGCGGGCGGTCTTCGGCACCGCCGGTGTCAGTCGATGAAGCGCTGCGCTTCGGCCGCCAGCCGGTCCCGTAGCACCGAGGCGGCCTCCCGGTAGGCGCGCGCCCGATCCGGCCGGCCCAGCACATCGGCAGCGGCGGCCAGGGCCTCGTCGACCGGGCCCACCATCAGCCCGTCGACACCGAGTCCGGCGATACGCCCGGAATACGGCTCGAGGTCTGCTGCCCGGGCCTCGGCCTCCTCGACATCCCCGAGCGCCACGGCCGCGTTGACGCGCAGCACGGTGAACGGCAGCCAGAAGTACGCCCGCTCGATCGGCTGCCGGTCCCGCCACAGCTCGCGAGCCTCGGCCTCCCGGCCCCGCGCGATCAGCGCGAGAACCGCGGCGTCCAGCGCGGCAACCGAGACCTCCCGGTAGAAGAACACCAACTCGTCGGCCAGGACACCGAGGTCGCCGAGACAGAATTCGCCCGTCACCCGGCCCACCATCGCCAGCTTCGCCCCGTTGGCGGCCCCGTTCTCGACCATGCGGGCCGCCAGGTCGGTGTAGGCGCCCACCGCGTCGTCCAATCGTGCCGCCAGCAGGTACATCCGGGCCCGGAACAGTCCCAGCACCCCCAGAAGGTGGACGAGCTGCCCGGTGCCGGCCCGGGCCACCGCGATGTCGACATGCCGCTTCGCGGTCGCCAGATCGGACCGGTGACCGGCCGCCAGCGACAGCATCCAGTGCGCCACAGCTTGATAGTCGGCCTGCTCGGTGGCCTCCGCGGTCTGCAGCAATTCGGCGGCGGTGGCTTCGCGTTCGGCGTCGAGATCCGGCCCCAGCGCGCAGTATGCCCGGACGTTGAGCGCGGTACACAGCAGCCGGCCCGACGATGCCGGATCCTCGGCGTAGGCGCGTCGGGCCAACTCGAGCAGCTCCGTGCTGGCGGCCAGTGCCCCGTCGGGATCGGTGCCCTCCGACTCCACGTAGAGGGCCTTGAGGAGTCTGATCCGGTCGGCCGCAGTGATTTTCGTCGACCCGCCGTCTAGCACCCGGCGCAGCAGGCCGATCATCTGGGCATCCGATTCGTCGTACTCGCGGTCCCGCCATACCAACGGGGTGTCCCATGCGGTGAGCACCCGCACCATCAGGTCGTCGCGCGACGTCCCCTTCAGCAACTGCAGCGCAGCCTTCAACTCGATGCGGGCGGCGACGGCGTCTCCAGACTGGGCCAGTGCGGAGATCAGCCCGCACCGGGCGTCGATCTCGTGTTCCAGGCCGTCGGCGCTGGGCCGCAACCGGCGGCTGGCTGCCAACTCCAGCATCTGCACGGCGGCACGCCATTGTCTGGCCGCTTCGGCGTGTGCCCCCACCGAATCGGCCTCGCGAGCCGCTGCTGTTGCGAAAGCCGTAGCGGTCAAAGCAGTTTCTGCTGTCGCCGATGCGACTGCGTGGTGTGCGAGAGCAGCCGGATCGACCGACCGGCCGGGTGCGCGCAACAGTTCCAGAGCGGCACCGTGCAACCGCGACCGCCGCAACTTCGAGGTGTCCTCGTAGAGGGTGTCGCGAACCAGCGAGTGGGCGAACCGCAATCGGCCCGGCGCCGGCTCGTCGAGCAGACCGAGCAGGACGGCCGGTTCCAATGCGTCGAGCAAATCCTCGGGGTCGTTGCGTCCCAGTTCGGCGAGCAGGTCGACGTCGATGTCGCGGCCCAGCACCGCGGCTTGGCGCAATGCGGTGACGGTCGGACCGGGTAGCCGGGCCAGCCTGCGGCGCAACACATCTCGAACTCCAACCGGCACCGATGCCCACACTGCGTCCGGCCCCTCGGCGACCATCAGCCGGGCCAGTTCGCGGACGAACAGCGGGTTGCCGCCCGTCCGCTCACGCAGCAGGCGCAGCGCCTCGCCGCTGGCGGCGGTCAGTCCGTGGTCGGCTGCCAGCGCCGCCGTGGCCGCGGCGTCGAGACCGTCGAGTATCAGATGTGCGGCGGTGTGCACCGTCAGTGCCGCCCGCGCCACCTCGAGTTCGCCGCGGTCCTCCGACGGGCGATAGGTGCCTATCACCAACACCGGCAGATCCCTGATCCGGTCGGCCACCAGCCGCAGGAGCTCCAACGTCAGACCGTCGGTACGGTGCAGATCATCGAGGACGACCACCAGCGGTTGACTGCCGGCGATCGTGCTCAGCACATCGGCCACCGCATGCCCCAACCAGAAGGTGCCCGGCTCGACCGCGGCGACGTCGTGAAGCAGCGGAGCCAGCGCCTGCCTGGCGTCGTCCACCTGCGCTGCGGTGTCAATCAATTCGCGTAGCACCTCGGTCCACGCCCACCCCGCCGGCGCACCGTGAACCTCCGGACAACGGCCGAGCACGGTGCGCCAGCCCGCCGCCCGCAACCGGGCAGTCGCGGCGGCCGCCAGGGTGGTCTTGCCCGATCCCGCTTCGCCCCCGATCCACAGCACCGCGCTGCGGCCGGCGGCGACAGCGCTTGCGGCAGAGTCGATTTCGGCGAGTTCCTCGGTACGGCCGCGGGCGGCCAGTTCAGCGCCCTCGGGCGCGACGATCTCCGGTATCGCCGGCTGCAACGGTCGGGACGGCTCCAGATGGTCGGCCTGACGCAGGATGTCGCGCTCGAGGTCGCGTAGCGTCCGGCCCGGTTCCAAACCGAGCTCGTCGACGAGGTGGTCCCGGGTGCGCCGCAACACCTCCAGCGCGTCGGTCTGGCGTGCGGTCCGATACAGCGCCGTCGCCAACACGGCCGCGGCGCCTTCCCGGCCCGGACGCTCGCCGACGTGTCGTTCCAGCGCCGCGATGGCGGTGCCGTACCGGCCCAGTTCCACCTGGGCAGCGGCCTGCGCTTCCACCGCGGCCAGGCGGAGCTCGGTCAGCCGGGCGATCTCGGGGGCCGCCCACAGCACATCGCCCGCCCCGGCGAACGGATCTCCCGACCAGTCGGCCAGCGCCTCGTCGAGCAGACACACCCGTTGCTGTGCGTCCGATTCCTCATATGCCGCAGTGACTTTCGCTTCGAACCGCCAGGAGTCGACGGCATCCACCGGCAGTCGCAGGCAATAACCGGGTGCAGCGCTGACCAGGATGCGGGCCGGGGCCCGACGCTGCCGCCCCGGCTCCAGCGCCCGCCGCAGATGCGAGACGTAGACCTGCAGCGCCGACAACGCCTTGGGCGGCGGCTCGCCCTCCCACAAATCATCGATGAGCCGGTCGACGGATACCGTGTGGCCGTGCGCGGCGACCAAACGCGCCAACAGCGCCCGCTGCAGGCGCGCGCCCAGATCCACCGGATCGTCGCCGACCCAGGCCTGTACGGGCCCGAGCACCCTCACCCGCACCGGGGCGTCCGCAGTCATTTCCCTGTGCCGGGCCGCGGTGTGTTACTTACCGGGCTCCAGGACGGCGGTGCCGACGAACGGCACCAGCGCGTCGGGAACCCTCACACTGCCATCGGATTGCTGATGGTTTTCCAGGATGGCCACCAGCCATCGGGTCGTGGCCAACGTGCCGTTGAGCGTGGCGGCAACCTGCGGCTTGCCGTTCTCGTCGCGGTAACGCGTGGCCAATCGTCTCGCCTGGAACGTCGTGCAGTTCGAGGTCGAGGTGAGCTCCCGGTATGTCTGCTGGGTGGGCACCCACGCCTCGCAGTCGTACTTGCGTGCGGCCGAGGAGCCGAGATCGCCTGCCGCGACATCGATCACCCGGTACGGCACCTCGATGGCCGCCAGCATCTGGCGCTGCCAGCCCAGCAGCTTCTGATGCTCGGACTCGGCATCCTCGGGCTTGCAGTAGACGAATCCCTCGACCTTGTCGAACTGATGCACCCGGATGATGCCGCGGGTGTCCTTGCCGTAGCTCCCGGCCTCACGTCGGAAGCACGACGACCAGCCGGCATACCGCTTCGGCCCCGCGGACAGATCCAGGATCTCGCCTGAGTGGTAGCCCGCCAGCGGTACCTCCGAGGTACCGACCAGGTACAGGTCGTCGGCCTCCAACCGGTAGATCTCGTCGGCATGTGAGCCGAGGAATCCGGTGCCCGCCATGACTTCCGGGCGCACCAGCACCGGCGGGATCATCAGCGTGAACCCGTTCTGCACGGCCACCTGGGTGGCCAGTTGCAGCAGGCCCAGTTGCAGCAGGGCACCGGCACCGGTGAGGAAGTAGAACCGCGAACCCGACACCTTGGCGCCGCGTTCCATGTCGATCAGCCCGAGCGTCTCGCCCAGCTCGAGGTGGTCCTTGGGGTTATCGATCGCCCGCGGCTCACCGACGGTGTCGAGCAGCGCGAAGTCGTCCTCGCCGCCGGCCGGCACACCGTCGATGATCACGTTGCCTATCGCCATGTGGGCAGCGGTGAAGGCCGTCTCGGCCTCGGCCTGGGCCACCTCGGCCGCCTTGACCTGTTCGGCGAGGTCCTTGGCCTGTTGCAGCAGGGCCGGCCGTTCCTCGGGGGTCGCCTTGCCCACGAGCTTGCTGGCGGCCTTCTGATCGGCACGCAAGTTGTCGGCCGTCGAGATCGCGGCCCGCCGCGCCGTATCGGCCTGAAGCAGCGCGTCGACGCGCGCCGGGTCCTCCCCGCGGGCGCGTTGCGACGCACGGACGGAGTCGGGATTCTCGCGCAGCAGCTTGAGGTCGATCACGGGCGCAACCCTACTTTTTGAAGTGCGTCGACGTACATCTGAGGTGGTCGATCGAAGTGTGGCGCAGCGATGGCGACCAGATTCCCACAGCCACCGGGCACAACCTCGCAACATTACAACTGCATCACTTGCCACAGGGGCTGACACGCCTGTCACAATGGAGGGCAATGTTGGAAGCATCCGAGCACCCCGAGCACCCCGAGCACGGGGCCCTGCTCGCCGAACCTGTTCCGGACGAACAACCCGCCAAGGAACGGTGGTGGCAGAGTCTGGCGGCCGCGTCGACGCGACGGGCACTGCTGTTGACCGCACTCGGCGCGCTGCTCATCGCCGGCCTGATCACCGCGTTGCCCCGGAGCGAGGGAACGAGCACCGCGCCGGGCGCGATCGCCCTCGGGCCCCGCGGCAACGACACCTTCAATCACGTCAAGCGGGGTGACTGCCTGAACTGGCCCGGGCGCAACCCCGACGCCGCACACATCGTGGACTGCAAGGACAACCATCGCTTCGAGGTCGCCCAGGCCGTCGACATGCGCACCTTCCCCGGCAGCGAGTACGGGCCGGGCGCGCCGCCACCGTCGGTGGACCGGATCAAGCAGATCAGCCAGGAGCAGTGCACCCCGTCGGTCCGTGGCTACCTGGGCCCCAAGTACGACCCGAACGGCAAGTACACCATCGGCCTGCTGTGGTCGGGCGAGAAGGCCTGGAAGCAGTCCGGTGAGCGGCGCATGCTGTGCGGGCTGCAACTCCTCGGCCCCGGCGACGGCCAGTTGGAGTCGGCAGGCAAGGTGGCCGACGTCGATCAATCGAAGGTCTGGGCCGCAGGCACCTGCCTCGGTATCGACGCCGCCACCAACCAGCCCACCGACGTCCCGGTCGATTGCGCGGCACCGCACGCCATGGAGGTCACCGGCGCGGTCAACCTCGTCGAGAAGTTCCCGGGCGGGCTGCCTGCGGAGGGCGACCAGGACAACTTCATCAAGGACGCCTGCACCGCGCAGACCGATGCCTACCTGGCCCCGGTCCAGTTGCGCACCACCACGCTGGCACTGAGCTACAGCACGATCTCACTGCCCAGCTGGTCGGCCGGCAGCCACCAGGTCTCGTGCAGCATCGGCGCCACGCTGGGCAACGGAGGCTGGTCGACACTGATCAACAGCGCCAAGGGCCCACTGATGATCAACGGGCAACCGCCGGTCGCACCGCCCGACATCCCGGAGGAGCGGCTCAATCTGCCGCCCGTCCCGATGCCCGATGTGGACGAGACATCCTCCTCGGGTTCGTCTTCGTCGTCCGGTTCGTCGTCGTCCGGTTCGTCGTCGTCCGGTTCGTCCTCGTCGTCGGGATCCGGATCGTCCGGGTCCTCGGGTTCGTCGGGATCCTCGTCGAGCGGTCAGCACATGCCGCAGGCCTCGACCACCGCGGCGCCGGCTCCGACGCAGGCCAACACCTTCAACCCGCCGCCGCCCGAGCAGGCACCGGCCCCGGCACCCGAGCAGGGCCCGGCCCCGGCGCCCGCTCCTGCTCCTGATGGCGCGGCACCCCCCGCCGGTCCACCTCCGGGTGAGCCTGCCCCCGTACCGCCGGCGCCGTAGCCGTGCCGGTGCGGATGAGCTCGCAGCGGTTCGACGAGCTGGTGTCCGACGCGCTCGACCTGATCCCGCCGCGGTTGGCGGCCGCGATCGACAACGTCGTGATCTTGGTGGAGGACCGTGATCCCGAAGAGCCCGAGATCCTGGGCCTGTACCGGGGGGTCGCGCTGACCGAGCGGGATTCCTGGTACGCCGGCTCGTTACCGGACACCATCACGATCTACCGCGGCGCCCTGCTGGATTTCTGTGACAGCGAGGCCGACGTGGTCGACGAGGTGGCGATCACGGTGATCCACGAGATCGCGCACCATTTCGGGATAGATGATGAGCGGCTCCACGAACTCGGCTGGGGATGAGCCGCTTGCGCGAAGACAAACTGCTGGGGATGAGCCGCTTGCGCGAAGACAAAATTGCTGGGGATGAGCCGCGCGGCAACCAGGGTTTGTCGGCCCGCAGTGCTATCAACGGGCTATGACCATCCAGTGCCGGGAGTGCGCAGCCGGTCTGGAGCATTGCCACGGCACCGTGATCCACCACGTGCGGTACCGCGCGGAATGCACCGACGACACCTGCACCACCCCGGAAGCAGCGCATACATTCAGCCTCGATTGTGAGGCGGTGGGCTGCCCGTGTGCGCATGAGAGTGCGCTCTCGATCCGGCGGACCGGTTAGCCCATCGGGTCGGTTTCGGACTGCACCGCGTCCGTGATCGGTGTGGCGCCGGGCTCCGGGTAGAAGGGCGGCGTCACCGCGGCCCACTGCACACAGCTCCAGCGCCCGTCGGTGATCGGCGCCAACACCACCGATTCGGTGTTGCCCAAGTGGTGATCGAGGGCGAAACTGCCGTCGACGCCAGCCAGCACGGCGCCCACCAGCCGGATCGCCGCACCATGGCTCACCAGCACGATGTCGCTGTCGAAGTCGTGGTCGTCGAGGTAGCGCACCCGCAGCTCGGTGAGCACCGGCACGTACCGGGCCAGCACCGCCTCGGCACTTTCGCCGCCAGGCATGGGCACGTCCAGTTCGCCCCGGTGCCAGCGCTCGTAAATCCGGTTGAACTCGGCCACGGCGTCATCGTCGCTACGGTCTTCGAGTTCACCGACCTGGACTTCGTGGACCCCTTCGAATTCGAAAGGGACAAGGCCGGTTTCGACACCGATACCCGCAGCGGTCTGCGCTGCGCGGCGGGCGACCGAGTGGGCCAGGATCGAGGGACGCGCAGTCAGCGTCCCACCGAATCTCCGGGCCTGGTCGTGACCGAGGTCGGTCAGCTCGGCACCGGGAGGCAGAGTGTCCAGCCGCCGGTCGACGTTGCCGTAGGACTGTCCGTGACGGACCAGGATCAGCCGGCCACTCATGAGTCGTCCGTTCCCGCGCGCAGGCCCGCCAACCATCGTGAGGCCTCGTCGAGGCGCGGCGGAGGTGCACCCGCGGTCGCTCCGGTAGGCCATGAACCGAGATATCGCACATCGGTACAACGTCTGTGGAGCGCTTTGAGTGCCTCGGCCACCGAATCGTCGTCGATGTGTCCGACGCAGTCCAGGAAGAACATGTAGGTGCCCAGCTCGGTTCGGGTGGGCCGGGATTCGATCCGGGTGAGGTCGATGTCGCGGATCGAGAATTCGGTCATCGCCGTGACCAGGGCGCCCGGGGTGTTGTCCAACCGCAGGACCACCGAGGTGCGATCGGCACCGGTGGCGGCCGGCGGCGCGCCGGGCGGCCCGGCCAGGACGAAGCGGGTGCGGGCATTGGCCTCGTCGACCACGTCGGCGGCAAGGACGTCCAGGCCGCAACGCTCGGCGGCCAGTCGGGTGCTCACCCCGGCGTCGGCCCGGCCCTCGGCCACCTCGTGGGCGGCGGCGGCATTGGAAGTAGCCGGGACGATGTCCGCGTCGGGCAGGTTGGCGGCCAGCCACTGACGCACCTGCGCGAGGGCCACCGGGAAGGCGGCGACGGTGCGCACGGGCCCGGCGTGGCGGGGTCGGGTCACGATGGTGAAGGCGACGTCGAGAGTCAGCTCGGCATAGATCTGCAGTGGCTCCCCCACGGCCAGGCTATCCAGGGTGGGCAGCACCGACCCCTCGATCGAGTTCTCGATCGGCACGCACGCGTAATCGGCCCGGCCGTCACGCACCGCGCCGAGCGCGCCGGGGGTGCTATCGGTCAGAACCGGGGTGAATCGAGCCCGGCCGTCGCCGGGTGCCGACGACAATCCGGGCACCAGCTCATGGGCCACCATCTGCAGTAACGCCACTTCGGTAAAGGTTCCCTCAGGCCCGAGGTAGGCGATGCGCGGCACAAGCCAACACTATCGGTCCGCTGTCCACCGGCGGTTGATGACGGGCGCGCCGGTGTTTCACCGGAGGTCTTGCCCACCGGGAACCGCCCAGTTAAGTTAGGCTTACCTCACTTAATCCTGACCTAGCTTTTAAGGCGGCGAGATGGCCATAGCGACACCGACGACAGCCGAGCGGATCCGCAGCGCGTGCGCACGAGGCGGCGGTGCGGTGGTTGCGGTCGAGGGCATCGAACCCGTCGCCTCCCCCGTTCATCACCTGCTCGACGACGGGTCGTTCGCGATCACCGTCCCCGACGCCGGCCCGTTGGCCGGAATGGCGATGTCCGCAGGTTCGGCCGGGGTGCAGGCCGTGCTCGAGATGACCGACTACGCGCCGCTCCCACTACGCGAACCGGTGCGCTCCCTGGTGTGGATCCGGGGCCGCCTACAGCACGTGCCGAGCGCCGAGGTTCCGGCCCTGCTCGACCTGATCGCTGCCGAGAACCCCGATCCCGCTCTGCTGCAGGTGAATTCCGGGGCTCAGCCGAACGCCCACCAGGACGACGACAACCACACCCTGATGCGTCTGGAGATCGAATCCGTCGTGGTGGCCGACGCCACCGGCGCCGAGTCGGTCGGCCTCGGAGCGCTGTTGCAGGCGCGCCCTGATCCGTTCTGCGCGATGGAATCCGGATGGCTGCAGCACATGGAGTCCTCGCACCGCGACGTGGTGGAACGCCTCGCCACCCGATTGCCGATGACGCTGCGCCAAGGGCGGGTACGCCCGCTGGGCCTCGACCGCTACGGCGTGCAGCTGCGGGTGGAGAACGAACACGGCGACCACGACGTACGGTTGCCGTTCCCGAACCCCGTCGACGACGTCACCGGCCTGAGCCAGGCCATCCGCATATTGATGGGCTGCCCCTTCCTCAACGGCCTGCGCGCGCGCAAGATCTGACCCGCACGATCGGCCACGCCGGCCGGGCGCCGCTACCGTAGCTTCGGTGACCGAGCCCCACGAGCAACTCGAGCCGCAGCGCCGCACGCTGAAGATCGAGATCGCCGTCGTGCTCGCGGTGACCTTCGGGCTCAGCGCCTACACCGCAGCCCTGCGGCTCATCGAAGCGGTGCTGCTCGGCCTTTCGGGGCAGACCGTCGCGCTCAACCCGAAGCGCTCCCCGTTCGACCTGATCGACCTGGGCCTGCACCTGGCCGTCGTCCTGCAACTGCTGGCCTGGGGCGCACTGGCCCTGTACCTGTTGTGGCGCAGCGGTTTCGGACCGTCAACGATCGGACTGTCCCGTCCGCAGTGGCGCACCGACGGTCTGGGTGGGGTCGGCCTGGCCCTGCTCATCGGCCTGCCGGGGTTGGGGTTCTACGTGCTGGCCCGGGTGCTGGGCCTGAGTGCGGACGTGGAACCGGCCGAGTTGTACGACACGTGGTGGCGCATCCCGATGCTGCTCGGCGTGGCGTTCGCCAACGGCTGGGCCGAAGAGATCATCGTGGTGGGGTTCCTGCTGACCCGACTACGTCAACTCGACGTCAGCCCCGGGCGGGCGCTGGTGATCTCCAGCCTGCTGCGCGGCGCGTATCACCTGTACCAGGGCTACAGCGCGGGCCTGGGCAACATCGTGATGGGCCTGGTATTCGGCTACGCATGGCAGCGCACCGGCCGGTTGTGGCCGCTGATCATCGCCCACACCCTGATCGACGCGGTGGCGTTCGTCGGCTACGCGCTGGTGGCCGATCATCTCAGTTGGCTGCAATAACGCGTCCGCCACGTACATTTCTGCTGTGGGCGACTTCCCGGCTTCAGGCGGACCACCCGATCGGCGCTCGCGGCGTCCGGGACCGCGCCGCCATGGCAACGAGCCGTCCCAGGTGATCCGGCGCGACCCGAACTACCGCCCGGCCTGGCCGCCGAATCCGCCCACGCCCCCACGACAACCACCACGACAACCACCCAGGCAGCCCCTGCCACCGAGGCAGCCACCTCCACCTCCACCGCGTCCGCCCCGGGGGTCGCACCCGCCCCGGCCCGCCGCGCCCCGTCCGCCCGCACCCGCACCCGCGCGCAAGCCGCGGCGACGGCGGCGCTGGGGCCGCCTGGTGATGACCGTGTCGCTGGTGGTCGTCTTGGCGGCGGTGCTGGCCGTGATCGGCGGCGGATTCTGGATCGACTCGTCGCTGCACCGCATTCCGGCTCTGGCCGACTATCCCGAGCGGCCCGCCGTGGCGCACGGCACCACCTGGCTGCTGGTCGGGTCGGACAGTCGCCAGAACCTCAGCCCCGAGCAGCAGGCCGAGCTGGCCACCGGCGGGGACATCGGCAACGGCCGCACCGACACCATCCTGTTGGTGCACATTCCCGGGATCGGCTCGGGCACACCGGCCACCATGGTCTCGATTCCCCGGGATTCCTACCTGCCGATTCCGGGCTACGGCGAGGACAAGATCAACGCCGCGTTCTCACTGGGCGGGGCGCCGCTGCTGGCGCAGACCGTCGAGCAGGCGACCGGCCTGCGCCTCAACCATTACGCCGAGATCGGTTTCGACGGTTTCGCGGCGCTCGTCGACGCCGTCGGCGGGGTGACGATGTGCCCGACCGAACCGATCAGCGACCCGCTGGCCGGGATCGACCTCCCGGCGGGTTGCCAGGAGTTCGACGGCCGCAACTCGCTCGGCTACGTCCGCAGCCGCGCCACCCCGCGCGCCGACCTGGACCGGATGACACACCAGCGGGCGTTCATGTCCGCACTGCTGCATCGGGCCACCAGCCCGGAGGTACTGATCAACCCCCTGCGGTGGCAGCCGATGGCCCACGCGGCCACCGACTCGGTGGCCGTCGACCAGGACGCCCACGTCTGGGATCTGGGCCGGCTGGCCTGGGCGATGCACGGCGACATGGTGACCACGACGGTGCCGATCGGCGAGTTCACCGGGAGCGATTCGGGTGCGGTCGTGGTGTGGGACAGCGACGCGGCAGGCCGGTTGTTCACCGCGCTGGCCAACGACACGGCTGTCCCGGACGACGTCATCGAAAAGCCCCAACCTTGAGCTTAGGCAAAGCTAAATAAGGCAATAGCAAATTCCTCGTAGCAAATGTAATCCGCGCCACACAACTAAGGTAAAGCTGACCTCAATGAGGTCAACCTTCGATGACAACACGTCCTGACCTGGGATATTCTCGCGATCATGACGACGACCGGTGAGCATGACACGAAATTCCACGCACTTGTTCAGGACCAGATCCGCAGCGAGTTCACCGCGTCACAGCAATACATCGCAATTGCGGTTTATTTCGATGGTGCCGACCTTCCGCAGCTCGCCAAGCACTTCTATGCGCAGGCAGTCGAAGAGCGCAACCACGCCATGATGCTGGTCCAATACCTGCTCGATCGGGATATCGACGCCGAGATCCCTGGAGTCGACGCGGTGTGCAACCGTTTCGATGCGCCCCGTGATGCGCTCGCGCTGGCGCTGAGCCAGGAGCGCACGGTCACCGAACAGATCAGCCGGCTCGCCAGCGTGGCCCGCGAGGAGGGTGACTACCTCGGCGAGCAGTTCATGCAATGGTTCCTCAAGGAGCAGATCGAAGAGGTCGCGTCGATGGCGACGCTGGTGCGCATCGCCGACCGCGCCGGCGCCAACCTCTTCCACATCGAGGACTTCGTCGCCCGGGAACTCACCGGCGGCGCCGGGGTCGACGCGGCAGCCCCCAGGGCCGCCGGCGGCAATCTCTGATCCGATCTGGGCCGCCAGCTGCTAACACTCAGTCCCGGCCGGCACCGGTCAGGCCGTTCTGCAGCCAACTCTTGGTGCGGCCGGGATGATTCGTGGCCACCCATCCCACGCCGATGTCGCGGCAGAACTGCACGTCTTCGTAATGGTCGACGGTCCAGCAGTACAGTGCCCGTCCCTGGGCGGCGGCCCGATCCACCAGCTCCGGGTGTTCACGCAGCGTCGCGATGGACGGACCGACCGCGGTGGCCCCGACCGTCGTGGCGGCACTGCCGCCCAGGTACCGCGACGTCTCACCGAGCAGCACCGTCGGCAGCATCGGAGCGGCCCGGCGAATCCGCCACACGGCTGCCGCGGAGAAGGACATCACCACCGCGCGGGAGAGATCGGCCGAGGCCGGAGCGGCGATTCCGTAGCGGTGCAGCAGTGCCAGCACCTTGTTCTCGACCAGCGCGCCGTAGCGCACGGGATGTTTGGTCTCGATGAACAACTTGACCGGCCGGTTCCAATCCAGCACCAGCGACACGAGGTCGTCGAGGGTCAGCAGCCCGGTATCGCCGAGGGCGCCCTCGAGGTCTCCGTCGGTTTCGTCACCGCCGTCACCGCCCTCACCATCGTCGGACCGTCCGCCGGCATGCCACGATCCGTAGTCCAGCCTGCGCAACTCGGCCAGCGTCATCTCACTGACCAGACCGGTGCCCGTGGAGGTGCGGTCGACCCGACGATCATGTACGCACACCAGGTGACCGTCGCGGGTCAGCCGCACATCGCATTCGACACCGTCGGCACCTTCACGCAGTGCCAGGTCGTATGCGGCGAGCGTGTGTTCGGGTTTCGCGGCGGATGCTCCCCGGTGGGCCACCACGAACGGATGCCCAGGCCCCGGTGTCGCTTGCGCAGCGGCTCCGCCGTCGCCCGTTTCCATACGGCCTATGCTGCCGGGTTCTGCCCTTGGGCCTCAACCGGAACGGCGGATTCAGCGGAATCTTCACCATTCTGCGAAGTGTCGTCCGCGTCGGCGTGGTCCGGGGACGGGTCAGGCGCCGAGCCGGGACCAGAGGACTCGGGCTCGATCACCACCCAGCGCCGGACGCTGCGCTCAGCCGTCGTACCGCTGCCCTCGAACCCGACGAACACCTTGGCGGTCAACAGGAATGCCGCCAGCGCCAGCAGGTACCCGACAATCGCGGTCATGGTGTTGTTCGCGATGTTCTGTGGTGTGTCGTTGAAGAACGTCACATACACGGTGCTCACCATCGACGCGAACGCGACCACTGCGCTGAACACCCAGACGATCCACCACACCACGATCTGGCGACGCAGGTGTGAGAGGCGCGCTTCGAGCGCGGCCAGCTCCCACACGAACACCGGCGCCATCACTAGATTCACACCGGGCAGCAGACAGCACAGCCACAGTGTCCTGGTGCTGCGCGGATCCACCTCGCCGTGCGCGGCATACCCGGCGGCGCGCCGCGTGATCAGCCAACGCACCAACGTCACCACCGCGACGACCACGACGCCCATCGCCACCACGCTGGCCAGCAGCCCGATGACCACGCCGCCGACCGCGATCAGCGGATGCAGAAGCACGCTGCGGTTGATCAGCAGCAACACGTAACGAATCACATGGGCGAAGGCCGCAATTCCCAGCACCACCATGGCCACGACGAGCATGAGACGCACATTGCCGGCATCGGTCTCGGCCTCGGTTTTCTGAGGCTGTTCCTCGAGGTCGAACTGTTGGTGCAGGCCCCAACTCGGAATCGCGCGGTAGTGCGGCGTCGGGCCGAGCGAGCGCCGCTGCCGGCGCTGGTGCGGGGGAGGCCCCGGGCGCAGGGCGACCCAGCGATAGCCGGGAGCGAGATGCGGTGGAGTGCGCCCTGCGGTCGGCGATGACGGCGCCGGAGGCCGGGCAGCGGGTCCCCATTGGGACTGGGATTGGGACTGCGACAACAACGGCGCAGAAGGCGCCAACAACGAACCGCCACACCGGGGACACCACGACCGTTGCCGGTCACGCACGTTCCAGCGCGTCCCGCACTGCGAACACACCTGGATCATCCGACCAGCCTAGTCACGATCTCCGGACAGCCCCCGCGGTCAGACGGTTCCCGGGCCGCCGGCGTCGGTGATGACGGGACGCCCAGCCCCGGCCCAGGCCAACATTCCGCCCTCGACATTGGTCGCGGTGTAACCGTTACGGGCCAGATAGTTCGCCACACGCAGGGAACGTCCACCCGCGTGGCAGACCACGTACAGCTCGGCGTCCGGGTCGATCTCGGCGATTCGCGCCGGCACATCACCCATCGGGATGTGCTGGGCTCCTTCGGCGTGACCGCGTTGCCATTCGTCGTCTTCACGGACGTCGAGAAGTACCACGGCCCCGCCGAACGTGGTGGGTACCGCAGCGATATCTGCCTGCCCGACTTCCACATCGTCCATGCCCTCAATGCTCGCATGCCCACGGTGCTGAGCGCACCCGCCCCTGATGGCTCACCGCGGTGTTAGCAACGCAAAGCTATCCACAGTTTCCACAGGTTCATCCACAGGCCCACCACCTGGAGAAAAGCCCCCGAAATGGGCATTACTGTGCGGTAGCTGTCCAACACTGTGGATAAACCTGGGCTGTTCACGGCAGCGATCAACAGCCACCACCGGTGCGGAGCGAAATTAAGCACTCGGCTAAACCGCGGTCATCGGCGCCGAGCGGGCCGGGTTGGGATCAGCCTGATTCCAGGCGCTGAACCCGCCTCATACCAGTTACGCGGAGGCCGATTTTCCCCTGGCCATTACACGGGCTATGATCGGCGTCACACCAGCTGTTGTGACAGAACTCACTGGAGGGCAAGCATTGATCGTGCAGGTCAGGAGTGTTTGATGGCGTCACATCCGATCGGATCGGGATCAGCGTTTCCGCAGCCCGAATGGCATTCATCCGGACATCTGCACACCCGTAACCAGTTGATGTCCTTTCTTCGGGCCAGCGTGATCGCCCTGCTGCTGCTCGGCGTACTCGCCGTGATCGTCTTGCTCTGACTTGTTCTGACCGACGCCCGATCGGGTATACGTGTGGTCGGCGCGCGCGTCCTTGCGGTGCGCCTTGCGATGGAGCAATGTTGACGACGATCTTGACGATCTGAAGCCTGGCTCAATCGATCGATAATGAGGAAGGAATCTCGTGGCTGAATACACCCTGCCAGACCTGGATTACGACTACGGAGCTCTGGAGCCCCACATCTCCGGGCAGATCAACGAACTCCACCACAGCAAGCACCATGCGGCGTACGTCAAGGGCGTCAACGATGCCGTCGCCAAGCTTGACGAGGCACGGGCCAACAGTGACCACGCTGCGATCTTCCTCAACGAGAAGAACCTGGCCTTCCACCTCGGCGGCCACGTGAACCACTCGATCTGGTGGAAGAACCTGTCTCCCAACGGTGGCGACAAGCCGACGGGCGACCTCGCTTCGGCTATCGATGATCAGTTCGGTTCGTTCGACAAGTTCCAGGCGCAGTTCACTGCCGCCGCCAACGGGCTGCAGGGCTCGGGTTGGGCAGTGCTCGGCTACGACAGCCTCGGCGACCGGCTGCTGACGTTCCAGCTCTACGACCAGCAGGCCAACGTGCCGCTGGGCATCATCCCGCTGCTGCAGGTCGACATGTGGGAGCACGCTTTCTACCTGCAGTACAAGAATGTCAAGGCCGATTACGTCAAGGCCTTCTGGAACGTCGTGAACTGGGAGGACGTGCAGAACCGCTATGCAGCGGCTACCTCCAAGACCAACGGCCTGATCTTCGGCTAGTTCCGGTCTCGGTCCGATTTTGAGGGCTTGATCGGTTTTCTGATCTCTCACCAAGGGGCGTCGCGCGAACTGCGTGACGCCCCGCCCTCGTTTTTGGCCGACTCGTTATCGGGCCGGATCCCGTGTCGCCTTGCACCGTGCCGGTTGCTGCCGCATCCTGATGTGATCGACCCACCGACGTGTCGGAGCACCGGCCAGCCGGCGAGCCAACACCGATGTCCCGGAGGCGATATGGATACGACGGGGTCCGGCCGGGCGATTGAGATCGCCCCTTTTCATTCCGGTGGTGCGCTCAAAGGGTTTGTGGTGCTGGGCCGATGGCCCGACTCCACCAAAGAGTGGGCGCAACTTCTCATGGTCACTGTCCGGGTGGCCTCGCTGCCCGGATTGCTCTCCACCACAACGATTTTCGGCGTTCGCGAAGAATTACCCGAGGCGCCGCGCCCCGGCACTGTCGGCATTGTCATCGCCGAGGGACCGGTGGTCGGCGAATCCGCGGTTCCGCCCGGGTATTTCGCCGACCATCAACCGCCGGCACTCCTGATGTTGCATCCGCCGTCGGAGACAACGCCGTCGCTTCCCGAGTGCACCGGCGCCGCTTCGGGCTGCGTGTTGCTACCCGGCCTTCCGCATCTCGGACTGGAACACCGCGCGGCCTGGGTCGAAGCCGAATCCGACGGCACGGTCACGTCGATGGTCAGCAGGGTGGGTGTCGATCCGATCAGCCATCCCGATACTGCGATCCTGGCGATGCTGTTGGCGGCGTAGGCGCGCCAGATGTGGGACAGCTTCTCCAACAAAGAGAATCCAGCTGCCCGAAAAGGATAGGAACCCTAGCGGGCTCGGCGGACAACAGCTAGGGTCCTCTAAATCAGCGAAGGGCGGAAGCCCGCAATCGTCGCGTCGACATGCCGGCCATGAGCCCGGTCGACAGCTTGCGGTGCGGTGGGCGACACCTTCGACCGTAGGTGGGGTAAGCCGCGTGAGCGGCAGGTATCGGCGGTGTGTCGAAAGGTCGCCATGTCCGCAGACGCAGACGTCAGCGTCTTAACAGGGTCGCCGATATCGGCGACCCAGTATGTGTTTCAGATAGCCGTGATGACCCGCCGCAACCGTCAACGTCGGCGCATTTGTACCGTCGATTGTCCGGCCACGGCGGAAACCTCCGCCCGCTTCCGCCTGGCAACAGCCTTCCAGAATCGGTACCGGAATCCGCCCAGGCCTGTCTGGCTATCGCGCGCGACGGGGCTGACGGGCATTCCACCGCCCAACCTGTAACGTGTTCCACGTCGTCCTACAACGGCGCCGCGCGGAATCCGACGCGACCCTGGACCTGCACTCTAGCAAATATTCGTTTCTGTCAGTCACGGCACCGCTTCGGTTGCCGGTCAAGAGGTTGATCATGATCGGGCACCCCTGTGCTCGCAGCTCATCGCGGCCAATGCAACGCAGCCGTCACCTTTTGCATTGTCAGACGGCACAATCCCGCCGCACCCCTACGGCGAAGGCGCCGGTATCCGCAGCAGAGGCCGCCCAAACACAAAGCCCGTTTAACTTTTGTGGCGTTTGCACTTGGTTGTCGTCACAACACTCGCTACGATGGTCAGCAAATACGCCGCCTAATTCGTACCGCTCGTGAAGCATGTGGAGGTCAAATCGATGAGCAAGACGTTCGCCGCCCGCCTAAACCGCCTGTTCGATACGGTTTATCCACCTGGGCGCGGACCCCATACGTCTGCCGAGGTGATCGCCGCACTCAAGTCCGAGGGCGTAACCATGTCGGCCCCGTACCTGTCGCAACTCCGTTCGGGCAACCGGACCAACCCGTCGGTGGCAACCATGGCCGCACTTGCCAACTTCTTCCGGATCAAACCGGCTTACTTCACCGACGACGAGTACTACGAGAAGCTCGACAAGGAGCTGACCTGGCTGGCCAGCATGCGTGACGAGGGGATCCGCCGGATCGCCGCCCGGACCGTCGGGCTGTCCAACGAGGCTCAGCAGGATCTGGTGCAGAAGGTCGATGAACTGCGCCGCCGGGAACACCTCGACGGCTGATCCGTCGGTTCGGCCGGCACTTTCGCACAGCTGAACTCCGCTCGCGCGGGTTTCAGCTGTGCGACGCCGTGCGGTCCAATTCCCGGTACTGCTCGGCAATCGCCAGAATCCATTCCCGGTCGGAATACGATGCGGGCTGGCTCAACCAGGCCAGCCCCGGGAACGCCGAATCCTTGTCGTCGTCGCGGGTTTCGTAGATCCACTGGGCGATGACCTCGGCCTGATCCCGGGGTGGTACCTGAGGGCGCTCGTCATCCCCCAATTGTGTTGTGTCGCTTGCTTCATGCTGCTGTGCGTCGGCGGCGGTGGCCTCAAGATAGAGCGCATCGGAGATCAGCGACATCCGCTCGGCGACGCGGAACACCAACGGTCCACGCGGGCGCACCCCGATGCCCACATCGGGCTGACGCCGGGCCAACTCGCTCAGCAGCGGTTTGATGGTCCGCAATTCCTGGCGTGCCCCGAACCAGTCTTCGACACTCGGCAGCAGCGATCCGGCGGCGACAACGATCATCGCGCAACCGAGGAGGGTGGCCGCGGCGCCGACTCCAACGGGTTCGGTTCGGCCCGCGGCCCGGAGCAGGACGAAGCCGATGGCTCCCACGATCAGCACCATGCCGATGGTGAACAGGAACAGCGCCCGCCCACGCCGGCTGCGGTTCGAGTAGCGCAGACCGGCCCAGACCACCAGGGTGAGCGCCAGAAACACGTAGAGCAGTGGCAGCAGCCACGAGGCGCCGTGCGATCCGAGGTCTCGCCTCAGATACTCGGCGGGGGACATCTCCGGTTGCCGACCGGCGCGGAAGAAGATCGCCAGGCTGATGACGACGACGACGCCGGCGATGCCGTACTGGATCAACGCGATACGACGGGTGAGCGTGGCCGAATGGCCCGAGGACGCAGTCGTGATCATGACGCAACTGCCTGCCGCACACGCGATCAGCGCGACCTGACTCAGACCGGCGGCGATGTTGGGCCAGTGCACCACCGTGTCGATCAGCAGGGCGAGCGGCTCCCAGTTCAGCGCGGCTACCACGCCCAGGCTGCCCAGCGACAGGATCATCGCAGAGCTCACCAGGGATTGTTTGTTGACCAGAGCCCAGCCGATGCGCAGGCCGGTGGCCAGGCCAAGTAGGCCGGCGATCACCCAGACGATCAACCAAACGCCTCTCCGAGGCGGACCTGCACGATCGATGACCGGTCGGACGGCAACCGGCCGAGGCGGTAGAGCAGGAGCGCGGCGAAGTCCTCGGCCTCCTGCTCGATGTCCTCACCGTTGGGGCCCATGCAGCCGGTCCGCTGGTTGAGCATGTAACTGATCAGATCCGAGGTCGCCACCTCGGCCGAGGCCGCGGCAGCGTCCACGATCGATATGCCTTCGTGCCCGAGGACCAGGTGCCCGAGTTCGTGAGCCAGGGTGCGGTCCCAGGCCGGCAGACCCTGCTGGATGAGGAACACATCGCGGTCGGTGTATTGCCGCCACTGCCCACAGACACCGGTCGGAAGCTCGGCCATGGTCAACTCGATCGGCCTGCCGCGGTCCGCGGCCACCGCGTCGACCAGGCGGGTCAATGTGACTTCACCCTGTCGCGGGGCGAGGTCGAGCACCTCGTTCACAGCGCGCGTGACGCTTCGACTGGCGGACATGATCCCCCTTTCCACCCTTTCGTAGCACGCCCGGAGAAGTCCGATTACCTGGATTCTTCCAAGTCATACCTAGCTCATGAACCGGCGGGCATCGATCGGGACCGTCCGGCCTGCTTTGGCCTGCCGGTAACCCAGGAGTCCACCGAGGCCGGTCAGGGCCATCATTCCGGTCACCCCGGGCAGTGCAACCGCCGCGAGTTCCCTCGTGTTCGCGGTGCGCAGGTAATCCGCGTACCCGGCCCGGAAGGCCACCGGCATCACGGCGTCCAACCCGACAGCGGCGGGAGGCAGCGACTCGGTGCGCATCTTGATGTTGGGTTGCACCTCGGGTCCCGATCGCGGCCCGGACTGCGGCCCGTGGTCAGAGCCCGAAGCGTCCAACGGCAGCGCGAGCGGCGGCACGATGACCGGCAGGGCGATGACCGGAACGACGATCGGCGGCACCCCGGCCGCTGCGGCCAGACCTGGCGGGGGTGCCACGGCCACGTCGGGAGCCTGCGCCTGCACTGCCGGCATGAGCATGTCCGGTGGGCGCGGGTAGTTGAACGGCGCCGGGACACCACCCCAACCAACGCCGCCTCCACCGCCCGCGGAACCTCCGATGAGGGTGGTCGCAGAGGTGGTCTCCGAGGTCGATTTCGTGGTCGTCGCCGAGGTGGTTTCCGACGTCGTCCCGGTGGTCGTCTCGGTGGTGGCCGAGGTGGTTCGTGAGGTTGTCACCGTGGCCTCGGTGGAGGTCACCGCTGTCGTTGTCTCGACCGAGGCCGAGGTCGTCGGCGTCTCCGTCTCCGAGGGCTGCGAGGTGGGTGGCGTCTCCGTCTCCGTCTCAGTCTCGGACGGCTTCGTGCTCGGTGGGGCCGTGTCGGTCTTGGTCGGTGTCTTGGTGTCGGTTCCAGTTTGCGGAGGCGTCTGTGTTCCGGAGGGTTGCGCAGTGTCCGTAGGTTCCCCGGTCTTGGTCGGTTTGCCCGTCGTCTTGGTGGGCTTGCCGCTCGTTTTGGTGGGCTTGTGGGACGTGCGGGTGCCCATGGACCCGGTGCCCCCGTCATTTTCGCCCTGGTCGTCGCCGTCCTGGGCATGGCCGTGGCCGTGGTCCTTGCCGTCGTGCCCGTCGTGGCCGTTGCCGGCGCTGTTCGACGATTCCTGCCCACCATCAGACCGACCCCGATTGGGGTCGGCAAATGCCAATGCCCCTCCGACACCGGCGATGATCAGGCCCGTTAGCACCAGACCGGTCGAGGCGGCGACGCGCAACCGCGAACGCACGTTCTCACCACCCTTTCGCGCACCGCCCAACAGCTTCGATTGATGAATCTGATTCTTGCACAACCGGGCAGTTCAAATTTGCTAGCTGAGGCGATTGCCCCCGCCCTGGGCGGGGAGCCGCAGCGGAGCAAATCCACCGGACGATACTGTGGGTCTGCAGCACTTCTGCGGTGACCATGAACACACGACGAATTGACCGGGAGGCAACCGGAATGGGCCTGTTCACGCGACGAAAAAGCCGCGCCACCCGCCGCGCCGAAGCCCGCGCCATCAAGGCCAAGGCCAAGCTGGAAGCTCGGCTCACCGCAAAGAACGACGCCCGTCGCATCAAGTCCGATCAAAAATCTGCGCGGCGGGCCCTCAATGCTCAGGTCAAAGCGCAGCGGGACAGTGACCGCAATGCCCTCAAGGTAGCCGAAACCGAGTTGAAGGCGGCCCGCGAGGGACGCCTGCTCTCCCCCGTCCGGATTCGCCGCCTACTCACCGTCACACGTTTGCTGGCGCCGGTGCTTGTGCCGTTGATCTACCGGGCCGCCACGGCCGCCCGGGGCGCTCTGGACGAGCGTCGCGCCGATCGCCTCGGTATCCCGCTGGCCCAGCTCGGTCAGTTCTCCGGGCACGGCGCCGAGCTGTCCGCGCGGATTTCCGGCGCCGAGCAGACCCTCCGACAGGTCGCCGAGAAGAAGCCCAAGGACGCCGAGACCAAACAGTTCGTCACAGCGATCAACGAGCGGCTGACAGATCTGGCCGCAGCGGTGACCGCCGCCGAGAACATGCCGACCGCACGTCGCCGTGGCGCCCATGCGGCGATCGCTGCCCAACTCGACGGCATCGATGCCGATCTGATGGCTCGGCTCGGGCTGGTCTAGCGCACTTCCATGACCGGCGCCCGTATCGACTCCGCAGCCACGCTGCGCGGTACGGCCGTCGGCTCACTCACTGCCGCGCTGGCCATCGCCGCTCATGGCGCGGCCGGTGGTGCCGTGCCGGGCGGAGCCGTGGCCGCCCAACTCGTGGTCCTTGCGGTGACGTTGGGGTCGGTGGCCGCGACCCTGGCCGGTGCAAACCGCACCGCGGTGTTGTGGGGTCTACTCGGTACCGGCCAGCTGGTGGCCCACGGGTTGTTGGCCACGGCCGGTCACGCACACGCCGCGCCGTCCGGCCCGGCGATGTGCGGCGCGCACGTGGCAGCGGTATCGCTCGGCGCGGGTCTGATCGCCTGCGGCGCCCGCTTGTCGACAGCGGTTTCGCGGGTGGCGCGCGCGGTGGTGAGGGCTGGCCGCCTGACCCCGGGATCGACGGTCTGCGTCGCGGCACGCAGCGCAGATCAGCCGTTGCACTCAGCCTTGCTTCTCGCCGCTTCGGTGTCTCATCGGGGTCCGCCGGTCGGCGTCGCAGCCTGACCATCCGACCCGATCAACTCCAGAAAGACCACCCCGAATGCAACCCTTCACCGGGGCGTCCTCGCGCGCCCTCCTCACGACCGCCGCGGTAGCCGTCACCGGTCTGCTCACCGCCGCACCGGCCTGGGCCCATGTCCACGTCGATGCCGAGAATCCGACTCCGGGGACCACCTCGGTGCTCACCTTCCGCGTCCCCGGCGAGTCCGATACCGGCGCGCTGACAACACGATTGACGGTCGACCTGCCGGACGTGGCGTCGGCCCGCACCGAGGTGATGCCGGGCTGGACCGCCAAGCTGGACCGTGACACCTCGGCGGGCACGGTCCGGACGGTGACGTGGACCGCGGCGCCCGGGGTGGGTATCTCACCCGAGCAGTTCGCCCTGTTCCGGGTGTCGGTCAAGCTCCCCGACGCGGCGACGGCGACCTTTCCGGTCACCCAGACCTACTCCGACGGCTCTGTGGTCCGCTGGGATCAGCCGCCCCTGCCCGATGGCAGCGAGCCCGAGCATCCGGCCCCGCAGTTGACGCTGACCGGCGCACCTCCCGCGGCGGGCCACCCCGAGCACGGCACCGAGGTGCCTGCGGCACCCAGCACTGCGCCCTCGCCGGTCGCGCAGCCCGCGGGCACCGTCGACAACTCGGCCCGCTGGCTGGCCGGCGGAGCGTTGATCGTGGCGGCCGCCGCCGTGGTCGCCAGCCTGCTGAACCGGCGCCGGCCATGAGCCGGCTGCTGGCTGCCACTCTGACCGGGCTGATCTTGGCGTCCTCTGCCTTGCTCGGAGCCCCCGCGGCATCGGCGCATGCGGCCCGGATCGCCGCCGACCCCGCCGAACATTCCGCGTTGACCAGCTCACCGCCGCGCGTGAGCGCCACGTTCAACGAGGCACTGCAGCCTGCCTTCGCCAACATGACGGTCGTCGGGCCGGACAAGAACCTGTGGTCCGAGGGCGATCCGAAGGTGGCCGGCGCAGTGCTCAGCGTCGGGGTCCGTCCGCTCGGCCCAGCCGGTACGTACACGGTCAACTACCGGGTGACCTCGGCAGACGGGCATGTGGTGTCGGGTTCCTGGTCGTTCGACCTGACGGTCGCCGGGTCCGGTACGCCGGGGGCTGCCGCGTCGTCGCCTGCGCAGTCCGACGGCGGCATCGTGGTGTGGCCGTTCGTATTGGTCGCGGTGGTGCTCATCGGTGGTGGAGCCTGGTGGGCGGTCCGGCGTCAGCGGTGACCGGCGCGCTGATCCGGGCGCTGGCTGACGGCGCCGCCATCGTGACCCTGGGCCTGGCAGCGGTGCCACTGCTCGAATCCGACCGGTACCGCGCCGAATTGGGTCGCAGAGCCGCGGGACCGCTCGCGTTGGTCGCGGCGATCTGGCTGCTGACCGAGATCGTGCGGTTGACGGTGGAGGCGGCGCAGACCGCGGGCGTCGGGTTCTGGCAGATCGGCGTCCGCACCCTGGCCGACTTCGGCCTCTACACGACTGCGGGCCGATCGGGGCTGGTCGGCATTGCGGCTGCGCTGATCGTCGCCGGTGTGGCCATCCTGGCCCCGCGGGGTGCTACCGCGACGGTCGCGTCGGTCGGACTCGCTGCGGTCGGGATGGCCGCCAGAACGCTGGCCGGGCATCTCGCGGAGAGCCCGGTCGGCGGCATAGCCGTGGCGGTGCACGCACTGGCCGCCGCCGTGTGGTGCGGCCTGCTGGCCGCGTTGGTGCTCACCGTGACGCACCGGGGTCAGTGGGCCAGGGTGTTGCCCCGGTTCTCGCAGTTGTCACTGTCGTGCGTGGGGGTGCTGCTGGTCGCCGGCGTCACCGGGGCGGCGATCAAGTTGACCTCGCCCGCCGAGTTGTGGGCCACCGGCTATGGCCGGGTGCTGGCGGCCAAGGTGGTCGTGACCGTGGTCCTGTTGGTGCTGGCCTGGCGAAACCGGTCACGGTGGCTGCCCGCGGCGCGGGCGCATCGCAGCAGCGCCGCGTTGTCGCAGAACCGCTCGTTGGTGGAATTGGGCATCATGGCTCTTGCGGTCACCCTTGCGGCGGCTCTGGCCGTCACAGGCTGACCGCTGCGGCGCCTGGCATGATGGAAACACTGCCGGCCCCCGACCGCGCTGGCGCGGAACACCAGCTACTGCAAAGGAGCAGCCAGATGGCAGAGCAGCAGGATCAACCCGCCGAGAAGCCCGAAACCGCAGCGCAGTCCGGTGCGGCTGATGCGTCGGCGTCCGGCGCGGATCCTGCTCCGCCCACCCCGGCGCCCAAGCCTGGTCCGCCGCCGGCCAAGAAAGCTCCCGCCAAAAAGGCTCCGGCGAAGAAGGCAGCGGCGAAGAAGGCTCCCGCCAAGGCCGCCAAGAAGGCCCCGCCGAAGAATGCCCCGGTCAAGAAGGCTCAGCCGGCCCCGCCGGCCGCCCCGCCTCCGGCAGAGCCGAAGCCCGCTCCCGTCATTCCGTTGCCCGATGTCGCCAAGGCCGCCAAAGAGGCTGCGGCGCAAGCTAAGTCAACTGTGACCTCGGCCGCCAACCCGGTGTCCGGCCCCGTCCCGGTTCCGCTGAGCGAGAGTCCGTCGTCCAAGCTGCCGCTGATCGCGGCGGCAGCCGTCGGCCTGTTGGCCCTGGTGCTGGTGTTGCTCAGCCGACGAAATGCCGAGGAAGACTGATTGTGGCTTGACCCTGACGCGACGTCAGGGCCAATAGTGGCCTCATGCACGCAGATCCGCAGGTGAGATCCATCGGCGCGGTCGCCGCGCTGACGGAAATCTCGGTGCGGACCCTGCATCACTACGACCACATCGGTCTGGTGGTGCCCAGCGTGCGTACTGCGGCGGGTTACCGCGGCTACACCGATGCCGATGTGGAGCGTTTGCACCTGGTGCTGGTGTACCGGTCGGCCGGGCTGGCGCTGGAGGCGATCCGGTCCCTGCTCGACGATCCCGATGCCGACGTCCTCGCCCACCTGCAACGCCAGCACAGCCTGCTGTGCGATCAGGCCGAGCAGTTACAGCAGACCATCAAGGCAGTGGAGGAATTGATGAGCGCCCACGACCAAGGAATTCAGCTCACCGCCGAGGAGCAGGTGGAGATCTTCGGCAGTGCGGTTTTCGACGAGCACGACGACGAGGCCCGCGAGCGCTGGGGTGAGACCGAGGAATGGCGGCAATCGCGGCAACGCACCGCACAGATGACCAAGCAGGACTGGATCGAGTTCAAGGCCGAGAACGATGCGCTGCTGGAAGCGCTGGCCGAGGGGAAGCGCGCCGGGGTACGTCCCGGGTCGGCGCGGGCCGACGAGCTGGCGGCCCGGCATCGCGCCAACATTTCCCGGTTCTACGACTGCAGCGACGACATGCACGTCTGTCTGGCCAACATCTATGTGGAGGATGAGCGGTTCGCCCGCTACTACGACGATGCCGAGCCCGGGCTGGCCCAGTTCGTGCACGACATCATCGTGCAAAGCGTCGCCGGATAGCCGGCTGCGATAATCGCCGGGTGAGTATCGAACCGCGCGCCACCGCTGATCTGGTCGACGAGATCTACCCCGACGTCCGTAGCTGCGATCTGCAGCTGGGCAACTACGGCGGCAGGACCATGTTCGCCGGGCCGATCACCACGGTGCGCTGCTTCCAGGACAACGCTCTGCTCAAGTCGATCCTGTCCACCCCGGGTAACGGCGGCGTGCTGGTGGTCGACGGCGGCGGGTCACTGCACACCGCGCTGGTCGGCGACATCATCGCCGGACTGGCCCACGACAACGGCTGGTCGGGCGTCGTGGTCAACGGGCCGGTGCGCGATGCGGCGACCCTGCGCACCATCGACGTCGGGATCAAAGCCCTGGGGACCAACCCGCGCAAGGGCACCAAGACGGGCGAGGGCGAACGCGACGTGCCGGTGGAGTTCGGCGGCGTGACGTTCGTCCCGGGCGAGGTCGCCTACTGCGACGAGGACGGCATCGTCGTCGTCGCCCCGTAGGTCACCCCTCAACGCGAGCAGACACAAACCTGCCCTTTTCCACGTGGAAATGGGCAGTTTTGTGTCTGCTCGGCGGGGAACTAAACCTTCACTGCGGCACGGTGTTTGGTGAACAGCAGCGACTCCTCGTCGACCTTGCCGTACCGGATGGTCCGCATGTCGAAGAAGTAGTTCTGCTTGAGCTTCCACGGCGCTTCCGAACCCGACTTCGGCAGGGTGTCCATGGCCCGCCGGAAGTAGCCCGGGGTGAAGTCCATGAAGGGCAGCTCGTCGACCGCGTCGCCGGGGTGCTGCGGCTCGACCCGGTCGAAACCGTTGGCGTCCATGTAGTTCAGCACGCGGCAGATGAACTCGGACACCAGGTCCGCCTTCAGCGTCCACGATGCGTTGGTATACCCGAAGGTGATGGCCATGTTCGGCACGCCCGAGAGCATCAGACCCTTGTAGGTCATGGACCCGGTCAGGTCGATCGGTTCGCCGTTGCGATTCGCCGTCGCACCACCGAACAACTGCATGTTCAGACCCGTTGCAGTGACGATGATGTCGGCCTGCAACTCCTCGCCGGAAGCCAGCTTGATGCCGGTCTCGGTGAAGGTCTCGATCGTGTCGGTGACGACGCCGGCCTTGCCCGAGCGGATGGCCTTGAACAGATCCCCGTTGGGCGCCAGGCAGACTCGCTCGTCCCACGGGGCGTAGCGCGGGCTGAAGTGCTTGTCGTAGTCGAAGTCCTGGGGCAGGCGGCGGGTCCCCATCTTGCGCAAGAACTGCTTGAAGATCGACGGGAAGCGGCGTGCGACCTGGTACTGGCCGGTGCTGTAGCCGATCTGCTTCCACCGGTTGACGAAGTGCGCGAGATCCTTCGGCAGGTACTTGTTGGTCTTCACGGCCACCGGATCGACCAGCGGGAGGGATCCGACGTAGGTGGGTGACCGCTGCAGCATCGTGACGTGTCCGACGCCGCCGTCGACCAGCGACGGGATGAGGGTGATGGCGGTGGCACCGGAGCCGATCACCACGACGTTCTTGCCGGTGTAGTCCAGGTCCTCGGGCCAGTGCTGGGGATGGATGATCTGGCCCTTGAAGTTCTCGGCGCCCGGGAATTCGGGTGAGTAGCCCTCGTCGTAGTTGTAGTAGCCACTGCACACCGACAGGAACGACGCGGTGATCTGCTTGGCTTCGCCGTTTTGCTCGACGTCGATGGTCCAGCGGTTGTCGGCATCCGACCAGTCCACCGAGAGGACGCGATGGCCGGTGCGGATGTGGTTCCTGATGCCGTTCTCGTCGGCGGCCTCGTTGATGTAATTCCAGATCGACTGGCCGTCGGCGATGGAGCGGGCCGACTCCCACGGCTTGAACCGGAACCCGAGGGTGAACATGTCCGAGTCGGAACGGATGCCCGGGTACTTGAACAGGTCCCAGGTGCCGCCGATGTTCTCCCGACGCTCCAGGAGTACGTAGCTCTTGGTCGGGCAGCGGTCCTGCAGATGCCAGGCGGTGCTGATGCCGGAGATGCCGGCGCCGACGATCACAACATCGAAATGTTCGGTCATGGGACCGACGGTATCAACATGGTGTTGATGTGGTCAACAGTGTGTTGATAAATTCAACGCGGTGTTAGGGTGCTCATTGTGACCACCTCCAGCACGACCCGCGCCCCCCGCGGTCGACGAGCCGCCCGGCCGTCGGGCGACGATCGTGAGGCCGCCATCCTCGAGACGGCACGGCAACTGCTGGAGACCAAGAAATTCGCCGACATTTCGGTCGATGACCTGGCCAAAGGCGCCGGGATCTCCCGGCCCACGTTCTACTTCTACTTCCCGTCGAAGGAAACCGTCCTGCTGTCGCTGATCGATCCGCTGATCAAACGCGCCGACACCGGTTTCGACAGCGCACTGGAGGACATGCCGGCCGATCCGAAGCGGGCGATCCGGCGCGGCATCGAGATCTTTTTCGACTCGTTCGCGTCACATCCCGCGACAGCGCGCGCCGGCACCGAGGCACTGAACAGCAGCCCGGAGTTCCGGACTTTCTGGGCCGGGCTCATGCAGAAGTGGATCAACCTGACCGCGGCCCTGATCAGCGCCGAACGCCAACGGGGTGCCGCCCCGCACACCATTCCCGCGCTGGACCTGGCGACCTCGCTCAACCTGATGAACGAGCGGACCATCATGTCTGCCCTGGGCGCCGAACAGCCCGCGGTGGACTACGACAAGGTGGTCGACACCCTCGCCCACATCTGGCTGACCAGCATCTACGGCGACACGTCGTAACCAGTCCGCCACCTATGCGAACATATGTTCGTGTCCCTTGCGCAGGCGGCCATCCTGCACGCTGATCTCGATTCGTTCTACGCATCGGTCGAGCAGCGCGACGATCCGGCCCTGCGTGGCCGCCCGGTGATCGTCGGCGGTGGCGTGGTGCTGGCAGCCAGTTATGAAGCCAAGGCGTTCGGGGTCCGCACGGCGATGAGTGGTGGCCAGGCCCGGGCGCTCTGCCCGCAGGCCATCGTGGTGCCGCCGCGCATGTCGGCATACTCCGAGGCCAGCGCGCACGTGTTCGAGGTGTTCCACGACACGACGCCGGTGGTGGAGCCACTGTCGGTGGACGAGGCGTTTCTCGACGTGTCCGGGTTGGGCCGGGTGTCCGGCACCCCGGTGGAGATCGCCCGACGGCTGCGCGAGCAGGTCAGCGAGCAGGTTGGCCTGCCGATCACCGTCGGCATCGCCCGCACCAAGTTCCTGGCCAAGGTGGCCAGTCAGGTGGCCAAGCCGGACGGTCTGCTGCTGGTGCCGCCCGATCGGGAGCTGGCGTTCCTGCATCCACTGCCCGTGCGCCGACTGTGGGGCGTAGGTGCCAAGACTGCCGAAAAGCTCCATGCCCACGGGATCGAGACGGTCGCCGATGTGGCCGAGTTGCCCGAGTCGGCCCTGCGCCCCATGGTCGGCGGCGCGATGGCGCGACAGCTGTATGCGTTGTCGCGCAACATCGATCGACGCCGGGTGACGACGGGGGTGCGGCGCAGTTCGGTCGGTGCCCAACGCGCTCTCGGGCGGCGCGGGAACACCATGTCGGCCGCGGAGGTGGATGTCGTGGTGGTCAACCTCGTCGACCGCATCACCCGCCGCATGCGGAGTGCCGGGCGTACTGGTCGGACCGTCGTGTTGCGCCTGCGCTTCGATGATTTCGGGCGGGCGACCCGGTCGCACACCATGCCTCGGGCCACCGCCTCGACAGATGCGGTCCTGGGCGCGGCCCGCGCGCTGGTCACCGCCGCCGCGCCGGTGATCGCCGAGCGGGGCCTGACCCTGATCGGGTTCGCGGTGTCCAACATCGACCACCAGGGCAGTCAACAGTTGGAATTGCCCTTTGAATCAGAACCGGATCCGGTGGCCATCGACGGCGCGATCGACGAGGTACGGCAGCGGTTCGGCAACGCCATGTTGACCCGCGGGGTGCTGGTCGGACGTGATCCCGGCTTGGAGATGCCGACGCTGCCGTACTGAACAGATGCGGTCCTAGAAGAACTGCGCGGCAATGAATCCGGCCAGCAGCACGGCGAATCCGCCGATTTCGCCGCCGATGAGGGCCAGCATCCCGGCATGCAGGCCCGCGGTGGGCTTTTCGAATTGGTTGGTGGTGTCCCGTTTTGCGCCGTGCTCGATGTAGGCCGCAATGGCAATGACGAAGAACGCCACGAGCACCATCGCCGCGGTGAGGTTCACCCAGGTGGGCCAGGCGCTGAGTTCGACGAATACGGCAACGAGCAGTGTCGCGAACGAATACAGCAGGGCCGCCCGGTGTGCGATGTCGACATACGGATGGGCCAGATGGTTCTCGCTGGTGGCCATCTGCCGGTATTTCCACACCCCGAGCACCAGCGCCAGCAGGAAGATCAGGCCGGCGGCCAGCAGGGTGATGACGGTGTCGATCCCGAGATCCGCGTGCATCGCGTGAGCTTAGACCGAGGGTCACCGCCGCTTTCTCCCTCCAGGCCGCAATCGCCTTCGGGGCAAGCTTCATCGGTCTGCTCGGCGGGGTCTTGTTCCTACCGCTGGATCTGTGGCAGCGGCTGTTCCTGGCGATGACGGTCCTGTTCCTCGTGACAAGCTCGTTCACCCTCGCCAAGGTGATCCGGGACCAGCAGGAAGCCACGACGATCCGGGTCCGGCTCGACGAGGCACGCATGGAAAAGCTGATCGCCGAACACAATCCGTTCACCTCAGCGGCCTGAGACCCACTCCAGGAGCTGTTCGGCGGGCCAGGTGTTGACGATGCGCTCGACCGGGACCTCGGCATCCACGGCGCGCTGGGCCCCGTAGCCGAGGAACTCAAGCTGGCCGGGCGCATGGGAATCGGTGTCGATGCTGAACAGGCATCCGATGTCGAGCGCCTGCTTCAGCAGCCGGGTCGGCGGGTCACGCCGTTCCGGCCGGGAGTTGATCTCGACGGCCGTGCCGTGGTCGAGGCAGGCGGTGAACACCTTCTCGGCGTCGAACTTCGACTCCGGCCGCACGCCGCGTCCGCCGGTGACCAGGCGCCCGGTGCAGTGCCCGAGAACATCGGTGTGTGGGTTCGACACCGCTTTGACCATGCGCCGGGTCATGGATGCCGAGTCCATGGCGAGCTTGGAGTGGACACTGGCCACCACCACATCGAGGCGTTGCAGCAGTTCGGGCTCCTGGTCCAACGACCCGTCTTCGAGGATGTCGACCTCGATTCCGGTGAGGATGCGCATCGGCGCCACGAGTTCACGGATTTCCTCGATGACGTCGAGTTGCTCGCGCAACCGGTCGGGCGACAGCCCGTTGGCGATCTTGAGCCGCGGCGAGTGATCGGTCAACGCGCAGTACTCATGGCCCAGGTCGCGCGCGGCCAGCATCATCTCTTCGATGGGAGCCGATCCGTCCGACCAGTTCGAGTGCACATGCAGGTCACCGCGCAGCGCGGCGCGAATATCGCCACCTCCGAGATCTACCGCGGCCGAACGTAATTCGACGAGGGTATCCGGCTCACGGCCGGCCCAGGCCTGGGCGATCACCTTCGCGGTCTTGGGCCCCACCCCGGGCAGTGACTGCCAATTGTTCGACGCGCCCAGACGCTCGCGCTGCTCGTCGGTCAGCGACTCGACGGCATCGGCGGCATTGCGGTAGGCCATCACCCGTCGCGGGTCTTCCCGCGCGCGGTCCTTGTAATACGCGATCTGGCGCAGCGCGGTCACCGGATCCATCGGCATACTCAGCAGTCCCCCGGGCGCGCCTCGCAGTGCGGCGTGGTGCCCGGGAACCGGTAGCGGTGGGTGGCGATCCAGCGGTAGATCGCGTTCTGCAGGTGTCGCACACCTGGTACGTGGTAGAGCCGCAACGGAATTCGTGTCCCAAACCCGGCGGATACCGCGGCGTTGATCGCTTCGGCACCGCGGTAGACCACTCCCGACGAGTCCTGCCACCACGCCGCTTCCAGCATCTCGTCGGCCGGCACACCGAGTCGGTCCGCCGTGCCCGGTCGCTGGAACGGCGCGATGTGGAGGTCTCCGGTCCGTTGTCGATCGGTCAGCGCGTTGACACTGCGGGTGCACATCCCGCAGTTGCCGTCGAAGTACAGGACACCGCTCATACCTTCAGTGTGCCCAGCATTCGCGATACCGTACATTGGATTGCGAAATTGCTCAATCCATCAATCCGTCAGGCATACCGTGATCAGGACCGCCGTCGGCAGATTAGGTCAGCTGCTGCCCCATCGCGACGATTACGCCGAGGTGCCACGCTCGTGGCGGCGCGACGTCCTCGCCGGGGTGACCGTCGGCGTGGTAGCGCTGCCGTTGGCGCTGGCGTTCGGGATCAGTTCCGGCGTGGGAGCGGCCGCAGGGCTGGTCACGGCGGTGGTGGCCGGCCTGGTCGCCGCCGTGTTCGGCGGTTCCCATGTGCAGGTGTCCGGCCCGACGGGGGCGATGGCGGTGGTCCTCGCGCCGATCGTCGCGCTACATGGGCTCGGCAGCATCGCGTTGGTGACCGTCGCGGCCGGCCTTGTGGTGCTGGCGGCCGGGGCCACCGGCCTCGGCCGGGCCGTGACATTCATCCCGTGGCCGGTGATCGAGGGGTTCACGCTGGGCATTGCGATGATCATCTTCCTGCAACAGGTCCCGGCCGCCTTCGCGCAGCAGGCTCCAGCCGGTGAGCGCACACTCCCTGCCGCGATCGCGGTGGTCACCCAGGCGGACTGGACAACCGCGGCGAAAACACTTGCGGTAGTGGCTGTTGTCGCGCTCCTCATGGTCGCCCTGCCCCGGCTGCACCGCGCCATTCCCGAATCGCTGACTGCGGTGATCGTGGTTACCGTCCTGGTTTCTGTGCTCCACTTTCCGGTCGCGGCGATCGGTGAGTTGCCGTCACACCTGCCCACCCCGGTGCTGCCCCATGCCGACCTCGGCGCATTGCGCACCCTGCTGGGTGCGGCACTGGCCATCGCCGCACTGGCGGCCATCGAATCGCTGTTGTCGGCGCGGGTGGCCGCAACCATGTCGCCCACCGGGCCGTACGACCCCGACCGTGAGCTGGTGGGGCAGGGTCTGGCATCGGTCGCCTCCGGAGTCTTCGGTGGCATGCCCGCCACCGGCGCGATCGCCCGCACCGCGGTCAACGTCCGGTCCGGCGCCAGGACGCGGGTGGCGGCAATCGTGCACTCGCTTGTCCTGCTCGGAGTGGTCTATCTGGCCACCGGCCCGGTGTCCACCATTCCGCTGGCCGCGCTGGCCGGGGTACTGATGGTCACGTCGTTCCGCATGATCTCGGCGGTCACGATCCGGAAGATCCTGCGCTCCACGCGATCCGACGCGTTGACGTTTAGCCTGACGGCCGCGGTGACCGTGTGCTTCGATCTGATCGAAGCCGTAGAGATCGGCGTCGTCGTCGCGGCGTTCTTCGCGTTGCGTTCGGTAGCGCGGCGCAGCAGCGTCGTTCGCGAGGAGCTCCCCGGTCCACCGCAGCCCGGCGACGATCAGATTGCGTTGCTGCGTCTCGATGGCGCAATGTTCTTCGGTGCAGCCGAACGCATTTCGAGTGCAATCGTGGACGCCGAGCATCCGCAGACATCGGTCGTCATCATCCGGATGTCGCAACTGGGCATGCTCGATGCCACCGGAGCACACACCCTCGCCGAGATCGCCACCGAACTGGAATCGCGCGGTATCACGGTGATCATCAAGGGCGTTCGCCCCGAACACGCCGAGTTGCTGACCAACGTCGGCGTGTTCGAGTCACTGCGACACGAGAACCACCTGCTCGATTCGCTCGACGATGCGATCGAGCATGCCCGCACCCACGTCAGCTGACGGTGCGGATCAACTTCTTGTTCACGAACTCGTCCATGCCGAACTTGCCCAGCTCGCGCCCGAAACCGGACCGCTTGATGCCACCGAACGGCAACTCGGCCCCCTCTGCACCGACGGCGTTGACGAACACCATGCCCGCGTCGATCCGATCGGCCACCCGGGCAGCCTGATCGGCGTCGGTAGTGAAGACGTAGGAGCCCAATCCGAACGGCGTGTCGTTGGCGATCTCGACTGCCTCGTCTTCCGAACTTGCCTTGTACACCACGGCCACCGGGCCGAACAGCTCCTGGCGGTAGGCGTCGTTGTCCTCGGTGACGCCGGTCAGCACGGCCGGTGGGTAGAAGGCACCGCGGCGCTCCCCTGCCGACTTCAGCTCGGCACCCTGCGCGACGGCGGCCTTGACCTGTTGCTCGAGCCTCTCGGCGGCCGGCTCCGAGGACAGTGGTGCGATCCCGTCGGCGGCGGCCAGCAGCTTGTCGGTGAACTTGGTCAGGAAGTCGTCGTAGATGTCCTCGGCGACGATGAAGCGCTTCGCGGCGTTGCAGGCCTGCCCGGTGTTCTCCATCCGTCCCTCGACCGCGGCCTGCACGGTCGCGTCGAGATCATCGGTGGACAGCAGGATGAACGGATCGGAGCCGCCGAGCTCGAGCACGCACTTCTTGAGGTTGCGGCCGGCGATCTCGGCCACTGCGGCACCCGCCCGTTCGGAACCCGTCAGCGAGACCGCGGCCACCCGGGGGTCGGCGATGATCTCGGCGACCTGGTCGTTGGTGGCACGGATGTCGACGTAGGCGCCTTGCGGGAGCCCGGCCTCCAGGAAGATCAGCTGCAGCAGCTCGGCGGATTCGGGGCACTGCGGGGCGTGCTTGAGCAGAATTGTGTTGCCCACGATCAGGTTTGGACCGGCGAAGCGGGCCACCTGGTAGTAGGGGTAGTTCCAGGGCATGATGCCGAGCAGCACGCCGACAGGGCCACGCTTCACGACCGCTTTGCCTTCGCCCTCGAGCAGGGTGATCTCCTCGTCGGCGAGGAACTTCTCGGCGTTGTCGGCGTAGTACTGGTAGATCGCGGCGCTGAAGTCGACCTCGCCCAAGGCCTGGTCGCGCGGCTTGCCCATTTCACGGACGATGACGTCGGCGAGCTGTTCGCGGCGCTGCTCGTGCAGGGCGGCGACCTTGCCGATGAGCGCGGCCCGCTCGGCCACCGTGGTCGTACGTGCCCAGGTGCGGCCGGTCTTGGCGGCAGCCTCGATCGCGGCCTGGATCTCGGCGTCGGTCGAGGTCGGGTAGGTGGCGACCACCTTTGCGGTCGCCGGATCGGTGACTGCGTACTCGCTCATGTTCACTCCCAGATGGTCTGATCGCGGGATTCCGCATATTTCCCTGCCTGAGACTACCGATTGCGACGTCCAAATGGCACCGAAGATACGGAATCAGCACAGCTCGGGTTGTCCGGAATGAATGCTGCAGCGGGACTGGTTTGTGATGACGTGCGCTTCGCCTTCAAAACATCCCCGCAGAACACGACGTGGGCCGACATGCTTGCCATCTGGAAAGCGGCCGACACGATCGACGTCTTCGAATCCGGCTGGACGTTCGACCACTTCTACCCGATCTTCTCCGACTCGTCCGGCCCCTGCCTCGAGGGCTGGACCACGCTGACCGCTTTGGCGCAGGCCACTGAGCGGCTACGTGTCGGCGTGCTCGTCACCGGTATCCACTACCGCCATCCCGCCGTGCTGGCGAATATGGCTTCGGCACTCGACATCGTCTCCAACGGTCGCCTCGAGCTCGGCATCGGCGCCGGCTGGAACGAGGAGGAATCGGGCGCGTACGGAATCGAACTGGGCTCGATCAGGGAGCGCTTCGACCGGTTCGAGGAGGCGTGTGAAGTTCTCAAAGGCCTGCTGACGCAGGAGACGACGACGTTCGACGGCAAGTTCTACCAACTCAAGGATGCGCGTAACGAGCCCAAGGGACCCCAGCAGCCGCATCCGCCGTTCTGTATCGGCGGCAGCGGCGAGAAGCGCACGCTGCGCATCACCGCCAAGTACGCCGACCACTGGAACTTCGTCGGCGGTCCGCCCGAGGAGTTCGCCCGCAAGCGCGATGTGCTGGCCGCGCACTGCGCCGATCTCGGCCGCGATCCCAAGGAGATCAGCCTCTCGGCGCACGTGCGCCTGGGCGAGGACCGCGATTACGCAAAGGTGGTCGACGAGGCCGCCGCCCTGGGCGCCGAGGGCCTGGATCTGGCGATCATCTACTTGCCGCCGCCGTACGACCCGGCCGTGCTGGAACCGTTGGCTGAGGCGATCAGGGACTCGGGTCAGCTGACGAGCTGACGGATTTGGCTACGCCCTCGGATCGGCGCTATCGCGTCGGTTCGAGGGCGTTGTGCACTGCTTTACAGGGAACAGCAACGGGGACCCCAGCTAACACCGGCGTGCCGTGACGGATACCCGTCAGACCCCGAAGCGAAGTAGCTCGTCGGCCGTCACCAGGCGTTCGTTCCTGGCCGGGAATTCACGGCTCTTCATCGGATGACGGAACAATGACCAGGCAATTCGACCCATCCGTGACCGACTGATCGGATTGATGTACACGGTGATCACTCCTGCGACTACTGGTAGCTGTTTCCGTAGTTCTACGTTACCGCAGCACTCTCACCCCGTCATTAGATACCGGACGTTCCGCAAACAGTGTGAGCCACGCCGCAGAAACATCTGATGTTTCTAATGAGACTAATGTGACGTGTGTGACGGTGAAATCTCGCCTATTCGAGATGTGTGTCACATTTCTTCGCTGGTCAGCACACCCGTGGACCGTGATACAGCTCACATTAGCTAATTAAGAAAAGCCCTCAAACTTTTCTCGGTGTTGGTGCACGGCGCGCTCAGGCGCGTGCCAGCTCCTCGTCGAGGAACTCCGGCGGATAGTCGTCGATATCGTCGGACGTCATGGAGATCTCGTCGGGATCGTCTCGCTTTGCCGTCGCGCTCAGTCGCAACCAACTCACCGCAGCGATCACGAAACACACGAACGTCAGCGGGTACCACCCGCTGGCGAGCTGTCCGACCCACAACCGCCGCAGGTCCAGATAGTTCCAGTACACCCCGCTGAAGTACATGGTGGTGTGATTGCGGCCGGGCCGGTGCAGCGTCCACATGAAAGTCATCGCCAGCAGGCCGGCGGCCCGGTAGGCCCAACCGCGCGCCCACTGACCCTGCGTCGTGCACGCTTTCGCGACGAACCAGAAGATCGCGGGGGCGAACCACACCCAGTGCGCCGCCCAGCTGAACGGCGAGACCGCGCACCCGGTCAGGCCCACCAGCACCACTGCCAGCGCACGCTCCCCTCGTCGGTGCGCCCACGTCGCCGCGGCGAGGCAGGCGACAAGTACCAGCAGACTCAACACGATCCACAGCCATTCCGGGCGCGGATCCGGCGCGAAGTACCGGGCGAGAAATCCGTTGATCGACTGGTTCGCGAGGTGCTCGATGGAGCTGATGTGGGCGGTGTCGCCGAGGTGGTTCCAGAACCAGGCACTGTCTCGCGGCAGCAGCGGCCAGGTGAGTGCAGCGGTCGCGACGAAAGTGACTGCGGCAGTGGCCGAGGCACGCCACTGCCGGGTGAGCAACAGGTATGGGAGGAACACCAACGGGGTGAGCTTGATGCCCGCGGCCAGTCCGAGCCCGATCCCCCGCCACCGGGCCTGGTCGGGCCGCAACAGATCGAGCATCACCAGCGCCATGAGCAGGACGTTGATCTGTCCCCACCACAACGTGGCCTGCACCGGTTCGACATCGATGACGATCACCGCGAGTGCGGCGCTCATCACGCCGAGCCGGAGATCTGCGCGGATTCCGGCCAGCCGCAGGATGCGCCACGCGATGAGCGCCAGCAGGCAGATCGAGACGGCCAGCAGAACGTATTTGGCGACGTCGAAGCCGAGCCAGGCGAACGGGGCCAGGATGAAAGTCGCGAACGGTGGATAGACGTACCAGGCACCGCGCAGCGCCGGTTCCTGGTACAGGCTCCTACCGTCCCAGGACGCATGTACCGCAGCGCGGTAGGTGTCCAGGTCGAAGTTGTTGCCGGTCAATCCGAAGAAATGCGTGCTGAACGGCACCAGCTGGTTGTGGACCAGCAGTGCCAGGACAGCCGCAAGTACCGCACCTGAGACGACGCGACGTCGCAGCCTCATACCTAGCGCTGCGGCGCCGCGGTCGGCTTGATCACCACCGGCAGGGCGGTCTGGCCCATCAGGTATCGGTCGACGCCGGCGGCGGCTGCCCGGCCCTCCGCGATCGCCCACACGATCAGCGACTGTCCACGACCCATGTCGCCGGCGACGAATACACCCGGCACGGTGGTCTGGAAGTTGTCGTCGCGGGAGACGTTGCCGCGGTCGGTCAGCTCGACGCCGAGCTTGGTCAGCAGGCCTTCCTTCTCCGGTCCGACGAAGCCCATGGCGAGCAGCACCAGGTCGGCCTTGAGCTCGAAGTCGGTCCCTTCGACCTTCTCGAACTTGCCGGCGTTCATCTTGACCTCGTGCGCGCGCAGGCCGGTCACATGACCGTCGGCGCCGGTGAATTCCTCGGTGTTGACCGAGAAGACGCGCTCGCCGCCCTCTTCGTGGGCCGAGGACACCCGGAACATCAAGGGATAGGTCGGCCACGGTGTCGAGTCTGCGCGGGTCTCGGGCGGGCGCGGCATGATCTCGAACTGGTGGATGCTGGCCGCGCCTTGACGGTGCGAGGTGCCCAGGCAGTCCGCGCCGGTGTCGCCACCGCCGATGATGATGACGTGCTTGTCCTTGGCGGTGATCGGCGGCTGGCCGCTCTCGTCGAGGACGTCGTCGCCGAACTGGACCCGGTTGGCCCAGGGCAGGAATTCCATGGCCTGGTGGATGCCATCGAGCTCGCGGCCCGGGATGGGCAGATCGCGCCACGCGGTGGCACCGCCCGCCAGCACGACGGCGTCGTAGTTCAGCCGCAGCTGGGCCACGGTGATGTCGACGCCGACGTTGACGCCGGGCCGGAACTGCGTGCCTTCGGCAGCCATCTGCTCCAGGCGCCGGTCGATGTGGCGCTTTTCCATCTTGAACTCGGGAATGCCGTAGCGCAGCAGGCCGCCGATGCGGTCGGCGCGTTCGAACACCGTGACGGTGTGGCCGGCCCGGGTGAGCTGTTGCGCCGCGGCCAGTCCGGCCGGTCCGGACCCGACGACGGCGACCTTCTTGCCGGTCTGCACGTCGGGCATCTTCGGGACCACCCAGCCTTGGTCGAAGGCGTTATCGATGAGCTCGACCTCGACCTGCTTGATGGTCACCGGATCCTGGTTGATGCCAAGGACGCAGGATGCCTCACACGGGGCAGGGCAGAGCCGCCCGGTGAACTCCGGGAAGTTGTTGGTGGCATGTAGCCGCTCGATCCCGTCGCGCCACCGGTCCTTGTACACCAGGTCGTTCCACTCGGGGATCAGGTTCCCGAGCGGACACCCGTTGTGGCAGAACGGGATACCGCAGTCCATGCATCGCGATGCCTGGTCCTGCAGCTTCTCGTGGGAGAAGTCTTCGTAGACCTCTTTCCAGTCCTTCAGGCGCAGCGGAACCGGCCTGCGGGTCGGTAGCTCCTTGGACGTGTGCTTGAGGAAACCACGTGGATCAGCCATTGGCCGCCGCCATGATCGCCTCGTCCACGTTCACGCCGCGCTGTTCAGCCTCGGCGATCGCGGCCAGCACGCGCTTGTAGTCGCGCGGCATGACCTTCACAAAGTGCTTCAACGCTCCATCCGATCGATCCCAGGAGTCCAGGACCCGTTGTCCCACAGCCGAATCGGTCGCATCGACATGGGCGGCAATGAAGTCGCGCAGCCACACCGTGTCTTCAGCATCCAAGGCTTCCAGCTCCACCATTTCGGTGTTCAGGTTTTCGCCCAGCACGCCGGCCGGGTCGTAGACGTAGGCGACACCGCCGGACATGCCCGCCGCGAAGTTGCGGCCGGTGGGTCCGAGGATGACGACTTTGCCGCCGGTCATGTATTCGCAGCCGTGGTCACCGACACCTTCGACGACCGCGTGGGCGCCGGAGTTACGGACCGCGAACCGTTCGCCGACCTGGCCGCGCAGAAACGCCTCGCCGCTGGTGGCGCCGAAGAGCACCACGTTGCCGGCGATGATGTTGTCCTCGGCGGCAAAGCCCGCCGGTGCCTCTTCGGCGGGTCGGACCACGATCCGGCCACCGGACAGGCCCTTGCCGACGTAGTCGTTGGCATCGCCGTAGACCCGCAGCGTGATGCCCTTGGGCACGAACGCGCCGAAGCTGTTGCCGGCCGACCCGTCGAAGTTGATGTCGATCGTGCCGTCCGGAAGCCCCTGTCCGCCATAGACCTTGGTCACCTCATGGCCGAGCATGGTGCCGACCGTGCGGTTGACGTTGGTGATCTTGGTGGAGAAACGGACCGCGGTGCCCTTGTCCAGGGCGTCGCGGCTCTGGGCGATCAACTGCTGATCCAGCGCCTTGTCCAGACCGTGGTCCTGACGCGAGCTGCAGTACAGATCCTGGTTCATGAACGCCGACTCGGGCTCGTGCAGCACGGGCGTCAGGTCCAGCTTGTGGGCCTTCCAGTGCTCGGCGGCCTGGGTGGTGTCCAGCGCGCCGACCTGGCCGACCATCTCGGTGACGGTGCGGAAGCCCAGTTGCGCCATGAGCTCACGGACTTCTTCGGCGATGAACATGAAGAAGTTCTCGACGAACTCGGGCTTGGCGTTGAACCGCTGCCGCAGCACCGGGTTCTGGGTGGCCACACCCACCGGGCAGGTGTCGAGGTGGCAGACGCGCATCATGATGCAGCCCGCCACGACCAGTGGTGCGGTGGCGAAGCCGAACTCCTCGGCGCCCAGCAGGGCGGCGACCACCACGTCGCGGCCGGTCTTGAGCTGACCGTCGACCTGGACCACGATGCGGTCACGCAGACCGTTGAGCAGCAGGGTCTGCTGCGTTTCGGCGAGCCCCAGTTCCCACGGGGCGCCGGCATGCTTCTGCGATGTCAGCGGGGTGGCACCGGTACCGCCGTCGTGGCCGGAGATCAGCACCACGTCGGCGTGCGCCTTGGAGACACCCGCGGCGACCGTTCCCACGCCGTTCTCCGAAACCAGCTTCACGTGCACGCGGGCAGCCGGGTTGGCGTTCTTCAGGTCGTGGATCAGCTGTGCCAGATCCTCGATCGAGTAGATGTCATGGTGCGGCGGCGGCGAAATCAGGCCGACACCCGGGGTCGAGTGCCGCACCTCGGCCACCCACGGGTACACCTTGTGCCCCGGAAGCTGGCCGCCCTCACCAGGTTTCGCACCCTGGGCCATCTTGATCTGGATGTCGGTGCAGTTGGTCAGGTAGTGGCTGGTGACCCCGAACCGGCCCGACGCCACCTGCTTGATGGCGCTGCGGCGCCAGTCGCCGTTCTCGTCGGGGTCGAAGCGGTCGACGCTCTCGCCGCCCTCACCCGAGTTCGACCGCCCGCCAAGGCGGTTCATCGCGATGGCCAGGGTCTCGTGCGCCTCGGCCGAGATCGAGCCGTAGCTCATGGCACCGGTGGAGAAGCGCTTGACGATCTCGGAGGCGGGTTCCACCTCGTCGATCGAGATGGGCGGCCGCACGGCGTCGTCACCACTGCGGAACTTCAGCAGGCCGCGCAATGAGGCCATCCGCTCACTCTGGTCGTCGACCAGCGCGGTGTACTCCTTGAAGATCGAGTACTGCCCGGTCCGAGTCGAATGTTGGAGTTTAAAAACCGTATCCGGGTTGAACAGGTGGTATTCGCCCTCGCGGCGCCACTGGTATTCGCCGCCCACCTCGAGCTCACGGTGGGCACGCTCGTCGGGGCGGTCCAGGTAGGCCAGCGCGTGGCGGGTGGCGACGTCGCCGGCGATGTCGTCGAGGTCGATGCCGCCCACCGGGCAGTGCAGCCCGGTGAAGTACTGGTCGAGCACGCCTTGGGAGATGCCGATCGCCTGGAACAGCTGGGCACCGGTGTAGGAGGCCAGGGTGGAGATGCCCATCTTGGACATCACCTTCAGCACACCCTTGCCGGCGGCCTTGACGTAGTTGGCCTTGGCTTGATCACTGCTGATTCCGGCGATCACACCACGGTCGACCATGTCCTCGATCGACTCGAAGGCCATGTACGGGTTGACCGCGGCGGCACCGAAGCCGCACAGCATGGCCATGTGGTGCACCTCGCGGGCGTCACCGGCCTCGACCACCAGGCCGACCTTGGTGCGGGTGCGCTCGCGGACCAGATGGTGATGCACCGCGGACACCGAGAGCAGCGATGGGATCGGCGCCATGGTCTCGTTGGATTCACGGTCGGACAGCACGATGATGCGGGCGCCCTCGCGGATCGCCTCCGAGACCTTGGCGCGGACGTTGTCGAGCGCCTCTTTGAGGCCCTGGCCGCCCCGGTTGACCGGGTACAGGCAGCGGATCACTGCGGCACGCATGCCGTGCTTGTGGCCCCGCACCTCGTGGTCGGGGTCAACACAGATCAGCTTGGACAGGTCGGCGTTGCGCAGGATCGGCTGCGAGAGCACGATCTGCCGGCACGATTCGGGACCGGGGTTGAGCAGGTCGCCTTCGGGGCCGATCACGCCCTGCAGGCTGGTGACCACCTCTTCGCGGATGGCGTCCAGCGGCGGGTTGGTGACCTGGGCGAACAGCTGCTGGAAGTAGTCGAAAAGCATCCGCGGCCGGGCCGAGAGGATTGCGACCGGGGTGTCGGTGCCCATCGAGCCGAGGGCCTCGGCGCCGGTGCGCGCCATGGGCGCCACCAGCAGGTTCAGCTCCTCGTAGGTGTAGCCGAAGATCTGCTGGCGCAGCACCACGCGGTGGTGGGGCATCCGGACGTAGTCGCCCGGCGGCAGCTCGTCGAGCGGGAACAGGCCCGCCTCGATCCATTCCTGGTAGGGCTGTTCGCTGGCGAGCTGAGCCTTGATCTCCTCGTCGGAGACGATGCGGCCCTGGGCGGTATCCACCAGGAACATCCGCCCGGGCTGCAGGCGCAGCTTCTGGACGACGGTGGACGGGTCCAGCGGCAGCACGCCGGCTTCGGACGCCATCACGACGAGGCCGTCGTCGGTCACCCAGATACGGGAGGGGCGCAGGCCGTTGCGGTCCAGCACGGCACCGATCACGGTGCCGTCGGTGAAGCAGACCGAGGCCGGTCCGTCCCACGGCTCCATCAGCGAATCGTGGAACTCGTAAAAGGCACGACGGGCGGGATCCATCGACTCGTGGCGTTCCCACGCTTCCGGGATCATCATCAGCACGGCGTGCGGCAGGCTGCGGCCGCCGAGGTGCAGGAGCTCGAGCACCTCGTCGAAGCGCGCGGTGTCCGATGCGCCGGGAGTACAGACCGGGACGATCTTGTCGAGGCCGTCGGTGCCGAACACCTCGGTGCGGATCAGCGCCTCACGTGCGCGCATCCAGTTCTCGTTGCCGGTGACGGTGTTGATCTCGCCGTTGTGGGCGATCCGCCGGAACGGGTGGGCCAGCGGCCAGGACGGGAACGTGTTGGTGGAGAAGCGGGAGTGCACGATGCCCAGCGCACTTTCCATCCGGTCGTCCTGCAGGTCCAGGTAGAAGGCCTTGAGCTGCGGGGTGGTCAGCATGCCCTTGTAGACGAAGGTCTGACCGGACAGGCTCGGGAAGTACACGGTCTCGCGGCCGGGGCCGTCCTGGCCCGGTCCCTTGGTGCCCAACTCGTGCTCGGCGCGCTTGCGCACGACGTACGCCTTGCGCTCCAGGTCCATGCCGGACGCGCCGCCGATGAACAGCTGCCGGAACGTCGGCATGGCGTCGCGTGCGAGGGCGCCCAGTGAGGAGTCGTCGGTCGGCACCGGACGCCAGCCCAGCACCTTCAGGCCCTCGGCCTCGACGATCTTCTCCACTGCCTCGGCGGCCGTGGAGGCGTCGCGCGACGACTGCGGTAGGAAGGCGATGCCGGTGGCGTAGCTACCGGCCTCCGGGAGTTCGAAGTCGACAACTGCGCGCAGGAACGAATCGGGGACCTGCAGCAGGATGCCTGCGCCGTCGCCGGTGTTCGGCTCCGCGCCCTGGGCACCGCGGTGCTCCAGGTTCACCAGTGCTGTGATCGCCTTGTCCACGATGTCGCGGCTCTGGCGACCGTGGATGTCTGCCACCATTGCCACACCGCACGCATCATGTTCGTACGCGGGGTTGTACAGCCCGACCTTGCTGGGCGCCATTCCCACCTTGCCCTTCAACACGCTTCTACGAAGAAGCCGGCTCGGCGTGGGTGGCCTCCGTGCAGCACTGGACGACGGCGATGTCCCACACGCCATAAGTGGAGAAAACGATAAGGCAACTACCGTGGCAGATGCCAACTTAGCCAAGCCTAACTATGCTCGTTCGGCAACTTTGGAACCCACTCGCCACCCAGTCATCGAAATCGCGAATATACTTGCAGCCCTTGCCATTTCAATTTGACCCGAGCGAGGGTGAACCATCCCCCGACGGGGCCGACAGCCACCCCATACGTCAATTTAGTTTGCCACAAAAATCACATTAGCCCGTTATAGTGCTGTTATATCGATATTCGACATTTGCAGGAAAGCTTAGTCAGATTCTTAGATTTGGGTCGTCAACGTCCCGAGACCTGCGCGACGCTGCGCACACCGGCCTCGGGTCGTAGATCGAGGCGCCGTAGCGACTGCGCATTGAGTGCCACGACAACCGTCGACGCTGACATCAATATCGCGCCGACCGACATCGGCATTACAAAGCCCAGCGGAGCGGCCACCCCGGCCGCCAGCGGCACCGAGATCAGGTTGTAACCCGCTGCCCACCAAAGGTTCTGCTTCATCTTCCGATAGGACTGCCGGGACAGCTCGATCACCGAGAGCACCGATCGCGGATCGGAGCTGGCCAAGATGACGCCTGCCGAGGCGATGGCGACGTCGGTGCCCGCGCCGATGGCGATGCCGACATCGGCCGCAGCCAGCGCCGGCGCATCGTTGACACCGTCACCGACCATGGCCACGGTCAGGCCCTCGCCCTGAAGCTCGGCGACCTTGGCAGCCTTGTCTTCGGGCCGCACACCAGCGAATACCCGGTCGATACCCAGCTCCGAGGCCACCGCGGCGGCCACCGGAGCGGCGTCGCCAGTGATCATCACCACTTCGACACCCAGATCGTGCAGCGCATCGACGGCCTGCCGGGATTCCGGGCGGACCTCGTCGGCCAGCGCCAGCGCTCCGGCCACTTCCCCGTCGACCAGGACGTGCAACACGGTGGCGCCGTCCCACCGTGCGCTGTCCGGGAGGGGCGGTTTCCCGGCCTGCTCGAGCAATGCGGGCCCACCGACCTGCACCCGGCGCCCACCGACCAGGGCGCTGACCCCGACCGCAGGTGAGGAACTGAAGTCGCTCGCCGCCGGAATGTCGAGCCCGCGATGCTTCGCCGCAGCAACGATGGCGCGGGCCAGTGGGTGCTCGGAATCCGCCTCAGCGGCGGCCGCCAACGCCAGCACGTCGTTCTCCGGACGGCTTGTGGCCGCCACCGCGGTGACGGCCGGCTCGCCCTTGGTCAGGGTGCCGGTCTTGTCGAACAGCACTGCCCCGACCGTGCGCATGGTTTCCAGCGCCAGCCGGTCCTTGATCAGGACGCCGCCCCGCGCCGCCCGTTCGGTCGCAATGGACACCACCAGCGGGATGGCCAGGCCCAGGGCATGCGGGCATGCGATGACCAGCACCGTGATCGTGCGAACCACCGCCTGATCGGGTTCGCCGAGCAGTGTCCAAGCCAGCGCCGTCAGCACCGCCGATCCCAGGGCGAACCAGAACAGCCAGCCCGCGGCTCGGTCGGCCAGGCGCTGCGCCCGCGATGAGGAGTTCATCGCCTCGCCGACCAACCGCTGGATACCCGCCAAGGCGGTGTCGTCGCCGACAGCCGTCACCCGGATCCGTAGCCCGGAGTCGGTGGCGACGGTGCCCGCGACCACGTCGTCGCCCACGCCCCGGCGCACTGTCCGCGACTCTCCGGTGACCATCGACTCGTCCATGTCGGCTGCACCGTCGGTGATCGCGCCGTCCACGGGGACGCTGCCACCCGGCCGGACGATCACCAGATCGCCGACCCGAAGATCCGACGGGGCCACGGTCACCACCTGCTCGCCGTCGCCGTCGCCCTCCACCCGCTCGGCCTCGTCGGGCAGCAGCGCGGCCAGCGAATCCAGGGCAGAGGTGGTCTGGGCCAGTGACCGCATCTCGATCCAGTGCCCCAACAGCATGATCACGATGAGCAGCGCGAGCTCCCACCAGAAGTCCAGTTCGTGGTGGAGCACGCCGAGGCTCGCGCCCCAGGACGCCACAAAGGCCACGGTGATCGCCAATCCGATCAACAGCATCATTCCCGGTGCACGCGAACGTATTTCGCTGGCGGCGCCGGTCAGGAACGGGCGGCCGCCCCACACGTACATGACCGTGCCGAGCGCCGGCGAGATCCAGCGCGCGCCGGGAAAGCCCGGAAGGTCGTAACCGAGGAGCATCGCGAACATCGGTGAGAGTGCGACTGTCGGCACCGCCAGCGCCGCCATGACCCAGAACAGCCTCCGGAACTGGGCGACATGGTCGCCGTGGCCCGCATGCCCCGCGTGACCGGTGTGTTCGTGCTCGTGCATCGCATGTTCGGTCGTGGTCATATCGCCACTGTATACCCCTAGGGGGTATCTGGCCACCGTGATGGGCGTAACTGTTGACGGCGATGCACTATCCGCTGAACACCCCGTTGGGCCGCATGGGCGTACAAACCCTTGAGGAGAGCCCGGACCGCTGCGTGGCCTCCATACCCGTGGGCGGCCTACGCAATCCCCTGACGCAACTGCCGACCGTCGCTCCGCTGGCCATGCTGGTCGATCACGTCGGCGGCCTGGTCAACCACTGTCGCCGCAATGACGACGAGTGGACGGTGTCCAGCGAGCTGGCCATCGAACTCACCCCGCACGCGATGGAGCTCGTGACTGCCGCACTCGATGTGCCCGTCGTGGCGACCGCCCGCCCGTTCGGCCCCAAGGGCACCGGCTCACTGAGCCTGTGCGAGTTGACCCATGGCGACCAACTGCTGGGGACAGCGACGGTGCGGTCCTTCCACATCCACGCGCCGGGGCACGTCGTCGCGTGGCCTGCCGACTCCGCCGAGGGCACGCCGCCTGCCACCTTGGAAGACCGCATGTCGGTCGAGGTCGCCGAGACCGGCGGTCGCATCGCGGTATTGCGGCAGCTGCCGGATCCCGTCATCAACAACAGCATCGGCATCGTGCACGGCGGGGTGTCGGCGGCTGCACTGGAACTCGTCGGTTCCGCGGCGCTCGGTGACGACGCCGGCGAGCCCTGGCGAACCGCATCCCTCCGGGTCAATTACCTGCGCCAGTTCCGCGGCGGCAACGAATCTCGTTATGAGGCAAAGGCATTGCGTACCGGGCGAAGTTCCGGGGTAGCCGACGCACAGGCTATCGGCGACGACGGCGCGGTGGCGTTGATGGCCCGGCTGACCGCCTACCGCTGATTGGATTACGGAAACGTAAATTTCACTGTGCGCTCAATTCGGCAACAACGACTCTGCCATCAGCTACTGGCGTGAAACCCTCCGGATGAACCACATCTACGGAGGAGTTCGCCATGAGTACGCCGACAATGTCACATCGATTGGCAGCCGAGTTCATCGGGACGTTCTGGCTGGTCCTGGGCGGTTGCGGTAGCGCGGTGTTCGCCGCGAAGTTTCTCTCCGACGGCTTCTCCGTGGGGATCGGGTTCCTCGGGGTCGCCCTCGCGTTCGGCCTGACGGTTCTGACCGGCGTGTACGCCTTCGGCACCATCTCGGGCGGGCATTTCAACCCGGCGGTCACCCTGGGCGCTGCACTCGCGCGCCGCGTCGAGTGGGCAGCCGTGGTGCCGTACTGGATTTCACAGATCGTGGGCGGTCTGGTGGCCGGACTGGTGATCTATGTGATCGCCAGCGGCAAGGACGGTTGGTCGGCCACCGGGAACATGGCGGCCAACGGTTACGGCGAGCACTCCCCCGGCGGATATTCGCTCACGGCCGTACTGCTGGCCGAGGTGATCCTTACGGCCGTGTTCCTGCTGGTCATCCTCGGTTCCACCGATGATCGCGCACCGAAGGGTTTCGCCGGCTTGTCCATCGGGCTCACCCTGACGCTGATCCACCTGATCTCGATTCCGATCTCCAACACCTCGGTCAACCCGGCCCGTTCCACGGCGGTCGCATTCTTCAACGGCAATGGCGCGCCCGCGCAACTCTGGGCCTTCTGGCTGGCGCCACTGGTCGGTGCGGCCATCGCCGGTGTGGCATACCCGCTGCTGTTCGGTTCACCCGAGAAGCTGGCCGAACGCCCGGTGCGCGAGGACGCCCTTGACCAGCCGCGAGGCCAATAGGTCAGGTCAGGTGGTCGAATTCACCACTGACCCAACGAATATGGGTGTCGGCTGACCGGTGCACTACATCCTTGGCGGCGCTGTCTATCTCATCGCCGCCAAGGGTGTAGAGCCGGTCGTATTCGTATTCATCGAGCCGGTCCACGATCCGCCGCACCACCGCGGCCGACAGCGGGACATGCTTGGGGAAGTTCCGTTGGAACGACACCCAGTTCCGGGCCAGCCCACCGGAGATGGTGTCCCCGACCAGGAGCGTGCCGTCGGCCGTCAGCGCCACCGAACTGCCCCGCATGTGGCCGCCGACGTGAATCAGCCGCACTCCGGCCAACGGTTGCAGCTCGTCGGTCCAGAGCTGGGTGAGCGGATCCGGACCCGGACCCGGAAGCCATTCTTCGTCAAGGCCATTCACATACACCGGCACGTCGCCGAATGCCCTGCTCCAACTGAGTTGCGCACCGAACATGTGGGGATGGCTGGCGGCGACTGCATCGACGCCGCCGAGGCCGTGAACAAGGCCGATGATCTCGTCGTCAAGGTAGCTCGGCGCATCCCACAAAAGGTTCCCGTCCGCGGTCTGCACCAGGAACGACCGGTGTCCGATGGCGAACTTGGGCGCGCGCCGCAGACTGTGCACTCCGCGACCGTGGTCGACGTGTTCGGTGTGATGTGGTTGCGCCGCCAGTTCTTCCAGCGTGATCCAGGTGCCATGCGGGGGCAGGTCTCCACGTTCCTCGATCGACACCGTCTCCGACGTCAACACACAGCTCTCAGCGGGTGCGGTAGCGGAATCCGGGTGTTCCACACCGCATCCCGTGCAAATCCAGGTAGGCATACACCGACCCTGGCACCTCAACGAAGGTTCAGGTCAAGCGCTCTTGCGCCGCGCCTTGCCGGCCGCCCCACGTTCGGTGGGTGCACCTTCATGGGCCAGCGTGCCTCCGGCGCTCTCCAGATGCGCCCGAACGAACCACTGGAACTTCTCGAGTTCGGCGGCGTGATCGATCAGGACGTCCTGGGACACCAGGTCGAGTTTCTCCAGACGGTCGATAGCCTTGCGGATGTCCTCGATCACCCCGTTGTAGACGAGGTCGAGTGCCGCGAGGTGGGCCTGCACGTTGTCACGTCCGACGGAGTAGTCATCCCAGGTGCGGTCAGCGACGATGGCGCCGGGAGTGCCCTTCGGCGATTCGCCCAGGGCAGCGATCCGTTCGGCGACCTCGTCGGCGTATGCCCGCACCAGCGCTACCTGCGGATCGATCATCTCGTGTACGCCGATGAAGTTCGGACCGACGACGTTCCAGTGGATGTGCTTGAGCGTCAGATGTAGGTCGTTGTACGTGCTGAGCTGCTTCTGCAACAGCTCGGCCACGTCACGGCCCTGCTTGTCGGTCAGTCCGGGAATTGTGAACGATGTCATCGGGGCTCCTTTCGGTTCACGATCGGTTCCGTCCCCGGGTACCCGACAACCGCGCCCGGCAATCAGCGCGGCTACAGCGCGCGCAGGTTCGGAATGGCCGAACGCGCACCGAATCGCGGATTCTGAGCCAGCCCACTGGCTTCCAGTAGCCGCACCGCGCGCTGCCGGTGCGGGCGCAGCGGCTCCAGCAGTTCCACCATGGCCTCGTCGTCTATCGGCCGGCCGAGCAGGCTGCGTCCGACCATCGTGGACAGGTGATAGTCCCCGACCGAGATCGCGTCGGCATCACCGAAAGCGCGTTGCACGGTTTCTGCCGCCGTCCATTCCCCGATACCGGGCAGCGAGCGCAGCGCCCGCACAGCTCGATCGGCAGTCAGCCTTTCGAGGGCATCGGCGCGCTGCGCGCAGCCGACGATGGTGCGGGCCCGGCCCGGATCCACGTTGGCCCGGTGGAATTCCCATGACGGGATGCGTCGCCATACCTCCGCGGTGGGCGGCACGCGCATACCGTCGGGTGCCGGCCCCGGAGCGGGGGCCCCGTACTTCGTCACCAACCGCCGCCAGGCCCGCCAGGCGTCCATGCCCGAGACCCGCTGCTCGATGATCGCGGGGACCAGCGCCTCAAGTACCAAGCCACTACGCCCGAGACGCAGATGCGGCACCCGGCGGTGTGCCTCTGCGATGGTCGGCTCCACGGGGTCAAAGCGGTCGGCGTCGTCGTCGGCACCCACCAGCGCACCGAATCCGTCCAGGAACTCCGCGCTACCCGGACCCCACGCCTCGCAGTCCACGTTGTCGGGGGCCGACTTGGTGATGCGCGCGGTCACCGGTCCGGTTTTCATCGCGCTGGTGCGCCAGACCGCGCCGTCGACATTGATCCGGTTGGCCGGGTCGTGCCCACCGCGCCGCCACGGAGCCAGCGTCAGTCCGGGACTGGCCGGGCTGTCGAACCTGACGCTGGTTGAGGGCACCGCTCCAGACTAGGCCAGCGCGATGTCGGCCTTCTGCGAGTAGAAGGCCAGGTGATCGGCTATTTCAGCGACAGCCGGGTAGGGCTGCTCATAGGTCCAGACTGCGTCCTCGATCCCCCCGACGTGGTAGTAGTTCGCCTCGCCCTTGTAGGGGCAGTACGTGGTGGTGGCGCTGCGTGCCAGCGTCTCCCACACGACGTCGGCGCGCGGAATATATTGCACCGCTGGGTAAGTCGACTCCTGCAGAGTCAGGGCATCGTCGGTCTGCGCGATGATCGCACCGCCGACGGTGACGGTCACCCGGCGTCCGGTCGGGGCGATCGTGATGGGGTGGGCTGCGTTTGGCTGCAGCACCTGGCGCTCGGTCATGATCGGCACAACGTCTCAGGCACGGCCGCGGATTCCCGGGCAGACTGGGGCGATGGCAACTATGCAGAAGGCGCGGTTGGGTGAGCTCGAGGTGACACGGCTCGGGCTGGGCACCATGGGCATGTCGTTCGCCTACGGCAGCGCCGGTCTCGACGACGCGGAATCCATCCGCACGATCCACCGGGCCATCGACCTCGGTGTCAACCTCATCGACACCGCCGAGGTGTACGGCCCGTACGTCAACGAGGAATTGGTCGGCCGGGCATTGCAGGGCCGGCGCGACAAGGTCGTGCTCGCCACCAAGTTCGGGATGATCTCCCACACCGGCCGCGACGGGACGGACAGCAGCCCGGCCAACATCCGCACCGCGGTCGATGGTTCGCTGAGGCGCCTGGGCACCGATCACATCGATCTCTACTACCAGCATCGCCTGGACCGCTCCACGCCGATCGAGGAGACCATCGGGGTGCTCGCCGCGTTCGTCGCCGAGGGCAAGGTGGGCCATATCGGTTTGTCCGAGGTGGGGGTCGAGACGATCCGACGGGCTCATGCTGTTCATCCGGTCACCGCGCTGCAGTCGGAGTACTCGTTGTTCACCCGCGATCCCGAGGACGGGATCCTCGATACCCTGCGTGAGCTCGGGATCGGCTTCGTCGCGTACTCGCCGCTGGGCCGCGGGTTTCTGACGGGCCAGATCCGGTCCGTCGACGATCTGGCCGACGACGACACCCGCCGGGCCAATCCCCGGTTCGCCGGTGAGAACTTCGCCGCGAATCTGCGCCTCGCCGATGAGGTGCGGGCCATCGCCGACGCGTCGGGCGTGACGCCAGGGCAGGTCGCGCTCGCCTGGCTGCTGTCCCGCGGCCCCGACATCGTGCCCATCCCCGGTACCAAACGCGTCGAGCGTTTGGAGGAGAACGTCGCCGCCGATGCCGTGACACTCACCGCCGACCAGTTGTCCACCCTCGACAATCTCGCACCGGCTGCAGGCGACCATCACACCGAGGCTCAGATGCGGATGATCGACCGGTAGCCCCCCAACTACGATCGGCCCATGACCGCGCCTGTGAAAGCCACTGTGTCGATCGCCGCCGATCCCGCAGCCGTGTACGCACTCATCACCGACCTGCCCACTCTGGCGTCGTTGGCCGAAGAAGCCGATGCGATGGAGTGGCAGAAAGGCGATTCGGCCACTCCCGGGTCGGTTTTCAAGGGCCGCAACCGCAATGGATCGAAGGCCTGGAGCACGACGTGCACCGTCACCGACGCCGAGCCGGGTAAGACGTTCGCCTTCGACGTGAAGTCCCTGGTTTTCCCGGTCGCGCACTGGCGCTACGACATCACTGCCACCGACAGTGGCTGCACGGTGACCGAATCCACCTGGGATCGTCGTGCGGGTTGGTTCAAGAAGGTCGCTGGCCTGGCCACCGGGGTTCCCGACCGCGATAGCGCCAATGCCGAGCACATCCAACTCACCTTGCAGCGGCTCAAGGAACACGCCGAAGGTTGATTCCCCATCCCACTCAGAAGGGTGGTGGCGGTCCGTATTCTTCGGCGATCCAGGCTTGGAAGTCGCGTTCGAATTTGAGGTCGCCGTTGAGTTCGGCGCGTAGCCGTCGTTCTTCGGCGATGCGGTCTTGGCGGTCTTGTTCGCGGGTTTGGCGGCGGGTCGGCATCTTCGCGCCGCGGTTGGTCTCTGGGGCGTGCGGTTCGGGTTCGGGGAGGTTCAGGTTCCCGGTGGGTTGGGCCAGGGTGGGGAACAGGGCGGCGCCGTGGGGTTCGGTGGTGTAGGTGTGTCCGGTGGGTGAGCTGAATTCGATGGTGCCGTCAGGAAATTGGCGGTCCGACCAGCCGGGGCAGAACGTTTTGACCAGGTGGTGTGCGCGGCAATAGAGCTTGGTGTTGGAGGGGTGTGTCGGGCCCAGGGGGTAGGGCACGGTGTGGTCGATATCGGAAACCACCGCCGGGGCGTCACAGCCGGGGAAGCGGCAGGTGAGATCGCGGAACCGGATGAACTTCGACAATGCTGCTGACGGGCGGTACTGCGGCTCGCCCGCGCCGGCGTCAGCGTTCTCGGTGTGGGCCGTCAGCGCAGTGTTCTCGGTGTGTGTGTCGGTGTGGGTGCTGGTGTGGGCGGCGGGTACCACCACCGGTTTGTGTTTGGCGTTGGCGGCCAGGTCACGCACCGTCTCGGCGGGCAGGATCCCGTAGCCGGGCAGATAGCCCGGATCATCAGAGGTGCCGTCTAGGGTCGATTCGGTGGCCAACACATGGACCATTGCGGCAGTGGCCGCGGCCCGCTGCTGGCTGGCCGGGCAGTCCGGTAACCCGCACAGGCATTGCAGTTGGGACTGCAGGCGGGCCAGCGGACCGATCGCATCGGCGCGGCGTTGGGCATGGGTGCGGGGATCGTGCTCACACACGGTGTCGGCCAAAGCGTCCAGACGTTGATCCAGGGCGGCCCCGTCGGTGACGTCCAGATTGGCCCACACGGTGGCCTTGCCCGGGCTGCCCACCTCGACCTGAACAAACCGTTCCTCGGCCACATTGGGTGGCACCCGTACCCCGTTGGGGTCGAGTTTGGCGATCCACTGATCGATCCGGTCGCGGAGCTGGTTTTCGGACAGTCGCATCCACCGGTGTGCGCGGGTGGCCAGTTCCTCATCCAACCCTGCCCACACCGAGGGATCGACGATGCCGGTGCGGGCGATGATCATCTGCACCACCCGATAGTCGATGTCCCCGGCCGCGAACCTGGCTGCGACCAGGGGCAGTTTGTCGCGCAGGACGCGGGCGTGGTGGATCTGGGTGCCGGCCCGGTGCCGGCTGATCCGCAGGGCAGCCGAGATTTCGGCGGCCACCTCGGCGAAGGGGTCGGTGGTCCAAAAGATCGATTCGGCCAGTTCGTGTGCGCGGCGGGTGTCGAGTTCCCCGATCGCAGCCAGGCGGCCCGCGATCGCCGCCGATTCGGCCCGCGCCCCGACACTGACCCGGTCGATCAGGTCAGCAGCAGAATCGGTGTCGAACATGTGTTCGATTATGCCATGCGCCCACGACACGCGGAGGTGTTATCTATCAAGACATCGGTGACAGTTCTGCATCAGGACATCGGTGACAGTTCCGGCGGTCTTGGTGGTGACACTTGCGCGTCCGCACAGGCCTAGTGCGGCTTGCGGGTGATGATGTCGGCGACGCGCGCGATCGGCGAGGTCTGGGCACTTCCGCCGGCCTCATGCCGGTCTGCCAGCTTGTAGGCGACGTAGAGGCCGCGCACCCCGAGCCAGCGCAGTGGCTCGGGTTCCCAATTGCGCGATCGGTGCCCGACCCACGGCAGCCCGGTGATCGGGGTGTCGCGGTCCAGCACCAGATCGGCGAGCGTCCGCCCGGCCAGATTGGTCGCGGTGACTCCGTGCCCGACATAGCCGCCGGCCCAGCCCAGTCCGCTGGCCTTGTCGAGGACCACCCCGGCCTGCCAGTCGCGTGGGACTCCCAGCACGCCGCACCAGCCGTGAGCGATCGGCACGTCACGCACCTGCGGCAGGATCGAGTGGAGCACGTCGGTGAGCAGCCGGATCGTGCGCGCAGGTACCTGCCCGTCGTCGTCGGTACGTGACGCGAAGCGGTAAGGGACGCTGCGTCCGCCGATCGCGATTCGGTCGTCGACAGTGCGCTGGGCGTAGAAGAAGCCGTGGGCGCTGTCACCGACGGTTTCGCGTCCCTCCCAACCAATTTCGTCCCATAACGCGGCCGGGATGGGAGCGGTCGCGATCATCGAACTGTTCATGGGCAGCCAGTTGCGCCGCAATCCGGGCAGCGCCGGGGTGAAGCCCTCAGTGGCGCGCAGGATGATCGGGGCTCGCACTGTGCCGCGGGCGGTGACCGCCCGTGCCGGAGCGATTTCGCTGACGGGGGTGTCCTCGTAGATCGTCACACCGCGGCGTTCGACGGCCTCGGCCAGTCCACGGGTCAGCCGCGCCGGCTGGATCCGGGCGCAATGCGGGGTGTGATAGGCGGATAGCACACCGTCGAAGCGAATGCGTTCGGCAGCTTGGTCTTTCGACAGCTCCGCCACATCGATACCCCACGACCGCTCCTCTGCGACAGCAGCAGCCAGGCGGGCCGCCTGGGCGGGATTGCGGGCGATCTCCAGGGTCCCGCCCTTTACCGCTCCGGCGTCGATGCCCTCGCGGTCCGCCACTGCGATGACCTCGTCGACAGCCTCGTTGAGTGCTTGTTGCCAGGCCAACACGCGCTCACGGCCGTGCTGCTCGGCCATCCGGTGCCGGTCACCGGGCGCCAGTCCGGACAGCCAGCCGCCGTTGCGGCCGGAGGCCCCGTAACCTGCGAATCGCGTCTCCAGCACAGTGATTCGCAATGACGGGTCGGCCTGGGCGAGGTAGTAGGCGGTCCACAGCCCGGTGTATCCGGCGCCGACGATGCACACGTCGGCGTCACGGTCCCCGGGGAGAGCGGGCCGGGGCGCAGGCAGTTCGTCGAACCAGTGGGAGACCTGGCCGTTTAGCGTGTTGGGCACTGCTGGATTCTGCCAGGAGATGGCTGAACATACTTCTTTCTGCCATGCGCCGATAAGTTTCTGCCACTGGAAATTGTCCGGCTGACCTCTCGGTTTACACAGGCATAACAACCGTGAGACAGGGAGAGCAGAGAAATGAAGAAGTTCGGATTCGCAGTCATCGCGGCCAGCGGGCTGAGCGTCGCCGTCCTGGGTCTGGCCGGACCTGCCCAGGCCGCCAAGCCCGCTCACACCGCGGCCCCCAGCAGCATCACTTTCTCCGCAGGCGTCGACCGCCTCGACTGGCTCGATCGGCTACACCCCAAGCCGGTGGTTCCGAAGGTGGACACCACTGTTCGGCACAGCGGCGCCCGCTGACACCGAAGCTCAGAACGCGTAGCGGTGATACTGCGCCATGTACCGCAGCACCGGCACCGGCTTCATGACGGCCAGCATCAATCGGTAGTACCAGGGCAGCGTCGTGAATATGGGATCGTCGAAGGGCGATTCCCTGATCAGCAAGCGGGTGCCGGGCACCGCACGCAGGATGTCTTCGGGACTGTTGATGGCCCAGTGCAGTTTGGCCCCGGATCGGCGCACCACGGTGTTGACCCACTGCGATCTGATTCCGAGGGTGTTGAACGCGTCGAATTGTATTTCCCCGGAAGGAAATCCGTCGACGATGCGCCGCAGCAGCGCGACCCCGTCGTGTTCGGTGAGGTACATCGTCAATCCTTCACCGACCATCAGGGTCGGCCGGTCGGCGGGCACGTCGCGCAGCCAGGCCGGGTCGGTCACCGAGGCGGCGATGACGTGATAGTGCTCGGCGGACGGGTAGAGCTGCTCACGCAGGTGTGCGACGTCGGGGTAGTCGATGTCGTACCACTCCACGCCGGGGCCGGGCTCAACCCGGAAGAATCGGCCGTCGAGACCGCACCCCAGGTGCAGCACCACGGCGTCGGGATGCACGGCCAGGAACTGGCGGGTCCACCGGTCGAAATGCGCGCTGCGGGTGGTCACCGACGGTGAGGTCGCCTCGGTGATCGAGGTGCGGCTCCAGTCGTAGTCGATGCGGTCGGCGATGTCTTTCGCCAACTTGTCGCCGAGGACCGGGTTGGGCATGCCGGCATCGAGCGCTTTGGCATAGAACGTCGCCAGCATGGTCTGCGGTGCCCCGGAGAGGTCGACTTTCAGCTTGTCGGTCATATCGCCAGGTTAGGCCGCAATACGCTTGCCGCCCAGTGGCTTAACGCGGCACGGCGTGGTGTTCAGCTGCTCTTCTGTGCGCGTTTGGCCGCTCGCAGGCCCACCCAGAACTTCGCTGCCTCGGCGATCGATTCCTCGACCGGCCTTGGCTGCCAACCGAGTTCACGCACGGCCTTGGAGTGGTCGAGCTCGGCTTCGGCCCGCATGAGCCGCAGGGATTCCAGCGACAACCGTTCATCGGTGCCGCGTAGCTTGCCCTTGAGCGTGCCTGCCGCGGCCAGCGCGTAGGACATCGGCAGCGGGAGCGACCGCTGTGGGGGTGCGACGCCGGCGGCCTCGGCGGCAAGCCTGGCCACCTCGGCGTTGCTGATCATCTTCTCGGAGATCAGGTAGCGCTCACCGGGGGTGCCGCGTTCGGCGGCAAGCAGCATGGCGTTCGCCGCATCATCGATGCCGACGGCCTCCAGGTCGATGCCGCTCATCACGAACGGCAGCTTGCCGAACGCGGCTCCGGCGATGATCGCCCCGTGCGGGGTCCGGCCCCAGTCGCCGCTGCCGTAGGTGGTGGACACGCACATCGCGACGGCGGGCAGCCCGCGTTCGCGGGCGTACCTCAATACGAGCTCCTCGGCCTGAACCCGCGAACGCACGTAGGGCGTCACCTTCGACACGTCGGCGATGTCCGCCTCGGTGGACCGCTTTCCCCGCTTGCGTCCGACGGTGACGTAGCTGCTGGTGAAGACGAACTTCCGTAAACCGTCGATCCCAGCGGCGACGTCGAGCACGTTGCGGGTGCCCTCGACGTTGGTACGGAACAGCGGTGCCGGGTCCCGCAGCCATCCGCGGGCGTCGACGACGCAGTGGTAGACGACGTCGCAGCCGGTCATCGCCTCTCGCAGGGCCTCGGTGTCGAAGACGTCGCCCTCGAAACGCCGGACGTCGAGGTCATCGATGGAGATGGTGTTGGCGCCCGGCCGAACCATGGCCCGGATCTCAGTGTTGTTTTCGTCGCATTCGTCTGCGGCGACCAATTGCCGCAGCACATGCGAGCCCAGGAACCCGTTGGCCCCGATGACCAGCTTGGCGCTCATTTACCGCCACCGAATTTCTTGAGCCACGCCTCGGCCTCGTCTGTCAGGGTGCCGAGCTCAGCGGCCTTGCGGCACCACTTGCGGGCCGCGGAGGCGAACCGCAGCGGGTTGTAGACATCTTCCTGACGTGACCACAAGCCGTCGCCCGCGTAGGTCAGGATCGAGATGTTGGTGGCGCTGATGATGGTGCCGTCACCGGGGTCGCGCATGGGGTTGTCCAGTTCGCAGATGATGCGGCCGGTGGGTTCGTCGATCACCGACCACAGCGACGGGAACGAGGTCATGTAGCTGCCCGGGAAGGTGGTCATGGTCTTCCAGATCCAGGGCCGGACCTGCTCGCGGCCCTTCATGGTGCCCACGGCGTGCTCGATGTAGTCGACGTCGACGGTGTAGTGGTCCGCCCACACGTCCCAGTTCTTGGTCTGCGCGGCCCGGTCCACGGTCTGCTCGAAGGTTTCAAAGGCAGCGGCGAGTTCATCGCGGCTGAAAGACCTGCTCGTCACCTCAAAACTAGAACACGTTCTATCGACCTTTGTCGAGACCCGTCACTGCGCAGCCAGCACGTGACGGGATCCCAGCGGGGCCTGCAGAGCCACCTCCGCGGTGCCGTGCACGGCAAGGGCGATGCACATGCGGCCGACGGATTCCGGCGGTGTCCCGCCGCGAAGGTCGATCGTGACGGCATCGGCGGTTTCCTGCGCGATCACGTGGACGCCGAAGCAGTCCGGGGTACCTGCAGTGAAGTTGACCAGCAGGCGTTCCTGATCACGGCTGAAGGATTCGATCCGGGTGATGTGCGGATCGACGATGGCGGGGTTGTCGGTGAAGAGGGTCCGTGCGGGATCACCACGGTAACCACGGAGCACAATGGGGCACATGGGTAACTATTCGACAGCGATCCTGGCGGGCGGCTGCTTCTGGGGTATGCAGGACCTCATCCGCAAGCAACCCGGCGTGGTCTCCACCCGGGTGGGGTACACCGGCGGACGCAACGACCATCCGACGTATCGGAACCATCCCGGTCACGCCGAGGCGGTGGAGATCGAATTCGATCCGACTCGCACCAATTACCGGGCGCTGCTGGAGTTCTTCTTCCAGATCCACGATCCGTCGACAAAGGACCGGCAGGGCAACGACGTCGGCAGCAGCTACCGGTCGGCGATCTTCTACCTCGACGACGAGCAGAAGCGCATTGCGCTGGACACCATCGCCGACGTGGATGCCTCGGGATTGTGGCCGGGCAAGGTGGTCACCGAGGTGACCGCGGCGGGCGATTTCTGGGAGGCCGAGCCCGAGCATCAGGATTACCTGCAGCACTACCCGAACGGGTACACCTGCCATTTCCCGCGCGCGGGCTGGACGCTGCCCAAACGTCAGACCGCGGGATAGCTGCTCAGTTCCCCAGCGGCGTGGCGCGCCGATGCACGACGATGCGCCCGCCCGCCGCGGGGGTGTAGGCCACACCGCGGGAGTGCACCTTTTCGCCCGGTGCGGTGGTGGTCTCGATGACGAAATGCCGCAACACCGTTCGCAGCACCACGTCCATTTCCACGTTCGCGAACACGGCACCGACACACCGCCGGGTGCCACCGCCGTATGGCAGCCAGCCCAGGCCGGGGCGGCTACCGACGAATCGCTGCGGATCGAACCGGTCCGGATCGGGGAATTCCTTTTCGGACTCCTGGATCTGCGAGATCGCCACGATGATGGAGTGTCCGCGCGGAATCTCCCACTCTCCCAGCCGGATCGACGGCGCATAGACGTGGCGGCCGGAGAAGTCGATGACGGTGCGATTGCGCTGGACCTCCAGGATGGTGGCCTGGCGGTATTCGTTGCGGTCGGTGGCCGCCTCGTCCACCAACTCAGCCAGCACCTGGGGGTGGCGGGTGATGCGCTCGAAGGCCCAGCCCAGGGTCGAGGCCGTGGTTTCGTGCCCGGCGGCCAGCAGGGTCAGTAGCTCATCGCCGATGTCCTTGCGGGACATGGCCGATCCGTCCTCATACGTGCTACGCAGCAGCAAGGACAGGATGTCGTCGCGCCGGCCGAAGTCCGGATCGGCTTCGACCTTGTCGATCAATCGATCGATGACAGCGTCGTACTCCTGGCGGTATCTGGCCAGCCGGCCCCACGGACTGAACCGGCCGTAGGTGTGGGCCGGAGTGGGCACCACCACCAGCCGCGAACCCAGGGTGACCCACGGCGGGATGATGCGGCGTAGCTCGTCGAGCTGTTCGCCGTCGGCGCCGAAGACCGCACGCAGGATCACGTTGAGAGTGATCCGCATCATCGGCTCGAGCGTCTCGAACTCTTTCCCCTGCGGCCAGTTCGCCGATTCGCGCAGGGTCTCTTCTTCGAAGATCTCCTCGTAATTCTTGATGCTCTTGCCGTGGAACGGCGGGGTCAGCAGCTTGCGACGGCGACGGTGATCGGTGCCGTCGAGCGCGAACACCGATCCCGATCCCAGGATGCGGCTCAAGTTGGGCTGAATGTTGCCGACGTCGTCGGTGTTGGCGGTGAAGAGCTGCTTGGCCAGCTGAGCGTCGGCGACGATCACAGTGGGCCCGAAGATGGGGAGTTTGAGCTTGAAGACGTCCCCTTGACGGCGGGCGAGCTGTTTGACGACCCGGCGCCTGGCCAGGGCGAAGCCGATGGCCTGCAAAGGCTTCGGAAATCGCGCCGGAGGCGGCATCCGGCCTGGCGCGGCGCCCGCGGCTGGGTTGCCGGTGGTCTTCTCAGCAGCTGCAAGCTCGGTCATACCATCTCCAGCCAGTCCTGGTACCGCGTGGTACCAATCGGTTGTGAGGTACGGTACTACCAGGTACCAGGCAGCGCAAGGGGGGTTGGACTCGATGACCTACCGGTTGCGCCTGCTCGACGGACTCGCCGCGGCGATCAACGACAAGGGCTATCGCGAGACCACCGTGGCCGACATCGTCCGCCACGCGCGCACATCCAAGCGCACGTTCTACGACCAGTTCGGCACCAAGGAGGACGGCTTCCTCGAGCTGTTGCGGGCCAACAACGCCGCACTCGTCGACCGCATCCAGGCCGCCGTCGACCCCGAGGAGTCGTGGCCGGACCAGATCGCACAGGCCGTGGGCGCCTATGTCGACCACATCGCGTCCGCCCCGGCCATCACCCTGAGCTGGATCCGCGAACTGCCGGCGCTGGGCAGCAGGGCGCGCCCGCTGCAGCGCGCAGCCCTACGCGAACTGACCGATCTGCTGATCGAACTCAGCGGCAGCGCAGGCTTCCAACGCGCCGGCCTGCCCCGGCTCACCGAGCCGATGGCCATCATCCTGCTGGGCGGGCTTCGCGAATTGACCGCGCTGATCGTCGAGGACGGCGGGGACATCCAGGAGATCTACGGGCCCGCGGTCGCCGCATCGACGGCGATCATGACTGCGAATTCAGCTCAGCACCAACCGCGCTGACTTCTCCAACCGCTGCGAGATGGCGGCGTAGGTCTCGTATCCCATCCCGGCCCACACCAGCGTGCCGGTGTAGAGCAATTCGAGTGCTTCGATCACATCGAGGTCCACGTCAGGCCCGAGTGCGGCGACCAGCCGGCCCCGCACATCCGCACCGATGCGCTGCCGCAGTGCGTCCACGTCGGGGTCCTTGCCGAGCAGAGCATTGGTGACCGCGCCGGCGAACTCTGGTTCGTCTGCCACCAGCGAGGCGATGTGCTGCAGCACCTCGACCACCCGGGTGGCCGGGTCGGGCGATTCATGAGCGGCCGGCGGAGCAGCGGAAAGCCTGCGCCAGAACACCTCGGCGACGAGGTGCTCTTTGGAGGAGAAGTAGGTGTAGGCCGTGGCCGCCCCGACCCCCGCCTCGGCGGCCACCCGGCGCACCGTCAGTCCGGCGAATCCGTCCCGGGTGATCAGCTGTAATGCGGCCTTACCCAGGCGCTCGACAGTATCGGCCTGCCGTGCACTCAGACGGCGGCGCGTCGACTCCAGAGCCGTCTCGGACACGTGTCCGGACGCTACTACAACAGCCGATGGCCAGCAACGGTAGGTTGGGCATTCATGAGCACCGCTGACACCGCCCTGCCCGCCCGCGCCGAGCGCCTGTTCGCCCTTGCCGAGCAGGTCACCGGCTTCATGCCCGCCGACGAGGGCCGCGCCCTCTACGACGCCGGCCTCCGATACCTCGGCGGCGGGGTCGGCGTCGAGATCGGCACGTACTGCGGTAAGTCGACCGTCATGCTGGGCGCGGCCGCGCAGGAGACCAACTCGGTGCTCTACACCGTCGACCACCACCACGGCTCGGAAGAGCATCAGGCCGGCTGGGAGTACCACGACACCACCATGGTGGATCCGGTCACCGGACTGTTCGACACCCTGCCCACGATGCGCCACACCCTGGACGCCGCCGGCTTGGACGAACATGTGGTCGCCGTCGTCGGCCGGTCACCCGTGGTGTCCCGCGGCTGGCGAATGCCGTTGCAGCTGTTGTTCATCGACGGTGGCCACACCGAAGAGGCGGCGCAGCGGGACTTCGACGGCTGGGCCCGCTGGGTCGAGGTGGGCGGCGCGTTGATCATCCACGATGTGTTCCCGAATCCCGATGACGGCGGCCAGGCGCCGTTCCACATCTACCAGCGCGCGCTGGCGACGGGCGCGTTCGACGAAGTCGTGGTGATGGGGTCGATGCGGGTGCTGGAGCGGACCTCGGGCGAGCCGGGCCAGTTGGGCTAGCGGTCGCCGGCCTTCCCGCCGACGCACTCACAGTCGTACTCGCCCTCAAGGCCGCGCGGAAGCCCGACGCCCCGGAAGATGCCATTGGCCGGGGTGGTCTGCGACAGCGCGTCGGCAGCCAGGATCATGGCCGCACCGGTCCAGGTGGTGCGCTCCTCGGGCCAGCGCTTGCCGTCGGCGAAAACCAGCCCGGTCCAATAGGATCCGTCGGCCTCGCGCAGGTGCTGCATGGCCGCGAACTGCTCGCGGGCCCGCCGGGTGTCACCGATCGCGTCAAGGGCCATGACCAGTTCGCAGGTCTCCGCACCGGTGACCCAGGGACGGTGATCGACGCAGCGGATGCCCAGTCCGGGCACCACGAAATCGTTCCAACGGTCGTCGATCCGAGTTCGGGCAGCCGACCCGCGCAACGCACCGCCGAGCACGGGGTAGTACCACTCCATCGCGTGGGTGTCCTTGGCGGAGAACGCCTCCGGATGAGCGGCGATGGCGTGGCCGAGACGTCCGACGGCGACCTCCCATTCGGGTTGGGGATCGTCGAGGTAGTCGGCAAGCGCCAGCCCGCACCGGATGCTGTGGTACACGCTGGCGCAACCTGTCAGCAGCGCCTCCTCAACCGGACCGGACGGACTTGCGGCCCAGTAGATCTCGCCTCCGGAGGCCTGCAGACCCAGCACGAAGTCGAGCGCTCGGGTCACCACCGGCCACATCAACTCGGCGAAGGCCCGGTCCCCGGTGATCAGCACGTGATGCCAGACGCCGGTGGCCACGTAGGCACAGAAGTTGCTGTCGCTGTTGGCGTCCTCGATGACCCCGTTGCGCAGTTGGATCGGCCAGGAGCCGTCGGCACGCTGCATGCTGCGGCACCAGTCGAAGCCCGCCCGGGCCGGTTCGATCAATCCGGCCACGGTCAGCGCCATGGCATTCTCCACGTGATCCCACGGGTCCGTGTGACCGCCGTCGAACCACGGCAGAGCCCCTGACGATTCCTGGGTCTCGGCAATCGAACGTGCCGTCTGCAGGCACTCATCTGGCGTCAAAACTCCGGGCACACCGGGGATCTCAGGAACTAGCACCGCCCGGGCCTACCCGTCGATTTCGGGCTTGCGGAAGTACAGCGCGACGCTCTTGCCGATCACCGGGTTCAGCACCGACTCGGCGGTGCGGGTGAGCCAGGGCCGGCCCATCATGTCCCACACCAGCAGCCGGTGGTAGGCCTTGACCGCGGGGTGGTCGTTCTTCTCGGTGCCGACAAGGCATTTGAGCCACCAGTACGGTGCGTGCAGCGCGTGCTCATGGTGCGTCTGGGTGAGCGTCAGCCCGTGCGCAAGGACCTTGTCCCGCAACTCGTCGGCCTTGTATATGCGGATGTGGCCACCCTCGTTGGCGTGGTACTCGTCCGACAGGAGCCAACAGACCTTCTCCGGGAGCCAGCGTGGCACCGTGATGGCAAGCGAGCCACCGGGTTTGAGGACCCGCACGAGTTCAGCGATGGCGCGGTCGTCCTGCGGTACATGCTCCAGGATCTCCGATGCGATCACGCAGTCGAAGCTGGCGTCGGGGTAGGGCAGGTCGAGAGCGTCACCTTTGACGGCCTCACCCTTGGCCGACAGCGGAACCTCGCCCGCTTCCCGCATCGCCTGCAGCATCGTGTCGACGTCGTTGAGGTCGGACACGCTCTGGTCGAAGCCGACGACAGAGGCCCCGCGCCGATAGGCCTCGAACGTGTGCCGGCCCGCACCGCAGCCCACGTCGATCACCGTCGTGCCCGGTCCGACACCGAGACGGTCGAAATCGACGGTCAGCATGAGCCCTCCTTCGCTTCTACCCGCTCACGGGCCATCTCGTATACCGATACCGTCTGTGCGGCCACCGATTCCCAACTGAAGACGTCAAGCGCCCGCTGCCGCCCGGCGGCGCCGAGCTTGCGGCGTTCCAACGGCGAGTCGAGCAGTTCACCCAGCACCTCGGTGAGCTCGTCGACATCGGCGGGGCGCACCAGCCGGGCGCAGGCGCCGTCGTCACCGACCACTTCGGGCAGTGCGCCCGCGCGGCTGGCCACGATCGGGGTGCCGCTGGCCATGGCTTCCACGGCAGGCAACGAGAAGCCCTCGTAGAGCGACGGGATGCAGGCCACCTCGGCGGAGGCCAGCAGCGCGGCGAGTTCCCCGTCACTCAGCCCACTGGAGCTGTGCACGATGTCCGAGATACCAAGCTCGGCAATGAGTTTCTCGGTCGGCCCGTTAGGTTCGAGCTTGGAGACCAACTGGACGTCGAGGTCGCGTGCCACCCGCAGCCGGGCCACTGCATGCAGTAGATGGCTGACCCCTTTGAGGGGGACGTCGGCGCTGGCGATCGCGATGATGCGCCCGCTCACCCGGTGGTCGCTGGGCTTGAACAGTTCGGTGTCCACACCGAGCGGCACGATGTGCAGCTGATTCGGCGTCACCCCGAAGTCCTCGGCGATGTCGGCGGCCGAGGACGACGACACGGTGAGCAACTCGGGGATCCTGCGGGCCACCTTCTTCTGCATCTCGGCGAACCCGTACCAGCGCCGCACCAGCGGCTTGCGCCACCACTTGGCGGCGGCGATCTCGACCACCCGGTCGCGGGTGATCGGGTGGTGCACGGTCGCGACGACCGGCAGGCCGAGGGCGGCGATCTTCAACAATGCCGAGCCCAGGCTCTGGTTGTCGTGGACCACGTCGAACTCGTCGCGGCGCGCTGCCAGGATCCGCGCGACGCGCATGGTGAACGTCCGGGGCTCCGGGAACCCGGCGCTCCACATCGTCCCCAGTTCCAGGGCGTCGATGTGGTCGCGGATCTCACTGGGCCTGGGCACCCGGAACGGGTCCGGTTCGCGGTAGAGATCGAGGCTGGGAACCTTGGTCAGCGTCACCCGCGGGTCCAGACCCTCGGGATACGGCTGGCCGGAGAACACCTCGACGTCATGGCCGAGTTCGGCGAGCCCGCGGCTCAGGTAGCGCACATAGACGCCCTGGCCACCGCAGTGAGTCTTGCTCCGATAGGACAGCAACGCGATACGCATAATGAGATCACCCGACGGCCGGAATACTGCTGAGCTGGGAATACACGCTCACGCGTCGACTCCGAACCCTCTGGACATGTGTCCAGACTATAGTTTGACCTGCTAGCCAACGCAACGCGTCGGCCGACGCTCAGGCCGGAGGGAAGCCACCGGTGGCAACGGGGCCCCAGTGCGTCGGAGTGATCCTGATCAGGCACTTGCCCTGGTCCACCATCGCTTGCCGGTATTCGTCCCAGTCCGGATGTTCGCCGGCGACCGCGCGGAAGTAGTCGACCAGTGGCTCCACCGCGTCCGGCAGTTCGATCACCTCGGCATTACCGTCGACTTGCACATACGGACCGTTGAACTCCTCGGACAGCACCGTCACGCTGGCCCGGGGCGTGCGGCGGAGGTTGGCTGCCTTCGCCCGCTGCGGGTAACTCGCGATCACGATGCGCCCCTGCTCGTCGACCCCGCCGGTCACCGGCGAGGTCTGCAGCGAACCGTCGGCCCGGAATGTGGTGAGCACCATGTGGTGACGTGGGCGCACGAAGTCCAGGAGTTCGTCGATTCCTACGTTGTCAGCGGTCGCATACTTTCGGGCCATGCCTCGACGGTAGGACAAAGGCGAACGGCCGGGGAAAGCCCAACCCCGTCAGCCGCGCGCCGGTCACCGCCGCGACGTCGATCGGCAGCACCTTGCCCGACGACGGTTCGTAGCACTGCAGCACATCGCCATCCGCATCGACGATCAGCACCCAGTGCCGTGGAATACCGCGCTCACCGATCAGCATTGCCACGGGCCAGCCCTCCGCGACAGCACCACGCACATCCGACAACGTGTCGCGGGCGCCGCGGAAGCGCCGCCACCGGTACCCGACTCCACGCTTCGCGCTGTGGTCGGACAGCGCGCGGGCCATTCCCACCGGCGTGGTCCCGAGCTGTCGCGGCCAGATCCGGTTGACCGCAGCGTGAATTCGGCCCTGCTCCTCGGCGAACCAGGTATGGCCGTCGGGGTTCAGCAACTCCGCGCGATAGGTGTGATCCAGCAAGGCGCCGGCCACCACGGCGACCGTAGGGCCACAAGTGATCCCGTCACGTTGCCGTAGCCGCAAGGCCGCCAGTCTGCCTGGCTTCACACAGATCCGGTCATCTGATCGATCAATTCCTGCCATCGGAACTAAAGCTTCTGAGCTGCCGGTTTTACCTGACAACGGGCAGCGTATCGAAACGCCGCGAACCGGAACAGGAGGGACAGTCCCGTGCGAAACACAATCGGAAAGTCGCGATTCGTCGCCGCGGCCGTCAGCGGGCTGGCAGCTGCAGTCATCGGGCCTGCCGTCGCGCTCGCGACAGCCGCGCCCAACGGGCCCAGCAACGCTCAACAGACCATCGAAGAACTGCAATCCCAGGGTTACACGGTGATCGTCAACCGCCTGGGTTCGGCACCGCTGGACAAGGCGACCGTCGTCGCGGTCCGGCCCGGACCGAACTTCAGCCGCACCGACACGCTGAGCGCCGTGACCACCCGCACGGTGTACGTCGACGTCAAGTAGCAGACAGCCACCGCCATTGCCGTCGATAATGATCCGATGGCAGTGAAGATGGCCGACCTACTGGGTAGCGAGTCGGGTGCTCTGCGATACCAGCCCACTACCAAGCGAATTCGGATTTGTCTGGGCGGTGAACCGGTGGCCGACACCGATGCGGCGGTCCTGGTCTGGGAACCGCGCCGGGTGGTCCCGACGTATGCGGTGCCGCGTTCGGCATTGACGGCACAACTGGTTCCGGCCGGCGGGGAGGTGGGTGACGACGAGATCCCCGGCTTCCTGGATCCGTCGGTGCCGTTCACCGCACACACCTGCCCGGGCACAACGTTCGACGTCATCGCCGGTGACGAAGCCGGTGCTGCCGCGGCATTTCAGCCCGACGACGCGGACCTGGCCGACTACCTGATCCTGGACTTCTCGACGTTCGAATGGCGGGAGGAAGACGAGGCGATCGTCGCGCACCCGCACGACCCGTTCCACCGGATCGACATCCGGCGCAGCCGGCGACGCATCCGCGTCGAACTCGACGGACGGGTGCTGGCCGAATCCTGCGATCCCATGCTGTTATTCGAGACCGGGCTCCCCACCCGGCACTACCTGCCCCGCGAAGACGTCACCACCGCACTCGCCGTGAGCAACACCGTCACATACTGCGCATACAAGGGCCGGGCCACGTACTACTCGGTGCCCGGCGGGGCCACCGATCTGGCCTGGGCCTATCACGAACCGCTGAACGACGCGGTGCCGGTCGGCGACCGCGTCTGCTTCTTCGACGAGCACGTCGATGTGTTCGTCGACGGCGAGCGGGTGGACCGTCCCGTCACACCGTGGAGCCGACGGAGCTAACGGAACGCCTGTTTGCGGCCGCCCGCTTCTGGCAACATCTGTCACCGACACCACTGTCAGTTGACCGGAGGTCATGATGAGCTCACCGGACGTCACGCTCACCGCGGCCACCGGGACGGAGGGCGGTGGCGCCGCACTCGACCAGGTGGTCGGCATGTCGGTGGTCGCCCTCATCGTCACCGTCGCCCTGCTGTGGATCGGTTACCTGCACCGCAACCGGCGCATCACCTGGCTCAACGATTTCGCCGAATGGTTGGGCCGCAAATTCCACCGGCCGCCGTGGGTGGCGCTGCAGGTGTTCCTGTTCACCGCGACCATCATCTGCGCGCTGTTCGGCTTCATCTGGGATGTCAGCCTGCACATCGGCAAGGGCCGGGATCCGGGCCCCCTGGCCAACCCTGCGCACTACTTCATCCTGTTCGGGCTGTTCCTGCTGTTCATCGCCGGTTCGATGGCCATCGTCCTGCCCTACGACAAGCCCGGCCCGGCAGCCATCCGGATCACCCGCAGCTGGTACGCCCCGGTGGGTGGTGTGTTGATGGCGCTCTGCGGCCTCTATGCGCTCATCGGTTTTCCGCTCGACGACATCTGGCACCGGATCTTCGGCCAGGATGTCACCCTTTGGGGCCCAACGCATTTGATGCTCATCGGCGGCGCCGGGTTGTCGCTGATCGCCGTGCTGCTGCTCGAGCACGAGGGACGGGTGGCGATTGGCCCGGACGCAGGTGAGGACAGTAAGTTCAACAAGTTCCTCTACTTCCTGTCCTTCGGCGGTCTGTTCATCGGCCTGTCGGTGTTCCAGATCGAATACGACTTCGGCGTCGAGCAGTTCCGGTTGGTGCTGCAACCGATGATGATCGCCGCCGCGGCCGCATTCGCCGCAGTCGCGGCACGGTTGGTCCTCGGCCCCGGTGCCGCGCTGATCGCCGCCGGGTTCGCGATCGCGCTGCGTGGAGCGGTCGCCTTGATCGTGGGCCCGGTTCTGGGTGCGCCAACAAGTTGGTTCGCGCTGTACCTGGGGCCGGCACTGGTGGTCGAGCTCATTGCCCTGACCCCACTTGTGAAGCGACCCATCCTGTTTGGCGCGGTAGGCGGGCTGGGCGTCGGCACCGTGGGGCTGTGGCTGGAATCGTTGTGGATCGGCGCGGTCTACCACTACCCCTGGCCGACCAGCATGTGGGGTGAGGCGCTGGGCATGGCGATACCGGTCGCCGTCGGAATGGGCCTTTGTGGCGCACTGCTGGCCCTGGTGCTCACCGGCCAGGCGTTGCCCCGGCCCGCGGTGGGCATCTCGATCGTGGTGGCCACCGTGCTGGTGATCGGCGGCGCCGTGGCCAACGGGCTACGCACCGAAGTTCCGCAAAATGCCAGTGCCACCATCACTCTGACGGATCTTCCGGCCCACAACGGGCATCGCATGGCCTCGGCCGATGTGCAGATCAGCCCGGCCGACGTGGTCAGCGACAATCCGGAGTGGGTGTCGATCCTGGCGTGGCAGGGAGGCCTGCCCAACGACCGTGGCCTGATCGTCGACCCGTTGGAGAAGGTGGGCCCGGGGCATTACCGCTCGACGCAGCCCATCCCGGTGTCCGGAAGCTGGAAGACCCTGCTGCGCGTGCAGGACGGAAACACCATGGCCGGTGTCCCGATCTTCCTGCCCGCCGACCCGGGTATCGGAGCGCCCGAAACCCCGGCGCTGACCTCGAGCAGCCGAGAGTTCGTGCAGGAGATCACGATTCTGCAGCGTGAACGCAACCTCGATCACCCGTCCTGGCTGTACAACGTGGCGTCGCTGGTGGTGTTGGTGTGCACGCTGCTCCTGATCGCCGGGCTGACCTGGGGTGCCGGCCGCATCAACGCCAGGGAGCTGGCCGCCGGCCGTGAACCCGCCGGGCTCACATGACGTATCCGATCGAGTATCAGGCCGACCACACGCTGCTGCTGGCCTTGCCGGCCTTCGCGCCGGCGCTGGTCGTGGTCGGTGTCGTGGTGTACGTCGCCATGCGCGACCGGCGCAGGCCGCGTGATGACGACAGCGGCGACGCTCAAGATGAAGGTACGCACTCCTGCGGCGAAGATGGTTCACCGTGATCAACCTCAAAAGCAGTGTCATCGTCCTGACGTCCGCCCTCGCCCTGGTGACGGCCGGTTGTGGCGGCGGCTCCGGCGAGTCCGCCGAGTCTGCCGCTCCCTCGGCGACCACCGTCAGTCCGTCGGACATGACCAACCAGCAGCAGGCCCCCGCCCGGCTGCTGATCGACGTCACCATCAAGGCCGGTCAGGTGACTCCGACCAACGAGCGGCTGACGGGCAAGGTCGGCGAGCCGATCGTGGTGCGGGTCAACAGCGACGCCGCCGATGAGTTGCACGTGCACTCGAATCCCGAACACAGCTTCAAGATCGAGGCACGTAACGGTCAGCAGTTCCAGTTCACCGTCGACGTGCCCGGCACCGTCGACATCGAGCTGCACCACCTGAACCGCACGATCGCCGGCGTGCAAGTGCAGCAGTGACGCCCGGGGCGACCGCGGTACTGGCCCACGGTCTGGGCGGTTCGACCGACCTCCCGATCCCCTACACGTACGCCCTGATCGGTGCGGCTTGGACGCTGACGTTCACCTTTGCGGTGGTGGCGCTGGCCTGGCGGCGGCCCCGGTTCGATCCTGACAAGCCAGGTCTGGGGCTGCCGCGCTGGGTGACGACGGCGTTCGACTCTCCCGTGACCCGCTGGGGTGTGGGCCTGCTCGCGCTCGTGTTCACCGGGTGGGTGGCGTACACCGCGTTCGCCCGGCCGCCTGGTGCCAATCCGCTGCCGGGGGTCTTCTATGTGCTGCTGTGGGTGGGGTTGGTCGCCGCCTCGGTGCTGTTCGGCCCGGTGTGGCGGCTGATCTCGCCGGTCCGTACGTTGTCCCGGTTCCTACCGACTGGTGGCCGAAGCTATCCCGAACGGCTCGGCTACTGGCCGGCTGCCGCGGGGCTGTTCGCGTTCGTGTGGTTGGAGCTGGCGAGCCCCGACCCGGGATCGGTTGTGGCCATTCGTAACTGGCTGCTGATCTACCTCGTGGTGACGCTCGCCGGTGCACTGTGTTGCGGTCAGCGCTGGTTGGAGAGCGCGGACCCGTTCGAGGTGTACAGCACGGTCGCATCGAGGCTCTCACCGCTGCGCCGCCACGATGGCCGGATCGTGATCGGTAACCCGTTCGATCACCTGCCCTCGCTGCCGGTGCGGCCGGGGCTGGTCGCCGTGCTTGCCGTGCTGCTGGGATCGACCGCGTTCGACAGCTTCTCGGCGATGCCGCAGTGGCGTAACTTCGTCGACGCGCATGCGGGCTCGCCGCTGGGCTCCAGCCTGATCCGTACCGCGGGCCTGCTGGTGTTCGCGTCCACGGTGGCGGTCACGTTCTGGGCGGCTACCCGCACCACGGGCGGGGTGGATCGCGAGCTGCGGCGGAAGTTGCCTGGGCTGATGGCGCATTCGCTGATCCCGATCGTCATCGGCTATGTGTTCGCGCATTACCTGTCCTATCTGGTCGAGCGCGGCCAGCAGACAGTGATCCTGCTCTTCGGGCTCCACGACGTGCAGGTCAGCTACTTCCTCTCCGCTCACCCCACGCTCTTGGCCAGTCTCAAGGTCGGGTTCGTGTTGGCCGGTCACGTCGCCGGGGTGATCGCCGCACACGACCGAGCCCTGCGCCTGCTGCCGAAACAACACCAGCTCACCGGCCAATTGGCGACGATGCTGGTGATGGTCGGCTATACCTTCACCGGGCTGTACCTGCTGTTCGGCGGGTAGCGTCGGAACCATGTCCTCCAGGCAGATTCGGGCACTGATCGTCGTCGACGTGCAGAACGATTTCTGCGAGGGTGGTTCGCTGGCGGTCGCGGGTGGTTCAGCGGTGGCGCGGGGCATCACCGCACTACTGGCCTCCGACCACGGGTACGACCATGTGGTGGCCACCAAGGATTTCCACATCGACCCGGGTGAGCATTTCTCCGACAGCCCTGACTACCGGACGTCGTGGCCGCGGCACTGCGTGGCCGATACCCCGGGTGCGGCATTCCATCCCGATCTCGACTCGACCACCGTGGAGGCGGTGTTCGAGAAAGGCCACCATTCGGCGGCCTACAGCGGGTTCGAAGGCGTCGACGCTTCCGGGACACCCCTGGCGGATTGGCTGGCCGAGCGCGGCGTCGATGCGGTCGACGTGGTGGGCATCGCCACCGATTACTGTGTCGCGGCCACCGCGGCCGATGCGGTGAAGGCGGGGCTGCGCACCCGTGTGCTGACCGGCCTGACCGCCGGTGTCGCGCCGGAGAGCAGCACTGCGGCACTGGCCGAATTGCGTTCCACCGGGGTGGAAATCACTTAGTCGGGTCGACGGGCCGACCGGTCCAGCGCGGGTCCCGACGCTCGACGTGGGCACGCACGCCTTCACGGGCGTCGTCGTGTGCCATCAACTCCAGGTGTATCCGGGTCTCCCGGGCACCGACTCCCGCGCGGTCGAGATCATAGGAATCCCACAGCAGCCGTTTGCTGGCCGCGACCGACATCGGCGCGGTGTTGACCGCGATGTCGTGTGCGATTTCCAGTGCGGCAGGCAGAACCTGCTCGGCCGGGAGCACGCGGCTGCCAAGGCCGAGTTCGACCGCGCGATATCCGTCGAACGTGGCTCCGGTCAAAAGGATCTCCGCGGAATTGGCCAGGCCCACCAGCCGGGGCAGCACCCAATGCGAGTAGGCGTCGCCGACCATGCCGCGCCGGGCCTGCACCACGCCGTACCGGGCATCGGCGGCGAAAAGCCGGATGTCGCACTGCAACGCCAGGGTCAGCCCGATGCCGATGGCGTGTCCGTTGACCGCCGCGATCACCGGTTTGTCCAGGGTCCAGGCCGGCACGGCCAGGCCGGCGGCGCTGAATTCCTGCCCCGGTTCGGTGAAGGTCTGCTCCCCCGCGCCGAGGTCCGCGCCGGCGCAGAACGCCGGTGGAGTGCCGGTCAGCACGATCGCCCGGATCGCGTCGTCGGCGTCGCAACGCAGGTAGGCGTCGGCCAACTCCTCGCGCATCCCGCCGCCGAAGGCGTTGCGCTGCTGCGGACGGTCCAGCGTGATGATCGCGACCGCGTTGTCGAGGGTGACCCGCACCGTCTGGTATTCCGGCGGGTCAGAGCTGATGGTCACGGCTGACTGTACCGCCGAACATTCATCCGGCCGCAGGTCCCCGGGCGCCGTATCGTCGATTAGTGACCTCCGAAACGTGGCGCGGCAAGCCCTACCCGCTCGGCGCGACCTATGACGGCTCGGGTACCAATTTCGCGTTGTTCAGCGAGGTGGCCGAGCGAGTCGAACTGTGTCTGTTCGATCCCGACGAGTCGGGGGCGCTGCATGAGACGCGGGTGACGCTGCCCGAGGTCGACGGATTCGTCTGGCACGGTTTCATTCCCGGGATCGAGCCCGGCCAACGCTACGGCTACCGGGTGCACGGCCCGTACGATCCGGGGTCCGGCCGGCGCTGCAACCCGAACAAGCTCGTGCTGGACCCGTACGCCAAGGCCATCGAAGGCTCCTTCGACTGGGGCCAGCCGTTGTTCTCCTACAACTTCGACGACCCGGACAGCCGCAATGACGACGATTCGGCGGCCCACATGCCCAAGGCCGTGGTGATCAATCCGTACTTCGACTGGGGCGTCGACCACCCGCCGAGTCACGAGTACGCGGACACCGTCATCTACGAGGCCCATGTCAAGGGGCTCACCCAAACCCACCCGGACATCCCCGAGCAGCTGCGCGGAACCTACGCCGCCGTCGCACATCCGGCGATCATCGAGCATCTGAAAGCACTGCGGGTCAATGCCATCGAACTGATGCCGGTACACCACTTCGTGGATGACTCCACCCTGGTCGACAAAGGCTTGTCGAACTACTGGGGCTACAACACGATCGGGTTCCTGGCGCCCGACCCCCGCTACAGCTCGGCGGGCACCCCCGGCGGTCACGTCCAGGAGTTCAAGGCCATGGTGCGTGAACTGCACGCCAACGACATCGAGGTGATCCTCGATGTCGTCTACAACCACACGGCCGAGGGCAACCACCTGGGGCCGACGCTGTCGATGCGCGGGATCGACAATGCCGCCTACTACCGGCTGGTCGACGACGACAAGCAGTACTACATGGACTACACCGGTACCGGTAACAGTCTCAACGTCGGCCATCCGCACTCGTTGCAGCTGATCATGGACTCGTTGCGGTACTGGGTCACCGAGATGCGTGTCGACGGATTCCGTTTCGACCTGGCCGCCACGCTGGCCCGCGAGTTCTACGACGTGGACCGGTTGAGCGCCTTTTTCGAACTGGTGCAACAGGATCCGATTGTCAGCCAGGTCAAGTTGATCGCCGAGCCATGGGATGTCGGGCCCGGCGGTTACCAGGTGGGTAACTTCCCGCCGCAGTGGACCGAATGGAACGGCAAGTTCCGCGACACCGTGCGCGACTACTGGCGTGGCGAGCCGGCCACGCTCGACGAGTTCGCCTACCGGCTGACGGGTTCGGCCGATCTCTATGAGCAGACCGGCCGTCGCCCGTTCGCCTCGATCAACTTCGTCACCGCCCATGACGGATTCACCCTCCGGGACCTGGTGTCCTACAACGAAAAACACAACGAGGCGAACGGCGAGGACAACCGCGACGGGGAGAGCAACAACAAATCGTGGAACTGCGGTGCCGAAGGTCCGTCCGATGATCCTGCGGTCAACACGTTGCGCGGCCGCCAGCAACGCAACTTCCTGGCCACTCTGCTGCTCTCCCAGGGCGTTCCGATGATCTCGCACGGCGATGAGTTGGGCCGCACCCAGCGCGGAAACAACAACGTCTACTGCCAGGACAACGAAATCTCCTGGATCGACTGGACCACAGCGGATCTCGATCTGATCGAGTTCACCCGCTCGGTGTCGGCCCTACGCGCCGCGCATCCGGTGTTCCGGCGCCGCAGGTTCTTCGACGGCCGGCCGGTACGCGAGGCGGGCGCCGCCGGATTGCCCGACATCGCCTGGCTCGCACCCGATGGGTCCGACATGACGGCCGAGGACTGGGAGACCGGGTATGCCAAGTCGGTGGCCGTGTACCTGAACGGACAGGGCATCGCCGATCCGGATGTCAGGGGTCAGCGGGTGGTCGACGACTCGTTCCTGCTGTGCTTCAACGCGCACTATGAACCGATCGAGTTCGCGTTACCACCGGCACAATTCGGCGCCCGCTGGATTCCGGCGATCAGCACTTCGGCAAACTCCACACGCGATGCAGTCGCTGCCGGCAACACCGTCCTCGTGGATGCGCGCGCCGTCCTGGTGCTGCAGGCCGAATCAGATTGAGCGTCAATTCAAAGCGTTGCTCATCAGCCCGAAGTCCCTGCCCTAACCAGGAAGTCTGGTACCTTGAACATGTAGCAGCCGTGGCCGCCTAAGTAGACGTCGAGCGCTTGCTTGATGTCACCGGCCGGGCGGGCTGGGGGGTACGAGCCGAAGAGCGGCGGCAACTACCCTGCGGCCACGGCTGCGGCGTCTCCTCGGGTTTGCCGCAACACTTCCGAACTCATTCAAATCGGTTTCTCATCGAGTCCCCAAAGTTCTCTCATCCACAATACCTCTGTAACAGAGCTATTGTGGATGCATGGAGGCCCGACACGATCTCGTCAGCGAGTTGTTCTCCGTCGTCGGCCGGTTCCGCAGACAGCTGCGCCGGTCCACCGGTGGCGGATTCGACGGCACCGGGTTGACCCAGTCGCAGGGCGAACTGTTACGCCTGGTCGGCCGGAGGCCCGGCATCTCGGTGCGGGAAGCGGCCGCCGAACTCAGCCTGGTGCCCAACTCCGCGTCCACGCTGGTGTCACGCCTGGTCGCCGACGGGATGCTCACCAGAACCGCCGACGACGCGGACCGGCGCGTCGGCCGCCTGCGGCTCACCCCGCCCGCGCAGGCGATCGCCGACGAGTCCAGGGCGGCCCGCCGGGCCGCACTGTCGGCTGTGCTGGCACAACTTGACGACGGCCAGATCAACGATCTGGCAAACGGATTGGATGTCATGGACGAACTGACCCGGCTCCTGCACGAGAGCGAAACATGAGCGCCCCGGCCATCGACTGCCGGCACCTGACCCATCGTTACGGCGCCTTCACCGCGGTCGACGACCTGACCCTGCAGGTCCATCGCGGGGAGACCCTGGGGCTGCTCGGTCCCAACGGCGCGGGCAAAACCACGGCAGTGCGGGTGCTGACCACCCTGACGCCGGTACAGGAGGGCGAGGTCCGGATATTCGGTCTCGACGCGGACCGGCACACCATGGACATCCGGCACAACATCGGCTATGTCCCGCAACAACTCTCGATCGAAGCAGCGCTCACGGGCCGACAGAACGTCGAGTTGTTCGCGCGCCTGTACGACGTGCCGCGGGCCGAACGCGCCGATCGGGTGAACCAGGCGTTGGAGTCGATGCAACTGCTCGATGTCGCCGGTGCCGTGGCGGGCACGTACTCCGGTGGCATGGTGCGCCGCCTCGAGCTGGCTCAGGCACTGGTCAACCGTCCGCAGCTGCTGATCCTCGACGAGCCCACGGTCGGGCTGGATCCCATCGCGCGCGACAGCGTCTGGGCACAGGTCGGCCGGATGCAGGCCGAGTTCGGGATGACAGTGCTACTCACCACGCACTACATGGGCGAGGCCGACGCCCTCTGCGACCGGGTGGCACTGATGCACCATGGTCGGTTGCAGGCGCTCGGGACGCCGGCCGAACTCAAGGCCAGAGTGTCGACGGCCGAGGAGTCCGAGAACGCCACTCTCGAGGACGTCTTCCGCCACTACGCCGGGTCGGACCTGACCGATGCCGGGCATCAACCCGGCGGCATGCGTGAGGTTCGGGCGACCCGTAGGACGGCCCGCCGTGTCAGCTGAAGCACTGGTCCTGGCCCCGCGCGGGATGCGCCGGGTCCGCGCGATGGCACGGCGGATGTCGGCCTTCGCCCTGGTCGAACTGCAGAAGCTGCGCCACGACCGCACCGAGTTGTTCACCCGGATGGTCCAGCCCGCGCTGTGGTTGTTGATCTTCGGCCAGACCTTCAGCCGCCTGCACCTCGTCGACACCGGCGGTGTGGGCTACCTGGCCTTCCTGGCACCGGGGATCATCGCCCAGTCGGCACTGTTCATCTCGATCTTCTACGGCATCCAGATCATCTGGGATCGCGACGCCGGCATCCTGGCCAAGCTCATGGTCACTCCCGCGCCGGCTTCGGCGCTGGTGGCGGGCAAAGCATTCGCGGCCGGGGTGCGCTCGGTGGTGCAGGTGGTCGGCGTCGTGCTCCTGGCATATCTGATGGGGATCGCGATGACGGTCAATCCGCTGCGCATCCTGGCCGCGATGGCCGTGGTGGCGCTCGGGGCGGCCTTCTTCGCGTGCCTGTCGATGACGCTGGCCGGGCTGGTGCGCAAGCGGGACCGGCTGATGGGTATCGGCCAGGCGATCACCATGCCCTTGTTCTTCGCGTCCAACGCGCTCTACCCCGTCGACATCATGCCGACCTGGCTGCGCTGGTTGTCCACGGTCAACCCGCTCAGTTACGAGGTCAACGCGCTGCGCGGGCTGCTGATCGGCACCCCGACCAACTGGGCGCTCGACATCAGCGTGCTGATCGCGGCCGCGGTGCTCGGCGTCGCCGTCGCCTCGTTGTTGTTGCGCCGGCTGGTCCGGTAGACCGAACCCTGGCGTCCCCAACCAACCGGGTGGTTTAGTGTGCAGTCAGATCCACCGACAGGGAGACGGTCATGCAACTGGCGCTCACACCGGAGGAAGCAGCTTTCCGCGATGAGCTGCGCACCTTCTATACGACGAAAATCCCCGCCGAGCTTCGCGAACAGAATCGGCTCGGGTTACCCCTCGGCAAAGAGGGCATCGTCACTGCGCACAAGATCCTGCACGAGCACGGCCTCGCCGTGCCCAACTGGCCGGTCGAGTGGGGCGGCAAGGACTGGACGCCCAACCAGCATCAGATCTGGCTCGACGAGATGCAGTTGGCGAGCGTCCCCGAGCCGCTCACCTTCAACGCCAGGATGGTCGGCCCGGTGATCGCCGAGTTCGGCTCGCAGGAGGTCAAGGAACGCTTCCTGCCGCCGACCGCGGCGCTGGACATCTGGTGGTGCCAGGGCTTCTCCGAGCCCGAGGCCGGCTCGGACCTGGCCTCCCTGCGCACCACCGCGATCCGCGACGGGGACACCTACGTGGTCAACGGCCAGAAGACCTGGACCACGCTGGGTCAGCACGCCGACTGGATCTTCTGCCTGGTCCGCACCGACCCGCAGGCGCCCAAGAAGCAGGCGGGTATCTCGTTCCTGCTGTTCGAAATGGACACCCCCGGTGTGACGCTGCGTCCGATCAAGCTGATCGACGGCAGCTACGAGGTCAACGAGGTGTTCTTCGAGGACGTCCGGGTGCCCGCCAACCAGCTCGTCGGCGAGGAGAACCAGGGCTGGACCTACGCGAAGTTCCTGCTCGGCAACGAGCGCACCGGGATCGCCCAGGTGGCCCGGACCAAGGTACGTCTCGCCGAGGTGAAGGAACGCGCCGCGGCCAATGGCCTGCTGGCCGATCCACTGTTCGCCGCGCGCCTGGCCGAGGCTGAAAATGACGTGCTGGCACTGGAGGTCACCCAGATGCGCGTGACCTCCGATTCGGCCGACGGCAAGCCCAGCCCGGCGTCCTCGGTGCTGAAGCTGCGCGGCAGCCAGCTGCAGCAGACCGCCACCGAACTGCTCGTCGAGGTCGCCGGCGCCGACGCGCTGCCGTATGAGGCCGGCGACATCGCCTCGCCGGAATGGGCCCAGCAGGCCGCTCCGCACTACCTCAACTACCGCAAGACCTCGATCTACGGCGGTAGCAACGAGGTGCAGCGCACCATCATCGCGTCCACCATTCTCGGATTGTGAGTTGAGCCATGGACTTTCAGCTAACTGATGAACAGGCCCTGCTGGCCGACACCACCCGTGACCTGCTGTCGGGTTACGACACCGAAAAGCGCAACAAGGTGGTGGAGTCCGAGCCCGGATTCGACCGCCAGGTCTGGGGACAGCTCGCCGAGATCGGCGTTCTGGGACTGGGTTTCGACGAGGACTCCGGTGGCCAGATCGAGATCATGGTGGTGCTGGGCGAGATCGGGCGCCGGTTGGCGCCCGAGCCGGTGCTGCACGGGGCGATCGGTCCCGGCGCGATCATCGCCGAGGTGGGCACCGACGCCCAGCGCGCACTTCTCGACGAAGTCGCTTCCGGCGAGCGGATTCTGGCCTTCGCCCACTCCGAACCGGGCGTGCGCGGATCGGCCGGTGTGACGACCACCGCGACGCGCACCGGGGACGGGTGGACGCTGAGCGGCACCAAGAACCCGGTGCTGGCCGGCGACGTCGCGGACACGTTGATCGTGACCGCAGCGCTGCCCGATGGCGGGACCGGACTGTTCCTGGTCGACGCAGCCGACGTCGCGCGTCAGGGCTACCGCACGTTCGACGGCCAGCGCGGCGCCCAGGTCACGCTGGATGCCACGCCCGCCGAGCCGCTGGGCGAGGCCGCCGATGCCGGTGCCGCGATCACCCGTGCGCTGGTACGGATCTCGGCCGGACTGTGTGCCGAGGCCGTCGGAGTGATGGACGAGTCGCTGCGCCTGACCGCCGATTACCTCAAGCAGCGCAAGCAGTTCGGGGTCACGCTGAGCAAGTTCCAGACCCTGACCCAGCGCGCTGCCGACATGTACATGTCGCTCGAGCTGGCGCGGAGCATGGGCACCTACGCCGCGATGTCCATTGCCGACGGCGAACTCGACCCGGTGATCGCGGCGCGGGCCAAGCTGCAGATCGGCCGCTCGGGACGGCACATCTCGCAGGAGTCGATCCAGTTACACGGCGGTATCGGTGTCACCGCGGAGTACCCGATCGGGCACTACGCCGCCCGGCTGACCGCGATCGAGCACACCCTGGGCTCGTCCGCCGATCAGCTACGGACGCTGGTCGGTCAGCTCGACAGCTACGAGATCGCCACGCTCTGAGGGAATCTCGGGCGCTTTCGGGATCGCCATCGCGACCAGGGCGGCACCGGCGGCCGCAGCCGCGGCAATCAACAGTGCGACACGGAATCCCGGCAACGAGGGCAGCGCGTGCCCTGCGAAGTTGATGGTCATCTGGGCCAGCACCGCGGTCATCACCGCACTCGACGTCGAGGTACCCAGCGAACGGGCCAGTGAGTTGATGCTGTTGGCCGATGCGGTTTCCGACACCGGCACCGCGGCGTTGATCAAGGCGGGCAGTGCGGCGAAGGCGAACCCGACGCCGAAGCTGACGATCAGGCCGAGCACCAACAGGCCGACGGGGCTGCCGAGCATCAGGGTGCCGGCCAGGTAGCCCGTGGCGATGATCGTGCTGCCGATCACCAGCACGATCTTCGGCCCGTGCGACGACACCACCCGCGCGGCGACCGGAGCCGCGGCCATCATCGCCAGGCCGCCGGGCGCCATCCACAGACCGGTGGCGATCATGCTCTGGCCCAGGCCGAATCCGGTTTCGCGGGGCATCTCCAGCAACTGCGGGCCCACCAGCGACAGCGCGAACATGCCGAAGCCCACCGCAATGGAAGCCAGATTCGTCAGCAGCACAGGTCGTTTCAACGTGGTCCGCATGTCCACGATGGGCGAGGGCACCCGGTACTGCCACCAGGTGAAGACCCCGAAGGTCACCACCGCGGCGGCGAACATGCCGACCGTGGTGGTACTGGTCCAGCCCCACATCCCGCCCTTGGAGATCGGCAGCAGCAGCAACACAAGGCCGGTGCCCAGCGCGATGGCGCCGATCGGGTCGAAGCGGTGATCGGCGGACACCGGTTCGAGGTCAGGCACCAGCAGGACGAACAGGACTCCCGAGCCGAGGCCCAGTGCGGCCGCACACCAGAACAGTGCATGCCAGTTGAACTGTTCGGCGATCACCGCCGACAACGGCAGGCCCAGCGCGCCGCCGACGCCCAATGACGCACTCATCAATCCCATGGCCGAGGCCACCCGCTCAGGCGGCAGGGCAGCACGCAGCACGCTGATGCCGAGCGGGATCACCGGGACGCCGAACCCTTGCAGCCCACGCCCGATGATCAAAGGGATCAGCGAGGTGGTCAGGGCCGCGATCACCGATCCGATGAACAGCAGTGCCGCGCACAGCACGAGAATCCACTTGGGACCGTACATGTCTCCGAGCCGGCCCAACATCGGGGTGGCGACGGCGCCGGTCAGCAGGGTCGCGGTGATCGCCCACGATGCGTTGGCTCCGGTGGTGTCGAGCAGCGCAGGCAACTGCGGGATCAACGGGATGATCAGGGTCTGCATCAGCGAGACGCTGATCCCGGCCGCCGCGAGAACGGCGATCAGCAGCCCGTCGGGCGCCGATCGGCGCACAGGCTGATTAGGCACGCTAAGGAAGGTATCAGCCGATCAGCCGTGCCACCGACCCCAGGGGAACGGGCAGCCAACTGGGCCGGAAGCGGGCCTCGTAGGCGGCCTCATACACCGCCTTGTCCAGCTCGTAGGCCGCCAGCAACGCGGCGTGCTCGCGCGGGTCGGCGCCGGCCACCGCGGCATAGCCGTCGCAGAACGCCGTGCTGTTGCGGTCGGCCCACTCCCGGGCCCGGGCAGCCAACTGCCGGGCCCGGTCATCGTCTCCGGCCAGGTCCACCAGGCGGGCGTACGCCGCGTAGTCGAAGGACCTCAACATCCCCGCGACGTCGCGCAGCGGGGAGTCCGGGCTGCGCCTGAGCTGCAACGGCTGGCCGGGCTCACCCTCGAAGTCGATCAGCAGCCAGCGCTCCGGGGTGCGCAGCACCTGCCCGAGATGCAGGTCGCCGTGCACCCGTTGCACACTCACCTGCTCGTCGGCCAGCTTGCGGTAACGGTCCTCGATCAACGAGACATGTTCGCGCAGTTCGGGTACCGCCGCTGCGGCAGTGGCCAGGCGCGCGGACATCAGCTCGGCAGGGAAGGGTACCGACTCGGTGCCGAGCTCTTCGGCCAGGCAGGCGTGCACCGAGGCGACGGCCTCCCCCAGCCGGTAGGACTCGGCGGCGAAGTCACCGCCGACCTCGTCGGCATACAGATCGCCCTCGGCGAACAGGTCGCGGGTGCTGGCGTTGGCCATGTCCCAGCCCTCGGCCGAGTTGGCGGCGAACTCGGTCACCATACCCAAGGCGAAAGACTCGCCGTCCCAGTCAATATCGATCGATCCGAGCAACTTGGCCACATGCGGATTGCCAACGCGGGCCAGCACGCGGTTGAGTTCGATGTCGGGGTTGATGCCAGGAGTGATCCGGCGGAACGCCTTGAGCACCGCATCCTGACCGAACACCACACTGGTGTTGCTCTGCTCGGCCGCCGAAACCCGGGGCAGCGCATCCAAGGGCAGCGTGGCCCCCGGCTCCTTGGTGCACCTCAGCGTGCCCACCGTGGCCGACCGGTCGACCATCTCCAGCAGGTATCGCGCGGCGTCCTGGTCATAGAGGGCGTCATAGCCGGTCCGCCCGGCGTCGCTGCCGATCGTGGCCACGGAGCTGTACTCGTCGATCGGGTCGGCATCCCACTTCACCAGCACCTGGTAGCGCTCGGCGCCGCCGTCGGCATAGGACACCAGCAGCAGCACCAGATCGAGACCGTCGGCCAACTCAAGCACCAGACCTGGTGTGACGGCGGCCAACTCGCGGCCACGGCCGGCGTACCAGCGCTGCTGGCTCAGCCAATCACCGAATTCGAGGCTCATTGCTGCACTCCGGGATCTCGCTCGGGCCCGCGAAGCTCAAACCAGTAGAACCCGTGGCCGGGAAGGGTCAGCAGGTAAGGCAACTGACCGACACTGGGGAACTCGACTTGGCCGGACATCTCGATGGGCGTATATCCGCTCCACTCCTGCAGATTCAGCTCGATCGGCTGTGGAAACCGCGACAGGTTGTTCACGCACAGCACCGCATCGCCGTCGCTCTCGATCTGGCGGACGTAGGCCAGCACCGACGGATTGGAGCCACCGAGCTCGCGGAACGTGCCGAGTGCGAACGCGTCGTGGCGGCCACGGACGGCCAGCATGCTGCGGGTCCAATTCAGCAGCGACGTCGAACTGTCCCGCTGGGCTTCGACATTCACCGACTGATACCCGTAAACCGCGTCCTGGTTCGGCGGCAGGTACAGCCGGCCGGGGTTGGCGGTGGAAAACCCGGTGTTGCGGTCCGGTGTCCACTGCATCGGGGTGCGCACGCTGTCGCGGTCGCCGAGCCAGATGATGTCGCCCATGCCGATCTCGTCACCGTAGTAGAGCATCGGGGATCCGGGCAGAGACAGCAGCAGCGCGGTGAACAGCTCGATCTGGTTGCGGTCATTCTCCAACAGCGGAGCCAGCCGGCGGCGGATACCCACGTTGGCCTTCATCCGCGGATCCTTGGCGTACTCGGCGTACATGTAGTCGCGCTCGTCGTCGGTGACCATCTCCAAGGTCAGCTCGTCGTGGTTGCGCAGGAAGATCGCCCAGTGCGCCGTATCCGGGATCTCCGGTGTCTGGGCCAGGATCTCCGAGATCGGGAACCTCGACTCGCGCCGCACGGCCATGAAGATCCGCGGCATCAACGGGAAATGGAAGGCCATGTGGCATTCGTCGCCACCGGTACCCGGATCGCCGAAGTACTCGACCACATCGGCCGGCCACTGATTGGCCTCGGCCAGCAGCACCCGGCCGGGGAACTCGTCGTCGACCACCTTGCGGCAGCGCTTGAGGAAGGCGTGCGTCTCGGGCAAGTTCTCGCAATTGGTGCCCTCGCGCTCGAACAGGTAGGGCACCGCGTCCAACCGGAAGCCGTCGATACCGAGATCCAGCCAGAACCGCAGGACGTCGATCATCGCCTCCTGCACGGCCGGATTGTCGTAGTTCAGATCGGGCTGGTGCGAGAAGAACCGATGCCAGTAAAACTGCCGGCGCACCGGGTCGAAGGTCCAGTTCGACTCCTCGGTGTCGACGAAGATGATGCGCGCATCGGCGTACCGGTCGCTGGTATCGCTCCAGACGTAGAAGTCCCCGTAGGGACCGTCGGGGTTGTGCCGCGACTCCTGGAACCAGGCGTGTGAGTCGGAGGTGTGGTTCATCACGAGGTCGGTGATGACGCGGATGCCCCGGCGGTGCGCCCCGTCGAGCAGCGTGACGAAATCCTCCACGGTGCCGAACTCGGGCAGCACCTTGTAGAAGTCCCGGATGTCGTAGCCACCATCACGCAGCGGCGAATCGTAGAAGGGCGGCAGCCAGAGGCAGTCCACACCCAGCCATTTGAGGTAGTCGAGTTGTTGGGTCAGACCCTGCAGATCACCGACACCGTCGGCGTTCGAGTCGTAGAACGCCCGGACCAGCACCTCATAGAACACCGCCCGCTTGAACCAGTCTCGGTCGGTGGGCAGCGTTCTGGCATGGTCGAAGTCCTCGGCGGTCGGGTGCTCGACCATGCAGTGATCATCGTGAACGTTGTCCATCAGCTTCCCAACGTACCCACTTCATCCGTCCTCGACACCTGCACGGAACCTCGCCCGGAGCATGACGATCCGAAACGATCCTGCAGCAACGTAATTCACCGCCAAGGACGTGTTTGCGGAAAAACTAACGGTTGAATAAGAGACGGCGACGGGTTACGTTTCTCCCGCATTTGATCTCCTCGTCGGCTATGGGCCGGCGATAACACATTCGACGAGGGATGGCCTGTGGGTGAGTCCGCACCAAATGACGGTGAAGCACCAGTAATCGTTGGTCTGTCTGATGCGGCGATGCACATGTACATCGCCGCGATCGACGCGCTACCGCCGACCGGCGACCCGGAGTACGCCGACCGGGCGTCCGTGGTCCTCAGCGGTCTGCGCAAGCTGCAGACGTCGCTGTCGGAGGCGGCCGGCCGCAGCCGGGTCACCCCGTCGGTGATCGTCGCACTCAGCGGCGTACGGCACCGTTACGACGAGTTGATGACGACGGCGTCGGAGGGCCCCGGTGCCACGCTCGGTCAGCGTCTCTACGTTGCGCGCGGCCGCGCGAAGCTGTCCACCGCGGAAGCCGCCAACGGCGTCGGACTGCGCAAGGATCTCATCGAGGCCGTCGAGGCCGAGGAGCCCGCGACCGAAGCCGAAACCGCTCAGATCAAGGATCTGATCGCCGCACTCGGCGGCTGAGCCGCCCGATAGGGTCGCTGCGTGACTCGAGATCATGGTGACCCCGGTGATGCCCCCTCGGTTCCTCCCCCGCTTACGGAGGTAATCGAGGGGGCACGCCCGTCTGCGGCCGAGGAAGCCCGCACGGTCGCCGCGTCGACCAACGCAGGCACATTGGCCTCGCTCACCGCCGACGGTGACCCGTGGGCGTCCTTCATCACCTACGGGTTGCTGGCCGGCGCACCGGTGCTGTGCGTGTCCAACATGGCCGAGCACGGCCGCAACCTGATCGGTGATCCCCGGGCCAGCATCTCCGTCGTCGCCCCCGACACCGGGTCAGATCCGTTGGCCGGCAGCCGCATCACCCTGGCCGGGATCGTCGAGCGGCCCACCGGCGACGAGCTCGCCGCAGCCCGCCAGGCCCACCTGGACGCGGTGGCCGCCGCGCGCTACTACATCGATTTCAGCGACTTCTCGCTCTGGGTGCTGCGCGTACGGCGCGTGCGCTGGGTCGGCGGATACGGCCGGATGGACTCGACCACCGGCGAGGCCTATGCCGCCGCCCAACCCGACCCCGTCGCACCGCACGCCGCCGGCGCGATCGAGCATCTCAACGCCGATCACGCCGATTCGCTGGCCGACATGGCGCGCACCCTCGGCGGCTATCCCGACGCCGACGCGGCGGTATGCGCCGGGGCCGATCGCTATGGCCTGGATCTGCGGGTCACCACCGAGCGCGGGATCGCCTACACCCGCGTCGGCTACGCCGCACCGATCAGCTCGTACGGCGAGTTGCGGGCGGCCACCGTCGAGTTGGCTCAGCGCGCTCAGGCTTGATCGGCGCACCGCGCCGGCTGGGCCCGCGACCCGTCGGGGGCGTGCAATACGATCGCGGGTATGCCTGAGCGCCCCGAGACCTGGCAAGCCGCCTTCGATCTGATCCGCACCCGCGGCTACGAACACCGTGAGGAACCGTTCCGGCTGGCGAGCGGACAGCTGAGCCACGACTACATCGACGGCAAGTTCGCCATCGACACCGGCGAGCGGATGGCCATCGTCAGTCGCGCGGTCGCCGATCTCGCGGCCGCGACCGGTATCGAATTCGATGCCGTCGGCGGGCTGACAATGGGCGCCGACCCGCTGGCCCACGGTGTCGCGATGGTGACAGGCAAGGCGTGGTTCTCGGTGCGCAAGGAACAGAAGTCACGCGGTCGCGAGCAGTGGATCGAAGGCACCCGGCTCGAGCAAGGCACCCGGGTGCTTCTGGTGGACGACGTGATCAGCACCGGCGGGTCCACCGAGATCGCCTACGAGCGGGTCACCGCTGTCGGCGCCGTCGTCACCGGCGTCATCCCGATGGTCGACCGTGGCGACGTGGCCACCGGAAGGTTCGCCAAGCGCGGTGTGCCGTTCGCAGCGCTGGTCACCTACCGCGATCTGGGAATCGAACCGGTCAAGGATGTTTAGGGCAGGCGTCTGAGCTAGATCACCAGCACCGGCGTCCGCTCCAGGGCGAGGCTGACCACCACGCCGGACCGGAAGGCACGAGCGCGTGAGCTGGGCAGCTGCGCGTGAATCAGCGAGCCGTCGGGCAGTGACATGTACACGTGCGATGTGGGGCCGAGGAACGCCACGGATTCCACCACCGCCGGCCCGTCCGGATCGGCGCGCACCCGGATCGACTCCGGCCGCACCATCGCAGTACCCGCCCCCGAGCTGATCGATCCGGGCAGCGTCGGCAACTCGGCGCCCAGCAGTCTGGCCCGTCCGCCCGACACCCGAGCGCGCACCTTGTTGTGCAAGCCGACGAATTCGGCGACGAACGGCGTCGACGGGCGGGCGTAGAGCACGGCCGGAGCGTCGAGCTGCTCGAGTTTGCCATGACTCATCACGCCGACCCGGTCCGCAACCGCCAGGGCCTCCTCCTGGTCGTGCGTGACGAACAACGTCGTGGTGCCGACCTCGAGCTGCACCCGCCGGATCTCGTCGCGCAATTGGGAACGCACCTTGGCATCGAGCGCCGACAGCGGCTCGTCGAGCAGCAGCACCCTCGGCTCGATGGCCAGGGCCCGGGCCAGCGCCACCCGCTGCTGTTCGCCGCCGGACAACTCGCCGGCATACTTGCCCTTGTGCGCGGCCAGGCCCACCAGATCGAGCATATCTGCGGCGCGAAACAGCCTGTCCTGCTTGGACTTTCCGCGCATCTTCAAACCGAAGGCGACGTTGTCCAACACGGTCAGGTGCGGGAACAGGCTGTAGGCCTGGAACACCATGCCCATATCTCGTTTGTTCGCCGGCATCGAGCTGATGTCACGACCACCGACGAGCACGGTTCCGGAGGTGGCCTCCTCCAGTCCGGCCAGGATTCGCAGCGCAGTGGTCTTGCCACAGCCCGACGGCCCGAGCAGCGCCACCAACTCCCCCGGCTCGATGGACAGGCTCAGCCCGTCGAGTGCGTGGACGTTGCCGTAAGTGCGGGTGAGGTCACGAAGTTCAACGCGCACACCGGCCCCGAGACTCATGTCTGAACTCCCAACGTCCGACGGCGGCCCCGCGTGAGCGCTGCCAAGACCAACAACAGGGCGAACCCCAGCAGCAGGGTGGCCAGCGAAGCCGCCACCGATGTCGCACCGTCGCTCTTACCGATCGCCACGATCTGGACCGGGAGCGTCTCGAAACCGCTCAACGAAGCGACCGTGTATTCACCGAGCACCACGGCAATGGAAATGAAGGCTGCAGACAGGATCCCGGACCAGATGTTGGGCACGATCACCCGGGTGATCGTCGACAACCAACCGGCCCCCAGCGATCGGGCGGCCTCCGACAACGTCTGCAGGTCGATCGCCGACAGTGCGGAATCGATTGCCCGGTAGGCGAACGGCAGCACCAGCACCACGTAGACGAAAGTCAGGGTCAGCGCCGATTCGCCGAGAAGGTAAGTGACCCACAGGTACACATTGCGCAGGCCCACCACGATCACCAGGGCCGGGATGGTCAACGGCAGCAGGCACAGGAACTCCACCATCGGTGCGGCCCAGCGGGCCCGCACGCGCACCCAGATCATCGTCGGCACCAGCAGCGCCAACATCGCGATGACGGTGAACACCGCAAGCAGCAGCGAGATCAGAATGGCCTGATACAACGCCTCATCGGCCACCAGGTTGCGCCATGCCGCACCGGTGCGGCCGCCGGCCAGCAGGTTGCGGGTGGAGAAGTCGGCCATCGCGTACAGGGGAAACAGGAAGAACAGGCCGAACGCCCCCCAGAGCGCCACGCGGGCAGCCCGGTTCATTTGAGCCACCTCGCCGTGCGGCGCACCAGCGCGTTGTAGGCGATCATCACCACGGCCACCACCACGATCATCTCGCACGCCAGCGCATAGGCGAAGCCGGACTGACCCAGCACGACCTCGCTGGTGAGGGCGGCCCGGATCAACAGCGGCACGATCGGACTGCCCTGACTGACGAGAGCGGCCGCGGTGGCATACGCGGCAAACGCGTTGGCGAACAACAACAACGCCGATCCCAGGAACGCCGGGGTCAGCAGCGGCACCGCGACCTCCCGCAGGTACTGCCACCGTGACGCGCCGAGGCTCACCGCGGCCTCGCGCCACTGCGCACGCAACCCCTCGAGGGCGGGCAGGAAGACGATCACCATCAACGGGATCTGGAAGTAGCTGTAAACCAGGATCAGCCCGCCCAACCCGTACAACCAGCCCGAGCCGGCCAGGTCCCAGCCGAGGTTCTCTCTAACCCACAGCGTCAGTACGCCGTTGAGCCCGATGGTGGCCAGAAAAGCGAAAGCCAGCGCCACACCGCCGAACTGGGCCAGCACACTGCACAGGGCCAGCACCGTGCGGCGAAGCATCGACGCCGGCGGACTGCTGACGATCAACCACGCCAGCGCGGCGCCCAGCACCGCCCCGATCAGTGCGGTACTGGCCGACAGCGCAATACTTTTGGCGAGCGCGGCCAGTGCGGTACCGGAGAACAGCGCGGCGATGCGGTCAAAAGAGAAGGATCCGTCGGCGAAGAACGCCATGACGATCACCGTCACCGTCGGCACGATCAGGAACACCGTCACCACCGCGACGAACGGCAGCAACGGCAGCGCGTCCCGGATATCCGCGCGTAGATCCCGGCGAGCAGTACTACCCGGCATTGGCGTACCTCAGCCGATCGCCTTGGCCCAGTTGTCGGCCAGATACTTGTTGGCGGTGTCGGTTTGGGCCTGGGTCGCAACCGTCACCGGACCGTCGATGGGTGGCAACTGACCGAATGCTGCGCGGTCCGCAGTGCCCGCCAAGATCATCTTGTCCGCGCGCACCGGGCGAACCCCACCCTTGGCATACAGATTCTGGCCTTCGTCGCTGAACAGGAATTCCTGCCACAGCCGGGCTGCGGCGGGATGCGGTGCGTCTTTGTTGATCGCCTGGTAGTAGTACCCCGCGACCAGGGCCTCGTGGGGAACCACCACCTGCCAGCCCGGGACCTTCTGGCTCTCGGTGCCGTTGAGGTAATTCCAGTCGATCACCACCGGGGTCTGCCCCGATTCGATCGTGGCCGGGGTCGGGTCGAGTGGCAGGAAGTTGCCTGCCTCGTTGAGCTTTTCGAAGAACGTGACTCCGGGAGCGATGTCATCGGCCGACCCACCCTGCGCCACCGCCGCCATCAACACCCCGGCGAAGGCTGCGCCGGCTTGGGTCGGGTCCCCGTTGAGCGCAACCTTGCCGTGGTACTCCGGCTTGAGCAGGTCTTCGACAGAGGTGATCGGCGGGACCTTCGTCGAATCGAAGCCGATCGACATGAAGCCGCCGTAGTCGTTGACCCAGGTGCCGTCGGGGTCCTTGAGGTTCTCCTGGATGTCGTCGAACGTGGCCACCTTGTACGGAGCGAACATCGAGGTGTTCGCGAGTGCTACCGACTGTCCCAGATCGAACACGTCGGGCGCGGTGCTCTTGCCCTTCTGCTGGTTGGCCGCGTTGATCTCTTCCTGGCTGGAACCGTCGGGCTGCGCCGAGTTCACCTCGATGCCGTACTTCTCCTCGAAGGCCTTGATGATGGCGCCGTAGTTCGCCCAATCCGGGGGCAGCGCAATCACATTGAGTTCGCCTTCGGCCTTGGCCGCCGCGACGAGCTTCTCCATCCCCCCGAAGTCGGCCGCAGACGTGGCCTCGGCGATCTTGACGCCGGTATCGGTATCGCCGCCCGCCGCGCCTTTCTGCGGCGGCGCGCACGCCGCCAGACCCGCCGCGACGAGGGCCGAGGCGGCCAGAGCCGCCGATGCTGTCACGATCCGGGACGTGATCATTACGAAACCCTCCGTCGGTCACCAAGCGCGCGCACCGGCACCCTATCGCGACGTCACCGAACGCGAGACTCATCGAAATCCGCTGGACCCGAATCGCACCGCGGGCCCGACAGTGGACGGTGGCGATACCGGCTGATTAGGGTTGGCGCCCATGACGCCCATCCGCACCAGCCTCACACGTCGGCGGCGTCCGCTCGCCACAGCTGCCATCTTCGTGGCCGTCTGCGCCGCAGGTCAATCGACGATCGCAACCGCCTCGGCGGCCTTCGACGTGCAGGGATACGAGGCATGTACCTCTACGACGGCACCCGGTCCCGACCAGAACTTCGACGCCGTCGCCACAACCTGCTGCGTCGACAACGCCGGAGTGCCTGCCAACACCACCTACGGCGTAGGCTGCGTCGCGCCCGTCGAGAATCCGCCGGAGGACTACCGGCCCACCATCGTCATGCCGAGCCGGCCCACGCCACCGGGTGAGGGCGACGACCTGACCTACGACGAGCTGATGAAGCTGCCGCCGCTGCCGGATGACGGTGAGCTGCCCGGCGACCTACCGCCGCCCTGAGACTTTGCCGGCGTCATCCACATAGTCTGGAGTGATGGCCGATCTCGATGCCGCAGCTCTCGATGCCGCAGCGCGGTTCGCCGCGGCACCCTGTGCGGTACTCGCGACGCTGGGTGCCGACGGGGCACCGCATCTGGTGCCGGTGGTGTTCGCGGTGTTGCTATCCGGTGACGGACCCACACCGGCCACCATCTACACCGCGGTGGACGCCAAGCCCAAGTCCACCCAGCGGTTGCGCAGGCTGGCCAACATCGAAGGCGATTCCCGGGTGAGCCTGCTGGTCGACCACTACGCCGGCGAGTGGGCGCACCTGTGGTGGGTACGTGCCGATGGGCGGGCCGCAGTCCATCACAGCGGTGATGCGATGGCCACCGGTTATGGACTTTTGCGCGCGAAATACCCCCAGTACGAGCGGATTGCGCTCAACGGCCCCGTTGTCACCGTCGAGGTCACGCGCTGGTCGTCCTGGCAGGTGTGAACGTCTCCGAGCAGCCAAATTGGTGATCAGCGGGGCCACCGACCTGCCCTAACATCATTGATGATGCAACGAGCCAACAGCTGAACGGAGGCCGTCATGGAGGTTGACCCGGAGGTCCTGCGCGCCTTTGCCGGTCAGGTGGATATCGCGTCGGGGCTGATCCGCGAGGCTGATGTCGGCAACAAGGTCGCCACCGCTGCGGACGGCTTGGACGGATCGACCACGCAATGGGCGGCACGCCTCGTCGGCGCGCACGTCAAACAGGTGGCCGAGAAAATCGCCACCAGTGTGAACGCGATGGGTACCGCGGTGCGTGGTGCGGGCGACACTTATGAGGTGAGCGACGCCGACCTGGCAGGCAGCTTCAAAGGGATCTTCTGACCGGTGTTGCCCTCACGCCCCAGACTGGAACGCTGGAATCCAGACTCGCTGACGCCCGCTGGACAAGCCATCAAGAGTTCCGGTACGGCCGTCGGTGAAGCCGTGTCCCGGATCAACAGCAACCTCAAGGCCATGCCGGAGACCAAGGCATGGTCAGGCGATGCGCACAACGCCGCGACGGGCATGTTCGACCGGGCCAAAAAGCAGACCGATGAATTCTCGAAATACACCACGGCCGTGGGTGATGCGCTCAGCGGCGCCGCCGGCCCGATCGGTAGTGCCCGCACCGCGCTGCTGAACAAAGCCGATGAGATCGACGCAACCGGCCAATTGCATGTCAGCGATCAGTGGGTGGTGTTGGTCCACGGCGGTCAGATGACCGTCGAACAGGCTGCCGCGCTGGAGAAGCGCGCTCAGTCCGAGCAAGTCAATGTCAACTTGCTGCTGGCGAAGGTGGGTGCGGCCGACGAGGATGCAGCCGGGAAAGTGACGAGTGCGGCGCAACAGCACGGATTCGAGGTGCCCAACCCAGGCGGCCTGGGCAGTCTGTTGCCCGGCATCCAGAAGCCCGGCGACGAGGTACCGAACCCGTTGTCAACGATCGGAATGCTGCAGCAGGGCATGCTGCGCGACACTGACATGTCGCAAACTGTCCGGGAAACAAAAGTGGAGACGCAGTACAACCCCGCCACCGGAGAAGCGGTCTCGACAACCACGACCAGATACATGATGGACGGCAGCAAGCACATCGAGACCGTCGATGCCAAACCGAATTTCTCAGATCGAGGGCCGCTCACCACCAACGTGCATATCGATAAAAACGGGAACGAGGTTTCCAGGACAACGACTGTCACTTTTGCGGATTGGGCTCAGTACGGGATGGCCGGCAAGACCATCAGCACGACCCAATACGCAAATGGCACGATCGCCGAGGTGACGAAGTGGCCGGATGGCAAGGAAACCGCCTACGTCCGCACACCGGATGGTCGTCAGGCAGACGTTCCCATCAACCTCATCGACCATCCTATTTTGAGCCCGCTGGGCGCTACCGGCAAATACTTCGGGCCGGGCGTAAGTATTGCCACCTCATTGTGGGACATCGCCGTGGCAGAGACGAGCTTCCAGAAATGCGTCGCCACAGCTGAGGGCGTCACCTCGGTTACCGCCGGTACGCTCGCGGGCATCGCGGCGTCAGAGACAGGCCCGCTCGCCATACCGATCGGTCTGACCGCGGCCCTGGGCGGCGAAGCCCTCGGCAACTGGATCGGCAACACCTTTTGTCCCCGATGAAGACCTCCGGTTACCTACGTTTGGCATTCATCCTCGGCATATTGACAGCCGGCGGCGGCTTCGTCGCCGCTTGGGCCGTCATCTGGTTCACCCGCGGCAGTTATTTGACGGCAGCCCTCTGCCTCGGCGCATCGCTGTTGCTCTTCAGCTTGCTGTTCCACCTCGCTTACCCACTGTCAGGGACAGCCCATCCGAGGGTCGAGTGCGGTCCCGAAGGCACCAAAGTCCGTCCGCAGAGACATGCCGATCTGATATTCAGCATCGGCCTCTTGTTGGGGGTCTTGTCTGCGGGTGCGTTTCTCATATTCGCGCAGTTCGATATGGTCGATTTCATTCCATCCGGCACCAACCGGCTGATAATGCCCGCTGGTTGCATTTTCTATGTCATCTACGGCGCGCCGGTACTTTATCGAATTTTCAAATACCGGGACGGAAAGCATCTGCACTTGGGTCCACAAGGTTTCGAAATGTGGGAAAGTCAGTGGAATTCATTCGCACGTGGAACGTGGGAAAATGTCGAAGAGATCCTGGACCACCCCCTCAAGGGCAAGACGTCATTCACCGATCTGATCGTCTTCGTCCTCCCCAAAGGTCGCAGCGCAAAGCTGGGCTCCGGCACCATCACCGCCAATAGCGACGCACTGCGCGAGTGGGTGCGGTTCTACTGGCAGCATCCCGAATGCCGTGACGAACTGACCGATGGTCATGCCCTACGGCGGCTTGATGAGCAGAAGTTCACTGTCTAGCTAGGAACCACCGCATGCATATCCAGTCTCGAGTGGCGGCGGCGTTGTGCACGGTTGTGCTGCTGATGACCACCGGGTGCGTGGTCGACGGGCAGCCGGTGCGCGACGAACTGCCGACCGCAACGGAATTGGGATTACCCCGGCAATCTCTGTTCGCGATGCCGATGCACCGCCAACCGGTACGAGGCTGGAGGATCGGCGCAGCCACTCTCGGGTTGGATGCCAAAGCCCATATCCGCTACTCACCCATCCGCAACATCGGGGACCGGGCGATCTTTCTGGCGATGACCGTTCGGGACTGGTGGGTGACCGGCATCGATGTGAGCAACGGGCACAAACTGTTCGAGCCAATCAAATTGGGCCGTCACGGAAGCGCCGAAGACATGCTTGCCTCGGCCTGTTTTGGCAATGGCCCGAAGATGGTCGTGTGCCTTCGAGGTGGGACGGGTGTCCCGGCACATGCCTGGGTCATCGACACCGACACCGGTGGATTGCTGTATGACGGGCCGACCGACCTGAAATGGTCCATGCGCAAGGAAGATCCGGCCGTCCAGCAACTCGGCGATTACCTGGTGGCCACCGTCGACAATCGGGGCGTCTACGGTGTCGGCCCGCACGCCGAACTGACCTGGCACGTGCCCGGCACCGGGTTCGTGGACTTCCCGAAAGACGACGCCAGCGATGTCCCCGCGCCGTCCCTGGCCGTGGCGTCCCGCCTCCGTGAACCCGACGCGGTGTTCTCTCTCGCCGATGGCAAGGTGCTCCCACCGACGGTGCCCGCCGGTGAAGAAGCTCGCGGAGCTGTCGTCTACCCGAATGGCTTTGCTTACCAGCGCGAGCGCGGATACAGAGATGCCGGCATCACATTCTTCGACAAAGCCGGCCGCGAACAGGGCCGACTCGACGGTGAGGCAAAGCTGCTCTCCGGCTCTGAAGTCATTCCGGTGGCACGAACCGATACCGCGGACCGATTCCTCACCATGGCCGGCAAGCCCCTCCTGGAGCTGCCGCAACCGAAACTGATGCCCTACACCCGCCTGGCCGGCACGACACTGCTGGTCTCGACTGATGAGGACCGGAGGGTCTGGAGGCAGTTCGACCTGCGGACCGGCAAAGAAGGCAAAACCTGCGACAACGAAGCGCTCTGGTATTCCTACCTGGGTTCCAGCGGCGACGTGGTCGTGATGAGCGGTGGTCGGACGCCGGCTCTGGCTCAGGCCATGGATCTGAATACGTGTGAAATCCTGTGGACGCTACCCGGAGCTACCACCGACGAAGCCAAAGACATCTGGCGGGTGAACACGTCACTCGTCCTACGCGTCAACAACGAGCTTTCGTCACTCGTCCCACCCGGCTGACTCGTCCCACCCGCCTGATATCTCGCTGCCCAAATCAGCAACGTCGTCGGCGACAGATCCATCGATGCAAGCCCGCAGGGTCTCGGCGTCAAGCGGTTCGGCATAGCCGGCATCATCAGGCGCGTACAGGTAGTCGCCATCATCGTCGACGTTGACCCAGTACCGAATCGGGCCGGACATCGACTGCACTGTCCCGATCGCCACGACTTCACTCCCATCCACAACGCGCACTGGCGGGCCTTCCGGCTCAGCGTGGGGGATCGGGAAGCCGAGGTCGTCATACATTTCGACCGCCTCACGTGGTGGCGCCGGAAGTCGATCGCCCAAGCCTGCAACCGTGATACGCGCATGTGAACCGGCACCGAGCAGGCCGACAGATTCAGCGATCACCGCGCTCACGTCCCCCGGTGCGACCGCGTAGATGTCAACGGTGTCCACACCGTCATGGTCAGTACGCTGCACCGCGACAAACCCCGACTCATCCGCCAGCAGGCCGTTCAGACGAAGATCGGGGGTGCCCTGATCGGAGAAGCTCACCCGGCATCCCACGCAATCATCAGCCCGCACAAAGGCTTCCACCCACGCCCGGACTCCGGCAAGATCGCCACCGTTGAGGCGATCTTCGATCGGCCCCACTTGTCTGGTGAGAAGCCACACCGACCCCACCGGTCGACTGCGGCCCAACGGAAACGGCAGTGTGTCGCGGCCATACAGTTCGCAGGCCGCCTCCAGATCGACCACCGCCACAGCGCCCACCGCGTGCAGAGGCTCTGTCGTACCGAGGCTGGGCGCATGCGTCATGGACATATTCTGACAGCCTGATCGGGCAGATCTTGTGCTCCAGGTCACATCGGGGAATTGTGGAGAGCAGGTCCGGCGGGCCGCAGCGGGGCGCCCCGGGGACACCAGGAGGAGTGCCATGGCGGACAAATCCCATTCGGCCGGCAACGGGGCTGTTCCCACCGCGGACAGCCCCGCCGCCATTCGCAACGTCGCGCTCGTCGGCCCCTCGGGTGCGGGCAAGACCACCCTCGTGGAGGCACTGCTGGTCGCCGCCGGTGTGCTGACCCGCGCGGGTTCGGTGGTCGACGGGTCGACGGTCTGCGATTTCGACGAGGCCGAGATCGGTCAGCAGCGCTCGGTCGGGCTGTCGCTGGCCCCGTTGCAGCACAACGGGATCAAGGTCAATCTCATCGACACTCCCGGATACGCGGATTTCATCGGGGAACTCCGTGCCGGCTTGCGCGCCGCCGATTGCGCGCTGTTCGTCATCGCGGCGAACGAGGACATCGATGAACCGACGAAGGCGTTGTGGCAGGAATGCGCGACAGTGGGCATGCCGCGGGCGGTGGTGATCACCAAGCTCGATCACGCGCGCGCCAACTACGCCAATGCGCTGGCCGGCGCCCAGCAGGCTTTCGGTGACAAGGTCGCGCCGCTCTACTTCCCGGCCCAGGACGGAGTGATCGGTCTGCTCACCCGCACCTACTACTGCTACAGCGGCGGCACCAGGACCACCCAGCCGCCCGACGGCGCCTATGACGACGAGATCGCCGAACTCCGCGGCTCCCTGATCGAGGGAATCATCGAGGAGTCCGAGGACGAGACGCTGATGGAGCGCTACCTCGGCGGCGAGGAGATCGACGAGGCGGTGTTGATCGCCGACCTGGAGAAGGCCGTGGCCCGCGGCTCGTTCTTCCCGGTGATCCCGGTGTGCAGCGGATCCGGGGTCGGCACGCTCGAACTGCTCGAGATCGCCACCCGTGGCTTCCCGTCACCGCCCGAGCACCGTCTGCCCGAGGTGTTCGCCGCCAGCGGTGCCTCCCGCAAGCCGATGGCCTGCGATCCGTCCGGGCCGCTTCTGGCCGAGGTGGTGAAGACGACGTCGGATCCCTACGTCGGCAGGGTCAGCCTGGTCCGGGTTTTCTCCGGCACCATCAGGCCCGACGCCACCGTGCATGTGTCGGGCCATTTTTCTGCCTTCAACGACTCTGTGGCTGCCAAGGGGTCACACGGACATGCCGATCACGATGAGGACGAGCGCATCGGCACTCTGTCGTTCCCCCTGGGTAAGCAGCAGCGCCCCGCACCGTCGGTGGTGGCGGGCGATATCTGCGCGATCGGGCGGCTCAGCCGGGCCGAGACCGGCGACACCCTCAGCGACAAGGCCGATCCCCTGGTGTTGCGCCCGTGGACGATGCCCGACCCGTTGCTGCCGATCGCGGTGCAGCCCCGCGCCAAGACCGACGAGGACAAGCTTTCCGTCGGGTTGCAGCGGCTGGCCGCCGAGGACCCCACGCTGCGCATCGAGCAGAATCCCGAAACCCACCAGATCGTGCTGTGGTGCATGGGTGAGGCGCACGCCGGGGTGGTGCTCGACGCGTTGTCCCGGCGCTACGGAGTCACGGTGGACACCGTCGAGCTGCGGGTACCACTGCGGGAAACGCTCGGCGGCAAGGCAAAAGGACACGGCAGGCACGTCAAACAGTCCGGTGGGCACGGACAGTACGCGGTCTGCGATATCGAGGTCGAGCCGCTACCGGAGGGCACCGGATTTGAGTTCGTCGACAAGGTCGTCGGCGGATCCGTCCCGCGCCAGTTCATTCCGAGCGTCGAGAAAGGCGTGCGGGCCCAGATGGAGAAGGGAATGGCCGTCGATCACGGGGAGGCCGGCTACCCCGTCGTCGATATCCGGGTCACGCTGGTCGACGGCAAGGCTCACAGTGTCGACTCTTCGGATTTCGCCTTCCAGATGGCCGGCGGGCTGGCCTTGCGGGAAGCCGCTGCGGCCGCCGGTGTGAACCTGCTCGAGCCGATCGACGACGTGACCGTGGTGGTTCCCGACGATCTGGTGGGTGCGGTGATGAGCGATCTGGCCAGCCGGCGCGGCCGCGTACTGGGCACCGACAAGGCCGACGAGGACCGGACCGTGGTGAAGGCGGAAATTCCCGAGGTGGAGCTGACCCGTTACGCGATCGACCTGCGGTCCCTGTCGCACGGGTCCGGAGCGTTCACCCGGCAGTTCGCCCGCTACGAGCCGATGCCCGAATCGGCTGCGGCTCGGGTGCGCCGCTCGGCATAGCGGTTCTTCAGTTCGCCTGTGTGGCGTAGAACTCCTCGCTGCCTGCGCCTTCCTCAGGCTGGACGTCAAAGGTGTTGAGGGCGAAGGCAAGTGTGCTGTAGCCGCCGAAGGTGAACATCAGGTCCATCCGCTGCCGGTCGTCGAGTCGCTGCCCCAGGCGCTCCCAGACTGCGGCGGATATCCGGGATCCGGAATGCAGTTCATCGACTGCGTCCAGCACGGCCTGGTCGAATTCATCCGCCGCCGAACCACTTTGAGCTGCTTCGATATCGGAATCGGTCAACCCCACCTGGCGCGCCATCGCGTTGTGATGTGCCCACTCGTACGCACAGCCATGATGGAAAGAGGTCCGCAGGATGACGAACTCGCGAATGCGCTCGGGCAGCGTGGAGTCCTTCTGCAGGTATGCGCTGAACGGCAGGAAGGTCGCGGCCAGCGCGGGGTGGCGAACCAGCGTCGACAACGCGTTGCCCACCTTGTCCGGGCGGCGGCGCTCCGGTGGCACCGTGGAGGCCAACGCCTCGCGTGCCTCATCGTCCCAGTCCTCGGCCGGCAATGGCGTCAACATGCGAATAGCCCTACTTTACGATCGACTAGTAACTTCCTTTACGATCGTAAAGGAAGTTCAGCTGCAGCGCACACGAGGGGATGCACCGATGGACACCGGCACGGCCGAACCGGCCGGCTCCAACACCACCCGCGAACGCCTCGTCGAGGCTGCCGTCCGGTTGTTCACCCGACACGGCTTCGCCGGCACGTCCCTGCAGATGATCGCCGATGAATTGGACTTCACGAAAGCTGCCATCTACTACCACTTCCGCACCCGCGAACAGCTGTTGACCGCGGTCGTCGAGCCATTCCTGGCTCGGATGCTGACCGTGATCGAGGATGCCGAGCTTCAGCGCAGCGCGGCGGCCCGCGCGGATCAGATGGTGTGCGGCTACGCCGAACTGGCGGTCCGCAACCGGGCGCTGGTGTCCGCTCTGGCCAACGATCCCAGTGTGAACGAGGCGCTGCGGAACCGACCGGAATGGGACGGCGTGATCAACCGGCAGATGGCTCTGCTGGCCGATGTCGATCCGGGCCCGGCCGGGACGGTCAAGGCAGCAATGGTGTTCGCCGGGATCGCCGGGGCGGCCGGCGTCGCCGGAGCGGATGCCTCCGATGAGGACCTCTCGCGCTACCTGGTCGACGCGGCGCGCCGCACGCTCGGCCTGCGGACTCCGCGGCGTTGACGAAAACGCTTGATATTCAACGAATTGTCGAAAGGACGAGGCATGACCACCCCGCAACAGAAAACAGCACTGGTGACCGGAGGCGCATCCGGAATCGGCAAGGCGATCGCCGACCGCCTCGCCGCCGACGGATACCGGGTCGCCACCCTCGACCTCAACTCGACTGACGACGAGCACTCCTACGCCGCCGATGTCACCGACCGGGCCCAGGTCGACGCGGTGTTCAAGGCGGTCCGTGAGCAGCTGGGCCCCGTCACGATCCTGGTGAACTCGGCCGGTCTCAGCGATTTCACGCCGTTCACCGACCTCACCTTCGAGCGTTGGCAGAAGGTCGTCGACGTCAATCTCAACGGCGTCTTCCACGTCGTGCAGGCCGCGTTGCCCGACATGATCGCCGCGGGCTGGGGCCGCATCGTCAACATCTCCTCGTCGAGCACGCACTCCGGTGTCCCGTACATGTCCGATTATGTGGCCGCCAAGTCCGCCGTCAACGGGCTGACCAAGTCTCTGGCACTGGAATTCGGTCCGGCCGGGGTCACGGTGAACGCCGTCCCGCCGGGTTTCATCGACACGCCGATGCTGCGCGCCGCCGAATCCCGTGGCGAGCTAGGCGACATCCAGAACACCATCGACGCCACCCCGGTCCGGCGGATAGGGCGACCGGAGGACATTGCAGCAACGTGTTCATTCCTCATCTCGGAGGAGGCCGGCTACATCACCGGCCAGGTCGTCGGGGTGAATGGCGGCAGAAATACCTGATCAGCGCTTACGCTGTGACGGGGGTCTCCCAGAGTTGGCAATTTGATGTTCGCCGCACTGGGCGGCTTGTAGTTGCAGTTGTCTCTAGTTGTTTGCGAAAGTTTGCTCACTTACTAGCTGGCTGCGTCAATACGTCGGAGGTTTGCCGTGGCCTCATCCACCGCGACGGTGCGGGACCGCTTCCAACAGCGGTTCAAGCACTGGCGGTACGACCCACCGTATAAGTCCGCGTGCGCGGGCATGGTCATCCTCGTGGTCGCGGTGTTGGTGCTGACGTGGATGCAGTTCCGCGGGGTTTTCGAGGAAAAAACGCAGCTCACGGTGTTGTCCAACCGGTCTGGCCTGTCGATGGACCCGGGCTCGAAGGTCACCTTCAACGGGGTGCCCATCGGCCGGTTGACCGCCGTGGACGTAGCGGAGGTCGACGGCGACCAGCAGGCCCGACTGACCGTGGACGTCAAGCCCAAATACCTCAGGCTGATCCCCGAGAATGTGACCGCCGAACTCAAGGCCACCACGGTGTTCGGCAACAAGTACATCTCGTTCGTCGCGCCCGACAATCCGTCGCCACAGCGGATTTCCCCGGACACGCCGATCCGGGCCGAGGGCGTGACGACGGAGTTCAACACACTGTTCGAGACGATCACCGCGATCTCCGAGCAGATCGACCCGATCAAACTCAACGAAACCCTGACCGCGACCGCGCAGGCGCTCGACGGTCTGGGTGACAAGTTCGGCCAGTCGATCGTCAACGGCAACGACATCCTGTCCGACCTCAACCCGCGCATGCCCCAGATCCGGCGCGACATCTCGGGTCTGGCCGATCTGGGCGAGGTCTACGCCAACGCCGCCCCGGACCTGTTCGACGGCCTGACCAACGCCGTCACCACCGCCCGCACCCTCAACGAGCAGCGCGGCAACCTCGACCAGGCCCTCGTGGCCGCGGTCGGCTTCGGCAACACCGGCGGCGACATCTTCGAGCGCGGCGGCCCCTACCTGGTCCGCGGCGCACAGGACCTCCTGCCGGTCAGTGCGATGCTCGACCGCAACAGCCCGGCGCTGTATTGCATGATCCACAACTACGCCCTGGCCGCCCCCAAGTTCGCCCAGCAGACCCGAAACGGCTATGGATTCGAGCTACAGGACTTCCTCGTCGGTGCGCCCAATGCGTGGGTGTATCCGGACAACCTGCCGCGGGTGAATGCCACCGGTGGGCCCGAAGGCCGGCCCGGCTGCTGGCAGCCGGTCACCAAGGACCTGTGGCCGGCCCCGTATCTGGTGATGGACATCGGTGCCTCGATCGCGCCCTACAACCACTTCGAACTCGGCCAGCCGCTGGTGTCCGAGTACGTGTGGGGACGCCAGATCGGCGAGCACACGATCAACCCCTAGCCGTCGCTAGAAAAGACCGATCACCAAGCTCATCGCGAGAAAGAGCGTGAGCTGATACGCGGTATTGATCGCCGTCAACTTCGGCGGCTTGAGTTCGAATGCGTTGTGCTGAAAAAGCGTCGTCGCCGAGAACGCCAGCCATGCTGCGAACCCGACGACGAGTGCCAGCCAGACCGAGTGGATCCCGGTTGCCGAAACCGTCACCGCGATCGCGGCAGCGAGCCCTACCGCAGTGACTGCGTTGGCAATCAACAGCTGGACCATGTTCCGCTTGCTTGCCGCCTTGGACTGCTCCGGGGTGATGCCGGTCAGATTCCACCAGACCTCGACGAACAGCTTCCCGTACCAGACACCGGCAACCACCATGCCCGCCATCAGGGCGAGCACGACGCTGAGCCAATTGATTTGCATGTCAAGGCATCCTGACTGTCGGTTGACTGAAGTACACCTTGCGGCGAAACGCTGGTAGTTTATAAAATCAATCGCGATGGATGAAGTCAAGCGTTCTACTTCACGTTCTTACGGCCAGTTCTGCGCGCTGGCAAGGGCGCTCGACGTCGTCGGCGACCGCTGGAACCTGCTGATCGTGCGAGAACTGCTGCCCGGCCCCCTGCGATACGGCGAACTGAGAAGCTCGCTCGCAGGAATCGCCACGAACCTGCTCGCCGAGCGGCTGAGGAGCCTCGAAGGCAACGGGATTCTTGAACGCCGCCTGGAAGAGTCGGGGGTCGTCTATGCGCTCACGCGATGGGGCTCCGAACTACGCGAACCGATGGAGGCACTGGGCCGGTGGGGCGCCCCGCTCGTGGCGTCAGGCCGCGGCGACGATTCTTTCCATCCCCGCTGGCTCGTCCTCGCGATCCCCGCGCTGCTCCAGGGCGCGACGGCGAATCCGCCTGTTTCCATCGGCCTCGAGGTCGATGGTTACCTCATCAATCTCCGCATCGATCAAACCGGTCCTCACGCCAGCGCCGCACCCGATCCGCGTCCGCACACGATCTTGAGCGCATCGGCAGACACCGTGGTCACTCTCGCAGCCGGCACAATCACAGTCGATCAGGCGATCAACACGGGGCACCTGCAGGGCCGTGCCACAGACCTGCGCAAAGTGTTCCGGCGAAACGCGCCGAAAACCTAGCGGTCCTCGCCGGCCGTCTGGATGCGCGGCACGGCAGCCTTGCCTTCGAGTTCGGCCTCGAGCTTCTCCTCGTAGGCGCCCTCGTCACGGCCCAGTGCGATGGTGGCTGCGGCCATCGCTCCGACCGCCACGGACAGGGCCACCGGTTCCCAGCCCGTGATCGACAGGTGCTCGCCCAGGACGACTGAGCCGAGCACGACTGCCACCACGGGCTCGAGCACCAGCATGGTCGGCACCGAGGTCTGCAGCGATCCGGCGTGAAATGCCGACTGCTGAAGCAGCGTCGCGACCACTCCGAGCGCCACCACCAGGTACAGGGCCGGCGTGGTCAGCACGGCGAGCACGCCGTCCACGGCGATCGTGTGCATCACGATCTTGGTCAGCACGGCGACCACGCCGAACATCACGCCCACCGCAAGTGCCAAGAGCACCGCGCGGCGCCAATTGGTGCTCCGCGTGGCTGCCAGGACGCACAGGCCGACGGCCGCTGCGCACACGATGACGACGGTGACCGTGGTGGCCACAGATACCCCATAAGTCCCGGTGCTGGCCCTGGCCAGCGCGACGAACACGGTCAACGCCCCGGTCAGTAGCAGGGCCCAGGCCCATTCGGCGCGGCTGACCTTCCGGTGGGCCAGTCGGGCGCTCAAGGGGAGCGCGAACAACAACGCCGACACGAGCACCGGCTGGACGAGTAGCAGCGAGCCGAACCCGAGCGCCAACGCCTGGAACACGTACCCGGCCACAGCCGACGCGGTTCCCGCCCACCACAACCTGCGGCGCAGCAGGGTGCGCAGCATGACCGTGCTGACGCCCTTCCCTGGCGGAACGTCCATGGTGGCGCGCTGTCGCACCACGATGCCGACAGCCGCGAAAACTGCTGCGCACAGGGCGAACAGCACCGCAAGACTGTTGCCGAGCAAGCCTCGTCAACCCCTCCCGGGCCGATGTGTCGACCCCTCCAGAGGGAGAAGGCCAGTGCCCTCCAACCGTAGAGCGCCGACGGTTGTCGCGCCGCCCGGGGTTGGACCGGGAGCTAGACGACCTGCAGATGCCGTTTCGGGGGCTCGTCGGAGGTGCCGACGGATCCGGTGAACGGGGCGTCGGGGGCGGACTGCGGTTCGGGGGCGATCTTGTCGTTGACGCTGGCCACCGCGTGGTCGACGCGGTCAACCGCGGTGTCGCACAGGTCGCGGACCCGGCCGCTGGCAGTCTCGACCTCGTCGGCAGCACTACGCAGGTAGGCCCTGAGGTTGACCCGGAGCCGCTCGCCGGCCCTGCGCGCCCGCAGTCGGACCCGGTCGTCGACCTCGACGGTCACGTATGGCAACAACCGAAACCTCATAGCCCCGCTCCCATCTCCGCTTGCCTTGGCTCACAGTATCCGCGCCCGGGCGTGGTGCCACCCAGACGTGACCGGCGCCGCATTCCGCCAGTTTATGGCCGGCGGATCACTTTTGCTCCTGGCCGGCAGCTAGCTTCCGGCCCCGTCCCAGTCGGTCAGCGTCCAACCGTCGGTCGGGTTGCCTTTGATGACGACGTAGCCGGTGTTGTCGAGCGGGTGCTGCATCAGCAGTTGAGGATCGGGATTGCGGACGTTCATCTGGACCCACAACATGATCGCGGCACCGTGCGAGTACGCGACGGGATCGTCGTCGCCGCTGTCGTAGATCTGTTGCACCGCCTCGTCGAAGCGGGCGTCGAACTCGTTGCCGTCGGTCGATCCGGGTATCCGGGCGTTCCGGTCGCCACGCAACCACTGTTCCGGCGCGGCGAAATAGGTCTCCACGGCGCTCGCCTCAGGTTGCCCCTCATAGATGCCGGCCTCGATCTCGTGGAGTCCGGGCAGCACGGTGACCGGCTCGTGAAGCGTGTCGGCCATGGGCTGGGCGGTCTGCTGGGTCCGGATCATCGTGGAGGCGAAGATTCCGTCGTAATGGTGCGGCGCCAGGCGCTGCGCACTGGCGACGGCTTGTTGCCGACCCAGATCGGTGAGCGGCGGCCCCGGTGTGGAGCTGTCGATCAGGCCTGAGGCATTGCCCGCGGACTGGGCGTGACGGACGAAGGTCAGGGTGATGGAGCGGTAGCCACCTGCGGCCGCCACCGGCGCCACCAGTGTGGCGAGGACGAGGACGATTGCGGCGGACAGCGGGAGTGCTCGTAGTTTTCGCACACCGGCCATAATTCACCCTCGGGCGTAGCTTCGTTAGCGTGACTACCCTCAACGATGACAAGGTCGCCGGCGCGCTGGACCGGATGTACGCCGCGGCCGACGAGCAGTTCAAGAAGATGCGCGAGGACGGGTCGCGCCGGTTCGCCGATCTGTCGAATGCCAGCGCACAGGAACGTGCGGATGCGCTCAGCGACATATACATGCCGGTGACCCGGGAGGCCGGCCGGTTGTTGTACTCCCTGGTTCGGGCCACCCGGCCCGCGATCGTAGTCGAGTTCGGGATGTCGTTCGGGCTCTCGGCGCTGCACCTGGCATCGGCGGTGCGCGACAACGGATCTGGGCAGGTGTTCACCACCGAACTGAGTGCCACGAAGATCGCCGCGGCCAAGAAGACGTTCGCCGAAACCGGTCTCGACGATGTGATCACCGTGCTCGACGGCGATGCGTTGGAGACGCTGAAGTCGGTGACGGGCGACATCGGCTTCGTCCTGCTCGACGGCTGGAAGGAGCTCTACCTGCCGGTGGTCGAACTCCTGGAGCCGCAGCTCACGACGGGCGCGCTGCTGGTCGCGGACAACACGTCGATGGCCGACACCGAGCCCTATCTCGACCATGTCCGCGAGCCCGCCAACGGGTATGTCAGCGTGAACTTCCTGGCCCGCGACAGCGACAGCATGGAGCTCAGCTGCCGCACCTAGCCGGTTCGGCAGCGCTACGGTGCTGGCATGGTGGATTTCGCCCTGCGGTCGTGCGGGCTGCGCGGGCACGCGACATTCGCCCCCGATGAACCGGAACTGCGCGTCCGGTTGCGCGTAGACACCCCCGTCGGTGAGGCGTGGCGTTGCCTGCGGTGCGAGACGTTTGTCGTCGGGCCTCCTCGCGGTCACGGGCCTGCCGACACCGCACCGGAGATCCCCCGCGGCCGGCTCCTGCGAGACCGCACCATCATGCGACTGCTCGCCGCCGAGCGTGCGGTCCGCGGCATCGTCTTCGTGCTGCTGGCGGTGGGCATCCTGAAAGTCCGTGCGTCACGCAGTCAGCTACAGGACGCGTTCGAGAAGGACATCCCGCTGATGCGGCCGCTGGCCGATCAAATCGGTTGGAACATAGACGATTCCAAGATCGTGCGGCACATCGGCGAGGCGTTCACCTTGTCGTCGACCACCCTGCTGTGGATCGCCGCCGGGGTGGCCGCCTATGCCCTCATCGAGTTCACCGAAGCCGTGGGGCTGTGGCTCATGAAACGGTGGGGCGAGTACTTCGCGGTCATCGCCACCGGCGTCTTCCTGCCGCTGGAAATCTATGAGCTCACCGAGAAGGTGACCGTACTACGCGTCGGCGCGCTGACGATCAACCTGGCCGCGGTGATCTGGTTGCTCTGGAGCAAAAGGCTTTTCGGAATCAACGGCGGCGGCGAGGCCTACCGCGCCGAGCATCACACCGAGAGCCTGCTCAGTGTCGAGCGGGCCGGGCTGGCTGCTCCAGATGCTCCTCACGTGCGCGGTACCGATACGCCGACGGAGTCTCACCACAGAACTGACTGAAGCAACGGGTGAACGAGCTGAGGTTCTCGAATCCCACGGCCGTGGCGGTCGCCTGGACCGACTGGTCAGGCCCGGCCAGCAGCGCCATCGCCCGCAGCATCCGTGCATGTAGAAGGTATGTGCGCCAAGAGATTCCGATCGTCTCGGCGAACAATCGGCGCAGCGTCCGCTCGGACACCGCTACGGCCCGGCTGACGTCCTCTGCTGTCACCGAGGCGAGGTGCTCCTTGGTGTAGGCCAGCGCGGCCGCCACGATCGGGTGCTCGGTGGTCGGAAGGCTCAGCGGAGCTTCGTGATCGAGCGCATCGGCGACCAGGTTGGCAAGGGTCCCGAAGAACGTGTCGGATACGTGACCGTCGCCCTCGTCGCCGGGGGGCCGCTCGATCGACCAGCGCAGCGCGTAGACCATCATCTCGCGGATCAACGGAGACACCGCGATGATCCGTGCCCGGTCACCACCGTCGGGGAGGAGTTGGGGGTCGAACATCACCGCAATGGTCTTGACGTCGGGATTCATGACCGCCTGGTGGCGAAGTCCGGCCGGGATCCAGGCGGCCTGCTGCGGTGGGAGCAGGTAGTGCGCGGTCTCGGTTTCCACCTCGACCACCCCGTGCAGGGCGTACTCGATCTGATGCACGTCGTGGAAGTGCCAGCCGGTGATGAGCCCTTCGCCCTCGTAGAGATAGCTCCCTGCCGTTGCTCGTCCGCCTCGGCGCAGATCGATATGCCGAGGTTTGGCCGATTCGGCTAAACCTCTGTCCGAAAGTGCAGAGACGGTCACGCTGTCCGAGAGTACTAGTTGAATGATGCAGACCGACGACCTGATCCTCATCAGCATCGACGACCACGTCGTCGAGCCGCCCGACATGTTCCTCAACCACGTGCCGGCCAAGTTCAAGCCCGAGGCGCCCATCGTGGTGACCGATGACAAGGGCGTCGACCAGTGGATGTATCAGGGACGCCCGCAGGGGGTGTCCGGACTCAACGCCGTGGTGTCCTGGCCGGCCGAGGAATGGGGCCGCGATCCGGCGGGATTCGCCGAGATGCGCCCGGGCGTGTACGACGTGCATGAGCGGGTCCGCGACATGAACCGCAACGGCATCCTGGCCTCGATGTGCTTCCCGACCTTCACCGGGTTCTCCGCCCGGCACCTCAACATGACGCGTGAAGACGTCACACTCGTGATGGTGTCGGCCTACAACGACTGGCACATCGACGAGTGGGCGGGCAGCTATCCGGACCGGTTCATCCCCATCGCGATCCTGCCGACGTGGACTCCCGACGGGATGTGCGCCGAGATCCGCCGCGTGGCCGCCAAGGGCTGCCGCGCGGTCACGATGCCCGAACTGCCACACCTCGAGGGTCTGCCGAGTTACCACGACGAGGACTACTGGGGCCCGGTCTTCCGGACGCTCTCGGAGGAGAACGTGGTGATGTGCCTGCACATCGGCACTGGCTTCGGCGCGATCAGCATGGCGCCCAACGCCCCCATCGACAACCTCATCATCCTGGCCACCCAGGTCTCGGCGATGTGCGCCCAGGACCTGCTGTGGGGACCGGCGATGCGTAACTACCCCGACCTCAAGTTCGCCTTCTCCGAGGGCGGAATCGGTTGGATCCCCTTCTATCTCGATCGCAGCGACCGGCACTACACGAACCAGAAGTGGCTGCGCCGCGACTTCGGCAACAAGCTGCCCTCGGATGTGTTCCGCGAGCATTCACTGGCCTGCTACGTGACCGACAAGACCTCGCTGAAGCTGCGCCACGAGATCGGCATCGACAACATCGCCTGGGAGTGCGACTACCCGCACAGCGACTGCTTCTGGCCCGATGCTCCGGAGCAGGTGCTGGCCGAGTTGAATGCCGCCGGCGCAAGCGATTCCGACATCAACAAGATCACCTGGGAGAACTCGGCGCGCTTCTTCGGCTGGGACCCGTTCAAGTTGACCCCCCGAAATCAGGCGACCGTCGGTGCACTGCGCGCCCAGGCCACCGATGTCGACACCTCGATCCGCCCGCGCGCAGAGTGGGCACGCATCTACGAGCAGAAGCAGCTCTCCAAGGCCTGACCGCCGTTGGCTCAGGCGCGCAGGGTGACGCCGTTGACTCAGGCGCGCAGGGTGACGCCGCTGACTCCGGCGTTCATCGACGTGAACGCCTCGGCGGCGGCCACCTCTTCGACAGCGAGGTGAGCGGCGGCAAACGCCTGGGCCTTGAACGCCCGCGCGGCTGCACTCAGGTTGTGGCCGAATATGTGGCCCTGGTCGGGGGATTCACCCCAGACCAGGGCCTCTACCCAACCGGCCGGGAGTTGTCGATCATCGCCGGACATCGCGCGGGCATACGCATCGGCGGCCATGACCAGGACACACCGTTCCTCGTCCCCGAGGTCCGGTGACGTCACCGCATCGACCAACTCCGCGCCGAGGATCTGCACCGGCCGTACGTCGCCTTCGTGCGAAAGCTGCACGCTCACCCGCCAACCACTCATCATCCGGTCGACCATCAGTCCGCCGGCATTGACGGCCATTTCAGCCACATCTCGAGCCACCACATGCATGCGGTAAGTCACGGTGCCGCAGGGCTTTTCGCCCTTCATCGCAGTACCCGCACCGGGACGTGGGCCCATCCCGCGACGTTCTGCATACTCACTCGCTCGCAGCGGTCCCAGGCCACCTCGTAGCGGGGCATGAAGTCCAGGAGCTTGTCCAGAGCGATGTTGCATTCCAGTCTGGCCAGCGCGGCGCCGAGGCAACTGTGGATCCCGTATCCGAATCCGAGGTTCTGGGCCTGGGTGCGGTCCCGGTCGATGTCGAAGGCGTCGGGGTCTGTCCACGCGTCGGGGTCACGGTTGGCCGAGCCACCGACCAGGAACACGGGCTTACCCTCGGGAATCGTCACACCGTGCAGGTGGATCTCACGTTGCGAGCGCCGCACGTTGTACTGGGCCGGAGCTTCGTAGCGCAGCAGTTCCTCGATCGCGGCGGGGATCTTGCTGCGGTCCGCGACGAGTCGCTGCCACTGATCGGGATGGCGGGCGAACATCACCACGGCCGCACCCACCAGCTTTGTCACCGTCTCCGCGCCGGCACCACCGAGAAGTGTGGCAAAGCCGGCGATTTCGGAATTCCGCAGGCGGGTTACCTCACCGTCCTCGCGTTCGACCTCGGCGGCGATCAGCCGGCTGATCATGTCATCGCGCGGTTCAGCCTGGCGCTTGCCGATCAGGTCGTAGTACAACAGCCACGATTGAGCCATCGCCTCCATCCCGGATTCCGACATCTCGATCTGACCCGGCTCGCGATGCAACGAAGCATCGATCCACAGCCGCACCTGTTGGCGTGATTCCGCGGGAACCCCGAGCATCGTGGTGATCACCTCGACCGGGAAGTACGCCGAGAAGTCGGACACCACGTCGAATTCCACCGGATCGACGGCCGCGAGGTAGCGGTCGATCTGCTGGGCGACCATGTCCTGCAGCGCGCCGATCGCCCTGGGGGTGAAGACCTTGTTCACCAGGCTGCGCATGTGCCGGTGCTCGGGCGGATCCAGCGAGATGATCATCTTCGCCGGCGCCTTCTGCCCGGTCCGGACCATGGCCAGATCGACGCCGTACGCCGACGAGTAGGTCTCGAAGTCCTTGAACGCCGCCGCCACATCGACGTGCCTCGTCAGCGCGTAGAAGTCGTACTCGGCGCTGTAGTAGACCGGAGCTTCCTCCCGCATGCGCCGATACGTCTCGTACGGGCCGTTGAAGAAATCCGCCGAAAACGGATCGAACACCACCTGCGACGTCGTCAACATGATCTCCCGCCGGATAGGCAATAAACCCGACATCATTCCGGGACGCCCAACTGTAATAGTTACAGTAGGTTCAGTTCAAGTATCCGATCGGCTACCGTGGGAATGCCCCCACACACCGGTACGACGTCGTCACCTGGTCGGCGGCACCAGCGCGGTGAACTCGGCGCTCTGCGGCAGCAGCTGCACAAGCGTTGAACCGGCCGCCCACATATCGGGCGGATCGGCGATCTGCCACCGCGTCTCGCAGGTATTGGTGTCGACTGCCAGCAACGCCCAGTCACGTTCGAAACGCCCGACCACCACCGTGCCGTCGGAGCCGACGAAGTCCATCGAATCCAGCGGTACCCCGGAACACGTCGAGACTTGGTCTCCGGTCGCCAAGTCGAACTTCTTCCACACCACGTCACTGCCGTGGACCCCGAGATCGTGGTTGATGAAGAGGTGTTCGCCGATGAATCGGGTCGCTACGGCATTCTCCGTCTTGACCACTGACATCGGGGTGCCGTGATTGTCGAGCACGAGCTGCGCGTCGTCGAGATTGATCGCCAACACCGGCAACTCACCTTCACCGGTGGGCACAGCTGATGCCCCCTGAGGTGGGCGATATTCGCCGACCTTGGTGCCCTGCTCGTCGTAGAACCCGAACACCTGGGGACCACGGCCGCGTTGCTCGTCCACCATGAAGCCGCCGATGACGGGTTCGACGTGCCGGTCGACGTTTTCGGCCAGCACCGCCCCGTCGGCGACGGAGAACACGGTCTCCGGACCGTCAGCGTTCATGGTCGCCGCGACCGATGCCGGTGGGTCGCCGGGGAATCGGCTCTGGTCAAACGTGGACAGCAGGTCACCGTCGCCCGCCACCGACCACGTCAGCTGTCCCTGGTCGCCGATACCGTGCGCGCCCACACCACCTTCCAACGCGACCGCATAGTTGCCCACCTGCTTGACTTCGAGCGCTTCCGCGCCTTCCTGTGGTGAACGCAGTCCGGTCGGAACGTGCGCGATGATTGCACCTGCGTCACTGTCGACCACCCACACATCGTCGCGGTCATCGCTCAACTGATCGTTCACACACACGAGCCGTCGCGGGCCGTTGAGAAAGCAGTCCGCTGATCGGGCATCGGGGATCTCCACCGGAGGAAAGAGCGTCGTACCGTTGGAGACATCGATGCCCAGCACCGCAGTTTTCCTCAGTCCCTTTGTGCGGACAAGGTACTCCACAGTGAAGTAAGCGCGGTCGCCGTCGTTGCCGATGTATTCGGCATTCATCCTGACCGGTTCCGAAAGGTGCTTGTTGAGGTCCACCCGCCACCCTGGCACCGGCTCCGATTGCAGCGAGGGCAACAACCTCTGGCCTGGCACACCGACCTTGCCGGGGTACGTGACCGGATCGAGTTCAACCGCGGACGGAAAAGGGAACCAACAGCCGCTGAGGAGGCCTGCGATGCCGACGAACGTCGCGGGCCACCACTTCCGGCAGCGCCCACCGGATTCCGCTTCCGATTCACGCACGCGATACCCCCCAAATTTCGTCGGCCCGGACAACGGCGACATTAGCAATGGTGGGAGGGCAGCCCGGACACCAATTTGAGCTCAGGGACAGCGCAGTTCGGTCAGTGGGTGAGCTGCCAGTCGGCAGCCTCGCGCTGCTGATTCCAGAACTCGTCAAACCGGCCGCGCACGGCCAGCAGTTCGTCGATGCTGCCGTCCTCGACAACCTTTCCGCCGTCGAGGAACAGCACGCGGTCCGCGTGCCGGATGCTGGCCAGCCGGTGCGCGACGATCACCCGGGTCCGGGACCGCTCATCGGCGGTCAGAGCGTCGACCACCGCGGCCTCGTTCTCGGTGTCCAGCGCACTCGTCGCCTCGTCCACCAGCAGCACCGGCGCCGGTTTGACCAGGGCGCGAGCGATGCTCACGCGCTGACGCTCGCCGCCCGACAGTGCACTTCCGGCTTCACCGACCTTGGCGTCGTCGCCATCTGGCAACCGCGCCGTCAACTCGTCCACGCGGGCCAACCGTGCCGCGGTGGCGAGCTGCACGGGGTCGGCACCAGGATCACCGACCAGGATGTTGTCCCGGATGGACCCGTCGAAAAGATAGGGATGCTGGAACACCACACTCGTTGCTGCCCTGCGGGTTTCGGCATCCATCTGGGCGGTGCCGACACCGTCGATCAAGACCCGTCCCGAGCTCGGGTGGTGCAGCCCGGCGATGAGGGACAGGATGGTGCTCTTTCCCGACCCGGACGGGCCGACGATCGCGGTGGTGCCGCCGGGCTCCAGCACGAAGCTGACATCCTGCAACACCGGGGTGCTCCCGTAGCCGAAGGTGACGCCGTCAAATTCGATGCGGGGCGCGGCGTTCCCGGACAGTGTGGCGGTGCCGGTGGCCATCACCGGGGCGTCGAGCACGGCGCGGATCCGGCCGAGCGTGGCCCGGGTGGATTCGATCGCCGGGGCGAGCTCCGACAGTGAGGTGAACGGCTCGAGGTAGCGGGCGGCGACGACGATCATCGCGATCGCCTCGGGCACGCCGAGTGAGCCGCGCACCGTCAGGGCGGTGGCCATCCCGGCCAGGATCAGCAGGGCGAGCTGGCTGGCCAGGCTGAACAGCAGCTGCCCGGGCACCTGCATCAGCAGCAGCCGCATGCTCGCCCCGTGCTGGGCGGCCAGCGCATCGCCGACCATGCTGCGGGCCGGCTCCACGCGCCGGGCGGCGCGCAGCGCCTGCTGGGTACGGGCGAATTCGATGATGCGCTCGGTGAACGCCCGGTTGGTCTCGTCGGCCACCGCATCGGCCTTGCGGCTCAGCCGGCCCGAGGCCCAGAAGGCGCCGAGCAGGACCACGACACCGGCCAGTGCGGCCAGTCCCAACGGGACCGAGATCAACAGCAGCGCAAGCGCAATGGCTGCGGGCAGCAGGATCGCCCCGATCAACGGGGTCAGGAGGTTGACCACCATTCCGACCAGCTCCGGTCCGGTGGCCGCGATGGCCTGGCGCGCATTGGCGGTGTTCGCTCCGCCTTGCGCGCTCTGGCCACTCAGCCAGTCCATCCGAATGCTGGGCAGCCGGTCGGCCACATCGTGCTGCGTGTGGTCGAGCAGCGCGAATCCGAGGTCGAATCCCAGCCGCGAGGTCGCGGTGTCGATGATCCAGCCGACGACGGTCGCGGCAGTCAGCCAGCCCAGCCAGGGCAACGCCTCACGCGGCGCATCGCTGAACAATGCTGCCACCAATGGGATCAGCAGGACCGTGCCTGCCGCGCGGATCACCACCGAGGCCAGGGTGAGCGTGGCGTAGATGCCTACTCGGGCCCGGCGGTCCGTCGGGATGAGGTTGATCAGGGTGCGGATCATCGTGCCTCTCCTGCGGTGACGGCATCGCCGGGGCGCAACGACTGGCCGGTCTGCCAGAGCTGGTGGTAGCGCCCACCGGCGGCCAGCAGTTCTCCGTGGGTCCCGGTTTCGGCGATGCGCCCGCCGTCGAGCACCACGATCTGGTCGGCGTGGGTGATGGTGTGCAGCCGGTGCGCGATCACCAGGACCGTGCGGTCCTTGGTGAGCCGGTTGAGTGCCTGCTGCACAAGGTATTCCGACTCGGGGTCGGCGAAGGCCGTGGCCTCGTCGAGGATCAGCACCGGGGTGTCGGCCAGGATGGCCCTGGCGATGGTGAGCCGCTGCCGTTCACCGCCGGACAAGGCCGACGCGGCGCCAAGCACCGTCTGGTAGCCGTCGGGCAACCGCAGTATGCGTTCGTGGATCTGAGCGTCGCGCGCGGCCTGTTCGATCCGTTCTTGATCGGCTTCGGGGTCGGCCAGGGCGATGTTCTCGGCGACGGTGCCGGCCACCAGCTGGGTCTCCTGCAGCACGAATCCGACCTGCCGGTACAGCTCGTCAGCCGCGAATGATCGAATATCCCTGCCGTCCAGCATGATCGAACCCGAGTCGACGTCGTGGAAGCGGGCCAGCAGAGCGGCGAGGGTGGATTTACCGGAGCCCGACGGGCCGACCAGTGCGGTCACCGTGCCCTGGCGCAAGGTCAGCGACACGTCCTGGATCACCGGGACGCTCGGCCGGTAGCCGAAGGTCACGCGGTCGAACATCACGGCGCCCCGCTGACCTGCCCCACCTGCGTCCTCCTGGACCGCGAGGTCCGCCTCGTCGAGCGCGTTCTGGATGCGCCGGGCGGCCAGCATGCCGCCGCGGATTCCGCCCAGCCCGTAGCCCACTCCCAGCAGCCGAACCCCGAATGTGGTGCCCAGCAACAGGAACGGCAGCAGGTCGACGGGGTCCATCGAGCCGCCGATGATCATCGGGGTGCCAACGGCGGCGATCAACCACAGGAAGGTGCTGGGCCGCGTCACCAGGTCCATCAACGACTTCTTGCCGGTGAAGGGACGCTGCCAGCCGACCAGGAAGCCGATGTACTCGTCCAGTCGGCGCCGGAAGCTCGACGATGCCGCACCGCCGAACACCCGGACCACGGGCTGGCCTTCCAGGTAGGCGCCGGCCTCGCCGCTCATGCGGTCGGCCCAGCGTTGTGCCTGGCCGATCTTGGCTCCGGACTGGATGGTCATCACCGACATCAGCACCAGATAGGTGAGCACCGGGATGAACAGCACCAGCGCCAGCCGCCAGTCGACGGTGAACAGGTACACCAGCACGGCCACCGGCGCGATCACCGCGGCGACGGCATCGGGAATGGCGTGGGTGACCAGGTAGTGCAGCGACAGGGTGTCGTCCTGCACCAGTTGCTTGATGGAACCCGACCCGCGCGCAGTGAACCAGCCCAGCGGCAGCCGCGCCATCTTGGTCAACAATCGGGTCCGCAGTTCACGGGCGAACCGGGCGTCGAGGCGGTGCAGCCACAGGGTCAGGCCGGCACCCAGCAGCGCGCCCAGTCCCAGCAGCCAGACCGCGGTCAAACCCAGTGTCCACAACCGGGATTCCTCGGCCCCGGCCAGTAACAGCCGAGCCAATTCGACCAACAGGACAAACGGGGCGAGCTGGATCAGGGTGATGAGCGCCTGCAAGACACCCGACACGATCAACGGGGTTTTCAGCGGGGACAGCAGGCGCCCGGCGCCCTGTGCCCGCCAGGTGCCGCGTGCGGGCGCTGCGGGCGCGGGGGCGGGCTCGGCCACCGCGGCTTCGGAATCGGTCGCGGTGCCGGGCTCGGCTTCGGTGCGATCGGTGCCCATCGCCCGGCCCTCGGTCCAGTAGGCCTGGGGATGCAGTTCGGACTTGGGAAAGCCGAACTCGTCCCGCAGCCTGGTGCGTAGATGCTTGAGCGAGCCGGCTTCCGGCGTCACCCAGCAGTACCAGTCCGACCAGTCCCGGGCCTCGATGGCGGCGGCCAGTGACGTCGTATCGTGACGCTTGACCCAGTGGACCCGCCGTCGCGGATGCTCGGCGATCGGGATGAGCAGGTCGTTCTCGTCGTGCTCCTCTAGATAGACCTCGATCGGAATGTCATGCGGCAGAACGCCGATGATGCCGTTGATGGCCGGCGTAGCCGCCGCATCACCGATCAACAGGTATCCGGCAGGCAGATCCTCGGGCACGGTGAATCCCGTCGAGCCCAGGGCCATCACCGGGATGGTGTCACCCGGCTTGGCGGTCCTGGCCCACTTCGACGCCGGGCCAGACGGTTCGTGCAGCACCACGTCGACCGCGAAATGCCCGGTGGCGGGATCCATTTCGGACATGGTGTAGCCCCGCTGGAACTCGGTTTTCGAGCCGTCAGGGTCTGGAACCCAGAATCTCAGGTACGACGTCGGCTCGGCGACGGCGTCCTCGAACACGGTCGGTGACACCATGCGCAGGCGCAGCAAGTTCGGCGTCAGGTAGGTGGTCTCGACCACGGTGGCCTGGTGATCGCGCGCGCCGAAGCCGCGCATCATCACTCCTTGAAATCCGCGTGCCATCAGCGGTCCTCTCCTGTGGCGGTCAGCTCCGCCACGATGTCGGTGATCGGCCTGCCTGGGACAACGGACGTCAGCAGTCCCCGGATCAGCGCATTCATCAGAAGTTCCAGGTATTGCGGGCTACTCAGTTGCATGCCCGCGGTGTGCACCGGACCCAGCGCGGCGTCGCCTGCCAGCCGCTCGGCGGCGGCGTCCCGTTCCAGGACGAACCCGTCGTCGCCGCCGCTGGCCTCGGCCTTGAGCTCGTGCTGGGCGGCCAGCCCGATGGCCAGCACGGCCACCGAACTGCTCAGCAGCGCTGCGCCCTCGGCGGTATAGCCGCGCCGGCCCAACGCGGCGATCTCGTCGGAGAGCAACCGGGCGCCGGCTTCGCCGCGCGGGAACAGCACCTGCATGTAAGCAGCCAGGCCGGGGTGACCGAGTGCGTAGCGGTGCAGGTTCACCCCGAAGGCCAGGAGATGGTCTTGAGCGGATCGGGTTGGATCATCGGCGAGCTCAAGCTCGGCGAGCAGGCTCTCCCCGACCAGGCGTTCCAACTCCCAGCGGCCGCTGATGTGGCGATACAGCGCGGTCGCGGACACCCCCAGGCGGGCGGCCACCGCGTTGATGCTCAGGTTGCGCATGCCGAGGTCGCGGCCCGCGGAGACGATGTCGGGCACCGCGATGAGCGGCGGACGTCCGCCTACTCGCGCGGGGACACCGGATCCGGCCACGACCACCTCCACAGGAAAGTTACCCCCACAAACTAAGGGTCACCTTAGTGATCGTCAACCGCCCGCTCAATAACAGAGCATCTGCTCTGTTATTGTTGCGCTGTGCCACGCCCTCGCGTCTACGACCCAGATGCGGTCCTCGATGCCACCGAAGCCCTCGCGGTGCGCTCGGGACCGGCATCGGTGACCATCCGCGCCATCAGCGACGCGGTCGGGCTGTCCAATGGCGCGCTGTACCACTCCTTCGGCTCGCGGGCCGGCCTGCTCGGCCAGGTCTGGCTCCGTGCCGGACGGCGGTTCCTGATGCTGCAACGTGAACTGGTCGAGGCGGCGCATCGCGGTGCCGACGCGATCGCTGCCGCCGCCTACGCACCGGTGATCTTCGCCGAACGGCACCCGGCCTCGGCGCGACTCCTGCTACAGGTCCGACGCGAGCAGGTACTCGGCGACGACCTACCCGCAGAGTTGGCCGAGCAGGCGCAGGAGTTGGAAAAACAGTTGGTGGACTTGATGATCGAACTCGCCATGGCTACCTGGGACCGGCGTGACCGGGCCGCGGTGGACACCGTGACGACGTGCATCGTCGACCTGCCGACCGCCATCCTGCTGCACCGCAACCGCCTCGCCGACCCGACCGCCCGGGCCCATCTCAATGCAGCCGTGGCGGCCGTACTGGCGGTGGGCCCCGCCCCGAAGCACATCCCGAAACAGCCCCTCAAGAAAGGAATCTCATGACCCCCACCCTGGATTACGACGGCGACATCGCCATCCTCGACCTGGGCGACGACGAGAACCGGTTCTCCCCCGAGTTCCTCGATACGGTCGACGCACACCTCGACGCCGTCCTGGCCAAGGGCGCGCACGGCCTGGTCACCACCGCCGACAGCAAGTTCTATTCCAACGGCCTCGATCTGGATTGGCTCGGCGCCCACAGCGATCAAGGCGATTGGTACGTCGGCCGGGTGCAAGGCCTGTTGGCGCGGATGCTGACGCTGCCGATCCCGACGGCTGCCGCGGTCGTGGGACACGCGTTCGGTGCCGGCGCGATGCTCGCCATCGCCCACGACTTCCGGGTGATGCGTGACGACCGCGGCTTCTTCTGTTTCCCCGAGGTCGACATCCGGATCCCGTTCACTCCGGGAATGGCCGCGCTGATCCAGGCCAAGCTGACCCCGCAGGCAGCGATGGCGTCCATGACCACGGGCCGCCGGTTCGGCGGGGTCGATGCCAAGGCCTACGCACTGGTCGACGCCACCGCGCCCGAGGGTTCGGTGACCACGGCGGCCACCGACCTGCTGCGCCCGTTGAGCGGCAAGGACTCTGGCACCCTCGGCGCCATCAAGCAGGGCATGTTCGGCCCTGCGGTGCAGGCCCTGACCGCCCCCTCCGCGGGCTAGACGGGGACCGTCGTCCCCGTCTCCCGCTCGGCGAATTCGACGACACCTGCAGCGATTTCGTAGTCACAGGCCACCGCAGACCGCCCGATCAGCACCGGCCCGCCGCGCAATCCGAATCTGCCGTCGACGCCGACGTAGCTGCCGGGTGGAATCGGCTCGCTCAGGCAGTACAGCGTGGGGGCGGCTCCCGCGTCGATGTCGTTGGCGAACACGTCGGCCACCGCCTTGACCCCGCGCTGTACCACCGACATCAGTGGCTTGTCAGAGACGTTCGGCAGGTTGGAAGCAACCCAACCCGGGTGGGTCAGTTGAGTGATGATGGGCGACTTGGCTACTCGCAGTCTCCGGTCCAGCTCGAGTCCCCACAGCATCACCGCGAGCTTGGACCGAGCGTAGGCGCCCATCACCGTCCACTTGTTGCGGCGCAGGTGCAGATCGTCCAGCTGCAGTGTGGCGGACCGGTGCGCGTCCGAGCCGACGTTGATGATCTGCGAGCCAATCCGGTCGAACAACAGATTCGTCAACGCAAACGGGCCGAGCAGGTTTGTGCCGATGGTCATCTCGAAACCGTCGACCGTGTCGGTCCGATGCTGCGTGAGCGCGCCGGCGTTGTTGATCAGGACGTCGACGTCACCGTCCAGCCGCCCCGGAAAGGCGCGCACCGATGAGAGGTCGGCAAGGTCGAGTTCGATCACCTCGGTGGATCCGCCGATCTCCGCCGAACGTTGCGCGCCCAGCGCGGTGTTGCGTACAGCAAGGATCACGTGGGCGCCAGCGCGCGCCAGCGCCTTGGCCGTACCGAGGCCGACACCGTTGGTCGCCCCGGTCACGATGATGCGTTTGCCGGTGAGATCGCCGAGCCGGCTGGGCGTCCACCTGAGGTTTCCTTGAGTCGTCACATCGGTGACAGTAGTGACGCGTCGAGATCGGGCAGCGGCCTGCCGCAGATCTCCTTCGCTTCCGAGGCATCCATGCCGAGCATCCGCAGCACATCCTCGGTGACCTTGTCGGCAGCCGCGGCGTCGTCGCGGTCGGGTTGATCGCGAAGCAGCCGGCCCAGACCCATCAGCGCGCCCGCCGCGACTGCCAGCGCCAGGTCGGGGTCGTCCACCGCGAACCGCCCGGCGCGCGCGCCGGCCTCGATGTCGCGCCGGGCCCTCGGCGCCAGGCCCCGATCGGATGCCAGCAATTGCAGCCCGTTGGCGAGCATGATCTGGCTTTCCTGCGGACGCCGGCGGAACATCCGTCCGGTCAGCCGGAAACTGCCGGCAAAGACTTCGGCCGGGTCGTCGATTTCTTCGGTGAGCCGGTCCATCAGTGCGCCGTGGGCATCGAGCACGTCGGCGACGGCCGCATCGAACAGCTGTTCCTTGCTGTCGAAGTGGTTGTAGAACGAGCCCATTCCGACATCTGCCGCCTGGGTGATCTCCAGCACCGGTGCATTCAGCTTCCCGGCTGCGATGAACGACTGCGCGGCGCCGATCAATGCCGCTCGGGTGCGCTGCTTGCGCCGCTCAAGTCGGCTCGGTTGTTCCTCGCCACTCACGGTCACCCAGGCTAACAGGCCACATTCAGTTCTGATGGTTTCGTCAAATCTTATTGACTGATGGTTGCGTCGTATGTGACGATTTCGTCAGCTAAAGGAGAGAGCGATGCAGGAGCACCCCGGCCGGGCACCCAACCCGGTGATCAAAGTCCACGACCTCGCCTGGCTCGAATTCGAGAAGCCCGATCTGGTCAAGGCCGAGGCTTTCGCCCGTGCCTTCGGGTTCGGCATCGCCGCACGCGCACCGACCGAACTGCAGTTGCGCGGCACCGACCCGGGTCCGCCCTGTGTTCTTGCTCGGCCGGGTTCCCGCTCACGCTTCACCGCGGTGGCATTCACCGCGGCCGACGAACGCGACGTGCACACGCTGGCACAGCACACGGGCGCTCCGGTCCGGCCACTGCCCGAATCGCTCGGCGGCATCGCGGTCGAGCTGTCCGATCCAACCGGCCTTCCGGTGCGCGTGGTGACCGGAACCCACCAACTCGGACGGTTGGGAACCCAGGAACCGCTGCCGCTCAACTTCGGTCACGACGTCCCGCGCATCAACGCCACCCAGCGCCCGCCTCGGGTCCCCGCCACAGTGCAGCGCCTCGGACATCTGGTACTCCAGAGCACGCGCTACCGCGAAACTCTTGACTGGTATCTGGAACATCTCGGACTGATCGTCAGCGATTTCCTGTACTTCCCCGGACAACGCGAGCGGGGCCCCACGATGAGCTTCATCCGTTGTGACCGCGGCACGACGCCCACCGACCATCACACCCTGGCGCTCGCGCTCGGACCCGCAAACCGCTACGTGCACTCAGCCTTTCAGGTGTGCGACCTCGACGCACTCGCCGCGGGCGGTCAGCACCTTACGGACCGCGGCTACCGGCGGTCATGGGGTATCGGTCGCCACATCCAGGGCAGTCAGCTGTTCGACTACTGGCGCGATCCGGACGGATTCCTCGTCGAACACTTCACGGACGGCGACATGTTCGATTGCACGGCAACACCCGAATGGACCCCGTTCACCGCGTCCGGGCTGGCCCAGTGGGGCCCGCCGGTCACCCGGGACTTCCTCGGTATCGGCCCCAGATCGATTCCCGGCGAAGCGCGTTCGATGTTCAGCGCGCTGCGTTCCGCCAACGAGTTCGACCTCAACCGCCTGCTCGGCCTGATGAAAGTTGCCCAGTCATGACACTTTCCGTCCTTCGCACCGCTGAATCCTGGTGGCTGCATACATCTTCGGGTGCGGCCAGGATCGCCACGCCGGCCACCACCACAGCCGGGCTGCTGGCCGACCGCGAAGCCGTGCGCGCGGCGGCGTCCGGCACCGAGACCGTCCCCGTGGACTCGTTGGACCTGGTGTCTCCGATCACCAGGCCCTGCCGGGTCGTGGCTCAGATGACCAATTACGCCTCACATGTCCGGGATTCCGGGATGGACCCGGACAACGTTCCGCTGACGTTCTTTCGCAAGTCGTCGGCCTCGATCACGGGCCCGCACGGCGACATCGTCAAACCGGCTCACGTGCGGCTGCTCGACTACGAGGTGGAGATCGGACTGGTGATCGGGCGGGAGATCCCGGCCGGCACCGTCGTTTCCGCAGACCGTCTCGCGGATTACATCGCCGGGCTGGTGGTCACCAACGACGTGTCAGCCCGCGACGTCCAGTTGCCGCAGACACAGTTCTACGAAGCCAAGTCCTACCCGAGCTTCACTCCGACCGGACCCGCGCTTGTCCTGCTCGACGGCGACGAGCTCGCCCGGTTCGGCGAGCTGAGGCTGCGGCTTCGGGTCAACGGTGAAGTCCGTCAGGACATGCTGGTCGACGGCGACATGCTGTACCGACCCGCGCAGGCATTGCAGTCCCTGGCCCGGTTCCAGGACCTGGCCGTCGGCGATCTCATCCTCACCGGCACCCCGGCGGGCACGGCGTTGAGCGCGCCTCCCAAGCCGATCGAGATGATCGGCGCGCTGCTTCCGCCGGCGGTGAAGTGGAAGGCATTCTTCAAACGCCAGGCCAACAACCCGCGCTACCTGCACCAGGGTGACGTGGTCGAGGCTTCGATCTCCACCGACGACGGCGTGATCGACCTCGGATGCCAACGCAACACCGTGCGGTTCGAGTGACCTCGGTCGTCATCGTCGGTGCCGGACCGACCGGCGTCATCGCCGCAACACTGTTGGCCCGATACGGAGTCGACTGCCTGGTGCTCGATCGCTGGCCCGGGGTTTACCGGCAGCCACGTGCCGTACACCTCGACGATGAGATCTACCGCGTCCTGGCTGATCTCGGTCTCTCCGAACAGTTCGCGGCGATCTCCCGACCCGCAGCTGGGTTGCAGCTGCTCGACGCTGACCTGCAGGTGCTGGCCCGATTCACTCGTGAGCCCGTCGGCAGGCACGGTTTCCCTCAAGCCAACATGTTCGACCAACCCCAGCTCGAGGACCTGCTTCGCACGAATCTGGCGCAGTATCCCCAGGTTCGGTTGCGGGGCAACGTCGAGGTCACCGGTTTCACCCGGCTGGGCCAGGACCGCATTCAGGTGACATTCGTCGACCGCACCACCACGGCCATCGAACATGTCGAGGCCGACTACCTGCTCGGCTGCGACGGGGCCAACAGTGTGATCCGTCGGACGCTCGGTGTGGCGATGACCGACATGCACTTCGAGCAACGCTGGTTGGTTGCCGACCTACGGAGCACCGTCGACCTCAGGCAGTGGGACGGGGTGCACCAGGTGTGCAACCCGGATCGTGCCGCGACCTACATGCGAATCGGGGACGACCGCTATCGCTGGGAGTTCCGGCTCCTGCCGAACGAATCGACCGCAGATTACGCGACACTCGACACGCTTCGGCCGCTGATAGCGCCATGGGTGGGTGCCGCCGGCGACATCGAGTTGGTACGGGTAGCCGAGTACACGTTCCGGGCGGCGATCGCCGAGCGCTGGCGCGCCGGAAATGTGTTCCTGCTCGGGGATGCCGCGCATCTCACACCGCCGTTCATCGGCCAGGGCATGGGTGCAGGTGTGCGGGATGCGGTGAACCTGTGCTGGAAACTGGCTGCGGTGATCGCGGGCGACCTGTCCGAGCACATCCTGGACAGTTACCCGCAGGAACGAATGCCCCATGCCCGCGCCCTGATCCGGCTCGCATTGGCCATGGGGTGGGCGATGACCGCCGGCGGTGGGTTCGGCAACGCCGTGCGCCGCGTGCTGCTGCCCGGACTGAGCCAGCTTCCCGCGCTGCGTCTCCGGCTGCTCGATGGAGTCACCCCGCCATTGCGACGGTCCGCGCTCGTACACCGATCGTGGTGTCAGCGGTCGCTCGCGGGCACGGTGTGCCCTATCACAGTGCAGTCGAAAGGCTTTGCGTTCGTCTCGACGACACAAGTGCCCCCCGCTGCCCACGACGCACTGACCGCACGGGGAACGACGGTCCTCGTGGTCGGAGCCGACAGCGGTCTGGGTCGGTGGTTACGCACCGGCCGAGCCACGGCCGCGGTCATCCGGCCCGACGGCACCGTGATGCGATCGGGGACAGATGCCGCAGCGCTCTGCCGGTGGGTGCCGTCGTCAGCGGGGTTGGTCAGCCGCCCCAGCCGCGCTGGCCGTCCCAGCCACCGCAGACGCCGTTGATGCAGCCGTGGCCAAAGCCACCCTGGGCCGGGTTCCAGCCGCCGCAGCCGTTCCAGCCCGGTCCGCTGTCGCAGCCACCGCCGCCACCGGCGTCACCGCCACCGCTCGGCTGAGCACTGATCGTTGTCGTCGTAGTGGGCGCGTCTGTAAGCATTGCGGCGGTCGGTCCTGCTGCAATCGCCACCGCGGCTCCCGCTACGAACACTGACCCCATGAGTTTTCGTATGGTTAGCATGACTCCATACTCCTCTCCTGTGAGCCCGCTGCCAAGTAATTTGTGAGGGCGGACACCATCTTTGGAGAAACGCAGAGGTCAGGCGCGTGTGTAGCGAAGCATTGTCACGTCGTACTCCGGGTAGTCACAGAACACCGGACGCACCCGCATCCCGACGCTGACATCTTCGGGCGCGACATCGACCAGCTCGGTGGAGAACCGCGGCCCTTCGTCCCATTCGACGATCGCCAGAATTTGCGGAACGGCATCGGCGAAATGCGGCCCGACGGGCCTGCGCGCCACCGTATACGAGTACAACGTGCCCATCCCGGATATTTCCTGCCATTGCAGGTCATCGGCCAGGGTGCGGGGTGCCAGCACCCGGGGGTAGAACACCCAGGCCTGCGTCGACGGTGAATACTGGATGACGATGCGATGCTGCGCCAACGCATCCCAGAAGGGTTCGCTGGTAGGGGTTTTCACCGGCATGGGCCGGGCGAATCCGGTCATCGATCTCAGTCGCCTTCCAGGATCAGGGTGGTTTGCTCAGACAGGATGCCGCCGTTGCCGGAGACGAACGCCCGGTTGCAATCGTCGACCTGGGCCGCACCCGCTCGGCCCATGATCTGGCGGGTGGCATCACACACGTGGTGCATACCGCCGGCCAATCCTGCTTGTCCGAACCCGAGTTGGCCGCCGGCGGTGTTGAGTGGGAAATCGCCGCGGAAGGTGAGGTCGTGATCGGACACGAAGGACATGCCCTTGCCCTTCTCACAGAACCCCGCGTCTTCCAGGCTGAGCAACACCGTGATGGTGTAGCAGTCGTAGATCGACACCATGTCCATCTGGTCGCGCGTTAGCCCGGTCATCCCGAACGCGGTGTCGGCGGCCTTACGGATCGGGGTGTCCAGCAGGTTCTCCGCGTAGGTGGGTGTCTTGAACGGCACATGCTCGCCAAACCCCTTGACCCACACCGGCCGGTTGCGGGCGCGTGCCGCCACCTCGGCGCTGGCCACGACGACTGCGGCCCCACCGACGCAGGGCATCACGATCTCCAGCATGTGCAGGGGGTCGGCGATCACCGGACTGGCCAGGACGTCCTCGATGGTCAGCGGCTTGTCTTTCCAGATGGCGCCGTCGGTGTGGTTGGCATTGACCCGCTGGTCCACCACGATCTTGGCCATCGCCCGCTCGTCATAGCCGTACTCATAGGCATAGCGCTGAGCGACCTGGCCATAGGGGCCGTTCTGGCCGAGGTTGCCGTAAGGAATGTCGAATTCGGCCTGCGGCGAGCCGAACTGGTTGCTGGACGAACCGAAGAACACCGCGTCGGTCAGCACCTTCGGTTTCCGCTCGGAGGTCGCGGTGATGTAACGCGCAGGCAGGGCGCACAGCACCACGTCGCACAGGCCGAGTTCGATCGCGGCGGCTGCCCGCCACACCATGCCCGCAGCGCTGGCCCCGCCGAGGTCCAGCAACTCCGCGAAGTTCGCTCGCACGCCCAGATATTCGGCCACCGTGGACGGTACGAAGATCTCCGACTCACCCAGGTGCGAGGTGACGATGCCGTCGACCTGTTCAGCCGACAGACCGGCGTCCTCCAGAGCCGCGGCCGCCAACAGCGCCCACTGTTCCAGGGTGAACGGGGCCGGCGCAGCCTTGGCCATCCGCTCGGGCGGAAGCTCGACGTAGCCGACGATCGCGGCCTCGCACCGTAGTCCCCTACGCGATCCCAATATCGTCTCCTTATTTGCGGGGTAGACCCAGGATCAGCTGGGCGATGATGTTGAGCTGAATCTCGGTGGTTCCGCCGCCGATGAGCTCGGCGGGAAGGTCCAGGTAGGGCGCCACCACTGCCGGTTGGCTGTCCTGTTCCAGGGCAAGCGGTCCGGTCAGTCCCAGGGTGAGTTCGGCTGCGCGGCGCAACATCACATTGGTGGCCACCTTCGCGATGCTCGACGCCGGACCCGGCGCCTGCCCGTCGAGCAGACGCAACGTCTCACGCACCCCCAGCGCCTTGAGTGCGTTGGTGTAGGCGTCGATCTCACCGATGGCGTGCAGCACCGGATCGGGATCGATGCTGACGGTGACAAGTTCGCGCAGAGCGCCCATCCGGTCGATGTTGACGTAGCCGCTGATCGCCACCCGTTCGTGGGCCATGGTGCTGATGGCCAACTGCCAGCCCGAAGCCGGGTCGCCGAGCAGCATCTCGTCGGGCACGAATACGTCGGTCAGGAACACCTCGTTGAACTCGGCCCGCCCGCTGGACTGGGTGATCTGACGGAATTCCACTCCGGGGGAGTGCATGTCGAGGATGAAGTAGCCGATACCGCGGTGCTTGGGGGCGTCGGGATCGGTTCGGGCCAGCAGCGCACCGTAATCGGCCCGATGAGCCAGTGAGGTCCAGATCTTGTGCCCGTTGATCTGCCAACCACCCTCTACCCGCACCGCCCGGGTGTTCAGCGAGGCCAGGTCGGAGCCCGCGCCCGGCTCACTGAACAGCTGGCACCAGGACAGGTCGCCGCGCAGCGTCGCGGGCACGAAACGTTCTTGCAATTCAGGAGTTCCGGCCGCGATGACACTCGGCAGGATCCATTCGGCGATACCCACCGAAGGTCGCCCCAGGTCGGCGCGCTTGCCGAACTCCTCGTCCACGATGAGCTGCTGGCGCACGCTGGCGTCACGGCCCCACGGCGCGGGCCAGTGCGGGGCGATCAACCCCGCGTCGGCCAGCAGGTCACGCCGTGCCCCCACCGCGAACTCCGGGTAGTCGCCTTGCCGCCCGAAGCCGTTGTCGGACAATGTGAGTGCGCGGTCGAGCACCTCGGCAACCCGGGCCCGGAATTCGGCATCTGACTCGCCGAGGTTCACCGTGACATCGCGGGTGGCGCTGGCCGACAACTCGCCGAGGTTACGGGTCCAGCGCGACACCGGACCGATCGAGGCAGCCAGGCTGGTGGCCCGCCGCCAGTACAGGTGCAGGTCGTGTTCCCAGGTGAACCCGATCGCTCCGAGCATGGTGAGTGCCTCGAGCACCAGGCCGGGAACCGGCATGACCGCCATCACCGCGGCCGAGCAGGCGGTCAGCCGGTGCTGGTCGGTGTCGGTGGACCCATTGAGTGCCCGCACCGCATCCCAGGCCGCTGCTGTCGCCAGCGCGCTGTTCACCAGCAGCATTGCCGCCTTGTGCTGTAACGCCTGGAATGTGCCGATCGGCTTGCCGAATTGCTCACGGGTGCGTAGATGTTCGGTGACGGTGTCGACACACCACTGGGTGATGCCGGCCGCCGCCGCGGCGGTGAACGCGACGGTCAGATCGCTGACCCGGCCGGCGTCCAACCCGGTCAGAACCGCACCGGCCGGCACCGCGTGATCGCATAGGCGCAGGATTCCCAGATCGGTGGTCAGGTCGGTGCCGCGACGCGGCTCGACCTGCCCCTCGACCGGGTTCAGCACCAACCAGAGCAGGGCGCCCGTCTCGTCGGTGAACGGCACCACGACGCGCTGGGCCGAGCACATTCCCAGGGTGAGGCCCGTTGAACCGGTGAGGCGCCACTCGTCGCCGTCGCGCCGGGCCGTGAAGTCCGAGTGGTCTCCGGACACCACGACGGCGGGGGTGCCGGCGGCGATCTCCTTGAGCAACGCATCGGCGGCGGGGCTCGGCTGCGAGGCCGCCGCGGCCCCGGTGATCGCCGTGGTGAGCAGGGGACCCGGCAGGAGCGTCGATCCAGCGGCCTCGAGCACGCAGGCCATGTCTTCCAGTCCACCACCCTGACCGCCCACTGATTCCGGTAGATGTACAGCGTGGAAGCCGTTGTCCACCAGTGCGTCCCACCAGCTTGGCAACCGGCCCGCAGCCAGATCGTCCAACCCGGACCGGGTCGCGTCGATCGGTGCGTGGCGGGCCGCGAACTGCTCGACGGCCTCGCTGAGCTGTTGCTGCTCCGGGGTCAGAGCGATGGACACATGGGTCACGAGCGCCTCCTGGCGGCGAAGAAGCGGGCACCCTCGGCGATGGATTCCGTCGTCGGCCTGGGCTTCCATCCGAGTTCACGGACCGCCTTGCCGTGATCCATCGGCGACATCACGTGCATGAGTCGCACGGTCAGCGGGCTGAGCTTGTTCTCTTTCTTGCGCAGTCGCGCCAGCGGATCGACCACTGCACCCACCCCCGCCAGCAGGCGGATCGGAACACCGCGCCGTGGTGGCTCGACATCCACTGCTGCGCAGGCGGTTCGGTAGATCTCGCGGGCGCTCAGGAATCGTTCGGATACGATGTAACGTTCGCCGACCCGGCCCCGTTCACCGGCCAGGACCAGCGCCTCGGCCGCATCGGCGATGCCGACGGTCTCGGCCGCGGCGCCCTTGACGTAGAACGGCATCTTGCCCCGGACGGCGGCGGCGACCAGACCGCCATGCGGCGTCGGCAGCCAGTCCCCCGGGCCGTAGGTGTTCGACACACACATCGCGACGGCGGGCAGGCCGCGCTCGCGGGCGTAGCGCAGCACCATCTGTTCGGCGAGCACCCTGGTGTGCACGTAGTCGCCGCCGATGTCGAGCCAGTTGTGCGCCAGATCCTCGGTGGCCGGCCCGGATTCGGCGATACCGATCGTGGCGATCGAGCTGGTGAAAACGAATTTTCGTAGGCCCGCTTCCACCGCGACGTCCAATACCCCTTGCAGCCCTTCGACATTGGTCCGCCTCAGTGGAGCCGGATCACTCAGCCAGGCGCGGGCGTCGACGACGCAGTAGTACACCACGTCGCAGTCGTCCATCGCGGCGCGCACCGACTCGAGGTCGAAGATGTCGCCGTAGACCCGCTCCACGTCGAGATCGTCGATACCGCGGGTGGAACTGGTGCTACGGATGAGCACGCGAACATCCTCGCCGCGCTCGACGAGTCGTCGGGCAACATGCGAGCCGAGGAATCCGCTGGCCCCGATGACCAGTTTCTTTTTTGCCATGTGCCCTTGCGTTCGTCTCTCCAGTTTTACGAGACGCTACGTCTCGTCTTGTGGGAGACTACGGTGGGTAGCTTTCCGTGTAAAGATCCCTGCAAAGGACCGAGAAGGGCATGCCGACGACCCCGACCAGCGACGCAACAGTGCCGACAAACTCAGGGCCGACCCGGCGGCGCAGCGAGAAATCGCGGGTGGCCATCATCGAGGCCACCCGCGCCCTGCTATTGGACCGGGGCTTTGACGGGCTGAGCATCGAGGCGGTCGCCACGCGGGCCGGGGTGGGCAAGCAGACCATCTACCGGTGGTGGCCGAGCCGGCCCGCACTGGTCGCCGACGTGCTGCTGGAGGACGCCGACAAGATCCTGGCCACCATGCCCCACACCGACGACGTCACCGCGGACCTGGTCTCGTGGGCAGGCACGCTCGCCTCAGCCCTGACCACCAAGCGCGGCAACGCCATGTTGCGCATCCTGACCGCCGCCTCACTGGAACACGAGGACACCGCAGCGCGGCTGCGGGCAGGCTTCAGCCGGCCACTCCTCGACTCGGTACGCACCCGACTGCTGGCCGACCGGATCGAGCCCGACCTGGCGTCGGCGGCCGCCGATGCCCTGCTCGGCGGAGTGGTCTACCCGCTGCTGTCCGAGGGTCAGAGTTACTCCCGGCAGCGAGCCGAAACCGTGGCGCGCACCATCGTCGCGAGCCTGCGGGGCCAGACTGACAGCTGAGGCTGTCAGCTACGCGCGGGGTTCGGCCCCCGGCGCTCGCACGACCATCGGCACGGCGGGGAAGTACGTCGCCATCTCCGAACGGCATTTGCGCAGCGCGGCGGTGCCGTAGCCGCGTTTACGGAAGTCCGGGTGGATCCAGATCCGGACGTTGACCTCACCGTGGGTCAGCTCACCGAACACCATGCCGACCTTCTGGTCGCCCTCCAACGCCACGAACCAGGCAGCCTCTTCGGCGTCCACCCGGCGCAGCGCGGCGCGGATCTCGTCGTCGACATCGGCCGCCGGAGCACCCGACCCGTCGCCGGAAGAACCCACATCAGTGGTGCGGGCGACGAAGATGTCGCGGTCGGTGTCGGCGGTGAACGCCCGCAACTCGAGCGATTCACCCGAGGCCGCCGGACGCTCGGACACCGTGAAGCTGAGCTGGCTGTTCAGGTCATCGAGTTCGGCCGCGATCGCCCGTCGCGAATCCTTTGTGATCTGTGCGAACGACAACCCCACCACGGCCTCCGACGCCACGTGCGAGGTGCCGAGAAGCTGGGCAACCGCCTCGACCGCGGCCGCGCGATCGTCGGCGTCCACGATCACGTCGAGCACCTCGTGGCGCCGGTTCAGGGCATTGAGCAGAGCGTCGGCAATTTCGCGCCGCGCCGCGGCTTTGTCGTGATCGGTCATACCGCGAGCGTAGATCAGCGGTCTGTGCTCTGTGGAGTGCAGCCGTCAGGTCACAACCGGTCCATTTCCCGCGCCATCACCGACCACTCGAAATAGACCAACCGCGAGGCGCACTCGTAGGCGTGCCGCCCATGGTCGTGACCGTCGATCGGCCGTCGCCACAATTGTCCGGCAACCTCCGATGGTCGTGGTGAGGTGAACGAAAACATGCCGAGCCCCCTTTGCTGGCTTCATTCTCGGCGACCCGGTGATCAACATCCGGCGCCGTTCATCACCGCAGACAACCACCCCGATCGGAGCCGGACATCCTCTATCCGGTTGATATTGACTGTGGTTTACTCGGACATCTGGACCGGTCGGCACCAACGAGGTCCACCAGCTACGTACCGACACACCAACTGCCGATGCATCTGCCTACGAACGAATCGGGACGCGTGACATGCTCACGGTCGAAGGATTCTCGCGTCTTGTAGCCGGCGTCTACGCCGCCGCGATCGCTCCCCAGCACTGGGAGTCCACGATCCGCGACATCCACCGGGCGATCGGCGGCAACGGCGGAGCGCTGCTCACCGCCAACCAGTCGATCTGGTCGATCCAGAACTCGATTCTGCCCACGGGCGCGGCCGCCAGCTACGCCGAGTATTACCACCGGCTCGACGCGCCGCTGGCGACCGTCGAGAAGGGCGCGGTGGGGACCGTCCGGACCGGGACAGAACTGGTCGTCCCCCATCGCAATTCGGAGTTCTACACCGACTGGCTGCACCCCAATGAACTGGAGGACGGCCTGTTCGCCCGGCTCTCCCAAGGGCCGCGCCCGGCGTGCTTCCTGGTCCACGCCCCGTTGGCATCCGAGTCGTTCGGATCCAGAGACCGGGTCAAACAGTTCAGCAGCCTGGTTCCGCACCTGCAACAGGCCCTACGCGCGCAACACTCACTCGACGACTTCGCCCGCGAGGACGCAGACCTGCAGGCCGCCCTGGATTCCGTGGATCACGGCATCGTCGTGATCGGGGCAGGCGGCCAGGTACTCAACCTCAACGCCGCGGCCGAAAAGGTCCTGCGTGACGGTGACGGTCTTCAGGTGGTGTCCAGGCGCATCACGGCGGCCAATGCCCCAACCAATCGGACCCTGCACCGTGCTCTGCGCTCGGCGCTGACCGGCACCTCCGACAGCGTGCGGGGAGGTCACTCGTTCACCGCCCAAAGACCCTCGGGTACCAGGCCATTCGTGATTCACGTGCTGCCGCTCCACCGCTTTGACGAGCCCGACCGCCGGCGGGCGCTGGTGGTGTTGGCCGATCCGGGCCATGATCCCGAACCCGGCACGGACCTCCTGCAACGCCTGTACCACCTGACGCGCACCGAGGCCGACATCGCGCTGCGGGTGGCGCACGGCGCTGATCCCAAGCAGATCGCCGAGGACCTGTCGGTGTCGATCACCACCGTGCGCACCCACCTGCACCGGGTGTTCGACAAGACCGACACCCACCGCCAGGTCGAACTGGTGCGGCTCCTCCTGACCCTGCATCCGGTGGCCTGAGTTCAGCCCCGGCCGTGGGCACTGCGCTTCCGCATGGCGATGATCGCATCCACGATCAGGAAGGCCAGCAGGCTCAACCCGAACAACGGCAAGGACCATCCGATGACGGCGACGACGACCACCACGGCCACGCTGCCCCACGGCGGCAACTGGCGCAGCGCCCCGCGCAGCGGTGGGCGGCCCACCGCCCAGGCCGACCCCCGCGTGGGCCGGCGCAGCCACCACATCCGATAACCCCGCACGATGACGGTGATCAATCCGACCATGGTGAGCGCCAGCACAGCCTGGTTGGCAATACCGAACAGCAGGCCCATGTGGGCATCGATCGTCCAGTCGGTGAGCTTGGCGAGCATGGGCCACTGTGCGAAGTTCACCCGGTCGGTCACCTTCCCGGAATCAGCGTCGACCGCGATCTCGTCGGCACGCGTGGGCCAATCACGTTTGCGTTCAGCCACTTTCCAGGCTTGACCGGCTTCAGCCGGCGGATACATCCACATCGGGCCGCGGAGCCCGGCCTGCTCAGCCGTCCGCAACACGGTGTCGGCGCCGCGCAACTCGGACGGGCCGCCGTGGTGGCCGTGGTGTGCGGCCTCAGCGACCGGGCCACCCGACAGGGAGGTGTCGACGGCAGGTGCCGTGGTGTTCAGCTGTGCCTGGATCCCGTTGACCGTCTCGCCCGCATAACGGGACCAGGTGATACCCGAGACCGACAACGCGAGCAGGACCGCCGCTATCCACACGCCCACCGCACCGTGCCAGGACAGCGTGCGTCGACGCCCCGAAGCTGTGCGGTCCGGCAGGACAAGGTCGCGCATCGTGCGGTTCTCCCGGCGACGCATGATCCACAGGGCCAGCCCGGCCAGTGCGATCACCCACATCCAACTGGCCGCCAGCTCGCTGTAGTTGCGTCCGAACGCGCCGAGGTGCAAGTTGCGATGCAGCTCGTCGAACCAGGCCCGCACCGGCATCCACTGCCCGTAGGTGGTCAGCGCCCCGCGCACCTCACCGGTGTAGGGATCGACGAACACTGTGCGCGAGTAGTCCGGCGGAATGTCCTTGAATTCCGGTCCCACCAGCAGGCGGATCTGGGTGGTCTCGTCAGGCGCAGCCGGCGGGCGGATGCTCTCGACCACGCCTTCCGGATGAGCGTGCCGCGCCGCGGCAAGCTGGTCTGCCAGCGGCAGCCGCTCGGTGCCCACCTGGTCGACCGTCAGCTCGTGCCGGTAGACGTACGTGTCGATCTGCGGGATCAGCGCATAGAGCAGGCCGGTGACGGCGGCGATCAGGATGAACGGCCCGACGAATATGCCGGCATAGAAGTGCAGCCGCACCAGAAGGGGACGCAGGGAGTGGCGGCTGACGGGCGGAGGGGATTCCTCGCGGAGTTGATCGTCAGGTGTGATGGTCATGGAAATGCCTTCGCGGAAAAGAATTTTGAGAGAACCAGAGAGGTGCGCACAGGGCACAACGCGTAACAGCCCGTCGCTGACGACGGGCTCAGATGAAGGAGGCGGGGTTAGAAGCCGATGCCGGACGTTGCCGGCGGTGCCCGCATTCCGAGGCCGGTGCGCAGCAGAACAGGCCGCGCCACAACGATATTCGAAGGCCGCCAGAGCTCGCGCACCGACGGGTGGATCTGGGCGGCGGCGAAGATCCGCATCCAGGACAGCACCGAGGCGCACACCACGTACAGGTATTCGGCCATACCGATCACCAAGCCGAGGCCGACCGCCGCAGCGGCATGCATCCCGATCATCGGGGTGGTGAGCAGCGATGCCGCGTGATGGTGGCCGCCGGACATTGCGAGTGCCAGGTGGCCCAGGAGTTGTCCGGCGCCGAGGCCGGCGATCAGCAGGCCGGTCCTGGCCCATCGGGTCTGGGTGTTCAACCCGCCGACGGCGGCACCGAGGGCGGCACACAACAGCAGCAACACGATCAACGGGCTACTCGTCGGGGCCATGCCGCCGGCCGCGGTGTGAGCGACCGCTGCGGTGAGCGCCGAGCACCCACCGACCAGGCCACCGCGCAAGTACGCGGCGTGCTTGACGGGGGTGCTCACCTGCGGAACCTTACCGTCCAGCCTGAGCTGGGCTCCCCGTGTCGCGCCCTAGAGTTGGCGGCGTGACCGGCGGGGCCTATGAGCAATATGAGTTGATCGCCACCGAGTACGCCCGGGCCTTTGCCGGCGAATTCGACGACCGGCCGTTCGATCGCGCGGTCCTGCGGTCCTTCGCCGACCTGGTGGTGCGGTCCGGCGGCACGAGCGCCCTCGACGTGGGCTGCGGGCCCGGTGAGCCCACCGCCGAGCTTGCCGACTGCGGCCTTCGGGTCGAAGGCATCGACGGCTCGGCGGCGATGGTTTCTCTGGCCGCCCAGCGGTGGCCGCGGCTGCGGTTTCAGACCGCCGACATGTTCGATCTCCCGTATACGGCGGGGACCTTCGATGCGGTATGTGCCTGGTACTCGATCATCCACACCCCAACCGTGGCTCTGCCGGAACTGTTCACCGAGTACCGCCGGGTCCTGAGCAACGCCGGATGGGTACTGCTGGGTTTCCAAACCGACGGTGAACCCGCGGTCTACGACCACGCCTTCGGCCGGGACGTGGAACTGACGTTCCTGCGCCACGACACCGCCGCGGTCTGCGACGCGCTGGAGGCGTCGGGATTCACGGTGTACGCGACAACCAAGCGCGCCCGTCAGGCGCAGCTGGATGAGCCCACGGCCCAGGCCATGGTGATCGCGCAGACGAATAACTGTTGACTTATATAAGCCCCTGCTTCTATTCTGAAGCTGTGCACGCCTTCGACATTCTCGGAGACCCGGTGCGCAGGCGGATCTTGGAGCTCATCCAGGCCGGCGAGCTGTCATCCGGTGCCATCACCGAGGTGATCCGAGCCGAGTTCGAGATCAGCCAGCCCGCGGTATCACAACACCTCAAGGTGTTGCGGGACAACGGTTTCGCCAGCGTGCGGGCGGAGGGCACGCGGCGGTTGTACCGCGTCGACGCCACGCCGCTACGCGAGGTCGACCAGTGGCTTGAGCGCTTCCGGCGTAATTGGACACCGCATCTGGATGCGTTGGCGACCGAGATCGCGCGCGGCAAACGTGAACGAAGAAGAACCACGAACAAGGAGGCTTCCCCGTGATCGACGTCCAACACCAGCTCAACGCTGTCCGCCGCAGTGTGGGCCGCCAGACGTTCGAAGCCCGAGCGGCGCGCGTCGTGAGCGTCAGCCAGACCTACGACACCGACGCCGCCGATCTCTGGGATGCCTGCACCAGCCTGGAGCGGATCCCGCGCTGGTTCCTGCCGATCACGGGTGATCTACAGGTGGGCGGCCGTTTCCAACTGGAAGGAAACGCTTCCGGTGAGGTGCTGACCTGCGAACCGCCGCGCTCCTTCACGACCACGTGGAAGTCCATGGGGGCCACCAGCTGGGTAGAGGTCACCATCACCGCAGCGGGCGAGAACCGCGCCACCTTCACCCTCGACCACATCATGCACGCCGAGGACGACGACGAGTTCTGGCTTCAGTTCGGGCCGGGAGCGGTCGGAGTCGGTTGGGACTCTGGGCTTCTCGGTCTCGCCGGATACCTCGGCAGCGGTGATCGCATCACACCGGAGGAGGGTGCGGCCTGGGCGGCCGGCGACGAGGGCCGCGAGTTCATGACGTCCGCGAGCGAACTCTGGTACCAGGCCGCGTTGGCCGGCGGCGAGGATCCCGCTCAGGCACGCGCCGCGGCGGATCGCACCACAGCGGCATACACCGGGGGCTGACCTGGGCAGACGCGCCCGTGACAGGGAGCTGCCGGACCACGGCCGTACCCTGTCGGTGTGCCTGACCTCCACCCGAACTTGACCGCGCTGGCTCCCCTGCTCGGCACCTGGTCCGGGCCCGGCGCCGGTGAGTATCCGACCATCGAGGCGTTCGAGTACCTCGAAGAGATCACCTTCGGTCACGTCGGCAAGCCGTTCCTGACCTACAGCCAGCGCACCGCGGCCCCCGACGACGGCCGCCCGCTGCACGCCGAGACGGGATACCTCCGGGTCCCCGAACCCGGCCGGGTCGAATGGGTGCTGGCACACCCGACGGGCATCACCGAGATCCAGGAAGGCACCGTGCGTGTCGTCGACGGACGCATCGACATGGAGCTGTCCGCGACCACGATCGGATTGACCGCCTCGGCCAAAAATGTTGCGGCACTGTCACGTTCCGTCCATGTCGACGGCGACCTACTGACGTACACCCTGCAGATGGGCGCGGTCGGAAAGCCACTGCAGCACCATCTTTCCGCCACGCTGACCAGGAAGACCGCATGAGCCAAGACGGCAAGATCGCCCTCCCCTCCGACCTCGACACCGTCACCGACATCGGCGACGAGGACCACTCGGAGATCGACCCGGGAGCCGTCGAACGCATCTGGGAATCGGTCCGCTACTGGTACGGGTCGGGTATGCACCCCGCCATCCAGGTGTGCTTGCGGCGCAACGGAAAAACGGTGCTCAACCGCGCGATCGGCCACGGCTGGGGCAACGGCCCCACTGACCCGCCGGATGCCGAGAAGGTCCCCGTCACGACCCAGACCCCGTTCTGCGTCTACTCGGCGGCCAAGGCCATCAGCACGACCGTCGTACACATGCTCGTCGAGCAGGGGCATTTCTCCCTCGACGACCGGGTCTGCGACTACCTGCCCAGCTACACCAGCCACGGCAAGGATCGCACCACCATCCGGCATGTGGTGACCCACAGTGCCGGAGTCCCGATCCATACCGGACCACGTCCCGACGTCACCCGCGTCGACGACAGCGAGTACACCCGTGAGCAACTGGCCCTCCTCAAACCGGTGTACCGGCCGGGCCTGGTGCACATCTACCACGGCCTGACCTGGGGTCCGCTGATCCGCGAGATCGTCTCGGCGGCCACCGGTCGCAACATCCGCGACATCCTGGCCGACGAGATCCTCGACCCGCTGGGCTTCCGGTGGACGAATTACGGTGTTGCCCCAGAAGAGGTTCCGCTGGTGGCACCCAGCCACGTGACCGGCAAGCCGCTGCCGGCTCCGATCGCGGCGGCGTTCCGGGCCGCGGTGGGCGGGACACTGGACCGGATCATCCCGCTCAGCAATACGCCGTTGTTCCTCACCAGCGTCATCCCCTCGTCGACCACCGTGTCCAACGCCGACGAGCTGTCCCGGTTCGCCGAGATCCTGCGTCGCGGAGGTGAACTCGACGGGGTCCGGATCATGAAGCCCGAGACGCTTCAGGCCGCGACCGCGCCGTGCCGCCGGATGCGTCCGGATGTGGCGACCGGCCTCAAACCGATGCGCTGGGGTACCGGGTACATGCTCGGCGGAAAACGCTTCGGACCCTTCGGCCGCAACACGCCCTCGGCGTTCGGACACACCGGCCTCGTCGACATCGCGGTCTGGGCCGACCCGCAGCGCAGCTTGTCGGCCGCGATCGTCAGCAGCGGTAAGCCCGGGGCGCACCGGGAGGCCAACCGCTATCCCGCTGTGCTGGACCGGATCGCGGCCGAGATTCCGCTCGGCTGAGGCGAGTCAGCGCAGTTTCTCCCCGTACACTCGCTCGACAGTCAGGGTCATCAGTACCCGGCGATCGGAGACCATCACCGACCGGTACTCATCCCAGTCGGGATGCTCCCCGGCCGCGCGGCGGTAGTAGTCGACCAGCGCCTCGACCTCGGGTCCATACGGGTCGGTTCCCGGCCCGGTGAGCGCCACCGCACCTTCGGCAGTGGCCCAGGACCAGCCGTCGGTGCTGGTCACTTCGAGCGCGGCACGCGGATCTCGACGCAAGTTGACCGTCTTCGCGCGTCCCTCCGTCATCGACACGTAGATGACGCCGGCGGCTCGGTCGAAATAGGGCGTCACCGGCGAGAGTTGCGGGACGCCGGAGACCTTGATGGTGGCCAGCACGCCCAACCGGGCCTCGGCCAGTACATCGCGCGGATCGAACGGCGGGTTAGATGAGGTGTTGGCGGTCACATCTGTGCGCAACCTCCGACCGCACGCCCGCTATTCCAGGAGCTGCCGAATGCCCGACGATGCCCTCCGCGAGGATCTCGCCGAACTGCTGCGCCGAAAGGCGCTCACGGAAGACGCCGGCAGACCCGAGGCGGTTGCCCGCCGCCACACCGCGGGAGGCCGCACCGCCCGGGAGAACATCACCGACCTGATCGATGACGGATCGTTCGTCGAGTACGGGCGGTTCGCGATCGCGGCTCAGCGACAGCGTCGCAGCCTCGACGACCTGATCGAACGCACCCCGACCGACGGTCTCCTGGCCGGAACGGCACGGATCGACGGCGCCGCGTGTGCGGTGCTCTCGTACGACTACACCGTGTTGGCCGGAACCCAGGGCGCCATCGGCCACCGCAAGAAGGACCGGTTGTTCGAGATCATCGAGCGGCTGAAATTGCCGACGGTGTTCTTCGCCGAGGGCGGCGGTGGCCGCCCGGGTGACACCGACATCCCGACGGTGTCGTCCCTGGAGATCCGGGCATTCGCGTTGTGGGCCGGGCTGTCCGGCCTGGTTCCGCGCATTGCCGTGGTCAAGGGCCGGTGTTTCGCCGGCAACGCGGTGATCGCCGGTGCGGCCGATCTGATCGTCGCGACCGAGGACAGCTCGATCGGGATGGGCGGACCGGCGATGATCGCCGGCGGTGGCCTCGGCGAGGTCGCCCCCGATGAGGTCGGCCCGATCTCGGTGCAGGCACCCAACGGCGTCGTCGACATCGTCGTGGCGGACGAACAGGAGGCGGTCGCGACCACCAGGAAGCTGATGGGGTACTTCACCGGGTCGACGGAATCAGGCCCAGCTTCCGATCAAACAGCCCTGCGCACAATGATTCCCGAACGGGCGCGGCGTGCCTATCCGGTGGCACCGATCATCGAGACCCTCTCCGATGCCGGCTCGGTCACCTTCTTGCGTCAGAAGTTCGCCCCGGAGATGGTGACGGCCCTGGCGCACATCGACGGTAGGCCCGTCGGTGTCATCGCCAACAACACCATGGTGATGGCCGGCGCCATCACCGCCGCGGCATCCGACAAGGCTGCCCGGTTCCTGCAGTTGTGCAACGCATTCGGTCTGCCGGTGGTGTCGCTGGTGGACTGCCCCGGATTCATGGTCGGTCCGGCTGCCGAAGCCGAAGCCCTGGTGCGCCGCGGGTCCCGAATGCTGGTGGCCGGTGCAGCACTGACGGTGCCGCTGGTGGCGGTGATCCTGCGGCGCGGTTACGGTCTTGGGGCACAGGCGATGTGCGGTGGAAGCCTCCACGAGCCGCTGCTCACGGTGGCGTGGCCGGGCGCCCACCTGGGTCCGATGGGCCTGGAGGGCGCCGTCCGACTCGGTCTGCGGAAGGAACTGGAGGCCATCGCCGACGACGACGAGCGCGAGCAGGCCGTTCGGGCTGCCACGGCAGCCGCCGAAGAAAACGCGCGGGCGCTCAACTCCGCATCGTTGTTCGAGATCGACGACGTCATCGACCCGGCGGAGACCCGGAAGCTGATCGCCGCAACACTCGCCGCGGCCGCGCAGCACGAACGGCCCGCACCACGCGCGAGGTTCGTCGACACCTGGTGAACCGTTGACTACACGCTGTAGTAGACGTAACGTCCGGGCATGCGGCGGTGGAGTTTCGCTCAATGGGGACTGCTGATCATCTCGCTGTTCCACGTGGTGCAGGCAATCATCGGATTCATTGCCGAGCCGAGTTTCGCCATCGGCCCGGACGCGCCGACGACCCCGATTCTCGGCATGGATTACAACGGTTGGCATGCGGTGGCCGGCCTGGCTTTGTTCGGTCCGGGCCTGGTGCTGTGCTGGAGAAAATCCTGGGCCGTGCTCTATCTGCTGCTGGCCGCGGTGGCCGGGGCGCTGCCGGGAATCTGGGCGTTCTTCTCCAACCAGGTGGCCTACATATTCGCCTTCCCCAACAACACCACCGACGCGGTCGTGCACCTGGCAACCGCCGCGGTGATGCTGGCCGTGGCGGGTGTGCAGATCTACCGCGATGGTGGTCTAGGTAACTCGCTGTCCGGGCTAACCCTGAAGCGGTGAACAAATCAGTTAGCTGAGCGGCCTGCGGATAACAATTCGGTCACCGCAGCCGGCGGCACAGATCACGATCAATTAAGAATGGTCTCCGGTCTTTGAGACATTTCAAGATCATCGGCCACTTTTCGGCGGTATTGAGGCGCAGTTCACGGCGTCCGCTGTAACACCACCACACCCGCCACAGCTGTTTCACGCGGCAGAAGATTTGCTCGTCTGCGCTGCGGTTACTTTCGAATTCGGGCCGGGGACATGAGCGATCACTGATCGCGACCCAATGAGAATCCCAGAATCCCGAAGGAAATGATCATGAAATTCACTGGAATCACCGCGCGTCGTGGAATTGCCGGCGCTTGTGCTGCGGGCCTGCTCGGCGGGGTCGCCGCAACGATGATCGGCGCACCGACCGCAGCCGCCGCACCCGACTGCAGTGCCAGCGGCGTGGCCGGCACCGTCAGCAGCACCACCGGCGCCGCACGTGCGTACCTCGACAGTCACCCGGGTGCCAACCAGGCCGTGAGCACCGCGTTCACCCAGCCGCGTCCGCAGGCCGCGGCGACGCTGCGTGGTTACTTCACCGCCAACCCGCAGGAGTACAACGACCTGCGTGGCATCCTGGCCCCGATCGGGGACACCCAGCGCACGTGCAACGTCACGGGACTGTCGCCCGAACTGGCCTCGGCCTACTCGGAGTTCATGGCCGGGTAGTCCACTGGATACCGTGGAGCCAGGCCGACACGTCAAGGAGGACGGATGGCGAACCCGTGGCAGATGGTCCGAGGTAGGAAGGTGGCCGGACAGTCGGCCACCCGCGTCCGCAAACGCACCCCGTCACCGCTGGAACCGGCCTGGACGCCTGAGCCGGCCCGCTACGGCGTCGGGATCCACCACAATGTGGCCGTCCGCGCCTCCGACGGCACCGTTCTCCGGGCCGACATCCACTATCCGACGGTCCCCGAGACGGGGGCACCGGCACCGGGGCCGTTCCCGGTGCTGTTGTCCATCACGCCCTACGGCAAGAAGGCCCCGCCGCCGGCCGCCCAGATCGGTGGCGGGGCCACCCCGTACCTGATCCGGCGCGGCTACATCGAGGTGATGGCCGATGTGCGGGGCACCGGTGCCTCGGGCGGATCGTTCGAGATGTTGGGTGCGGTCCAGGCCCATGACGGTGTCGACTTGGTGAATTGGGCTGCACGGCTGCCGAATTCGAATGGCAAGGTCGGGATGTTCGGCATCTCCTATCTGGCCATCAACCAACTTCTCACTGCCGCGGCCGTCGGCCCCGGCTCACCGTTGAAGGCGATTTTTCCGGTGATGGCGGCCAATGACTTCTACCGCGATGTGGTCACCATGGGCGGGGTGCCGCACATGCGCACCGTGCGCGCCTATGGCGCGGTCTATTCACTGCTCAATGTGGTCAACCCGGTGCTGGAGTTCGCCAAACGCGGCACTCATGAACGGCCCCGGGCCGGGGGCCTGGCCGCGGTGCGCCGGCGCGGACGTGACCAGCGCCAGTACTTCCGGACCATGATCGGGGACGCGACCGCCGGCGGCGACACCGCTTTCGACGGGCCGTTCTGGGACACCATGCGGGCTTCGGACGTGCTGCCTCAGATCGCCGACAACAACGTTGCCGTCTTCCTGGTCGGCGGCTGGCACGATGCCTTCCAGCGCGGTGCACCGCTGAACTACGCCGCACTGCAGAACGCCTACACCGGTCGGCCGCCGAACAGTCCGATGCAGCCCGGCCAACCGGTGACGGACCGGGTGCAGTTGATCATGGGCCCCTGGTACCACGTGTCCGACCTGGACGGCCTGCATCTGCATGCGCTGCAATTGCGCTGGTTCGATCGCTGGCTCAAGGACGACACCGATGCCGGGGTGACCGGCTCGCCCATCCGCTTCCAGGCCATCGGCAGCTCGGCATGGTTCCAGGCGCAGGATTATCCGTTCCCCGAGCCCACACCGACCCGGATGTACCTGACCGAGGGCGGGCACCTTGTCTCCCAACCGGCCGCCGACCAAACCGAGGCCACGTTGCGCTACACGGTGCGCGGTCCGGTGTCGGGTCGCAGCCTGGAGCAGTGGACCCTGGGAATGGGCAGTTTCATGGCCGCCCAGACGGGACGGCGCATCCGTTACGACCTGGACAACCGCCGCCTCCAGCGCGAGGCCCTGACCTACACCACGGCCGAGTTCACCGAAGCGCGGCTCATCGCAGGCCCGGTCACCCTCACCGTGCAGGCGACGGCCGACACGACCGAGACCCTGTGGGTGGCCCACCTCGACGACGTCGCCCCGGACGGGGCCAGCCGGCCGCTGACCCAGGGAGCGCTGCTGGGTTCGCACCGGGCCCTGGATCCGGAGAAGACGTGGTTTACGCCGGACGGGCCAGAAGGAGAAGTGCTACGGCCGCATCACTTCAGTACCCGCGCCGCGGCCCAACCGGTCGTGCGCGGTGAACTGACCCGATACGACCTGGAAATCTTCCCCACCGCCGCCGTGCTCGAACCGGGCCACCGGCTACGGCTGACCCTGACCACCTACGACTTTCCGCATCTGGTTCCCACAGCGCCGGCACGGGCGGCACTGAACGCGGGCACATACCGTATCCGTCAGGGCGGGGATTCGCCGTCGAGTCTGCTCATCCCGTTGGCCACGCCCGCAGCGTTCACACCGGACGCGTCGCGCGGAGGTACGTGAGACTTCCGGCCAGCCGGATATGTCCGGATCCCACTACCGCGCAATCGAATCCGGCGCTCTCGAGCATCCGCGGCAAGGCGTCGCCACGTACATCGACGATGTGCAACCGACCGCCCGGGCGCAAGACCCGGAACAGTTCACCGACGGCGGCCACCTTGGTCACCTCGTCGAGGTGATGCATCATCATCGATGACAGCGCCCGGTCGAACTCGCCGTCGCCGAACGGGAGTTCCTGGGCATAGGCCCGGGTGAACCCGATGCCCGTCATGCCCTTCGCTTTTCGCTCCGCCCGGTGCAGCGCGCGCAGATCAGGATCGGTCCCGATGATCTCGGCACCCGGACAGGCCCTCTTGACCCGGACGGTGAGATTACCGGTTCCACAACCTATTTCGATGACCCGCTGGCCGGCCGAGAGTCCGGCCTGCGCGACCAACTCGCGATAGGCGGGGTTCATCCCCAATACCCGGGTCAGCAGGTCGTAGCCGGGCAGGAACACGTCGTGGCCCGCGGCGGGCAGGTAGTCGTGCCGGTTTGTCAGAAGATGTGGACGATGTTCGGTCATGACCTCCATGGTCCTGCGGCTGATACCCCGATAGTTGGGTGACGATCGGCAATATCAGGATTATCTTTGGCATCGTGCCCGACATGTCACGCTTGGTTCGCCACCGCGACGGCGTACCGGTCTACCGGTACTGGACCGAACGTGACGCGCCGCCGGTGTCCGTGACCCGGGGCCGGCGTGCGGAACTCCCCGAGCACCGGCCGCACATCCATGATTTCCCGGTGCTCTGGTACGTACCGACCGACGGGGTAATCCATGTGGTGGCAGCAGGCGAGGTGATCGACCCACGGCCGCTGACCACCGACGCCGATGGGATCGGCGTGTACTTCGACCCCACCGCGCTGGGGCACGACCCGGCGTCGCCCTGGCCCACCTGGCAGGCCCACCCCCTACTGTTCCCGTTCCTCCACGGCAGGACGGGCGGACTGCTGCAACTGCACGTGCCCGCTTATCGACAGCCGCTGTGGGACAACACCATCCGATCGATCGAGGAGGAGCTCGCCGCCCGGTGTGAGGGCTACCGCCAAGCGGTGCTGGCCCATCTGACCCTGCTACTCATCGACCTGGCCCGCCTGGCCGACGACGTGGTGAGCGATCTGCGGCGTAGCGGCGAGCCGTTGCTGGCCGAGGTGTTCTCGGTGATCGACCGTAGGTTGTCGGATCCCCTCTCGCTGAGCGACGTCGCCGACGAGATCGGGATGACAGCGGGTCACCTCACCACGTTGGTGCGCCGGCGGACCGGACGCACCGTGGGTGAGTGGATCAACGAGCGCAGGATGAGTCGGGCGCGGGCACTGCTCGGCGATACGGACCTATCCGTCGCCCAGGTCGCCAGGCGGGTGGGCTTGGCCGACCCTGGATACTTCAGCCGCCAGTTCCGCCGGACGCACGGTATGTCGCCGCGGGAGTGGCGCCGACCAAACTCGGCCGGCATCAGAACCGAATCACCTTGATAACAGAGGGGTTACGCCGGGCGCGGCCACAGTAGCCACAGCTCAGGCGTTGTTAGCGTGCCGGTGTGAGACTGAGAAATTTCGGTCGGATGTCGCGCCGCGTGGCGGCAGTGGCAATTTCAGGGCTGATGCTGCCGTGGCTGGCCATCGCCGGACCGGCACCGACCGCCGCTGCGTATTCGCGCGATGGCCTGCCGGTGGAACGCCTACAAGTGCCGTCGGCCGCGATGGGCCGCGACATCACGGTTCAGTTCCAGGGCGGCGGCCCGCACGCTTTGTTCCTGCTCGACGGGTTGCGCGCGCAGGACGACGACAACGGTTGGGACATCAACACCGCGGCGTTCGAGTGGTTCTACAAGTCGGGCATATCGGTGGTCATGCCGGTGGGTGGGCAATCCAGCTTCTACAGCGACTGGTACCGCCCCGCGGCCGGCAGCGCCGGGACCACCACCTACAAGTGGGAGACGTTCCTGACTCAAGAGCTCCCGGCCTACCTGGCTGCCAAGCGCGACGTGGCGCCGACCGGCAACGCCGTTGTCGGGCTGTCGATGTCCGGCGGTGCGGCCCTCAACCTGGCCATCTGGCACCCCGCCCAGTTCATCTTCGCCGGCGCCCTGTCCGGCTTCCTGAATCCGTCGCAAGGCCTGTGGCCAACCATGATCGGTTTCGCGATGAAGGATGCCGGCGGCTACAACGCCAGCGACATGTGGGGCACCACGAACGATCCGGCTTGGCGGCGCAACGACCCGACGGTGAACATCAACCGGCTGGTGGCCAACAACACCGCGGTATGGGTCTACTGCGGCAACGGCGTTCCCTCCGAACTCGACGGTCCTGGCGGGAACTTCGGCACGATGTACAGCGCACAGTTCCTGGAGAACATCACGATCGCCTCCAACAAGGATTTTCAGCAGAAGTATGTGGCCGCGGGCGGGCGCAACGCGCGGTTCGAGTTCCCGCCGAACGGCACCCACGGCTGGAACTACTGGGGATCGCAGCTGCAGCAGATGAAGCCCGACATGCTGCGGGTCCTGGACCAGAACGCGGCCGCGGCCGCCGCGCCCCCGCCCGCGGCTCCGGCACCGGCCGTGCCCGGTCAGGTCGCTCCGGCGCCGGCCGTGCCCGGTCAGGTCGCTCCGGTGCCAGGTCAAGTGGCTCAGGTGCCGGGCGTCGCGGCAGCACCCGCTGCACCGGTCATACCGGGCCAGGTGCCCGGCCAGGTGCCGGGTCTAGCCGCCGCGCCTCGGGTAGCCGGGGTGCCGGGCATGGCTCCGGTCGCTCCGGCCGCTCCGGTCGCTCCGCTGAGCCCCGGCCTGCAGACGGTTCCGGTAGCACTGCCGCGGGCGTGAGCCACATGCGTAACGCGAAAGCAGCATCACCAACAGAGATGACTTCCATCTAAAAGCATCGTTGGACTTGATTGGCCGAGGCGACTGTCATGGAGGCATGACACGCACACGTCTCGCCCTGGCCGCATTCGCGTCGATCGCCGCGGCAGCCGCGACCTTCAGCGCTCCCACGGCTCTCGCCGACGACCCGACAGCGGGTGTCTCCCGCACCGAGCTTCAGCGCTCGGCCGCCCCGACCCCCGGGTTCGAGATCATCCAGACCCGCTTCGAGATCCCGGTGGGCAAGGAGTCGGGCCGCCACAGCCACCCCGGACCGGAAGTGGGTTACATCGTCCAGGGCGACGTCGACATGGTCTTCGACGATCGGCCCACCCAGCACCTGCATTCGGGCGACCCGTTCCTCATCCCGGCCGGGGTCATCCACGACGCCCACAACGTCGGCACCGTGCGGACACTGATGTTGTCCACCTACGTGGTGCCCGTCGATCAACCGTTGGTGACCATGTATTGATCCCCGGACCGCACGCCACGGTAGATGCCGCGCCGGACGATCCACGGCTGCAGAATCCGATCGATGGACCAGGCTGGAAATCGAAATGCAAACCCGTTGGGCGCGAAGACTTCCAACCCGTCCGGTTGCACGCCGAGCACCGATCCCCAACGGCTGGCCGGTGGCCGGTAACTGCGCATCCGTCCTCCGGAGAAGTAGGCGGTGACATTGCGGGCGAGCAACCCATCGGCCCGATTGCGCGCCGAGGAGCGCAGCGGGTCGGTAGCGGCCACGTCGCCGACGGCGAACACGCTGTCAAGGCCCGGCACCCTCAGTTCGGGAGTCACCCGCACGAAACCATCCTCATCGAGCACGTCTGCCGGCAGCCAGGCCGTGTTCGGCCGAACCCGGCCGACAGCCCACAACACCGCGTCGGACTTCGCGGGCGGCTGGCCGGTGCTCCAGCGGACGGGGTCGGACGTGATGGCCGCGCAGTCGAAGCCTTCGGGCACCACTGCTCGATGCCCGGGGTGCAGCGCCACCCCTGCCTCAGTCAGCCTGCTTTCGACGCGCCGGCGGGCACGCCAATGATGCTGCGGCAGAGGGCGTTCGCCCGGGTAGTACAGCCCCACCCTGATATCCGGCCACCGAAGGGCGATGTTGGCTGCGCTGCTGGCCGCCGCAGCGCCGCCGCCGATGACGGCCACTGACTGGGCCGACCCCAACCGCTCGTGCGCAGTCTGCAGCCCGGCATCGACATCACCGGCTGACTGCAGAACCGCTTGGCGCCAAAAGCCGTTCGTCACACCGGTGGAGATGACGAGTGCGTCGTAGTGTTCGACCCGAGGGTTCCCGTCGGCATCGCGCACGCTGACGGTGCGGGCCGACAGATCGGCCCCGATCAAGGTGCCGTGCACGGTGCGGACCCGGTCGAGTTCGCGAAACCGGTCGAAGCCGATCCAGTAGTCGCGCGCCCAGGCATCGGGCCGGGCCAGCCGCGTGCCCAGTTCCTGACCGCTGACCAGGCCAGGATTCACCGAGATGCCGACCACGTCGAAGCGGCGCGCCAGGCGGATCGCGGTGAGCACGCCGGTGTCGCCGAGTCCAGCGATCACCACGCGCTTTCGGTCCATGCTCGTGGACGCTACCGCCCGCCTGCAGGCCATCAGGTCCCTTTCCCTATCGTGGCTGGATGAGCAGCGTCGCTGATGCGGACCGGGTCGCCGACCTCGCCCGCCGGGTCGTGGCCGACCACGACCCCACGAAAGTTCCGATCCCCGAGTACCTGGCCGCCTGTTACGACGCGGGCCTGTCCTGGGTGCACTTCCCGGAGGGCCTCGGCGGTCTCGGGGTGTCGCGCGGTCTGCAAGCCGTCGCCGACCGCATTCTGCAGGGCGCCGGCGGCCCCATACCGTTGAGCCTCAATCCGATGGGCTACGGCATGGCCGCGCCGACGGTGCGCGAGCACGCCCAGTCCGACGAACTCAAGAAGTCCTGGCTGCGGCCGCTGGCCAGTACCGAACACATCTGGTGCCAGCTCTTCTCCGAGCCGGGCGCCGGATCGGATCTGGCCGGACTGGCCACGTCCGCGGTCCTCGACGGGGACGAGTGGGTGCTGAACGGGCAGAAGGTGTGGACCAGCCTGGCCCACCGGGCGCGCTGGGGCCTCCTGCTGGCCCGCTCGAATCCCGATGTGCCCAAACACAAGGGCCTGACGTACTTCGTGCTGGACATGCACGGTCCGGGCGTCGAGACCAGGCCGCTGCGACAGATGACCGGCCAGGCCGAATTCAACGAGGTTTACATCACCGACGCGCGTATCCCAGATGCGCACCGGCTCGGCGCGGTGGGCAACGGCTGGAACGTCGCGATGACGACGCTCATGAACGAGCGCAGCGCGCTCGGTGGCAGCGGCAACCGGCGCGGAGCCGGGACGATCTCGGATGCCGTGGCACTGTGGGCATCTCGCTCCGATCTGCGTACCCCGGTGCTGCGCGATCGGCTGACTCAGCTCTGGCTGCGTTCGGAGGGTCAACGGCTGACCGCCGAACGTTCCCGCGCGGCCGCCACCGTCGGCGGACCAGGTCCGGAAGGGTCCATCGGCAAGCTCGTCGGCGCCGAACTCAATCAGCACATCTATCAGTGGTGCATGGATCTGCTTGGCCCCGAAGGGATCCTGTATCACGGGTACGGTACCGGGGACCGGGACGACGACCAGGACGGCAAGGACTGGCGCGGCCCCATCCAGCAGCGCTTCCTGCGCAGCAAGGCCAACACCATCGAAGGCGGTACCTCAGAGGTGATGCGCAACATTCTCGGCGAACGGATCCTCGGGTTGCCCGGCGATCTGCGGGCTGATGCCGGTATGCCGTGGAAGGAGGTTCCCCGTGGCTGAAGCTGAATACACCTTCACCGAAGAACAGGCTCAGCTGCGGACGGCGGTCCGAAAGTTCTGTGCCGAGAACTTCGACGAGCAGACGGTGCGCACGCTCATGGAGTCCGAGCCTCGGTTCGACCCGTCGGTGTGGGCCCGGTTGGGCGCCGAACTCGGCGTGCTCGGCCTGGCGGTTCCCGAGGCCGACGGCGGCGCCGGCGGCACGCTCGTCGACCAGGCCATCGCGGTCGAGGAACTCGGAGCGGCACTGGCATGCGGTCCGGTGTTCGGCACCGTGTTGCTGTCGATCCCGGCGCTCGTCGCCGCCTCGGCCGGCCCGGCGCGCGACGAACTGCTCAGCGCACTCACCGAAGGCGCCCGCACCGCGGCGTTCGCGATCGCGGATGAGGCGGGCGCATTCGACCCCGCCGCGGTGAATGTCACTGTCGCCGAAGATGGGACGCTTACCGGCACCGTCGAGCGGGTCGTAGACGGTGCGGCCGGTGACGTGTTGCTGGTCGCCGCGACGGGGCGCGATGGCGTGGCTCTGTACGCCGTCGAGGCGTCAGGCCCAGGAGTGCAACGCACTCCTCTGGTCACCCTCGATCTGACCCGGCCCCAGGCCGACATCCTCTTGACCGCTGCCCCCGCGCAATTGGTGGCCGGCACCGACGAGGCTGACCGCGTCATCACGCACGCATTCCAGGTGGCCTCGGCGCTGCTGGCCGCCGAACAGGTCGGTGCCGCACAGCATCTGCTGGATCTGTCGGTGGAGTACGCGAAATCGAGGCTGCAGTTCGGCAGGCAGATCGGCTCGTTCCAGGCCGTCAAGCACCGGTTGGCCGATTGTCTGGTCGATCTCGAGCATGCCCGCTCGGCGGCCTATCACGCCGCGTGGGCACTGACCGACGGCACCGACGACCCCGCGTTGGCAGCCAGCATCGCGCAGGCCACCGCGTCGGCGGCGTTTGCCAAGATCGCGGCGGACGCCATTCAGGTGCACGGTGGGATCGGGTTCACCTGGGAGCACCAGGCCCATCTCTACTTCAAACGAGCCACCACCGACGCCGCGCTACTGGGCAGTGCGGAGGCCCACCGGTCGCGGGTCGCCGAACTGGTGCTCGACGACGTGGCGGCCGAGCGTGCCCCGTGGGTGGCGACGGGCACCCGATGATCGGCTGAAAGCGCGCGGTAAAGGTTGCGCGACCGTAAAATCCCGCTGATGGACAGCGCTGCCGAACTCCGCACGCTGGCTGTCGACGGGGTGCGGTCACCGGTGCTCGTCGGCGGGGCGGCCGGGCTGGACACCGGCGAGGCAGTGGTGTTCGTGCACGGCAACAACGCCGGCGCGAAATGGGATCGATTGCTGCTGCCGGTCGCCGGTTTCGCCAGGGTGATCGCTCCGGAGATGCCCGGCTTCGGCGCGGCAGACAAGCCACCCCAGTGGCCGTACACGGTGAGTGCCTACGCGGCCCACCTCGACGCGATCCTGAACCAACTCGGTGTCGAACGCGCGCACCTGGTCGCCCACGACTTCGGCGGGCCCTGGGCACTCGCGTGGGCGGTGGACCATCTCGACTCCGTCGCCAGCATCACGCTGATCAACGCCCCCGTGGTGATCAACCACTTCGCCGCCAAGCTGTGGCGCACACCTGTGCTGGCTGAGGCGCTGTCCCGAATCGGCAACCCGGCGGTCCTGCGCCGCGTGCTCGCCATGCGAGACCCAGGCCTTCCGGCCGACGCACTGGAATCGATCGCCGAGCATATGTTCGCCCGTGGAACGCCCGATGCCGTGCTGAAGCTGTACCGGTCCACCGGACCGAATGCCCTTGCGCCGTATATCGATCGGCTCGGAGCGTTCGGCGGCGACGTCTTGGTGGTGTGGGGCGCCGATGACCACTACGTGCCATTCGCACAAACCGACGACTACCGCCGGATATTCCGGAGCTGCGAAGTGCAGCCGGTGCCCGGAACGGGTCACTGGCCATGGCTCGAGCAGCCCGATGTGGTGGCCGGACACGTCACCGCGTTCCTGCGACGGCAACTCGGGAAGGCCGCCCGGTGAAGCTGCGCCGCATCCGCACGGCCACCGGCCTGGCCGTGCAATCGCTTGATTCCGAGGGTAATTGGGCTGTGCAGTCGGACCTCACACCGCTGGGCGGCCGCGTCTTCGACGACGCCTGGTTGGCGGCGTCGGCCGAGCGCCAGCTACAGCACAGCGATCACCTGCTGCCGTTCCAGCCGGTGTCCTTCCGCGACTTCATGCTGTACGAACAGCACAACATCGACGCCGCCCGCGGGCTTATCCGGCGCTTCCATCCCGGTCTGTACCGGGTGACGTCCCTGTACGAACGTGTGACCGGCCGGCCGGTGCCGCAGTTCAAACCCAAGCCGCTGTTCTATCAGCAGCCGATCTACTACATGTCCAACGCGCAGACCTTCGTCCCGACCGGCACCCCCGTGGCGATACCGGACTATTCACAGGCGCTCGACTTCGAACTGGAGATCGGATTCGTCCTCGCCGCACCGTTGTTCAACGCGACACCGGAGGCAGCGGCCAAGGCCATCGGGGCGTTCGTCGTCCTCAACGACTTCAGCGCCCGTGACGTGCAGCGCCCGGAGATGCTCAGCGGTTTCGGACCGCAGAAGTCCAAGCACTTCGCCAGTTCGATGTCGGATACCGCGGTCACCGCCGATGAGATCCTGCCCCGGATCGATTCCCTCACCGGTTCCGTCGCGCTCAACGGGGTAGTGGTCAGCACGGTCAGCAGCGCCGGGATGCAGCACAGCCTCGGAGAGGTGCTGGCGCACGCCTCACGCAGCGAACCACTTTGTCCCGGCGAGCTTTTCGGGACCGGAACGCTGCCTGGCGGAAGCGGAATGGAGACCGGACATTGGCTGCGACCCGGGGACACCCTCACGCTGACCCTGGACGGCATCGGCCACATCGAGCACCGGATCGCCTGACTACCGGGCAGCGGCGTCGATCGCCTTGTAGATGCGCTGCTCGCTGACCGGTCGCGGTGTGCCGAGCTGCTGGGCCCACAGGCTGACGCGCAACTCCTCGATCTGCCACGCGATGTCACGGATGTCAGTGGCCGCCGCACGGCCCGGAGAAAGTGCCTGAATCAGTTCGTCATAAGCGTCCTCGACGGCGTGCACACGCGACATCCGGTCCCGATCGGCGCCGAGCGCCTGAGGCATCCGCTCCAACCGGCGGGTGATCGCGGTGACATATCGGGCCAGATCGTTCAGGCGCGCGATACCGGCCGCCGCGACAAACCCCTTGGGCAACAGGCGATCCAGTTGAGATCGGATATCGGCAACGGCATCGGCCTGGGCGGCTGACGGCTTGTCGGGTAGCGCGACCTGCACGTCATGCGTGGCGGCCAGAACCTTCTCCACCCGATTCACTCCGGCCTGTGTGGTGGGGCCGAGTTCCTTACCGGCCCGGGCCAGGACTCCGGCAAACTCGGCCTTCGTCCACACCGGCTTGGGAAGCAGCACATCAGCGGCCGCGTCGGCGCAATCGTCGAGCAGCGCAGCCAGAGTGCCGTCGGGGTTGGCGTTGAGCGCCAGGCGGGTGCGGGTACTCAGGCCCCGCTCGATCGCCTTGACCGGTGACGGTGCGGTCAGCCGCAGCAGGCGGCGAAGGCCCAGCCGCATGGCCGCGGACTGGTCGGCCGGATTGGCGAACACCTTGATGTCGACGGCCTTCCCGGTGTCCACGAAGGCCGGATATCCGCGGACCGTGTGACCGCCGCTCACATTTTCCACGGTGCGCGGCAGCTCGTCGAGGTCCTCGGGCCAGGCCTGCAGCCCTGCGCGTTCCAGGTCCCCGCCCAGCGCCGCGGCCACGGCCTGGGCGACGGGCACGGCCAACTGTTCACGCAGTGCGTCGATGTCCTTACCCCGTGCCACCTCTTTGCCCTCGGCCGATTCCACGGCGAAGGTCATTCGCAGGTGGTCGGGGATCTTGCTCAGGTCGAACGCATCGATCGGCACCAGAATGCCACTGCGCCTACGTAGTTCGCGCTGCACCTCGTCCAGCAGTGACCCGGCGGACGGATCGATGTCGCCGAGGATGGCCCGTGCGGTGTCGGGGGCGGGGACGAAGTTACGTCGCAGGTCCTTGGGCAGCGACTTGATCAGCGCGGTGACCAGTTCCTCCCGTAAGGCCGGTACCTGCCAAGCGAAGCCGTCGCCGCCGAGCCGGGCCAGTACGCCCACCGGGACATGTACGGTGACGCCGTCGTCGGCAGCCCCGGGCTCGAACCGGTAGGTCAGCGGCAGTTCGAGATCGCCGGCTTGCCAGGTATCGGGATTGTCCGCACCGTCCTCGGAACGCAGGAGATCGTCACGGGTGAAGGTGAGCAGGTCAGGCGTCTTGTGTCGCTGCTTCTTCCACCAGGCGTCGAAATGACGGGCAGACACGACGTCGGCCGGGATGCGGGCGTCGTAAAGCGCGAAGATGTCGTCGTCGCCGACCAGCAGATCGCGCCGGCGGGCCCGTTCCTCGATCTCTTCCAGTTCGGCGCGCAACCGCGCGTTGTCGCGGAAGAAGTGGTGCCTGGTCTGCCAGTCCCCTTCGACCAAGGCATGTCGGATGAACAACTCACGACACAGCTCCGGATCGATCTGGGTGTACCCGATCTTCCGGCGCGGAACGAGCGGCAGCCCGTACAGCGTGACCCGCTCGAACGCCACCACCGCGCCGCGCTTGGCCTCCCAGTGCGGCTCGCTGTAGTTGCGATGCACCAGATGTCCCGCCACGCGCTCGATCGCCTCGGGTTCGGCCTTGGCAGCGACGCGACCGAACAGCCGGCTGGTCTCGACCAGATCTGCCACCACGATCCAGCGTGGGGGCTTCTTGGTCAGCACCGACCCCGGCGCCAGCACGAACCTGGAGTTGCGGGCACCTTGATAGTCACGCCCCTCGCCCTCACGCAGCCCGACATGGGACAGCAGGCCCGCCGTCAATGCAGCGTGAATGGCGGCCGGCTCGGCGGGCTCATCACTCTCGCGGATCCCGATGTCGCGGGCGATGCTACGCAACTGTCCGGTCAGGTCCTGCCACTCCCGGATCCGCAGGTAGTGCAGGAATTCCTCGCGGCACATCCGCCGGAAGGCATTGCCGGAAAGCTCGTTTCGTTGCTCACGCAGATAGTTCCACAGGTTGAGGTAGGAGATGAAGTCTGAATGCTCGTCAGCAAACCGGGCGTGCTTCTGACGCGCCGCTTCCTCCCGGTCAGACGGACGCTCGCGCGGGTCGGGGATCGACAGCGCCGCCGCCAGCACCAGCACCTCACGCACGCAGCCCTCGGTGTCGGCCTGCAGGATCATCCGCCCGACCCGCGGATCGAGCGGCAACCTGGCCAGCCGTCGTCCGACGTCGGTCAGCGCACCCGCCGCATCGAACGCGCCGAGCTCCTGCAGCAACTGCACACCGTCGCGGATGCTGCGGGCATCCGGCGGATCGAGAAACGGGAACTCCGCGATGTCACCCAGCTGCAGGGCAGCCATCTGCAGGATGACCGCGGCCAAGTTGGTCCGCAGGATTTCCGGATCGGTGTAGCGGGGCCGGGATTCGAAGTCCTGCTCCGAGTAGAGCCGGATGCAGACGCCGGGCGCGGTACGTCCGGAACGACCGGCCCGCTGGGCCGCCGAGGCCTGGGAGATCGGCTCGATCGGCAACCGCTGTACCTTGGTGCGACGGCTGTAGCGGGAGATCCGCGCGGTGCCGGGATCGACGACATACCGGATACCGGGCACGGTGAGCGATGTCTCGGCCACGTTGGTGGCCAATACGATTCGTCGGCCGGTGCGACTCGGCTGGAACACCTTCTGCTGGTCGGCGGTGGGCAAGCGCGCATACAGCGGCAGCACCTCGGTGTTCCGCAGATCCTTCAACGCCTCTGCCGTGTCCCGGATTTCACGTTCGCCCGATAGGAACACCAGCACGTCGCCGGGCGGTTCGGCTTCCAGCTCGCGGACCGCCTCGACGATGGCCTCGGTCGGATCGCGTAGTTCAGTGCGCACGATTTCGTGGTCGGGATCATCGGGGTCCTCGGAGTCATCGTCGGCGCCGACAGTCACTTCCAAAGGCCTATAACGGATCTCGACAGGGTAGGTCCGCCCTGATACCTCGACGATGGGCGCACCGCCACTGAGCCCATTTTCGGCACCGCCGCTGAGCCCATTTTCGGCACCGCCGAAGTGCGCCGCGAAGCGCTCCGGCTCGATGGTGGCCGACGTGACGATGACCTTGAGGTCAGGGCGGCGCGGCAACAGCTCGCGCAGATACCCGAGAAGGAAGTCGATGTTGAGACTGCGCTCGTGGGCCTCGTCGAGGATCAGGGTGTCGTAGCGCAGTAAGCGGCGGTCCCTTTGAATCTCGGCGAGCAGAATGCCGTCGGTCATCAGTTTGATCAGCGTCGAATCGCTGGCCTGGTCGGTGAAACGTACGGTGTAGCCGACGGCTTCGCCCAGTGGGGTGCCGAGTTCGTCGGCGATGCGCTGGGCCACGGTACGTGCGGCCAGCCGGCGGGGCTGGGTGTGGCCGATGGTCCCCCGGATGCCGCGGCCCAACTCCAGACAGATCTTGGGCAGCTGCGTGGTCTTGCCCGAGCCGGTCGCGCCGGCGACCACCACCACCTGGTTCTCGCGGATGGCCTTGGCCAGCTCGTCGCGGTGCTGGCTGACCGGCAGGTCGGGATAGCTGATGGCCGGGACGGCAGCTTGGCGGGTGAGGACAAGACCTTCGGCGGTGGCGATCTGTTCGGCGAGCTGCCCGATCTTGGCGGGCTCACCGCCTCGGAGATTCCGGAGCCGGCGGCGTAACCGGTCTGCGTCGCGAATGGTCAGCCCGTCGAGGCGGGAGCGCAGCTCGGCGACTGACGGTTCGGACACTCGGTCAAGGATAGGGGCTGGACCGTGCGTGATGTAGATCAGCGCCTGCTGGTCGGTGCGCAGGTCGCTCAGTCTGCCCTGGCTGGTCTGACCGGGCCGGCCACCGACCGCGACCGGGCATTCTTCGAAGGCAAGATCGCGGTGGCGAAGTTCTTCGCGCACAACATGTTGCCGCTGCTGACGGCGGTTCGTGAGGTTGTGGAATCGATCGACGGCGACGTCATGCCACTGGATACCGACGCGTTCTGACACGGTCGGGGAAGATGGTTCCCATGGCCGACTTCGTGATCCCACCCCCACCGCAGGTGTCGCTCCCGGTCAGTACCGGGCCCGGCCGCTTTCCGGTGCGGCGGGTGTTCTGCGTCGGACGCAATTACGCGGCCCATGCGCGTGAGATGGGCAAAGACCCCGACCGGGAGCCGCCATTCTTCTTCATGAAGCCGGCCGACGCCGTGATCGATGCGGCAGGAACAGTGCCCTATCCGTCGCTGACCTCGTCGTTTCACCACGAGATCGAGCTCGTGGTGGCGCTGGGTGCCGGCGGCCGCGACGTGGCACCGGACGACGCGCTGGACCTGATCTGGGGCTACGGCGTCGGTGTCGATCTGACCCGGCGCGACCTGCAGGACGAGGCGAAGAAACTCAGCCGGCCCTGGGACTGGGCCAAGGGCTTCGATGCGTCCGCCCCATGCACCCCGATCCATCCGGTCGACGAAGTCGGTCACCCGGACAACGGCGAGATCTGGCTGCGCGTCAACGGCGAACTCAAGCAGCACGGCGACCTCAAGGACCTGATCTGGTCGGTGCCGGAAGTCATCGGCGCGATCTCGGCGGCCGTGGACCTCGCACCCGGCGACCTGATCTACAGCGGAACCCCGGCCGGGGTCGGTCCGATGCAACCCGGCGACGTGGTCTCCGGTGGCGTCGGAGGAGTCGCGGACTTCACCTTTACGGTCGGGGCAGCCGATCGGCCGCCCGCCTGACCCGCTGTCCTGCAGTGTCCACCTGGCGGATGGTCATGGACCGCAGCGGGTGTACGGACAGGATCAGCGCGACCCGGCCGTGAGCGTCGAACACGGGTGCGGCGATCGTAGCCACCGGCTGCGATTTGCCTCCCGCGGCGCCGCCCGGGGCCAGGCCGATCGTGGTGAATTCGGCGAGCAGTTGATCGGTGATGCCGCGGACGTGCTCGGGCAGTCCGTCACTCGGTAGCGAGCCGACCATCTGCGCCGCCCGGGTCAGCTCCGGTGTCGTCCAGTCGACGTCGAAACCCCGCTCCCGGGTCTGGGCCAGAACCTCGATGAGCCTTTCGGTGAGAGCGTCGCCCGTCGTGGGCGCTCGGTCGATCCAGGCCCGCTGCTGCGCAGGCGAGTCCCAGGCTGCGAAGGCGACGCCGAACGGTGGTGCGTACCGGATGCGATCGCCCGGTGTGCCCGCGGGCCGGGGCCCAGCGCCTTCGAAGGCGGTGATCACCAGCTCCTCCGCGGCTCGCTCGACCACCGAGGCGGCGTACCCAAGCTGCTGTGAAAGTTCCTGCGCGGCAAGGCGGGCCGCATGTGCCAGCGGACGCACCGACTCGGTTCGGGCGGCCACCACGGCCAGACCCGGCCCGAGGGCGAACGTCTTGTCCACGGGATCACGGATCAGCCAGCCCCGGTCGCACAAGGTCTTGAGGATCGCGTGTGCGGTGGCCTGAGTCAGGTCCAGTGCGCTGACCACATCGGAGAACCGCAACCGCGCGTCACCGGAACTCGCCAGCAACTCGACCACATCGAGCACCCGGCCTGTCGGCGCCGAGCCCGCACCACGCACCCTTGACTCCGTTCTTGGCGATTCCTACAGTCGTCTTGTCAATTCGAGAGACTATCTCGATTATTCGAGAATTGGTAGGTGCGATGCGCGCAGTCGTCTTACGGGAAGGCGCACTCAGTGTGCGCGAGATCCCCGATCCCGTACCGGGTCCAGGTGAGCTTCTGTTGCGGGTACTCAGTACCGCGATCTGTGCGTCCGATGTCCACTTCATGGACCACCCGGAACTCGGACTCAACGATCCGACGGGCCGATCGCTCTACGACACCGGACAGGATGTGGTGCTGGGCCACGAGTTCGTCGGCGAGGTCATCGGTCACGGTCCCGGCTGCACCGATCAGTTCCCCGTCGGCACCCGGGTCACCTCGATTCCACTGCGCCTGATCAACGGCGGCGCCGACGGCGGGCACATCATCGGCCAGCACCCTGATTCGCAGGGAAGTTTCGCCGAGATGGTGGTGGTCACCGAAGCGATCGCCCGTGCCGTCACGGGCGACGCCTCCGACGATGCCGTCGCGCTGACGGATGCCTTCGCAGTCGGCGAGTTCTACGTCCGCAGTGCTCGACTCGAACCCGGCGAGATCCCCATCGTGGTCGGTGCCGGTGCGATCGGGCTGTCCGCCGCGGCGGCCCTGGCCCGCCGCGGCGTCGAACCGATCATCGTCTCGGACTACCAAGCGGATCGACGGGCGCTGGCCTGCAAGGAGTTCGGCGCCCACATCGCCGTCGACCCGGCTGAGCGCTCACCGATGGAGGTCTGGCGCGAGGTGCGCGCCGAACGCAACCTGTGGGGCCCGGCCGTCGTGTTCGAATGCGTCGGCGCGTCGGGGCTGATCCAGAAGATCGTCGAGGAATCCGATATGTGCACCCGCATCTACTGCGCCGGCGGCTGGTACACCGGAGACACCCTCGACATCACCACTGCCACCCGACAGGGAGTGACCCTGCAGTTCGGCGGCGGGCCGTGGCCGCAGGACTGGTACGGGACGCTGGACGCGATCGCGTCCGGAGACCTGGACCCGACACCCAGTATCGGCATGGTGGTGCCGCTCGACGGGGTTCCCGACGCCCTCGACTTGGCTCGCCGGTCGGCGGGACCGGCCCGAATCATTGTGCATCCGAACGGAGAACACGCGTGACCTACCACGAAGACCACCTGGACATCGTCGATGTGCTGGTTCGCTACGCCACCGGGATCGACCGGCGGGACTGGCCGCTGTTCCGCACCGTGTTCACCGGTGACTGCGTGCTCGACTACGGCGAGATCGGGCAATGGAACGGGGCGGACGCGGTCACCGAGTTCATGGAGCGATCCCATGCGATGGCCGGGCACACCATGCATCGACTGAGCAACCATGCAATCGCCAGCGATGGCGCCAGCGCGACGGCACGCACCTATGTCGACGCGCTGATCATGGCTCAGGACAACAACTCCGGTGTCAACGCCGTCGGCTTCTACGACGACGAGCTGGTGCGGACTGACGAGGGGTGGCGCGTTGCACGCCGACGCTTCACCCCGATTCGAGTGGTCGAGGTCTAGGGGCAATGGAATTCGCAGACAAGTACGGGCCGTGGGCACTGGTGGCGGGCGCCTCCGACGGGGTCGGCTCGGCCATGGCCGAGGAACTGGCCCGGCGCGGCCTCAACGTGGTGCTGCTGGCCCGGCGCCAAGAGGTACTCGATGACGTCGCCGCGAAGATCCGGCAGCAGACTGGCGTGCAAACCCGCACGCTGGCAATCGACCTGGCCACGGCCGGGGCCGCTGCCGAGGTGATCTCAGCCACCTCGGATCTGGACGTCGGTTTCCTGGTGTACTGCGCAGGTGCCGATCCGAAGTTCACCCCGTTCTTGTCAGGGCCGCTCTCGGATGCCGAATCGCTCGTGCAGCGCAACTGCATGGTGCCGATGCAGCTGTGCCACCACTACGCACAGCCGATGGTGGATCGAGCCCGCGGCGGCATCATCGTTTTCGGATCGGGTGCCGGATTCGCCGGTGGTCCGAACATGGTGGCCTACGGTGCGAGCAAGGCCTTCGACATGGTGTTCGCCGAAGCGTTGTGGACTGAGTTGCACGACAAGGGCGTTGACGTGCTCGGGCTGATCCTCGGCAAGACCGACACTCCCGCGCTGCGCAGACTCGAACATGAACGGGGCCAGATCGACTCGCCGGATCAAACCCCGCCGGGTGCGGCTGCGGTCGATGACGTGGTCGCGACGGCATTCGCCCATCTCACCGAGGGCCCCACCTGTCTGGTGGGCCCAGAGATCCAAGCCGCCGCACAGTTGATGGCCTCGGTGAGCCGCAATGACGCCGTGCGCTTCATCGCCCAAGCGGTCGGCACGGCGATGGGCGAGGGAAACTGACTCGTCTATGGACAAGACGATCTCAATTGACCTGAGTGGAACGAAGACAACCGAGCAACTACATGCCGTTCTGAAGAAGACGTTCGGATTCCAGGATTTCTACGGCGGCAACTACCCGGCCTTGGTCGATTGCTGGTCGAGCCTGCGGTATCCCGACGACGGCATGAGCAGCGTTGTCCTCGACAACCCGGAAGATCGCCTCGAGCTTCATGTCAAGAACTTGGCCTCGTGCCCGGAAAGTGTCGTGCGCACTGTCATTTCGGCAGTCGAGGCAGTCAACCACAGGGCCCGACTGAACAGCCTGGAAGAACTGATCGTGCTGGTTCTGAACGAATCTCGTTGATTCTCATCAGCTCACGGGGAGACGATCGCCCCAAATCGCCGCCCGCACGCCCGCGGGATTGTCCGACCGCCTCGATACCGCGTACGCTGCGCTCGTCGACGGGCTGTGCGAAGAACTGAATGGATGGATCAGCGTCTGGGCGCCGAACAAGTCGCCCGAGCAGACGCGAGTTCTGGCAACACTCGGAATCAACAGCCTGCTCGGAGAACGCTTCTCCTCCAACCTATTCCGTCGTTCAACAACGCCCTCGACCGATGACGAGTACCTGAAGGAGTGGACGGCCACCCTCGCAGCGCGGGTCCAATCGCTCGGCTGACTACCGCGACGGACCTCGACAGCACACTTCGGCAGTGATTGTCTGATCTGATGGGACGGTCGTACCGCTACACCGATGTTCGTCGGGTCGCCGCAGACCCACAAGTCGTTTGGAATATCATCTCGAACCACGAACGGATGTCCGAGTGGACGCCGTCTCACACGGTGGTTCTGGAAAATCCCGGCAGCCCCGATCCAAACGGTGTGGGCGCGGTCCGGGCTCTCCATATGTTCGGACCGGTTATCCGCGAACGAATCACGTGGTTCGAGCCGCCGACAATACTGCGGTACAGCCTGGTGTCGGGACTACCCTTTCGCGACTACACCGGCCAGATCACCGTCGAGCCCGCGGAAAGCGGCAGCGTGATGTCGACGACAATCACGTTTCGGACGATCATCCCGGGCACGCAGATTTTCGTCGCGATTGCCATGCGTCTGGCTGGCGCGGGCGTTGTTCGCATGGCCCGCCGATGCCCCCGGACGGATTGAATCCATGACTAGTATCCCGCCCCAAAGGCCGCGGTTGCAGATAAACGCAGGCAGTCACTGGCGAGATGGCGCGGGCAAGCGCCGGGCTTGCTCGGATGCTTAGGGACCGCGTGCTGGCTTGCTGCTGAGGGCGTGGTGGTCGATGGGTGACCATGGGTCGGGGTCGTCGTATGTGTATGTGTCGTGGTGGGATTCGGCTGGTGGTGCGTCGTCGGGCAGCAGTTCCCAGCCGGGCGGGATGGCTGGGTTGAACGGCTTTGGGGTGGTCGTGTCTGTGTCGGACGAGTCTGGGTTGCAGAGGTGTTCGACATTGGGCGAGACCGGTGTGGTCTCGCCGAAAGCTGCGTCGCGTTGTAGGTCCCACTGCGGGTTCCAGTCCTGGTCCCATTCGTCGCAGTGCGGTTCGGGTACACGGACGGGTACCAAAGCCCAGTCGGGGTCGGGATCGCGGTGCGCGGTCCATTCGAGGCCTGGGTGGTCATCTGCGGTGAGGTCCGGGGCCAACTCGGGGTTTGGCGCTAGCTGCCAGGCCGGCGGGGCTGGCTCCGGTGCAGGGTCTGGTTCGGGGGCCGGCGCGGCGTTTGCCTTGAGTTCGGGGTCTGGCTCCGGCGCAGGCTCTGGCTTCGCTTCCGGCACGGGGCCCGGTTGCGGGTCGGGGTGCTGGTCCTCGGGTGGGGTCAGGAGTAGTTCGGGGCGGTGGTGGTAGTTGATGCGGTGTTGACCGTGATCCAGTCCCGGAGGTGGATGCCATTCCACTTCACCGTCGGGATTGATGAGGGTGGTGTAGCCGCCGCCGGCGCCGACCATCCGATTGTCCGGCCCACAGGCCAGGGTCATGTCGTCGACGTTGGTGTTGCCCCCGTCCGCCCAATCCGCCACCGCGTGATGGATCTGGCAGCCGTAGGCCCCGACGGTGCAGCCCGGTTTGGTGCACCCGCCGTCGCGGGCGATGAGCATGATGCGTTGGGCCGGGCTGGCGACACGGCGGGCCCGGAAATAATTCAACGCCGCGCCGGTGGCCTGATCGAAGATCGCCAGGTGATGGTGGGCATGGGCGCCCATCCGGATGACGTCTTTGATGGGGATTTTGCGGCCGCCTCCGGTCACCCCGATCCCGGCGCGCGATTCGAGGTCTTGCAGGGTGGTGCGGATGATCACCGACACCGGTAGCCCGTTGAGCTGTCCGAGGTCCCCGCTCATCAACGCGATCCGCCCGATGACCAGCAGCGCGTCGTGTTGGCGTTGGGCCAGGCTGCGGTGATCGCTGTCGATCTGAGCTTGGGTGGGTGTGCCGGTGGTGCACGGTGGGTCATCGTCGGGGTTGCACATACCCGGGACGGCGAACTTGGCGAACAAGACCTCGAACACCGCGGCGGCTTCGGGGTTCAGGTTGGCCATCAGGGCGGTCATCGCATCGCGGCCCTGCTTGGCCATGGTGACCCCGCGCTTGCGGGCCCGTTCGGTCTCGTCGGGTTCGGGTCCGTCCTGATCGAGCAGGAACAGGCGCAGTCCGGCTGTTTCTTTGAGTTCTTTGGGGCCCACGCTGACGGCGACGCGGACCAGGTCGGCTTCGAACTGTTCGCGGGTGGTCTGGTCGACGAAGCCGGGCAGATCCCCCACGGCCTCACGCAGCACTTTGACGTGATCACCGGTGAGCAACCCCGCCGACTGGGCGGCGGTGACCACGGGCAGCACCGGCGGCAAGGGTTCCCCGGTCAGGGTGCGCCGGGGCCCCAACTCGGCGGTCTCGGCCAGGCGGCGGCCGGCCTCAGCGCTCGACAACCGCCACCGGATCCGTAGCACCTCGTTCCACGATTTGGCACCCAACTCACGTGGCGCGGCCTCAACTTGGAGCTGGGCCAGCAACCGATGCAGCGGGCCGGGCAACTGACACGCCAATGTCTCGTACTCGTCGAGCACCGCGACCAGTTCAGGCCGGGACAACGATCCGAAGTCGCAGGCGGCGAACGCGTCGAAGGCGGCCCGCAACCCCGCTACCGCTTGGACCGCACCCGCCTGCATGACTCGAACATACATTCGACCACCGACAAGAACGGCCGCCTGGCAACGGCTAGCCCGCGCGGTCCGGCGCCCAGTACTCCAGCATCTCGGCGAACGTCTCGAAGGCGGGCTTGGACACCCCGTAGGCCGCCTCGAAGTGGACGCTCAGCGGGAAGCCGAGATCGGCGACCCCGTCGATCACCCGCTTGTAGAGGTCGAGCATGAGCTTGCGCTTTTCGGCAGGGTCGATCGCGGCAAGGTGGCTCACGAACTCCTGCTCGGCAGCGACGGCAGGATTGCCGGGGTCTTGGATGAGCCAGTTGATCAGGCCGACCTTGGTCTCCATCTTCGGCACGAAGCCGAACGACAGCAGGATCTCGGGCCGGTGTTCGGTGGTCTTGGCGAGCTCAGTCAGGAACTCGACAATGGCGTCGGAGTACAGCAGCTGCGTCATGCCGTACGTCGCGCCCTGCTCACATTTGAAATTGAACCGGCCCTGCTCACCGTCGCGGGTGGGGATCAGGATGGCACCGCGGTTGGGGACCAGATCCTCATAGATCGACAAGGCATCGGTGGGGGCGACGCCCTCACCCTCGCCGTCCTTCATGGTCCGGGGCACGCCGACGAACGCGATGCCGTCGAAAGCTGCCCCGCTGAGGTCGTTCAGGCGCTTGCCCAACGCCTCCTGGCCCAGAAAGGACGTGACCTGCGTGCACAGACCCCGCATCTCGGGAAGTTCGGGCCGCAGGATGTTCCAGTAGTCCAGGACATCCATCCGCGGCTTCATCTCGATCGGACGGTCGTCGTCCTCGTCGATCATTCCGGGGATCATGACGTGGCGGATCCGGCCTTCGATGCCGGTTTCAGCCGCCAGTGCGAGCACTTTCCGCGCCTCTTCGACGGGGTACTGCAGGCCGCGTTCCAGGGTCGGCGGGACGAGTTCCAGCGCGATGGTGTTCAGGGGCACGAACTTGCTCCACATCTCAATACATTCAGTCGCAGCTTGCCGGGCAACACTGACCAGCAGCAGCCATGATCTCCACATTACGGAGCTGGGCCGGCAACCTCGCAGGTACCTCCGGCTATTCGCCGCCCCGTCGCGGGTCACGTGGTAAACCACCGTCATGGCTGAGCGCGTCACATTCCCGAGTTCGACCGGCCCGACGCTGGCGGGTGTGATCGACCGGCCCGAGGGTCCGATCCGGGGATGGGGCGTCTTCTCGCACGGTTTCACGTTGGGCAAGGACTCCCCGGCCGCGTCCCGCATCTGCAAACAGCTCGCCGGCGACGGGATCGGCATGCTGCGCTTTGACGCACTGGGTCTCGGCGCGTCCGAGGGTGACTGGGGTGACGGCTCGTTCACCGTGAAGGTCAACGACGTGATCGCCGCCTGCACCTTCATGGCCGAGCGCGGGACGCCGGCCGACATTCTGATCGGCCACTCGTTCGGCGGCGCCGCGGTGATCGCCGCAGCCCGGCAGTCCCCCGGCGTGCGGGCCGTGGTGACCGTAGGTGCCCCGTTCGACCCCACACACGTGGAACGTCAATACGACGCGGTGATCGAGCAGGTCTGCGCCGAGGGCAGCGGTGAGTGGATGGTCGGCGGGAAGACCCTGACCCTCAAGCGCGCATTCGTCGAGGACGTCCGGGCCGCCGACCTACGCGACAAGATCACGGCGCTGAAAATGCCGCTGCTCATCCTGCACTCCCCGACCGACAACACCGTCGGCATCAAGAACGCGAGCGACATCTTCTGGGCCGCGCGCCACCCGCGCAGTTTCGTCTCACTGGAAGGTTCCGAACACCTTCTGACCGGACCCGGGCAGGCCAAACGCGCCGGACGAATCATCGGCGCCTGGGCCGACGCCTACCTCGACGTGCGATAGCGTCACTACATGTCTGACGCAGCCACTCAGATCGCGTTCGTGCAAGCCACCTGGCATCGCAACATCGTCGACAAGGCCCGCGAGGGGTTCACCGAACAGATCGGCAGCCACGGGATCGCCGGCGGCGCGCTGGAGTTCTTCGAAGTGCCCGGTGCGTTCGAAATTCCGCTCACCGCAAAGCGTCTGGCACTGACCGGGCGGTACCGGGCGATCGTCGCGGCGGGACTCGTCGTCGACGGCGGAATCTACCGCCACGACTTCGTGGCCACCGCGGTGATCGACGGGCTGATGCGCGTGCAACTCGACACCGACGTGCCGGTGTTCTCTGTCGTGCTCACCCCGCACCATTTCCACGAGCACGATGAGCACATCGATTACTTCACGAAGCACTTCGTCAAGAAGGGCGCCGAAGCGGCCAACGCCGTCGCGGCCACCCTGGCCGTGCACAGTTCGCTGGGTTGACGACCGCGGCACGATCGCATTTCAGTCGCGCACCAAGGCGTCGCGTCCGGCCCGCAGCATGTCCTGCCGCGCCACCACTTTCACACGTTCGCGTCCCTGCACCTCGCCCAGGGACATCTCGTGGGCATCAAGGCGCTCCCACTCCGCCCACGTGGTGTAGTCGACGCCGTTGGCCGACAAATGCTCGAGGATCGCATCGGGATCGCCGGTTTCGGGCGCCCGCAGGCCTGACAGGTCGTTGAGCAGGCTCGTGACGGTTTCGGCCGCGTCGGACTTGGTATGCCCGATCAACCCGATCGGGCCGCGCTTGACCCAGCCCGTCACGTACGCCGCGTCGATCAACCCACCGTCGATATCCAGCACCCGGCCTGCATCGTTGGGCACCACACCGGCGTGATGATCGAACGGTAGATCCGCCAGATGGGTGGACAGGTAGCCGACGGCGCGGTACACAGCTTCGACCGGCCAATCGGTGAATTCTCCTGTCCCACGGACATTTCCGTCCCCACACAGTTCCATGTGCTCGGTGCGCAGGCCTTGGACCCGGTCGGTGCCCAGCACGGCCACGGGCGCCTGGCACAGATGAAGGTGGATACGGTGCGGTGCGCCCGTCGGCTCGCGCTGCAGGTACTTCATCATGGTGTCCACCACGAGCCGGGTCGACTTGGTCGTGTTGATGGCGTGCTGGCTGGCCTCGTCGATCTCGAACCCCTCGGGATGCACGATGACGTCCACGCTCGGCGAATGCGACAGCTCGCGAAACTCCATCGGGCTGAACTTGATCTGCGCGGGCCCGCGTCGGGCGAACACGTGGACGTCGGTGGCCCGATTGGCGGCAAGGCCCTGATAGACGTTGCCCGGAATCTCGGTGACGAGCTGCTCGTCGGCCGGCTTGGCGAGCATCCGGGCGATATCGAGGGCCACGTTGCCCGCGCCGAGCACCGCGACGTGCTTGGCGGTCAGCGGCCAGGTGCGCGGCACGTCGGGATGTCCGTCGTACCAGGACACGAAGTCGGCGGCGCCGTAGCTTCCCTCCAGGTCGATGCCGGGGATGTCGAGCGCCCGGTCGGCCCGCGCCCCGGTGGAGAAGATCACCGCGTCGTAGTGGCGCCGCAGATCGGCCAGCCTCAGATCCGTGCCGTAGTGGACATTGCCGATGAATCGCACGCTGTTCTGGTCACGGGACAGCACCCGGCGCAGCGCCTTGATGATCTCCTTGATCCGCGGATGATCTGGGGCGACGCCGTAGCGCACCAGCCCATACGGCGCTGGGAGCCGGTCGAAGACGTCGACACGGGCGTGCTCGTACTCCTTGGTGAGAATGTCGGCGGCATAGATGCCCGCCGGGCCCGCGCCGATGACTGCTACCTGGATCTTCCTCATGACCGCCCTTACACATTTAGGTAAGGCAAGCCTAAATAGAGCCGGAGATCCCGCAAGAGCTCCCCGACGAGATCCGCGTCACGGTGCCGTGACGCGGCGGACGTGCCCGGCGATCCGCTCGTAGACCTTCCTCGTGACCTCGGCCGCATTGCTCATGATGTTGTAACCGTGATCGACGTCGGGCACTTCGTGATACTCGGCCAGGGCGCCCACCGCATCGAGCTTCTGCGCGTACTGCCACGCCTCGTCGCGCAGGCGGTCGTATTCGGCTGTGACGATCAGCGCCGGAGCGATCCCGTCGAGTCCGTCGGCGTTGGTGCCCCAGGCCGGGGACGCCAGGCGGTCGCTGCGCCGGGCACGATCGGGGATGTAGGCGGTGTCGAACACCTCCCCCATCCACGGCTTCAACACCGCCTTGGCGCCGGCCGGGGAATGCTTGTCCTTGGTGGCGGTGACCAGGTCCAGCGGTGGATAGTGCAAGACCTGTAGTGCGATCCGCGGCCCGCCACTCTCCAACGCCAACCGCGCGGCAGCAGCGGACAGGCTGCCGCCCGCGCTCTGGCCTCCGACGCACAGCCGGGTGCCGTCCCAGTCCCGCTCGGGTTCCGAGGCCCAGGTGAGCACGTCATAGATCTGCTCGACCGGCGTCGGGAACCGATGCCCGGGGGCCAACAGGTAATCGACGTTGACCACAATCACATTCGCGTGCGCGGCGAGGAAACGGCACCATGGATCGTCCTGCTCTCGGTGCCCGACGACGAATCCACCGCCATGCACGTTTACGTACACCGCGGGCTTCTCCTCGCCGGCCTCCGGGTGATACACCGTGGCGGCAACGTCGCCGTGACGGGTCGGGATCTCGATGAGCGTTGTGCGGCCGGGTATGTCGGGGAACCGAACGCCACGCATGGGCCCCGGTCTCACCCCCACGGAGAACAACCGGGCAAGAGCATCGGCCAACATCGGCGTGGACAGTATCGACACGGTTTCCTTCTGGGGCTCGTCGCGATAAGCGACATCGACCGTACCCGCGCGAGCATCGACCCCCGCCCTGGACCACAAGACAACATGAATTGGGATCACGTTAGCCATGTGCGACGATTTGCGGGTGGTCACCCACAAGCCCCTACGGCGCCGCCAACCAGTACAGGAGCGCAGCAGACGACGCGTCGAGCGAATCCGGTCCGCAGCGCTCGAGCTGCTCGAGACCCAGGGTGTCGACGCTGTCACCACCCGTGCCATCGCCCATCGCGCCGACGTACCGGTCGCGACGGTGTACCAGTTCTTCCCCAATCGCGACGCGATCCTGCAGGAGATCGTCACCGACCACCTCGACCGGCGCGACGCCGAAGGCGCAGCGGTCCTGGCCGCACTGGCACCGACCAGCCTGGCCGAGGTGGCCCACGGCATCTTCGAGTTCCACTACGAACACCTGCGGAACCATCCACATCTGGTCAACCTGCACTACACCAGCCTGGCCACCGGGCAGCTCGCCGATCCCCGCATGCGCCGGGCCGAGTTCGCCAACGCGCTGCATGCCGGGCTGCTGCATTGGGGGCTGCTGCGCGAGGGCACCGATCCGCTGGTGACGATGGTCGCTGTCGAGATGGGTGATCGCTTGCTGGAGATGGCTTTTCACGCCGGTCCCGAGAAGGACCGGGCGATCCTCACCGAGGGCCAACGGGCGCTGACGCAGTACCTGCAGACCTACGCCGCACCTACCGCCTGATCAAAGCCCCCGTCGCGGAACTGCTTGGCCAGGGCGAACCGGGTCAGCGTGCCGACGAACCGATCGAGGTCGGCGAGTCGGACAGCGCGCAGGCCGGCGCCGGCGGCCCATCGTCTGTCGCAGCGTTCGAGGATGACGGCGTCCACCGGCTCGTCGAACACCGGGACCGCCACCCCTGGTGCGCTCGTCTCGGACCAGCCCTCGACCAGGTGTACCTGCAGGCGCCTGCCGTCGACCCGCCGGACCCGCAGCGATGTGGCCGTGACGGTGACCGCGACCGTAGTGGTTTCGAAGTCACCGCCGATGCCGACCTGGACGACATCGTCGACGAGCGGGACGGTCAGACAGATTGTTCCCGGCCTGAGTTGGTCCAGCAGCCGGTCCAGATCAGATGGCGGTAGGGACGACGAACACGCACGCATACCGTTAATGATTATCATTTTCATCAGTTGCCCTCAACTCTGCGGGCAAGTGCGCTGCTCAGCGGTTCAGCGACGAGTGCTGCCGCCACCGACTTCGGCAGCCAGCGGCGGCGGCAACGGCGTCGTGGGCGTGGGCGACGCGGTTGCCGGAGCGGGCGCCGCACCGGGAGACTTCGCCGAATCCTGCGCCGCCGGCGAACCCGGGCGGTGGAAGTCGATCATCGCCTCCTCGCGGATCACTTTTTCCCCCGCACTGAGCACCAGCGACTTCGCCGTCACCAGGTATTCGATCCCCGCGTTCTCCACCCGGAACGCACCGTCGTCGTTGCGCTTCGCGGGCACGATCAGTTTGGCGCCGTCGCGCAGTCGGACACCGCGGTACTCGTACGTGCCGCCCGACACCGAACAGATCGCCACCCTGGAGGCGTCGGTGCTGCCGAACAACACGGTCGCCTCCGCACTGGCACACCGCGCCGTGGAGTCGACATACCCACGGCCATCACTGGCCGGGGCGGCCGAAGCCGACGGACTACCCACCGCGAGCAACGTGACACCCGCCGTCACCGCAGCGGTGAGACAGCGACGCGGGGACAAGGCACCAGACATCGGTTACCACTGAACCACGGCTTTGCTGCTTACGGGGGCGTCAGCCCCGAGACAGCGCCGAATCGTTAGGTCCCCGCAATACAACCGGTTCTCCCGGGGAGAACACGACCGGGACCCGACGGTAGCCCCGCGTCACGGAATTACCGTGGAACACCACGGTGGCGCTGGGATCCACGGCGACATCGGGCATCCGGGTCAGTACCTGCTCGAGGCCGACGGCGAACTCCAGACGAGCGAGGTTGGAACCGAGGCACCGGTGCACTCCGGCCCCGAAACCGAGGTGGCGGTTGGCCGAGCGGTCCAGCACGCAGCGGTCCGGCTCGGGAACTGGGTGGCGTCCCGGTTCGCCGCGGCGTAGTTGAGGACAACGGCCTCGCCCGGGCAGAACCGCTGCCCGCTCAGTTCCACGTCCTTCGCCACCGTGCGGGGCAGGCCGTGGATCGATCCGGCGAACCGGACGAACTCCTCGACGGCCTTCGGCAGGATCTCCGGTTCGGAGATCAGCCGGTCACGCTCGCCAGGGTGGGTGGCCAGGTAGTGGAATGCGAAAGACATTGCGCCGGCCGTTGTTTCGAGACCGGCCTGGACCAGCAGGATGGCGTTGGCGACAATGTCATTGAACGGCAACGGTTCACCGTCGATCTCGGCGCGCAGCAGCACGTCGATCATGTCATCGCGCGGAGGTTCGGCGCTGCGGGCCGATACCGCATCGTGCAGATGCTGATACAGCCGGCCCCAGGCCAGCATCCGGTCCTGCTCGACGGCACCGTTGAGGGCGGTGTCGACCAACTCGAGGCACAACGGGACGTCACCGACGGGCATGCCGAGCAGATATTTGAAGAACACGATGCCGGGTTGCTGCCAAGCGATCTTGGCAAGATCCCCCCGCCCCTGTTCGATGCACGCGTCGATCAGCAGATCGGTTTCGGCCCGGATCTGCGGCGTCAGCGCCTTCATCCGCGCCGGGGAGAAATACGGGTTGAGTACCTTGCGGAACTTTTGTTGCCGCGGCGGGTCGAGGGTGATCACCAGATCACCGCCGGCCTGCCGGGCACCCTCGGGTGTGGGGTTGCTGGAGAAGTGCTCCCAATCCTGCGCAATCCGATAGCACTCGTCATAGCCGAGCGCGACCCACGCACCATCGGTGGGAAAGAAGGGCGCCTCGGTATGCGCGATCGGCGCCCGCTGACGCATCACCGAATACACTTCGTACAGCAGATCGTGATCGTTGAAGTCCTCGTGGCGCAGATCCCAGTTGAGGGCGTGCTCTTCAGTTGACTTGGACGCAGGCGATTTGGGCATCTATTTGCCCGGCTCTTGGGCCTGACGGGCCTGACGTTCCTCGTAGCGGCGCACCAACTCGCGGAACCCCAACCGGTCGTACTTCGGTGTCGGCTGCACACCCCACTCATCGCGGGCGGTGTCCTTACCCTCGGCACCTTCGGGAGGTCCGAACATCGGGTAGGGGTGCTTGCACTCCAGCGTGTCATCGGAGTAGCGCACCTTCAGCAGCTCGCTGCAGATTTGGGTCATGCTCAGCGTCGGATAGCCGTAGTAGACGGCCATGAACGGCAACGTGAAGGCGCCCTCCACCACCAGGGCGACCAGGCACACCAACACCGCCCGCTTGATCCATTTGTGCATGTTCGCGTAGTACGGGGTGGTGCCCGGGGGTAGGTCCTCGCCCGCGTCCTGATCGGTCTCGGTAGATGTCGACACAATGCGCTCCATTCGAAGTTGTTCAGTCGGTGAAGATTTCGCGGTTGACCGTGTGCAGGTACGGGATCGCCAGGAATGGTGTGATGTAGAAGATGTCGTAGAGCCACCAGCCGATCACCGGGAAGATCACCCCGGCATAGCGGACATCGGCGAACATCGTCATGTTGAAGACATAGACACACCAGATCACCACGCCCATCCAGCAGGTGACGATCATCCACTGCTGCCCCCAGCGCTTCATCTGCAGGAAGCCGATGCCCGTAGCAATCCGCATCGTGAAGACGGTGAGGATGAGGGCGACCTCCCAGGCCTTCTCCCCCGGCCCGCCGGCGCCGCCCACCCACAGCTCGTTGAAGTGCCAGAAGTAGCCGGCGTCAAACATGTTGCCCCAGCCGGTCAGAAGCACTCGTGCCAGCAAGGAGTGGTTCCCGATCAGGTCCAGCGACCAACCCATCGCATTGATCGCGGCGTCGATGATGACGAGGTAGCCGAGCAGGGTGACCATCATCGGCCGCACCGAGAGTCCGTCACGCTGCGCACGCCGGAGCAACCACACGCCACGCAGGAAAATAGGAAGCCCGATGATGCCGAGGACGGCGCTGCCGATCAGTAGCGATCCGACGATCAGCCACTTGTCGGCCTGCCGTTGTGCAGTCCGGGACTGCTCGTCGTGGTCGGCCACCGACTGCTCGCGCGGGCCGGCCGCAGCCGCGCCGCGCGATCTGATCGTCGGCAGATTCAAGGGTCCTCCTGTAGGCCGGTCTCGAACTGTTGACTGGCTATAGTCAACGATTCGCCGGCTCGACAGGGGCCCGGGGTATGCGTATTCGCGCCGGTTTCTACAGCTGGGTTGCCGATCGGCCGCCGGCGCGACCCGGACGTGGAAATCCGCGGCGGGAACGACCTCGTCGCATCACAATTCCGCCCAGGACCACTAAGGCATCAGGCTGCGCATGGTCCTGACCACATAGTCGTCCAGCAGGGCATCGCGCGTGGGCCAGTCGTTGGTGGTGATCAGCAGGGCGTAGAAGCCGAGCAGGAAGAAGACCGCGCTGTTCCACGGGTTGACGTCGGCGGCGACCTCACCTTGTTGCTGGGCCGACTCGATCTCCCGCGCCACCCCGGAGATCACCGGGTGCTCCTGACTGTCCGGCGCAGGGGGCCGCGTCTGCGAGAAGTGCAGGGCGAGAAAGTCTTTGAACAGGACGCCGCCGAGCCGCCGTTCCAGGCCGACAACCAGCCGCATCGACTCGCGCAGCCCATCCTCCAAGCTGTGCGGTTTCTTGAGGAACTGGGCGTACTGCTTGGCGATGCGGACTTCTTCGCGCTGCTCGAGTTCCAGCAGCACATGCTCCTTGGTGGGGAAATGGAAGAAGAACGTGCCGTGCGCGACGCCGGCCGCCGTCACGATCGTGCCCACGTCCGCTTCCGCCATCCCGGCACGCTTGAACTCGGCGATCGCCGCGCCCATCAACCGCTCACGCGTCTGCAGGCGCTTCGCCTCACGCGCCGACAGCCCGTCCGCCACAGCCATTTCATTCCTTCGTGTCGACCGGGCTCAACGAGCCCGACTCACCCGAATCTAACCCGTGGCGGCATCGCGCAGGATCTGTTGCAGCCGGTCCACCGGATCGCCGACGGTCGGGTCGAGCCGATTCCGCGGCTGCGTGGTGGACGTACCCCCCATCGCCGGGGGCGGTGTCTGGGCGGCCGGGGGTGGAGAGGACACCGGTGGCGGCGAGATTGCGGCGGCGGCGTCGATCTTGCTGTTCAACCGTCCCAGCGCCTCGTTGCGGATGGTTCGCCGATCCGGGTCCGGGTCGGTGTTACCCGCGAAGCACCCCACCGGAGCCTTCTCCACCACATCGCGCGCTGCCAGATAGCGGGTCAGTGCCCCTTCGGGATCCATCGCCGCGATGGCGCGATCACCGAGAGTCTCGCGTACGAGTTCGAGGTTCACCCTGGCCGAACATGTTTCACCGGCCTCATGCCTATCCATCGCCACGCTGAAATGGCGGTCGGCGTCATCGAGCCGGTTCTCGAGGACAGCCAGAGCGCCCGCGGCATAGTCCGCCTTGCCCGGTTCGACGATGTTCAGTACCTGCAGCCTGGCCACGTCGCCTGCCATCGCCTCGGTGTCGCGGTCGGCGAAATCGGCTGCCGCCGAGTGGCCGATCACCACGACCGACAGCAGTTTGACGACGGCGATCAGGACTATGAGCACCACTGGGGCCGAGTACAGCAGCAGCCTGCGACGCAACCGGTTCATGGCCCGGACCCCAGATCGATCGACTTCATGCGGCGGAATCCCCGCAGGACCACATAGAGCTCGCTCAGGATGAGCAGCGCTGCAGACCCGGCGAAAACCCAGTACAGCTCGATGGCAGCGCGGTCCGGGGCAGCGACGGGGCTCCGGCTCGGCGTCTTGTCGGCGGGCAGTGCAACCTCCAGCGGCGTCGCGCCGGTACGCGGCACGAACGGCACCCCCATCTGTTCTGCGACGCCCCGCAGCGCCGGGGTACCGGCGTTTCCGTAACCCAGGACCGCGCCGCCGTCCACGGCGTCCTCGGGCAGCTCGAATTGCCGTTGCGGTGCTTGTGATTCGGGCGCGCCGGCGCCGAGATAGAACACCAGGTTCTGGGCTCTCGGGAACTGCTGCACCGCACTGATCAGCTGGTAGCGCAGCACGCTGGCGGCCGCACCGACGTTGGAATCCGGTGTCGCCGGGTACACATCGGTGGCGGCCACCACGGGCCGCAAGCTCCAGGTATCGGCGGACAGCGGCCACACCACAGACGGACGTTGGGCGAACCCGATCACGGCGAAACGGGCGTCGGGATACCGTTCGATCAGCGCCGCGACATCGTCGCGGGCCGCCGCCATCCGAGAGCGGCCGTCGGCACCAGATTGCGACATCTCCGGCGAACGGTCCAGGAGCACAAAGACGTTGGGGTCCCGGTCACCGGCCGGCCGAGGCACGGTGTCGCGGCTCCCACCCACAGTGGGTCCGAGCGCGGCCACCATCAGGAGCACCCCGGCCGCCGTCACCGACGACCAGCGCCACACCGCCGCCCAGCCACCACCTCGCGCCCTGACCCGCCCGAAGGTCATCGCCCGCGCCGCGACGAGCACCACCGCGAGCACTGCGAACAGCAACGCCGGCAGAACCGGATGAAGGCTCATCGGCGCACCACCACAGGCCACCACCACAGGACTGCCAACGCCAGCAATGCCAGCAACACGGGCACCGCCGGGGTTTCGGCGGAGATGACGTCCGCGGTGTCGCCGGTCGTCCCGGCCTGCGGCGGATGGTCCCGGATCTGCGTCAGATGTGCGGCGGCATCGGCTGAATCAGAAAACCATCGCCCGCCGGTGCTGCGAGTCAGCTCCGCTACCGCCCCCTCGCCGGATCCGGACGTGATCGCGTTGACCTGAACACCTGCCGTCACCGCGAGGTCACGGAGCCTGTCCTCGGTGAACAGCGGGGCGGATCCGGTCGATCCGGGCAGGGACTCGGGACCTACGTAGATCAGCGAACGTCGCTGTGCGGACTTCTCCTCGAAGGACGGGAAGCCGGTCAGACACATTGCCAGCACGTCCTGGACGCCGGCGGTGTAATCGACATAGGACACCGCTGCGACCAACGGCCGGGCACCTTCCTGCCGGCCGACTTCCGCGAATTGCGCTGCGGCGTACTGATAGTCCCGAGTGAGCGGGATGACGCGACGGTTGGCCGAGGTCAGCCCGATCCGATCGGTCCCGAAGGAGCCGGCCCGACCGGCGAAGTAATTCAATGTGGCGGTGACCGCAGGGTCGGCCACCGGGCCGCCGATGCACACCATGATGTCCTCCGGTGTCGCCACCTGGGTGGTGCGGGGCCACGACGGAAGCCCGGTGGGACGCGCGGCAGCCAGAACAGAACCTGCGAAAGCGGCCGTCAACAGCACCATGGCAACCACGGCGGCGATGGTCCGCAGCCGCGCGCTCCGCACGTAGGAGGGCAGCCGGGTGAGCCGCCCGGTGTTGGCCAGTGGTCTGAGCCGGTCCGGGTCCGTGGGTTGTCTCAGCAGCAGGGCCAGGGCCACGCACCCGGCGAGTGCGAGGCAACCGGCGATCACCACTACCCACCAGATCAGGTCCATCCGCGGATCAACTCCTCGGCGGCGTCGCTAGCCGTACCGGCATCGAGCGCCGAACGATGGTTGAACTGAATGTCGGTGAGCTCGGCCAGAATCGGCGCGGCCGGTGCAGCCGAGCTTTCCGCGATGGCATCGACCTGCATGTACTGGGCCTGCAGGCCGGTGGCCGCCCGCAGGAAAGCACGGAGTTCCCGGCTCAGCGCGGCGCCGGTGCCCGCTGCGCTCAAATCACCTGCGCGATAACGATTCCCGATGCGACGGACCGCCCGGACCGATCGGCGGCGCAGCAGTTCCGCCCGTGCGGCGCCGACGACGGGCAGGTCGCGCACCGCACGGCGCCGCGATGTCAGTACCAAGACTGCCGCATACCAGGCGCAGAGCAGCAGGATCAGGCCGATCGCGGTCCACAGCCACACCGGCGAGTAGGGCGTCGGACCGATCACATGGCGCAGCAGGTCATCCGGCACGGGCGTACATCCCGGTCATCGCCGTCAAGGCCGCCCTGATCCGCAGGCTGCCGGGAATCCGGGCGTGCGGTATCCGCTGCCTGATCAGGAACTCGGAAAGCTGCTCGCGCCGTTGTGCTTCGGCGTCCAGGTAGGCCGCGATGACCTCGCGGTCCAGATCGGCCAGGATCGGGCGGCCGTCCGCGATCTCGTAACTGCGGCCGTTGTCCCGGTGCCCGCTCACCGCGGGCATGTCGCCGACCAGTGCCCACAGCACGTCGTGTCGGGCGGTGAGCGGGCGCAGCACATCGGCCAGTCGGTCGGTGACCTCCGGTTCGTCGGACACCACGAAGATCAACAGCCGCTGCCGGTAGTGGCGGGCCACCCATTCGAGCTGAACCAGGATGTCGCTCGGGCCGGGGTGATCTGCGGCGTGGTGGTGGAAGCGGTGCAGCATGCTCTCGATATGGGTCTCGCCGCGGCGCAGCCGGATGTCCACGGTGCCGCGGTGGTCACCGAGCACCATCGCGATCTCGTCGGACCGGGGCAGCGTCATCAATCCGACGCCGCCGATGATGTTCAGTGCCACAGTTCTTTTCAGCTCGCCGGACGGGGCCAGTGCGCAACTGTTCCGGCCGGCGTCGGCGACCACGAGCACCTTGTGGTGCTTCTCCGAGACGAACCGTTTGATCAGGGTGTGCCCGGAGCGCGCCGTGGCCTTCCAGTCGATGTCGCGGACATCGTCACCGGGAACGTAGGGCCGCAGCTCGTCGAACTCCAGGCTGCGGGTGTGTACCAGGGCGTAGCGGCCACCTTCGAGCAGACCGCCGGCGTCGCGGCCGACATACGCCTTGGCGGAGTCCAGATACCTGCCCATCGGGGCCTCACGGGACCTGCACCGCACGCAACACCGCGTCGACGATGGTATCGGGGGTGACGCGGGCCGTGGCCGCCTCGAATCCGAGGATCAGCCGGTGCCGCAGCACCCGATGCGCCAACCGGGCGATGTCGTCGGGCACGACATGGTCGCGGCCGCGCAGCACGGCCAGCGCCCGGGCGGTCCGGCAGAAGGCCAGCGTGGCGCGCGGACTGGCCCCGTACTCGATCAGGCGGGCCAGGTTCGCCGGCAGGTACTGTCCGGGTTCGCGGGTGACGGCGACGAGCCGGCCCGCGTACTCGACGAGCGCGCGATCCAGATAGACCGACCGCACGATGCCCTGGGCGCGGCGCACGTCATCGATCGTGACGACCGGAGCCGCGCGGTGATCCCGGTCGTAGAGCCCGGCGTCCATGCGGGCGGCGATCTCGACCTCCTCCTCGACCGAGGGGTAGCCCACGATCTCCTTGAGCATGAACCGGTCGGTCTGGGCCTCCGAGAGCGGATAGGTGCCCTCCTGGTCGACGGGGTTCTGGGTGGCGATCACCAGAAATGGCTCGGGAATGGCATATTCGACGCCGGCGATCGTGGTCTGACGTTCCTCCATCGCCTCCAGCATGGCGCTCTGGGTCTTGGCGCTGGAGCGGTTGATCTCGTCGAGCAGCACGATGTTCGCGTGCACCGGGCCCAACTGCGTGGCGAACGAGTTGTGCGCGGCCTCGTAGATCTGGGTTCCGATGATGTCGCTCGGCAACAGGTCCGGTGTGCACTGGATGCGCCGGAAGCTGCCGTCGATGGATTCGGCCACCACCCGCGCCGCAGTGGTCTTGGCCAGCCCGGGAACACTTTCGATGAGCAGGTGTCCCCCGGCGAGCAACGCGACCAACATCGATTCGCGCAGGTGGTCCTGACCCACCACCCGGGTGGCGAACGCCGAGGTCACCGCACCCGCGATGCGCTGGGCTTCGGCGGCGTCGCGCTGGTCAACCTGCAATCGCGGTGCCGTCATGCGTCCTTCCCGTATTCACCCTCCCCGGCGTATGTACCCAGACTTTGCCGAAGTCATGCCCGCGTGAGCGGTGCGGCGGCCAGAACGGTTCCGTGCGGACACCTCGGCGACTACCGTCGGAACAGCTGAGTTCGACGCCGGGAGGGTACTCACACGATGACCGACTACCGCCGTCCATTACAGTTCGGGCTGTTCGTCACGCCCCGCGCCGACATGCTCGACAACACCCTCGCGCTCGCCGATCAGAGCCTGGATCTCATTGCCATCCAAGATCATCCGTACCAGGCGGAAGGGAATCGCAGATGAACCTCAACGACTCGCTGCCCAACCCCGAGACGGGTGTGTTGCTGACCCACTTTCTCACCGTCTCCGATGTGCCCCGCTCGCGAGCTTTCTACAGCGAAGTGCTCGGTGGCGAGGTGGTGATGGCCGAAGACCCGTGCATCATCAAGCTGGCCAACAGTTGGCTGATCATGAACCCCGGCGGCGGTCCCACGCCGGACAAACCGGACGTGACTCTGCACCCGCCGACCGATCCGCACACCGCGACCAGCTTCCTGAACATCCGGGTGGCCGACATCCAAGCCTGTTATCGCAAGTGGAGCGCGAAAGGTGCCGAGTTTCTGACTCCACCTATCGATCGAAAGGCTGAAGTGCGCTGCTACATGCGCGATCCAGACGGCTATCTCATCGAAGTTGGACAGATGACCGGTCTGCTGAGCGGTATTCACGCCGGGACCGGCTCGTCGACGTGATGGCCCGCCGCGGCCACCAGAACCAGCGGCCCAGCAGCACCGCGATGGGCGGCACCACGAAGGTCCGCACCAGCAGGGTGTCGATGAGCAGTCCGATCCCGATGGCGGACCCCACCTGGGCGATCGTCACGACGCTGGCGCCCAGCATCGCGAACATGGTCAGCCCGAACACGATCCCCGCGACGGTGACCACGCTGCCGGTGCCGGCGAACGTGCGGATCGTCGCGGTCCGGACTCCGGCCTCGGACTCGTCGCGTAACCGCATCGCCAGCAGTAGGTTGTAGTCCGCGCCGACGGCGACCAGGGCGATGAACGCCAAGGCCGGGACCGCCCAGTGCAGGGGTTGGCCGAACAGAAACTGCCAGATGGCAACACTGGCGCCCAGCGCCGAGGCGTAGGAAAGCGTGACGGTGGCCAGCACCACGATCCCGGCCACGGGGCTGCGCAGCATGGCGGCCACGATCAGGAAGATGAGCACGAGCGTGGCGATGACGAGCAGGGTGAAGTCGTGTCCGACGTACGTGATGAGTTCTGCGGTAGCGGTTCCCACCCCGGTGAGGTCGACGACGCCGCTGACGGCCAGCGGGGTGTCCTTGAGCGCTTCGGCGGCGGCGATGCGGATCGCACCGGAGCGGTCGGCGCCGTCCCGGCCCCAGGATTCGCCGTCGCCGTAAACCAGCAGCCGCGTGGCACGGCCGTCGGGCGAGAACATCATCTCCATCGCCCGGCGGTATTGCGGGTCGTCGAAAGTTCTTGGCGGCAGGTAGAACCCGCCCTCGGAACTGCCGTTGAAGTCGGTGCTGAGCTGTGACAGGTAGCCGGTCATCTGCTGCATCTGCGGCCCGACAGTGCCCAGGCTGGCGCGCAGGGTGGAGGTGAGGCCGCGCAGCTCGGCGAGCGCCGCGCGCATCGTCGCCACACCCTTCGCCGCACCGTCGAGTGAGTCGGTGGCGCCGGCGGCACCTTCTTGGAGGGCACCCGCGCCCCCGGCGAGCGTGCCCGTCGCGCTGACCGCGTCGTCCAGGGGCGTGACGATCTTCTGCACCGCGGCACAGATCGGGTTGGCCGCACAATCGGGGTTGCCGTTGACGAATTGGCGTAGCGGATCGGCATATCCGGACACCTGCTGCAGGTTGCCCCGCAGTCCGGTCATGCCCGCACCGATGTCCTGCGAACCTGCCCCGACCCGGTTCAACCCGTCGACCGCACCGGTCAGTCCGCGTTGCATGCCGTCCAACGAGGCGTCGAGTTGTCCGATCGTCGCCGCGACGGTATCCACGGAGTTCATCCCGTTGATCGCGGATTGTGCTGTGCTGTCGAGTTGTTCGCCGATCTGGCCGGCCTGATAGGTCAGGGTGCCCTGCCGCACCGGGGTCCCGGCGGGCCGGCTGGCGGACTGCACCGTGCGCACTCCCCGCACCTCGAGGACCTTGCGGGTGACGCGCTCGATGGTGATCAGCCCGGCCGGGGTGCGTAGATCACGGTCGGCCTGGATCGAGACGATCTCGGGGAGCAGCCTGTTGTCCGGAAACCGTCCGTGCACCGCCTGGTATCCGCGGCTGGAGTCGGTGGTGGCGGGTTGTGCGCTCAGCTCCGCGAAGCTGACCTCGGCACCGAACAACGGAACCGCGCAGACGATCAGGGTTCCGACGGCAACCACCAGAACAGGGCCCGGCCATCGGGCGACCCCGGTGCCGATCCGGCGCCATCGACGGTTGATCCGCGCTGCCCGCGGCTCCACCCATCCACGCCGGCTGAACCAGCCGATCATGGCCGGGGTCAATGTCAGCGCGCCCAGCATCGCCGCGAGAATGCCGATGCCACTGGGTATCCCGGCGCTGCGCAGGAAATTCACCTTGGCGAAGGTCAGGCAGAACAGCGCCGTGGCGATGGTGGCGGACGATCCGACGATCACCGGCGCCACTCGGCGATAGGCGTCGGCCAGCGCATCCGGCGGAGCCAGACCGGCCCGCCGGTTCTCGTGGTAGCGGCCCAGCAGGAAGATGCCGTAGTCGGTCCCCGCGCCCAACACCATGGCCGACATCAATGCCACCGAGAACACCGACACCTCGATCACGCCGTGCTCGCCGAGCAGGGCGACGACCGGACGCCCGAGCGCCAGCGACAGCCCCACCGACGCCAGCGGGACCGCCGCGGTGATGGGCGAGCGGTACACGAACAACAGCAGGGCGGCGATCATGCCGACGGTCAGCACCGTGATCCTCGCCAATTGTGCGTCCAGAGCCGCGAATTCGTCCACCAGGCTGGCTCCGGGCCCGGTGACGTACGTGCGCAGCCCCTCCGGCGGACGGGCCGCGGCGACCGCCGCGCGCAGGGCGGACACCGCCTCGGTGGCAGTGCTGCTCCCCAGTTGTCCGGACAGCCTTGCCATCAGATAGGCCGCCTGGTGGTCCCGGCTCTCGAATACGGCTGCCGCGGTGGGGTCGTCCCACAGATCCATCACCGATTCGACGCCTGGGGTGTCCATCCGCAGCCGGTCGGCGAGGGCCCGGTAGTAGCCGCGGTCGGGCTCCCCCAGCGGCCGGTCGGCATCGAGGACGACATAGGCGATGTTGTTGCTGTCCGAATCCCCGAACAGGGTGCCCATCCGCTGGGCTGCCCGGGTGGCACCGGAATCGGCCGGAAAGAACGCCCGGGACTGGTCTTTCACGACGTGTTCGAGCTGAGGCACCGCGATGTTGCCGACGCCGGCGAGCAACAGCCAGGCCGCGATGACCAACAGGGCGTACCTGCTCGCCGCGCGTGCAACGGACTTCAACATCGCTTCCCACCCTCCATAACAATGTTATTGGCAGGTATAACATTGTTATGGCAGCATGTCCAGGACGATGGCGACCATGGGAATTCGCGAAAGCCTGATCGAGGAGAGCCTGCAGGTCCTCGAGGAGAGCGGGCCCGAGGCACTCAACGCACGCATGCTGGCCAAACGGATCGGCGCCTCCACGATGGCGGTCTACACACATTTCGACGGCATGCCGGGCCTGTACGAGGCGCTCGTGCGCGAGTCCTACGTCCGCTTCGGCAAACACCTGGACCGGCACCCCGACAGCGACGATCCGGTGGCCGACCTCCTCGCCTCCGGACTGGCCTACCGGGAGTACGCACTCACCTATCCGCAGCGGTACCGGCTGATGTTCGGGATCGCCTCACCGGCGATCGCCCTGCCGATCGGCCGCGACATCACGGTCGACGGCAACCCGGCGGCGCTGTCCGAGATCAACTCGGTGTACGCCCAGATCCCCCGCTTCGTAAGGCGTTGCATGGACGCCGGGGCCATCGACGAGGGCGATCCGGTGGCTGTCGCCGCCCAGATCTGGACCATGATGCACGGTTATGTGCTGGCCGAGATCATCGGCGTCTTCGGCACCGACGGCAGCGGCGTCTCGCGGGTGCTCGCGCCGCACATCACCAATCTCCTCGTCGGCCTCGGTGGTGACCGGGAACGAATCCTGCAGTCGTTTCAGCGGCTGAAACCGCCTGCCGCACCGCCACCCCCGAGTCCACCCGCGACGGCAACGGTCCGGCGCGGGCGCCGGACTCGCAGCCCTTAAACCCGCCGGTGACCGACAATGGTCTGGTGGCGCAGAGCTGGGAAGGTTTCGACGGATTCGTCGGGCTGCTCGACTATCCGATGTTCATCGTGACGGCGCCGTCCTCGGACGGACCGGCTGGCTGTCTGGTCGGATTCACCACGCAGGCAAGTATCGATCCACCGCGATTCCTGGTCGGGATTTCGAAGCAGAACCACACGTTCGCCGCGGCGGAAACAGCCGATCACCTGGGCGTGCACCTGCTGGCCTCCGACGAGTTGGACCTTGCCCGCTGGTTCGGTGGGCAGACGGGCGACGCGATCGACAAGTTCGCCCGGTGCAGCTGGCATGAAGGGCCGGCAGCGACGCCGATCCTCGATGCCGCACCGGCGTGGTTCGTGGGCGCGATCCTCGATCGTGTCGACCTCGGTGACCACGTCGGGTATCTGCTGAATCCGATCGCGGGCCAAGCCCCGGACGAGCCTCGGCCCTGGGTGAATCTCACCGACGTGGCCGATCTCAAGCCCGGCCACGAGGCCTGAGTCCCTACTTCCAGGCGAAGACCGGCTGTTCGAGTTCATCGACCGGATCGGTGCGGCCCTCCAGGGCCAGCCACCGCAACTGCAACAGCACCGCACCGGTCGGGGCGTGGATCAGGTCGTTGCCCAACGGGATCTGCACCACCGGACGCGGACTCTCCGGAATGGTGATGAACCGGGGCGAGTCCTCACGCTGCAGTTGATGCAGCCCCACCCGGTACGCCGCCACCACCTCATCGGGCGACGGATGCAGATCCAGCCGACCGCCACCCCAGATCACCACCGGGGTGATGACGTACCCGGAGCGGGTCGGATAGTCGTCGAGCAGGCCCAGCACCGCCGAGTCCGGGAGGTTTACGCCGACCTCCTCGTCCAGTTCCCGCAGCGCCGCCTCCACCGCGGTCTCCCCCGGGTCCAGCCGGCCACCGGGAAGCGCCCATTGCGCGGCGTGTGACGACAGCCGAGATGTCCTGCGACACAACAGGAAAGCGGCGCCACCTGAAACATCCACCATGCGTCCGTCGAGACCGGGTTCCGGCATCGGCCGGCCCCCGATCCACTCGTCGACGGGAGCCGGGTCCACCCGGTCCTCACCGAGTTCGGAGTCGACCAGCACCACCGCGACGGCCGCGTGTCGCTTCGTCGGATCGGTCACGGCGCGGCGCGCGTGCCCCTCCAGATGCGCCCCGATGCGTTCCCGCAGGGCTTCGTCGTAGGCGATCGTCACCGCTCGACCATATGCGGGGCGCGGGCGATGCGACCGGCGAGGTGACGCTGCCTACTGTTCCGCCTTGCGCGTCTGCTGATACAGCGCGAGCTTCCAGGCCCCGTCGACCCGGTGGTAGACGCTGGACATGGCGCCGACGAACGCGGGCTCGTCTCCATCGCGGTAGGCCGTGCCGACGTAAACCAGAACCGCATTGTCGTCGTCCACGGCGATCAGCCGCACTCCGCTGATCTCGTACGCGCGCCACGGCGGGGACTGCGCCAGCGCGCTCACGACGGTGTTGCGGTCCATCACCATGCCGTTGGCGAGGACCATGACGGCGTCACGCAGCATCAGATCGCCGTAGAAGTCGGCGCCGGTCGACTCGCACAGCGAATCCCACCCGGCGCGTTCGATATGCAGGAGTTGGTCGAGAAGTGGGCTGGTCACCGCTAGGTGATACCCGTTACCCCGACCTGATATACCTGGGCATCGGTGTTAAAACAGTGGTAGAAGTGACTGGTGGGTGTCAAGACTTCGGCCCTCGCGGGCATCGCAGCTGTGACTGCGGCCGCCGCGGTGGGCACGATCTCGACGCCAGTTGCTTCGGCCGCGCCGGACTGTCCTGACATTGAGGTCGTGTTCGCCCGCGGCACGGACGAGCCCGCCGGCATCGGCAACGTCGGCAAGGCGTTCGTCGACACGCTGCGTCCCATGGTCAAAGGTTCGACGATCGGCACCTACGCGGTGCAGTACCCCGCGTCGTGGGATTTCATGAAGGCCGCGGCCGGGGCCAGCGATATGAGCAAGCGCGTCCAGGCCACCGCGGCACGATGCCCCAAGACCAAGATCGTGATGGGCGGCTACTCGCAGGGCGCGGCTGTCGTCGACGTCGTGGCCACCTCGCCGATCGCCGGCCTCGGCTACACAGCCCCGTTGCCCGCCGCGGTTGTCCCGCGCGTCGCGTCGGTGGTGGTATTCGGCAACCCGTCAGCGCGGCTCGGCCAGCCGCTGACCCGGATGAGCCCGGACTTCGGCGCCAGGACCGCGGACCTGTGCAATACGAACGACCCCATCTGTTCGCTGGGCCGGGACTGGAATGCGCACGTCAGCTATCCGAAGTCAGGGCTGATCAAGCTGGCCGCGCAATGGGTCACGCGTCACGTCCAACCGCCGCCTCCAGCGCCGGCTGCTCGGCGCTGACAACCGGGTAGAGCCGATGGGTCCCGGGAAGACCCTTGAGTTCGACTTCGCGGGGCGCACCCAGCCGGACGTCATCGAGATGTTTGACCGCTTCTTCCACCGGCTCGCTGACCAGGATCTCGCCGCCGTCGGCCTGACCGGCAACCCGGGCGGCCATCGCGACATCGAGCCCGAACAAGTCGTCGCCGCGGCGCACCGACGTACCCATGTGCACGCCGATCCGCACCCTGATCGCCTGCCACCGCTGTGGGCTCTCGGCCAGCGCACGCTGCACATCCGTGGCGAACCGCACGGCATTCTCCGGGTCGGCGAACGCGATCATGAACCCGTCACCCTGGGTCTTGACCACGTGGCCACCGTGTTTGTCGACCCGCGCTTGCACCAGCTTGTTGTGCTTCTCCAGCAGCTTCACCCAGGCCCGGTCACCCATCGCCGCGTTGTACTCGGTCGAGCCTTCGATGTCGGAGAACACGATGACCACCCGCCCATCGGCGGTGAGCCGGGCGAGGTCCGGGCGCTCCACTTGAGCCCATCCGGCCAGATCCTCGATGGAGTTGCGCACGGTAGCGCCCAGCCCCTTGTTGATCAGCATGTCCGCGGTCTGAAACACCGTCTTGATCGCAAAGGGCGCCACACCGCGACGGCGCCTGCGCCGGCGGTCCTCATCCTCTGACCGCATGCGCTCGATCTCACGCCGAGCATTCGTCAGCTGCCGCCGGCTCACGATGAACAACACCAGGAACGTGACGAACGCCGCGAACAGCACGACGACAACGACCAGCAGAACAACCTCGACAGTGGACGGCATCGGCACCCGATGATTATCGCCGCATGTCACATTCCGTCGAGCCGCGGTGTCTTGAGTGGGTAGACACCATAGATCGATCGATTAGGAGTGCACCATGGATGCTCGTTTGAACCTCTTCGAGAACCCGACCGCCGCCAAGATGCTCAAGTACGTCACCTCGGCAGGCAAGGTGATCACGGACTCGGCGCTCCCCGAGGCAACTCAGCAACTGGTGGCGCTACGCGCCAGCCAGATCAATGGCTGCGCATTCTGCACCGACATGCACACCAAGGACGCCATGCTCGCCGGGGAGACCCAGCAGCGCCTCCACCTGGTCGCGGCATGGCGGGAGGCGACCGTGTTCACCGAAGCCGAACGCGCGGCCCTCGAGCTGACCGAACAGGGCACCCGCATCGCCGATGCGGCGGGCGGGGTCAGCGACGAGGTGTGGGCGAATGCGGTCAAACACTACGACGAGAACCAACTGGTCGCGCTCGTCTGCCTGATCGCCTTCATGAACACCGTCAACCGCCTGAACGTGATCGTGCAGCAGCCGGCCGGCGACTACCAGCCCGGCCAGTTCGGATAGCGGCGGTCTCGCCTGCCTGCGCGATCGGCGGTGCAGGCCAACTGGCACGCTGGTCATCAATATGACCACTCCCCTGCTCGACGATCCGGGCGACCTGTCGGCGCTGCGCGCCAAGGGCGAGGATGCCGACACCCTGTTCACCGACTTCGCCGGCTGGGCCGAGGCCAACGGCACTGCGCTGTACCCGGCGCAGGAGGAGGCGCTGATCGAACTGGTCAGCGGGGCGAACGTGATCCTGGCGACGCCGACCGGATCGGGCAAGTCCCTGGTGGCCACCGGGGCGATCTATGCGGCGCTCGCCGCGGACCGGGTCAGTTTCTACACCGCGCCGATCAAGGCGCTGGTCAGTGAGAAGTTCTTCGCGCTGTGCGACGTGTTCGGGGCCGACAACGTCGGCATGCTCACGGGGGACGCGTCGGTCAACGCCGACGCGCCGATCATCGCCTGCACCGCCGAGATCCTGGCCAATCTCGCGCTGCGCGAGGGCGCCGATGCTGACATCGGTCTGGTGGTGATGGACGAGTTCCACTTCTACGGCGACCCGGATCGCGGCTGGGCGTGGCAGGTGCCGCTGCTCGAGCTTCCCAAGGCCCAGTTCCTGCTGATGTCGGCGACGCTGGGTGACGTCGAATTCCTGCGCAAGGACCTGACCCGGCGCACCGGGCGGGAGACGGCACTGGTGGCCGGTGCCGAACGGCCGGTGCCGCTGTTCTACTCGTACGCCACCACAGCGATGCACGAGACCATCGCCGACCTGCTCGACACCAAACAGGCGCCGATCTACGTCGTGCACTTCACCCAGGCTTCGGCGCTGGAGCGGGCTCAGGCGCTGATGAGCGTCAACGTCAGCACCAAAGAGGAGAAGGCCGCGATCGCCGAACACATTGGCCAGTTCCGTTTTTCCACGACATTCGGGACCACTTTGTCGCGGCTGGTGCGGCACGGCATCGGCGTCCACCACGCCGGCATGCTGCCCAAGTACCGCCGGCTGGTGGAACAGCTGGCCCAGGCCGGACTGCTCAAGGTGATCTGCGGTACCGACACTCTCGGCGTCGGCATCAACGTGCCGATCCGCACGGTCGTGTTCTCGGCGTTGTCCAAATACGACGGCACCCGGATGCGGTTGCTCAACGCCCGCGAATTCCACCAGATCGCCGGGCGGGCCGGACGCGCCGGATACGACACCGCGGGCACCGTCGTCGTACAGGCGCCCGACCACGAGGTGGAGAACCTCAAACAGTTCGCCAAGGTCGCCGACGACCCGAAGAAGCGTCGAAAGCTGGTACGGCGCAAGGCCCCTGAGGGAATGGTGCCGTGGGGTGAGGCCACCATGAACCGGCTGATCGACGCCGCCCCCGAAGCCTTGACCAGCAATATGCGGGTATCGACAGCGATGATCCTCGATGTCGTCGACCGCCCCGGCGACCCGTTCGCCGCGATGCGTCGCCTGCTCACCGACAATCACGAACCACGCAAACGTCAACTTCGGCACATCCGGGAGGCGGTCGGCATCGCCCGCTCGCTCCTGCAGGCCGGCGTGGTGGAGCGACTTCCCGAGCCGGAGCCGGACGGGAGGCGCTACCGGCTCACCGTCGACCTGCCACCGGATTTCGCGCTCAACCAACCACTGTCCACCTTCGCACTCGCCGCCGTCGAGGTACTCGATCCCGAACCAGAAGATCCGGCAAGCTATGCCTTGAATGTCATTTCGGTGATCGAGGCCACCCTGGAGGATCCCCGCCAGATCCTGGCCGCCCAGCTGAACAAGGCCAGGGGCGAGGCGGTGGCGGCGATGAAGGCCGAAGGCATCGAATACGACGAACGCATCGAACTACTCGACGAGGTCACCTATCCGAAGCCGCTGGCCGAACTGCTGGAACACACCTACGAGGTGTACCGGCAGACCAATCCGTGGGCGGCCGACGGGCATCTGTCCCCCAAGTCGGTGGTGCGCGAGATGTGGGAGCGCGCCATGACCTTCCGCGAGTACATCAGCGTCTATTCGTTGACCCGCTCCGAAGGGGCCGTGCTGCGCTACCTGTCCGATGCCTTCAAGGCGCTGCGCTCAGGAGTACCGGCGGCCGCCCGCACCGAAGCGCTGGCCGACATCGTCGAGTGGCTCGGCGAATTGGTGCGCCAGGTGGATTCCAGTCTGCTCGACGAGTGGGAGCAGCTGACGAGTCCGGACCAAGAGTCCGGCGCACCCGTCCAAGAAATCCGAGCCGTGCCCGCCCGGCCGCGGCCGTTGACAGGCAACGAACGGGCGTTCACCGCGATGGTGCGCAATGCGTTGTTCCGGCGGGTGGAGTTGTTCGCCCGCTCCCGCTGGGACGAGCTCGGCGCACTGGACGCGTCATCCGGGTGGACAGCGCAGCGCTGGGCCGAAATCGGCGAGGAGTACTTCGACGAACACGCGCAGGTGGGCACCGGCGCCGACGCGCGGGGCCCGGCGTTGCTGATCTTCGACCGGCAGCCGCAGGTGTGGCGTGTGCGACAGATCCTCGAAGATCCCGCAGGAGATCACGATTGGGGCTTCGACGTGGAAGTGGACCTGGCCGCCAGCGACGAGGAGGGTGCCGCGGTGCTGCGTATCGTGGATGCAGGCCGGATGGGGTGAGCGCTTGCTGACCCTGATTTTATCGCGACCCCGGGGCCTTGCGGCAAGGCCCCGGTGATGGCGCACAATCGCTGGCCGGACCAACCACGGATAAGCGAGGGAACTGTGGTGAACCTGCCACTCGACCAGCACGACATCGAAGTACAGACCGAACAGAGCTACATCGACGGGCTTTACACCCGCCTGGACGCCGAGCGCATCCGGGTGCGTGACCGCTACCGCACTGCCCTGCGCGAGCACGGCGGCTCTGCGGTGGAACGCGACGCCGAGGTGCGGGCGCTGGCCAAGGAGGCCGCCCGGCTCGACGTGGCCGACAACGGTCTGTGCTTCGGACGGCTGGAAACCGTTGCCGGAGAACATCTCTACGTCGGCCGCCTAGGCATCTTCGACCGTGAGGACGACTACGAGCCGCTGCTGCTGGACTGGCGGGCCCCGTTGGCCCGGCCGTTCTACACCGCAACGGGCGCCCACCCGGAGAACATGCGCCGGCGCCGCCAGTTCCGCACGCTGGGCCGCCGCCTGCTCGATTTCACCGACGAGGTGCTGGGCCGGCCCGCCGAGGGCGACGAAGGTGATGCGGCGCTGCTGGCCGCGGTGAACGCGCCGCGCGGTGAGGGCATGCGCGACATCGTCGCGACGATCCAGGCCGAACAGGACGAGGTCATCCGCAACGAGCACACCGGCGTGCTGGTGGTCGAGGGCGGCCCGGGCACCGGCAAGACCGTTGTGGCGCTGCACCGAGTGGCCTACCTGCTGTACACCCACCGGGAACGGATCGAGCGTCACGGTGTTCTCGTGGTCGGACCAAATGAGGCGTTCCTGCATCACATCGGCCGGGTGCTGCCCTCGTTGGGCGAGTCCGATGCGGTGTTCATGACGCCCGGTGACCTGGTGCACGGTCTGCAGGTCACCGCCGAGGATGCACCCGAGGTGGCTGCGATCAAGGGCGCGCTCACGATCCTCGACGTGCTGGCCGCCGCGGTGGCCGGCCGCCAGGAGGTCCCCGACGAGCCGATCCTGATCGAGCTCCCCGACGTCACCGTGCGCATCGACGCCGAAACCGCACAGTGGGCCATAGAGGAGGCCCGCGAAACCGGGCTGCCGCACAACGAGGCCCGTGCGACGTTCCGCGACATCGTCACCTATGTCCTCACCGAACGCGCGGTCGCGCGTATCGGCAAGGGGTGGTTGAGCCGTCAGGACAAGGCGGCGTGGGAGGAACTGCGGGCCAGTGTGGTCAGCGAACTCGACGACAACGCCGCCTTCGCGGCCGCGCTCGACCGGCTGTGGCCGATCCTGACCCCGGAGACCTTGCTGGCCCCGCTGTATTCGTCGACCGAACGGTTGTCCGCAGCCGGTGCCGACCCTCGGTTGTTCCGCACCGACGGCAGCGCCTGGACCGTATCCGACATACCCCTGCTCGACGAGCTGGTCGACTTGCTGGGCCGGGACAAGGCGGCCGACGAAGCCGCGGAACGCGAACGGCGCGAGGAAGCCGCCTACGCCGCGGGTGTGCTCGACCTGATGATCGCCCGCGAGGATCTGATGGACGACGAGGATCACCTGCTGGCCAGCGACCTGATCGACGCCGAGGACCTGGCCGACCGGTTCGTCGAGCGCGACACCCGGGAACTCGCCGAACGCGCTGCGGCCGACCGGGATTGGACCTACGGTCATGTTGTGGTCGACGAAGCCCAGGAATTGTCCGAGATGGACTGGCGGGTGTTGATGCGTCGTTGCCCACGCCGGTCCTTCACGGTGGTCGGGGATCTGGCCCAACGCCGCTCGGCTGCCGGGGCCCGGTCCTGGGACGCGATGCTCGAACCGTATGTGCCGGGCCGGTGGATCTACCGGACCCTGTCGGTCAACTACCGGACCCCAGCCGAGATCATGGCGGTGGCCGGGGCGCTGTTGGCCGAGTTCGCGCCCGGGGTCCAAGCACCGGAGTCCGTCCGGTCCTGCGGGGTGCAGCCCTGGTCGCGCCAACTTACCGTCAACGAAATTCCCTCGGCTGTCGAGGAATTCGTGCGGGAGGAAGCCGCCCGGGAAGGCACCAGCGTGGTGATCGGTCCGCCCGAGGTACCCGGCGCGGTGGCTCCGTCGGAAACCAAGGGGCTGGAGTTCGACGCCGTGCTCGTGGTGGAACCCGCACGCATCCTGGCCGACGGCGACCGCGGCGCCGCCGAGTTGTATGTCGCCCTCACCCGCGCGACGCAGCGCCTCGGCGTGCTGCACACCGAACCGCTACCCGACGCGTTGAACGGACTCGCACATGTCTGACGCTCCCGGCCCAGAAGCGACAGACTGCGCGATCGTGGGCGGCGGGCCCGCCGGGATGATGCTCGGACTGATCCTGGCCCGGTGCGGGGTGGCGGTCACCGTCATGGAGAAGCACGCAGACTTCCTGCGCGATTTCCGTGGGGACACCGTGCATCCGAGCACCATGCGCATGCTCGACGAGCTGGGACTCTTCGGCGAGTTCGACAAGCTCGGCTACAGCAAGGTGGAGAAGGCCGAGTTCGGTGTCGACGGTGACCCGGTGACGCTCATCGACTTCCGTCGGCTGCGCCAACCGCACCCTTACGTGGCGATGGTGCCGCAGTGGGACTTCCTCGACCTGCTGGCCGATGCGGGCCGCAGCGAACCCAACTTCACCCTGCGGATGCGGACCGAGGTGACCGGGCTGCTGCGCGACGGTGACCGCATCGTCGGGGTGCGCTACACCGGGCCCGACGGGGACGGTGAACTGCGTGCCGATCTCACCGTCGCCTGCGACGGACGCACATCGCTGGTCCGGCGGGAAGCCGGGCTGAGCACCCGGGACTATCCGGTGCCCTTCGACGTGTGGTGGTTCCGCTTGCCGCGCACCGAGGATGGCCAGTACTCGCTGATCCCGCGCACCGCACCCGGCCGGGCGTTGATCATGATTCCCCGCTCCGGCTACTTCCAGGTGGCCTACCTGATCCCGAAGGGCAGCGACGCCGGGCTGCGGGCCCGCGGCCTCGACGCCTTCCGGGCCGAGCTCGCCGAGCTGATCCCCGAAGCCGATACGGCCACGCTCGCCTCCTGGGACGACGTCAAGTGTCTCGACGTTCAACTCAACCGGCTGGAGCGGTGGCACCGCGACGGCCTGCTGTGTATCGGCGATGCCGCGCATGCCATGTCGCCCGTGGGCGGGGTCGGAATCAACGTCGCGATCCAGGATGCCGCGGCCGCCGCACGCCTGCTGTACCAGCCGCTTCGCGAGCATCGGGTCAGCGAATCCGACCTGGCCGCCGTCCAGCGTCAACGCAGCCTGCCGACCACGCTCACCCAGGGCTTCCAACGCATCCTGCATCGTCAGGTGCTGGCGCCGGTGATGGCAGGCGCCGAGATCACCCCACCGGGCGCGCTGCTGAACATCGTCCGCAAGTTCCCCCAACTCACCGCGATTCCGGCGTACCTGGTCGGCACCGGAGTACGGCCCGAGCACGTCGCCGCGCCGGCCCGCCGATAGGTACAGCGTGGCGGGCAAACAGAACCCCGAACAGCGGCGACGCGAATTGTGCGACGCGGCAATCAGTCTGCTGGCCCGCGAGGGCATCAAGGGCGTCACGCACCTCAAGGTCGACCGCAAGGCGGGGGTCGCCGAGGGGACCACGTCGTTCTACTTTCGCACCAGCGCGGCATTGGTACGGGCGACGGCCAACCGCATCGCCGATCTCGACCTGGCCGATCTCACCGCGGCCACCGGCTCGGGTACCCATGGCGACGTGCGCGGCCTGGCCCGGCTGGTGATCCGATCGGGTACCGGGGCGCGCCTGGTCCGCAGCAAGGCCCGCTACGAGCTGGTCATGCCCTCGAGCCGCGATGCCGGTCTGGCCGAAGCGTTCAGCCACAATCAGCAGCGGTTCTTCGAACTGCACCGCAACGTGGTGGCGGGTCTCTGCCGGGCCGATACCGATCCGGCATTGATCGACGAAAAGGCTTATGTACTACTGACTTTCATCAGCGGCCTGATGCTGGCCCTCGCCCGCGGCGACCGCACCATCAACTCCGACGAGGAACTCCACGCCATCATCACCGCGATCGTCGCCGCGGCCCCGGCCACCTCACATCGCGAAGGAGTAGCCGCCGTTGACCGGTAGCGTCTGGCCGGTGATCCACGAGCCGTGGTCACTGGCCAGCAGCACCGCCAGGTAGGCGACATCCTCGGGCATGCCGGGCCTGCGGATCGGGTAGCGCGACAGGATCGCCTTGGCCTGCGGGGAGTCGCCCATCTCGGCCCACAACGGTTCCGTGAGCGGTGTGCGCATGGTGCCCAGCGCGATGTTGTTGGCGGTGATGCCGTGGCGGCCGTTCTCCAGCGCGATCGACCGCGTCAGGCCCGCGGCACCGGCCTTGGCCGCCGCATAGACCGCGCCGCTGGCGTCCCCGGTCCGGCCGGCGTCCGAGACGATCGTGACGACCCGGCCCCACTGCCGCTCCACCATCGTCGGCAGCACCGCACGCGTGCAATGCAGCACGCCGTACAGATTCACCTGCAGGAAGGGGTTCCAGTCTCCGGGTGACGTTTCGGCGAACGGCATCCGCGCGGCAAATCCCTCGGCTCCGGCATTGCCGGCATTGTTCACCAGGATGTCGACGGGCCCGGCCTTTTCGATCGACTGCGTGACGGCGTCGTAGTCGGTGACGTCGAACGGTACGGCCACCGCATCGCCTCCCGCCTCACGCAACGAAGCGGCGGTTTCCTCGGCGCGGTCCGGGCGGAGGTCGTTGACCAATACCGTGGCCCCGGCCGCGATGAACGCCTCGGCCAGACCCCGGCCGACACCCTGGCCGGCACCGGTGATCAACACCCGCCGGTGCGACAGATCGAATTGCAATGTCATCGTCGGCGAGCTCTCCTGTGGTTCGGCTTGATTCCCGACAACCTACCGCACAGAGTCTCTATGTATGTAGAGTTCTGCACGCTGACGCATCCAAGACGGAACGGAGCCCGGGTGAAATTCATCTTCAACCTGCCCCACATGCTGCGACTCAAAGCGACGATGCAGCCGTGGGAAGCCGAAGTCACCGGCGCCGATCAGACCCGGATGGCGAAGCGGGCCGACGAGCTGGGCTACGACATGATCGCCGTGCCCGAGCATTTCGCCATCCCGCGTGAACACGTCGAGTTGTCCGGGCCGCACTATCTGCAGTCCACCGTCGCACAGGCCTACCTTGCGGGAGCCACCTCACGGATACGGCTCAACTCCTGCATCACGGTGCTGCCGCTCCAGCATCCGCTCATCCTCGCCAAGTCACTGGCCACGGCCGACTGGATGAGCAGTGGGCGGATGATGGTCACATTCGGAGTCGGTTGGCTGCAACGGGAATTCGAGCTACTCGGCGTTCCCTTTCACGAACGGGGACGGATTGCCGACGAGTACCTGGCGGCCATCATCGAGCTCTGGACCAGTGAGAACCCGCGGTTCGACGGCCAGTACGTGTCCTTCGACAACATCGCCGTCGAACCCAAACCGATTCAGAAACCGCACCTTCCGGTGTGGATCGGCGGGGATGCGGACGGGGCGCTCCGACGCGCGGCGAAGTATGCCACCGGGTGGTGGTCGTTTCTCACCCCTCCGGAAAAGCTGGCCGAGCGGATCGCGTTCATCAAGTCGCAGCCGGAATACGGCGAACGTGACTTCGATGTCGTGCACGGCATGGCGACCAGACGGGTCGGCGAGGCGCATGCCGTGCGTGAGGATCCCGATGCCCGGTCCGGCATGAGCGCCCAGGAAATCGTCGACCGGTTGTGTTGGCTGGCGGAGCAAGGCGTCACCGTCAGCGCCGTGCCGCTGCCCGCCGTCAGCGGTGTCGCCGAATATCTCGACTATGCCCAGTGGGTGATCGAGGAGATCAGACCGAAGGTGCCCTGATACCCCTAACCTGAAAGCGTTCAGCCATAGGAGGTAACTGATGAGCGACCACGACGTGCGGATGATCATTCTGTCGACCGACGATCTGGATGAGTCGATCCGGTTCTACAGCGAGACCTTGGGAATGGCGCTGAAGTTCCGCGACGGCGCCCACTTCGCCGCTCTCGACGGTGGATCCCTCACTCTGGCCCTGGCCACCGCGGTGGACCACCCGATCCCCGGGCAGGTGGTCGTCGGGATCAAGACCGCCGACGTGGACGGTGCCGCCAAGGCCATCGAGGCCAGTGGCGGCGGAATCATCAAGCACCCGTATGACGATGCCCACGAGCGCCGAGCCGTGGTCTACGACAACAAGGGCAACGGCCTGGTGTTCTACAGCCCGCTGGCCCGCTAGCCCGCCGAAGCCGCTGCGGCGAGCAGAGTTTCGGCCAGCCGCGCCGCAGCCGGTGTCATCCGGACCGCCGGCGGGGCGGCGAGATAGACCTGCCACAGCGCCGGGTCGCGCAACGCGACAGCCCGCAGATCACCGAAGCGCCGCGCCTCGGACGCCGGCATGAAGGACGTGCCCAGACCGTTGCCGACGAGTTCGGCGATCGCGGCGAATCCGGCCGGTACCTCGTACTGTGTCTGCGGCTGCACGCCGGCGCGGTGGAACGCCTCGTCCATCAGGCGCCGGAGCCCGAATTCGGGTGGGAATCCGACGAGGTCCTCCCCGGCCAGATCACCCAGATCGAGGCGACGACGGCGCGCCAAGCCATGGTCGTCACGGCACACGAACACCATCGGCTCCTCGAACAGCAGCTTCATGTCCAGCTGTGCCGGGAACCGGTTGGGCAGCGATACCAGGGCCAGATCCAGCGAGCCCTCCAGCAGGGCCGCCAGGTAGGCCGACGCGCCCGATTGGCTCAACCGCAACCGCAGCCGCACGAACGGGTGGGCCCGGTGAAAATCGCCGAGCGCACCGGCGACATTGACCGGCCCATACGAGATCAGCGAACCGAATTCGACTGTGCCCATGAGAGCCCCGCGGAACTGACCGGCAGATTCGGTGGCCGCACGAGCTGCGTGCAACACCTCGTAGGCGTGGGGCCGGAAGGACTCCCCCGCGGCGGTGAGGCTGATCCGTTGCCGCGACCGGTCGAACAATTCCACGCCGAGTTCGCGCTCCAGCTTCGCGATCGACGTCGACAGTGCCGACTGCACGACATGCGCGCGTTCGGCGGCGCGGGTGAAGCTCAGCTCGCCGGCCACTGCGATGAAGTGTTCGATCTGTCGTAACTCCACCGTGTCATTCTATCTATGTTGTCGATGGGGCTGATCAGATCCAATCGTTGGACTTGATGGACAAACGACGGTGGAATGGACGGTATGAGCCGGCGACAAGGAGCAGCAACGGTGAACGGTTTGAGCAGAAGGAATTTCGGCTTCCTCACGGCGGCCGCCGCCGGGGCGGCGACACTGGCGGCCTGCGGCACACCCGCCACTCCGGCACCGTCGTCGGGATCGCCGGCCGGGATCCCCGCGAAACCGACGCACACCCTGAACCCGGTGAAACAGATCGACGCAGGCGATCTCAACGTCGGATACACCGAAGCCGGGCCGGCCGACGGGCCTCCGGTGATCCTGCTGCACGGCTGGCCCTACGACATCCACAGCTACGCCGACGCCTCGGCGCTGCTCGCCGAGAAGGGCTTCCGCGTCATCGTGCCCTACCTGCGCGGGTTCGGCTCGACCACGTTCCGCTCCGCCGGCACCGTGCGCAACGGCCAGCAGGCGGCGTTGGCCCAGGACGTCATCGCGCTGATGGACGCGCTCGACATCCCCGACGCCGTGCTCGGCGGATACGACTGGGGTGGGCGCACCGCCAACAACGTTGCCGCACTCTGGCCGCAACGCTGTGCAGGACTGGTCGCAGTAAGCGGCTACATCACCGTCAACCTGGCCGCCAACCTCAAGCCGCTGGCGCCGGAGGCCGAATTGGGTTGGTGGTACCAGTACTACTTCGCCACCCCGCGCGGTGAACTCGGCTACCGCCAGAACACCCGAGAGTTCAACCGGCTGATCTGGACCAAGGCCTCACCGCTGTGGCACTTCGACGATTCCACCTACGAGCTGTCCGCTGCAGCGTTCGACAATCCCGACCATGTCGACATCGTGGTGCACAACTACCGTTGGCGGCTCAGCCTGGCTCCCGGCGAAGCCCGCTATGACGCCGACGAAGCACGGCTGGCCGGAAAGCCGCCCGTCACCGTGCCGACCATCACGATCGGCTCCGACTTCGACGGTGCGGCCAAGGACGGGTCCGGGTACCGCGCGCTCTACACCGGGCCCTACGAACACCGCGTCCTGGACGGCATCGGGCACAACGTGCCCCAGGAAGCACCGGAACAGTTTGTCGCCGCCATCGCTGATGTCAGCCGCATGGGCCGCTGAGGTCACCGCTCAGGTGGTAAATATCGACAGATGCACGTACACCTCATCGGGCGACCGCTCGTCGACGATGATGTCGCGGTACACCGTCCGCCCGGCCTTGGTGGTGACCCGATCCTGGGCATACAGCGGATTCGGCGCATCGGACAACTGCGGTCCGGCGATCACCGGTGTGGTGCGGGGGATCTCCGAGGCCTGGGGCTGTTCTTTGAACTGCGACAACAACTCCCGTAACTGTGCGGCGTTCATCCGCAACGCCAACCGGTAGCGGGTGTCGATGCCCGAGTCTGAATCTGTGTCCAACACCTCGGCTCCCCCGGGCAGAGCCACGTCGCCGAACTCGGCGGCCGTCGCCGCGGAGACCTGATCTCCCGACGACCTGTCCCCGGGGGACGTGGCGTCCGGTGTCGAGCATGCGGTGAAAAGCAACGCCAGGGAGAACAACCAGAGTGCCAGCGCGGTGCGCTTCTCACCCGTCATGACAATCCCGTCGTCAGGGGTACGGCCGTCCGGTCAGCTTCCGGATCGTGCGGACCTCACCGTCCCGGTAGGGCCGACCATCAGCATGGAACAAGTCATGGAACCACAGCGGCGGCGGTGTTCGGTACGGCCGGTCCCAGGAGTCCCAGGGCAGGTAGGTCTGCGTCTTACCCGCCACCAGACCCCAGTTGTAGGCGCCGACGTTGAGTCGTTTGGCGATGGGCAGTACGCCTTCGATGGTGCTGCCCTCCTCTCGCGCCAGATATTCGGTGCACATGATCGGACGTCCCATCGGTGCCAGCTCACCGATCCGGGCCTCGAAGCCGGCGGGTTCGTCGTAGCTGTGGAAGGTCAGCACATCGGAGAGGTCGAGCTGGAGTGTCGCCATCCGACTACGCGCCTTCGGATCAGCCCACGGGCCGTCCCACACACCGCTGGTCAACGGTTGTACGGGATTGACCGACCGGGCCCAGCCGAAGACCTGCGGCAGCAGCTCTTCGATCAGGGCGACCTTGTCCTGCCGTTCCACGTCACGGTAGGTCGCCGACGGATTGTCCGGCTCATTCCACAGGTCCCACCCCAGCACCCGTTCGTCGCGACGGAACTGGCTGATCACGCCGACGACATACTCACGCAACGTTCGCCGGTACCGGTGATCGTCCAGGTTCTGCGCACCCGGACCCTGCACCCACACCGAGTTGTGTATCCCGGGCCGTGGCCGCCGCTGACGCCCCAACCGGGGAAACGGATCCCAGCAGGAGTCGAACAGCACAAACAGCGGTTTGATGCCGTGGCTGGCGGAAAGAGCAACGAATTGGGCCAGCCGACTCTGAAAGCCGATGCGGTCCTGGGCCCACAGCTGGTCGTGCAGGAAGACGCGCACAGTGTTGAACCCGGCCAACCGGGCGATGCGTAACTCGCTGTCGATCCGCTGCAGGTCATAGGTTTCGGGCTGGAACATCTCCAGCTGATTGCCCGCGTTCGACGGAATGAAGTTGGCGCCGACCAGCCAACCCTGCTCGGCGTACCAGCGGTGCGCCCGCTCAGGTGACCAGCGGGCCCCGTGGCCGTCGATCTGCGCATCGGCCCGCGGCGCCCTGGCCACCGACAGACCCGCGGTGATCAGCAGCGACAGCTTGAACGCGGCACGACGGCCCATACTGGCGCCGTCGTCTTTTCCGTTGACCTGCTTGAACTTACGAATCAAATGGCATCTCCTGTGTAAAACGCGTGGCGCTCGACGGGTACCCACCACAAGCGATCCCAACTCCACGATGAGTTGTCGACTCCGCATCCGCCGGTACCGTTGCACTGGTGATGCACGCGGACGACGAGAAGGTCCCCAAGCGGGTCGGGGTCAGCACCCTGACCGGCGTTTCGGAAACCGCACTGCTGACCCTGAACGGCCGGGCTGCTCAGGCCCGCCATCCCCACCCCATCATCGATGATGCCATGGCCGTCCAATTGGCCGATTCCATCGACTGTGACTTCGACAAGTTCGGCCGCCGGACCGGCCAGGAGATGGCCTTACGCTCGCTGGCCTTCGACAAGGCTGCCCTGCAGTACCTGAGCAAACACCCGTCCGCCACGGTGGTCGCGTTGGCCGAAGGTCTGCAAACCAGTTTCTGGCGACTCGACGCCGCACTGCCCGGCGCCCGGTTCCGTTGGCTGACCGTAGATTTCCCGCCGATCGTCGAACTGCGCGAGCAGCTTCTGCCCTCCTCCGACCGGATCGCCGCCCGGGCCCAGTCAGCGCTGGACTACAACTGGATGGACGGGGTGGACGCCTCCGACGGTGTCTTCATCACCGCGGAAGGCCTCTTGATGTACCTGCAGCCCGACGAGGCAGTGGGCCTGATCACCGAGTGCGCGAAGCGTTTTCCCGGGGGCCAGATGATCTTCGATCTGCCGCCTGTACTGGTGAAGAAGTTCGCGCCCAAGGGCATGCGGTCTTCACGGCACTACCGCGTGCCGCCGATGCCGTTCAGCATGTCACCGGCCGAACTGGCGAACCTGGCCCACACGGTGCCCGGTATCAAAGCCGTGCATGATCTCCCGATGCCCAGCGGACGCGGGTGGTTCTTCCGCACCGCATTCCCGGCGTTCTGGCAGTTCCGGCCCACCAAGCAGTTCCGCGGCGCCTACACGCTGCTGGAGTTCGGCTGACTAACCGCCTGCGGCGGCCAGCCGGGCCCGCTCCCGCATCGAGGCGACGACGCCGCCATCGTTGAGGATGTCCGTGCCGGTGAGGTAACCCGCCCGATCGCTGGCGCAGTAGGCCAGGAGATCGGCCATCTCTTCGGCCTTGCCCCATCGCGGAACGGCGGCATCGGCCACCATCGCGCCCGCGCCGGCCTGTTCCTCCAACCGGCCCATCTCGGTGTCTACGGAGCCCGGGGAAATCGAAACGATCCGGATGCCGCGGGCGTTGAACCGCTCAGCCTGTGACGAGCTGTACCACTTCACGAAGGCCTTGCTGATCGCATAGGAAAACCCTGAGCGCATGTCTTCGGGAGCCATGCTGCACGCGGCCAGCATTTCGGTGAGGAACCGGTCCTGGTCCTGCAGTGCCAGCGGAAACTGCTGCACCGGAATGACCTCCTCGGGCAGCAGGTGCGCCGCCATAGATGCCACGTTGACGATCGCCGCGCCTTCGGCCGCGGTGGCGAAAAACGCCTCGTTCACCTGCAATGTGCCCAGAGCGTTGGTCCTCATCACGTAATCGGCATCGCCCATGCTGGGACTGACCCCGGCCGTATGGATGACCGCGCTGACGGTGCCCAGGCCGGCCGCGGTCTCCAACAACCGGTCGACCGCGGCCCGGTCGGTGACATCGGCGTTGACGATTCTGGCGGCGATCCCCACGTCCCCGAGGGCGGTGGCTGCGGCGTCAAGGCGCTCCTGCCGGACATCGCACAACACCACTGTCTGTTCCCGACCGACGACCTTGGCCGTAGCCAGTCCCATGCCGCCCGCGCCGCCTGTGATCACCGTCACCCGTGTCATGGCTAGCACGGTATACGACCCTCACCGCGGCATTCCCCACAGCCAATATCGGCGGCCCGCTGTGTAACCGAACCGACCGGCATATAACGGGTAGTGATGACAGATGGCCCGACGATGACGCTGACGAACCGTTGTCGATTGCCGGTGGCGGATCGCTCGCTATGACCTGCCCGTATTGCGGATCACCACTCGATGATGCCGACACCTGCAGTCGCTGTGGGCAGATCCACGGGTCCGCGTCCACCGGGTGGCGCCCGGACCCCACCGCGCGCCACGAAGGCCGCTACTTCATCACCGGGCATCCGACGAATCGGGTACGTGACGGCAGAAGAGCATCGACCGATCCGGATGGTGGGCGGATGCTGCCCGACTACCTCGAACTGAAGACGTCAGGCATCAGGACGACCTGGCTGGGGACCACCGCCGCGGCGACGATCATCGTGATGACCGCGGCCGTGGTCTGGATCTTGATGGTGGCGGGCCGCAGGCCGCCACCCGCGCCCGAAGCCGGATATCTCAACGCACTGAAGGATTCCGGGCTCAGCGATCAGTTCAATTCAGACGCCAACGCCGTCGCCCACGGACGGCAGGTTTGCCGCCGGCTGGAAGACGGCGAACCGCAGCAAGGTCTGCTCGCCGACAAGATCGCGGTCGACACCTTCTGTCCGCATTTCTCCCAGGGCTTCCGGATCCTCGAAAAGGCCGACGTCACGGGCACTTTCGTACTCACCGACAATTCCGGGGCGGAGGGCATCGTCTCCGACGGAGCAAAATGCCAGGGCGCAAACGGATACGCCGACGTCAATCCCGCTACTCCCGTCACCGTCAAGAACGGCAAAGGCGAGGTCCTGGCCACCACCACCCTCGGGCCAGGTAAGAGCGGTGATGCCAACTGCACCTTCTCCTTCACCGTGCCACTGACCGAAGGTCAGGATCGCTACGTCCTTTCGGTCGGACGTCGTGGCGAGTTCAGCTATAGCTTCGAACAGCTTGTGGCCAAGGGCATTCTGATGCAGCTCGGCCAGTGATGTTTGCGAAAATGACGCTCTGACGCACGGTTTGCGTCGACGCCGCACCTTCCATATCACGGCGGACGCCGGCGTTTGGAAACGATGTGGTCACGAGTGCGGCTCGCTCACGCGTCATCCCCGCAACCATCTGAGAACTTGTATGGACACCGGTATCGGGCAGTTCTACGGTTGCGCTCGACCCAATTTCCATCGATGTAATTTCAGCACGAAAAAAGGGAGTCGATCGGGGATGACCACCTTTGCCCACATCACAGTCAAGGCTGCTGTCAGCGCGGGAATCTGCCTGACCGCAGTGGCCGCCGCGGTGGCACTGAGCCCGTACGCAGCGGCGCTGCCACTCAAGACGGGCGGATACAAATGCGTTGACGCGGCCGGCGCAGCGCCCGGCGCACCGGTGTGCGCCGCTCCGGCAGTGGAAGCCGCGGGCATTGCTCCCGCCGCCGTTCCTCCGGTACCCCTGGCGCCGCCACCGGTGGTACCTCCTCCAGTGCCGCTGGCGCCGCCCCCGATAGGCGTTCCGCCGGTTCCTCTGGCACCGCCACCGGTGCCAGTCGTGCCGGCTGCCGCTCCCGTGCCCGCAGCGCCTATCGCTGCTCCGGTCGTCATAGCGGCCGGCACCGCGACCGGTAAGGGTGTGCCGACCGTGTCACCCGGCGGAGGTCCGGTCGCCGGCACGCCGACGCTGCCCGGTCCCGCGGACGGAGCCGGTGGCTAGTCCATCCACTGGCATTACGAAAGGCGCCCGGCTCACGAGCCGGGCGCCTTTTGCGTGCCTTGGGATGTCACGGGTGCTACGGGGTACCTGGTTTTCGCGCTTTTGGCCAGCCCCGCAGCAGGATTCGCTATTCCTGGACGATCACCGGATCACCGATGTGCACCGTGTTGAAGTACCACTCGGCGGCGGCCGGGATCAGGCTGATACAGCCGTGGCTCGTGTTGTCCAGCCCCATCGACGGCACGGCCCACGGCGCCGAATGCACGAACAGACCACGCTCGGTGAAGCGGACCGCGTAGTCCACGTCGAGAAGGTATCCGTCAGGAGCATCGACGGGTATACCGACACTGCTCGAGTCCATCTTCACGGTGCGGTCTTTCCCCAGAACGGCGTATGTGCCGACCGGGGTTGAATATTCCGGACGGCCCAGGGAAGCCAGCAGCACACCCGCTTCGCCGGCGTGCGGCAGGTGGTGCGGCGCCGGCAGATCGATCGGCGGCTCTTCACCGATTCCGTCGATGGTCACGGTGAAGGTGTGCTCGGAGATGTCTGCGACACCGATAACGGCTGGGCCCGTTTGAAATTCGGTCCGCATACCGCCCACTGACAACATCACGGTGCTGTGCGCCGGCCAGAACTCGGCCGGTTTCCACGACACGACATTGGCGTCGAGCCACTCATAGGTGCCCGCACGGGCCGGTGTCGACTTGAGCCCGAGGGCACGTTCGACAACGGGGCGGTTGGTGACCGGGTTCTTGAACGTGACCACCACCGGATGCCCCACACCCACGACGGCGCCGTCGGCCGGCGCGATCGATTCGATGGTCGACGTCAGCGGAAGACTCACCGCTGCCGTATCGACGCTGTTGCTACCCCCGGAGAAGTAGGTCGTGGCGACGACGACCAGCACGAGAACACCCTGAAAAACCGCGCGCATCAAACCGATCTCTCTGCGATGCCCCCATGATCTTGAACGATGTCATCGTATGGGCCCGCAGCTGTCCGAATGTGTAGTCACACGTAGACAATTCGGTCAAGCGTTCGTCACGGTTCGGCCACGGTGGCCGTCAAACGGCGAACACGGCCGAGTAGACGGTCAGTCGGCAGCGACCTCGCCGCCGGCGGTATGCAAGGTGAGGACCCGAGCGCACGCCAGAGGCGTCACCAGGGCGGTGGTTCGCAGCCCGGACTGCGACGGACGCTGGGACTCCACCTCGAGCCCGTCGCCCTGTTCGTCAGCCCGACAGGACGACGGGTGTCTGCGCTTGGCCGCGGCCAGCTCACGGGCGTACCGCTGCGACGAACACCACAATGGGTGCGTCGCCAACTCGATAACCGTCGAGCCGGCAGCTTTTGTCGCCATGTTCAATGACCTCCAGCGGAGCTTCACGACACTTCATACTGAGTGCCAAGCGTGCTCGGCCAAGCTGAGACGGTGCATCGAGTTGGCCGTGGACTCCTTAAGGATCCCTCTTAAACGTCTTTTACACATCCAAAGAGCTTGAACAGAGACGTAATTCACATTCCTGAATTTGACATTGTTTGCTGTGACTGCTCGGGCAAGCCGAAGTACGTCACGGCGACGCAAAAGCCCTGCATGCCGGCCGGGTCGCAGGAACGCAACGCGGCGACCCCGGGTGTCGCCGGCCCGGCCCAACGCCGGACCGGCGACACCCACCGAAGGTGGTGGCCACGAATCACCTCACAGTGCAGCGGATTCCGTCAATTATCGCGGTCCCGCCCCGCGTGAACCGGGCCGCCACTTACGAGACTCGGAGAGTCGGCGCAGGTCTCCCGAGAGGTCCACCGAGGCGGCGCGACGGCCCGCCTGGTAACCGGCCTCTGGTTTGCCGTATATACGGCGGGTCGTCGAGTGCCGATCACAACCGACGCGCTGCTCGGTCTGCGTCCGGGGGTCCCATCGTCGCCGCCGAGGGTTCCAGCTACCGGATTCACCTGATTCACCGCCTCGCCCCGGCCATCCGTCGGGAGCGTCCACAAGAATTGCGGCATCTTCTTACATTCGCAAGAAACCTGCATGTAGGCGACTACATAAATTAAGGAAGTGCGCCAGCGAACGCGCCGCCGTTAGCCCCGTCGATGCAGAATCGTTACCTATCCTTTAACCTGTCCCGTGGCCGAGCACGCCTGCCAGAACGTCAATAAGCTCGGTGAAGGGTGGTACGGCTGTGGATGCAGATGATCCGAGCGTCGGAGAACATGCGCGTCCGACCGTGGCTCGGGCGTCTCGCGCGTCGATCGAGAGTTGGCCGCTGCGGTGGAAAGTGGCGGCGACCCTGGTGTTGCCGATCCTCCTCGCGGCGACGTTCGGCGCAGTCCGTATCTACAACGAATTGTCGGCCGCATCGCGGCTCAACGTCGCGTCCGACAACGCAGTGATCGTGGTCCCCGCAGTGGAGCTGGTCGACCGGATCGACAGCCTGGCGTACGCCGCCGCCTCGGGTGTACCCATCGACGAACCGCTCGCACAATTCGACCAGAGCGCCAAGGCCCTCGACGCCCTGATCAAGTCCGCCGAGTTCGACTCGACCGTCGCGAGCGAGCTGACGACAGCATCCTCCACCGCCAAGACATTGCGTGACGACATCAAATCCGGGCCGATGCCCCAGCGGGTGATCGCCGAGCGCGCGCAGAACGTGGCCTCCGGCGTCGTCTCCGCGATCGCGTCGACCACCGCGACCGTGGACGACCGCACCGTGCGCCCGCTCGCAGATCAGCTCGTGGACGCTCTCGCGGCGCAACGCGCATTGACGACGCAGCGGATACTGATCGCCGCCCCCGACTTCGCCGATTCGGACGAGCTGCGCACCGAGGCAGCCGACGCGGCGGGCGCAGAAGCGGCCGCGATCGATCGGCTCAACCGGCTGACGGCCACGGACGAGGCCACGACTCTGTCCAGGGAATCCGACGTTCGTCGCGACACCTACACCCGGCCCGACGGTGACAGCGTGCGTGCGCCCGCGTTCACCGAGTCGATGCGGGCGAGCGTCGAGGGGTACCGGGCAATGACGCAGGACCTGTCCTCCGACCTCGACGGCACATTGCACCACCGCGCCAACACCCTGCGGTCCGACGCCCTGCGTGACACCGCGATCATCCTCGGTGCGGTTCTGGCCGCCCTGGTCTTCGCCCTCGCCGTCGGCCGCTCACTCATCCGGTCGATCGGCCGGCTGCGCCAAGGCGCGCTTCAGGTGGCGCAGGTCGCGCTACCCGAAGAGATCGAGCGACTCAGCAAGGGCGGTGGCATACCGGAAATCCAGCCACTGCCGTTCCGCACCGATGAAGAGGTCGGCCAGCTCGCGCGCGCGATCGACGACATCCACTCCCAGGCTGTCCGGCTGGCCGGCGAGCACGGCGTCCGCTTGCAGATCGGCGACATGTTCGAAACGCTGTCCCGCCGAAGCCGCTCACTCGTCGAAGAACAGCTGGCCCTCATCGAGACGCTGGAGCTCGACGAGGAGGATCCGGCGCGGCTGGATCACCTCTTCCGTCTCGATCACCTCGCGACGCGCATGCGCCGCAACGGCGACAATCTCCTCGTCCTCGCCGATACCGTCGAACGCCACCGCACGTCGGCGCCCGTCGCGCTACCCGACCTGCTGCGCGCCGCGATGTCCGAGGTCGAGGAGTACCGCCGAGTGCAGGTCGGACACCTGGCCGACGTGTCGATCGCGGGCTCGGCCGCCGGCGACATCGGCCACCTGATCGCCGAGTTGCTCGACAACGCGCTGCGCTACTCGCCTCCGGACGCGCCGGTATTGGTCACCGTGGGACGCGCGGTCGACGCCGGCCTGTTGGTCGAGGTGGCCGACCGGGGACTCGGCATGTCCAAGGAGGACTTGACCGCCGCGAACGAACGCCTTGCGCTCGGCGGCGAGGTGACCTCCGAAACCGCCAAGCGGATGGGGCTTTTCGTGGTCGGCCGGTTGGCCCGGCGTCATGAGGCCACGGTGCGGCTGCGGACCACCTCGGCGTTGACCGATCGGCCCGGCGTGACGGCGAGTGTGCATCTACCCGGCACGCTGGTCTCACCGATCGGAATGAACGAGTCGCTCGACGACCTGCGCAACGGCTCGTTCAACGAGTCGCGACCGCGGACCGCCGAAGACGGGCGGAATGCACTCACGAGCACCGCCACCGAAGCCTTCGCCGAGTCCGACGGCTCACCGGCAACCTCGGATCACGAACCAGCTCCGGTGGCCCGGACCACTGTCAACGGGCTTCCGAAACGCTCGCCCGGGGCCAGCGGCGTCAACGGGTCTCCCGCCGGCACTCCCGCTGCGCCGAAGACACCCCCCGCTGCGGCGTCTTCGGCAGCTGCCGAGGAACCCGACCGTCCGCCGCGCGGCAATCCGCTTTCGTACTTCACCTCCGGGACTTCCGCCCCGGGTGCCGGCGCACCCGAACCGGCTACCGAATCCGAGCAACCGCGCATCGAGGCGGAGAGTTTGGAGAGTTCGCCGATCTTCGAGCGGATGGCCTCGGAGTGGCTGATGGATCCCACCGCGCCCGAATCCCGCAACCGGGTGTGGTCCAGCGCCGCCGACGCCGGCTGGGCAGCTGCAGCAAAGGCCGTCGAACAAGAACCGAAGCGGCACACCGCATCCGGACTTCCGATTCGCGAACGTGGAGCGCGCCTGGTGCCCGATGAGGCAAGATCAGAACCCCAGGCCCCGGCCAACGGGGCCAACGATCCCGCCGCGATCCGCGACATCCTGAGCCGACAACTCGCCGGCGTTCGCAGGGGCCGAGCCGAAACCGACGCAGCACACCGCCGAATCGAAGGAGATCGATGAACACCGGCACGCAATCACACGATCGGTCCGCGGGGTCTGCTGCAACGCCGTCAGGCACCTCCGGCACCCTCGACTGGTTCGTGTCCAACTTCGTCCGTGACGTGCCCGGTGTGACACACGCGATCCTGGTGTCGGCCGACGGGCTGTTGATGGCCTCGAACTCCCACCTGCCGGCAGACCGTGCCGAGCAATTGGCTGCCGTGACATCGGGTTTGGCGAGCCTGTCGTCCGGTGCGGCCCGCTTGTTCGAAGCCGGCAACGTGCGCCAGTCGATCGTCGAGATGGACGACGGCTTCCTGCTGTTGATGGGCGTCGGCAACGGCTCGTATCTCGCCACCCTGGCGTCGATCTCGTGCGACATCGGACAGGTGGGGTACGAGATGGCCCTGCTCGTCGACCGGGTCGGCAAGACCGTGGAGGCGACCCCGCGCGCCACCCATGCAGCTCGATGACGCTCAGCATGGACAGACCCGAGCAGAAGCAGACCGCCAGCCGCGCCCGCCCGTACACGCTGACCGGCGGACGCACCCGGGCTCGGGTCGAGATCCCGATCGAAGCTCCGGTGGAGGCTTTGCTGCCTTCAGGTGAACTCGACTGCGCGCCAGGCGATATACCCGCCGTCATCGTCCGGCTGTGCAGCAGCCGACCGTCGATCGCGGAGATCTCGGCCCACGCGGGCCTGCCGATCGGCGTGGCCCGGGTGCTGGTGAGCGATCTGGTGGACAGCGGCCACCTCCGGGTTCACGCCACATTGACCGACCACTCGACCGTTGCAGAACGGCGCCTACTGATCGAAAGGACCCTCAGTGGTTTACGCGCACTCTGACTCCGGCACCACCGTGTCGTCGACGAAGATCGTGATTGCCGGCGGCTTCGGCGTCGGCAAGACCACGTTCGTCGGTGCCGTGTCGGAGATCGTGCCGTTGCGCACCGAGGCCCTCGTCACGAACGCATCGCAGGGCCATGACGACCTCGAAGCGATCCCCGGCAAGGAAACCACCACGGTTGCCATGGATTTCGGCCGCATCACAATCTCAGACGACCTCGTGCTGTACCTGTTCGGCACACCGGGGCAACGGCGGTTCTGGTTCATGTGGGACGACCTGGTTCATGGCGCGATCGGCGCCGTTGTGCTGGTCGACACCCGCCGGCTCGAGGACAGCTTCGCCGCCGTCGACTTCTTCGAGGCCCGCAGCCTGCCGTTCCTGGTCGCCGTCAACGAGTTCGACGACTCACCGACCCACACCATCGAAGAGCTACGTGAGGCGATGTCCGTGTCGCCGAACGTACCGATCATCCGCGTCGACGCACGGCAACGTGATTCAGCGAAGAACGCGTTGATCGCCATCACCTCGTTTGCGCTGGAACGCCTCCCGACCACAGCGCACTAGATCCACCGCCCGCCAGTCCCACAGTCTCGAGGAACCCCAACATGAACCACCAAGTACATCATTTCGACATGGGCCTCTGGCTGCTGTTTCTGGCGTACATCGTCTCGGTGACCGGATCGGTCGTGGGTTTGGCGTGCACGCGTTGCGGTGCAACGGCGACCAATGGACGAGATCGCCTCCGCTGGTTGCTGATGGCCTCGATCGCCATCGGCGGCGTGGGCGTCTGGCTCATGCACTTCATCGCGATGCTCGGCTTCGCCATCCCCAACAGCATGGTCCGCTACCACCTCGGCTGGACGGTCGCATCGGCCGTGATCGCGATCGCCGCGGTGTTCGTCGGGCTGATCACCATCGGCCGCAGCTTCGATCTGCGGCGACTGCTCGCCGGCGGTGTCATCACCGGCCTCGCCGTCGCCATGATGCACTACACCGGCATGTGGGCAGTCCAGATGCAGGGCACCATGACCTATGACACCACCCTTGTCGTCCTGTCCTTCGTGATCGCCGTCGTCGCCGCCACGGCCGCGCTGTGGTTCACCCTTGTCCTCGAATCGCGCGGTCTGCGATTCGTGGCCGGCCTGGTGATGGGCGTCGCCGTCGTCGGCATGCACTACACCGGAATGGCGGCCGTCCGCGTCGATGTCGATCACACGATGCCGGTTCCCGGTGGGCCCGAAGTGTTCTCGTTCCTGTTCCCGGTCTTCGTGATCGGCCTGCTCGCGCTCGTCGTCCCGATCACCGCCGTCATGCTGGCGCCTGATCGCAACGCCGAGGAGAACGAAGCCGAGTCACGCCCCGTCGCAGCGACGGCCGGACGGCACCGGTAGCCGGCTCGCGGGATGCGCGCCGGCCCGGCGCTAACCCCAGTAGGAGAAGTTGCAGACGGGCCTCACCTCGGTCTTGAACGACACCAGCTTGTCGCCATCCATCGTGATCGTGCAGGTCAGCGCCGCACTCCCGCCATCGGCGGCAACCTCTGACTCCACCTTCTCGTAGACGGAGTACTGCTTTTCCCACGGCAGCGTGACATCGGATTCGGTTTGCTCCGCACCGCCGTTGATCCGGTAGCGGATCGTCACCGGAGCGCTCCCACCGAGAACCTTCATGACCGCGGTACCGACCGGTGCGCCGGTTGGCTCCGGCGCTTCGGATGTCTCGGCCGACGTGCGAGACGGTTCGGTCGAGGCACTGCCGGAGGCCACAGCGCTGGTCCTTTGCGCCACCGGGGTACCTGTGGTTGTCGTGCAGCCCGCGACTGCTACGGCCAACACGACACTGACAGTTACCCCGGCGAGACCCCTTGGCAGACGCATACCTGAGACTACGACGCCGAGGCCGGCCCGGATCCTGTATCGCGACAAGTGGTTTCCCAGCCGGTCAGGGTGCGATCAGCTCGTCAATCTGGTTGATGGCCGACGAAGCGCCCTCGACCACGCCCATGTCCAACACCTGCTGAAGGGCTTCGGCGGACTCGTAGGTGCTCGAATAAACGGCGCGGGTGCCGCCGCCATGTTCGGAAAAGGTGTAGACGTTCTTGGACACCGGCATCTCGGGATTCGGGTTGAAGTCCGCATCGGCGAATCCGTCGTCGAAGGAGAAGCTCTTCGGTTCGTCGACGGCCGTGACTGCCCAGTATCCCGCGTGCTTGTCGCCCTCCGGGCCGGTCATGAAATAGGTGACGCGGCCGCCGGGAGTAAGGCTGTGGTCCACTACGGTCGCCGGGTAGGTCGGCGGACCCCACACCTTCTCCAGCTGACGCGGGTCGGCGTAAACCTGCCAGATGCGCTGTACCGGCGCCGCAAAATCGGCGGTGATCGTCAGCGTCAGATTGTCGAGATCGTGTTGGACATCGGTAACGGGCATGGTTCAGTCCTCCTTGGGGTCAGATGAGATCAGTTCATCGATGCGGGCGATGCGTCCACGCCAAACCTGTTCCAGCTCAGTCAACATGGTCGCCACCGACCGCACTGCCTCCACATCGCCGCTCGCCAGCTGCTCACGACCATTGCGTCGCTTGGTGATCAGCCCGGCCTTCTCCAGCACGGCGACGTGCTTTTGCACTGCCGCGAAGCTCATCTCGTACTTCGCCGCGAGCACCGAGACCGAGTGCTCACCCGCCAGGACCCGGCGCATGATGTCCCGCCTGGTCCGATCGGCGAGCGCGTGGAACAGGGCGTCTGCCCGGTCCTCGTCGCTCTCGGTCACCACCCCAACATACAACCAATTGGTTGTATGTTGTCAAGGGCTTCGTTCAGAATTCGTGACTGGCATCACACGTTGTCATATATATTGGGCCGGCGTGTGCTCGCGACGGCTGACATTCCCGTCACCGGCGGACGCGGACATTTGACATGGAATGTCAAGGGGGACACCGATAATGGCGAACAGTTCGCGCTGCCCGGAGAACGCGGGACGTACACCGCTGCGGTACGGCCTGGCGGTCGCGGCCATCGGAATCGGTGTCGGGATCGCAGGCGCCAACGGGCATGCGGTCGCATGGGCGGACCCTGGCGCCTCGGGTTCCTCGAGCTCACCGGGGTCATCGAGTCACTCGAGTGCGGGAACCGGGCACGGACCCAAGAAGCCGACCGGCCGGCATGGCACACGTCCGAACCGGCCGTCGCCGCCCGCGAAGACCAACGACCCGGACGCTGCCGGTACGACAACTCCGGACGCGACGTCGTCTGACGACGACGACAGCTCGCCCGATTCACAGCCGAATTCGACAGCACCGCAGCAAGAGTCGATCGCCGACGTCGTTCGCGGAAGACTCCGCACCATCAAGCCATCCGCTCCGATCCGGGCCGACGGCACCCGCCTCGCCAAGTCCGACTTCTCACCCGACGCGACAGCGAAGCGCCCAGCGGCGATCACTCCGGCCGCGCTCCCGGACTCCGTGCCGCGGCGGGCGCAGGCATCGGCGCCGACTGTGTCACAGGCTCCGACGGGCAAGGCCACCCTGCCGGATCTCACCGCCGTGGTTCGCACTGTTCCCGACATCACCGCGAAGACGATCCCGCTGACCACCCCCAAGGTCGCCGCGGTCACCACCACGACCAAGACCACTCCAGAACCCCCCGAGCCGCTGTCGCCGATCGCCAAGATCGCGGAGCTGCCCGGCCGCATCGTCAACACGGTGTTGCAGGTACTGGACATCACCACCTCCGCCAACGGGCCGAAGAGTCCGCTGGACTTCGCGCCGATCAACAATGCCCTCTTCGCGGCGTTCCGTGAGATCGAAGGTCAACTGGGGCTGACCAAAACTCCTGCCGGGCAACCGGTACCGCCGACCATGACCTACGACGGACCCACCACCGGCAAGACCCCGACCGTCTCACAGTTCCTCAACGCCGCGACCGCCGCGTACGTGTGGGGCGGCGCCCCGGGCGACCTGAAACCGTTCGTGGTCAACGGCAAACAGATGGAATCGACCAATGTGCTGACCGGTATGTCCGCCAAGACGTGGGTGACACCCGATGGCCAGATCATCATCGCCTACCAGGGCACGACAGGCGGAACAAACCTGCTCCACAACCCGCTGATCGCGGTCTCTCAGGTGATCGCCGATACGCAGGTGATCTTCACCGACACCACACCGCAGGCCTTCATCGACTCAGTGGCCTTCGAGCAGGAGGTCGAGGCCGCGGCCCTCGAGCAGGGCTACCGCAAGGAAGACATCTTTGTCACCGGGCACTCGCTCGGCGGTTGGGAAGCCGCATACGTGGCGCAGCAGACGGGCGTCGGCGGCATCGGTTTTGAGAGCCCCGGCCTCAATTCGACGGTGCCGGGCAATGGCGCCGACTCCGGGTTCGTCAACGTGCTCACCTACGGCGACACCGCGGCCTACTTCTCCACCGACCTGCCCGGACTGCAGCCGTTCGTGCCGGAGTACGTGCCCGGCGGAGGCACCAAGCCCCACTACGGCTCGATCGTGATGATCGGCAATCCTGACGCCGCCATACCGCTGATGAACTCGGCTGCGCTGTTGAGCACCGGCCCGATCGGTGCCGCCATCTTCGTCGCGGACATCGCGGTCAACTTCCTCCAGTACCACCTGCCCGGCGTCCAGGCCTACCACCTGGGCGTCAATCCCGACCCCGGCGTGGTGCCGTGGCTGGGAAACCCGTCGGGCCCGGTCAACGCCGACTACGCCGACATGACCATTCCGGAACTGCAGAAGGCGGCTTCGGACGCGGGGACGCTGATCAGGCCCTGAGGATCAGGCAGGAGCGGCCGCTGATCAGGCACGAGCGGATTCTCGCTGAATCTGTTCTGCGGCTTCCTGTTTGATCCGCTCGAACTGCGCGCCCATGGCCTCGGCCAAGGCGGTCGCACCGGACAGCGGCCGGACCATCACCATGAAGTCGTCGATCTTGCCTTCGTCATCGTGATGCAGGAAGTCGCAACCGGTGATCCGCTTTCCGTCCACCGTGGCCTCGAAGACCAGGGCATGGTCATGACCCGAAGCGTCGGCGATCTCCCGGATGTACCGGAAATCCTCGAACACCCGCATCACCGCACGCAGGATGGCAGCGGTGATCGGCTTGCCCGGATACGGCTTGAAGGCCACCGGACTGGTGAACACGACATTGTCGGCCAACAGCGCCTCGATCGCGGCCTCGTCGCGGGCCTCCACTGCTTCCCGGAACGGATGCATCTGAACCTCCATCAGCCATTTCGTCAACTGGCCGCGATGTTAGGCGGGCAAAGTTCCCATAGTCAACATTTTGATTAATCACTTCGCTGCTAGCATCGGCGCATGGCCCTACGCGACGCAGTCCTCGCTGCTCTCCTCGACGGCGAGGCATCGGGCTATGACCTGGCGAAAGGGTTCGACGCATCGGTCGCCAACTTCTGGATGGCCACCCCCCAGCAGCTCTACCGCGAGCTGGACCGCATGGCCGCCGATGGGCTGATCACCGCACGCCTCGTCGAGCAGGACCGGCGGCCGAACAAGCGCCTGTACTCACTTACCGACGCAGGGCGGCAGGCGCTGCTCGAGTTCACCGAGTTGCCTCCGAAACCCGGGGCGATCCGCGAAGACCTCCTGGTACAGATCCAGGCCGCGGATTCCGGCAACATCGAAGCCGTCCGCGGCTCGCTCACCGAACGCCTGCACTGGGCCAGGGCCAAGCTCGCGCGCTACCGGCGGACACAGGACCACCTACTCGCCGGACGTACCGAAGACGCGTATCTGGCCGAGGCCGAGCGAATCGGCCCCTACCTGACCCTCCTGCGTGGAATCCGGTTCGAGGAAGAGAACATCGATTGGGCGAGCCGCGCCTTGGCCGTAATCGAACAGCGACTGGCCGCCGCAGGTCGGCCGCCTCGATGACGGTCCCCCTGGATACGCACCGATGTGGATCGCGGTGGTCGCCAGACGTTAGTGTGTTTCGTCGGCTTCAGCGAACAAGCCGATAGAAAAGTTGAGCAAACCCATGACCGCAGCACCAGAAGCGTCGGCGCTCGAAGCCCGAGTCGGCCACTACTACGAGGCGGACGGCCTCTACTTGGTCGGCCGCGAGAAGGTCCGCGAGTACGCGCGTGCCGTGCAGGACTACCACCCCGCACACTGGGACGTCGACGCCGCCGCGAAGCTGGGGTACTCCGGACTGGTCGCACCGCTGACCTTCACGTCGACCCCGGCCATGGCCTGCAATCGGCGCATGTTCGAATCGGTGGTCGTCGGCTACGACACCTACCTGCAGACCGAGGAAGTCTTCGAACAGCACCGGCCGATCGTGGCCGGCGACGAGCTGAAGATCGACATCGAACTCACAGCGGTCCGCAGGATTGCCGGGCGCGACTTGATCACCGTCACGAACACCTTCACCGACACTGCGGGCGAGCGCGTTCACACTCTGCACACCACCGTCGTCGGCGTGACGGCGGACGACATCAATCCGGCGACGATGACCGCCGTCCAGAACGCGATGATGCACGACGTTGACTTATCGGGAGTCGGCGCTTCCGACGCCGATTACCAGAAGACCGTGCGCCCCGAAGCCGCGGCGCCGATTTCCGAGGCAGGCCTCACCCGCACGCCCGGGACACTGTCCTTCGACGACCTGAAGGTCGGCGACGAGCTCGGGGTGCACCACACCCGACTGTCCCGCGGCGACCTGGTGAACTATGCCGGCGTGGCCGGCGATGCCAACCCCATCCACTGGGACGAGGAGATCGCCAAGCTCGCCGGGCTCCCCGATGTGATCGCCCACGGCATGCTCACCATGGGGTTGGGCGCCGGATTCATCTCCGCATGGTCGGGCGACCCCGGTGCCGTCACCCGCTATGCGGTGCGGTTGTCCCAGCCGGCGATCGTGTCGGCCAAGGAAGGCTGCGACATCGAGTTCAGCGGAAAGATCAAGTCGCTGGACCCCGAGACCCGTACCGGCGTCGTCCTGCTCGCGGCGAAGTCCGATGGCAAAAAGATCTTCGGCCTGGCGACGCTGAACATCTGCTTCCGCTGACAGCCGGCCGCTACACCGGTCCGGACACGCACCGGCGCCACGTGCTCGGACCGACTATGCCGTCGGCATCCAAGCCCTGGGTGAGCTGAAACTCCCGAGCGGCCCGCTCGGTGCGGGGGCCGAAGTCTCCGTCGACAGCGATCGGCGCAGCCTGACGCAGGTTCATCCGGACCTGCGCGCCCTTGACGGCCTCACCCCTACTGCCGCGGCGGACCACGATGAACAACCGACTCCAGGTCACCGGTCCCACGATGCCGTCCACGGCGATGCCCTGGTTGCCCTGGAACCGGCGCACCGCCTGTTCCGTGATCGGACCGAAGACGCCATCGGCCCTCAGGTCGAACCGCCTGGCCCGCAACAGATGCTGCAGGATCTTGACGAGGGGCCCGTCCTCACCGCGGTTCAGCTCGACGATCTCGGGCTGCTGACCGGGCTCGTCTCCCAGCGGGTTGAGTAGGTCGGCGCGACCCTCGAAGGCGAACAGCAACAGATCGACCATCCGGAAGGTCAACGGGTCGGGTCCCAAGCTCGGACGCCAATGAGGATCTCGCACAATGGAATACGTACTACCTTCCATCGCGCGGTGGAACGTCTCGGCCACGATGCGGCCCCCTACGCCGGTCAGCCGACCACCGTTGAGCTCAGCCTCGCGCAGAATGTAAACCCACAGCGGCGTGTTCTCGACGAACTCGGTGCGCACACCCGGATCCAGACCGATGAAGTCGACTCCCCCGCCCTCGCCATCCACAATCTGCTTCTCGCTCAATGCGGCGACGCCGACCAATTTCGCCATCTGCTGGCCGCTGGCAAGCTTCACCATGTTGCCGCGCAACAGATTACGGAACGCGAGATTGGCATGCAGCGGTGGGAACTGAGCCGTCTTACTACCGAACGCACCGGCAGGCATGTCGGCCAGCGGATCGGTGAGCCGGGTGTCGATGTTGCGTGCCTTGTTGAACCTGGCCGCTTGGACAACCAGGTCGGGGCGCCCGGCCTCGCCGAAGTCGTACAGCCGGCGGAAGTCGGCGATCCAATTGGACGGCAACGGGAACCGGCCTGTCACCGAACCACTGGTGCCCGAGAAATTGAACAGAAACCCCAGGGTTCCGCCGCCGTTGTCGAACAGCCGATTCCAGTTGTACGCATCTCGGACCATGCTGTGGCCCACCCGAAATGCTGCGACCGAGAATTCGATCGGCATGGTCGGTGCGTCCCCTGGTACCACCGACGTCTCGAAGAGGGTGCGACCGTTGGTGAACACGTCCTCGACGATCCCGGGGTCGACGATCCGCGGCAGGTAGTCGGTGCGCAGCATCCACTGGTAGTGCTTGACCACCCGCTCTTGAGCTGCCTCGAACATGCCCGCCACGGGCCCCGGGGCAATCGTGCCCACCACCCGGTTGTGGAACCTGATGAACGCGAGATGCGTCTGGGCCACAGCCAGGTTCTCGTCGTTTCGGGGGTCCGGAATCAGCGCATCGCTCAGCTGCGGGTCTCGTGGCAGATCGTGTCCGTCGAAGGCGGGCAGGTCGCCGATGGGCGCGGTGGTTCCCATCTTCAGACGCAGTCCATCGGTGTAGAACTGCGCGTCGACGGCGGGCCCATGGCCATACAGCGAGTCGAGATCGAGTGCCGGAGAACGGCCCTGGACGAGTTCGTCCACCGTCAGATCCGAACCGAGGTCATCCACCGTGTTGTCCCTGGTCAAGTCGTGGTCGACGAACTGGCCCAGATACGTGAATCCTGCCGGGATCTCCCCATCGATATCCGACGCCGCCTCGGTGATCGCCCCGGACAGCGCCGTCACGAGTTCCAGACTCGCCGGCACACCCGATGGACCGATGCGCGAGAACCGGAACTGCCTGAGTTCATCCACATCCGAAAGATGCGACACCGGATCCGCTCCTGCGATCAACGCCGTCTCAGCGGCGTCGTCGGCCGTCAGGATGCCCTCCCCTACAACGAAAAAACTATCTCTTCCGTGTCGCATGACTTCTCACCCATCACGTGCCGTGTACGTGAAGGCAAGTCAAGCGTCGCCGCGGCCGGAAGTCGTGAGTACCGAACTACCTGTGTTCGAGATTCACCCCAGCCGCGACTGCAGGACGCGCAGTCCGGGGCCCGACAGATTGCCGAACGCGACGGTGCGCCCGCACACCGCCAGCATGATCGCGACACCCGGACCGGCGATTGTCTCGCCCTCACCCCACGTCCGGCCGGTGTCCTCGTCGTGCAACTCGATACCGCGGAGGCGTCGGTGCGGGAAGAATCCGAGTTGCGTTCGGCTGGTGAGGAAATCGAGCACCCGCGCGACGTGTTGCGGATCGGGCTGATGCGGAAGCCCCAGGGGTATGCGCATGTCAGCGCCGTGCACCAACACATCCGTCAGGCCCGACAGCGGACCGGTGATGGGCGGGCTGAGCCTATAGTCGGCGCGACGGCGCAGCGTCTCGGCGATCTCGGTGGGTGAAGCCTTCGCCCGGCGGCGGGCCAGTGCATCGATCCCGCGGTCGATGTTGCCGTGGCGCACACCGCTGGCCAGAAACCCCCAGGAGCCGTCGGTGAAATCGCTGACCAGATGCGCTGCAACGGTCTTCACATCCCAGCCGGCGCACAAGCTCGGCGTGGCCAACTGGTCCGCATCGAGCCCCTGTACCAGCGCGGCGATCGACCGGCGTTCGTCGGCCACCACGGCGAACACCCGCTCGCGTTCCTCTCGGCTCAACCGCATCGATCGGTCGGTCAGGCTGGGACGCCGGCCTTGAACGAGGCCAGCGCTTCAGTGCTCAGGCGGGCAAGTTCGTCCGCCTCGGACGGATCGAGAGCGGCCTCGAAGATCCCGACCATCCGCCGGTTGGTCGCCTGCTCGATCTCGGCGTACTGGTCCTTCTTGTCTTCACCGTCGGCGAAGGGCTCGGGCCAACCGAACATCGCGGTGTACTGCGGCCCCTTGTTGAGCATGTGGGCCTCCACCGGCGCGATGCCCGAAATCGTCAGGGCGTTGAAGTGCACACCGGCACGCAGTTCACGGAGCACGAACATCACCTGCAGCGCCCGCGCCGGGGCGTCGTCGGCCAACGGCATCGCGCGCCACCCGGCGAACAGCGGCAGCCCCGCCGTCGGCGTCGCGGCGATGATCTTCTCCCCCAACTCGGAGATACGGTCCAGCCCCTGGGCGCCGGACAGGTACTTGCGCCCGAACTCGGCGGCCTGCTCCCAATACTGTTGCGCCGCACCGACGGCGCCGCGTACCGCGACACCCTCGTCCCACATCGCGGCGAGGCCCGTCGGCTCGAACACCGCGAAAACAGCGCCGACAGTGGCTCCGGTGGCCTCGCCCAGAACGCCACCGCGGCCGGCTACGTACCCCGCCAACGGATTCTGGTAGCCGGCGGCGATGCTGGCTCCAAAATTCTCCGGATGCAGCATGAAGATCGCGACTGCCTGCTCCATCGCGGTACCGGTGGCGGCGGCAGCGCTCAGCATGTCGGTGTTGGTCATGACGGTGATTCCTCCTGGTGCATTATCGGGCGAGATCCCATTGGCCGTAATCGGCCGCGAGCACGTCGTTCACGTCAACATGAATTCCGTCGATCACGAAACCTGGGTCGGATGCGGTCACGACTTCCCGCTGGAACAGCACCGCAGCCGGCTCACGCTCACCCCGCGACCAGGCCTTTGTCTGCCAGGCCCATCGGTGCCCCGGGCTGCTCGAGGCACCGACCACACCGTCGGCGATCGCCCAGCCACATTGACGGCGGCCCCCGTAGATTCCGGTGCGGGCCACCCCCAGGACCGAGTTGATTCCCCGAAACCATTGGACTGCCAGCCTTTTCCAGGCTGCGGCGTCGATATCCTCGTCGACGCTGAAGAAGATCGGCGCGGATGCCGGACCGCCGGCTGCGCTATGGAGCCCCACTGCCGTCCGGGCGTCAGCCACTCCACCGTCGTAGCCGCGGGTGAAGTCCGACGGCGTCGGCCATCCGGGTTTGCCGAACTGATAGCAGCTGACGATCTGCAGGCCTGCCGCCCGGAGCCGGTCCGCATAGTCACGGGTGACCGGCTTGAAATCGAACGTGGCGCCGGGCCGTAGTTCGGATACGTACACCAACGCGCCGCCGAACCCGGCGGACTCGATCTGTTCGGGCTGGACGAGGCGGTCGGCGAAATCGACCAGTTGCAGACCGTCGGCTGAGGCCGTCGGTGTGCCGGCTGATGCGGCCAACGCACCCGGGACGGCCAGCACGGGAGCGAGCGCAGCGGCATATCTGAGGACTTCACGCCGTGAAGCGGATCGCGTCACGAAAGGAAGAGTATCTCCTGATGCATTGGGTGGGTATCACGGCGTTGGAGCCAGAACTGCTCCGTACCGCGGACAGATCAACCACAATGTGTTCACTCAGTTGGCGGCCGAGCGAACAGACGATCGACTGACAGGACCACCGTGCGACGTGACGTGATTGATTTCGACGTGCTGCTGGATCACCCGTGTCCGGATATCTGGGAGATCCTGCAGTCACCCGACCGCTACCCGCGATTCTTTCGCGGACTCGGGTCGTGCGAGCAGATCTCCGACCACGCACAGCAGTTCGAGGTCCGTTTCTCCACTCCCCGCGGCACCGTCGTCGTCCACGAGATGAACCTGACAGTTCGCCGTTCGGGCCGGGAGATGCTGCTTCACGCCACCCAGATGCCTGACAGTTCCGTGTCGATTCGACTGAACCCGGGGGCGAACGACACCCGGATCGCCGTGACAGCCTTCTCTGTCGGCCGGCTCCACCCTGACCTGGCCAAGATCGACGACAGCGCCGTCGAGAACTGGGTACGAGACGGCCTGCGGCAAATTGCCGACTATTTGGCGGGTAAGCAAACGTCGCTGCTGGTGAACATGGGCGACATGCGTTCACTGCAGCTCAGCGTCGCCAAGACCATGATCGTCAGCGGTGTGGTGCGGGCATCCCGACCGGATCGCGGCCTTCGACAGCTCAACTCCCTGTCCAAATGGGGATTCACCCTGGCCGGCGGACTCAACTCCGCCGCTGCGCGATCACCCCGCAACATTGCGTCGATCGACAGCCTCGGGCAGTCGACCTATGCGGAAGTGGCTGAGCGCACCACCTGCATTGCCTCCGGTCTCACCACCGTTGGCTTCAGCGCAAACAGCAAGCTCGCGATCCTGGCACGCAATCATTCGGCGATGGTGGAATGCATGGTGGCGGCCAGCAAACTGGGTGCCGACCTGGTGTTACTCAACACCGGCCTGGCCGCTCACCCGATCGAAGAGATCATCCGCCGCCATGCGGTCGACGCCATATTCGTCGACGAGGAGTTCGAGCAGCAGGTGCGCTACCTCCCCGCCGAGATTCCACGTATTGCGACACGCCCCGCATCGGCTGTACTGCAGCGGCGTTCGATCGACGACCTGATTTCGGCCGGTACCAACAACGGGCCGCTGACCCCTCCCCAGCAGCCGGGCAAGCTGGTCGTTCTCACCTCCGGCACGACCGGCACACCGAAGGGTGCGCGTCGACCCACGCCACAAGGCTTCGGCACCATCGCCGCGATGTTGTCAAGGATGCCGCTGCGTCGCGACGAAGTGATGCTGGTGGCCGCGCCACTGTTTCATGCCTGGGGCCTGGCCGCGCTGCAGGTGAGTGCCGCGCTGCGGGCGACGGTCGTGCTGATGGAACGGTTCGACGCCGAAGAGTGTCTGAAAACCATTGCCCGGCAACGCTGCACCGTCCTGATCGCCGTTCCGGTCATGCTGCAGCGAATTCTTGAGTTGCCGGCCGCAGTGATCAAGCGGTACGACACATCGTCGCTGAGGGTGGTCGCCAGCAGTGGGTCACCGATCCCCGGAGCCTCCGTCATCCAGTTCATGGACACCTTCGGCGACATCTTGTACAACTTCTACGGCTCGACCGAAGTGTCGTGGGCAACGATCGCCGACCCGACCGATCTGCGCGCTGCCCCGACCACCGCTGGTCGACCACCGCTGGGTACCCGCATCGCCATACTCGATCAGGCGGGTGACCCCGTGCCCGTCGGCGCTGTCGGTCGCATCTTCGTCGGCAACGACATGCTGTTCGACGGATACACCAACGCCGCGTCACCTGCCGTCAAAGACCAACTGATGGACACCGGCGATGTCGGATTCCTCGACGCCAGCGGGCGGCTCTTCGTCGCCGGACGCGACGACGAGATGATCATCTCCGGCGGCGAGAACGTGTTTCCGCGGCCCGTCGAAGAAGCACTCGCACTGTTGCCTCAGGTCTCCGAAGTGGCGGTGATCGGCGTTCCCGATCCGGTGTTCGGTCAACGGCTCGCCGCGTTCGTCGTCGTTGCCGAAGGGGCTTCCCTGGACCAGGAGATGGTCAAGAACTACATTCGGAACCGCCTGAGCCGCTTCTCGATTCCACGTGACGTCACGTTTCTCGACAAGTTGCCGCGCACCACTACCGGCAAGATCATCAAACGCAGTTTGCTCGACGGATAATTGTCCGCGGAAGTCGAGTAGCGGACTACGCGCGCAACCCGAAACACACGCACCCAGTATTGGATCCACCACGCAGCAGCCACCGAGGCTGAATCGAGAGGCGGACCGAAAATGGGACTTCGAAGCATGCTGTTCACCTCGCCGGCTCCTGACGCGCAGCTCGAGAGCTGCCTGGTGACGGATGCCGCGCACATCGGGGAGGGCCTCCACGGCGTCGGCGAGCATGTGCGGCGAATCCAAATTGCCCTCAACGAGGTCGATGCCGCCGGGCTCAGCGTGGACGGCCAGTACGGAGAAGGCACCGGCGACGCCGTGGAGGCCTACAAGAACAAGCGCGGGATTCTGGGTCCCGGGCAAGTCACCGCGGACAGGATCGTCGGCAAGGGCACCATCAAGCGTCTCGATGACGACGTCGTCGAATTCGAGAACCTGACACCGCCGGGTGACGGCCTGGTCTCACCCACCGAAGCGGGCGACCCGCATGACCATTCGCAATGTCCGACCCCACCGCGCGTCACCGCGCCTGGATCCGACGGCCGGGCGCAGCATCAAGGGACCCCGATCAGCCCCATCGGCAACGCCATGAGACTCAACCTCTACGGTGAGGGCGAAACCGACTATCTCGGGTTCTCCGACTTCGCCACCGAGGCTCAGCACGCTCATGGCCGGCCGTTGACGGCTACGTTGGCCAGCGGTTGCGCCAGCGACATCTGCATGCGCAGCGCACCCATCAATCAGGTCACCCTCAACGAGATCCGGCGGTTGGCGCAATCCGCCCTCGTCGGTGGGTGCCGCTTCACCTATGCATCGACCCAAGTGCAGTTCGCGACCCCACGCGCGGACATCCTCAGTCTCGGCACCGTCATTCAGCAACATCGCATCGCAGATCCGGCCGATCCTGGGAATCCGCAATTCGACATGGAGGTCTGGGTCGTCGAAATGTTCTGACCCACAACATGGTCGGCCCACCCGGACTACTCGGCGGCGAGCCTGACGATGGTGTCCCTCGTGTCCGTGGCGCGGACATTCATGTTCATCACGTAGACATTGCCGTCGCCGTCGACAGTGATGGCGGACGGGCGCTGAAGATCCTTGAACGGCAGCTGCACCCAGTCACCCCCACCGGCCGGCATCCGGAACACCGAGCCCGCCTGACGGTCGGTGGCATAAAGATTGCCCGCTGCGTCCACCGCCAGGCCACCCACGTTCTCCGGTGCCCCGTCAACCGGCTCGGCCTTATCGGCGTCCTTGGCGATCTTCACGACCTTGCCGTCCATGGCCGCGTACACGTTGTCGTCGGCATCGACCACCAGGTGCCCCAACCCGTTGACGATCTCGACAGGAAGGTCGGCCGGGGCAGCCGCGTCGGGCATGAACTTCAGGAGCTTGCCGCGCTGGTTGTCGGCCAGATAAACCGAGCCATCATGGCCCACGGCCATCTGGCCGTGCTTGGTGATCTTGCCGAAGGGCAAGGGTTCAGAAGCGGTAGATCCGGGTGCGATCGTCTCGACCACGCCGTCGGGCGTGATGAACGACAGTCGGCCATCCGGCCCAACCCCGAACGTCGATACTTGGGGATTGCCGCTGGGCTTCATCGGCGCCGGATGGTCTGCCCCCGGCAGCAACGTCGCGAACCCGCCGGTACCACCCAAATACACGACGTTCTTCGCGTCGGCGCCCATCTCCCGGTAATCGAATGCACTGAACGGCAGCGTGGTCTGCTCACCCGACTGCAGCGGCACGTCCGCCACCAGCGCGGTCGGCGCAGATCCCGGCGAACAGGCCACCACGACACTGCCCACCACCGCAGCGACCATTCCGAAGACGAATCCCTTGCTCAGACGCAGTTTCATCTCTTCCATCCCCACGGCACGAATCCTAGGCCCCGTGCGATCGCCGGAGCCCCAATCCTTCAGGCCTCGACTCACCTCTGCGACCGTCTGGGTGGCCCCATTAAGCTAGGACGACCGGCGGGCGCAGAGTCCATCCCAGCTGCCCTGGCTCTGGACCAATTGGAGGACTTTATGTGGAGGCGGCTGTCGAACCCGTCGCTGGCGGGTATGGCGATCGTCAGCGCGGCGATGCTCGTCAATGGTTGTGTGGCACATGCCTCGGGCATGCCATCAGCTGTGGACGTCGCCCAGGCGCCGGTGATCGCCCCGCAGGCACCGATCACGCCGTTGGACGGACTCGATGCCCGGACCCGTCAGGCCACCGCCGAGGCGGCCAAGTCCGGTGCCGACATCGAGGTCGTCGTCCTGGACCGTGACACCGGCCAAGTCATCTCCAACGGCGCCACCCAACCCTTCCCGATCGCCTCGGTGGTCAAGCTGTTCATCGCCGACGACCTGCTGCTGCAGGAATCGAAAGGCGAGACGAAACTGACTGCTGCCGACCGCAAGTCGCTCGACATCATGTTGCGCTCCTCCGACGACGGCGCGGCCCAGACCTTCTGGGACCGCAGCGGAGGTAACGCCGTCATCGCACGCATCGTGGCGCGATACGGGTTGTCGGGCACCACCGCGCCCTCCAACGGGCACTGGGACGTCACGCAGAGCACCGCAAGCGACCTGGTGCGCTACTACGACAAGCTGCTGGACGGCAGTGGCGGGCTGCCTCCCGAACAGACCAGCGTGATCGTGGGCAACCTCGCTCAATCCACACCCACGGGAACCGACGGATACCCGCAGCGCTTCGGCATCCCGGATGGGCTCTATGCCGAACCGGTGGCGGTCAAGCAAGGATGGTTCTGCTGCTGGAACGGCGGCAACCAGTTACATGTCTCCACCGGCGCGATCGGACCCGACCGCCGCTACGTCATGGCGATCAGTTCCCTGGAACCGGGCGACGCCGCCGCTGCGCGCAACACCATCACGCAGGCCGTAAAGACGATATTCCCCGGCGGGCACGTCTGAAGGCCGCTGAAACGGCGCTCAGGCAAAGACATTCCCACGGTGATCGCACCGCCGTATTCGATACGCCATCGGTCAATGGTTGGCATTTGACCATGCAAGTAGTCCGGGTCGTGTAATCAGGACCACATGAACGCATCGGCGTATGTGGGTCGTGTTGGGGGACTTGCGGTTGCACTGGGGATCGGGGCAGTGCTGGCCTCAGGCACTTGGGTGGCGTCTGCAGACACTGGCAGCTCCACCGGCGGAGCGGGCGCCGGCCGTGCGAAGAGCGAATCGAGCTCCGGCGAGTCGAAGCCGTCCAGCCCGAGGCGCAACGCCGGTTCTCCGAAGGCAAGGGCATCAGGCAAGCCGTCGGACGCCGGGACCGCGCAGGGCGATGCCGACCGGCCAACGCACAGGTCCGCCGCCGCCACGGGCTCCGCCGACTCCCCCTCCACGCGGTCAAAGCGGGCCAAGCCAGCGTTGCCGCACCGCGCCGAAGCACCTACCGCACGTCACCCTCACTCCGGCGTGGCACCGACCGCCGGCATCGGTCAAACATTCCAATCCCCCTCGGCGGCAACGACCGTCGCTGCTTTCGCACGCGATATCGAGCAGACGAACCCGCCGGCCACGACGCATCGGGTGGCGGCACCGGTCAAACACCCGGTCACCCCGCCGGATTCCAATCCGTTGACGTGGGCGGCACTGGCCCTCGCCAGCCGCAGGTCGATCGCGCCCGAGCCGAAGACCATCGGACAGGCCCCAATTGTGAACGCACGGTTGGGCGGGTCGCCGGATGTCGAGCGCACGACGCTCGCCGGGCCGACACCGGTCGAGCAACAGACCCCCTCGCCCGCGGCCGTGATCGGCATCGTTGTTTACGACCCCCTCCACGACGCCGCGCAAATGTGGATCACCAGTCCTGTCGGTCAAGTGGTCGATGGGCTCGTCAACACCGTGGCGGGGTCCTATGTGATCGGCAACGGCTCAGCAGGCACCGCCGCGCATCCGGATGGAGGTGCTGGTGGTTGGCTGTTCGGCGACGGGGGCGCGGGCTGGAACAGCACAGAGTTGGGCGAGGCCGGCGGCGATGGCGGGTCGGCCGGACTCCTGGGCAACGGAGGGGCCGGCGGCTCGGGAGGCGCAGGCGCTGCCGGTGGTAGTGGAGGTGCGGGCGGATTCCTGACGGGCATAGGCGGACTCGGGGGCAGCGGGGGCACCGGCACCCCGGGCGCGCGCGGAGGTGCGGGCGGTTTCGGTGGTAGCGGGCGCGGCCTGTTCTTCGGTCTCGGTGGCGACGGCGGTGACGGGGGTGACGGCACGGTCGGTGGCATCGGCGGTGACGGGGGTGACGGCTCGAAACTCTTCGGCATCGGCGGCGGCGGTGGTGACGCCGGCGACAGCGGCGTCGGCGGTCCGGCGACCGGCTTGGTCGCTCTCGGCGGCGCGGGCGGCACAGCCGGAATCTTCGGTACCCACGGCGACGTCGGTAGTTTCGGCACCATTGCCGGATCTCCCCCGAGCGTGGGCAACACCGACAAGCTGACAACCACCGGCAGCTGGTTCACCAACAGCGATGGGCAGGTGGTCATCATGCACGGGGTCAACGTGGTCTACAAGGTGCCGCCGTATGACCCTGAAGCCATGGGCTTCAGTGACGACGACGCGCAGTTCCTGGCGGACAACGGGTTCAACGTAGTGCGGCTGGGAATTGATTGGGCCGCAGTCGAACCCGAACCCGGCGTGATCGACATGAACTATCTGGCCGGAATCAACCAAACCGTGCAAACGCTCAGTGACCATGGCATCTACACCTTCATCGACATGCACCAGGACCTCTACAGCACCGAACTCCACGGTGAAGGGGCACCTTCTTGGGCGACGCAGACCGGCGGGCTGCCCAACCCCGACTTGGGCGCCCTGCTGGGCCAATTCGTCGTCAACTACTACCTGAGCCCCGCTCAAAATCACGCCTGGGACGCGTTCTGGGCCAACTCCGACGCACCCGATGGCGTCGGGCTGCAGAACCACTATGCGCTGAGCTGGCAGGCCGTAGCCAGCTACTTCGGCGACAACCCCAACGTCATCGGCTACAACATCATCAACGAACCCTGGGTTGGATCAGGTTGGCTCGCAACGATAGTCAACGGCTCCTTCTTCGGTGCCGAGCAACTCACCCCGATGTACAACCAGACCATCGCCGCAATCCGGTCGGTCGACCCGAACACCCCGGTGTTCATCTCACCGGCGAGCCCCGCGGTCGACGAGATCAGTGCGCTTCTCTTCAGCCAGCCTGTGCTTCTGGGCAAGATCTCCGACCCGAACACGGTGCTGGAGTATCACGGATACGGCAATGTCGCCGGCCTAAACTTCAGTTCCCTCGTCGGCCCGATCATGTCGGGGCGTGCCGGCTTCTATGGCGCAATCAATGACATGCCCGCCTTCATGGGTGAATTCGGGGCCACCAGCGACCCGGCCACACTCGCGGCAGAGACAGCAGCCGCCGACGCGCGGCAGATCAGTTGGGCCAACTGGGCGTATTCGGGTATCGGCGAAATCACCAGCAGCGCAGACCCGAGGGACCAGTCTCTGGTGTACGACCCGTCATTGCCACCGACCGGCGACAACGTCAACACGAGCAACCTGCAGGTGCTCTCGAAGCCGTACCCACAGGTGATCTCCGGAACCCCTCAGGGTTGGACCGTCAGTGAGGACGGCACGTTCCGATTCACCTACTCCACTGCCAAGGTTGACGGATCAGGCGATTTCGCGGCCGGCTCCCAAACCATCATCTCGACACCTACCCGCCAATACCCGAACGGCTACCAGGTGGCCGTGATCGGTGGTCACGTTGTCTCGGCTCCGAACGACCCCCGACTCGTCATCGCATCAGACCCGGGCGCAACCACCGTCAGTGTCACAGTCACCGGAGTTGCTGCCGCACCAGGGTCGCTCATCTCCACCTGAGGTGACTAGCGGCTCACGGGAAGAGACGAGCGTGATCAGAACTTGTCTCGTCGCATGGGGATGTAATCCGAGTCCGTTGCATTCATTCTCTGGTGCGTGCTGTTGCGGGGTGCGCCGAAGCTTTCCTGGACCCCGAGCGCTTTGCCCAAACCCAGTGGCGCCAGGTTGGCGTAACGAGTTTCGATGTGATCGGCCGGCACCCGGTAGGTCTCGTGCCAAATCCCGATGTCGCCGGTACCGGCGGCATCCCGGTTAAAGGCCGCCCAGGCTGGAGCGTGTGCGAATGAAGGGTTCTTCGCGAACTTGCCGAGGTCTTCGACGTTGCGCCAGTACTGCACCACGATGACGTCGCGGCCGGCCCGGTACGTCTTGGCATGAAGCAGGCCCAGATCGGGATTCTTGGCCAGCTGCATCAGCATCCGGGGCATCGCCACGAACGTCGGGAACCAGCTGCGTACCTTGCGCCACCGGTGGATGCGTGCGCCGATCAGAAACACCACCACCTCGCTATCCCCGACATCGGCGACAGAGCCACCCGCGAGCACACCCTCGGGCACACGTCGCGGGGCATTGCGATAGGCGCGGGGGATCATATTTCGTGTCATCGCAGCTCCTATGCTAGATAGTGGAAGTATCTAGCATAGGATAGTGCCGCTATCCACTGTTGGTGGTCAACCCCGGCCGCGTAAGGAGTTCGAGTGCGCATCTCCGAGCTTTCCCAGCAGACTGGCGTCACCGTAGCGACCATCAAGTACTACCTGCGCGAGGGTCTGTTGCCGCCCGGAAGCAAGGTCAGCGAACGGCACGCCAATTACGGTGACCATCACGTGGCGCGGCTTCGACTGCTGCGAGTCCTGCGCGAGGTCGGTGCAATCCCGGTCGCCGACCTCAAGGAAATCGTGGACGCGGTTCAGAACGAATCGCTGTCCGTACACCAGATGTTCGGCGCCACCTATGACGCACTGGCGCGTTCGTCGGATGCCGCGAGTCAGCATGATCGTGCGCTGGCCAGCCAAGTCGTTGAGCAGGCCGGCTGGACACAGGTGCGCCCGGACACGCCCGCGCTCGACCAGCTTGCTGGTCTGCTCGGGGTGCTCAACGACTTGGACTGGCCGCTCGATTTGCCCAACGCTGCAACCTATCTCGGGCTCGTCAACGCCATCGCCGCCTATGAGGTCAGCAGGCTGACCGCAGCCGACCTCCAAGCTGACCGAAACACAGTGGTCCAGCAGATGGTGGTAGGCCAGGTGGTATTCGGTCAGTTGTTACTCAGCTTGCGGCGGCTCGCACACGAACACCACAGCGCCCTCAAATTCAATGAGAACTTGCCCGCCACCACAGACACCTCGCCACCGTTGTCTTACCGCGCCATGTTCGTGAACCGCGAGAAGTGAAGCTGGTGCGCCACAGTGATATTCGCTGTCGGGCCGTTACGGTGCTTGCCCAAGATGATGTCGGCTTCACCGCCGCGTGGGTCTTCACGGTCGATCGCGTCGGGACGGTGCAGCAGTAGGACCATGTCGGCATCTTGTTCAAGCGACCCCGATTCGCGCAGGTCAGAGACTTGCGGACGCTTGTCGGTGCGCTGCTCGGGACCACGGTTCAGCTGGCTGATCGCGATCACCGGCACTTCAAGTTCCTTGGCCATCAGTTTGAGGCTTCGGGAGAAGTCCGAGACTTCCTGCTGACGCGACTCGTACTTCTTGCCCGAGCTCATCAGCTGCATGTAGTCGACGACCACGAGCTTCAGATCCGCCTTCTGGGCCAGCCGCCGACCTTTGGCGCGAATCTCCATCATGGTCAGGTTCGGCGAGTCGTCGATGTAGAGCGGCGCCTCACTGATCTCGCTCATCCGACGGGCAAGCTTGGTCCAGTCGTCATCGCTCATCCGGCCCGAACGCATGTCGGCCAGTTTGATTTTCGCCTCGGCCGAGAGCAGTCGCATCACGATCTCGGACTTGCTCATTTCCAGCGAGAAGATGACGCTGGCCATCCGGTGCTTGATGGAGCAGGACCGCATGAAATCCAGGCCGAGGGTGGAATTGTGCGTAGGAACCATCGACCGACTCGCCAAGTACATGTGGTCCGCATTGTCGACCTCCACGCACCGGACCGGCACTGTCGCTACAGGTCGAACGTCAACGATGAAGCGCGAGTTCGACCGCGCTGCGCTGACGGCATGCCGGCGTTCCTTGTGCAGCAACGTCTTACGGTGCAGGCCAAAGACATCATCGGGCGTCGAAAAGGTGATCGTGAATGACGTTGACGACGACTCGCTGCGACCTTTGACCCGCTTGGTCGATGTCTGGCATCGATATCCCAGGCTCACCACGAGCTCGGCGAAGTCCGCGGCAAGGCGCCGGTCCGTCACAGCGAACTGCACCGCTCCTCCGGAGGTAACCGTTCCATCCGTGTCCAGCAGGCCGGCCAGGAGTGCACGCCGCTGCGCTTCAGACGCTCGAAGGTACTCGGTTGGAATGTGTTTGGCGCCCAAGACCCCGATCGTCCGTAGGCGTGCCTGCAGTGTGCCCACGGTGTTGCGGCAGGCCTTGCATAACCGCAGCCCAGACGACGGCTGACCACATCTTGGGCACTGCGGAGCTGGCACCGGCTCCGATACAAACCGGGCGCGTCCACCGCAACTACGGCCGCAGGTATGCACCTGGCAAGTCTGTGGCACAAAGCCAGCACCGCAGACCACGCACGATCGTTTCACTGGCCCGGGCTCTGCTGCCAGGAGGATTTGGTAGCGATACCGTGCGGAATCAGACTTTCGCGCGAGGAACCCTTCGGCCTCGATCCGAACGATGATCTCCGGGTCCGCCGTCGTAATCTGCGCGGACGCTGACGTCCCGTCGCCCAGCCAGGCGCCCAATGTATATGGCGGAACCAACAGGTCTCGCTCTTCGCTCTGGAGCGCGACGGTGTTGGCCACCGAATGATTCAGGCGACGGTCTGCAGTTTCGCACCGCAACGTGTCGACGATCTCCGTGGTCGTCCGTACAGCGGCAAATGTCCGCTGATTCTTATGACCGTTGTAGCCCGCCGCAGCCGACTGTGCGGATCGCCTCGAGGCTCTCGTTTCGGTCAGCCACTGGTGCTGGGCATCGGCGACAATCACTGTGCCGTCTGAGAATTCGACCTCGAAGCACGGCCGGTCGAGCATGATATCGGTGGCCGCGACGACGCGGGTGGGCTCACCGTCAGCGCCAATGAGATGGTCGCCCACGGCGACGTCACCCATCGTGGTCCATCCGTTCGGTGTCGGAAGCGGCGTATCGAGCGCCAGCGCCTTCCCGACGCCAGGCCTGGCCGCGATGATGACCATCTGTCCGGGGTGCAGGCCGTTGGTGATCTCGTCGAATTCGGTGAACCCGGTCGGCACACCGCGCGAGATGCCGCCTTGCGACGCGATCGCATCGATCTCGTCCATCGTGGGCTGCAGCAGGTCCTCGAGCGCGACAAAGTCCTCCGACGCACGGCGTTCGGTCACGTCGTAGATCTCGGCCTGCGCCCGGTCGACCACATCGGAGACATCGGCACCGTCGGCCCCGGCGTAGCCGTACTGGACCACCCGGGTGCCCGCCTCCACCAATCGGCGCAACAGCGACTTGTCGGCGACGATGGCGGCGTAGAAGCCCGCGTTGGCAGCGGTCGGCACGGTGGAGATCAGCGTGTGCAGATAAGGCGCCCCGCCGATGCGGCGCAACAGCCCGCGGTTATCGAGTTCGGCAGCGACGGTGACAGCGTCGGCGGGTTCACCCCGGCCGTAGAGATCCAGGATGGCGTCGTAGACGTTCTGGTGCGCCGGACGGTAGAAGTCGCCGGGACGCAGCCGCTCGAGCACGTCGGCGATCGCGTCCTTGCTCAACAGCATGCCGCCGAGGACCGCCTGCTCGGCCGCCATGTCCTGCGGCGGCTGCCGGCCGAAATCCTCTCCAGGCGGAGGGCCATCCGTCTCCGAATTCGGATGCCCCAGGTCGTCCACCACCGCCACGGACTCCCCACCCCCTTCCGAGACCGGCCTCACGGCTGGCTCGAACATTTATTCGAATCGGTACTGCGACTGTAGAACAGGGCTCCGACAAAGCTTCTGACGGCGCTGCGACGCACCACGGTAGACCGTTGCTGGCACTGCCCGAAACCACCCCTGTTGATCAACCTGTGGATGGTGTGGGGATAGGTCTCGGTCGCAGTGTTGAGCCTCTGGGGAGAACCTGTGGATCATTTCTCGGCGATCTGTTGTTTTACCAGGTCAGAGTCCCATAGAGGTTGTCAGTAATTGTGTATGGAAAGTTCTTCGGCGTGTCGTGTCGGGTTGCGGTCCCGGGCGTGTTGTGTTGCGCCCAGGGACCGGGCGGGTTAACACCGAGTGAGGTTCGCTGTCCAGAGTTTCCCGCAGCGAGTTCGCCAGAGATGCAGCAACGCCCGGGCGGGAACCCCTAAGGGTCCCCACCCGGGCGGTTGAGTGCTCGCAGAATGACTCCGCTACGGATTGCTCCGCGTCGGGGTTACTCGGCTACGACGTTCAGCGACACCTTGGCTTCCACCCCGGTGTGCAGCCGAACGACGATCGGATGCGTGCCGACCGACTTGATGTGTGCCTTGGGCAGCTGCACCGTGCGCTTGTCCAAGTTGGGCCCGCCGGCCTTCTTGATCACGGACACGACATCGGCCGCGGTGACCGAGCCGAACAGCTTGCCGGTGTCGCCCGCGGCGTGAACCGGCAGCGACACCTCGCCCAGGTTCTCCAGAGCGGTCTTGAGCTCGTTGGCGTGCTCGACGCCGCGGATCTCCTTGGTCTCGCGGGCGCGACGGATCTCGTCGGCCTGGCGCTCGGCGCCACGGGTGGCAACGATGGCCAGCCCGCGCGGCAGCAGGTAGTTACGGCCGTAGCCGTCCTTGACCTCGACGGCGTCGCCTGCGACACCCAGGTGCTCCACCTCAGCGGTGAGAATCAGCTTCATTGGTCTGCCCCCTACCGCGTCGACGAACCGAAGGGCAGCAGAGCCACCTCGCGGGCGTTCTTCACGGCGATGGCGACATCGCGCTGGTGCTGGACACAGTTGCCGGTCACCCGACGGGCACGGATCTTGCCGCGCTCGCTGATGTAGGTGCGCAGCAGCGCAGTGTCTTTGTAATCGATGATCTGCCCCTTGCCCTTCTTGGAGCAGAACACGCACTTCCGAGTCTTGACCGGCTTTTCCGGTGCCGGCCGCCTCTTAGTGGTCTTGGCCATTGGTTATCTCTTCCTTGCAAAAATTTCGATGTTGATCAGAACGGCGGCTCGTCGTCGGCCCCGCTGAAGGAGCCCGACGCGGGCGCACTGCCCCACGGATCGTCTTTGGGCTCGGCCGGGCGCGAAGCCCCGCCGCCACCGCCGAAGCCACCGCCTCCGCCACCACTGCGGCTGGCCTTGTTGACCTTGGCCGTGGCGTAGCGCAGGGACGGACCGATCTCGTCGACCTCGACCTCGACAACGGTGCGCTTCTCGCCCTCGCGGGTTTCGAAGGAACGCTGCTTGAGCCGACCCGTGACGATCACCCGCGAACCCCGGGTGAGACTCTCGGCCACGTTCTCGGCCGCCTCACGCCAGATGTTGCACCGAAGGAACAGCGCCTCGCCGTCCTTCCACTCGTTGCTCTGCCGATCGAACATCCTCGGCGTCGAGGCAACGGTGAAGTTGGCGACAGCTGCGCCGGACGGAGTGAAACGCAATTCCGGGTCAGCGGTCAGGTTTCCGACAACTGTGATGGTGGTGTCACCAGCCACGAGATCCTCCTGGGATAGGCATGTCCGTTTGCGCGAAGCCTACGTAGCCCCGCCGACGACTGACAGCCTTTAGTGCTTGTCCGTCCGCATCACCTTGGTCCGCAGCACGGACTCGTTCAGGTTCAGCTGACGGTCGAGCTCGGACACGGTGGCCGGTTCAGCCTTGACATCGACGATGGCGTAGATGCCTTCGGCGTGCTTGGCGATCTCGTAGGCCAGCCGGCGGCGGCCCCAGATGTCAACCTTTTCAACACTGCCACCGTCCTTGCGGATGACGTTCAGGAACGTCTCCAGCGAGGGAGCTACGGTGCGCTCGTCGAGTGTCGGGTCGAGAATGACCATGATTTCGTATGGACGCATAAGGAACCCATCACCTCCTATGGTCGTTGCGGCCACGGCGTGTCCGTGGCAGGAGGGTCGCCTGCGTCGGCAACCGGCCCAGGCTACCCGAAAGCGCCCTGATCTGCGAAATCCGTATAGGGTGAGCCCGTTGATCTTCGAGGATCGGGGGACTCTGTGACCTATCCCAATGGGCCATACGGCCAGGGCTTTCCCGAGCAACCCGGCTACTCCCAGCGGCCTGCGTATCCCCAGCAACCGGGCTATCCGCAGCAACCTGCCTTTGCACAGCAGCCGAGCTACCCACCTCAGGGCTACCCGCAGCATGGCTATCCGCAGCATCCCTACGGCCTGCCGCCCGCGCCACCTGCCTCACCGAGTGGGGCCACCGGCATCACCGCGGGTGTTCTTGCCGGCCTCGGCGGCCTGGCGAACTTTGTCGGCGGCCTCGCCATGGCCTTCGGACTTTCCGTAATTATTGGCGGATCGTCCGATGTGGCCAGTTCCTCCGAGGGCGTGTGGACATCACTGATCGCCATCACGATGTTGAACATCGTTGCCGGGCTGCTGCTTCTGGTCGGAACGCTGACGTTGTTGCTGCGCAAGATGATTGGTCGCTGGCTCGTGGCCGCAGGATGTGTGGTGTCGATTCTCAGCACCCTGATCAACCTCACGTTGACGCCCTCGGCCATCGCAGACTACGAGTACGACCGCGGCGTAGGTGCTGATCTCGTGGGTGTCATCTTCCCCATCGCGACGCTCGTGCTGGTGCTGCTGCCGTCCACCGCTGCGTGGATCAGGGCGAAGCAGAATCCGGTTGCGCCCCAGTTCTATCCGCAATACCCGGGCTGATTTCCTCTCTACAGGCCCGCCATCCACTCACGATCGGAGTAGCAGTGACCCCTCCTCCAGGATCCGAGGATCAGGAGAATCCGCTCGACGAACCCCGGCCGGAGGGACCCCCGCCGGAGGCTTCGTCGAGCGGCATCACGGCGATCGTCACGGCGGTCCTGGCCGGGATCGGTGCCCTGCTGACCCTCGGTAACGGCATCGCCGGCCTTTCCGGGCTCGCCGCACTGGCCGGTGACGCGGGCTTGCGAACTCTGGCCCTCAGAACCCCTGGGGCACTGGCGCTGACGGTCCTCGCGACATTGCTGAGCGTCGTCTGCGGTCTCCTGCTCCTGGCCGGCACGGTGGCGCTGCTGCGACGCAAGATGACCGGCCGTCGGCTCATCGTCATCGGCTGCGCTTTGATCATCCTCGGCAGCCTGATCAGCCTCGGGCTGAATCTCGCCACCACGGCCCGCTACGGGTCCTACGGCATCAGCGGGCTGGCAATCTTGAGTCTGGCGCTACCGATCGCCACGCTCGTGGTGGCGTTGCTCCCGTCGACCACGGCGTGGATCCGGGCGAAACAGGATCTGGTGGCTGCTACCTAACGCCTGCTACCGCAGGCCCAGCTAACGCCCATGCCGCCTTGCCCCGCGCAATCCGGATAAAGTGAGCCCGTCAACGTTCGAGACTCCGGGGGGATCTGTGACCTTTCCCAGCGGTCCCTACGATCAGGGCTTCCCGGAACAGCCGGGCTTTTCCCAACAGCCCAGCTTCGGAATCCAGCCCCCGATCTACTCGCACCAATCCGGCTTCGGACAGCAGCCCGGCTATCCGCAGCCGGGGTGGCCACAGCAGCCCGGCTATGCGGGCGGTTCTCAGCCGACACCGTCGCGTGGCCCGAGCCGAGCCTCGGCGGTCATCGCCGGAATCCTGGCGTTACTCGGCGGACTGTTCGGCGTCTTCTACGGCGCAGTGGTCGCGGCCGCCACGTTCGGTGACCGTGATTTCGATGCCATGGGTGCTGTCGTCAGCGTGTTCAGCGTCGCCTTGGGACTGGTGCTCTTCAACGGGGCGCTACTGCTGTGGCGGCGCAAGCCGATCGCCCGCCGGCTGATTGTGGGCGGATGCGCCGTAGTCATCCTGTTCGGGATAACCGCCCTCGGCGACATCCTCATCGGCGTCACAGGCGAGCCCAGTCGGGAGTTCGATTCAGTCGACACCCCCATCATCGCGGGTCTCGCCTTTCCCATCGTGACGCTTGTACTGACGATGCTGCCGTCGACCGAGCGATGGATCCAAGAGAAGCCGAGTCCGATTGCAGCCCAATACTATCCGCCATATCAGCGTTGAGTGGAGCGCAGGCTGACATCAAGGATCAGGGGGATCGATGACCTTTCCCAGTGGGCCCTACGGTCCGGGATTCCCGGAACAGCCGGGCTTTTCGGACCAACCCAGTTTCCAGGCCCAACCGCCGATCTTTTCGCACCAGCCCGGCTTCGGAGCACAACCCGGATACCCGGGCGGTTCTCGGCCGACACCATCCGGTGGCCCTAGCGGTGCCACGGCGATCATCGCCGGCATTCTGGCGCTGCTGGGCGGACTTTTCGGCGTCTTGTTCGGCGCACTGGGCTTGGCCGTCATGATCGGTGATCATGATTTCGACGCCATGGGCGTTATCTTCAGCCTGCTCGGCTTTGCCTTCGGACTGGTGCTCTTCAACGGGGCGATTCTGCTGTGGCGGCACAAGATGATCGGCCGCTGGCTCATCGTCGGCGGATGCGCTGTGGCCATCCTGCTCGGTCTGCTCGGCTTCGCCGAATTGTTCATCGGCATCTCCGGTGCACCCACCCACGATCTCGGCGCGTTCGCCATGCTCGCGGTGCTCGGCTTCGTTTTCCCGATCTTGACGCTGGTACTGACCCTGCTGCCGTCGACCGCCAAGTGGATCTGCGCGACGCGAGATCCGCAGGATCCGGTTGCGCCTCAGGTTTATTCACCGTTCCAGGGATATCCCCCGCATCAGGGCTATCAGGGCTGAGCGGAAACCGGCTCCGCCGGGGCCGGTTCGATGCGCACCCGGTCAGCCGATGGTCGCAGCCAGTCCGGCAGCCACCGCGGTGGGTCGTCGGACGCGCCGTCGAACACCCCGCCGGAGGGGTCATCGATGCGGCCGCCGTGCCGGACCAGGTCCAGCTCCGGGCGGTAGATCTGACGAACCACCAACGCACACAGCACGATCACCGCGAGATCCCGCAACAACACGGTGACGGTGAACCACTGCTCGGGCAGGCCTTTGTTTGCCTCGCCGTACAGATAGAGCATGCGCGGCACCCACACCAGGGCATCGATGGTCATCCACGCCAACAGGATTCGGCGGTGCGGCAGCGCCAGCACCGCCAGCGGCACCAGCCACAGCGAGAACTGCGGGCTCCACACCTTGTTGGTCAGCAGGAAGGCGGCGATGACCAGGAACGCCAGTTGCGCCAACCGGGGCCGCTGCGGCGCCGTCAGTGCGATGTAGCCGATCGCAATACAGCACGCCGCGAACAACACCGCGGTGACGGTGTTGAGCACCGTCGGCGGCTGCCAGAAACCCAGGTCCGGATCGAAGCCCTGCCAGTCGCTGAACGACTTCACCACGTTGTACAACGAATCCATGTCGTCACCGCGACGGGTGTTGAGCCGGAAGAACTCTGACCACCCGCGCGGGAACAGCACCATGATCGGCAGGTTGACGATCAACCACGTCACGACCGCGGTCAGCGCGGTCTTGCCGACCTCCCGCAGACGCCCGGTGCGCAACCCGAGCAGGATCAGCGGAACGAACAACAGCAGCGGATAAAGCTTGGCCGCCACGCCGATTCCGATCAGCGCACCGGCCCACACCGGCTTACGTCGGGCCCACGCCAGCATTGCGCCAGCCGCAGAGGCTGTCGCGAGCGCATCGAAGTTGGTGAACACCTGGAAGATCACGATCGGTGAGCCGGCCACCAGCGCGGCATCCCACACTCGCCGGCCGGCCAGTCGTGAGGTGGCCCAGATCGTTGCCAACCAGGCCAGCGCCAAACCGAACGCGGCGATATTGAAGAACATCACCACCTCGGCCACGAGCGGGACCGACACCAGCTTCGTCAGCGCGGTGTAGGTCTTGGCCAGCGACATCGACGCGTACTGGTAAAGCCCGGTCAGCACCGGGTATTCCATGTAGCGGATCGCCGGGCTGCCGTCGTACTGCAGGCGCGGCTTGCCGGTGGCGTCGTTCTCGACCCAACTGGACTTGTAGGGAAACTTGCCCTGGTTCAACAACTCTGCGGTGTAGAGCGGAACCGTGTCGGAATAGCACAGCTCGTAATAGGCCCGGTTGTTCTCCCAGTTCGCCACCCGCTGGCCGGCAGTTCCGCTGCCCGTCGTCTGCAGGCACGCGGCCTTGGACGTATAGCCCAACGCCAGGAACACCACCGCGATCACGAACATCACCCGCAATGGCGTCATGAACCGTGACCGGCCGATCAACGCGTGTCGGCCGACGGGGCCGCCCACGGTCTGCGACAGCGCCTCGGCCAGCCGGTCGTTGCGGCTGGGGAGGTCGCGGTCGTCGGCGCTCCGCCGGTCTTCTGCCGGCGGAGCCGGCGAATCCAACCCTGCCGGCGGAGCCGGCGAATCCAATCCCGACGGCGGAGCCGGCGCATCCAACCCTGCCAGGGAAGCCGGGGCTAGCCGGTCCGTCACGGAGGCGGCGGGGGCATCGGGACTTCCGGCCCGCCGGGCACGACAGGTGCTCCCGGTGGCGGTCCGATCGGCACCGTCGTCGGAGGGCCGATCGGGATCGTGATGCCCGGGGCCACTTCGATGGTCGGCTGGATCACGGTCTCCGAAGGCATCACGGATACCTGCGGGCCGTTGGGAAGTGTTCCCGGCGGCGGGGCCACCGGAGCCTGCGGCACGCCCGCATAGCCACCGATCTCAGTCGGCTTCGGGAACGACTCGTTGTCCGTGCCCTTCAGCGCGCCGTCCATCGTGGATTTCCAAATGTCCGACGGCAGTCCGGATCCGTAGACCGGACCACCGCCCGGCGTCTTCAAAGGTTTCACGCCCTCGGAGGTACCCACCCAGACCGCGGTCGAAAGCGACGGCGTGTAGCCGACCATCCAGGCGTCGCGGTTGTCGCCGGTGTCGCCGAGCTGATTCGTGCCCGTCTTGGCCGCCGAGGCGCGTCCACCTGCCAGGTTGTGTCCCTTCGACCAACCGGCGATCGGCTGCATCGCCGAAGTGACGTTGTCAGCCACTGCCTTGTCGATGCGCTGTTCACCGTTGTCCTGGCTGGAGGCGTCGAACAACACCTGCCCCGAGGAGTTCACCACCTTCTGCACGAAGTGCGGCTTGTGATAAACGCCGGAGGCCGCGAGCGTGGCGTAGGCGGAGGCCATGTCGATCACCCGGGACTGGTACTGGCCGAGCACCACACCGTTGTTGGGCGGGCCGCCCTTGCCGTCCTCGGACAGCGTGTGCTCGACGCCCGGGATACTCTCGGCCACGCCGGCATCGTGTGCGGCCTTGGCGACGTCCTCGGGACCGTGCTCCAGTTTGAGCATCAGCCGGTAGTAACTGGTGTTCAGCGACCGCTTGAGCGCCTCGGCGATGGAGCAGGTGCCGCACCCTTCACCTTCGACATTGCTGATCTTGATGCCGTTGACGGTGACCGGGCCGCTGTCTACCTGATAGCCCAGGCCGATCCCCTGTTGCAGGGCAGCGACCAGAGCGAACACCTTGAACGACGAACCTGTCGGCAGACCGGCCTGCGCGAAGTCGAAGCCATTGGCATCTGAGCCGCCGTAATAAGCCTTGACCGCGCCGTCGCGGGGATCGATGGACACCGCCGCGGTCCGCATGTCGGAATCCTGGCCGTCCATGTACTTGGACACCGCGTTCTCCGCGGCCTGCTGAGCCTGCGGATCGATCGTGGTGGTGACCTGCAGCCCCTCGGTGTTCAGGGCCTGCTCACTGATATCGAACAGATCCAGCAGTTCCTTCGTGACCTGCCGCTCGATCAATCCGTTCGGACCGGTGGTCTGGTTGGCCTGGCGGGCCTGGTCCGGTGGCACGGTCGGCGGGAACACCTGTCCGGCCCGATCCTGGGCTGACAGCGCACCCATGTCGACCATGCCGTCGAGCACCCAGTTCCACCGCTCGGCGGCGCCCTCGGGATCCACGGCGGGGTCCAGCGTCGACGGGCGCTGGATCAGCGCGGCCATCAGTGCACCCTCGGCGACGGTGAGTTGTTCGACCGGCTTGTCGAAGTACGCCTTGGCTGCCGCCGCGATCCCGTACGAACCGCGACCGAAATAGATCATGTTCAGATACGCCTGCATCACAGCGTCTTTGGACCATTCGCTGGCCATCTTGGTCGAGATGACCAGCTCCTTGGCCTTACGGATCAGACCGCCGATGCCGGACCGCTCGTCACCGACGAGCGCGTTCTTGACGTACTGCTGGGTGATGGTCGATCCGCCCTGCAGATCACCGCCCACCAGGTTGTTCTTGATCGCGCGCAACAGCGCTGTGAACGAGAACCCCGGATTTGTGTAGAAGTCGCGGTCCTCGGCGGCCATCACCGCGTTACGGACGTGCTCGGGGATCTTGTCGATTCCGACGTCGACCCGGTTCCCTTCCGGCGGCACGATCTTGGCGATCTCGCTGCCGTCGCTGGCCATGATGGTCGACACCTGGTTCGTCCGGATGTCACCGGGCTGGGGGACGTCGACGATCATGTAGGCCATACCGAAGGTGACCAGCGGAAGCAGGATCATCGCCACCACCGCGGCTATCGACAGGCGTCGAACCAGCTTCCAGTTGATGTGGAACTGCGGGGTCGACTTCGGCCCAGACGGCCCAGACGGTCCGGACGGACCCGAGGGCCCCGACCCACGCCCGCCTCCCGGCGGCGGAGGGGGCGATTTGGGTGGCGGCGGTTTCGGCGGGGTGGTGCCGTCCATCGCCGCCCTGACGACGTCCAGCGGGGCCGGCCCGCCGTCACGCACCGGAGGCAGCACCGTGGTGAGCCGATCATCCGGCGGTATCGCCGGGCGACCGGGACGACCCATGGGGCCGTTCGGCCGTCCCGTGGGCGCATTGTCCGCCGGCGGCCGCACATCCCGGGCCGGCGGCCGCTTCTCACGAGGGGGCGGCGGGTTCTCGCGCGCGCCGAGTCGGTCAGCCGCACTACGGATGTCGTTGGCTGACCGGCTGTGGCGCCCTTCGTTATTCACTGGCCGTACGCGCCGACTTGCGCGTGCCTCGAGTGCCACGTGCCTTCGGCGGCCGAGGCGCGCCCAGGACATATGACTTGACCAAATGATTCCAACTGCAGGTGCGGCATACCTCAACCACATGGACTGCGAACTCGTCGTAACGAGTTGCCAACATCACCAGCTCCTCCGCGGTGCGCGCCGAGCCCGAAACCGGGCCCAGATGATCACCGAAAACCCACGACACCAGCGTGAGCTGCTCTTTACGGCAGATAGGACACATCACCGAACTTTGCTTGCCGTGAAACTTTGCCGCGCGCAGCAGGTACGGGTTGGCATCACAGACCTCCGTGACGCCGGTGCGCCCCGAATAGACCTCAGCCAGCAGGGACCGCCGCCGAAGCGCGTAATCCACCACCTGTCTCTGCAATCGCACGATGACCAGAGTACGTCGACCCCCTGGACCCCGAGGCGCGACCGCGTCACACCTCTTACGATCATCGGCGTGGCAACTCGGCAGCCCTCGAACACGCGGGCCAAAGACAGCGATCGCAACGACACCTGCAAAGTGCTCGACAACGCGCTGGGCGAGGGCCAGTTGTCCATGGAAGAACACCGCCAACGGGTGTCGGCCGCCACCAACGCCACAACCCTGGGCGATCTGGCCCGCCTGGTCGACGATCTGCAGAACGCCAATTCCCCGGTGCAACTGCCGACGCTGACCAAGCCGCGCCTGCCGCGCATGAGCAAGCCGGGCGGAGGCTGGGGCCTGCGGGTGGCCTCGGCCGCCGTGCTGGTCGTGCTCGGCGTGGGCATCGGCTGGGGCCTGTACGGAAACACCTCGTCGCCGCTGAGCTTCAACCCCGACCCTGGGGCCGTGCCGGACGGCATCGCCCCCGTGGTGCTGACCCCGCCGAAACAGCTGCAATCGCTCAACGGGGTGAACGGACTGTTCGAGCAGATGCGCCAGAAATTCGGCAACACCATGGGCTACGAGCTGCACATCGATCCGGACTCGGCCATGGCCTACCGACCGGATCCACAGGACAGCCGGAAGAAGGTGTACTACCGATACACCGGCGGCTGGGGTGACCCGGGCTCGCCGGACACCCTGCGCGACGAGGACCGCCTCGTCGACCTCGCGGCATTCGACTACGAGAAGGCCCTCGGCATCTTGCGGGGCGCACCCGAAACCCTCAACACCAAGCGCGATGACGTGAAGAGCGCGTGGATGCGCATCACACCGTCCGAGGATCCCTCCACACCCGATGCCGTCAACATCGCAATCGTCGTGAGCAGCGACTTCGGGGGCGGGAACATCGACCTGTATCCCGACGGCACCATCAAGGAGATCTACCGCAACAGCAGGTGAGTAGAACTCGCCGCCGAGCTGTCGTCGTCGCTGCTCGGGCTCCCTTCGTCACGCCGGCGTGACGCTCGAGCCCGGCAGTCACTCCAGCGTGACTATCGGCCAATACTTGGCACCAAATATATCGGCGCGATACAGTTTGGCGAGGTGTTGATCCGTCGTAGCGATCAATTCCATCTGATCTGTCGAAAGGGGTGATCTCGATGCTGGAGCTCGCAGTTCTCGGCCTCCTTCTCGAGTCGCCCATGCACGGCTATGAGCTGCGCAAGCGATTGACGGGTCTGTTGGGGGCGTTCAGAGCGTTCTCGTATGGCTCGCTCTACCCGGCATTACGTCGCATGCAGGCCGATGGCCTGATCGTCGAGGACGCCGCACCTTTGGGACCGACCAAGGTGCGCCGGGCTCGACGGGTGTACCAGCTGACCGATGCCGGCAAGCAGCGATTCACCGAGTTGGTCGCCGACACGGGACCGCAGAACTTCTCCGACGACGGTTTCGGTGTCCACCTCGCCTTCTTCAACCGCACTCCGGCCGAGGCCAGGATGCGAATTTTGGAGGGGCGGCGTCGTCAGGTGGAGGAACGCCGGGAAGGTCTGCGTGAAGCCGTGGCGCGGGCCAGTAGTTCGTTCGACCGCTACACCCGTCAGCTGCACCAACTGGGCCTGGAGTCCAGTGAACGAGAAGTCAAATGGCTCAACGAGTTGATCGCGGCCGAGCGCACGGCGCAGGGACACCCAGAAAGCCCATGAGCACAGCGCCGCAGATGGCCCCAGGCCGAGCACACAGAACGAGTAAGGAGATCGTCCATGTCTGAGCACGCAGGAGAAATCCGGGTCGCCATTGTCGGCGTCGGTAACTGCGCATCTTCCCTGGTCCAGGGCGTGCAGTACTACCACAACGCCGACGAGAACACGTCCGTGCCGGGCCTGATGCACGTGAAGTTCGGCCCGTACCACGTCCGCGACGTGAAATTCGTGGCCGCGTTCGACGTGGACGCCAAGAAGGTCGGCTTCGACCTGTCCGAGGCCATCTTCGCCTCCGAGAACAACACCATCAAGATCGCCGACGTGCCGCCGACCAACGTCACGGTGCAGCGCGGCCCGACCCTCGATGGCATCGGCAAGTACTACGCCGACACCATCGAGATCTCGGACTTCGAGCCCGTCGACGTGGTCAAGGCACTCAAGGACGCCAAGGTCGACGTGATGGTCTCCTACCTGCCGGTGGGCTCTGAAGAGGCCGACAAGTTCTACGCCCAGTGCGCCATCGACGCCGGCGTGGCCTTCGTCAACGCGCTGCCGGTGTTCATCGCCTCCGACCCGGTCTGGGCCAAGAAGTTCGAGGACGCCGGTGTCCCGATCGTCGGTGACGACATCAAGAGCCAGGTCGGCGCGACCATCACCCACCGCGTGATGGCCAAGCTGTTCGAAGACCGCGGCGTCACGCTGGACCGCACCTATCAGCTCAACGTCGGCGGCAACATGGACTTCCTGAACATGCTGGAGCGCTCGCGCCTCGAGTCCAAGAAGGTCTCCAAGACCCAGGCCGTCACCTCCAACCTGACCGGCTCGTTGGCCGGCAAGATCGAGGACAAGAACGTCCACATCGGCCCGTCCGATCACGTCGCATGGCTCGACGACCGCAAGTGGGCCTATGTGCGCCTGGAAGGCCGCGCCTTCGGTGACGTGCCGCTGAACCTGGAGTACAAGCTCGAGGTGTGGGACTCGCCGAACTCGGCCGGCGTGATCATCGACGCGGTGCGCGCCGCCAAGATCGCCAAGGACCGCGGCATCGGCGGCCCCATCGAGGCAGCCTCTGCCTACCTGATGAAGAGCCCGCCCAAGCAGATCGCCGACGACGTCGCGCGCATCGAGCTGGAGACCTTCATCGAGGGCTAGTTCTTTCACCGAGAGTGCGGTGAGATCGCGAATATCCATCCGGATGCGATCTCACCGCACTCTCGGCGTATAAAGGGCCCCGTGGTTGCCGACGACGAATTGGCCGGTCTGGACGAGTTCGGCCTCCTGCACGAAAACGCCGAGCAGATCGGGGCGAGTGGTCCGTTGCCGCCGGTCGAGCGCATCGAGCAGGGGCCGATCAGCGCGCTGAAGTTCGGCACCGCCGCCCCGCGCATCGTGTTCCTGCACGGCGGCGGCCAGAACGCCCACACCTGGGACACCGTCATCCTCGGCCTCGGGCAGCCCGCCCTGGCCGTCGATCTGCCCGGCCACGGGCGTTCGGCCTGGCGCGAAGACGGCGACTACGGCCCGAAACTGAATGCGGCCACCCTGATCCCGGTGCTCGAAAAGCACGCCCCCACTCCAAGACTGGTGGTCGGCATGTCGCTTGGCGGGTTGACCGCGCTGCGGATCGCGGCGACCGAGCCCCGGCTGGTACCCGAGCTCGCGCTGGTCGACGTCACGCCGTCGGCACCCGAGCGGCACAACGAGATGACCAAGGCGCAGATGGGCACCGTCGCCCTGGTGCAGGAGAACCGCACCTTTCCGACGTTTCAGGCCATGCTCGACGTGACCGTCGCCGCCGCCCCACATCGGGACCGGAATTCGTTGCGGCGCGGCGTGTTCCACAACTCCAAGCAGCTTCAGGACGGCACCTGGACATGGCGGTACGACACGTTCCGCAAGGGTGACGGGTTTGACGGCTTGTGGGACGACGTCCCGGCGATCACCATGCCCACCACCCTGATCCGCGGCGCCAACTCATATTTTGTCAACGACGACGACGCCGAGACGTTTGCAAATAACGCACCGGGCTTTCAGCGCACCCACGTCGTCGCCGACTCCGGCCACTCCGTGCAGGGCGATCAGCCGGCCAAGCTGGTCGAGATCTTGCGTGGCCTGCTGAGCTGATCCACTGATCCCCGGGGCCCGGCACCAAACCGGGCCCGCACCGCAACGGCGTGGGTAGGCTCGAAAAAGTGAGCCATCCCATACGCATCGGAGTGCAACTGCAGCCGCAGCACTCCCCCACCTACAGTCACATCCGCGACGCGGTGCGCCGCTGTGAGGACATCGGCGTCGACATCGCCTTCAACTGGGATCACTTCTTCCCGCTCTACGGCGATCCCGACGGTGCACACTACGAATGCTGGACGATGCTCGGCGCCTGGGCCGAGCAGACCTCGCGCATCGAGATCGGCGCACTGGTCAGCTGCAACTCCTACCGCAACCCCGAACTACTGGCCGACATGGCCCGCACCGTCGACCACATCTCCGGCGGCCGGCTCATCCTTGGCATCGGAAGTGGTTGGAAACAAAAGGATTACGACGAGTACGGATACGAGTTCGGCACCGCGGGCAGCCGCCTGGACGATCTGGCCGAGGCGCTGCCGCGAATCGAGGCCCGGCTGGCCAAACTCAACCCGGCACCCACCCGCGAGATCCCGATCCTCATCGGCGGGCAGGGCGAACGTAAGACCTTGCGGCTGGTGGCCGAGCACGCAGACATCTGGCACGCCTTCGTCGACCGCAACACCTACCCGGGAAAGGCGGAGGTACTCGCCGAACACTGCGGCGTCACCGGCCGCGACCCGGCGACCGTACAGCGATCGGCAGGGGTGCAGGAGTCCGGCGGTATCGACGCCATGCTCACCGAGGCCGATGCCCTGACCGATCTGGGGGTCAGCATCATCACCGTCGGCGTCAACGGTCCGGACTACGATCTGACCGCTGCCGAGGCCCTTTGCCGGTGGCGCGACGGGCGGCGCGCAAAGTTCAGCGGCTGAGCTGAGGCCACTCACGTCTCCGATCGGGCGGGCACGTGAGAAACTGGCGAAACGCCAACGCACGGGGGGTGTGCGTCCCGACTCAAAGGGGGAGTTACCAAGGGTGCCCAAAAACTACGGGGTCAAGGAGAAGGACCAGGTTGTCACGCACATCATCAATCTGGTGATGACGGGCAAGCTGCGGTCCGGTGACCGCATCGACCGCAACGAGATCGTGCGTGACCTCGGGCTCAGCCGCGTCCCGATCCAGGAGGCAGTGGTTCAGCTCGAGCACGACGGCATTCTCTCGACGCGATATCACCGCGGTGCGTTCGTCTCCCGGTTCGACGAGGCAACCGTGGCCGAACACCACGAGTTGTACGGGATCCTCAACGGCATCGCCTCGGCTCGCTGCGCCACAAACCCCACTCCGCGGATGCTGGCTCACCTCGATGACGCGTTGCGGCTCATGCGTTCAGCAAAGGACACCAAGACCTTCCAGGAGGCGTGCTGGGTGTTCCGCGACACGATCAACGACGAGTACGCCGGGCCACGCCTGCACGCCACCATCCGCGCCGGTAAGAGCTTCGCGCCCTCCGAATTCTGGATCAGCTACCCGAAGGCCAAAGCCGATTTTCTCCCCGGCTACGAAGCCGAAACCGCCGCCATTCACGCCCGCGATCCCGACGCCGCCCGCACGGCCTGCACCGAGCGCGCCGACCGGATGGCGCAGATCATGATCGCAGAGCTCACCCGGCGCGGAGTGTTCGGCGACTTGCGGTCCCCTTGAGCGGAATCCCTCATCACCGGGCGCGCGCCTACTAGGTTGCATCAGATGGACGCCAGACGATCGGCCGCTCTGCTGACCACTGTCCTGATGCTGTTCGGGCTGGTCTGGGCCGCACCGGCGGGGGCAGACGTCGACCAATGCGCACCTCCCGGTGTGGACAGTGCCAGCGCGCTGCCCACCAACCTGGCCGCCGCGGCCACCGGGCCCGGCGCCGACAAATACACCACCCCCACGGTCACCCCCTTGGACACGGTCCGACCCGAGAACCTCGGCCTGAGTACCCCCGGCGTCCTCACCGTCGGCACGCTGTCCGACGCGCCACCCAGCATCTGTATCAACTCGGCCGGCCAGTTCACCGGCTTCGACAACGAGCTGCTCCGCGCGATCGCCGACAAGCTCGGCCTGCGCGTCAACTTCGTCGGTACCGACTTTTCCGGTCTCTTGGCCCAAACCGCCTCCCGACGCTTCGACGTGGCGTCCTCGTCGATCACCACCACCGACGCCCGGCGGCGCACCGTTGGCTTCACCAACGGCTACGACTTCGGCTACTTCTCGCTCGTGGTTCCCACCGGTTCCCCGATCACCGGCTTCGGCCAGCTCGCCGCCGGACAGCGCATCGGCGTGGTGCAGGGCACCGTGCAGGAGGCCTACATGGTCGACACGCTGCACCTGCAGCCGGTCAAGTTCCCCGACTACAACACCGTCTACGCCAGCCTCAAGACCCGTCAGATCGACGCCTGGGTGGCGCCGTCGCAACAGGCCTCGGGCACCGTGCAGCCCGGCGACCCGGCGCAGATCATCGAAAACACCTTCAGCTTGGACAATTTCGTGGCATGGGCGGTGGCCAAAGAGAACCGGCCGCTGATCGACGCGCTCAACTCCGGACTGGACGCCGTCATCGCCGACGGGACCTGGGCCAAGCTGTATTCCGACTGGGTGCCGCGGGCCCTGCCGCCCGGCTGGAAGCCGGGCTCCAAGGCCGCACCCGCCCCCCAACTACCCGATTTCGCCGCGATCGCCGCGGCCAAGGAGAAGCCGGCCGCCGGCGGTCCGGCAGCCGCCAAATCCACACTGGCGCAACTGGCGGACTCGTTCCTGGACTGGGACCTCTACAAGCAGGCGGTCCCCGACCTGTTGCGCACCGGCCTGCCCAACACGCTCATCCTGACGGTGTGTGCCAGTGTCATCGGGCTCGTGCTCGGGATGGTCCTGGCTGTGGCCGGCATCTCGCGGTCCCGGTGGCTGCGCTGGCCGGCCCGGGTCTACACCGACATCTTCCGCGGCCTGCCCGAAGTGGTGATCATCCTGTTGATCGGCCTGGGCATCGGGCCGGTGGTCGGATCGCTCACCGGCAACAGCCCTTATCCGCTGGGCATCGCGGCCCTCGGGCTCATGGCAGCGGCCTACATCGGCGAGATCTTCCGCTCCGGAATCCAGAGCGTCGAGCCCGGGCAGCTGGAAGCCTCACGCGCCCTGGGCTTCAGCTACGCCTCGTCGATGCGCCTGGTCGTCGTTCCGCAGGGCATCCGGCGGGTGCTGCCCGCACTGATGAACCAGTTCATCTCGCTGCTCAAGGCCTCGTCGCTGGTGTACTTCCTCGGCCTGGTGGCCAGCCAGCGCGAACTGTTCCAGGTGGGCCGAGACCTCAACGCGCAGACGGGGAATCTGTCCCCACTGGTCGCGGCCGGGTTGTTCTACCTGCTGCTCACCATCCCCCTGACCCACCTGGTCAACTTCGTCGACAACCGGCTGCGCAGGGGCCGACCCCCGGCCGAGGAGGATCCCCTGCCCGTGGCGACCAACCAGGAGATGATCTGATGTCGGCTCCGCAGCCGGTCGCGCTGGCCGCCAAGGACATTCAACTGTCGTTCGGGCCCAACCCGGTGCTGCGCGGGGTGGATCTGGACGTGCCCGCCGGTACGACGACGGCCATCATCGGCCCGTCAGGATCCGGAAAATCGACGCTGCTGCGCACCCTCAACCGCCTGTACGAACCGGACCGCGGCGACATCCTGCTCGACGGACGCTCGGTGCTGGCCGACAATCCCGACCAGCTGCGCCAACGCATCGGCATGGTGTTCCAGCAGTTCAACCTGTTTCCACACAAGACAGTTCTCGACAACGTCACCCTGGGCCCGCGCAAGCTCAAGCGGCTCAGCCCCGAGCATGCCCGCACCGTGGGGTTGGAGCAGCTGGACCGGGTTGGCCTGCGGCACAAGGCGGATGTGCGTCCGGCGACCCTGTCGGGCGGCCAGCAGCAGCGCGTGGCGATCGCACGCGCACTCGCCATGGCCCCGCAGGTGATGTTCTTCGACGAGGCCACCTCGGCGCTCGACCCGGAGCTGGTCAAGGGAATTCTGGAGTTGATCGCCGACCTGGCCGCCGAGGGGATGACGATCCTGGCGGTCACCCACGAGATGGGCTTCGCCCGTTCCACCGCCGACTCGGTGGTGTTCATGGATCACGGCAAGGTGGTCGAGTCGGGTACACCCGACCAGATCTTCGAAGCGGCCGAGACAGATCGGCTGCGCCGCTTCCTGTCCCAAGTCCTGTGAGTATGCCGTGAAACCCCAGGATCAAACGGAACAAGCTGACAACCTGGCAGCTTCAGACAGGTTAGACTAGCGAATTATGGTAGAGCCCGATTTGCAGGTCACTGAGCTGGCCGGAGAGTTGCAGCGCGTACTCTCCAAGGTTTTCTCGGTGCTGCGCCGCGGCGACACTCACAAGGGGACTGCCGGGGAGCTCACGCTGGCCCAGCTCTCGATCCTGCTCACCCTGCTCGACCAGGGCCCGATCCGGATGACGGAACTGGCCGCCCGCGAGCGGGTGCGCACACCCACCACCACCGTGGCGATCCGCCGGCTCGAGAAGCTCGGGTTGGTCAAGCGCTCCCGCGATCCCTCGGACCTGCGCGCCGTACTCGTCGAGGTCACCCCGCGCGGCCTGGTGCAGCACCGCGAATCGCTGGCCGCCCGGCGGGCTGATCTGGCCGCCCGGCTGGCCAACCTGAGCGCAGACGACCTCGCGACCCTCGCCACCGCACTAGCCCCGCTGGAGCGGCTCGCCGGCCAGAACGATCAGGCCGCCCACGCCAAGTCCGAGTAGCCGCGCTATCCCAGCCAGTCCAATACCGCTGCGGCGGTCCATGACTGCTGCATGCTGCCCAGCGGTTCCCCGGTGAACGGTTCGTAGTACTCGGCGAAGGTCCCGTCGCTCGCCTGACGCAACCCTTCCCGACGTAGCGTCGAGGCACGCTCGGCCCAGCCGCGCCGGGCGAAGCACCACGAGAACAGCCAGGTCATCACCGGCCACACCGGGCCGCGCCAGTATTCGCGCGACCGGAAGTCCCGTGACACCGGCGATGTCGACGGGATGAGCGCGTACTTCAGATCCGGATGTCCGCAGAACCGCGGGCCTTCCAGCAGCCGCAGCAGCGCACGTTCGCGCTCGTGCGGTAGCCCGCCGCACAGCAGCGGGGCGAACTGCGCGACTGTCTCGGTGGCCACCCACTTCTTCGCACGCACGTCGTAATCCCTTGCCGCACCGCTGCGTTCGTCGGCGGTCTCGACGACGCCGACCCGGAAGCGCTCGGCCCACGAGTAGAGATCCCGGACATCGGCGAGCGGACGCTTGTAATCCTCCCCGATCTCGGCGAGCACCTGGCAGGCCACCGAGAAGATCGCCGAGACGAACACGTCCTCGACCGCGAAGCTCATCACCTTGGGCAGCAGATCATCGTCGTAGCGAACGGATTTCATCTCCTCGAGCAGCCACAGGTACCGGTCGTACTCGAGGTCGCTGGGCCGCTGGGTGGCATCGGTGATGATCGCGTTGTCCTCGCGCTGATACTCCGGCACATTGCCCGGAACCACGTTGGCGTAGGAGCTGTCCCACCGCGGCGAGTTGTCCATACCGGACTCCCACCCGTGATACAGCGTGATGCGGCCGCGTCCGTCCTGGTCCCTCTTCTCGGCCAGCCAGCGGTGCCAGCGCACCAGATCCGCCCACCGCCGGTCCAGGAAAGTCTCGGCCACCGCACGGGTGGACCGGCCACGGCTGCGCGCGTGGTCGAGGATGCGCTGGACCGCGATCGCATGCACGGGCGGCTGTGTGATGCCCGAGGTGTGCCGGACCCGCGGCGCGTTGGCGGCCAGGGCCGAGGTGGCCCACCTGGCCGGCCCGGGAAAGTAGCCGTCGACGCCGTTGGCGAACACGATGTGCGGGATCATCCCGTTGCGCCACTGCGCCGAGAGCAGAGTGTCGAGCTCCACCATCGAACGCTCCACACTCAGCGGGGCCAGCCCGATCGACACGAATGCCGCGTCCCAGCTCCACATGTGCGGATACAGCAACGGCGCGGCAGTGGTCATCACACCCAGGTCGTTGCCGCGCAGCAGGTAGGCGGCGCGCGCAGCGAGCTGGGTCGGAGCGAAGCTGGGATCCGGTGGCATCCCTACCATGATGCGACCTTGCGCCCCGCTCCGCAGGTCGGCCCCGTCGCATCGGGCGTCACAGTAACGTTGCAGTCGTGCCGTCTGCATTGATCACCGGAGCCGCCGGGGGGATCGGCTCGGCCATCGCCGCCGCCCTTGCTCCCACCCACACACTGCTACTGGCGGGCCGCCCGTCGAAGCGCCTGGACGCGCTGGCCGAACGTCTCGGCGCGCCGACCTGGCCGCTGGACCTCACCGACGCCGATTCGATCGAATCGGCCACCGAGGTCCTCGCCGAACTCGACGTGCTGGTGCACAACGCGGGCGTGCTCTACCCGGGCCGGGTCTCCGACTCCATCGCCGAACAGTGGCGGGCATCCTTCGAGGTGAACGTCACCGGCGCGGTGGCACTCACGCTGGCCCTGCTGCCCGCCCTGCGCGCCGTCCGCGGGCACGTGGTGTTCATCAATTCCGGTGCCGGACAGAAGGTTTCGCCGGGGATGGCGTCCTACTCGGCAAGCAAGTTCGCGCTGCGGGCCTTCGCTGACTCACTGCGCGCCGACGAACCGTCCCTGCGGGTCACCTCGATCTTCCCCGGCCGCACCGACTCCGAGATGCAACGCGACCTGGTGGCCTACGAAAACGCGGTGGCCGACAAAGCCACTGAATACGACCCCGCGAAATTCCTGAAGCCCGAGACGGTCGCCGGGCTGGTGGCCACCGCCGTCACCACCCCACCCGACGGCCATGTGCACGAAATCGTGGTCCGCCCCAGGTGATTTGTGTGCATTCAGCGGCGGTGAGCGCCGGTAAATGCACACAAATCCCGCTACACGACGAGGTTGACCAGCCGGCCCGGCACCACGATCACCTTCTTGGGGGTGGCACCGTCCAGGAAGGCCTGCACCTTCTCGTCGGCCAGCGCCGCAGCCTCCAGCGTGGCCTTGTCGGCATCGGCCGCCACGGTGATCTTCCCGCGCACCTTGCCGTTGACCTGAACCGGGAACTCGATGGTGTCGTCCACCAGGTACTGCGGGTCTGCCACCGGGAACGGCCCGTGTGCCAGTGAGGTGTCGTGGCCCAGGCGCTTCCACAACTCCTCGGCCAGGTGCGGCGCCAGCGGGGCCACCATGAGCACCAGCGGCTCGATCGCGGCCCGCGCCGACACGCCCTCCTTGGTGAGGTGGTTCGTGTACTCGATCAGCTTGGCGGCCGCGGTGTTGTTGCGAAGCGCCGCATAGTCTTCGGACACCCCGGCGATGGTTCGGTGCAGAACCTTCAGCGTGTCGGTGTCCAGCGCCTCATGCGCGGCGACCCGCACCGCACCGGTCGACTCGTCGACGACCGCCCGCCAGACCCGCTGCAGGAAGCGGTGCGCGCCGACGACATCCTTGGTGGCCCACGGACGCGAAGCCTCGAGGGGGCCCATCGACATCTCGTAGACCCGCAGGGTATCTGCGCCGTACTCGTCGCAGATCTCGTCGGGTGACACGGAGTTCTTCAGGCTCTTGCCGATCTTGCCGAATTCCTGGTTGACCTCGATTTCGCCATCCGGGCCAGGCCAGAAGTACGCGCCCTCACGTTCTATGACCTCGGCCGCGGGCACGTAGCTACCGCGGGAGTCGGTGTAGGCGAAGGCCTGGATGTAGCCCTGATTGACCAGGCGGCGGTACGGCTCGCTCGAGCTGACGTGGCCGAGGTCGAAGAGCACCTTGTGCCAGAACCGGCAGTACAGCAGGTGCAGCACCGCATGCTCGACACCGCCGACGTACAGGTCGACCCCACCCGGATCATTCGGCCCGTGCTCAGCCGGCCGCGGGCCCATCCAGTAGGCCTCGTTCTCCTTGGCACACAGCTCTTCTGAGTTGCGCGGGTCGGTGTAGCGCAGCTCATACCACGAGCTGCCGGCCCACTGCGGCATCACGTTGGTGTCGCGGGTGTAGGTCTGCAGTCCGTCACCGAGATCCAGCTCGACGTGCACCCATTCGGTCGCCTTGCCCAGTGGCGGCGACGGTTCGCTGTCTGCGTCGTCCGGGTCGAACGACACTGGCGCATAGTCCGGGATATCCGGAAGTTCCACCGGCAGAGCCGATTCCGGCAGCGGATGGGCGCGGCCGTCGGCGTCGTAGACGATCGGGAACGGCTCGCCCCAGTACCGCTGCCGGGCGAACAGCCAGTCCCGCAGCTTGTACTCGATCCGGGCACGACCGCGGCCGTCGGCTTCGAGGTGTTCGATGACGGCCTGCTTGGCCTCGGCCACCGACAGCCCGTTCAGGTAGTCGGAGTTGACCATCGTGCCGTCGCCGTTGTAGGCGGCCTCGGTGATGTCACCGCCGCTGACCACCTCGACGATCGGCAAGCCGAACTGGGTGGCGAAGTCCCAGTCCCGCTGGTCACCACCGGGCACCGCCATGATGGCGCCGGTCCCGTATCCGGCCAGCACGTAGTCGGCGATGAAAACCGGAACCTGCTGTCCGTTGACCGGATTGGTGGCGTACGCACCGAGGAACACGCCGGTCTTGGTCTTGTTCTCCTGGCGCTCCAGATCCGACTTGGCCGCGATGCCGGCGCGGTAGGCGGCGACGGCCTCGGCCGGTGTCGCCGCATCGAAGGTCCACCGGGAGTCGGTGCCCTCGGGCCAGGAACCGGCCGTCAGCGCGTCCACCAGATCATGTTCGGGAGCCAGCACCAGGTACGTGGCGCCGAACAGGGTGTCAGGGCGGGTGGTGAATACCTCGACATCGCCTGCCGTGGTTCCGAATTCAACCGAGGCGCCGGTAGACCGGCCGATCCAGTTGCGCTGCATGGCCTTGACCTTGTCCGGCCAGTCCAGCACGTCAAGGTCGTCGAGCAACCGATCCGAGTAGGTGGTGATGCGCATCATCCACTGCCGCAGGCGCTTCCGGAACACCGGGAAGTTGCCGCGGTCGCTACGCCCGTCGGCGGTGACCTCTTCGTTCGCCAGCACGGTGCCCAGGCCCGGGCACCAGTTCACCATCGAATCGGCGTGGTACACCAGACGGTAGCCGTCCACGACATCGGCGCGCTCTGCGGCCGACAGCTCGGCCCAGGCCCTACCGTCATCGAGAGTGCGCGTGCCAGACTCGAATTCGGTCACCAACTCACTGATGGGACGGGCCTTGTTGGCCGCGGTGTCGAACCAGGCGTTGTAGATCTGCAGGAAGATCCACTGCGTCCACTTGTAGAAGTCGACATCGGTGGTGGAGAAGCTGCGCCGCGAATCGTGGCCCAGACCCAGCCGGCCCAACTGCCGGCGGAAGTTGACGATGTTGGCCTCAGTGCGGATGCGCGGGTGCGTCCCGGTCTGCATGGCGTACTGCTCGGCGGGCAGGCCGAACGCGTCGAAGCCCAGCGCGTGTAGCACGTTGCGGCCCGTCATCCGGTAGTACCGGGCATAGACGTCGGTAGCGATGTAGCCCAGCGGGTGCCCGACATGCAGACCCTCACCCGACGGATACGGGAACATGTCCTGGACGAACATCTTGTCTTCGGGCAGCGGCGAGCCGTCCTCCGGTGCCAGCGAGCCCACCGGATTGGCCACATTGAAAGTCCCCGACTCGGCCCAGGTCTGCTGCCAGGACTGCTCGATCTGACCCGCCAGTTCCGCGGTGTAACGGTGCTGCGGGGAGTCGTCTGACTGCCCAGACTCGGTAGTGGTGGCGGGTTCGATCACGCCGTTCAGGGTATAAGGCCACAGTTTGAGCAGCTCACCACCCGTCTTTCGACGCCGAAGGCCACAGCTTGGTATCGGTTGCGTCGCGGCCCTGTCAGGGTTTGGTTCCAGGTCGGTTGAGTTGCTGGTGGCGGACCGTAAACCCTGGATAGTCTCGGCGCCTAGTGGATGTGGTCCCCAGGTGGGGGCACGGTTTGCAGGAGGAACAAGCGATGATCGAGTTGACCAGCCGGTGGCGGGTGCTGGCAGCGGGCACGGCCGTCGGTGTGGCCGGGGTCGTCGGTCTCACCGGTCAGACCGCCTCGGCCGAACCCCTCCTTCCGGTTCCCAGCGTCCCCGGCCCGGTGACCGTGACCCAGACCGTCACGGTCGCCCCCGCCGCGGCGCCCATCGCTCCGGCCGCTCCGGTGTCCCCGCCGGCACCCGGCGTCCCGGGCGCGGCAGCCAACGCCGTTCCCGCGGTCGCCGCGCCCGCCCCACCGGCCCAGACCATCAACCCGGCCGCCTCGGGGACCCTTGCCGATTTCTTCAAGGCCAAGGGCGTGAAGATGGAGCCTCAGGTCAGCCAGGACTTCAAGGCGCTCAGCATCGTGCTGCCACTGCCGCAGGGCTGGACCAAAGTGCCCGATCCCAACGTTCCCGATGCCTTCGCGGTGATCGCCGACCGGTCCAGCACCGACCTCTACACCCCCAACGCACAGGTCGTGGTCTACAAGCTCGTAGGCAATTTCGACCCGGTCGAAGCCGTCAGCCACGGCTACGTCGACACCCAGCAGTTGCAGAACTGGCGTCCCACCGACATGGCCATGGGTGACTTCAACGGCTTTCCATCGGCATTCATCGAAGGTAGCTACCTGTCGGGTAGCCAGGTGCTCAACACGTCACGCAGGCACATCCTTGCCACCGCGGGCCCCGACCATTACCTGGTGTCGTTGTCGGTGAACTCCTCGGCCGCCAACCAGGGTGTTTCCGCGGCTGCCGACGCCGCCGATGCGATCGTGTCCGGGTTCAAGGTCAGCGCGCCGGCCCCGGCCGCTCCCCCGCCGCCAGCTACTCCGGCCCCGGCCGCACCCGCGCCGCAGCCGGGTTTGCCCCAGCTCCTGGGCCTGCACGGCTGAGGTACCGGACCCCGCCCCGACCTCGCAATACCGACCGGCGCCTCGTATTGTGTGGCGCATGCTGATCGCCGCGCTGCTGTGTTTGAGCGCCGCCGTCATCGTCGGTGTGTTCGGGCTGTGGTTGTTGACCAGGCCTCGCACCGGTGATCCCGTGCGCTCGGTTCTGAGGGCTGTGGCCCCGACTCAACTGGCCGCTGCGGTCATGCTCGCCGCGGGCGGAGCCGCCGCCCTGGCCGCCGCGCCCCACACCGGGCTGATGGTCGTCATGGTGTGCATCATCGGTGCGGTCGCCACGGTCGCCGCCGGCTGCTGGCAGAGCGCCAAGGCCGTCGCGGCGGCGGAGGCAAGCGCCGGTTCGGGAGCGGACTGCGCCGGCTCATGCGCCAGCTGCACCCTTTCGTGCAAGTAGCCGGCCTGTCAGTAGAGGCTAGTTGCGGCTGACGTCGATCGGGTGGGTCGCCAACAGCGACATCGGCAGCGGCTGACGACGCAGTACCCGGCCCCACAGATCGGTGCGCGGCTCGATCAGCACATCCGATGGCAGCGCCGAGAGCACGATCCAATCGTCCCGCTCGATCTCGCCGTCCAGTTGGCCGATGGTCCAGCCGGAGTACCCGGCGAATATCCGCACGCCCTCGATGATCGGGGCCAGGTTGTCCGGGTCGGCGTCGAGATCCACCATCACCACGCGGCCCTGCACGTGCCGCAGTCCGGGAACACCGTCCGCCTGCATGCCGACCCGCAACGTCGCCAGACACAGCGCCGAGTCCCGCTTGACCGGCCCGCCGATGAACATCGTCTTGGGTTTGGTGGTGAGCTTCGCCCACTGCGGCAGCACGTTGTAGACCGCCGTCTCGCTGGGCCGGTTCAACACCACACCGAGGGTGCCGCCGGCGTTGTGCTCGACGATATAGATGACGCTGCGCCGGAAGGTCGGCTCGAGCAGATCGGTATTGGCCAGCAGCAGCGTGCCCGGTCGTACCCGATGCGCTGCAGGCGCGATGAAATCCTCCGGGTCTTCTGAGTGCGCCACGTCTACATAATGGCACCGCGATTGCCGAGACGTGGCGAACAAGCCCGGGCGCGGTCGGATTTCGGCTGAGCTTTGTACTGTTGATCGGGTGGTTCATGCTCGCGCTCCCCGTGCCCTGTGGGACTCGTTGCGTGGCATGACCGAATTCCGCCGGCTGCTGGAGCTGCGTGCGGTCAGTCAGTTCGCCGACGGTCTCTTCCAGGCCGGCCTGGCCGGTGCCATCCTGTTCAACCCGGAGCGGCAAGCCGAGCCGTGGCAGATCGCCATGGCGTTCGCAGTGATGTTCCTGCCGTACTCGGTGCTCGGCCCGTTCGCCGGGGCGCTGCTGGACCGCTGGGACCGTCGCCTGGTACTCATCGGCGCCAACGTGGGACGGCTGATCGTGGTGCTGGTGGTCGGTGCGCTGCTGTCCTTCGGCGTCGGCGACGTGCCGATCCTGTGCTGTGCCCTGATCGTCAACGGGTTCACCCGGTTCGTCTCGTCGGGTCTGTCGGCCTCGCTGCCCGATGTGGTGCCGCAGGACCGGATCGTCACAATGAACTCGGTGGCCACCGCGATCGGCTCGCTGGCGGCGTTCCTCGGTGCAGATTTCATGCTGCTGCCGCGCAAGCTGTTCGGTGCCGACGACACCGGCGCCTCGGTGGTCATGTTCATCGTGGCGCTCCCGGTGGCGTTGGCGTTGTGGCTTTCGGTGCGCTTCGGACCGCACGTGCTGGGTCCGCACGAGAGCAAACGCGCCATCCACGGCTCTGTCGCCTACGCGGTGTCCACCGGCTGGGTGCACGGTGCCCGCACCGTGTGGGCCGTGCGGCCCGTCGCCGGAACCCTGGCCGGGCTCGCCGCACACCGGATGGCGTTCGGGATCAACTCGCTGCTGGTGCTGGTGATCGTCCGGCACACCGACAACCCCGATGTGACCGGGCTGGGGCTGGGGAGCGCGGTGCTGTTCATGGCATTCGGAGGCATCGGACAGTTCGCGGCGACGGTGGCGGCCCCGGCGGTGATCGCCCGGTTCGGGCGCTATGCGACGGCCAACGGCGCGTTGGGCCTCGCCGTGGTGATCCAGCTGGTGGCGCTCGGGCTGCAGGTACCGGTGATGCTGGTCTGTGGCCTGCTGCTGGGCGCGGCCGGGCAGTTGGTGAAGTTGTGCGCGGACTCGGCGATGCAGATCGACGTCGACGACGCCCTGCGCGGTCACGTGTTCACCGTGCAGGACGCGCTGTTCTGGATCTCGTTCGTCGTGGCGATCGCGGCGGCGGCCGTGGTGATACCCGCCGATGGACACTCACCCGGCCTGGTGGCCGCCGGGTCCGTTGCCTATCTGATCGGGCTCGGACTGCATGCCGCGGTGGCATCCCCGAAGCGGGTGTGATCGCCCGGTCTAGGCTGACCGCCATGGTGAGCGCCGAGCCGATCGTGGCCGACCTGTCCGCCGAGAGCGACGAACTCGATGCCCTGGTGGCCGGTCTCCCGCCGGAGGGCTGGGCCACCGCCACGCCGGCCGAGGGCTGGACCATCGCCCATCAGATCGCCCACCTCTTGTGGACCGATCGGGTGTCGGTCATCGCCATCACCGACCAGGCCGGCTTCGACGCCGTCCTCGCCGAGGCGATGCAGAACCCGACCGGGTTCGTCGACGCCGCGGCCGAGGAGCTCGCGCTCACGCCACCCGAGCAGTTGCTCGCTGAGTGGCGTGAGACCCGCACGAGACTGCACACCGAACTCGTGAACGTCGCCGAGGGCCGCAAGCTGCCGTGGTTCGGCCCGCCCATGAGCGCGACCTCGATGGCCACCGCCCGCATGATGGAGACCTGGGCACATGGTCTCGATGTCGCCGACGCGCTCAACGTGCATCGGCCCGCCACCGCGCGGCTGCGTTCGATCGCCCACATCGGGGTTCGCACAAGGGATTTCGCGTTCACCGTGCATGGGCTGACGCCGCCGGCCGCCCCGTTCCGGGTTGAGCTGACCGCGCCCGACGGCTCGCTGTGGGAGTGGGGACCACACGACGCGCAGCAGCGCGTGACGGGATCGGCCGAAGACTTCTGCATGCTGGTGACCCAGCGCCGGGCACCCGCCGAACTGGATGTGACCGCGGTGGGCGACGACGCCGCCAAGTGGCTGACCATCGCGCAGGCCTTCGCCGGGCCTCCGGGCGCCGGACGCGGCTGAACACGCCACTACCGAAATTCGATTCTGCGCTGAGGGCGCGGAAGTTCGAGAGGCTCACGCCCTCACCGCAGAGTCACGCTCAGGACACCGAGTCTGCCCGCCCGTCCCCGTCGGTATCGGCCAGCTTCATGTCCCAACGACCGTCCCCGTCGGTGTCGACGTACGCCGATTCCCCGGCCATCACCCGATCGGCCCGCCCGTCTCCGTCAGCGTCGATCAGCCGGTCGTCGGCTGCGCCGTCACCGTCGAAATCCACCAGTGGCCCGCCCGCGGGCTGCTCGACCCCGTCGAGCCCGAACCACCGCACCTGCCCGGACCGGTCCACGCTCACCGCCCAGGTCCCCGAACCGTCGTCGGAGAAGTAGCTCTCGGCGTGACCGTCGTCGTCGGTATCGAGCACCGCGCGCTCGGCGCTGCCGTCCCTGTCGAAATCACCCATCACATCGTCGATCCGGCCGTCCCCGTCGACATCGAGTCCGATGCCGTCGAAGCTGCCGTCGCCGTCCACATCCACATCGGGCACGCCGGTGAAGATGGTCGCGGTCCCGTCCGGGTCACCCAGGCAGTAGTCCATGACTGATCAGACGCACGATCAGCTCCTGGCGTTCCACCATTTCAGCAATTCGTCGATGGCCTGCTCACGGGACAGCGGTCCGTGGTCGAGCCGCAGCTCTTTGAGGTACTTCCAGGCCTCGCCCACCTGGGGGCCCGCCGGGATCCCGAGGATCTCCATGATCTCGTTGCCGTCGAGATCCGGCCGGACCCGCTGCAGGTCCTCCTTGGCCGCCAGTTCGGCGATCCGGTTCTCCAGATCGTCGTAGTTGGCCTGCAGCCGTGCGGCACGGCGCTTGTTCCGCGTCGTGCAGTCGGCCCGGACCAGCTTGTGCAGCCGGCTCAGCAGCGGACCGGCATCGGTGACATAGCGACGCACCGCCGAGTCGGTCCACTTGCCCGTGCCCTTGTCGTCGGCGTAGCCGTGGAACCGCAGATGCAGATACACCAGCTGCGACACATCGTCGACCATCTGCTTGGAGTACTTGAGCGCCCGCATCCGCTTACGGGCCATCTTCGCTCCCACCACCTCGTGGTGGTGAAAGCTGACGCCGCCGTCGGATTCGTGCTTGCGCGTGCCCGGCTTGCCGATGTCGTGCAGCAGTGCGGCCCAACGCAATACGAGGTCGGGGCCTTCAGAGCCCTCAAGTTCCACTGCCTGTCGCAGAACCGTCAGCGAATGCCAGTACACGTCCTTGTGCTGATGGTGTTCGTCGATGGCCATCCGCATCTCGCCGACCTCGGGCAGCACCACCTCGCCCAGCCCCGTCTGCACCATCAGATCGACACCGGCCACCGGATCGGCACCCAGCAGTAGCTTGTCCAGTTCGGCCGCGACCCGCTCGACGGTGATGCGCTCCAGCTGCGGGGCCATCTCCAGCAGCGCCTCGAGCACCCGCGGCGCCACCCCGAACCCGAGCTGCGAAACAAATCGGGCAGCGCGCAACATCCGCAGCGGATCGTCCCCGAACGACACCTCCGGCGCCGACGGGGTGTCGAGCACCTTGGCCTGCACCGCCGCCAAACCGCCCAAGGGGTCGATGAAGTCGCCGACCCCGCCTGGCTGATCTGGTGCGATGCGCACCGCCATGGCGTTCACGGTGAAGTCGCGGCGCACCAGGTCGTCGTCGAGGTTGTCGCCGAACTCCACTGTCGGATTCCGCGACACCTGGTCATAACTGTCGGCACGGAACGTGGTGATCTCGAGGCGGTGCTCAACCTTGCCCACGCGCTTGCCCACACCGATCGTGCCGAATGCGATCCCGGTATCCCACAGCGCATCGGCCCACGGCCGCAGAAACTTCAGCATCTGCTCGGGACGGGCATCGGTGGTGAAATCGAGATCACTGTGATCGGTCAGCCGGCCCAGCAGCGCATCGCGCACACTTCCGCCGACCAGATACAGCTCGTGGCCCGCCTCAGCGAACAACGCGCCGAGTGCGCGGAGCACCTCGGCGCGGTGGTTCAGGGAGACCAGTGCGCCGGCCAGCAATTCGGCATCAGTAACAACAGCGTCGGACACGTTCGATGAGCCTAATGCTCCCGGTGTGGTCACAACCGGCGAGTGCGGCAGGAGGCCAACCTCGTGGCAGCTACTATCGCTTGGGTGTCGGACGGCGAACAGGCCAAACCACGACGGCGCCGCAGCCGGCGTCGTGGCCGTCGTCGTGCACAAAGGGCGGCGGGACCGCCGGCGGGTGATCAGACCAACGATGCCGCCGCCCCCAGCGAAGCAACCGTCGATGCGGCCAATCCCGCGCCTACCCCGCGTGACCAGTCCAAGCAACACAAGTCGCGGCCGCGTCGGCCACCGGAGCGGCTACGCACCGTGCACGAGACCTCGGCCGGAGGTCTGGTCATCGACGGAATCGACGGCCCCAAGGACACCCAGGTGGCAGCGTTGATCGGCCGGGTCGACCGGCGCGGCCGGATGCTGTGGTCCTTGCCCAAGGGGCATATCGAACTCGGCGAAACGGCCGAGCAGACCGCGATCCGTGAGGTTGCCGAAGAGACCGGCATCCGCGGCGACGTGCTGGCCGCGCTCGGCAGCATCGACTACTGGTTCGTCACCGAGGGACGCCGCGTCCACAAGACCGTGCATCACTACCTTCTGCGCTTCCAGGGCGGCGAGCTCTCCGACGACGACGTCGAGGTGACCGAGGTCGCCTGGGTCCCGCTGCGGGATCTGGCGTCCCGCCTGGCGTACGCCGACGAGCGCAAGCTCGCCGAGGTGGCCGGCGAGCTCATCGACAAGCTGCACACCGACGGGCCGGGCGCCCTGCCGCCACTGCCCCGCAGCGCGCCCCGGCGGCGTCCCCAGACCCACTCGCACGCCCGCAGTCACCGCCGCGACGAACCCGCACAACCCCAGCCCCGCCGGCGCACGAACGGATGCGGACAGGGTCCGTGACCGCGGCCCCGGTGGTGCGCCGAGGGGTTTCCCTCCTGGCGCACACAGTGGTGCTTGTGGCGGTGATGTTGTTGTTCTCGGTGTGGTCCACCGCCGCGCTGCCAGTCCTTCTGCCCCGCGCAGGCGCAAGTGAACCGGGAGCGACGCCGTTCCTCCAGATCCGCATCGACCGCGTCACCCCCGACGTCGTCACGACCACCAGCGAAACAGTGCTGACGGTCAGCGGGGCGGTGCTCAACGTCGGTGACCGTCCGGTGCGCGATGTGGACATCCGGATGGAACACGCGCGGGCGGTGACTTCATCGAGTCAGCTACGCACCGACCTCACCGGGGACGTCGACCGATTCGAGCCCGTAGCCGACTTCGTCACCGTGGCACCCGAGATGCAGCGCGGCCAATCGGTTGCCTTCACATTGTCCTATCCGCTGCGCGCCGAAGGCCCGGGATCGCTGCACATCACCGAACCCGGTGTCTACCCCGTGCTGCTCAACGTCAACGGGACACCGGACTACGGTGCTCCCGCCAAGCTCGACGACGCCCGCTTCCTGCTGCCGGTCCTCGGGGTGCCGCCCGACCGGCCAGAAGGCAATGCGCCCGACGCCGGTGAATATCCGATGTCGGCCGCGGACACGCTCAACTCGGTGGTACCGCCCGACACCTCGCAGCCGGTGCGGATGACCATGCTCTGGCCGCTGGCCGACCGGCCCCGGCTGGCCCCGGGCGCCCCCGGCGGCACCACGCCGGTGCGCCTTGTCGACGACAGCCTCGCCGCGTCCCTGGCCCCGGGCGGGCGCCTCGACACCCTGCTGGCGGCCGCCGACTTCGCCACCGGACCGACCGTCGACTCCGGCGGCCAGATGCGTGCCACCTTGTGTCTTGCCGTCGATCCCGATCTGCTCGTCACGGTCAACGCGATGACCGGCGGCTACGTCGTCAACGACGGACCCGACGCCGGTGCCCGCACCCCGACGCGGCCCGGCACCGGCCAGGAAGCGGCCGTCGGTTGGCTGAACCGCCTGCGCGCCCTGGCCGGGCGGCTGTGCGTCGCACCGACCAACTACGCGCAGGCCGACCTGACCGCACTTCAACGGGTCGGCGACCCGGGTTTGAGCGCGATCGCGACCAACGGTGCCGGCGACATCGTCGATCAGATCCTGGGCGCCACCTCGATCCGGGGTGCCAGCATCCTGGGCGACGGGCCGCTCACCGGCCCCGCCCTGGACCTGCTGGCGGCCCAGGGCCAGACAGTCGCCATCTCGGCCACCCAGATCACCGCCCAGGACTCGGCTACCGGCGCCCCCGAGACCGCCGATGTCACGCCGCTGCGATACGGGCCCGAGGTGGTGGCGGCCGGATTCGACCCGGCCGTGGGTGCCGCCCTTGCCGGTGCCGGCACCGACCCGGTGGCGCCGTCCTACTTGGACCCGTCGCTGGAGATCCCGGTCCGTCACGACTCGCAGACCGCGCGCCGTCAGGATGCTCTGGGCGCACTGCTGTGGCGGGGGCTCACGCCCACCGAGGAACCGCGGACCCAGATCCTGATGCCACCGTTGGTGTGGTCGCTGGACGCCGACGACGCGCAGGCCATCCTGACCTCGGTGGCCACCACGATCCACGCCGGGCTGGCCGTGCCGCGCCCACTGCCCGCGGTGATCGCCGAAAGCAACGCCGTGCCACCCGAACCCGTACAACCCCCGCCGCCGGATTCCCTCGGCAACCCCCGCAGTGGCGTCGACGAGAACATCAGCGGCGGCATCGCGGCGGTGATCAGCCGGCTGTGGGGGCTGACCGCCGCGCTGACCACCGATGAGCGCACCGGGCTGACCGGCATGCAGTACACCGCACCGCTGCGGGAGGACACGCTGCGGGCGCTGAGCCAGTCGGTGCCACCGGAGGCCCGCGAAGGGTTGGCCGAGCAGCGGTTGCAGACCGTCAACCGCAGTGTGAACGACATGTTCGGCGCGGTGCGGATCGTCAACCCCGGCGGGGCCTACACGCTGGCCACCGAGCGCAGTCCGCTGCCGCTGGCGCTGCGCAATGACCTGCCGGTGCCGGTACGGGTCCGGCTGCACGTCGACGCACCTCCCGGCATGAGCGTCACCGACATGGGCGAGATCGAGCTGCCGCCCGGCTATCTGCCCCTGCGGGTACCGATCGAGGTGCACTTCACCCAGCGGGTGGCCGTCGACGTGAGCCTCCAGACCACCGACGGCCTGACGCTCGGTGAGCCCGTCCGGTTGTCAGTGCATTCCAACGCCTACGGCAAGGTGCTGTTCTTCATCACGCTCTCGGCCGGGGCCGTGTTGGTGGCGCTCGCCGGACGCCGGTTGTGGCACCGCTTCCGCGGCCAGCCCGACCGCGCGGACCTCATTCCGCCGGGCGAACACCCTGACCCGCTCGACGTCGCCATGGCGTTCACCAATGACGTCAGCACCGACGGCGGGCCCGACACCCCGCCTTCCCCGCCGGTGCCCGCGACGAGTCCGGACCGGCCCTGATGACCTCGCCCGACCAACCAGCGGCCCGGCCACCGGGCCCGCGGCGGATTCCGCATGCGACCGGCCCGATCCGCCCCGCCGGGCGCGCCGAGCTGTCCGACGCCGCAGTGGTGTCACGGTCGTGGGGCATGGCCTTCGCCACGCTGATCTCCCGCATCACCGGGTTCTTCCGGTTCGTTCTGCTGATGGCTCTGCTCGGCGGAGCGTTGACCAGTTCGTTCTCGGTGGCCAACCAGCTCCCCAACATGGTGGCCGCGCTGGTGTTGGAAGCTACCTTCACCGCGATCTTCGTGCCGGTCCTCGCCCGCGCCGAACGCGACGACCCCGACGGCGGCACCGCGTTCGTGCGGCGGCTGGTGACCCTGGCCACCACGCTGCTGTTGGTCACCACCGTGCTCTCGGTGCTGTGCGCGCCACTACTGGTGCGGCTGATGTTGGGCAGCGATCCGAAGGTCAACAATCCGCTGACCACCGCATTCGCCTACCTGCTCTTGCCGCAGGTGTTGTTCTACGGCCTGTCGTCGGTCTTCATGGCGATCCTCAACACCCGCAATGTGTTCGGTCCGCCGGCGTGGGCCCCGGTGGTCAACAACGTGGTGGCGATCGTGACCTTGGGCCTCTTCGTCCTGGTGCCCGGGGAGTTCTCGATCGATCCGCCCCACATGGGTACGGCCAAGCTGTTGGTCCTCGGAATCGGCACCACCCTGGGCGTGGTCGCCCAAGCCGCGGTGCTGCTCGCGGCGATCCGCGCCGAGCGGATCAGCCTGAGGCCGCTGTGGGGCATCGACGCCCGCCTCAAGAAATTCGGCACGATGGCCGCGGCCATGGTGCTGTATGTGCTCATCAGCCAGATCGGCCTGATCGTCGGCAATCAGATCGCCAGCGGGGCAGCCGACACCGGGCCCGCCATTTACAACTACACCTGGCTGGTGTTGATGCTGCCGTTCGGGATGATCGGCGTCACCGTGCTGACCGTGGTGATGCCGCGCCTCAGCCGCAATGCGGCCGCCGACAACATCCCGGCCGTGCTCGACGATTACTCCCTGGCCACCCGGCTCACCATGGTGACGCTGATCCCGGTGGTGGCCATGATGACCGTCGGCGGGCCCGCCATCGGCAGCGCACTGTTCGCCTACGGCAACTTCAGCGCCACCGACGCCGGCTACCTCGGCATGGCGATCACGCTGTCGGCCTTCACGCTCATCCCCTATGCGCTGGTACTGCTGCAGCTGCGGGTGTTCTACGCGCGGGAGAAGCCGTGGACACCGATCGGCATCGTCGTGGTGATCACCGCCGTCAAGATCATCGGTTCGATCATCGCGCCCCACCTGACCGACAACCCCAACATGGTGGCCGGTTACCTCGGACTGGCCAACGGACTGGGATTCATGGCCGGAGCCGTGATGGGTTACGTGCTGCTGAAATCCGACCTGCGTCCGCGCGGGGGCCGGCTGCTGCGCGACGCGGTGATCCGCACGATCCTGGTGACCATCGCGGCGTCGTTGATCGCCGGCCTGGTGGCCCATGCCGCCGACCGACTGCTCGGGCTGGACTCGCTGACCGAGCATGCCGGCGCCGCGGGTTCGTTGCTGCGCCTGGTTGCACTCGGCGTGATCATGGTCCCGATCATCGCCGGCGTGATGCTCGCCGCCCGGGTTCCGGAGGCGCAGTCTGCGCTGGCCATGGTCCGCCGCCGGCTCGGACGGGGGCGTCTCGCACCTCAGCCGGCAGCCGGACAGGTAGCCATGCAAACAATTGCGCCGCCCGTCGGGCCTCATCCTGCGGGGCCCGTCACGTACCCTGATCAGAGGAATTCTTCTCCCACTGAGTGGCCGTCAAGCCCGGCAGCCGCCGGGGGCGGGACTCCGGCAGGCGTTGCCGGAGCGGGGATGTGGAAAGGATCACCGGTGACCGACGAATCTGCGGACGGCCCGGCACTGGACGACACCTCGAGTTCCGGGATGACAACCGATACGACGAAGTTGCCGCGCCCGGCCGCCGACGAGTTCCACCCGGACGTGACACCCCCCGAGCCTGCCACGCCGTCGGACGAGGGCCCCGGATCCGGCGAACCCGCCGCGAGCCGCTCGAACGGGGCGGCCCGGTCGACCACCGACTACGGTGGCGATCCGACGCGCGAGCCGATTTCGTTCGCCCCGCCGCACGACGCCGCCCTGGAAACGGCCGATGGCGATGTGCACCTCATCCCCGGGGCCACCATCGCCGAGGGCCGCTACCGGCTTCTGGTGTTCCACGGCGGTCCGCCGCACCTGCAGTTCTGGCAGGCGCTCGACACCGCGCTGGACCGCCAGGTGGCGCTGACCTTCGTCGACCCGGATGCCACCATGCCCGACGCGCAGGTGCAGGAGATCCTCTCGCGCACCCTCAAACTCAGCCGTATCGACGTTCCCGGTATCGCGCGGGTCCTCGATGTGGCTCACAGCGGATCGGGCGGGCTGATCGTCTCGGAGTGGATTCGCGGCGGCTCGCTGGCCGAGGTCGCGGATACCTCTCCCTCCCCGATCGGCGGGGCGCGCGCCATCCAGTCGCTCGCCGCCGCCGCCGAGGCCGCGCACCGCGCCGGAGTGGCCCTGTCGATCGATCACCCCGGCCGGGTGCGGGTGAGCATCGAAGGCGATGTGGCACTGGCCTTCCCGGCCACCATGCCCGACGCCACGCCCGATGACGACATCCGCGGCATCGGCGCGGCGCTGTACGCGCTGCTGGTCAACCGCTGGCCGCTGCCGGAGTCCGGATCACGTAGCGGGTTGGAGCCTGCCGCCCTGGATCCGGCCGGGCAGCCGGTCGAACCACGCGCCGTCGACCGCGACATCCCGTTCCAGATCTCAGCGGCGGCCGCCCGCGCGGTCCAGCCTGGTGGTGGAATTCGAAGCGCTCCAACCCTTTTGAACCTGCTACAACAGGCCACCGCGATCGCCGATCGTACCGAGCTGCTGGGTTCGGTCGAGGAGACGCCCGTCCCGGCCGCTCCGGTCCGCGCGCACGAGACCCCAGAGGAACACGAAGCCGCCGAGGCCCGGCGCCGCAAGGGCGTCATCATCGGGGTGAGTGTGGGCGCCGCCATCATCTTGGTGGCGCTGCTGGTGCTGGCTTCGGTCCTCAACAGCATATTCGGTGACGTCGGCGGGGGACTCAACCGCGACGAACTCGGCCTGAATGCACCGTCGTCGAATAGTGAAGAGAATCAGGGCGATTCGTCGGCCGCCACCGGAAGCACGGTGAAACCCGTACGGGCAACCGTGTTCTCACCCGAAGGTGAAGCCGATTCGCCCGCCACGGCCGGGCAGGCCATCGACGGCAATACCGGCACCGCGTGGTCCACCGACACGTATTCGGACCCAGCCCCGTTCCCCGGGTTCAAGAACGGCGTCGGCCTGATGCTGCAACTGCCGCAGCCGACGACGATCGGCTCGGTCACCCTCAACGTGACCAGCACCGGCACCTCGGTCCAGATCCGCTCGGCCCAGACGGCTACCCCGTCGTCCCTGTCGGACACCACCGAACTGAGCCCGACGACACCGCTCAAGCCCGGCTCCAACACCATCTCGGTGAACAAAGCGTCGTCCACCTCCTACGTGCTGGTGTGGATCTCGACGCTGGGCACCGTGGACGGCAAGAGTCGCACCGACATCTCCGAGATCACTCTCAAAGCAGCCTCCTGAGCTGTCATCCCCAGCCCGGATAGCTTGTTGACCTGGCGATATAGCAAGCCCGGCAAACAAGTGTCCGGGCCTGTACCGCGCAGCGTTTAAGTTCAGCGTGTGGGAAGGTTCGGGGGGACCGGTAAGCCGGTCACAGGGACGCAGCGGGGGCACCGCGAAGATGGGGCAGCCACGCGTTCTGATGCCGAACTGCTGGCCGCCCACGTCGCCGGGGACCGCTACGCATTCGAGGAACTCGTCCACCGGCATCACAGCCAGCTACGCCGGTTGGCGTTTCTCACCAGCCATCACCACGAGGACGCCGACGACGCTGTCCAGGACGCGTTGCTGTCGGCGCACCGCACGGCCGCGTCGTTCCGGCACGACTCGGCGGTCAGCAGCTGGCTGTACCGAATCGTGGTGAACGCCTGCCTGGACCGGGTTCGCCGGTCACGCAACCAGCCGACCGCGTCCGAACACGACCTCGACCATCTCGTTCAGCTGCGCGACCCGGCCGGCGACCCAGCGCCCCGGGTGGCAACCACGATGGTGGTGGAGCGGGCGCTCATGCAGCTGCCGCTGGAGCAGCGCGCCGCGGTGGTGGCCGTCGACATGCAGGGCTATTCGGTGGCCGAGACGGCGCTGCTCCTCGGCGTGGCGGAGGGCACCGTGAAGAGCCGGTGTTCCCGCGCCAGGCACAAGCTGGCCGGCCTGCTCCAGTATTTTGAAGGCGATGAACGGCAGCACACCCCGAGTGCCGTCGGACGGTCCGATACCTGCTGAGCTGCTCGCCGACCTGCAGGCCGGCCTCCTCGACGACGACACCGCCGCGCAGATTCGCCGGCGTGTGCGCACCGACCCGCTGGCCGGGCCGGAGGCCAAGAACACCCTGGCCGCCCTCGACCGGGTACGCCGCGACCTGGCCGAGCTGGGCCGAGACACGGCCTCGGCTCCCCCGGTGCCTGCCGAAGTGAGTGCCCGCCTGACCGAGGCACTGCGCGCCGAGCCGACCCCGCGGGCGCCGTCCGGCCTTCGCTGGAAGTCGATCGGCGCCGCCGCCGGGGCAGGTGCGGCCGTGGTGGCCGCCGTCGTCGGCGGGATTGTCCTGGTGCGCCCCACGGGCCACGCCCCTTCGACGATGACCAGCCTCGGCCGGATCACAGTCTCACCGCCCCGTGCCGCGATAGCTCTGTCCGAACCCCAGATCCAGGGGCTCTTGTCGGTCCCGCCCGATCTCGGTCCGTTGACCGACCCGCAACGCCGCTCCGCTTGCCTGTCCGCACTGGGCTACCCCGCCGGCGTCCCGGTTCTCGGCGCTCGCCCGATCGACGTGGCCGGTCGGAGCGGTGTGCTGGTGTTGGTACCCCCCAGGCCACCGGGCACGCCCAACACCATCGACGCCGTGGTCCTCGCCTCCGACTGCGACGCCGCTCATGCCGGGTCACTGGCCGACACCGTGGTGAAACGTCCGGTGAAGCGTCCGTAGTCTGTCCTTGAACTCACCTGGGAACACATCGGGCCTAGGCTGACGTTGCAACCCGTGCCGAGTACGGCAGAAAGGCTTACATGTCCTCCTCAGCGACGGTTCACGACGTCATCATCATCGGTTCCGGCCCCGCCGGTTACACCGCAGCCATCTACGCTGCCCGCGCCCAGCTCAAGCCGCTGGTGTTCGAGGGCACGCAGTTCGGCGGCGCGCTGATGACCACCACCGAGGTGGAGAACTACCCGGGGTTCCGTGAGGGCATCACCGGCCCCGAGCTGATGGACGAGATGCGCGAGCAGGCCCTGCGCTTCGGTGCGGATCTGCGCATGGAGGACGTCGACGCCGTCGACCTCACCGGCCCGGTGAAATCGGTCACCGTCGGCGACGAGACCCACCAGGCCCGGTCCGTGATTCTGGCAATGGGTGCCGCAGCGCGGCACCTCGGTGTGCCCGGCGAGGAAGCCCTGACCGGCATGGGCGTGAGCACCTGCGCCACCTGCGACGGCTTCTTCTTCCGCGACGAGGACATCATCGTGGTCGGCGGCGGCGACTCGGCGATGGAAGAGGCCACGTTCCTCACCCGGTTCGCCCGCAGCGTCACCCTGATCCACCGCCGCGACGAGTTCCGCGCCTCCAAGATCATGCTCGAGCGGGCCCGGGCCAACGACAAGATCACCTTCCTGACCAATACCGAGATCACCCAGATCGAGGGCGATCCGAAGGTCACCGGTGTGCGGTTGCGCGACACCGTCACCGGCGAGGAGTCCAAGCTCGAGGTCACCGGGGTGTTCGTCGCGATCGGTCATGACCCCCGCTCGGAACTCGTGCGCGGCCAGATCGACCTCGACGACGAGGGCTACGTGAACGTGGTCGGCCGTACCACCGCGACCACGCTCGACGGAGTGTTCGCCGCGGGCGACCTCGTCGACCACACCTACCGCCAGGCCATCACCGCCGCGGGCAGCGGCTGTTCGGCCGCCATCGACACCGAGCGTTGGCTCGCCGACAACGACTGACCCCCAATAGATTTCGACCCGACAGGAGAGTTCCATGAGTGCGGACAGCGCAACAGTAACGGTCACCGACGATTCGTTCGCCGACGACGTCCTGACCAGCAGCACACCGGTACTGGTGGATTTCTGGGCCACCTGGTGCGGCCCGTGCAAGATGGTCGCCCCGGTGCTCGAGGAGATCGCCGGCGAGAAGGCCGGTGAGTTGCGGGTCGCCAAGATCGACGTCGACGCCAACCCGGCCACCGCGCGTGACTTTCAGGTGGTGTCCATCCCGACGCTGATCCTGTTCAAGGACGGCGCACCGGTCAAGCGCATCGTCGGCGCCAAGGGTAAGGCCGCACTGCTGCGGGAACTCGCCGACGCACTCTGACATCCCACACACCCCGGATACGCCTGGCGTTTTCCGGATTGTGGCCGAAATCTGAGACAATGCTGGCTAGCTAGACCGGCAGATGGCCGGACACCAGCATGGAGGGGCCGAATGTCGAGTCTGCGTCGCGGTGACCGTGGCGGAGCAGTCACCGAGATACGGGCAGCCTTGGCCGCGTTAGGTCTGATCGACAACCCTGACGAGGATCTGAGCACCGGTAGACATGTTGCGCTCGACGCATTCGATGACGAGCTCGACCGCGCCGTCCGGGCATTTCAGCAGCACCGGGGCCTGTTGGTCGACGGAATCGTCGGCGAGGCCACCTATCGCGCCCTACGCGAAGCTTCCTACCGGCTCGGTGCCCGCACCCTGACCCACCAGTTCGGCGCACCCATGTACGGCGACGACGTGGCAACCCTGCAGGCCCGCCTACAGGACCTTGGTTTCTACACCGGGATGGTCGATGGGCATTTCGGTCTGCAGACCCACAACGGGCTGTCCTCCTACCAGCGCGAGTACGGGCTCTACCCCGACGGAATCTGTGGACCGGAAACATTGCGGTCGTTGTATTTCCTGGGTTCTCGGGTCACCGGTGGGTCGCCGCACGCGATCCGGGAAGAAGAATTGGTCCGGCGCTCGGGACCGCAGCTGTCAGGTAAGCACGTCATCATCGATCCGGGCCGCGGCGGCTCCGATCACGGGATGATCATGAACGGGCCCGACGGTCCGATCAGCGAAGCAGACATCTTGTGGGACTTGGCAAGTCGGTTGGAAGGCCGGATGACCGCGATCGGCATGGAGACGTTCATCTCACGGCCGGCCAACCGCAGCCCACTGAACGCCGAACGCGCCGCCACCGCCAACCGGGTCGGCGCGGACCTGATGATCAGTCTGCGCTGTGAGAGTCAACGCTCGCCCTCGGCAAATGGCGTGGCCTCGTTCCACTTCGGGAATTCCCACGGTTCGGTGTCGACCATCGGCCGTAACCTGGCCGACTTCATTCAGCGGGAAGTGGTGGCCCGCACCGGGTTACGTGACTGCCGGTCGCACGGCCGCACCTGGGATCTGCTCCGGCTGACCCGGATGCCCACCGTCGAGGTGGACATCGGCTACATCACCAATCCACATGATCGCCGGCTGTTGCTGTCCACCCACACTCGTGACGCGATCGCCGAAGGCATCCTGGCGGCGGTCAAGCGCCTGTATCTGTTGGGCAAGAACGACAGGCCCACAGGAACTTTCACCTTCGCCGAGCTGTTGGCTCATGAGTTGTCGGTCGAGCAACAGGCGGGTCGCGGCGCGTGAGCGCCGGTTCTACTTGAGCGCGTGAGCGCCGGTTCTACTTGAGCTTTCGGCCGATGTGCTATGCGTAGGACACCGCGAGGACTACGCCCGAGAACACCAACATGCCAAGGCAATTCACCCAGAAGGTGGAGTTGAGGAATCCGGCGCGCAGGTGAGCGATCACCGCGCACACGAAATACATGACCACGCCGACGTTCGCGGCGAATCCGACACCCGGGTAGTGCAGGCCAACGAGTAGCCCCGCAGCAGCACCCACCTTGATGACGATCAGCGTCCACCACCAGTCGCGCGGGAAACGCACGCCGTCGAGGCAGTCCCGGATGAACTTGGGCGGACGGATCGACATGAGGGCGTCGCCGAGCAGCCCCACTGCGAGCGCGATGGTCAGCAGAGGCAGGTGCGGGGTGTCGATCATTGTGGAATTCCCTTTCCGAGAATCAGATCGACCGCTTCGGCGAAGCGGTCTGGTGCGGCGGACTCGTCGAAGGCTCCTCCGGATGCCGCGCGGAGCACACCGAGGTAGGCGAGGTAGAGCGTGCGCGCGGCGGCCGGGGAATCGGTGTGACCGGCCGCCGCAAAGATGTTTTCGAAATCTGCTACCAGCTCGTCGGCCAATTCGGTGAATGTGCGCGACTTGTGCCGGCCGCGCGCGACGATCGCGGCGTACTCACGCGCGAGGTCGCGGTCGGACTGGAAGTACGCGACGAACGGTTCCACAGTGGTGATGAGCCTCTGCGCTGCTTCGGCTTTCGTGAGCGGGGGTACATGCTGGTTCCGATCCCGGGCCTCGTGCACCGCCGCGATCCACTGGTCAACGATCGCGATCAGCAGCCCGTCTTTGTCGCCGACACCCATCACGCTGCCGACGCTCACACCTGCCTCGGCCGCGATCCGACGCACCGTGGTCTCGGCGAAGCCGTGTTCCCGAAACAGGCGATCGGCGGCAGCGAGAACTCGCTCACGGGTGTTGGCCTTGGCGTCGGCCCTCGACTGAACATGTTCACTGAACATGTTCAGGACATTAGTCGGCTCTGCCCCGGTCGCGCAAGTACCCGCCCAAAGTCCGGTCCGGCGGCGTATCGCAATCTTCTACCCGGGATTGCTTTGGTGAGATCCGTTGCCGTGGAGCCTTGTTCGTAAGGCCCCAGTGCGGTTGATCACGCTCGATCTGCGGGCACCCTGCCCCAGACCGATGGTCAGCAGGTGGGCGGGCGGTCGATTTCTACTGCTGCCCAGAGCTTTTGGCGCCGACGGCGGCCCCCGGCATTCCGGCGCCGATTGGCATCTCCAGCTGTGCGCGCTCCATCAACCGCTCGAGTGCGGCCTCCACCTCGGCCTTCCAGCCCAGTCCCTTGTCCAGTTCAAGGCGCAGGCGCGGGAAGTACGGGTGTGGAGCCACCACGGTGAAGCCCACGTCTTCGAGAAAATCCGATGTCAGCATGCACTCGTCGACAGAGCAGTCCCCCAGCACCGCCACCACCCGGGACAACTCCTCAGGAAGCTTGCCGGAGTCGACCATCTCTGTCAGGGCCGCGGTGTAGCCGAACGCCTCCAATGCCCGAACTCCGCGTCGCACCAGATCATTCACGACTGCGGCAAGCAGACTCTGCGACAACAGGTCACGGGCCTCGGCGCACTCCACCCCGACCGCGGTCAAAAGAACCGCGTCTGCGCTCACCGGAGCGGTGGGGAAAAGCCGTGCCCGTGGTACCGCTCCCGGCGGCGCGTAGAACGCAAAGCCGAGGCAGGGATCGTCGATGACCGCTGGCGCGGTCCAATCGTCACCTGTGCCCCGCCCGGTCGGGCCGGCTGGGACCGTATCGATATCGGCGTCGGCGCGACGGTCTCCCCCAGCACCGGGCTCTTCCGATCCGTCGTCGCGTGCGGTCACCGCGAGCTGACCGCACGATCCCCATTCGAGCATCACCATCGAGAGCCAGGCTTCTTTTTCGAATTCGGGGTCTGCCAGGTGATCGTCATCCACCGTGGACGGGTCGACTTCCCAGAACACACAACGCCGAGCATGCTTGGGCAGCTGCTCGAAGCCCTCGAGCCGAAGCGGCGTGATACGTGCTGTCACTGAGGTCCCTGGCTTTCACACTTTGTGCGTGGCTGCCCCTCAAGGATAGGAGAGTCCGCCGGAGCCGGTTCACTGTGCCCTGGAATTCTCATCGGGTTCCGCCTCTGAAGTGAAATGCTATGTCGCACAGTTACATTGCGCTATGTGGCGCTCGTAACTACCGGCCTTGATCACTGATGTGTCACAGTGACGGAACAACCCGGTGTCCTTGGTCGTGGGTTGTCAGTGGTCTTCGGCGCTCATAATTTCGACAATGCGCTGTAGGTCGTCGACCGACCCGAACTCGACCACGATCTTGCCTTTTCGTTTGCCGAGGCTCACGGTGACCCGCGTATCGAAGGCCGACGAGAGCCGCTCAGCAACGTCCTGCAGACCAGGCATCTGAATCGGCTTGCGCCGGGGTGCCGGCGGCGTGGTGTTGCCGTCGCGGTTGGCCAGCGTCACGGCCTCCTCGGTGGCGCGCACCGACATCCCCTCGGCGATGATTCGGGCGGCCAGCTCTTCCTGCTTCTCCGCTCCCCCCTCCAGGGCGAGCAGCGCCCGAGCGTGTCCCGCGGACAGCACTCCGGCCGCCACGCGCCGCTGCACGGCGATCGGAAGGCGTAGCAGCCGGATCATGTTGGAGATCAACGGACGCGAACGACCGATCCGGGCGGCGAGCTCATCGTGAGTGACTTCGAATTCGTCTAGCAGCTGTTGGTAGGCAGCGGCCTCTTCCAACGGGTTGAGCTGTACCCGGTGGATGTTCTCCAGCAGTGCGTCGCGCAGCATGCTGTCGTCGGCGGTCTCCCGGACGATCGCCGGGATGGCCTCCAAGCCGGCCTGTTGGGCAGCTCGCCAGCGCCGCTCACCCATCACCAACTGGTAGTGGGATTCACCGTTTTCCTCGACGGCCCGGACCACGATCGGCTGCATCAATCCGAACTCGCGGATGGAGTGCACCAGTTCGCTCAGCGCCTCCTCGTCGAACACCTGACGTGGCTGACGCGGGTTCGGCTGAATCAGGTTGGGATCGATCTCGCGATACGTCGCGCCGACCTCACCGGCGGTGAGGACCGGATCTGACCCGTCCGGCCCGGGGGACGTCGTGACGTCCGCCGCCGTCCCCGCGCCGTCTGCGGTCGACGCCGGGCCGAGTAGAACGTCGGCTGCAGTCGCGCCGATCCTGGGGCTCAGGGCGTCGGTGCCATCCTCCGCAGGACCGGTCGGAATGAGGGCTGCCAGTCCTCTGCCTAGGCCACTCCGCTTCCGTGCCGGCTGATTCATGGTCGTCTCCTGCTCATTGCTGCCGTCCGCTGTTTGTCTACTGGGTGTTGGTTACTGGCACCTACTGCGCGCGGGGCGGTGCCCCACGCTCGGCGATCTCGCGGCTCGCGTCGAGATAGCTCAACGCACCGCGGGATCCCGGATCGTAATCGAGGATCGTCATCCCGTACCCGGGGGCCTCCGACACCTTCACGCTCCGCGGGATGACCGTGCGCAACACCTTGTCGCCGAAGTGCTCGCGGACATCCTCGGCAACCTGATCGGCCAGCTTTGTCCGCCCGTCGTACATCGTCAGTATCACGGTGGACACCGACAGCTCCGGGTTGAGATGCGCCTTCACCATCTCGATGTTGCGCAGCAGCTGTCCCACACCTTCCAGCGCGTAGTACTCGCACTGGATCGGGATCAGCACCTCGGGCGCTGCCACCAGAGCATTGATGGTCAGCAACCCGAGGGACGGCGGGCAGTCGATGAAGACGTAGTCGAAGTTGTGGTTGGCGAGAGCCGCAAGTGCCCCCCGCAGCCGACCCTCGCGGGCCACCATGCTGACCAACTCGATCTCAGCACCGGCCAGATCGATCGTGGCGGGAATGCAGAACAACCGTTCGCTATGCGGGCTCTGCTGGAGAGCTTCCTCCACCGGGATGTCTCCGATGAGCACCTCGTAGGACGACGGAGTGCCGGGACGGTGCTCGATACCCAACGCCGTGCTGGCGTTGCCCTGCGGGTCGAGGTCGATCACCAACGTTCGCAACCCTTGCAGTGCGAGCGCGGCGGCGACATTGACCGCGGTGGTCGTCTTACCCACACCGCCCTTCTGGTTCGCGATCGTGAATACACGTTGGCGTGCCGGGCGGGGAAGCTGCCCGTGCGAGGTGTGTAGCACGCGAGTGGCCTGCTCCGCCTCGGCGGCAATCGGGGTGTCCATGCTGGCGTCCGTGGACCACGGAGTCCCGCCGTTGTTCTTCCATGTTTCACGTGAAACGGTTTCACGTGAAACCGCGCGCGCAGCACCCGCGCCAGCGGCTACCTGCCGATCAGAACCCATCCTCATCTCCTGCCCGATCTCCCCCGTGACCCGGAGGCTCTGCCCGTAGACCGGCTGGCCGGCTTCACCGCTCCGCGCCGCACGGCGACGACGGTTACGGGCGGGTCCAAATAGTTCGCGCCACATTTCACCACCCTGGCATCGACTGCACCCAGGGAAGTCATCACACGCCGGTGCTCCTCGATCTCAGCCTCGGCGCGCTCGCCTTTGAGGGCGAGCATCCTTCCATCCACGCGTAGCAGCGGCATGCTCCATCGCGTCAACTTGTCCAGCGAGGCAACCGCACGCGATGTCACCACATCCAACTCGCCAACGGCTTTACGAACGTCGGAGTCCTCGGCCCGACCGCGGACCACCTCCACGTCCAGCCCCAATTCATCGACCGCCTCACGGAGAAACTCGCTGCGTCGCAGCAGCGGCTCGATCAACGTGACATGTACATCGGGGCGCGCCAGGGCCAACGGTATACCCGGGAGGCCGGCGCCGCTGCCGATGTCGGCGACGCGCTCATCGGGAGCCAGGAGCTCTCCGAGAGCAGAGCTATTGAGAATGTGTCGGTCCCAGAGCCGGTCCACTTCACGCGGACCGATCAATCCCCACTCGACACCGGCACCGGTCAATATTGCCGCGTACCGTTCGGCGGTCTCCAGACGATCTCCGAAGACCTCCGCCGCGGCGTCCGGTGCCGCGGGGACCGGTCCATGTTTCACGTGAAACATCCTCCGAACTCCCTACGGCACCGTCGCCGCAATCGAACTACACCTTTGTAACTAAACCTCAGCCAAGCAGTGCTCAGTCAACCAACACAACGACACGGCGCGAGGGCTCCACGCCTTCGCTCTCGCTGCGGACACCGTCGACCGCGGCCACTGCGTCGTGCACGATCTTGCGCTCGAACGGAGTCATGGGCGCGAGCTCCTCGCGCTCCCCCGACTCCAGCACGCGATGGGCCACCTTGTCGCCCAGGGCCGCCAGCTCGTCACGACGACGCCGACGCCACCGTGCGATGTCCAGCATCAATCGGCTGCGCTCACCGGTCTTCTGATGCACCGCCAGCCGGGTCAGCTCCTGAAGGGCGTCCAGCACCTCACCCTTGCGGCCGACCAGCTTGCTCAGATCGCCACCGCCGTCGATGCTCACGACGGCGCGGTCGCCTTCGACATCCAGATCGATGTCGCCATCGAAGTCGAGCAGATCCAGCAGCTCCTCGAGATAGTCGCCGGCGATCTCGCCTTCCGCGACCAGTCGCTCCTCCAAGTCGGCCTCGCTCTTGGGCGCGGACTGGATGTCCTCCTCCAGCTCGGCGCCGGGCTCGGTCGTCTGTGCGTCCGTCATATCCGTCTTCTCCCTACTTGTAGCCAGTGTGAGAACTGGTCACCGTTTCCGCTTCTTGGGGCGTGCACCGGGCTTGGGCGTGCGGTTCACGCTCGGGGCTGCCGATTCACCTGCCGCGTCCTTCTGGTCTTTCGCCTCAGCCGCATCGGGCTCCGACTCGGCATCCTCCGTAGCGGCCGTCGCACTCGCAGCGTCGGCCTTACGTGGGCGATTCGGTTTCGCTCCGGGCGCCGGCGCGTTCGCCGAACGACGCTCGATCGCCTCCGCCTTCTTGGCTTCTTCTTCCTTCTCGATCATCCCGAAGACGTAATGCTGCTGACCGTAGGTCCAGATGTTGTTGGACAGCCAGTAGATGATCACGGCCAGCGGCAGGAACGGTCCACCGACCACCACACCGAGCGGGAACACGTAGAGCGCGAGTTTGTTCATCATCGCGGTCTGCGGGTTGGCAGCGGCCTCGACGCTCTGGCGGGCCACCGAAGCGCGGCTGTTGAAGTGCGTGGCGATGCCCGCCAGGATCATGATCGGTACGCCGACCAGAACGACGGCAAATCGGTTGAATTCCGTGAACGCCTCGAGACCGTGCTGCTGCACCATGGTGGCTCCCAGCGGCGCACCGAAAAGGTTCGCGTCCAGGAAGTGGCTCACGTCGGTCGCGCTGAAGACATAGTTCGCCAGGCTGCGGTTCTCCTCCACCGACAACCCCAACCGGCCGATGCCGGTCTGTGTCCGGTTGAAGGACATCAGCACGTGGTACAGCCCGAGGAACACCGGCACCTGCGCCAGCATCGGCAGGCAGCCCAGGATCGGGTTGAATCCGTGCTCACGTTGGAGCTTCTGCATCTCCAGCGCCATGCGCTGACGGTCCTTGCCGTACTTCTTCTGCAGCGCCTTGATCTGTGGCTGCAGTTCCTGCATCTGCCGCGTGGTGCGGATCTGCTTGACGAACGGCTTGTAGAGGATCGCGCGCAGGGTGAAGACGAGGAACATCACCGACAGCGCCCAGGCGAAGAAGTTCTCCGGGCCGAGCACGAAGGCGAATGCCTTGTACCAAACCCACATGATCGCCGACACCGGGTAATAGATGATGTCCAGGCTGAACCAATTAAACACGCGACTTGCTCTCCCCTCGCTTCGCTGGGGTATCCCAGACCAGGTTTTCGGCGGCGGCGATCCCGCCAGAGACGGTCTCGTCAGAACTGACGGACTCGTGATCGTGAGGGCACCGGTCCGGGATCGGATCCCATCCGCCCGGGTGCCACGGTCCACATTTGAGCAGCCGGATCAACGTCAGCCACGCACCACGGAAAAAGCCGTACTCGGTGAGGGCATCGACCGCGTATTGGCTGCAGGTCGGCATGAACCGGCACGATGGCGGTCGAAGCGGAGAGATGGTGTGGCGGTAGAGCTGAATCAGGAAGATCGCACCGCGGGACACACCAGCGCCCGCCCTGCGGATCATGGTGAAGTCCTGCGCCGCGCCTCGAGGCGCTCGAGTGCGCGCTGCAACTGCTGCTCCAACCGTGGCGACGGCGCATCACTGCTGCCGGCGCGAGCCCGGATCACCACAAGGTCAGTGGCATCCAGGCGAGGTATGACGGTGCGGGCGGCATGACGCAGCCGCCGGGACACCCGATGACGCTCCACGGCGTTCCCGACGGCTTTGGACACGATCAGACCGACCCGCGGGCCGGTTGCGTCCGTCCCGTCGTTTAGCGCGTGTACGACAACATCAGGTTGAACCGCACGCACGCCACGACTGACGGTGGCACTGAACTCCGCGGACCGCCTCATCCGGTTTCGAGCCGGAAGCACCGCGCTAGATCCTGCGTCGAATCACGCAGTAAGTGCGCGACGGCCCTTGCCACGACGGTTGGCGACGATGGCGCGGCCGGCGCGAGTGCGCATCCGCAGCCGGAACCCATGCACGCGCGCACGGCGACGGTTGTTGGGCTGGTAGGTCCGCTTGCCCTTGGCCACGGCAATCTCTCCTTGTTCCGTTTGGCACCTGCCTCCGCCGCCACCGAGGTGTCGCCGAAAACGGTTACCGTGCAAGCTCTGTTTAAGCTCGTCCGTCGTGCTTTACTAACCGGCGCGTTCTCCGGAACCTCCCGGGCGCAGCCGTATCGCCACGTGCGGGCGACTGCTCGAGGGTACTGATGAGATTTCCCTCGGTCAAACCTGCGCCGACCCACTGACATGGTCGGTATCCGATGTTGCAGAACTGTTGGCACATCGAGAGAAAACTGTTAGCTTCTGGCAATGCCGTTCCGAGCCTGGACCGGCCCCGGAAAATGAAGCGAGAGATCGCGGCGCGGCACACGCTCGCAGTATGTGACGAAGCCGGCCACGACACTCTCAAAACAGACAACAGAGCGACGACGACTGTCCTTTCTCCACAAGCTGTGGATAAATATGTGGACAGTTCGTCATCGTTCTTTTTGGTCGTCACCGGGTCGACCTCGAGGCACCTCTAAGGGGGAACAGTCGTTGCCAGCTGACCCCGATCCACCATTCGTCGCAATCTGGAACAGCGTCGTCGCCGAACTCAACGGCGATCGTGGGGCAGACGGTGATCCGGCTCTCCCGCCACTGACTCCCCAGCAAAGGGCCTGGCTCAAGCTGGTAAAACCCCTCGTCATCGCCGAGGGGTTTGCTCTGCTGTCGGTTCCCACCCCGTTTGTCCAGAACGAGATCGAACGGCACCTTCGCGAGCCGATCATCAGCGCACTCAGCCGGAAGCTGGGTGAGCGGGTCGAGCTGGGCGTCCGCATCGCCACTCCGCCCGAGGAATCCGAGGACGACCGCGCCGGCGCGGCTCATGCCGGGTCCAACGCCGACGCGCAACCTGACGTGACCGCTTCAACGTCGGCCGCCGACACCGACGAGATCGACGACGACCGCGCAGCCAAGGCCAGCGCGGAAGAGACCTGGCCGACCTACTTCAGCAGTCCGCAGCGGGATTCCACGGTCAGTGACGACAACGCCGTCAATCTCAACCGCCGCTACACCTTCGACACGTTCGTCATCGGTGCGTCCAACCGCTTCGCCCATGCGGCGACGCTGGCCATCGCCGAGGCACCCGCTCGCGCCTACAACCCGTTGTTCATCTGGGGTGAATCCGGTCTCGGCAAGACACATCTGCTGCACGCCGCCGGAAACTATGCGCAGCGTCTCTTCCCCGGCATGCGGGTGAAGTACGTCTCCACCGAGGAATTCACGAACGACTTCATCAACTCGTTGCGCGACGACCGCAAGGCTTCCTTCAAGCGCAGTTACCGCGACATCGACATCCTGCTGGTGGACGACATCCAGTTCATCGAGGGTAAGGAAGGTATCCAGGAAGAGTTCTTCCACACCTTCAACACCCTGCACAACGCCAACAAGCAGATCGTCATCTCCTCGGACCGGCCGCCCAAGCAGCTGGCCACTCTGGAGGACCGGCTGCGTACCCGCTTCGAGTGGGGCCTGATCACCGATGTGCAGCCGCCCGAGCTCGAGACCCGCATCGCGATCCTTCGTAAGAAGGCGCAGATGGATCGCCTCGACGTGCCCGATGACGTCCTCGAGCTCATCGCCAGCAGTATCGAACGGAATATCCGCGAGCTCGAGGGTGCGCTGATCCGCGTCACCGCGTTCGCCTCGCTCAACAAGACCCGGATCGACAAGTCACTGGCCGAGGTCGTGTTGCGCGATCTGATCGCCGACGCCACGACCATGCAGATCAGCACCGCCGCGATCATGGCGGCCACTGCCGAGTACTTCGAGACCACGGTCGAGGAGCTGCGCGGACCCGGCAAGACGCGGGCGCTGGCGCAGTCACGCCAGATCGCCATGTATCTGTGCCGTGAGCTCACCGATCTGTCTCTGCCCAAGATCGGCCAGGCATTCGGGCGTGATCACACCACGGTCATGTACGCGGAGAAGAAGATACGCGGTGAGATGGCCGAGCGACGTGAGGTTTTCGACCACGTGAAGGAACTCACCACCCGGATCCGTCAGCGCGCCAAGCGCTGAATCACCCCGCAGTCCCGCCCGGATCGGTGCTCGAGCACCGCGTGCCGGCCTTCGATCCTGCGCGCCCGGGCGTCTCCGTGTCTCACATCGTGGTCTCTTCAAGCCTGTCCGGCGAAAAATCTTGTAACAACTTCCGTCCCAAAACGCCTCACAAGTCACAGCCGACCGCTGTGGATACTGCTGTGTACAACCTGCGGGCAAACCACGGGATAAATGACAAACTCATCCACACAATGTCATCTGTCCACACGCGGCGGCCGGTCCGTGCACCGGTCTCCACAGCCGACTCACATTGCGACACACCTGGGGTACTGGGCAAACACCCGTTCATCCCCAGTTTTCACAGGACCTAATACTGTTACTCAAATATCTTCTAAGAGTTCTTTCTAGAAGAGGGGCCTGGGGACACCGGACGAAACCTCCCGTCCGAGCCGGCTCGAGAAGCACATACAAGTCCGCATGTCACCCCGGTGGATTAGCTTTCAAGTTGATGCGGAAAGCTCTACGGTGGTTCATCGACGGCGGTTTCCAGCTTTGTCATTCAGCGCGACGCTGCATGGTGGTGTTCTGGGAAGACGCTGGTAGAGCTCGTTATGGGGATCATCGAAGGGGCGCATAGCACGTGGCGACGACGACGGCTGGGCTGACCGACTTGAAGTTCCGCGTGGTGCGTGAGGACTTCGCGGACGCGGTGGCCTGGGTGGCCCGCAATCTGCCGACCCGGCCCACCATCCCGGTCCTGGCCGGGGTGCTGCTGACCGGCACCGATGATGGCCTGACCATCTCCGGCTTCGACTACGAGGTTTCCGCAGAGGTGCGTGTGAGTGCCGAAATCGCTTCTCCTGGAAGCGTTTTGGTATCCGGACGGCTGCTCTCGGACATCACCAAGGCATTGCCGGCCAAACCGGTCGAGCTCAGCGTGGAAGGCACCCGGGTGGCCCTGACCTGTGGCAGTGCCCGGTTCTCGCTGCCGACCCTGGCCGTGGAGGACTACCCGACGTTGCCGGCCCTGCCGGACGAGACCGGAGTCGTGTCGTCCGATCTGTTCGCCGAGGCCATCGGCCAGGTGGCCGTCGCCGCCGGCCGGGACGACACCCTGCCGATGCTGACGGGCATCCGCGTCGAGATCTCCGGTGAAGCAGTGGTTTTGGCCGCCACCGACCGGTTCCGGCTGGCCGTGCGTGAGCTGACCTGGGAAACGAGTGCCACCGACGTCGAGGCGGCCGTGCTGGTCCCGGCGAAGACGCTGGCCGAGGCGGCCAAGGCCGGCACCGACGGCAACCAGGTGCACCTGTCGTTGGGCTCCGGCGAGTCGGTCGGTAAGGACGGCTTGCTCGGTATCCGCAGTAATGGCAAGCGCAGCACCACGCGGCTGTTGGATGCCGAGTTCCCGAAGTTCCGTCAGCTGCTGCCGAGCGAGCACACCGCGGTGGCCACGATCGCAGTGGCCGAGCTCACCGAGGCGATCAAGCGTGTGGCGCTCGTGGCCGACCGGGGCGCCCAGATCCGGATGGAATTCGGCGAAGATGTACTGCGTCTCTCGGCCGGCGCCGACGATGTGGGTCGCGCCGAAGAGGACCTGCCGGTGGAGTTCGCCGGCGACCCGCTGACCATCGCGTTCAACCCGACCTATCTCACCGACGGGTTGAGTTCCCTGCATTCGGAACGGGTGACTTTCGGTTTCACCACGCCGAGTCGCCCGGCCGTACTGCGTCCCACGGACGAGGATGGTGGTACCGGCGGTGGTTCGGGTCCGTTCCCGGCCGCCAAAACCGATTACGTCTATCTGTTGATGCCGGTTCGCCTTCCTGGCTGACCGGCGCGGTCGAGAAAGGGCGCACATGCAACTGGGGTTGGTCGGCCTGGGCAAGATGGGCTTCAACATGCGCGAGCGCCTGCGCGCCGGCGGCCACGAGGTTGTGGGTTACGACCCTCGTCCGGAAGTCAGCGACGTGGCCGGCCTGGCCGATCTGGCCGGAGCCCTCGAGGCACCTCGGATCGTCTGGGTGATGGTGCCGTCAGGCACGGTGACGCGCGAGACCATCGCCGCGCTGGCCGGTGTGCTGGGTCCCGGTGATCTGGTGATCGACGGCGGCAACTCGAGGTACACCGAGGACGGTCCCCACGCAAAGTTGTTGGGCGAAGCCGGGATCAACTTCATCGATGCCGGGGTGTCCGGCGGCGTCTGGGGTTTGACGGAAGGTTACGGGTTGATGGTCGGTGGCAGTGACACCGACGTGGCTCGAGCCATGCCGATCTTCGACACGCTGCGTCCGGAGGGTGATGTGGCCGACGGTTTCGTCCACGCCGGTCCGGTGGGCGCCGGTCATTACGCCAAGATGGTGCACAACGGCATCGAGTACGGCTTGATGCACGCCTACGCCGAGGGATACGAGCTGTTGTCGGCCGAGGAACTGATCACCGATCCACAGGCAGTGATCCAGGCTTGGACCAACGGCACTGTGGTGCGGTCGTGGCTGCAGCAGCTGTTGGCGAAGGCGCTCAAGGAAGACCCGGGATTCGCCGCGATCAGCGGGTATACCGAGGATTCCGGGGAAGGTCGCTGGACCGTGGAAGAGGCCATCAGCCACCGGGTTCCGATGCCGGTGATCGCGGCGTCGTTGTTCGCCCGGTTCGCCTCGAGGCAAGAGGACTCCCCCACCATGAAGGCAGTGTCGGCACTGCGCAACCAGTTCGGTGGCCACGCTGTGCACCGGATCAGCGAGTCCGGTTAGGTGCGATTCCGATGTATGTCCGCCACCTGGGGCTGACCGACTACCGGTCCTGGGCCAACGTCGAGATCGAGCTGGAGCCCGGGCGGACCGTATTTGTCGGTCCGAACGGTTTCGGAAAAACGAATCTCGTTGAGGCACTGTGGTATTGCGCCACGCTCGGGTCCCATCGGGTGGCATCCGACGCACCGTTGATCCGGGCCGGCGAGCAGCGGGCGATCGTCTCGAGCATCGTCGTCAACGAGGGCCGTGAGCTGGCGATCGACCTCGAGATCACCAACGGCCGGGCCAACAAGGCTCGGTTGAACCGGTCACCGGTACGGTCTCCGCGCGAGATACTCGGTGTCCTGCGCGCGGTGCTGTTCAGCCCGGAGGACCTTGCACTGGTGCGTGGCGATCCGGGTGAACGGCGCCGCTATCTGGACGAGCTGGCCACCACCCGCCGACCGACCATCGCCGGTATCCGGGCCGACTACGACAAGGTGGTCCGTCAACGCACCGCACTGCTGAAAACCGCTGCGGGAGCACGCTATCGAGGCGATCGCAGCGTGCTGGACACCCTCGATGTGTGGGACGGACACCTGGCCGCCCACGGAGCGGCGCTGATCGCCGCGCGCATCGCGCTGGTCGAGCAGCTGCACCCGGAGGTGCAGAAGGCCTATCAATTGTTGGCACCCTCGAGCCGGCCCGCGGCAATCCGGTACCGCTCCGGTGTGGAGGCCATCGCGAACGCTCCCGGTCTCGAGTCCGTCGAGTTCTATGAGGCGGCGCTCCTGGACGGATTGAGCCGCCGTCGCGACGCGGAGTTGGACCGTGGAGTCTGTCTGGTGGGCCCGCACCGCGACGATCTCGAGCTGTGGCTCGGTGACCAACCTGCCAAAGGCTTTGCCAGCCATGGGGAATCGTGGTCGATGGCCTTGGCGCTGCGATTGGGCGCCTACGAATTGCTGCGGTCGGACGGGGTCGATCCGGTGCTGCTGCTCGACGACGTCTTCGCGGAGCTGGACACTGCTCGCCGCCAGGCCTTGGCCGCGGTGGCCGGCGAGGCCGAACAGGTTCTGGTCACCGCGGCGGTCGGTGAGGACATCCCGCAGGACTGGGAGGTCAACCGCGTCGAGATCAGGATGAGCGAAGGCGACCAGGGCCGGATATCGGTGGTGCAGACATGACGGACAAACCCGAAGAATCCCCCGACCAGGTATCTCGGGACCCGGCCCCGGCGGTGTCGCCCGATGATCTGGCCCGCATGCGTGGCATGGATCTGGTGCGGCGGACACTCGAAGAGGCTCGAGGCGCGGCCCGCAGCCAGGGTAAGGACGTCGGTCGGGGCCGCAGCGCCCCGGTGCGGCGGGTGGCGGGAAACGTCGGTCGTCGCCGCAGATGGTCGGGGCCGGGTCCCGATGGCCGCGATCCCCAACTGCTCGGTTCTGCGACCCAGGATCTGGCCAAGGTGCGGGGCTGGGGCTCGAGGGTCGCCGAGGGTTCGGTGTTCGGTCGGTGGCGGGCCGTGGTGGGTGACCAGATCGCCGACCATGCCGAACCCACCGGCCTGAATGAAGGGGTCCTGACGGTCTCGGCGGAGTCGACGGCGTGGGCCACTCAACTTCGAATGGTGCAGTCCCAGTTGCTCGCCAAGATCGCCGCCGCCGTCGGCGACGGGGTGGTGACCTCGTTGAAGATCGTGGGTCCGGTCGGGCCGTCGTGGCGGAAAGGTCGGTACCACGTGTCCGGCCGCGGTCCCCGCGACACTTACGGCTAGGCCTCCGACGACATTGCGCTGAGAGCTTCGAGACGGCCGAAAGCGATCTTCTGGACCGTCCGGAGGCACCGACACCCGAAAAATTCCGCGCACGGCGCGGTTAGGTAGGTGAAAACGCCGCTACAGAGTCGGCCCTGTCCGTCTCGACCGGTAGACTGTGGCGAGATCTGCAGGGCGGTGACGCAACCGCCTCCCGCGAACCCCAAGGAGACGCGTCCGACGTGGCTGCCCAGAATCAGTACGGTGCCGACTCGATCAAAGTGCTGGAAGGCCTCGAAGCCGTTCGTAAACGCCCCGGCATGTATATCGGCTCCACCGGTGAACGTGGCTTGCACCATCTCGTGTGGGAGGTCGTCGACAACGCGGTAGATGAGGCGATGGCCGGGTTCGCCAACAAGGTCGACGTGCGAATCCTCGAGGACGGCGGCGTTCAGGTCACCGACGACGGCCGTGGCATCCCGGTGGCCATGCATGCCACCGGCATCCCGACCATCGACGTCGTGATGACGGTGCTGCACGCGGGCGGCAAGTTCGAAGAAGGCGCCTACCAGGTGTCGGGCGGCCTGCACGGCGTCGGCGTCTCGGTGGTGAACGCCCTGTCGACGCGGTTGGAAGCGGACGTCCGCACCGACGGCTACGAGTGGTTCCAGACCTACGACAATTCGGTCCCGGGGACTCTGAAAAAAGGTGAGAAGACCAAGGAGACCGGCACCACCATCCGGTTCTGGGCGGACTCGAATGTTTTCGAGACCACGGTGTACGACTTCGAGACCATCGCCCGGCGTCTGCAGGAGATGGCATTCCTCAACAAGGGCCTGACCATCGAGCTCACCGATGAACGGGTGACTCAGGCCGAGGTCGTCGACGAGGTCGTGGCCGACACCGCCGCCGCCCCCAAAACCGCGGAGGAGACAGCGGCCGAGGCCGCCGCACCCCACAAGGTGAAGCACCGGACGTTCCACTACCCGGGCGGTCTGGTCGACTTCGTCAAACACATCAACCGCACCAAAACCGCGATTCAGCCCAGCGTGATCGATTTCGACGGTAAGGGCACCGGTCACGAGGTCGAGATCGCGATGCAGTGGAACGCCGGTTACTCAGAGTCGGTGCACACGTTCGCCAACACCATCAACACTCATGAGGGTGGTACGCACGAGGAGGGTTTCCGTGCGGCGTTGACCACCGTGGTGAACAAGTACGCCAAGGACAAGAAGCTTCTCAAGGACAAGGATCCGAACCTCACCGGTGATGACATCCGTGAGGGCCTGGCCGCGGTGATTTCGGTGAAGGTGGCTCAACCGCAGTTCGAAGGACAGACCAAGACCAAGCTCGGTAATACCGAGGTGAAGTCGTTTGTGCAGAAGATCTGCAATGAGCAGCTGACTCACTGGTTCGAGGCCAATCCGGCTGAGGCCAAAACCGTTGTCAACAAGGCTGTTTCGTCGGCACAGGCCCGTATCGCCGCCCGCAAGGCCCGTGAACTGGTTCGTCGCAAGAGCGCGACCGACATCGGTGGGCTGCCGGGCAAGTTGGCCGACTGCCGCTCCACCGATCCGACGAAGTCGGAACTGTATGTGGTGGAGGGTGATTCGGCCGGCGGCTCGGCCAAGAGTGGCCGGGACTCGATGTTTCAGGCGATCCTGCCGTTGCGCGGCAAGATCATCAACGTCGAAAAGGCGCGTATCGACCGGGTTTTGAAGAACACCGAAGTCCAGGCGATCATCACCGCCCTGGGTACCGGTATCCATGATGAGTTCGATCTGGCCAAGCTGCGGTATCACAAGATCGTGTTGATGGCTGATGCCGATGTGGATGGTCAGCATATCTCGACGTTGTTGTTGACCCTGCTGTTCCGGTTCATGAAACCGCTGGTCGAGCACGGGCATATCTTCTTGGCTCAGCCGCCGTTGTACAAGCTCAAGTGGCAGCGTCAGGAACCCGAGTTCGCTTATTCCGACCGGGAGCGTGACGGGTTGTTGGAGGCGGGTAAGGCCGCGGGCAAGCGGATCAACGTCGATGACGGTATCCAGCGTTACAAGGGTCTGGGTGAGATGGACGCCAAGGAACTGTGGGAGACCACCATGGATCCCTCGGTGCGGGTATTGCGTCAGGTGACCCTCGACGATGCCGCGGCCGCCGACGAACTCTTCTCGATTCTCATGGGTGAAGACGTCGAAGCGCGGCGCAGTTTCATCACGCGCAACGCCAAAGACGTTCGCTTTCTTGACGTTTAAGACATCCACCGGCTAGATAAACAACCGAGGATCACATGACTGACACCACCTTGCCGCCCGGCGGCGAAGCCGGCGACCGCATCGAACCGGTCGACATTCAGCACGAGATGCAGCGCAGCTACATCGATTACGCCATGAGCGTGATCGTCGGCCGAGCCCTCCCAGAGGTGCGTGACGGTCTCAAGCCCGTGCACCGCCGCGTGCTCTACGCGATGTATGACTCGGGCTTCCGCCCGGACCGCAGCCACGCCAAGTCCGCGCGTTCGGTCGCCGAGACCATGGGTAACTACCACCCGCACGGCGACTCCTCGATCTACGACACCCTGGTCCGGATGGCCCAGCCCTGGTCGTTGCGCTACCCATTGGTCGACGGCCAGGGAAACTTCGGCTCGCCGGGTAACGATCCCGCGGCAGCCATGCGGTACACCGAGGCGCGGCTGACTCCGCTGGCCATGGAGATGTTGCGTGAAATCGACGAGGAAACAGTCGAATTCATCCCCAACTACGACGGCCGCGTGCAGGAACCCACGGTGCTGCCGAGCCGGTTCCCGAACCTGCTGGCCAACGGCTCGGGCGGTATCGCCGTCGGCATGGCCACCAACATTCCGCCGCACAACCTGCGGGAGTTGGCCGAGGCGGTGTACTGGTGCCTCGAGAACCATGAGGCCGATGAAGAGGCCACGCTGACCGCGGTGTGCGAGCGGGTCAAGGGTCCGGACTTCCCCACCCACGGCCTGATCGTCGGATCTCAGGGCATCCACGACGCTTACACCACCGGCCGCGGCTCCATCCGGATGCGCGGTGTGGTGGAGATCGAAGAGGACAGCCGAGGCCGCACCGGCATCGTCATCACCGAACTGCCGTACCAGGTCAACCACGACAACTTCATCACCTCGATCGCCGAGCAGGTCAGGGACGGCAAGCTGGCCGGTATCTCCAACATCGAGGACCAGTCCAGCGATCGCGTCGGTTTGCGAATTGTGGTGGAGCTCAAGCGCGATGCCGTCGCCAAGGTCGTGCTGAACAACCTCTACAAGCACACCCAGCTGCAGACCAGCTTCGGCGCCAACATGCTGTCGATCGTCGACGGGGTGCCTCGCACACTGCGGCTGGACCAGATGATCCGGTACTACGTCGCACACCAACTCGATGTCATCGTGCGGCGCACCCGCTACCGGTTGCGCAAGGCCAATGAGCGGGCCCACATCCTGCGCGGCCTGGTCAAGGCGCTCGACGCGCTCGACGAGGTGATCGCTCTGATCCGGGCGTCCCAGACCGTCGAAATCGCCCGGGCCGGCCTGATCGAGCTGCTCGACATCGACGAGATCCAGGCCCAGGCGATCCTGGACATGCAGCTGCGTCGGTTGGCTGCCCTGGAGCGGCAGAAGATCGTCGACGACCTGGCAAAGATCGAAGCCGAGATCGCGGACCTCGAGGACATTCTGGCGAAACCGGAACGACAGCGGGCGATCGTCCACGACGAACTCGCGGAAATCGTCGAGAAGCATGGCGACGATCGCCGGACCCGCATCATGCCGGCCGACGGTGAGGTCAGCGACGAGGATCTGATCGCGCGTGAGGATGTCGTCGTCACGATCACCGAGACGGGGTATGCCAAGCGCACCAAGACCGACCTCTACCGCAGCCAGAAACGCGGCGGCAAGGGTGTGCAGGGGGCGGGGCTGAAGGCCGACGACATCGTCAACCACTTCTTCGTCTGCTCCACCCACGACTGGATCCTGTTCTTCACGACACAGGGCCGGGTGTACCGGGCCAAGGCCTACGAGCTGCCGGAAACCTCGCGCACCGCGCGCGGTCAGCACGTGGCGAACCTGCTGGCCTTCCAGCCCGAGGAGCGCATCGCCCAGGTCATCCAGATCAAGAGCTACGAGGATGCGCCGTATCTGGTGCTGGCCACCCGCAACGGTCTGGTGAAGAAGTCCAGGCTGGTGGACTTCGACTCCAACCGCTCCGGCGGCATCGTGGCCGTCAATCTGCGCGACGGCGACGAGCTCGTCGGCGCCGTGCTGTGCTCGGCCGAGGATGACCTGCTTCTGGTCAGCGCCAAGGGCCAGTCGATCCGCTTCTCCGCAACCGATGAGGCACTGCGACCGATGGGCCGCGCCACCTCCGGTGTGCAGGGCATGCGGTTCAACGAGGAAGACAAGCTGCTGTCCCTCAACGTGGTCCAACCGGACACATTCCTGCTGGTAGCGACATCCGGTGGCTACGCCAAGCGGACTGCGATCGAGGAGTACAGCCCGCAGGGCCGGGGCGGCAAGGGGATCCTGACGATCCAGTACGACCGCAAACGTGGCAGTCTGGTCGGAGCGCTGATCGTCGATGACGAGACGGAGCTGTACGCCATCACCTCCGGGGGTGGCGTCATCCGGACCGCCGCACGTCAGGTTCGCAAGGCTGGGCGCCAGACCAAGGGCGTTCGCTTGATGAACCTGGGCGAGGGCGACACACTGATTGCGATTGCGCGCAACGCCGAGGAGGACTCGGAACCGGACGAGGCTGAGTCCGACGAAGAGTGACGTTGTCGCTGAGGCCCGACCCGGACCTCGGCCTGAGGTAAGGAGCTGTTAGGTGAGTTCACCGAACGAGCCGGGGTACCCGCGAGCGGGCGACCGGCCCGGCAGCTCCAACGGCTCAGGGGCCGAGGCCGGCCCGGCCACGAGCAAAGCCGCCGGGACGCAGGCCCGTGCCGCCGCCGGTGGCGGCCAGATCACCGAGACCGGTGAGGCGCCGCCGTGGCAGCGCGGCACCGGCCGCACCACGCCCCAGCCGGCGACCGAGACGCGTGAGGAAAGCGCCCGTACTCCGGGCTCCCACTCCCCCGGTGTGGAAGCCCGGTTGCAGCGCTTCGTAGCCGGCACCGAGATCAAGGACACCGAGCAGCAGGCCCGCCCGGCCCGGCCGGCCACGCCCACTCCGTCGGCCACGCGCAACGAACCGGTGCGGCCCGAGGCTTATGCGAGCGAGATTCCGGACCTGTCCGGGCCCGCACCGCGCACCCCGCAACGCAAGGCAGCCCCTGAGGCGCCGGCGGCCAGAAACTCGAGCAACAGCCCGACCACCCGGATCCAGGTTGCCAACCGCGGCTCGCATCAGGGCCCGGTCCGGGCCAGCATGCAGATCCGCCGGGTCGACCCGTGGACTGTGCTCAAGGTCTCACTGGTGTTGTCGGTGGTGTTGTTCTTCGTGTGGATGATCGCGGTGGCCTTCCTGTACCTGGTGCTCGGCGCCATGGGTGTGTGGAGCAAGCTCAACAGCAACGTCGGCGACCTCCTGACCAGCGCCAGCGGCGCCTCGGGAGGCGAATTGGTCTCCAGCGGAACGATCTTCGGCGGGGCCGCGCTGGTCGGCCTGGTGAATATCGTCGTGTTGTGTGCGATGGCGACCATCGGGGCCTTCATCTACAACCTGACCACCGATTTGGTCGGCGGGGTCGAGGTAACGCTTGCCGACCGGGATTGATTTGGGACTCTGCGCTCCGGTGCGGTAATCTCTGCGCTCGGTCGATCCCAATATTCGGGCCTATAGCTCAGGCGGTTAGAGCGCTTCGCTGATAACGAAGAGGTCGGAGGTTCGAGTCCTCCTAGGCCCACGACACCCGGTGTAGCCGGTGATCACCGAGAGGTTGTGCCATGCGGTTCATGTTCGTCGCCGGCATCGCAGCCGTCGCGGTGATCGTATGGCGATCACGTCACGGTGAAGAGGTTTGGCACGACTTGGCAGATGAGCCACCTCGGCCGAATGAGGGGCCTTAGCTCAGTTGGTAGAGCGCTGCCTTTGCAAGGCAGATGTCAGGAGTTCGAATCTCCTAGGCTCCACAATCAAAGATCAGGTCGAAGCGGTTCCGGTGGCAGTTGCCCGGGGCCGCTTTTCTTGTTCCTGACGACAGTCCGGCCACAACCTGCGTGCTTGAATGTGGCTGGGAGTTTTCGGGCAGTCGGGGGGCAAGCGGTGGTCCGCAGAATGGTGAGCATCCTGCTCGCGCTGGTGTTCGCAGTGGGGCTGCTGTGGTCATCGACGATCGACGGGCCCGGGCTGGCCGTGGCCCGTGCGGACACCTTCGACAGGGTGTGCCCCGACGTCGCCGCCCAGCTCGCGTCGTGGACTCAGCGCGCGGCCGATCACAACAACCGCAAGGGCAGCGTCAACACCTACGACGGCGCCGCGGTCGATGCCTTCAATGCCGAGAAGGCACAGCTGGAGGCGGAACGTAGCGCGTTCATGCCGCGGGTGGACGCGTGTGAGGCCGCGGTCGCCGGACTGACACCAAAAGACCCGTCAGGACTGCAGCTGGCGACGCCGACAGCCGCTCAACGGCTCGCGATCGATAATGCGAAGAAGGGCATTCCGGCGGGCTACCAGCCGGCGCCTGCTCGCAAGGGAAATCGAGAAGTAGTCCCCAGAGACGCGCCGGAACGGCCACTGTATGACGCGCTGCGCGACGGCAACCCGGGGAACGTTCCGAAGGATGCCCGCCTCGCCGGGAAGGCCGCACCTCGACCGGGCGCACCCGATCCGGTCTATCCGGGTCAGAGAATCGGAGAAACAAAGGCCGGCGACGCGAAAGTTTCGCCAGACCACATCGTTCCGCTGGCCGAGCTGATCAAGCTCCCAGGGTTCCTGAAGTTGACCGCCGATCAGATGTACCTGCTGTCGCAACTGCCGCTGAACTACCAATGGCTGTCCTGGACCGCCAACGCGGCAAAAAACTCCGGGAGTGCCGCGCGCATGCTGCCCAAGGCGGACGCGAATTGGGCGGGAAAACAGATACAGCTACAGAACGAAACCAGGAATCAGCTGCAGGACATCGTCAACAACCTCGTCAAGGCCAACGGAGGATGAGTCGCGTGGAAATCGACTTCGATCAGGTGGCCGCCGAGTTGACGCCAAAAGGCAAGGCGGAGTTGATCGCGCCGGATTCTTCGAGGGCCGCCGAGGTTCCGGATCGCTGGCGCCCGGTGTTGGTCGGCAACAGCGCCGAGGAACGCTGCCGGGCGGCGTTGTCGCACTGGGACGACGGCTTTCTGGCGATGATCCCGCGGTTCGCCGAGGTGCTCCGCGATCAGCTCGTCGACGTCCGTGTCTTCTGGGTCGACAACCCCAAGAGCCGGTTCTTCGTGCTGGTCTACGTCGTCAAGTACGGAGAGGAAGGCCACGTGTGCTGGATGGCGTGGGATCCGGCCACTTTCGGTGACACCCCCCGGTTCTGGGACACCTTCCCGGCGCCGGTGCAGAATTTTCTGCGCGGCACCCACGCTGGATTCACCGCGACGGACTGGGAGTCCTACGGCGTGATGCGGCCGTCTGACTTCGAGACGTTCGCCGAATACGGGGAATGGCCCGAAGGCATCCCCGGCTGGATGGATGGGTACGAGGGTGGGTATGACACCGGCTATCAAGGGGAGAGGTACCGACGGATCGAGTCGACCCGTCTGGTGGTGTTCACCAAGGACGTGGGGCACCTCTTCTACTGCACGTCACCGGATCTGGAAGTCGGGCAGGTTGCTCTCGTATACGACGGTGACGTCGATCCGCCGAAAGATTTCGGCACCGAACTGGACGAGCTCATGACACGCCGGTTGGCTGTGTGATGACGGGACCAGCGTCGCCGGTGCCGCCCCCGTTCGGCGGCGGCTCGAATCCTTTCGGGTCGCCCGGCTGGGTGCCACAGCAATCGCCTTACCCGCCAACGGGTTACGGGCAGCCAGCGCCCTATCCCCCACCTGGGTACCCGCCACCGGGATATCCGCAACAGTGGCCGGGGTACCAGCACCAGCCACCACCGCAGGACGGCAGTCGACGCAGGTCCAAGTTGCTGATTGCGTTGGCGATCGCCGTACCGGTGGTACTGGTCCTGTGTGGTGCCGGGGGCTGGGTGTGGTACTCGCGGAGCCGGGATGAAGGGGCGATCAAGGATGCCGCTGCCCAGTTCGCCGACGCGATAGACACCCAGGATCAGGACAAGTTCCTGGCGGCACTCTGCGAGGAAGAGCGCGACCTGGTCACCGACGGTGACGGGTTCGATGCTGCCGACTCCGGCCCGGGTGCCAAGGACAGCAGTGAGCCGTTCGACGTCACCGATGTCACGGTGAAAGGCGATGTGGCGCAGGTCGAATTCCTGCGACCGAAGTCCAACCACTCCGGGTCTCTGTTCTTGCGCAAAGAATCAGGGGCGTGGAAGGTGTGCGACCCGGCCGAGGAGCAGTTCAACAAATAGCCGGGCGCAGTGGCGTCAGGGTTTCGGGTTGACCTCGACGCTGGGCGGCAGCGGTGACGGCTCGGGCCGGTTGGACCGCCGCACGATCGAGAACGCCACGGCCCCACCGGCCAGGACCGCTGCGGCGACGCCGGCGATCACCAGCCGGCGGTGACGCCGCTTGGGTTCTGGGTCTGCGGCCGCCTCTTGCAGCACCTCGGGCAGCGCGGCCACGGCCTGTGCGGCCGCGGTGAGTTGGCGACGCAGCTTGCCCGACTCGTAGCGCTTGCGCAGACCGGACGCAACGGCAGACACGGTGTCGGCGCTCAGGCCCACCACGCCGCGGGTCACGTCGACCGGACCGACCGTGCTGTATTTCAAGCCGCGGGCTAGGCGCTGACGGGGGGCCAACCGGGTATCGACGTTCGCGGTCATCTGGCACCTTTCTGGACACTGGCGGGACGTGGGCGACAGGCCTGAGTGGGCCGTATGTCGGCTGAGAACCAGACTGCCATCTCTGCGCGAGTCTGGGGCGCTTGGTGGGGTATCTGACCGTTGCCGCGGGCCGGGATGGCAGACTGGGTAGCCGTGACGAGCCCCATTCAGACCGCGACGGCGACACTGCACACCAACCGCGGCGACATCAAGATCGCACTGTTCGGAAACCACGCTCCCAAGACCGTGGCCAACTTCGTCGGCTTGGCGCAGGGCACCAAGGACTACACCACCGAGAACGCCTCGGGCGGCACCTCCGGTCCGTTCTACGACGGCGTCATCTTCCACCGGGTGATCGACGGCTTCATGATCCAGGGCGGGGACCCGACCGGCACCGGCCGCGGCGACGCCGGCTACAAGTTCGCCGACGAGTTCCACCCTGAGCTCCAGTTCGACAAGCCCTACCTGCTGGCCATGGCCAACGCCGGGCCGGGCACCAACGGCTCGCAGTTCTTCATCACGGTCGGCCAGACGCCGCACCTGAACCGGCGCCACACCATCTTCGGTGAGGTTGTCGATCCCGAGTCGCAGAAGGTGGTCGACGCGATCGCGTCCACCCCCACCGATCGTTCTGACCGCCCGACCGATCCGGTCGTCGTCGAATCGATCACCGTGTCGTAACGGGTATCCCCCGCACATACCAATGCGCGACGCCCCCGGAAGCCGGGGGCGTCGCGTGTTGTGTGGGGTGCTTCCTCAGTCGGCTTGCGGGGCCGAGAAGCCGGCCTGAGTCAGCGCGTCGAGGACGTCGAGGGGGTCGGTTCCCAGGTCCCACCGCGTGAGGACCGCGAGCCGGTCATCGATCGTCTCGATCTCGAGGAGCCGGACCTTGCGGGCGATGCGGCGGAACTCGGTGATGCGGATCTTCACGATCTCATTACGACGATATGTCCGGGTGCGCCACCAACCGGCGAACGTGAGACTGTCTTGGTTGATTGCCAGTTTCGGCCGAGCCCGCCACGACAATGTTGCGAACGTGAGCAATCCCACGCCAGCTATGCCGGCAAGAACACGTCCGGGCGGGTCTGTGATCACGGTCACAGCTGCGATAGCCATTGCCGCTCCGGCTATGGCGCAACCTGCGACTCCAGCGGCGGGTGGGCTCCATCGAGTTTGCTGCACGGGCTCTTCACACCCTCTTACCGCGTCTAATGGAGTTATCCACAGGTGCTATCCCCAATGGGGATGAATCACAACGATGTGATTGAGCATCGTCGACGTTGCTGAGCTGGTAACGCTGAAAACGTAAGATGAATTCATTATCGTCCGTTTTCCGGTCAGCGCCAACGCATGGTGAGCAACAGTCCGGTGATCATGAAGGCAAATGCGACCGCGTAGTTCCACGGACCCATATCGGCCATCCATTGAAGGAAGGACGGGGTGTCCACGGGGTTGGTCGCGGCCAGCTGGAAAACCAGCAGCCACAACAGGCCGAACAGCATGAGACCGATGAACAGCGCGACGAACCACACACTCGACGGTCCGGCTTTCACCTTGACCGGGGTCCGGCTCACCTGCTTGACGGTGAAATCGTTCTTCTTACGGACTTTGGACTTGGGCATGGGTACCTTCGCGGACAGTCGGCGTCACACGGTGCGACGATGAGGCAGGATGCCTCACGAGCCTAACGTAGCTGCACGTCGGAGAGAGACTGCGATGGACCAACCGGATCGATCCCCCTGGCGCTTCGGCGTCCCGGTGGTCTGCCTGGCCGCCGGCGTGCTGCTGGCCGCCACGCACGGCGTGTCCGGTGGTGACGAGATTCGGCGCAGCGATGCGCCCCGGCTCGTCGACCTGGTGCGTGAGGCCCAGCAGTCCGTCGACCGGCTGACGGCCCAGCGTGATTCGCTGGCCACCGAGATCGACAGTCATCACGGCGGATCACCCAGCTCCCACGCGGCGCTCGAGGCCATCACCAGGCGTTCGGCGCAACTGGCTGTCGACGCCGGCACGGTGCCCATGCGGGGGCCGGGCCTGGTGGTCACTCTCAACGATGCCCAGCGCGACGCCCAGGGCCGCTTCCCGCGCGATGCCTCCCCCGACGACCTCGTGGTGCACCAACAGGACATCCAGGCCGTCCTGAATGCACTCTGGAGTGCCGGTGCCGAGGGCATCCAGATGCAGGACCAACGCATCATCGCGACCTCGGCGCCCCGCTGTGTCGGCAATACCCTCCTGCTCAACGGCCGCACCTACAGCCCGCCCTACGTCATAACCGCGATCGGCGATGGCCCGGCCATGCAGGCGGCCCTGGCCGCCGCCCCGTACGTCACCCTCTACAAGCAGTACGTGGTGCGCTTCGGATTGGGCTATGTCGAAGAGCCCCGGGCCGATATCGAGCTGACCGGGCACACCGAGCCGTTGCGGATGCGTTACGCGAAACCCGCGGGCCGAGTCGGCTATTAAGCACGGTTTTTGGGGCCGGTAGCCTAAGTCAATGCGGGTTCTGGTCGTCGACAACTATGACAGCTTCGTGTTCAACCTGGTCCAGTACCTGGGGCAGCTCGGGGTGGACGCGCAGGTGTGGCGGAACGACGATGAGCGCCTGGCCACCGACGCCGACCTCGCCACGGTGGCAGCCGATTTCGACGGCGTGCTGCTGAGCCCCGGTCCCGGCACTCCGGAACGAGCCGGCGCGACGATCCCGCTGGTCCACGCATGCGCTGCGGCCGGCACTCCCCTACTGGGCGTCTGCCTCGGCCACCAGGCCATCGGGGTGGCGTTCGGCGGCACCGTCGACCGCGCACCCGAACTGCTGCACGGCAAGACCAGCGTCGTGCACCACTCCGGCGCCGGGGTGCTCGAAGGCCTCCCGGACCCGTTCACCGCGACCCGCTACCACTCGCTGACGATCCTGCCCGAAACCGTGCCGGACGAGCTCGAGGTGATCGGGCAGACCGACAGCGGCGTCATCATGGCCGTGCGCCACCGCGAGCTGCCGATACACGGTGTGCAGTTCCACCCGGAGTCGATCCTGACCCAGGGCGGGCACCGCATGCTGGCCAACTGGCTCGGCGTGTGCGGCGCCGCCCCGGAAGAGCGCCTGGTGGCCGCCCTCGAGGCCGAGGTGGCTCGCGCCGTGGCGGCCGCTACGACGCGAAGCTCAGCGTGATCTTCGCTCCGAAGTTCACCCCGGCGCCCGCCGGCGGACTCTGGGTGACGACGGCGTTGGTGCGCTGACCGCTGTCGCGGACGTCCGGCCCCTTGTCGAGCACGCCGGTCCAACCCAGCGCACTCAGACGCTGGTAAGCGTCATCCCAGAACTGTCCGACCAGGTTGGGCATGACGAACTGGTTGCCCTTGGACACATGGATCTGGATCGGCGTGTCCTTGGGTACCGACGTACCGGAGGTCGGCTCGGTATCCACCACCTGTCCCGGAGGCGCGGTGTTGTCGACCTCGATGACCACCGTGTTGGTGAATCCCGACGCGGTCAGAATCTGCTTGCACACATCGGCGCTCTGACCCTTGCAGTCGGGAACCGAAGTGTCCTCCGGGCCTGACCCCACGACAAGCGTGATCTCGTAGATGATCCCCGCCGTCTGGTTGGCCGGCGGGTTGGTGGCGAGCACGCGGCCCTTCTGATCCGGAGTCGACGGGCTCGCCGACTCCTTGACCTTCTCGAACCCGGCGTCCTTGAGCTTCTGGCGGGCCTGGGACGGGGACAGACCGGCCACGTCGGGGACCACCCGCTGCTCCGGCCCGCGAGAGACGTTGACGGTGATCTCGTCGCCGGCGGCCGCCATGCTGTTGGCGGACGGGTCGGTGCCGATCACGTACTCCGGCGGAACCTTGTTGTCTTCCTTGCCCTCGGTGCGCGTTTTGAAGCCCCGGTTCTGCAGGGTGGCGACGGCGTCGGCCGAACGCTGACCGCTCACGTCGGGCACCTGCACATCGCGTGGCTTGCCGTCGAACATGTTGATCGCGACCGTCACGACCACCGTCAGCACCGCCAGTACCGCGACTGCGATCAGCCAACGGGCCACTGAGGTATTGCGATCGGCGGGGCGGGGCACCACGACGTTCTGGGTGGGCGCACCGCCCCCCTGGGTCAATATCGGCCCGGAGTTCATCATCGACGTCCGCTCGGACTCGGTGAACACCTTCGGAGCCTCGGGGGCCTCACCGCTGTGCACCCGGATCAGATCCGTACGCATATCGGCCGCGGTCTGATAGCGGTTGTCCGGGTTCTTGGCCAGAGCCTTGAGCACCACGGCATCGAGTTCCGGTGAGATACCGGTGTGCCGACTCGATGGCGGAGTCGGGTCCTCGCGGACATGCTGATAAGCCACCGCGACGGGCGAATCACCGATGAAAGGTGGCTCGCCCGTGAGGATTTCGTAGAGCACACAGCCCAGCGAGTAGACATCGGAGCGGGCGTCGACGGTTTCACCGCGGGCCTGCTCGGGCGAAAGGTACTGGGCGGTGCCGATCACCGCGGCGGTCTGCGTGACGCTGTTACCGGTATCGGCAAGGGCGCGCGCGATGCCGAAGTCCATCACCTTCACAGCGTTGGCCTTGCTGATCATGATGTTGGCCGGCTTGACGTCCCGGTGCACGATGCCGTGCTGGTGGCTGAAGTTCAGCGCCTGGCAGGCATCGGCGATGATCTCGATCGCACGCCGCGGCGGGATCGGACCCTCGGTGTGCACGATGTCGCGCAGCGTCACACCGTCGACGTACTCCATGACGATGTAAGGCAGCGGCCCGTTGGGTGTCTCGGCCTCACCCGTGTCGTACACCGCCACGATGGCGGGATGGTTCAGCGCAGCCGCGTTCTGCGCCTCACGGCGGAAACGCAGGTAGAAGCTGGGATCGCGGGCCAGGTCGGCACGCAGGACCTTGACCGCGACATCGCGGTGCAACCGCGTATCGCGTGCGATGTGAACTTCGGACATGCCGCCGAAGCCAAGGATTTCACCGAGTTCATATCGGTCGGAGAGGTGCTGAGGCGTTGTCATCGCATTATCTGTTCCGGTGCTTTCGGGACAACCTGAGCGTCGGCTCCCCGAGGCACGATCGCGTGGAATGCCAGGTCCGGCAACGCTGCCGGCGTCTGGAAAGGCGTCGTCTGGGTCACCGTGTCGGTGACCGTGGGCGACGGTGACTGCTGCTGATCTTTGCGGTCCTGCGCATTGAGGACGATCAGGATGGCGATCACGATGGCGAGCGCGCCGAGTACCCCGGCGGCCCACAGCAGTGCCCGTTGACCCGACGAGAACGTGCGCCGCGGAGCCGGTGCGGGCCGGTGCGCGGCCGTGGTCGGCCTGGCCCGGGTGGCGGTCACCGGGGTGCGACCGGTGAGGTCGGCTGCGGCGCGGGCCTGCGCCGCCGACGGAACCGCGGCCGGAGCGGCCCGACCGAGCGTCGGAGCCTGGTTCGGACGCGGAGGACGGCGGCCGGAACGCACCGCGGCGACGGCATCGGCGAACGGACCACCCGACTTGTAGCGCATCCCGGGGTTCTTCACCAGGGTGATCTCGATCAGCTCGCGCACATTGGGCGGCAGGTCGGCGGGCAGCGGCGGCGGGGTTTCCTTGATGTGCTTCATCGCGACCGTCAGCGCACCGTCGCCGGTGAACGGACGCTTGCCCGAAACCGATTCGTAGCCAACGACTCCCAGCGCATAGACGTCGCTGGCGGCGGTGGCATCGTGGCCGAGGGCCTGCTCCGGGGCGATGTACTGGGCGGTGCCCATCACCATGCCGGTCTGGGTGACCGGGGCGGCGTCGACGGCCTTGGCGATGCCGAAGTCGGTGAGTTTCACCTGGCCGGTCGGAGTGATGAGGATGTTGCCGGGCTTGACGTCGCGGTGCACGAGCCCGGCGGTGTGGGCCACCTGTAGCGCCCGGCCGGTCTGCTCGAGCATGTCCAGTGCATGCCGGAGCGACAGCCGCCCGGTGCGCTTGATCACCGAGTTCAGCGGCTCACCGTTGACGAGCTCCATCACCAGGTACGCGGTGCGGCCCTCGCCGTCGATATCGGTCTCGCCGTAGTCGTACACGCTGGCGATGCCGGGGTGGTTGAGCATGGCCACCGTGCGGGCCTCGGCCCGGAACCGCTCTACGAACTCGGCATCGGTGGAGAACTCGGCCTTGAGCACCTTGACCGCGACACGTCGTCCGAGCCGGGAGTCGACAGCCTCCCAGACCTGACCCATGCCACCCGTGGCGATCAGCCGCTGCAACCGGTACCGCCCGGACAGCGTGACTCCAACGCGAGGGCTCATAGCTCGACTCCCACTCGCTCCGGTCCTCGCTCGTCCCTCGCTGCGATCCTCACTCGGGGTCGCCTTCGCGGACTCATGAACCCTCCCGCAGCGCCGCCGCAATGGTGGCGCGTCCGATCGGGGCGGCGAGTGCGCCGCCGGTGGCCGACAACCGGTCCCCGCCGTCCTCGATCAACACCGAGACCGCGACCTTGGGGTCGCTGGCCGGTGCGAATGCGATGTACCAGGCATGCGGCGGAGTGTTACGGGGATCCGTCCCGTGCTCTGCCGTACCGGTCTTAGAAGCGATCTGCACGCCGGCGATGGCTCCCTTCTGCTGAGTCACCTGCTCGGCGGCGACCATCAAGTCCGTAAGTGTAGCTGCGACCTGGGGTGACACCGCCCGGCGCTCTTGGGCGGGCGCCGTGGTGGCGATCGTGGCCAGGTCGGGTCCTTTTAGGCTATCCACAAGATACGGGCGCATGGCTATGCCGTCATTCGCGATGGTGGCAGCCACCTGGGCGTTCTGCAGGGGCGTCAACGCGACATCACGCTGCCCGATGCTGGACATACCCAGTGCCGCCGCATCCGTAATCGGTCCGGTGGTCGATTCGGCCACCTGCAGCGGAATGGCCGGCGGGGCCTCGTCGAGTCCGAAGGCCTGGGCGGTGGACTTGAGCTTGTCGGCGCCGGTGTTGAGGCCGAGCTGAACGAAAGCGGTGTTGCACGATTTGGCGAACGCCTCGCGCAGCGATGCGGTGGGACCGGGACCGCATGAGGACCCGCCGAAATTCTCCAGCGTCGCGGTGCTGTCGGGCAGCGGGATCCGCGATGCCGCGGTGAGTTGGGTGTCCGGGGTGGCGCCGGCCTGGAGGGCCGCGGCCGTGGTGATCACCTTGAACGTCGAGCCCGGCGGGTAGGTCTCCGAGATGGCGCGGTTGAGCAGTGGGGACTGCTCGTTGTCGCGCAACTGCTGCCAGGCCTGGCTCTGGGCGTTGAGGTCGTGGGTGGCCAACTGGTTCGGGTCGTACGACGGAGACGACGCCATGGCAAGGATCTTGCCTGTCGACGGTTCCAGGGCCACCACGGAGCCCTTGCAGGGGCCGTCGCTGCAGCCGTGCTGCAGCGCGTCCCAGGCTGCCTGCTGCACCTGTGGATTGATGGTGGTGTCGACGTTGCCGCCGCGCGGGTCGCGGCCGGTGAAGAAATCGGCCAGCCGGCGGCCGAACAGCCGCTCATCGGAGCCGTTGAGAATGGTGTCCTCGGCCCGCTCCAGCCCGGTGCTGGAGTAGCCCAGTGAGTAGAACCCGGTGATCGGGGCGTAGACCTCGGGATTGGGGTAGGTGCGCAGGAATCGGAACCGGCCGTCGGTGGCCTCCGAGTAGGCCAGCAGCTGGCCGCCCGCGGTGATCTGGCCCCGCTGCCGCGAATACTCGTCGAGCAGCACCCGCTGATTGCGCGGGTCGGCGCGTAACCCGTCGGCCGTGAAGACCTGGGTGATCGTGGCGTTGGCCAACAGCAGCACGATCAGCACCATGATCGTGACTGCCACCCGGCGCAGGGAGGTGTTCATACCTTCTCGATCACCTCGGTGCTGGCCGCGGCGATGGGCGTGGGGTTGGGCGCCGGTGTCGTCGTGATCGGCCGGCGTGCGGAATGTGAGATACGCACCAGGATGGCCAGCAGGATGTAGTTGGCCAGCAGCGAGGAGCCACCGTAGGACATCCACGGCGTGGTCAGGCCGGTCAAGGGGATCAGCTTGGTGACGCCGCCGACCACGATGAACAACTGGATGGCCAGGGTCGCGGCGAGACCGGCGGCCAGCAGCTTGCCGAAGCTGTCGCGCACCGCGATCGCGGTCCGCATCCCGCGGATGATGAAGACCGTGTAGAGCATGAGAACGCCTGCGAGCCCGACCAATCCGAGCTCTTCGCCGACCGCGGCGATGATGAAGTCGGTGGCCGCGGCGGGCACTGTTCCGGGTTGTCCATTGCCCAGACCGGTGCCGAAGATGCCGCCCGTGGCGAAGCTGAACAGGGACTGCACGATCTGGTAGCCGGCGCCGTCAGGATCGGCGAACGGGTCCAGCCAGGTCTCCACCCGCACCCGAACGTGGCCGAAAACCTGGTACGCCACAATGCTTCCCGCGGCGAACAGGGCCAGGCCGATCACCACCCAGCTCAGCCGCTCGGTAGCCACATAGACCAGCACCAGAAACGACGCGTACAGCAGAAGTGAAGTGCCCAAATCCTTTTCGAAGACCATCACGCCCACCGAGGCGGCCCAGGCCAGCAGCAGGGGAGCCAGGTCGCGGGGCCGTGGCAGGTCGAGTCCGAAGAAATGTTTCCCCGCACTGGTGAACAGATCGCGCTTGGCCACCAGCACCGCGGCGAAGAAGATCAGCAGCAGGATCTTGGAGAACTCGGCGGGCTGAATCGAGAAGCCGGGGAACTGGATCCAGATCTTGGCGCCGTACTGTTCGGAGTACCTCGCCGGCAGCAACGCCGGAATGACAAGCAGCACAAGGCCGGTCAGCGCACAGATATACCCGTACCGGGCCAGCATGCGGTGATCGGTCAGCAGCGCGACCACGACGGTGAAGCCGATCACGGCGATCAGCAGCCACATCATCTGCTGGTTGGCGGTGCCGCCCAGGCCATCGGTTGCCGTCTCACCCTTGGCCAGGTCGAGCCGGTGGATCATCACCAGGCCCAGCCCGTTGAGCAGCGCCACGACCGGCAGCAGCAGCGGGTCGGCGTAGGGAGCGAACCGGCGGATTGCCAGGTGGGCGACGCCCATAAGGGCGATGAAGGCCACCACGTAGCCGACCAGGTCCCAGCGCAGGCCCTGCTCCTGGTTGGCCTCGACGATCAGCAGCGCGATGGTGGTGATGAAGGCTGCGAACCCCAGAAGCAGGAGTTCCGCGTTGCGCCGATTGGGTAGCGGCGGCGTGACGGTGACCGGCGACTGGGGTTGAGTCGTCATGACACGGCTCGGCAGTTCTTCCCCGGTTCTTGTGGTGGGGGCGGCAGTGCGGTGACGGTCGGCGACGGTGTCGGTAGAACCGGGGCCGGGACGACGGAGGTCCCGGGAGCCCCCGGCGCCGGGGATTCAGGCGCGGGTGTCTCGGGTGCCGGCGTCTCCGCGCCGGGCGCCGGAGCCGGTGCAGCACCGGGTGACGGCGACGGTGACGGTGAGGGACTGGGCGGCGGCGTGGTCTTCGATGTCGTCGGCGCGGTGCGCGGTGCACACACCGGCAGGACCGAGCCGTGGGCCATGTCGTTGATCTGCTTGATGGCCTCGTCCTGTGTGCCGCCGGGCAGGCCCGCGGTCACCGAGGTGCGCTCGGACGGGCGCAGGTCGTCGACGGCCATCAGCCGGCAGTCGAGACGGCTCCGGTCCTGGTCGACGCTGATCAGCGAGAGTTCGTTGCGGGCGTTGAGACAGCCCAGGCGGTACGGCTCTTGCAAGGAGATGCCCAGGAAAGAGCCCTGTACCCCGCGCATGATCGACACCGTGCCGTCATGTTCGGCGACGTAGTAGTTGTTGCGGAGGATCTCCCGGCCGATCGCCAGCCCGCCGATGAGCACCAGCACGAGCAGCACGGCGGCGATGACGACCCGGCGCCGCGACCGTGGCTTGCGGTCGGGCTCGGCCGGCTGGGGCACCACTCGCTTGGGCTCGTTGCGTCGCGGGTTGAACGCCGAAGCCCGTCCGGCAGCCGTGTCCGGCGGCACGCTCTGGTCGTCGTCCCCCGACACCGCGCCGGCCAGGATCGGCTGGGTCTGTCCGTAGTCGTAGTCGACGACGTCGGCGACCACCACGGTCACGTTGTCCGGTCCGCCTCCGCGGAGCGCCAACTCGATCAACCGGTCGGCGCTCTCGGCGACGTCCTCGATCTGGAGCGCCTCGTGGATGGTCTCGTGGCTGACCGGATCGGACAGGCCGTCCGAGCAGAGCATGTAGCGATCGCCGGCCTTGGCCTCGCGCACGATCAGGGTCGGCTCGACCTCGTGGCCGGTCAGCGCCCGCATGATCAGCGAGCGCTGTGGATGGCTGTGAGCTTCCTCGGCAGTGATCCGGCCCTCGTCGACCAGGGTCTGGACGAAGGTGTCGTCCTTGGTGATCTGGGTGAGCTCACCGTCGCGGAGCAGGTAGCCCCGGGAATCGCCGATGTGGAGCAGGCCGAGCCGGTTGCCCGCGAACAGGATCGCAGTCAGCGTGGTGCCCATGCCCTCGAGTTCCGGATCGGCTTCCACGTGGGCCGCGATCGCGGAGTTGCCCTGGGCGACAGCCGTGTTGAGCTTGCCCAGCAGGTCGCCGCCGGGCTCGTCGTCGTCGAGATGTGCGAGCGCCGCGATGACCAACTGTGAGGCCACTTCACCCGCGGCGTGGCCACCCATGCCGTCGGCCAACGCCAGCAACCGAGCCCCGGCGTACACCGAGTCCTCATTGTTGGCGCGAACCAGCCCGCGATCACTTCGCGCGGCATATCGGAGTACGAGGGTCATGGTGTTTCTCGTGCTCCTCGCATGCGTGGTGTCCGATCTGCTCCTCGCGTGCGCGGCGTCACGGACGTAACTCGATTACCGTCTTACCGATTCGGACCGGCGTCCCGATCGAAACCCTTACCGCTGTTGTCACCTTCGCCCTGTCAAGGTATGTGCCGTTGGTCGATCCTAGGTCCTCGACGTACCACTCCGAACCTCGTGGCGAGAGACGGGCGTGGCGCGTCGAAGCGTAATCATCGGTGAGCACCAGAGTGGAGTCGTCGGCGCGGCCGATCAGCACCGGCTGGGCACCCAACGTGATGCGGGTACCGGCCAGCGCGCCCTCGGTGACCACCAATTGCCGCGCGATATGGCGTCCGTCACGACTCGGTAGCAGCGAGCCGCGGAGAGCCAACCCCCGGCGCACCATCACCGCGCCCGTGGGCGCATAGATATCGGTCCGCAGGATGCGCAGCACCGACCAGATGAACAGCCACAACAGCAGGAGGAATCCGACACGCGTCAGTTGCAGCACTAACCCCTGCATCTGACGTCCTCTCCGTATCCGCCCCACTGGTATTGCCCAGCTACCGTCGGCAACGTCACGATACTTGGACAGCGTTCGCCGTGAGGGCGAAGCGGGGTGCTTGCCACTCAGGTGTGTCCGGTCTCGCCAGGCTCAGTGCACGCGCACGATGATCTCGGAATGGCCCAGCCGGATCACGTCGCCGTCCGCCAACTGCCACTCCTGCACCGGTGCGTTGTTCACCGTGGTGCCGTTGGTGGAGTTGAGGTCCGAGAGCAACGCGACCTGACCGTCCCACCGGATCTCGAGATGCCGGCGTGAGACTCCGGTGTCGGGCAGACGGAACTGCGCGTCCTGACCGCGGCCGATGACGTTGGCGCCTTCGCGGAGCTGGTAGGTGCGGCCACTGCCGTCGTCGAGCTGGAGGGTGACCGCAGCGCCGCCTGCGGCGTAGCCACCCGGCTCGCCGTAGCCGCCCTGGGGGGCGCCGTAACCGGGCTGGCCGCCTTGCGGTGCGCCGTAGTCGCCGCCGCCGTAGCCACCAGGCTCGCCGTAACCGGGCTCCGCGTAACCGCCACCCTGCGCGGGCTCCGCGTATCCGCGGCCGTAATCCTGCTGCTGGCCGTAGTCCTGGCGCCCGTAGGGCTGGCCGCCGCCGTAACCGCCCGGCTCGGGGTAGCCGCCGCCCTGGCGGGGGTCCGGACGTCCGTAGTCGGGCTCGCCGCCGTAGCCGGGTTGACCACCCTGAGGGGGCTGCGGGGGCTGGGCGTAGCCGCCGCCTTGCGGGCCGCCGTAGCCGCGGTCATAACCGCCGCCCTGCGGGCCGCCGTAGCCGGCGGGCGGGCGCGGCTGCTCGTAGGACTGCGGAGGGTAACCGCCCTGATCCGGGTAGCCACCTTGATCGGGGTAGCCGGCTTGATCGGGGTAGCCGCCCTGGTCGGGGTAGCCACCGCGGTCGCCGCCGTATCCGCCGCGCTGCGGGGGATAACCGGCCTGATCCGGCGGGGGGTAGCCGCCCTGATCCGGCGGCGGGTAACCGCCTTGCTCCGGTGGGTACTGCCCGCCGCGGGGGTCATCCTGAGGGTGGCCGTAACGGTCGTCGTAATAGTCGTCGCCGGGCCGCCCTTGTCCCTGGCCGCCGCGGTAATTCGGGTTATCGGTCATAGGTGGTTCTCCTGATTCTGTGGTGAACGCATGGTCGCCGTGGGCTCGCGCGGATTCGCCAGCGGTCGAATCGGGGTTAACCGCGCCATGTGCGCGGAACTGTCCGGTGTGCAAGTTCGGTGATTGCTCGAATCTAACGACCACATCACCATACGTTTGCCACCCCTGATCACGGATGAATCCCCCCAGATGTTTGGCGAACGCGGTCGAGGTCAGGTCAGTATCGGCGCTTACCTTCTTATAGTCAGTGCCACTGAGCGTAATTACGTAGGCGTTCGGTGCCAAAACTTGTCCACCGGCCACGGTACGGGCCCGGGACTCGGCTTCCCGGCACAACGCCGTCTCTACTTCCTGCGGCACTATCGAGCCGCCGAAGACCCGGGCGAACGCATCGCCGACGGTCGACTCGAGTTTGCGTTCGATGCGGTCGACCAGACCCATGTCACCGCCCGCCTTTTCTCGTTGTCGTACGTCGCCTCGACACGGCCACCCGTGCTCCCGCGTGTCGCACTGGCCACACTGCTCACAAGCATGGTATCGGCCCAGTGCCCAAATGCGGGACCAACAGAACTCTGAGAATCCGATCGATGCAGGTCAGTGACCTGATCTAGATGAGGTTAAGGATTTCCTGACAGTCTGAAGGACACCCGATCGCCCCGCTGATCGGGCGGTTTGGGAACGGCGCGCTCGCAGTGTTACGCTGCCTCGGTCATTCGGGCGAGTGGCGGAATGGCAGACGCGCTGGCTTCAGGTGCCAGTGTCCTTCGGGACGTGGGGGTTCAAGTCCCCCTTCGCCCACAGAGAGCGGTTCTACGAACTGCAATCACTGAGGTCACGAACCAGAAATGGTTCGTGACCTTAGTGCTTTGTGGGGGCGGCCGTTGGCGTGGGCCAGATCGGAGCGCTGACTGTCATAGAAGTCGTGGGCGGCCAGGCCGTCCAGGAAACGACACCGCCGCCTGGTAAGCGATGTGGTCGGCATCATCACAGCAGTCTCCTCGCTATCCCGTATCGAACCCGGCACGAGCCCGACGTAGCCGAAGCCTTGTCCGACGTGCGTGGCGAATCCTTCTCTGCCAGACGTCATGTCGTGGACGGCAGAGCTGAGGCTCGTCAGTTTGGTGTCCTGAACGGGTGATCGGCAGGGATAGGCTGATGCCGGTTGTTGAGAGCACCACAGGACCGGGGGAGTCGATGGCGCTGTTCGGTATGCGGCGGCGCGCCGGCCCGGGACGGGACGAATAAGGTGCTGGGTCGTGCCTGATCGAGGGTCGGGCAGACCGATGACCCATGGCGGGATGTTTCTTCCGGCCTTTCGCAGATCCTTCCCGCAGGGGTTTGCATCTGGCCCGCCCGTGTATTCCGCGACGCCGCCATCCGTCCGGTACGGGCCACACCTTCACGCGCCGCAACGGGGCGAAGTCAACCGCTGGCCACGCTGTCGATCGTGTTCGACGTCGGCGACGAACAGGGCCTGATACGGGGCCCGCGACGTGGGCACGCAGCTCGAGCTCGTTCACAACAAGATATGGAGGACCAATTGAATCCCGGTGAAAACGACCCATTCCAGGGCAGTGGCGGTGGGTGGCCTGGCAACCAGCCGGTACCGCCGCAGTCACCCTGGAACCCTACGGGCCCTCCGCAGGGATCGGTGCCATCGTCGTATCCGCAGCCTCCGATGGTCGGCGGGCAGTGGCAGGCCGGTCAACCCGGTCCGTGGAACGCACCGCCCATGATGAACGCGCCGTATAGCCAGCCGCCCAACAACAAAGGGCCGTGGATCATCGGGGGTGCGATTGCCGGTGTGCTTGTGCTGGTGCTGGCGATCGTCGTTGTCGCAAGCAATCTGGGCGACAGTGATGAGTCGAGTGATGGCCCGCTCGCGACCGGCACCACCACCGCAGAATCGTCGGGGTCCACAAAGACGACGTCGAAGAGCCCGGCGACCACCTCGACAACGGCTGCGCTGCCCGGCGCTGACGGCACCGTAGAGGCGCCGGAGTTGGCGGGGGTGCTGTTGTCTGCCAGTGAGGTCGAGAAGAAGCTTTATATTTCGGGCTTGACGGCCGGTCCGGTCGAGACGTCACTGTCCACCGATCCCGTCACGCCCCCGAACTGCGCGGGTGTCTGGGCTCCCGGTGCCCAATCGACATATGCCGATTCCGGCTACACGGGCGTGGCAATCCAGACCGTGCAAGGCGCGACGGGATTCCACTTGGTTCAGGCCGCGGTGTTGTTCCCTGACGAGGCGGCCGCGCAGGCGGCGTTCCAGAAGCAGGCCTCCGACTGGACGACTTGTCGATTCAAGACACTCAACGCCACCTACGACGGGCTGGGCACCGACACGGTGAAAACCACCGGCAATGGTGAGGACAAGGACAAAGAGTTCCTGAACATGTCGATTTTCACCGACACCACCGGGGCTGACAATGCGATCACATGTAGTCGCGCGGTGTCCCGGAGGGCCAATGTGGTCGTCGATGTCCGGGGCTGCACACGCGACAACGTGACGGCCGGCTTATCGGTAGCTCGCGAGATCGGCGCGAAGATCAACGGCAAAAGCTGATCGGTTCCCGCACCTACTTGCGCGCCAAAAGCTCCAGCAGGTAGTCGCCGTATCCGGACTTGGGCAGCTCTTTGGCGCGCGCGGCCAGCTGGGCGTCGTCGATGTAGCCCTCGCGCCACGCGATCTCCTCGGGTACACCGATTTTGAGTCCCTGGCGGCGTTCGATGGTGCGGACGTAGTCACTGGCGTCGAGCAACGAGTCGAAGGTGCCGGTGTCCAGCCACGCGGTGCCGCGGGCCAGTACCTCGACGGCCAGCCGGCCCTGGCTCAGGTAGGTCTGATTGATCCCGGTGATCTCGTATTCGCCGCGAGCCGATTTATGGAGCGATCGCGCTATTTCTATGACGTCGTTGTCGTAGAAGTACAGCCCGGGGACCGCGTACTGGGATTTGGGGACGACAGGCTTCTCTTCCAGCGACAGCGCCGAGCCGTTGGAGTCGAATTCGACGACGCCGTAGGCCGTCGGGTTCGCCACCCAATAGGCGAATATCGCTCCGCCGCTGACATTTTGGAAGCGCCGCAGGCTCGTTCCCAGGCCGGGGCCATAGAAGACGTTGTCGCCCAACACAAGTGCCACGGAATCGGTGCCGATGTGCTCGGCACCGATCACGAAGGCCTGCGCCAGGCCCTCGGGCTGATGTTGGACTGCGTAGGTCAGGTTCACCCCGAAGACCGAGCCGTCACCCAGAAGCCGCTGGAACGCCGGGGCGTCGACGGGGGTGGTGATCACCAGGATGTCGCGAATGCCGGCCATGATCAGAGTGGACAGCGGGTAGTAGATGAGCGGTTTGTCGTACACCGGCAGCAGCTGCTTGCTGACGCCCGTCGTGATCGGATGAAGTCGTGTGCCGGAGCCGCCGGCCAGGATGATTCCGCGCACGCTCGCCTACACCCCGACGGGGTTTACTCGCTTGTCATGGCCCAACACGCCCGTCACCATAGCGTGCCCGTCAGCGCAGGTTCGACGAATTGACTGCCTAGCGCAGTACGTACGACGTCATCGACAACGACCCGTAGGTGTAGCCGGTGACCAGGGTGTCTACCGCCAGGCCGGAATCTGCTGCGGCACCGGCAAGCCCGGCGAAGTACAGCATCGGGATGAAGTGGTCGGGGGTGGGAACGGCGGCCGCGTAGTCCGGATGCGCCTCGAGCTCGAGGGCGTCGGCGGGGGAGTGGGTGAGTTGTTCTCGTGCGGTGTCGTCGAACCGCTTGGCCCAGGCGAAGCCGTCCTCGGGGCGGCCGGGGTCCATGCCGGCGAGGTTGTGCACGATGTTGCCGCTGCCCACGATCAGCACGCCGCGCTCACGTAGTGGCGCCAGCTTGGCCCCGAGCCGCAGGTGGTATTCGGCCGGCTCGTTGGCGTTGATCGCCAGTTGCACAACAGGTATGGCCGCGTCGGGGAAGGCGTGTACCAGCACCGACCAGGTGCCGTGGTCGATGCCCCAGCTGTCCATATCGGCACCCACCCAGGTCGGCTTCACCACGTCGCTGACCTCCTCGGCCAGCTCCGGCAACCCCGGCGCCGGGTACTGGACCTCGAACAGCTCACGCGGGAATCCGTAGAAATCGTGGATGGTGCGCGGACGCGTCATCGCCGTGACCGCGGTCGCGTTGATGTACCAGTGCGCACTGATCACCAGGATCGCCCGCGGCCGCGGCGCGGTCTGCCCGAAACTGCGCCATGCCTCGGTGAATCGGTTGGACTCGATCGCGTTCATCGGACTGCCATGCCCGATGAGCGCCGCGGGCATCAGTCCGGTCAAGCCGGTCATATCGGGTTCTCCCAATGATCCAGGCAAACCAGTTCCTCGACCGGGCGTCGTCGCACCGGCCCGTGGGAACCGCGCGGCCAGCCCACCACGACGTGGCCGGCCAACATCCAGTCCTCGGGCACCCCGACCGCCTCGCGCAGCAGTGGTTCACCGCCGTAGGACGCCCAACTGGTCAGGCACGCGCCCAGCCCCTGCGCCCGGGCTGCGAGCAGGAAGTTCTGCATGGCCGGAAAGATCGATCCGCCGAGCAGCAGTTCCGAGGCGGTGGGGAAGCGCTGTTGAGTGAACAGGACCGAGGTGAACTCGCCTGCCCGGTCGTGCAATTCGTAGGTGGCCCGGTTGTTCTTGGCGCGCCGGCTGGTGTCGTCGGGCGTAGGCCGGGTCATGCCGTACACGGGTTCGATGACACTCAGGGCCTGCGCGGCCGCCTTCGCGACGACTGCCCGCTGCTCGGCCGAACGCAGTACGACAAATCGCCAGGCCTGGGCATTCGCTCCCGACGGCGCCCACACCGCGGCCTGCAGGCAGCGGGTCAGCGTCGCGTCGTCGACCGGTTCCTCGGTGAAGCGCCGGATGGTCCGCGCTGTCGACATCACTTCCCACACGTCGTCGCTGGCCGGCGAGCTGGCAGAAGGCATGTGTCGAAGTTATGCCTCGGCCCACAAACCCATCGCATCGGCCCGGCTCACCATGTGGCGGTGACCAGGCCGCTGCTGCGGTAGCGTTTCCGGGTGTGCAGGCCAGTGTGGGTCTGACACTTCAGGAGTTCGCGCTGTTCGAGCTGCCGGAGCAGGTGAGCGTAGCGCTCATGTCCGGCGGGGATTTGGTGTTCTGATGCCCGATCTGTATCCCGTCGACGATTCCGACGACGCGGATCCCCGGCTGGCGCCGTTGCTGGCCTGGCGTCAGCAGCTGGTCGATTCCGGCGCGGTCGCGGCTCGCAGTTTCAAGGAAGCCCATCTGCGGCTCGTGCTCCGGTCCGGGCGCACCGACGTCGAGCAGATCCGCGAGATGTTGCCCGGCTCGGTCGCCGAGCACGCCGAGGAGATGGCCCGGCTGCTCGCCGAGCTGGAATCCGGGGCCCCGGGCAGTCCGCCGCAGCCGGCGTCGTCTGCAGCCGGTGACGTGCACCCGATCGCGTTCCGCCACGGCGAGACTCGTCCCGGGGTCGTCGAATTGAGTTGGCCGGACTATCAGGCCAACGGGGGAGTGGTGCTGTACCGGGTCGTCAGTGCCGAGGACCGGGCGCCCCGATCACCGGAGAACGCCGACCTCGTTGCCGCGACGCCGTTGTCGGCAGCCAGTGACGATCGGCCGTTGACCGGACCCGTGCGCTATTACCAGGTCTGGGTCATCACCGGAACTTCGCGCGCGGATGCCCTGAGCACTCGGCCGGTGCTGCATGCCGGCGGGGTGCTGGTCGCCCTGCCCGGTGACGTGTCCATCCGGGAGGACGGCGGCCTGGTGATCGGGAAGTGGACGGCGCCGCCCGCGGCGAGCTCCGTACACGTGTACCGCATCCCGCTCGATGAGGTCGACGGGCCGGTGATCGACGAGTCGCGCTACCGGATTCTTGCCGACGGTGAGCACCGGACCGGTTTCGTCGACTCGGGGGCCGCGCGGGGTATGCGCTATCGCTACCGGGTGCGGGCCGCGGTCGACGTCGACGGGGTCGTGCAGCTGTCCGAGCCGGTCGACGCCGACGTCGAGGTGTCGGCGGTACTGGCGGCGGTCACCGACATCTCGGTGGACACCGCCTTCGACGGTGAGTCGTTCGACGTGTCCTGGGCGTCTCCCGGAGCAGAGGTGGCCGTCTATCTCAGCCAGACCGGTCCCAGCGCCGGTGGGGTGTCCACCGAACTTCCCGAGAACGCGCTCGAGCAGGTGGGGCTGGCCCCGGACCTGCGGCTGCAGCGGCCGGTGGCGAATCAGGCGCAACCCGACGGCGGTAACCGCACGCTGATGACCGGGGTGCCCTGGCCGCAGGGATGGAGCCGGGCTTACGTCACGCCGGTGACGATCCTGGCCGGGCGGGCCGTGCTGGGCCGCACCGTGTCGGCGGTACACACCGGAACCATCCGCGATGTCGAACTCGTCGAGTACTGCAACAAGCAGGTGTTGACGTTCGAATGGCCGGCAGGCGCGGCCGGCGTCGTGGCGACCCTGGCACCCAAGGGGCACGACCCCCGGACCGGACTGACCGGCAGGTCCTTCGAGATCTCGTTGGAGGACTACGAAAAGTACGGCGGCATGCACCTGACCGGTGAACTTCCGGTGGGCGGATGTTCACTGCACCTGGCGCCGGTCGCGTTCTCCGGTGGGCGACGGGTCACCGGGCCGGTGGCCAGCATCGAGTACGCCGGCATGTTGAGGCTGCAGTACGCGGTGCGGATCGGGCGCGACGCAGCCGGTTACCCCACCACGGCGACCGTCGCGGTGCGTTCGGAATACGAAGTGCCGGGCTCGCCGGCGTTCGTTCTGGTCAACAACCCGCAGCGGATGCCGCTGAGCGTGCACGACGGTCAACCGGTCGACGTCGCGCCGCTGGACGCGCAGGGGCAGTTGGCGGATCACCCGTCCAAACATCTGCGCTGGACGGCGGCGACGGCGTCGGGCGCCGGCGAACTGTGGGCCGCCAACGTCAGTGGCCTGCACGGCTGGATCCGGCTGTTCCTGAATATCACCGACCCGCTCCAGCTGCGCACCGTCGCATTGCTGGACCCGCCGGCGCAGACCTTGCAGCTCACCGCGACGGTGTTATGACGTCGCGCTACGGCCAGCTCGCCTACACGTCTTTCGATGCCGTCGGGACCACAGGTGGCTGGCAGCTGAAGGAAACCAGCGGTGGGCTCACGCCCGAGGAGACGCAGGCGTTGATGGCCGGGGTGCACACGGTCTTCCGGCCGGTGGGGCAGCCGCCTGATTTCCCCACCCCCGAGCAGCTCGAGCAGGGTCCGCGCCGGCTGGCCTACCGCCACGGCCCTGACGGCGCCGGCTACTGGCACACCTTTCCGGCCGGGTCGGACAGCACGGGCCGGCCGGGCAACGTGTTCGCCCACGTGCTGTTGGATCGCGCGCCCGACACCCATCCACGCTGCCGGGCGATCCAGCGTTGGCGGTCGCCGCATTGGCTGCAGCCATACGGCGCCGCCGCGGTGGCCCGTGCCGAACTCCCCGGGGACCTGCCGGAGCTGGGCGCTGCGGTGACCAAGGACAGTGCGGTCGCGTTCGCACTGGATACCACCACCTGGCGGCTGGCGACGCTGTTCGCGCTCCTGGATGCGGTGGCTGCGGCGCTGGAGGGTGGGCCGCCCGTGGTGCTGGGTGTGCAGTCCCCGGACGCGGCGGCACAGTGGATCGGTTTGGTGAGTTTCCTGATGTCGCCGGGAACCGCGGCGAGGCTGAGCTTTTCCACGTTCGATCGCGCCGAGCAGGTTGCGCTGCACGGCGGTCAGGTGCTGAGCGCGGTGCCGATCGAGGACCTTTCCGCGGTCGAACCGGGCCTGGTGCTGATCAGCGAATCCGAGAACGTGTCGCTGGGTGAGCTCGGCGGCGATCCGCACCGCACGGCGGGCGGGCACCGGATCGAGGTGACCCGGTGGTCGGTGATGGCGCAGGTGGTGCTGCTCGATGTGGCCTCGGCGCGCGGGGTTCTCGATGACATCGACACGTTGTCCAGCCAGGTACGCGACGACGGGCTGCATCCGGCCTGGCCGATCGCGATGGCGGTGGCCGGACACCCGGAATTCGCCGACGCCCAGGCCGAGGCCTACGAGGTGATCGCCGCGTATTCTCCGGCGGGTGCGCTGGTCGGGTCCGAGGCCGCCCACATCATCGCCGATGTGCTCTCGGCCGTGGTAGGTGTCACCACAGCCGACGCCTGGCGGGTGCGGCACGAGTTGCCGGACGGGGCCGGGGCGACGTACGCCGACGCCACCTACTTCGCCCGGGCCATCGTCGATGACGCGTGGATGGCCCAAGACGGACCAATCCCGTTGGGGCCGAGAATGTTTCACGGGAAACCAACGCCTTCGTCGTTACGGGTGGCCATCGGGCCGGCCCTGGATCGGGCCCGTCAGCTGGGCGCCGACCGGTTGCTGAGGGTCGTTGACCTCCTGTTGCGGGCCGGCGTCGTCGATGATCGCCTGCAGGCGGCGTTGGTCACCGATGTGGTGCCCGGCCTGGCCGATCCGGGGGTGCGCGGTTCGATCGCCGCCGCCGATCGGCTGTCGTTGGGCGCATGGTTGCTGCGCGACGGCGATTCCGACGGCAGCGCCATCGGCGACGACCTCCTGGACTGGCTCGCCGATGCCGGCCCGGTGCCCGAGCCCGCCGAACTCGCCCGTGCCCAGCCCTGGGATTCGGTGTGGATCCGCGCTGCCCTGCGCGGGTTGCGGTCGCGTCGTCGCGGAGCTCGGTACCCGGGTGATGCCGGTGCGCAGTTGTGGTGGCTGCGGCTGACCGAGCCGGAAAAGTTCGAGGCCGCCGCGGCGGCCTCGGTCTGGAATCCGTCGGATCTGCTGCTGGCCGTCGGTGCCGAACCGCTGCCGGGCCGGGCTGCGGTACGCACGCTCGTGGGTGCCGCGGATTCGGCCGCGCTGTATCAGTTGGCCGGCAAGGTGATCGACGACAACGACGACGGCGACGGTGTGGTGGTGGCCTGCGCGGCGGTTCGTCACATCGAGCCGCGGGACTGGCTGCAGCAGCGCTACCTGCAGACCCACCAGAGCTCTTATGTGCCGCTGTGGGGTCAGGTGCTGGCCGAGGTGGAACCCGAGTCTGTCCACCCGGATTTCTCGGTGCGGCTGCTCGCGTTCGCGCTGTTGGGTGTGCTCGCCGGGCAGCCCTATCCGCCGGCGTGCAACGCGTTGGCAGCCGAAACCGGCTGCGGCGCAAAGGCGGTGGCTCGCGTACTACCGCTCGTCGACGGTGGTCTGCTGGCGCCGGTGACGGTGATGGCGGTCAGCCTGTTGCGTACCGCGGCAGCCGAGTCCGCCGCCTATGTCCTTGATCCCGTGGATCAGCTCGCGGGCGTGCTGGCCGGGAAGCTGGCTGCCACCATGGGAGGCGCCGACGCCGAGTCCGTGGTGGTGTTGATGGCGCAGTTGTCGGGTGATTCTTCTGAGGGGACGATGCGCGGGTACCGAAAGATGGTGAACAGGTTGCTGACGCGGCGAAGTGAGAGTCCGTCGCTGGCGGAGCGACTGAGGGGGAGCCGGGGCTGACATGAGTAAATGCCCGCGTTGCTTCACTTTGTTGAGTCCCAACAACCATCTGTGGACGCTGCCTGCCCAGTCCGGTGGTACCCGGTACCGCGACGATGTCGCCTCGGCCTACGTGGGTGCACCCGCCGATTGCGGCCCGCTGTACACCTGGACCCGGAGCCCGGGCTACAACGGTCCGCCGCCGCCGACGTCGGAGGCGAACCGGGCGTTGCAGGGCGCCGCGGTGGAGATATGTCCGGTCTGCCACTTCACCCTCCCCGAGGGTTTTCGGGAGGGCCATGCCATCTGCATCGCGCTGGCCGGCGCGCGGGCGACGGGCAAGAGCCTCTACATCGCCGTGCTGATCAAGCAGTTGGAACTGCTCTGCGAGCGGTTCGGTGTGGTGTTGGAACCGGTCACCCGGGCCACCGCCCAGAATTACGCGACCAATTACGAGGGGCCGCTGTATGTGCAGCGGGGGCTGTTGCCCCCCACCCCGACGGTGCACACCCAGGCCCCGAATCAGCGTGAGCCCCTGGTGTTCTCGATCGGTGTCTGGCACGGCGTGCGCCGGTTCCTGGTACTTCGCGACGTGGCGGGGGAGGACCTGGAGAACGGTGACCTTCGCGCGCCGCCCTTCCAGTTCTTCAGCCACGCCGATGCGGTGTTCTTCATGTTCGACCCGCTGCGGGTCAAGGCCATCCGCGATCAGTTGCAGGATCTCCTGCCCCCCCAGCCGTTCAGCGGTGGGGAGCCCCGTTCCGTCCTGGGCAATCTGCTGTTGGCGGTCAACCCGGGTCAGCCCAAGCTGGCGGTGATCCTGTCCAAGTTCGACGTTTTGCGGGCGCTGCGCGACGTGCAGGGTTCGGAGTGGGCGCTCGTCATGTCCAACGGGGGAGCGGCCTTCCTGCGGGACACCTCCGATGGCAAGCAGTACGACGACGTCGACGCTCAACTGCTCGACCAGGAGGTGCGCAGCCTGCTGGTCCGCCTGCACGGCGGCTCGATCGTGGCGGCCGTGGAGAACCCGTCCGCGGGTGCGCGGCTGGCCAGCCGGTACTTCGCGGTGTCCGCACTCGGGCATCCGCCCACCGGAAACCGGTTGCACGCCAGGGGTATTGCCCCGTTCCGGTGCGTGGATCCGGTGCGTTGGGTGACCTCACAGTTCGGTGTGTTGTAGCCCGTCGGCCCGGTAACCGACCGCGTTCGCGGGTGACTGTGCGGCCGTGGCTATGGTGGGCTGACCGATCAGAGAGGTGACAGGTGGGCAAGAACGAGCGCACGAAGATCGTCATGAGCGACGATGAGATCGCCGAATTCATCGAGCGCAGCCGGACCGCGACGATGGCCACGGTGCTGCCCAGCGGCCGGCCTCACCTGGTCGCCATGTGGTACGCGGTGCTCGACGGTGAGATCTGGTTCGAGACGAAAGCCAAGTCTCAGAAGGCGGTCAACCTGCGTCGCGACCCCACCATCACGGTGATGATCGAGGACGGCGACACCTACAACACGCTGCGCGGGGTGTCGATCGACGGGGCCGCCGAGATCGTCGACGATCCGGAAACCATTCTGCGCGTGGGTATCAGCGTGTGGGAGCGCTACACCGGTCCCTACACCGAGGAGATGCGCCCGTTCGTCGACCAGATGATGAACAACCGCATCGCGGTGCGGGTGGTGCCCAGCCGGCTGCGCAGCTGGGACCACCGCAAGCTCGGGCTGCCCGAGATGCCGGTGGGCGGCAGTACGGCGCAGTATTTGGGGGCGAGTACCTGAACGCCTAGCCCGCCGGACGCGGACGGGGCTTGAGCCGTCCGTTCGGTAAGGGCGGGGCTGGTAGCCGCGCGATGTTGCCGCGGTAACCCTGCACATCGCCGAAGCGTGCATCGTCGGCCTGCCAGAGTTCGCGGTAGGTCACGATGTCGTCGTGGCTGCGGCCGACGAAGTTCCACCACATCACCAGTTCCTCGGTGAACGGTGGCCCGCCGAGCAGGAGCGCCCGGGCCGGACCCACGCCGCGGTTGACCAACTGCAGCTGCGAACGTCCGGGGGCCTGATATCCCAGATCGGCGACCGCCAGCGTCGTGCCGCACACCTCGATCGCACCTTGATCGAGCAGTACGCCATGTTCGAAGGACGGGTCGACGTCGAGCGTCAGCTCGGCGCCCGGCTCGAGGTCGATCTGCGCGCCCAGCAGCGGCGTGAAGGTGTGCACCGGCGACTGCGACGGGGCCAACTCGCCGAGGAACACCCGGAGGGTGGCGCTGTCGACGGTCCGCGGTGGCGGTGCGTAGTGCGCGAAGTCGCGTCCGGTGTCGCGGGCGGCATCGGGCAGGGCCACCCACAGCTGCACGCCGTGCAGGATCGGCGCCTCGGGCATCGAGACCTCCGAGTGGCAGATCCCGGCGCCGGCCGTCATCAGGTTGAGCTCGCCCGGTCGGACCATGGCGTGGACTCCGGCGCTGTCGCGGTGTTCGATGAGGCCCTCGAAAAGCCAACTGACCGTTTGTAATCCAGTATGCGGATGGGGCGGTACGTCCATGCCTGTGCTGGTCCGGATGTCGTGCGGGCCGTAGTGGTCGGCGAAACACCAGGCACCGATCATGGACCGGTCCCGTTGCGGCAGGGTGCGCCGGACCAGGATCGCGCGCGGTCCGCCCAGCGGCACCTCCCGCGGGTGTAAGACCCCGGTGAACTCCGAGTTGGCGCACGTGACTTCGGCAGGCGCGGTGTCGGTGTTGCTCATGAACCTCACGGTAACCGCGTTCGGCCGAACCGGCGCACGGTTAGCATGTCCGGCATGACCGGGGGACTGACTGCCGAAAGTGTTCGCAGCACCGAATTTTCGAAGCCGCCGCTGGGCAAGCGGGGTTACGACAAGAAGTCGGTCGACGATTTTCTGGCGTTGGTCGCCCGCCGGCTCGACGGGCGCGGGCACCTGGGGCCCGATGATGTCCGCAACATCGTGTTCCCGAAGCCGCCGATGTTTCAGCGCGGCTATGACGAAGACGAAGTGGACAGTTTGCTCGATGCGGTGGTCGTCACGCTCGAGCGGTAGCGAAGAAGAAGAAGTAGGGGACGGTGCCGGCACTGCGCCTCGCGGCGAGTGGTCGCTCGAAGCGACGGTTCTGGTGTGGGGCCCGGGGCAATGCCCGACACCGTCCGAGGGTGTAACGACACACCCCGGGCCCCTATTCCTCCCCCAGTGGAAACTCGCCCCCGCCCTGCCGTCCCCTCGAATCGGCAGGGAGAAGGCCAGAAGAACTGGTGAAACCCCTGTTGCGTGAGCGGATCAGGCGGCTTCGGGGAAGACCAGGCCGAGCTTGCGCACCGGGTAGCCGTTGCGCTCGGCCAGCGATCGCAGCTGTTTGAGCGCGAAGCTGCGGCCACGGCCCGCCTCGGGGACCATGATGCCGGCCCAAAGTCCTTCAGCGCGGGGCAGTTCGCAGGCCTCGCGGGCGCAAAGCCAGCGCCGCGGGCATTCCCGGCAGATGACCTTGGCCTGGTCGTCGGGGGCTGAGGTCCACCGCTCCGGGTTGCTGGTGCAGATACCGAGCGGGATGCCGTTGGCCATGAGTGCGTTCATGCTGCTGCTCCTGTGAGGGCTCCTGTTGCGGTGTGTACCGCGGTGAGGGGAACGCTATAGGAACAACCGTAGCGATGCAACAGTTTGAACGAAACCGCAGCGGTGCAACGCTACGGAAATTTGCATTGGTAACGATGCGTAATCACCAGCGGAAAGTCGGTATGGATCCAAATGTGCACGTCAGACCGCCTGTGGGTACTTCGATGTACCCGTAGCAGGGCTGCGGTTCGTCCGGCCGAGAAGCCGTAGCGTCGAGGTTGTTTGCTACAGATGAAAAGAAACCAAGGTGTAGCGGTGCTTCGGTCTGGGGTTAGGATTGACAGGTCCCGGCAACCGCTTCGGCACTCGCGCTGAAGCCGAGCACATCGGCGAGGAACAGCCCCGTATGACCGACGCTGAGTACGATCTCGCCACTGGTGAGTTCGATGTCGGACTTATTCGCGCTGGCGCTGCAGCCGCAGCGAGGCGCCGCGAACTGGACATCAGTCAGCGCAGCTTGGCCGCCGACGGAATCATCAACGCCGGAGCGCTCATCGCGTTCGAGAAAGGCCGCAGCTGGCCCCGCGAGCGCACCCGGCTCAAGCTCGAAGAGGTGTTGCGTTGGCCGCCGGGCACGATCGCCCGGTTGCGACAGGGTGGGCCGGTACCCGATCCGACCATGCCTGCTCCGGCGCACGTCGAGCCGCCAACTGTGGTCACCGCGCAACCTGCCGCCGTGCGATTGGCGACCACCCCGCCGGCCAGCGAAGAGGTACCCCTGATTGCCCAGGCGGTCCTGACCGCGGTGAGCACCCTAGAGTCGACGATCGCCACGTTGCCGGCCGTCGGGGCACCGGAGTTCACGCCGCGGGTCACGTCGGTACTGGCTGACCTGCGTCAGCTCGAGGCGGTGGCCGCCCGTGCGGCGCGGCTCAGCATGGTGACCCCGGCACTGATCAAGGCGCTCAGTGCGGTGCGGCGCCAGATCGATGAGCTGACCACCCTTGCCGCCACCGCGCCCGGTGCCACGCTCGGGCAGCGGCTGTATGCCGCGCGCCGGCAGTCGAATCTCACGATCAGTGAAACCGCTACGGCCGCAGGCGTTTCCGAGGACATCGTGGCGCGCGCCGAGGCCGAGTACCCGGTCGACGCGGCCGCCGTCCACGCCCTGGAGGCGCTGATCGGCGCGATGCGCTGAGCACGCCCTGTCAGCGGTCCCGTCGCTCGTCATGGGTGGGGAAGTGCTCGGCCAGCGCCGCGGCGATCTCCAGGAACCGGCGCCGGGTCGGCGTCGACATCTCCCGCGGGTCGACGACGCCGCCGGGCCGCAGATGCCCGTCGAACGGGACCTCGATCACCCGCTGGCCCTGACCCGAGAACTGTCCGGCCAGGATCGTCCGGGTGCGTTTGTCGGCGTGGCCGTCGGAGTCGTTGAGCACCACCACGGTGCGCTGCAGCAGTTCCGTCATCTCGTGGGCTGCGAGCCAGTCCAGCGTCTGCCCGGCGGTGGCGGCGCCGTCGACCCACGGGGAGGACACCACGATCAAACCGTCGAGGTCGCGCAGGACCTCCTGGGTCACCGGCGAGTCCATGGTGGAACTGCAGTCCACCACCGAGATGGAGAAGTGCCTGTCGAGACGGGTGGTGGCCTCGCGGTAGATGGCCGCGTCCAGCACCCGGCGGCGGGCCGGGGTGCCTTCGCCCGCGAGGACGAAAAGCCCCGCGGCGTTGGTGCCGACGCGGCTGCGCACGTCGGCGAACGAGTCCAGGTGCTTGTCGTTGGCCAGCTCCCAGTACGAACTCTGGGCCTGGGGGTCGACGCGGCTGCCGAGCTTGCCGAATGACGTGTCGGCGTCGATGGCCACCACGCGGTCGTCCTGGCGCAACTGGGCGAAGATCGAGCCGACGCTGGCCGAGACGGTGGTCTTGCCGACCCCGCCCTTGCCCATCACCCCGACCTTGTAGTGGCCGCGCAGGAGTCCCTTGATCTTGGTCTCCAGCTCGGCGACCCGAAGGTCTTCCGGCGACGGGCCGGGATTGACCATTCCGAACGTGGCCCGGTACATGAACAGCCGCCAACCGCTGCTCGGTGGCTGACGCTTCGGCGGAACCAGGTCATTGACCCGGATGCGGTCGGCGTAGGACCCGGTCGGCAGGGGCGGTACGCCGGGTGCGGGCATTCCCGGGTCCGGTGCGAATCCGCCCTCGGCGGGCCAGGGCTGACCGGGTGGTGGTCCGTAGGGCCGCTGCGGTGGCGGGCCCCCGGGGCCGGGCGGACGCTGCGACGGGAGCTGCCAGCCGGGCGGGTTCTGCTCCCACGCATCCGGCCGGTGTTCGGGATGGCCCATGTTCGGTGGTGCCTGGTTGGGCGGTGCCTGATGGGTGTCGTGCGGTTGTTGCGGAGGCGCGGGCGGGGCAGGAGGAGGAGGCGGCGGCGCCTGTTGCTGCGGCGGTGCCGGCGCTGCCGGCGGTGCGGGGGGCGCCTCCCGGAAGGTGCTGCGGGCGCGCTCGGCGTCGCGGTCGACGGGGACGACTTGCGATGGGCTCGAATCGTCGGAGTCGGAACTGGCCGGGGCCTTCGACGGCACGAAATCCACCGGGGGCCGTCCAGGTATCGACGGCGGCGGCTCGGGTGGTTTGCGGCGGGTCGGCCGGGTGTCGGGTTCGAAGTGTGATTCCTCCGGCCCCGTCCAGCCGAGCTCTCTACGCAAGGTGTCGTCGGGGTCGGGCACGCCTGAATCTCCTCATCGAACTCACGTAAGGGAACTTTGACCGTGTTCAAGTATCGACTACAACCCGTCCGGCTTGCATGATCCGCCCGTAATCCGGCCGAACTAACGGCGCAGCAAATTTTGATGGCAAACCCCGCGGTGGGTGGAAAAGGGGGTGGGTGGTGTGCCCGGAGGCAGTCCGAACTGCCCTTTGGCCGACGCCCCGGGGACGCCACACGAGCATGCCGCCCAGCCCTTCGGGTGCTCCCGGAAAAGCGGCCGTTCACTGCCATAAGTAGTGGTCAGAACGGGTCAGAAGACGGTCGTCCGGAGCCCGTCGGAGGCGCGAAATTGGTGCGCTGACCGGGTCGGATGCGCTGGTAATCTCTGTTCCGGCGAAGGGGATGCGGGGTATGGGACTGCTGGGGGATATTGCCGATATCGGCAAAGGCGTGATCGAGAACAATCTGAAGTGGACCGAGCGAGCCGCGAAGGTCGGAGAGTTCATCGTTCGCAACACTGTCGGCGCCGATCTCAGCCAGCAGGCTGCCAACTTCTTCGCATCGCAGATCGGTGGGCGTCTGATCAGAGCCGCCCGGTCGCCGATCCTGGTCGCCGGTCAGCAGACCATCGAGTCGATGAAGCGCAGCACCGGAGTGGGCGATCCGGAGAACGGGCAACGTTTCGGTGCGGGGGCCGACAAGATGGGCGCGGTAGGGCAGGTGTTGGTGTCGGCTTTCCCCGACGACAGCTGGGACAGCAGCGGGGCCAGTGCTTACGCGGGCCGCAACGGCGAACAGGTCGGCCGGGTCCAGACGATGCTCGGGTTGGACACCATGGTGGCCGGGGTGCTGTCCACCGAAGCCGGCCAGATAGCGGCTACCCGCGACAGTCTCGACGGACACTCTGACTGGCTGGGCGCGATGAGCCTGCTCACAACGAGCGCGGGAATCGTTCCGGGTTTCGGGCCGGCCGCCCAGATGACGGCGGAGTTCGCGATGGTCGCCAAGGCCGTCGGCGAGTCCCACAGCGATCTGCGGACTCTGTGCGGTCACATCGATGAGAACGCGGCCGTATTGCAGACCGCAGCGACGCAGTACGAAACCTTGGCCGGCGGCGCCACCCCCACCGGTGCGGAGTTCGAGCCGCCGGCCGGTGACCCTCAGCCGCCCACCGCGCCGGAAGATCCCGGGGCCACGGATCCGGGAGGACCCACTGGCGGCGATGGTGCTCCGTCGGTCGGCGGTGCTCCGTCGGGTGGAGCTGTTCCGGCGGGTGGGGGCGGCGGTGCCCCCTCGACCGGCGGAGGGATAGGCGGAGGAGGAGGTGCTCCGTCGACGCCTTCGATGCCCGCCGGCATGTCAGGTACGGGGTCCCCGTCGCAGGATGCGGCGACGAATGCGGCCGGCGCCCTCGGCGGGATCCTGGGCTCACTGGTCAGCCCGTTGAGCGGAATACTCGGCGGCATCACCCAGGCTGCCGGACAGGCTGCGCAGGCGGCCACCCAGGCCGGGACGCAGGCGGCGCAGATGGCCAGCCAGGCGGCCGGGCAAGCGGGCGGTCCCGTCGCCGACCAGCTCGACAAGGCGTCGGACAGCGCCGGCGTCGACACTGACGGCCGGGACGGCCGGGACGACGAGGATCGGGACGGTCGCGACGAGGACGACGAGAAAGACGAGCACGACGAGGACGACGAGAAAGACGGCGAGGACGGCGAGGCCCGAGCGGGCGAGCCCGAGGAGGGTGAGGCCGGTGGTCTGCCCGCCACGGATTCTGCGGGTGCGCCGGCCGATCCGCTGGGCGCCGGCGCGGATGGCGAGGCCGCCAAGACGCTGCCGCCCGACCTGGAGGCCATGGCCGCCGGCGGTGCCGCGGCTGGTCCGGCTCCGGTGCATGTCGGGGCGGATTTCGAGCAGGGCCAGCTGCATGTGGCAGCGGCGGCTACATTAGATCGCGGTGTACCCGGATCTGCGGCCGTGATCGACAGGTAAGAATTCGGGGACAGGGATCGAGGGGAATTTCATGGCGGGTGATTTGCGGGTTGCCACCGCGCATTTACAGGAGCTATCGGCCAAGCAGGGCCAGGCTGCAACCAGCCTGACTGTGGCGACCGGCGTGGTCGAGGGTGTCGACGCCGCGGTACGCCTCACTCACGGGCCGATTTCGTCGTCGACGGCCTCAGCCGTCGCGGCCGCGCTCAACGCGCGTCGAGCTGCGGGAACTTGTCTGGCCAGTGTGTCGCGTGACCTCGGAGCGAAGCTCTCCCGCGCGGCGGCCGGGTACGACCGGACGGATTCGGCGATGTCCGGCGCCCTGCGTGGAACCGTTCGGTAGAGGGGGAGCAGACGCATGACTACTCCTTACAGCGCAGACGCGAATGCCCAGGCGATCGACGATGTCGTCGGCGTCGAGCTGACCATCGACGGGATCCTGGTGGTCGCGGACAAGCTGGGGCTGAGCGATTTCCCGCCCTCGATGGGCATCCGGTTGAACATTCCGCAGCCCGATCTGCGGAACATCGTGTGGGAACAGGTGGGCCGTGACCTCACGGCCCAGGGCGTGCTGGATGTCTTCGGTAACCCGCACCCCGAGGTGGCGGCGATGCTCGACACGCTGAGCCGGCCCGAGCGCACGCTGGAGGGGCGCTGGTGGCGTCGCGACGCGGGCGGCAAGATGATCCGGTTCGTGGTGTGCCGCAAGGGCGGTCGGCATGTGGTCGCGGCCCGCGACAACGACATGCTGGTGCTGCAGCGGGTTGCCGCCCAGGTGGGTCTGGCCGGCATGGTGATGACCGTGCTCGGCGAGGGGTTGCCGGCCAGCGTTGAGCCCTTGACCGGGGTTGCGGCGACGCTGGCGAATTGCCGGACCGCCGACGAGCTGACCGGCTACGGGATCCCGCCGACCTCGGCGCGGGTCTACGCGAACATCATCTCCGAGCCGGAGAGCTGGGTGGAGCTCGTGGTGTCCGAGCGCAATCCGGGCGGCACGATCGCTCAGGTCGACGTGGCCGCGGGCGTGCTCGACTCGAAGCAGGGACGCATCGTGTCCATCCCGCGCCGGGTGAACGGCGAGCTCTACGGCAGCTTCCTGACCGGGACCAAGGACAATCTGCAACGGGCTTTGGACGGTTTGATCGAATTCCTGCCGTCGGCTTCATGGTTCGACAAGTCTGATCCGGACAGCTCCTACGCGTACTGAAAGAGGCCGCCACGGTGGGTGACTTTCCGCCACATTCTCCGGACGACGATGACGACTATGACGACCTCTCGGCGCTGGACTCCTCGTACGCGGACGACGCTTCGAACGCGGCGGGCCTCGACGCGCTCGGGACCTACGACGACTTCGTGCCGGCTGACGATGCGGTATCCGGCGACGGGTTCTCGGACGTGCCCGCTGCTGAAGACGACCAACTCACGGTGCCGCTGTTCACCGTCACCAACCCGCCCGAAACCGTCACGGTGACGGCGTTCATGGACGGCCGCGTGCACCAGATCGAGTTGGCACCGAAAGTCACCACCCTGACCGAACGGGATCTCGCCGAGGAAATCCTGGTGATCGCGGGTCTGGCTGCTCAACAGGCCAAGTCCGCCCAGTACTCGTTCATGCTCGCGGGAATGCGGGAGCATGGACACGACGACGCGGCGACCCGCGACTTTCTGACCCGTGACCTGGATCTGCCCACCCCGGAGCAAGCCGATGATGCTCGGGCCCAGGTCTTTTCGACCCGCTATGGAGGCGACGATGGCTGACCACCTTGCTGGAATGTTCGGTAGCGCGGTCGGCATGCTGTCCGGCTCGCCGGCCCGCTCACTCGAGATATTCACCGAGATAACCAATTACGACGAAACCGCCTGTGATGCGTGGGTCGGTCGGATCCGCTGTGGGGACACCGACCGGGTGACTTTGTTCCGGGCCTGGTATTCACGTTCGAACTTCGGTCAACTGGCCGGTACCGCCGAGATCTCGATGAACGGTGTCGGCGCGCGGATCCCGATCGGCGGCATCTACGGGAAGGACATCTCCTACCCGATCAACTCGCCGTTGGCGATCACCCTGGGCTTCGCGGTCCAGGAGGCGGCCGAGGGTAACTTCGCCGACGCGATGGAGGCCTTGGACGATGCCCCCGCCGGCGGGTCCGAGCACCTGGTGTCCTGGGTCAAGGCGGTGGTCTACGGTGCGGCGCAACGCTGGACCGATGTGATCGATCAGGTGCGCGGCGCCGACCAGTGGCCGGACACGTTCCTTGCTGCCGCGGCAGGTGTGGCCCACGGCGTGGCGGCAGCCAACCTGGGGCTGTTCACCGAGGCGGACCGGCGCCTCACCGCCGCGGACGGTACGCCCGCAGCGGCGGCCTGCTCACGCGCCATCGCCTGGTTCCTGGCGATGGCCCGGCGCGCCCAGGGCAACGAGGAATCCGCCCAGGTTCTCCTGGAATGGTTGCAGGCGAACTACCCGGAGCCGAAAGTTACTGCAGCACTGCGTGATCCGGCTTACCGGCTGGAGACCACGACCGCTGAGAAGATCGCTGCCCGCACCGATCCGTGGGATCCGTCCAGCGTGGTGGCCGATACCTCCGGGCGGGACAAGCTGCTGGCCGAGGCGCAGGCCGAGCTGGACAAGCAGATCGGTCTGAGCCGGGTCAAGGAGCAGATCGAGGCGTACCGGGCGGCGACGCAGATGGCGCGGATCCGGGCCGCGCGCGGCATGAAGGTGGCCCAGACCTCCAAGCACATGATCTTCGCGGGTCCGCCCGGTACGGGTAAGACGACGATCGCGCGCGTGGTGGCCAACATCCTGGCCGGGCTCGGCGTGATCGCCGAGCCGAAGCTGATCGAAACCTCGCGTAAGGATTTCGTCGCGGAGTACGAGGGCCAGTCGGCGGTGAAGACGGCCAAGACGATCGACCGTGCCCTGGGTGGCGTGCTGTTCATCGACGAGGCTTACACCCTGGTGCAGGAGCGTGACGGCCGTGCCGACCCGTTCGGTACGGAGGCGCTGGACACCCTGCTGGCCCGGATGGAGAACGACCGTGACCGTCTGGTGGTCATCATCGCCGGTTACAGCAATGACATCGACCGCTTGTTGGAGGCCAACGACGGTCTGCGTTCCCGGTTCGCCACCCGTATCGAGTTCGACTCGTACTCGCCCGACGACATCGTCGAGATCTCCAAAGTCATTGCCAAGGCCAATGATTCGTGGCTCGATGACGATGCCTGCAAGCGGGTCAACGAGGCGGCCTCGTTGTTGAGCCAGCGCACGCTCAACAACAAGCCCGCGCTGGACATCGCCGGTAACGGTCGTTACGCACGGCAGCTGGTGGAAGCCGGTGAGCAGAACCGTGACATGCGGCTGTCCCGGTCGCTGGACTTCGAGAGCCTGGGCGTCGAGCAGCTCAGCGAGGTCAACGGAGACGACATGTCGGCGGCGATCGCGGCGGTTCACAGTCGCCTGAATATCGGCGAATAAGCGATGGCAGGCTTCCGGCTCACCACCAAGGTCCAGGTCAGCGGCTGGCGCTTTCTGCTGCGTCGCGTCGAGCACGCGATCGTGCGCCGCGACACCCGGATGTTCGACGATCCGCTGCAGTTCTACAGCCGTGCGGTGTTCGCCGGCGTCGTGGTGTCGGTACTGATCTGCCTCGGCGCCGGGTTGATGGCGTACTTCAAGCCGCTGGGCAAGCAGGGCAGCGATCAGTTGTTGGTGGACCGCACCACCAATCAGCTCTACGTGATGCTGCCCGGAAGCAATCTGCTTCGCCCGGTGTACAACCTGACCTCGGCGCGGCTGGCGCTCGGTAATTCCGGTACCCCGTCCGCGGTGAAGTCCGAGGAGCTGAACCGGTTGCCCAAGGGCCAGCCGATCGGTATTCCCGGTGCGCCGTATGCCACGCCGACCGGTGCGCCCGCCTCGCGGTGGACGTTGTGCGACACCGTGGCCAAGCCCGACAGCTCGGCGCCCAAGGTGGAGTCCTCGGTTCTGATCAGGTCGCTGGCAACGGATACCGCGGTCGGCCCGATGCGCCCGAACCAGGGCATGCTGGTGTCCTTCGAGGGTGGCAACTGGCTGGTCACCCAGGACGGCAGGCACAGCATCGACCTGTCGGACCGGGCGATCAGCTCGGCTGTGGGCATCCCGGTCACCGCGAAGGCCACGCCGGTCTCGGAAGGGCTGTTCAACGCGCTGGCCAATCGCGGGCCCTGGCAGCTGCCGGGAATTCCGGCCGCCGGAGCACCGAATACCTTTGGGCTGCCGGATAATTTGGTGATCGGCTCGGTGTTCCAGACGGCCACCGAATCCGATCCGCAGCACTATGTGGTGTTGCCGGACGGGGTGGCCCGGGTCAACGAGACCACAGCGGCGGCGCTGCGCGCCACCAACTCCTACGGCCTGATGAAGCCGCCGTCGGTGGAGGCCAGCCAGGTCGCCAAGATCGCCGAGCAGGTCTACGCCTCGCCGTTGCCGGACAAGCCGCTCGAGGTGCTGCTGCGTCAGGACTCGCCGGTGCTGTGCTGGGCCTGGCAGCGGGAACCGGGCGATCAGGCACCCAAGACCACCGTGATCGCCGGCCGGCGGTTGCCGCTCCCGTCGTCGGCGGTCGGCACCGGCATCGACCAGATCGGCGGTGACGCAACGGTGTACATCGAAGGCGGCCAGTTCGTGCGGCTGCAGTCACCGGATCCCCGGGTGGGCGAGAGCCTGTACTACATCGACCCGCAAGGAGTGCGGTACGGCATCGCCAATGACGATGCCGCGAAGAATCTGGGCCTGTCCGGTTCGGTGAACGCGCCGTGGCAGGTCGTCGGGCTGCTGGTGGAGGGCCCGGTGTTGTCGAAGGAAGCGGCGCTGCTTGAGCACGACACGCTGCCTGCCGACCCCCATCCGCGCAAAGTGGAAAGCAAGCAAGGCTCATGACAACCAAGAAGTTCACCCCCACCATCAAGCGGGGGCCGCGACTGACACCGGGCGAGATCAACGTCGCCGCACCGGATGACCTCGGTATCGAGATCCCGCCGTCGGGCATGCAGAAGGCCATGCCCTGGGTCATGGGCGGCTGCATGCTCGGCATGATCGCGATCATGATCTTCACCGGGGTGCGTCAGCTGTCCCCGTACATGCTGATGATGCCGTTGATGATGATCATGGGCACCGTCGGCATGATGGGCGGTGGCGGCGGCGGGGGCAAAAAGGTCCCCGAGATCAACGCCGACCGTAAGGAATACCTGCGGTACCTCGCCGGCCTGCGCACGCGGGTGACGTCGTCGGCGTCGGCTCAGGTCGCGTTCTTCGGTTACCACGCACCGCATCCCGACGATTTGTTGTCGATCATCGGCACCCACCGGCAGTGGTCGCGTCAGGCCAACTCCGACTTCTACGCCGCCACCCGCATCGGCATCGGCGCCGAGATCGCGGTGGACCGCCTGCTCAAGCCGAACACCAGCGGTGAGCTGGCCGGCCCGCAGGGCGCGCCGCAGCCTCACCTGGAACCGGTCAGCCACATGTGGGTCACCAAGTTCCTGCGTACCCACGGCCTGATCCACGATTGCCCGAAACTTGTTCAGCTGCGGACATTCCCGACGATCGCCGTGGGCGGAGACGCCGACGGTGCCTCGGCGATGCTGACCGCGATGATCTGTCATCTGGCGGTATTCCATCCGCCGGACCTGCTGCAGATCCGGGTGCTCACCGACAACCCGGAAGACCCGAAGTGGGCGTGGCTCAAGTGGCTCCCGCACGTACAGCACCAGACCGATACCGATGCGGCCGGGCCCACCCGCCTGGTCTACACCCGCCCCGACGGTCTGAGCGATCTGACCGCGCGCGGCCCGCACAGCGCCGACGCCGCGCCCGGTGGCCCGTACGTGATCGTGGTGGACCTGACAGGCGGCAAGGCCGGCTTCCCTGTCGACGGCCGGGCCGGGGTCACCGTGCTCACCCTCGGAAATCACCGGGGGTCGGCGTACCGGTTGCGGGTCGACGCGGACGGGACGGCCGACGATAAATTGCCGAACCAGAACTACCGCGAAGTCACGCGGGTCGTCGACCGGATGACCCCGGCGCAGGCGGGCCGGATCGCCCGCAAGCTGGCGGGCTGGTCGATCACCGGAACGATCATCGACAAGAACGTCCGGGTGCAGAAGAAGGTCTCCAAGGAATGGCACCACCTGGTGGGCGCCAAGTCGGTCGAGGAGGTGACCCCGGCCCGCTGGCGGATGTTCACCGACACCGACCGCGACCGGCTCAAGATCCCGTTCGGCCACGAGCTGAAGTCCGGCGAGGTCATGAAGCTGGACATCAAGGAGGGCGCGGAGTTCGGCGCCGGCCCGCACGGGATGCTCATCGGAACCACCGGCTCGGGTAAGTCGGAGTTCCTGCGCACCATGATCCTGTCGCTGGTGGCCACCCACCATCCCGACCAGATCAACCTGCTGCTCACCGACTTCAAGGGCGGTTCGACCTTCCTCGGTATGGAGAAGCTGCCGCACACCGCGGCCGTCGTCACCAACATGGAAGAGGAAGCCGAGCTGGTCGGCCGTATGGGCGAGGTGCTCACCGGTGAACTCGACCGGCGCCAGCAGATCCTGCGTCAGGCCGGTATGCAGGTGGGTGCCGCGGGTGCGCTGTCCGGTGTGGCCGAGTACGAGAAGCATCGCGAGCGCGGCGCGGACCTCCCGCCGTTGCCGACGCTGTTCGTGGTGGTCGACGAGTTCGCCGAACTCCTGCAGAACCACCCCGACTTCATCCAGCTGTTCGACCGAATCTGCCGCGTGGGCCGGTCGCTGCGCGTGCACCTGCTGCTGGCCACCCAGTCGCTGAACACCGGCGGCGTTCGGATCGACAAGCTCGAGCCGAACCTCACCTACCGAATTGCGTTGCGTACCACCAGCTCTTCCGAGTCCAAGGCGGTGATCGGGACGCCCGAGGCGCAGTACATCACCAACAAGGAGAGCGGCGTGGGCTTCCTGCGGGTGGGTATGGAGGACCCGGTGAAGTTCAGCACCCTCTGGACCGGAGCCAACTACGTGCCCGAGGTCGAGGAGTCGGCCGACGGCGAGGTCAGGCCACGCTCGCAGCGTCAGGCCCGGCTGCGGATCCATCAGTTCACGACGACACCGATTTTTGATACGGCGGTGACCTCATGAGTACAGATGCTGAACCGAGGGTCTTGCGTGAGGTCGTCCTCGGGCAGTTGGGCACCGGTGAGAGCCGCGCCTACAAGATGTGGCTGCCGCCACTGACCGATCCGACTCCGGTCAACGAGTTGCTCGAGCGCGACTACCAGCGTCAGCCACTGCGTTTCCCGCTGGGAATCATGGACGAGCCACGCAGGCACCGACAGGACATCTGGGGCGTCGACGTCTCGGCGGCCGGCGGCAACATCGCGATCGGCGGTGCCCCGCAGACCGGCAAGTCGACCTTCCTCCAGACCCTGATGCTGTCGGCAGCGGCGACCCATACGCCGCGGCAGGTGCAGTTCTACTGCATCGACCTCGGCGGCGGTGGCCTGATGTACATGGAAGACCTGCCGCACGTCGGCGGCGTGGCCACCCGTGCCGAACCGGATCGGGTCAACCGGGTGGTGGCCGAGGTGAAGGCCGTGCTCAGGGCCCGGGAGCAGGTGTTCAAGCAATACCGGGTGGGCTCGGTCTCGGCCTACCGCGAGATGCGAGAAGACCCCAACAATCCGGCTGCGCAGGATCCCTTCGGTGACGTGTTCCTCGTGATCGACGGCTGGCCGGCGTTCGTGGCGGATTTCCCCGATCTGGAACCGGCAGTGCAGGATCTGGCCGGCCAGGGCCTGGCGTACGGCGTGCACGTCATCATCTCGACCCCGCGCTGGACCGAGCTCAAGTCACGCGTGCGTGACTACCTGGGCACCAAGATCGAGTTCCGGCTGGGCGATGTGAATGAGACCCAGATCGACCGGATCACCCGGGACATCCCGGCCAACCGGCCGGGCCGCGCCGTCTCCCTCGAGAAGCATCACCTGATGATCGGTGTTCCTCGGCTGGACGGTGTGCACAGCTCCGCAAACATCGTCGACGCGATCACGGCGGCGGTGCGGGAAGTGGCCTCGCGGTACACCGACCAGGCGCCGCAGGTGCGGGTGCTGCCGGAGAAGATCTACCTGCATCAGCTCGACCCGAACCCGCCGGGAGCCGATTCCGATTACCGGACTCGCTGGCAGGTGCCGCTGGGGGTGCGCGAGTCGGACCTCGCGGTTGCCTACAACCAGATGAACATGACCCCGCATCTGCTGATCTTCGGTGCTCCGAAGTCGGGGAAGACCACCATCGCGCATGCAGTGGCCAAGGCGATCTGCAGTCGCAACAGTCCCGACCAGGTGCGGTTCATGCTGGCCGACTACCGGTCGGGCCTGCTCGACGCGGTTCCCGAGTCGCATCTGCTGGCAGCCGGCGCGATCAACCGCAACAGCGCGTCGCTGGAGGAGTCGATCAAGGCGCTGGCCACCAACCTGAAGAAGCGGTTGCCACCGGCGGACCTCACCACCTCGCAACTGCGGTCGCGGTCGTGGTGGAGCGGTCCGGACATCGTGCTGCTGGTCGACGACTGGCACATGATCACCGCGGCCGCGGGCATGTTGTCGCCGATGGCGCCGTTGGGTCCGTTACTGCCGGCCGCGGCAGATATCGGGCTGCACGTCATCGTGACGTGCCAGATGAGCCTGGCGCACCGGGCGACGATGGATAAGTTCGTGGGTGCCGCCTATGGCGCCGGTTCGCCGACCTTGTTCCTTTCCGGCGAGAAGAACGACTTCCCGTCCCGGGAGATCATCGTCAAGAAAAGGCCGCCTGGCCAGGCATTCATGGTCGCGCCGGAAGGCAAGGAAGTCATTCAGGCGGCCTATGTCGATCCACCCGAAGAAGAAGTGTTCGCAGCACCCCAATAGGGCAGTTAGTATTTATCCAACGCACTCAGCAACGCTGGCGGCGGCCCGCCAGCAAAGAGATCGGGGGACAGATCTCTTGACGACATGGCAAACTTCTGCCACGTCGCCTTTGGGTGCTTGTCCCTGGTTATTGGTAATCGAAACAGGGGAGCAGGCAAATGCAACCGATGATGCACAACCCGGGCGCCGAAGGTGTTGCGGCACAGGTGATCGCAAACGCGGCCCGCGGTCTGGCCGGCGGCACCACCGCTACTGCGGCCGTCACCGCGCTGGTTCCGGCCGGCGCTGACGAGGTCTCAGTAATGGCTGCGATGGCCTTCGCCAGCGAGGGCGTCGAAGCTCTTGCGGCGAATTCGTTCGCGCAGGAGGAACTCACCCGGGCCGGCGCTGCCATCCAGGAGGCCGCGGGTATCTACAACGCGGTCGACGCAGCTCAGGCCACCACGCTCTAGCCGCCTGCCGGCAAATCGTCAGAGATAGGGTCGTCCAGCAATGGTCATGGCACCACCGGTTCCACCGACCTGGTTTGCAATGCCGCCAGAGGTCAACACCGCGCGCTTGATGTTGGGTGCCGGCCCGGCGCCGATGCTCCAGGCGACCGCGGGGTGGGAAGGTCTGGCCATCCTGCTGGAGACCCAAGCCGACGAGCTGGCTGCGGCGCTGAGCACCCTGACCTCGGTGTGGAGCGGCGCGGCAAGTGAACGCGCCGTTTCCGCAACGATGCCGATGATCATGTGGCTGCGGACCATGGTGCTGCAGGCGCAGAAGCGGGCGTTGCAGGCAAGCGCCCAGGCGAGCTCGTACACCCTGGCTCTGACGACCACTCCGCCCATTCCGGAGATCGAGCAGAACCACGTCACGAACGCAGTCCTGAACGCCACCAACTTCCTCGGTATCAACACGATGCCGATCGGGTTGAACGAGATGGACTACTTCGTCCGGATGTGGAACCAGGCTGCCGGTGCGATGGAGGCGTATCACGCCGAAACCACCGCCAACCTGCTGTTCGAGCCGTTCGTGCCGATGCAGCCGATCGTGATGCCAGGGATCGGTGAGACGACCGCTGCAGCGGCGATCGCGTCGACGGCGCCGCGAACGGCCATCGGCGTCGCCCGCAACGCGACGATGGAAGCGATCAGCGCCATATCCACGTTGTCGTCGATGAAATTGGCTGTCGGCAATGCCGCTGCGCAGGCCAACCATGCCGAGCAGCGGGCGGTCGGTGCGGCGGGCAAGGGGGAGAACGCCGGGCAGCAGGAGAAGGACCCGACGGAGAAGAACCCCATGCAGCAGGGCATGCAGATGGCCATGCAGATGGGGCAGCAGGCGGGGCAGATCGCGGGACAGATCCCGCAGATGCTCCAGAGCCCGATGCAGGCGATGACGCAGCCTTTGCAACAGGTGACCCAGATGGTCAGCCAGTTCTCCAGCATGGGGGGCAGTGACAAGGGCATGCAGATGGGGCTGATGGGGGCGTCGCCCTTCTCGAACCATCCGCTGGCCGGGGGGACGGGCCCGAGTTCGGGTTCGGGTCTGGTGCGCGCTGCATCGCTGCCGGGCGCACTCGGATCTCCGCCGCGTACGGCGCTGTTGTCCAGCATGTTGGGGATCAGCGGGGAGGCCAAGCCTGGCGCGTTCGCTTCCGCGGCCGGCGCCGCGGGTCCGGTGGCGCCGGTGGGTAGTGGCGCCGGCGGAGGTGGCGGTGCACCGGTGCACGCCGCCAAGAACAAGGAAGAGCAGAGCGCTGCCACCAAGGACGGATTGGTGGCACCGACAGCGCTCACATACGACCAGACAGATGACGGGGACGACGACTGGTAAGTCGTCCACCACACAGACTTTCCGGCCACCCGGCCGGAGGACTCGCCAATTTTCTCTGGTGAGGACAAAGGAAAAATAAGGGGAATCCAAAATGGCACAGATGAATACAGATGCCGCCGTCCTCGCCAAGGAGGCTGCTAATTTCGAGCGCATCTCGGGTGAGCTCAAGAGCGTGATCGCTCAGGTCGAGTCGACCGGTGGCACCTTGGCTGCCCAGATGCAGGGCCAGGCCGGTACGGCTGCTCAGCAGGCGCTGATCCGTTTCCATGAGGCTGCTGACAAGCAGATCCAGGAGCTGAACGAGATCTCGACCAACATCCACACCTCGGGTACCCAGTACTCCAGCACCGACGACGATCAGGCCGGCAACCTGGCCTCGTCGATGCAGATCTGACCTACAGACCACTAGTAAAGGAGACAAGACATGACCGAACAGGTTTGGAACTTCGCAGGCATCGAAGGCGGAGCAAGCGAGATCCAGGGCGCCGTCGGCACCACCGCCGGCCTGCTGGACGAGGGCAAGGGTTCGCTGGCCTCGCTCGCCTCGGCGTGGGGCGGCTCGGGTTCGGAGGCCTACCAGGCCGTTCAGACCCGTTGGGACAGCACCTCCAACGAGCTGAACCAGGCGCTGCAGAACCTCGCGCAGACCATCAGCGAGGCGGGGCAGACCATGGCGCAGACCGAGGCCGGCGTCTCGGGGATGTTTGCCTAGTACTACGAGGCAACAAGCATGCTTTGGTGGGCGGGTGTTCGGACTATCTGATGATGGCCCGAACCCGCCCACCACTTGTGCTTGGGTGTAAAGATCTAACCATCTGTTTTTGACTATCTGAGGGGTCCCCATGTCGGCCGACTATGACCGGCTCTTTCACTCGTCGGAACCGGGTAAGCCGGTCGACGACGCCACGGCGATCGTGGACAGAGATGCCATCCTGAAGGCCGCCGCCGCAGCGGCGCCACCGCCGGTCCCGGTTGGGGAAACCAGTTCCACGGATGTGCCCGTGGCCCCCACGGCCTCCACCCAGACTCAGGCCGCCGCGCAGCCGCGGCACGCGGAGACCGCGCAGCAGATGCCTGCGCCCATGCCGCCGCCGCCGGCGAGTGCGCCGCAGTGGCCGCAGAATTCCATGTTGCGGGCCCCGCAGCAGCAGCAGTTCGGCCAGGGCGCACGGCACGAGCAGGCGCGCGCCATGCCCGGTCCGGCCCCGCGCGTCGCGCCCGGCCCGGCGCCGTCGCAGTTCGCCGACCTCGATCCCGAGGTCAGTGGCCAGTGGCGAGCGGGGCAGGCCATCCCGACGCCGGCCGCGCCCGGCCCCACGTCGGCCGCCACGATGGGCAACCACCGCGCGATCGACGCGTTGTCGCACGTCGGTGTCAAGACCGGAGTGAAGATGCCGTCCCAGCGCGGATGGCGGCACTGGCTGTATCTCACGACGCGGATCAACCTCGGTCTGTCGCCCGATGAGGTCTACGAACTTGAACTGCACAGCCGGATTCGGCGTAATGCGCGCGACTCCTACCAGATCGGCGTGTTCGGTCTGAAGGGCGGCGTCGGCAAGACCGCGGTCACGGTCGCGCTCGGATCGGCCATGGCCAAGGTCCGCGGCGACCGCATCCTGGCGATCGACGCCGATCCGGACGGCGGCAACCTGGCCGACCGGGCCGGGCGTCAGTCTGCGGCGACGATCTCGGATCTGCTCGCCGACCAGGAACTGTCTCGCTACAACGACATTCGTGCCTACACGAGCATGAACGGGGCGAACCTCGAGGTGCTGTCGTCCGAGGACTACAGCGGTGCGCAGCGCGAGTTCAACGACGATGACTGGAAGGGCGCCACCGCCGTGGTGTCGCGCTACTACAACCTCGTCCTCGCCGACTGTGGTGCGGGCCTGTTCCAGAAGGCCTCCCGTGGCGTGCTGTCCACAGTGTCGGGCATGGTCATCGTGGCCAGCGCCTCGATCGACGGGGCCCGGCAGGCCGCCATCACGATGGACTGGTTGCGCCAGAACGGATATCAGGATCTGCTCGGCCGGTCCTGCGTCGTCATCAACCACGTCACGCCGGGTAAGCCGAACGTTGACGTCGAGGATCTGGTGCAGCAGTTCGAACGGCACGTCCCCCCGGGTCGGGTCGTCGTGCTGCCGTGGGACAAGCACGTCGCCGCGGGCACCGAGATTCAGCTCGAGCTGCTCAGTGACACGTTCCAGCGCCGCATCACCGAACTGGCCGCTGCGCTGTCCGACGATTTCGACAGGCTTGAACGGCGTTGACCGCGACCACAGCTGCCGCTGACACATCGAACGCGACACCCGGCAGGCCGTCCACCACCAGGGTCACCATCCTCACCGGTAAGCGGATGACGGACCTGGTGTTGCCGGCCACGGCGCCGATCGAGACCTACATCGACGAAACCGTCAGTGTCCTGGGCGAATTGCTCGAGGACACTCCGAAGGACACCCTCGCTGGTTTCGACTTCTCCGAGCAGGGCATGTGGGCGTTCGCCCGTCCGGGTGCGCCGCCGCTGAAGGCCGACGAATCCCTGGACGATGCCGGGGTGGTCGACGGCTCGTTGCTGACCTTGGTTTCGGTCAGCCGTACCGAGCGGTACCGCCCGCTGGTTGAGGACGTGATCGACGCGATCGCGGTGCTCGACGAATCGCCGATCTTCGACCGCACGGCACTGAATCGCTTTGTCGGCATTGCCATTCCGGTGGTAGCCACAGTCATCACCGCCATGTCGCTGGTGTCCTGGAGCGGGGCAGGCCAGGGCTGGTGGTGGGCGCTCGCGCTGGGGTTGTTCGGCCTGGGCTTGCTCGGCGGCAGCTTCGCCGCGCAGAACCGTTACCAGAACTTGGATTTGGCCGAGAGCCTGCTGTTGGCCGCGACAATCGTGCTCGGCGGTGCCGCGGCGCTGGCCGTGCCATTGCCCTATGACGCCGATTCTCTTGGTGCGCCACAGCTCGCGGGTGCGGGCGCGGTGGTGCTGCTGTTGACGTTGGCGACCCGTGGCGGGCCGCGTCGTCGGGCCGATGTGGCCTCGTTCCTGGCGGTGCTGGCGATCGCCATCACCGGCGCGGCGATCGCCGTCGGTTACGGCGGAGCCGCGTGGGTGCCGGCCGGCGCCATCGCGTTCGGGTTGATCGTGGTCACCAACGCCGCCAAACTCACTGTCGCCGTGGCCCGTATCGCCCTGCCGCCGATCCCGGCGCCCGGTGAGACGGTGTCCAACGACGAGCTGCTCGATCCGGTCATCACCCCCGACGAGGTCGACGAGGCTTCGCCCACGTGGAAGGCGATCATCGCCTCGGTGCCGGAATCGGCTGCACGGCTGCAGGAACGCAGCCTGCTCACCCGCCAGCTGTTGATCGGCTTCCTCTCGGCCGGTGCGCTCGTGCTGTCGGTCGGCGCAATTGCCGTTGTGGTGCAAGGACATTTCTTCATCCACAGCATGATCGTGGCCGCCCTGGTGGCTGTGATCTGCGGCTTCCGCTCGCGGCTCTATGCCGAGCGGTGGTGCTCCTGGGCGCTGCTCGCGGCGGCGATTGCCGTGCCCACCGGTGTGATGGTGCGCTTGTGCCTGTGGAATCCCGGTAGCGCCTGGCTGGTGCTGGCGATCTACACGGCGCTCGGGTTGGTTGCGGTGATCGCTGTCGGAGCCACCGATGGTGTGCGCCGTGTGTCCCCGGTGACCAAGCGGATCCTGGAACTCGGCGACGGTGCCGCCATCGCCGCGGTGATTCCGTTGCTGCTGTGGATCGCCGGCGTCTACGACCTGCTCCGGAACCTGCGGTTGCACTGAGGTTTACGGGGTAGGGGCCGTTTCTTGCGGCGACTAGGGCGTTCGCTCAGCAGCAGCTCGGTTGCCGGCCGCCGGCACAAGCCCGCTCAGTTTGCGGCGCAGACCTTTAAGGCATCGGACGGGCGGGCGTTCCTGCCCACGTAACTCAAGAAACCCCACGAGAGCCCGTTGGATCGCGCCGAGACCCTGCTGGACGAAGAGCGGTGAGCGGTGGCGCCCACTGCGCCGGTCGAGTTGATCGGTGTCTGTGATGCGGTCTGCCTCATGCCAACGCAGCTGACATGGTTTGATGCGAGCTCGGTGACGTCACAGGTGATCTCGGTGCTGGTGCCCTCTCAAAGAATTTCCGCGCCTGCCATGTGCGATCGCGGGTTAGGCTGCTGCCCAAGAGGTTCCGCGACGATGTGGAATCGGCGAACAACGCCGGGGGAGCGCATCAGAATGACAATGACTTCAAATGTCCGCACATGCGCCGCTGCTGCAATGGTTGTTGCAGCCGGCCTACTCGGGGCATGTTCGGCTCACGTCGAAGCTGGCACCAGCCCGGGGATCAGCAAAGAGCAGTTGGGAAAGACCGTCAAGGAGAAGCTGGAAGCCCAGGTGGGGGAGAAGGCGGATTCGGTGGTGTGCGACGGCACTTTGCCGGCGAAAGTTGAAGCGACGCAGAAATGCGTACTGACTGCCGGTGGAACGAAGTATGGGGTGACGGTCACCGCCACCTCGGTTGACGGGGACAACGTCAAGTTCGATGTGAAGGTTGCCGACAAGCCGATGGGGTAGGCGGGTGGCGCGCTGAGCGGCGATCGCGAACCGCGGTCGGTGTCGGATCCGCAGCTGTGGCGTCGGCTGATGGTTTGAACACCGATGCGGCGCGGACTTCCGGTCGCCGGGCGAACATCGCGACCTCTGGTCGCAGAAGCGGGCGCCGCAGATTTGCGTATTCGGGGTACTTGCACCTCAGGTAGTCTTTTGCTGAGCTATTTGGTGGAGGGGACCACATTATGGGCGTGTCTGGGCTGGTGAGCCGGGGTTCGCGCGCTGCGGGGGAGTTTGGCGAGTTGATTGACCGAGTGTCGTCACCTGGACACCGCAGTATCGCAGCGGAGTTTCGCTCGATGTCGGCGCGTGACGTGCACGCCGCCCGGGGCGTCGCCCCCGCGGCCCAGGCTTCGTTGTTGTCGGTGACAGCAATAGCTGGTCGTGATGTGAATGCTGGCGAGCTGTCCAGTGTGGATGCGGTTGGCGTATCGGGCGATTGGGGATGCCGATGAGTGGACTGAAGGTCAATCCGGGTGAGGTGCGGACTCACGGCGCATCGATGGAGTCCAGTGCCGGCGCCATTCCCGCGCCACCGGAGCGATTTACGGCACAAGGCACGGATCCGATGTCGGAAGCATTGGCCACCCGAACCCAGAAGGTTGAGGCGCCGTTCATCGATGGTGTCGGCCAGACCAAGACTGACGCACAAGCCACGGCGAAGAATATTCAAGCGGCTGCGGATAAGTATGAGCAGTCCGATCAGCAGATCGCCGGGCAGGTGCAGGCGACGGGGCTGGGCAGCGGTACGGGCGCGGGCAGCGGATCCGGTGCCGGTGGTGGCGCGGAGGGATTGCAGCAGTTGCAGCAGATGATGCAGATGCCGATGCAGATGGCTCAGATGGCAGCCCAGGTTCCGATGCAGATGGCTCAGATGGCCGGCCAGATACCGCAGGCGGTCATGCAGGGTGTGCAGCAGATCGGCCAGATGACCGGCGGAATGGGCCAGGGCGCTGACTCCGCGGCGGGCAAACCCGGTGGCGGACCTGCGGGGGCCGGACAGCCTGACGCCGACAAACCCGACGAGCGTGACGAGCGCGAGAAACTCGAGGACGAACGGGAAAAACGCCGCGAGGAGCAAGACCGAGAAGCTCAGGCGTCCCAGGGCGCTTCGGCGGAGTCCGCGCCGGCAGATCGAGCCCCAGTCTCTTCGCCGCCCGCGGCGCAACCCGCCCCTGCACCTAGTACGTCGGCACCGGACGCTGCGTCACCGCCAGTCGCGGCCGGACCGCGACGAGCGCCCTCTGATCCTGCGATTGTGTTGTGACCGTATCCGTGACTGAGTCGAAGGTGTGCCAATGAGTTTGCCTCCCCCGCCGGGTTCGTTTGGGCAGCAACCGCCGATGGGTGGTGGCGGTCAGCCTGGCGGTGGTGCGCCGCAACCGTGGCAGCAGCAGTCCGGTGGCCCGGTCGGCCCGCCGCCTGGTGGTCCGCCGCCGTGGGGTCCGCAGCAACAGTGGGCTGGCGGTCCACCGCCGCCGAGCGGTGGCGGTGGCGGAAAAGCCAAGTGGATTCTCGGTGGACTGGCTGTGGTGTTGGCGATCGCACTGGCCGTGGTCGTCACCGTGCTCGTCGTCAAACCTGACAGTGGTGGGAATGGTCCATCGAATGCCGGGGCGAATGGCTCCACATCCGAATTCGCCAGCGCTGACGACACCGGGCCCGTCAACATCATCACGGAAGACCCGACTTGTGAGGCGTGGGGCGGTATCGCGCGCGCACTCGCCAGCACAGAAGAGTCGGTGAAATGGGCAGACCGTGACTATCAGATCCCACTCACCGCGTGGACGCCTGAGCAACGCACTATGTATGAGACCGTTGCGAAGGGTATGACCAGTGCCGCAGATAAGACAGCAAATCTTGTCAAGAAAACTCCCCATCGGATAATGCGAGCGCTCTATGGACAATTTGTAGTCTACGCAAACACATTTGCTGAACGCGTGCCTTCATATGTCGCAGAAGACGATAATATTGCAGCAGTGGCAGATGGAATATCCTCGGCTCTAGGCGGCATATGTTCCGCCATCATCTACCATTCTGCCGCCGCCGTTGCTCCGTTGCTATCAGTACCCGAAGCTCCGTCTGAAGTGCCCTCGGATCGCAATATTCCAGATATGTCTCAACGGTTCATTACCACAGCTGCTCCGGTATGTGCAGAGTGGGAAACGTCCGCCAAGAAATTCGCAAGCGAAGTGTCGGCGTGGCGTGCGATCGATCCCAACATTCCGTCCAAGGAATGGACACCTGAACAAAAATCGGTAATAGAAGCAGTCGGGCCTGTGATGTCCACCAGTGCTGACGAGCTTGAACGTTTGGGGCGCGCAAGCGGAAATGCGACGTTTGAAGACGCCGCTGTACTAGCTGCACAGTATCGCCGTGCGTTTGTCGCCGCCCTTCCAAATTACGCGCCAGCTGATAATTCTTTGTCCGCGACGTCGACATACCTGGTGAATAGTATTATGTGGGCTTGCAAGGCTGCATCATGATGGATAGCGAAAAGGACGATAGACCGTCCGGTGGCTATCGAGATAAAATGGTCGGCCCAGGGGCGTGGCCCGAGACAAACGCATCGGTATTCGCCGACCGCAGCGCAAAATTGGGCGCCGTCCATAAAGAGCTGACCGGTGCAAAAGAAGGATGGCAGTCTGGTCAGACGTATCTCAAGAGCGAAAATAACTGGGCAGGTGTATCGGCGACTGCCGCCAACGCCAAGGTCGACACTCACACTAAGGCTATGGAAGTGCACGAGCAGCAGCTCACTGCGGCCACCGGGTGGTGCGGGGAAGCTGTCGGCCTTATTGGCAGGGTTAAAGAAGCGATTGTTGGCACCGTAGATGCCGCGGTGAACGTTATTGACGAAACAGTTAAAGCGGCTAATGGAGAGAATGCGGACGGCCCGATCAGTAAGATCCAGGGTTACGCATACGAGTCCAACAAATCGATTGTTCAGTGGGGGGCCGACACCGCCTCGGGTAAGGAGGGCGTGTCCGCAGAGCCGCCGATAAAGGGCAAAGAAGATTTCGAGAAAGCTCGTGATAAGCCTGACGAAGGCAAGGTTAAGCCAGCCGAAGGAGACATACCTGCTTTCTTCGCCGCAAACCCCGTTGAGGGGGAACGGCCTGAGAGTTCGGTGGCTCCGCCAGTCCCTCAAGCTGTCCAGCCTGTAGCGAACGTTGTTAAGCCGCAGGAGGGTGCACGGCCGGCCGCTACCGGGAACACGCCGGTGGACCAAGTTGCCAATGAAATCGTTGGCACTGCGACCCCTGTTGAAGGCGAAAAACCGGGCAGTTCAGAATTCGCGCCGCCGCCAGTCGTTCAGCCCCAGGTCCCACAGGTGAGTAATAAACCGCCGGCATCGGCCGCGCCACCATCTCCCGCAACGTCCGGCGTAACGAGCGCGGCGTCGCCGCCAACGGGTGGTTCCCCGAACCTCTCAACTGGAGGCACCGGCGCTCCAAGCGCCCCCAGTCCGTTGAGCGGTGGCCTAGGCAGTGGTATGGACCAAGCCGCGAGCGCGTCGCAGGCAGCAGGCCAAGCACCAACCGGTGCGGCGCCGACAGATCCGTTGCAGGCCTTCTCGAAGGGGTTTGCGGATTCGGCGGGGACGCCGGTTCATGCTGCTTCGACTGGTGCGCCGCCGTTGGCGCCGGCCCCCGCGGTTCCGGCAAGCGATGCGATGGCACCAGCGAGTACCCATTCGGCGCCGACCTCACTGACTGGCGCACAGGCCCCTGCGGCGCCGGTACAAGGGCCACCGGCGGGCGGTTCGATGGGCATGGGTGGCGGAATGCCGTCGATGCCTCTCGGACCTCCGCCGACCGCGCCTCCGGCCGCGCCAGTGGCCCCGCCGCCCTCAGTCGTACCGCCCCCGGCACCGCCCGCGAACATCGCCGGCGGCGCTCAAGTCGCGCCCATTCCGGTGTCCGCAGCGCGCGCAGAGCGCGATGCTGCCCAGAACGCTGCGAAGCGGTCAGGTTCCGACCCGTTGGAGTTGGCACGCAGGGTTGCCGCCGCACTCAACGCGCCTGACATGCTCAACAAGGAGGATCCCTTCTTCCACTGGGTCACGGCAGTCACCCAGGATGGGCGGATTGTGGTGGCCAATAACTATGGATTGGCCTATATGCCGGCGCAGGTCCGTCTGCCCGAGTCTGTGGTGATGGCGAGCGCTGACGAATCGATCCCGCCGAATGAGCGCGCTGGTTGGGCGACCTATCCGGCTGTGGCGCTGCTGGGTTGGGTACAGCACCACGACACGAAGCTGCGGGCGTTGATTGGATTCGAAGGGCAGTTCAACAGCGATTCCGGTGTGCACCGAGAACTGTTGACCCCGCAGGACATCCCGGCCAGCGGCAAGATGGCTGGTCGAGACCGCCTGCAGGTGATCGCCCCGCAGATTGCTGCGCGGCTGGCTCAGATCGGGGACGGCGATCTGGTGAAGGTGCTGCCCCCTGCACCGGTGGAAGCGGCTCCGCCTGATGAGCTTCAGAGGCTGCAGTTGTGGGAGGACGTGTGGGCCCCGGTAATCAGCAGATCCGCCAACCGGGGCGAGGCGCATCTGAAGGGATTCTCCGCCTACGCCGTGCATGCACAGGAGCAGGCCCTCTACGACGCGCATACCTCAGTGTCGGCAGACGACCAACGCCGAGCCGTCGCGGAGTTTATTTATTGGCAGCACGTAGGCCAGTTGGCCGCAGATGCCGTTGGTGCGTAGGAAAGTGACGGCGATGAGAGTAGTTAGACGAATGCCCCCTATGGATGGGACCAGTCTAAAAAGATCTCGCCGGTCACTGGTTCAGTGCGCGCATTTGAACCGCTTTCCCCGTTATTTGCCGAGATTCGAAGCTCAATTGGGTGAAGCCAGGTACTCGCACAGTGGATACGGTATTGACATGGGCATTTCCGGCCGCACGGCTGAGTTGCAGGTGCAGAGAGGATTGATTTGCAGTGGGTAATTTCAAGGTCATCGCGGAGTCACTGACTGCGGCCGCTGAACAAATGTCGGAACCCCGCTACGACGGGCCGGATAAACAACATCCTAGTGATCCGTACGGACTAGACGTTCCGGATGCCGCCCTGCCGGAGACCAAGGAAGCCGTCAACCAGCTCAAGAATAGTACTGGGATACTGATGACGGCACTTAAGGCAGGAGACGCGGAGACGAAACGTCTCATCCTTTCCCTCAGATCAGCGGCCGCTGCCTACACCGAAATGGACGAGCGGAGCGCCAAAGTACTGGGGACTCAGGGCACCGACTCCAGCAAGGCGCCACCGATTGAACCAGTAACCCCTAAACCAATCGACGATATCGATGTACCGAAAATTGAGTATGGGGGCTACCCTTCCTCGCCGGACGATCAATGGGCTAAGTGGACAACCGCGGCACGTGCGATTAATGAACACGGTGATCCGGAAGCGATGCAGCGGGTGGAAGCATTCCAGAGTAGTTGGGCACAGTATCAAACCAGCTTAAATAACTGGGTTGAGGCCAACATCCCGCTAGAGGTGGGTAATTGGGAGGGGGACGCTGGCGTAGCCTGTAAGAATGCTTTGCTGCGCCTCCGTTCGTGGTGGAACGATATGGGGAACGAGTGCAAAAACCTGTCCATAGAGGCAGGGAAACTTCTCTCGGCGCACAAGCAACTTGCCAGCGTTCACCCCAACATGCACGACGTGGAAGTGGACGGAAATGGGTGGCTGAACCCAATCGATTGGTCCAACTTTCAGTACCAGTCGGAGTATGACCGCAATAACTACGAAAACAACATCAACCTCACACAAATACGACCAGGCGGGCCGCCGCAGATTAGTGGTCTGCCAAAGATAAAGTCCAACGATGTCGGAACGCGCCCCGGCACCCAGGTGCCGGAGATCCCCGGGACCGGCCCAGGGGATTTGTCAGGCCCGGGCGGTCCAACTGACACGGGCGGGACACCCCAGGTGCCCGAAATACCGTCCGTGTCGCCTGCCAGCCTCGATCCCTCGGCAGGTGAGAAACCCGAATCAGGCTCTCCCAGCGGCAGTGGATCACCGTCGGGTGGGCAGGGGAGCGGCTCGCCGTCGGGCGGTGGGGCACCATCCGGCGGCATGCCGAGTGGTGGTCTACCCAAGGGAACCGAGGGCATGCCTGAGATGCCGGGTCTCGAGGAGCCGAGCCTAAAGCCGGCCAGCGCCGGCGGGGGTGGCGGTGGCATGGGCGGCGGTATGCCCGCCGGGCCGCTTGGGCCTGCCGTCGGAGCAGACTCTGTGGCGGCGTCTCCGTCCGGTGCCCGAGGCGCAGGCGGCGGAGTCCCCGGTGCGCCCGGCGGCACTGGCGCCGGCGGTATGGGCGGCGGTATGGGGGGCATGGGCGGCGGCCATGGGCAAGGCCAGGGCAAGGAGAAGCGCCGCAACCCGAACCTTTCGGAGGACGAGGACCTCTACAAGGAAGACCGTGCATACACCGAGGCGGTTATCGGCCGGCGTGCACGCCCGGATGCGAAGGACACCAAGAAGTAGCCGCAGGGCAGGGCGCTAGGTTTTCGCCTTGGGCGGTCGAAGATCTCGGCTTAGTCGGGGGTTCGGGGAGTGACTCGCGAGCCCCCGCCGCTGCATGCGTGGGTGAGGCGGTTCTTTCGTTTTCTTTGCAGAGCGGGCGTGTCGCTGCGGGAGATAGGTGTCGAGGCCTCCCGAAGATGGACGTCCTGCAACTTCGGGGGCGAAATGTATGCACCAACGGGTGTGCGTGGCGCACGTGGACGGTGGCCGCGTCCCAACGAGCAATGAGCTTCGGATCCGGCGCCGTTCACGCGCGCGATCAATGAGTCATGTTGACCGCTAGGTGATTTGGTGTTGATCGCTAAGTGTCGCCCTGGTGTTCTTGGCTGCGATGACAGGGCGTAATCGTCCTGGAGACATCGGAGCGCTAGCGGCGAGGCGGCTTGCCATCCGTCGTGGGTGGGCTCGATGGTGAACGCTGCCCGAGTTGGCGACTTTCCCACTGCGATGGCGTGGCGTTTGATGTCCTTGGTGAGCCGTTCGATCGGATTGTCCGACTAGTTCCTCTGCCACGGGCCGGCGAGAATGCGGCGAACGCAGGGAAGCTGACTGCTGCGGGCGTTTGACCGCCACCGCGGTGTGCAGGTCGCGTATGAAATCCACCCAAAACCCGCCGCGAGCGTTGGTGAATCCGTGGGTCACAGCACCTTTGAGCCCGGCTAGGAAGTCCGACATGGCCAGACACACCTCGGACAGGCCACGCTCTTTCAACATGCCAAAACTTGCGCAGAACCCACGAGACTTGCCGTCGCTGATGGCGGTACCTAGCACTCCGCGGGACTCGCCGATGGATACCCAGTGGGCGCCGGTACCTGAGGCACGGCGTGCACCGATGTGCCGCTTGCACCGGGTGTACGGAAGTCCGGTGGGGCCAGGCAGTGGGTTTCGATCAGCCGCTCTCGTTCGAAACCTAGGTGAAGGCAACGGTCAACGTGGGTGCATTTGTCCGTTGAGGTTTCCCTCTTCGCTATGGTCGGTGCGCCGGTAATCGGCAGCACCTATGTCGAGTGCCTCGGCGAGTTCGTTGGAGACCTTGTTCATTGCCTGCGTGGCGGCCGTCCGCGAGTCCTGCGCTTCATAGAGCGCCGTAGTGGCGACGGAACATGCCAGGCCGTGGGTCACGAAGACTGACATGGTCGCTCCGTCGGTGACCGCGGCAGCGGCACTGAAGTCGCCGGCGGCGTCACGTTGCGTCCCGCCGCGCCCATTCAGGTCTTCTGCGAGAACGTTCAGATCGTCGGGCACGCCGATCTCCCTTCGTTGTACTCAGAGGAATGCCAAAAAACGTTGTTGCTTATCACGCTAACGGCAGGCTCCAGGCCAGTCTCCGGCTTGGGCAGCAACCTCGTCGTAGGTGGCGCCGGCGCGTCGAATTAACGTGGCATTGCGGGCGGAGTTATCGATGAGGTCGAGATACCTCCACTCGGCGGGGGGCAACGTACCGGCGACCGCTGCGGTTTGGAACACCAGCGAGGCGGCTTGGCCCCAACCGGGAACCGCGTTCAGCGCGATGGCTGGGATGATAGACAGACCAAGAACTGTCTGGCAGCGGTCCAGCATCTTGCGGGTGACGTCATTCTGCTCGGCTTCGCTCTTGATGGCGTTCTTGATCGCCTCGTCGGCTTCCTTCAGTCGATCGACTCGCGAACTATGTTCACGGTTGCGAGCGTCATACGCGTCGGCGGCATCGCCATCCCAGCTTGCTGGGCGGGCCGCTGATTCGAGCTTGTTCTTAGCTTCCCCGAACTTCGTGGCGCCTTGGTCGAACTGACCACCTGTGTTCGGGTCGCCGAATCCGCACGTATTGGACATCGCCATCATGGCGAACAGACCTGCCTGGATGATCGGAGTGGCCATTGCCTCAGCAGCGCGGGCGTTGCCCAGTGCCTTTGCAATGCCTTCGCCCGCGGGCTGAAGAAAGCCGACCGCGTCATTGCCGTATCCCGCCATGCCCCAGCCGACGTGCCGGTCGTCTTTCTGGAGACCCTCACTGCGGTCATACATACCGTAACCCCAGTTGCCCCAGGAGTATGCGTCAACAAATCCCACGTTTCGCGCTCTCTCTCAATGTCGTTGGTTAAGAGCATAAGGAATGACTGGGCGCCTACCGCACACTAAATTTCCTCGCGCAGCAGCATTTGCTCCTGGTGGAGGCACAGCTAGAGCGTTGTGGAGTTGGGGTTCAGTTGGACCTGGCGTAGCCGCTCAAGTGCACGGTCATCGGTGAGCTCCGAGCGACACTCGGCGTTGAGCCAGTAGAACCGCAGGAACTTCAGGAGCGCCGCTCCGTTGGGGGAGTACAGCGACGACTCTTTGATCATCTTGAAATCGCCGTCGCTCATCACCATCACCAGCGGACTCTTGGCCGGCACACTGTCGGGTGCTCTATCTACGATGTCGACCACCTGTGACCACTCACCGCTGCTTGTCGAGAATGCCTCGACGAACGTGAAGCCGTCAGCTGTCAGTCGGATGAAACCGATGCCCCCGCGCTTAACCGTCAGCATTAGGGCAGCGGCGAACACCAACGCTGGCCCGATAAAGGCCATGGCGAACATAGGGCCAATATCGGGAGGCAGGGGTATGAAAAGTTTGTTCATCGCCCCGAGCACACCGGCGGAGCCGAGGGCGAGCACTCCGGCAATGACACCGATGAACAGCAGGATGTCGACGCGCTTGTCAACACGGAGCGTGGTCCCCTGGGCATCGCAGGTGCCCCGTGCGATGGCGGTAGGCATAATCTGCCAGACGCGTGCAGGTGCGAGCCAGAATATGGTGGCCCCAACGGCTATCAACGCGGTCAGGTAATCACCCTGGTACAGGGCAAATCCTGCCCAGCCTGCGCACGCCACGGCGCAGATGCCCAGGATCGCCATCGAAAATATTCTCAGTCCACCCACGTAAGCTCCGTTTCAACTCATTGAATCAACGCCCGGGCGTGAACTCCGGCACAGAGCGAGCCCGGATAACGCGACCGACAGCGATTGGCGCACAAGGAGCTTCGCGACCTGCGGTGGCCGACGGTGTTAAGCCGACACCGGATCGCGGAACACCTCAGCCCCGTGGCATACCGTCCTCCGTCAACTCCGCAACCATGGCATCGAGCCGTTCCCGGTCGGCCTCGATCGAGGTGGTTGCTGCGGCCGTAGCCTTTTGAATTGCTTCGTTGAGCCGTTGTTCGACGGCCTGGGCACCCAGACGCAACAAGCCGTCTTTGATGTAGACGTCGATCAGATGATGGTGCCCGTTCAGCGTGACTTCGACGCTCCTGGCTTCGTCTGCCGCGGTGAATGTTTCGGTGTTCATCTTGTGCAGCTGATCGTCCATTAGGGACTGGAGCTGCTGGGCTTGGCGCAGGACCGCGGCGACCTGCGGGTGTATCTCGTCTGTCATTGTTCCTCCCGACCTTTCTGGGACCCCTCTCCCAGGAAGCTTGATGTCACTGCTCCAGCGCCATCTGATAGCGGCTCTCTTCACGCGGGTTGATCAACGTGATGGGCAGCTGACGGTGCCGGGGAGTGTCGATGAAGTTGGGCCGCATGATCACTCGGCCGACGCCTTGATGCGGGCCCAGATACGTCGTGGAGTGCGGCCACGCCACGCGCGGCACCCGCCCGACGCGGCCGTTGATCATCGTGGCGAACTCGCGGAACTGTGGCCCGAGGGTCACGACGGCGCCGGATGCAGCGGAGCGGATGACGAACTGGGTGAACAGGCGCGCGTCGCCGAGGTTGATGCTGACGTCGACGTTGTCGAACGGCATGTACACGGGGTAGCGGTCCGAGGTCTCGCCGACGAGCACCCCGGCCGAACCGATCGGCAGTTCATGATGCTTGTCGGTCACCGGGGTGAGGCCTTGAAGGGCCGCCCGCTGCCCGCCGTACAGGCAGGAAAACCCGCGCGGCGTCGTCGGATTGGACAACGTCGTCAACAGCACCGTTGTTGTCGGGGCAGCACCGGGGCGCACCCGCACACAGGTGGTGGTGTGGTCGGCGCGCGCTGACCACCAGACATCCGGGCCGCCGGGAGCGTTGTAGGCCGCGGTAAAGGTGCTGCGGCCCTTGATCACCGACCACGTCTCCTTCTCGAAGGAGATCTCGGTGGCCTTGTCGAAATCGTCGAAGCTGCGCGAGCACTGCGCGTCAACCCCGTTGCTGGCCAACTGGTCTGCGATACGGGTGGCCGAGGCCACCAGGTACCGGGCGAGCCCGGACACCCCGCTGTCGCGTCGCTGGGCCGAGCGTCGGGTCTCCTCCGGGTTGGCACGAACCACAATCCAGGTCCGCCGGTTGGCCGGCGCCGGGTACGGGCCCACCACCTGCTCGTAGAGGGCCACGAGGCTCGCGGGAGCGGTCTTGCCGACCCGATAGCCGGCCGAGACGATGTCGGCTTCCAGGTCAGGGCAGTACGCTGCCAGCAGCTTCTCGACCAGTTTGGTGCTGACGGTGTCGTCGGAGACGGCACCGCCGTTGACGATCACCGTTGGCGTGAAAGGCCTTGGTACCAGCTCGATCACCGCGACCAGGTAGTCGCCCTGCCACCGCACCGCGACGTGGTCGCCGGGCATCACGGTGGCGCCGACCGCAGGCTCCGACGGCGCATCGGGGGTACTGCGGTGGCGGCGCCGCCACGCGAAGATCGCTCGGACCCAGCCGGTGAGCCGGTATCCGCGGATGGTGAGCACCGAGAAGATTGCGATCAGCACCGACAGCGTGATCCCCAGCCACAGCAACCTGAAGTGCATACAAACCGCAATGCACGCCGGGATCAGCGTGGCCGCCCAGATGGCGTGGCCCGTGGTGAATCGGAAGCCGAAATGCCGCCGCAGGAAGCTCATTGGCGCCGCCGCAGTGCGCGTCGGGTCATCGCAGCGATCCCGAGGATCAGGGCCAGTGCGGCCCCAGCGACCACCACACCGGTGATCGGGCCACGGTCTGGCGGCGGGATGTACACCGGCGGCGGAACTTCCTTGACGCGGAAGGGCGCCTTGGCCGGTCCCTCCGGGACCTCCCAGGTCAGCGCGGCCACCGGATCGACCACGCCGGCACCGACATAGTTGTCGACGCCGCCGCCGGGATGGCGTGCGGTGGCCGTGATCCGGTTGATCACCTGGGCCGGGGTCAGCTCCGGGAAGCGCTGCTTGACCAGCGCCGCCAGACCGGAGACGAACGCGGCCGAGAATGACGTGCCGTTCAGCGGCACCGGGCCGTCCTCGCCGGGGGTGGCATTGATCGGCTGGCCGTCATAGCCGAGCGCAGTGAGGTTCTCGCCCGGAGCCGCCGCGCCCAACCACGGGCCCGACATCGAGAAGTTGCTCGGCTGACCGTTCTGGCTGACGCTGCCGACGGTGAGCACCAGCGGGTCGTACCAGGCCGGGCTGACGATCGTCTGCACGCCCTTCCAACCGCGGGCATCGGCCGGAAGCGACTGATCCGGCGGCGGGTTCTGGGTGCAGTCCTGGCCGGTGTTACCGGCGGCCACCACGATCACTGCGCCCTTGACGTTCACCGCGTAGTTGATGGCCGCGCCCAGGCTGGACTCGTCGATCCGGCGGGTCACCTTGTAGCAGGCGGCCTCACTGATGTTGATCACTTGCGCGCCCAGGTTGGCGGCATGCACCACCGAGCGGGCCAAACTGCGGATCGAGCCTGCGGTCTGGGTGCTGTTGGGGTCGTTGGGATCTTGGCGCGAACCCTTGGGCTGGAACGCGACCGACGTCTGACGCAGCGAAATCAGTCGCGCATCCGGGGCCACACCGACGAATCCGTCGGTCGGGGACGGCCGCCCGGCGATGATCGACGCGGTCAGGGTCCCGTGGGCATCACAGTCGGACATTCCGTTACCGCCGGCGTCGACGAAATCGCCGCCCGGCTCGGCCGGAACCCGGGGTGAACCGTTGACCCCGGTGTCGATCACCGCGACAGTTACGCCGGCGCCGGTTGCGAATTTCTGCGCTTCGGCCAGCTTCAGGTAGTCCGCCGCCCAAGGCTTGTCGGCGAAGTTCGAATTCGGCATGACCGTCGGCGTCGCGCATATCTTGCGCTGCTCAGTCGGCTGGTCGGGGCCGGTCTCATCAGGAGGAACGGCCGCGGCGTCGATCGCCGGCGGATCGATTGCGAACGCCGGCGGCGCACTGAAAAGGGCCAACAGAACTGCCAGCACCAACACGGCTAAGCGCTGCACGCCTCACACTCCCCCAATGACATCGGACACGTTTGCAGTGTGCTGATGCACTTTCAGCAAACAATATCCGGCCTGTTCAGAAACGCATCGTCTCACGTCAAGCCGTCCGGCTATTTGCACGCAGGCAATCATAAGGGTGCCCAGGTGAGGCTGATAACGCTTTGTGCCCGCAGTGAGTGTTGCACCCGGCAAGAAGGGGGTCTCAACGGGAGGCGTAGTGCCATCTAAAGCCGGAGGACGTATCGGGAAGACGGGACCATCGCTGATCAACCCATGGTTTTGACTGACCGACCGTCGACGGGCGGAATGCAATGGGATATCACTGACGCATGACGCCTCACGGATCGGACGACTGGGACGACGACACCGCCGACCCCGCCGACCCCGCCGACGACAACGGCCTCGACGGGTTCGACTTCGGCACCCCGGTACTCGACGATGCATCAGGACTCGACGCTCTGCACGAGTACGCTGCGCCCGAATTAGGCCCTGGCAGCGGTGACGGCGGCGACCTGGACGCGGTCTACGACTACTCCGGCCACGAGTCCGACGAAGACCCAGACGACGGCTTCGGCGCCATCGACGGCGAGGATCAGCCCGAAGACGAAGAGCAGATTCCGGTGGTCCAGATAGTCAACCCGCCGGGTACCGTCACTGTCACTGCCTTCCTCAACGGAGCGGTTGCCCAGGTGGACCTGGATCCGAAGGTGACCACGCTGACCGAGGCGCAGTTGGCCGACGAGATTCGGTTCGTGGCCGGGGTGGCCGCCAAACGTGCGACGGCGGTGCTGCATGTTGGCACGGTGAACATGTTCGTCGAGCAGGGCATGGACTTCCGTGAGGCTCGGGAGTTCGTGGGGACGAATGTCCCGTTTTCGACTCCGGAGCAGGCCGACGAGGCTGAACTTGCACTCATTGCCCGCCACTCCGAGCGGTAGCCCTACGCGTCCAAATCCTGCTCGACCAAGCCCGCGACCGTGGCCAACGCATCAGCGTCGTCCGAGTCCACGGTCACCTGAGCTCCATTGCCGGCTCCGAGCGTCATGATCATCAGGGCCGAGCCGGCGTCGACGGGTTCGCCGCCATCCATGGACAGGGTGACCGGAACTCCGGCGTTGACAACAGCTTCGGCGATGATCGCGGCCGGGCGAGCGTGGAGGCCGATGGCGGAACCGACGGTGACAGTCTTGCTGGGCATGGTTTCTCCTCAGGGTTGTGACTTAGGTGGTGGCCAGCGCCGGTGTTTCCGGCGTGGTGACGGTGGGTTTGGCGAACTGTTTGGCCGCAACTACGGCCAGTGCGGCGACGACGGTACCGAGAGCCAGCGCGACCAAGAACCACAGCAGGTTACCGATCGCGAAGAACACGAAGATGCCGCCGTGCGGAGCCTTGAGCGTGACGTCGAAGGCCATGACCAGGCCGCCGGTGACGGCGCCGCCGAGCATCATCGACGGGATCACCCGCAGGGGATCGGCGGCGGCGAACGGTATGGCGCCTTCGGAGATGAAGGACGCTCCCAATAACCATGCCGCGCGGCCGTTTTCACGCTCTGGCTCGGTGAACAGTCGCGGCCGCAGCGTCGACGCCAGTGCCATCGCCAGGGGCGGCACCATGCCGGCGGCCATCACTGCGGCCATGATGCGGAGTGTGGCGGGGTCGGCGACGTTGAGGCCCGCGGTCGCAAATGCGTAGGCCGCCTTGTTGACCGGGCCGCCGAGGTCGAAGCACATCATCAGACCGAGAATGACACCGAGGATGACGACCGAGGTTCCGGTCATACCGCTGAGCCAGTTGGTCAGGCCGGTGGTCAGTGCGGCCAGCGGTCGGCCGAGCAACAGGAACATCAGCAGGCCGACAATCAGTGACGCGCCGAGCGGGATCACGACCACGGGCATGAGTCCCCGGAACCACTGCGGCACTTTGAAGGAGCTGATCCAATGCGCGGCAAACCCGGCGATCAAACCGCCGACGATGCCACCGATGAACCCGCCGCCAACGAACACCGCGACCGCACCTGCGGTGAAACCCGGTGCGATACCGGGCCGGTCGGCGATCGCGAAGGAGATGTAGCCGGCCAGGGCTGGTACCAGGAACATGAATGCCAGCCCGCCGAGCGTGAACAGCACTGCCCCGAGATACTGCGTCAGGCCACCGGGCGGTAGGTCGGCCAGCGTGTTGGTGACGGCGATGTGGTGGCCCAGTGAGTTCATCCCGTAGGACAGTGGTTCTGCGCCCTCAACGGGATTGCCGATGTCGTAGCCGGCGAACAGGAAGCCCAGCGCGATGAGCAGACCGCCCGCCGCGACGAACGGGATCATGTAGCTCACGCCGGTGAGCAGGATCTGCCGGATCCGTGTTCCCCAGCCCACGTCGCCCGATGCGGCCGGAGCGGCCTCGTCAACAGACCCGGCCACTCGAGGTGCCTTGGGATTGCTTGCCGCACTGACGGCTTCGGAGATCATTACTCCGGGTTCGTTGATGGCGCGCTTGACGCCGGAGGCGATGACGGGCTTGCCGGCGAAACGCTGCTTGTCCTTGACCCCGACGTCGGTGGCGAAGATGACCGCGTCCGCCGCGCCGATCGTCGCCGCGGACAGCGGTGTGCTTCCCGACGAGCCCTGGGTCTCGACGGCCAGTTCAACTCCGGCTTCCTCGGCGGCCTGTTTGAGTGCATCGGCCGCCATGTAGGTGTGGGCGATGCCGGTGGGGCAGGCGGTGACCGCAACGATCGACGCCGCCTTGACGGGCTCAGAAACCGCAGCAGGAGCAGCAGGAGCAGCAGAAACAGGCGCCGGGTTCACGACACCGTCGACGAGCGTCACCACCTCATCGACACTGCCGGCGTCCCGAAGCGACTCCACGAAGTCCTTGCGGACCAGCGCCCGGGCCAAACTGGACAGCAGCTTCATGTGCTCGGCGCCACCGGATTCCGGTGCGGCGATCAAGAACACCAGATCGGCTGGGCCGTCCGGGGCGCCGAAGTCGACTTTGGGGGACAGCCGGGCGAACCCGATCGTGGGGGTGTCGACGAATGGGGAGCGGCAGTGTGGAATCGCGATCCCGCCGGGGAGCCCGGTGGCGGACTGCGCTTCGCGGGCCATCGCGGCGCCCACCAGGCCCTTGGTATCGCTGGTGCGGCCTGCCGCGCCCAAAGCGCCGACCAGACGGGTGATGACGGCTTCCTTGTCGCCCCCTGCGTCGACGTCGAGCAGGACGAGATCGGGAGTGATGATCGGTTGAGTCATAGCGACACCTTCATGGGGTGGGTACGGACTGCGTCGAGGTCGAGTTGGGCCGGGCCGGGTAGGGCTGATCCGGGGAGCGCCGCGGCGGCACTGCCGTAGGCGACGGCCATCTGAAGTCGTTGCGGGGCTTCGGCGCCGGAGACGGCGGCACGAAGGTAACCGGCCAATGAGGCGTCGCCCGCGCCGACGGTGCTGCGCGGAACGATGGGTGGCGGCGTGGCCAGCCAGGCACCGGTGCCGTCGACCAGCACTGCCCCGGCAGCGCCGAGCGTCGCCAGCACTGCACCGACACCGCGTGCGACGAGACCACGAGCCGCCGCCACGACCAGAGACATATCACCTTGGGCGACAGCGTCTTCCAGATAGGAAGCCGACACCCCCGCCAAGTCCGCCAACTCCTCGGCGTTGGGTTTGATCAGGTCGGGCGCGGCGACCTCGAACGCGGCGGCCAGCGCTGCCAACGGTGCCTCAGAGGTGTCGACGGCCACTCGGCAACCGATCGGTGCCAGCAGCCTCACAACTTGCGCGTACCAGTCGTCCGGTATGCCGGGTGGCAGGGACCCGGACAACACCACCCAGGACGCGTCCTGAGCCTTGGCCCGCACGCAGCTGGTGAGTGCCGCCAGAACGTCGGCGTCCACGAGCGCACCGCGCTCATTGAGTTTGGTTGTGGTGCCGTCGGATTCGGTGATCGCCACGTTGGTGCGGACCGGCTCGGTGATCGGCACACTCACAAACGGCACACCCAGACCACGCAACGCCGCGAGTAGCGGGTCAGAGTCCGCGGCAGGCAGCACCGCCTCGGCGGCGACACCGGCCAAGGTCAGCGCACGGGCCACGTTGATGCCCTTGCCGCCCGGTTCGACGGTGACGGAATCGACGCGCTGCACCGCGCCGCGTGTCAACGGCGATCCCACGGTGACGGTGCGGTCCAGGCTGGGGTTCGGGGTGACGGTGATGATCATGCGATCACCACCTCGACGCCGTGGTCGGTGAGCATTGCCCTGTCGGTCGCGGAGACCTCGCTGTCAGTGATCAGGGTGTCGACACTGTCGATGGGGGCGAAGCTGACGAAGTCCTCTTGCCCGACCTTCGACGAGTCTGCGACCACCACCACGTAATTTGCGGCTCGCACCATGGCTCGCTTGACGGCGGCTTCCTCGGTGTCCGGGGTCGACAGACCGTGCCGCACGCTGATCGCGTTGGTGCCGATGAATGCGATGTCGACGCGCAGGGTTTCGAGCACGCGCAGCACCTGTTCGCCGACGGCGGCCTGGGTGAGGCCGCGGACCCGTCCGCCGAGCAATTGCAGGGTGGCGGTCGGCATGGGGGCGATGAGGCCGGCGATCGGCACGGAGTTGGTCACCACGGTGAGTTCTCGGTCCGCCGGCAACTGCGAGGCGACGCGGGCGGTGGTGGTACCGGCATCGAGTAGCACGCTGGCACCGCTGAGGGGGAAGAAGTCGACGGCGGCCGCGGCGATGGCGTCTTTCTGCGCGGCTCGGGTGGTGTCGCGTTCGCCGACGCCGGCTTCCACGAGGTGGAGCGTCCGGGCCGGTACGGCCCCACCGTGTACGCGGCGCACGACGCCCGCTTTATCGAGCACGGCCAGATCGCGGCGGACGGTCTCGGTGGTGACGTCGTAGGTTTGCGCCAGCTCGGCGACAGAGGCGCGGCCCCTGCTCATGACCAGCGTGGCGATGGCCTGCTGGCGCTCCTCGGCGTACATGAGCCTCCGTTTGTGTGGGTTAAAGCCCGATCAAATGTTGGTACATGTTGTTTTACGCTTGACTGTGTTGACTTGTCAATCGTTTCTAGTAATCTGGCTCACATGAGCACTACATCCTCGGTCGCATCACCCACCGCGTTGCGTGGGGTTCCCGTGGTCCCAGGTGTGCAGTACGCACCGGTGATTCGGGTCAGCCGGCTCCCCGAGATTCACGCACCTGCCGGCGATATCGCTGAGGCGGACCGTCCGGCCGAGGCGGGGCGTTTCGCGGCTGCGGCGACGGAAGTGGCCACCCGGCTGAGGGACCGGGCAGCGCACGCAACCGGTGCGGCCTCGGAAGTTCTCGCCGCCACCGCGACGCTGGCCCAGGACCGGGCCTGGCTGGGGGCTGCTGACAAAAAGATTGCCGCGGGCGCTCCGGCGGTCCGCGCCGTGACCGAGGCCGTCGACCAGTTCGTGGAACTGTTCACCCAGCTCGGCGGGCTGATGGCCGAACGCGTCACCGATCTGCGGGATATCCGCGATCGCGTCATCGCCGAGCTGTCCGGCCTGCCGGAACCTGGTGTGCCGCTGCCGAATATCCCGTCGATCCTGTGCGCCGAGGATCTGGCGCCCGCCGACACCGCGGGGCTGGATCCGCAGCTGGTGATCGGGCTGGCCACCACGCTGGGCGGGCCGACCAGCCACACCGCGATCATTGCCCGCCAGCTCGGAATTCCGTGCGTCGTGGCGGTCGGCGGACTCGACTCGGTCGCCGCTGGGGTGATGGTTCTTCTCGATGGCACCGCGGGGACGGTGACCGCTGACCCCAACGCCTCGGAAGCCGCAGAAGCAGTCGCCGCCGCTCAACGCGATGCCCTGGCTGCGCGGGAGTGGACTGGTCCGGGCGCGACGGCAGACGGTCACACCGTTGCGATCCTGGCCAACGTGCAGGACGGCGCGGCCGCCAGGACAGCGCGGGGAACCCCAGCCGAAGGCGTCGGGCTGTTCCGCACCGAGCTGTGTTTCCTCAACCGGGACACCGAGCCGACCGTCGACGAACAGGCCACGATCTACGGCGAGGTCCTCGACGCGTTCGCCGGAAAGAAAGTCGTCGTCCGCACCCTCGACGCGGGCTCCGACAAGCCGTTGAAGTTCGCGGGCCACCCGGAGGAGGCCAACCCGGCACTTGGCGTGCGCGGTATCCGGATCGCCGCCGCCAATCCCGCCCTGCTGAAACATCAACTAGAAGCGATCGCCGCGGCCGCCGAGCAAACCGGCAACCCGCCGTGGGTGATGGCGCCCATGATCGCCACCGCGGCCGAGGCGAAAAGCTTTGCCGATCAAGCGCGTTCGTATGGGCTCACGCCGGGCGTGATGATCGAGGTGCCCGCTGCGGCGCTGTTGGCCGACAAGATTCTGCAGCATGTCGACTTTCTGTCGATCGGCACCAACGACCTCGCGCAGTACACGATGGCCGCCGACCGGATGTCGGCCGATCTGGCCGCGCTCACCGATCCGTGGCAGCCGGCGGTGCTGGCGCTGGTGGCGATGGCCGCGCGGGCCGGAGCGACGGCGGGCAAGCCGGTCGGAGTGTGTGGTGAGGCGGCGGCCGATCCGTTGTTGGCCGCCGTGCTGGTGGGCCTGGGTGTGACGTCGTTGTCGATGGCACCGGCTGCCATCGCTGCGGTGGGTGCGAAGCTCGCGCAGGTGACGCTGCAGCAGTGCCGCGCCGCGGCGGAGGCGGTCCTCGACACCGCGACAGCCGCAGAGGCCCGTGAGGCCGCGTCGGCCGCGCTCAACTGACGGCCCCGGGGAATAATCGGACCGCAGTCCGGTTATAGCTGTCATCAGACTTCACAAGTAGGAGGTAGAGATGCCAGCCATCACCGCAGACACCTTGACCCTGCCCCGCATCGCGGCAGCTCACGCGTCGGAAACCGAACGCCCGGTCCGCTCGATCACGACCGGCCCGCGCGGATACGAAGGCGAGGGATTCCCAGTGGTTCGCGCCTTCGCCGGCGTGAGCGACGCCGACCTCGACCCATTCGTCCACATGGATCAGATGGGTGAGGTGGAGTACCAGCCAGGCGAGCCGCGAGGCACCGATTGGCACCCGCATCGTGGCTTCGAAACCGTCACCTACATGATCGACGGCCGGTTCGCCCACCAGGATTCACACGGTGGCGGCGGCCTGATCACCGACGGCGCCACCCAGTGGATGACGGCCGGATCCGGCATTCTGCACATCGAGACCCCGCCGGCCGAGCTCGTCGAGAGTGGCGGCACGTTCCACGGCATCCAGCTGTGGGTGAACCTGCCCAAGAAGGACAAGTTCGCGACGCCCCGTTACCAGGCGATCGAGGGCACCGACGCCAAACTGCTGTCCTCTCAAGACGGTGGCGCGTTGGTACGCATCATCGCCGGCGAGATCGACGGCGAGCAGGGGCCGGGCAGCACGCACACCCCGATCACCCTGGCGCACGCCACGATTGAACCGGGTGCGCAGCTCAACCTGCCATGGAACCGGGACTTCAATGCGCTGGTGTACGTACTGAGCGGCCGCGGGAGCGTCGGCTCGGTCGGCCACCCGATCCATCAAGGGCAGCTGGCTGTGCTCGGGCCGGGTGACCGGATCACGGTGTCGGCCGAGGGAACCCAGGATTCGCACCGGCCCGCGATGGAGGTTCTGCTGCTGGGCGGCCGGCCGATTCGGGAACCGGTCTTCCACTACGGCCCATTCGTGATGAACTCGAAGTCCGAACTCATCCAGGCGCTGGAGGACTACCAGGCGGGCAAGTTCGGCCAGATTCCGCCGAATGCGCTGATGCCGCACCGGCCGCTGAACTGACGTACTAACTCACCGACTCGGCGGGCTGAGGGTAAAGCAACTCCAGCTCGCCGAGATGCGCTGCGGCCGTTACCAACGGCAGGGCCGCCGAGACCGCCAGATCGGTTCCGGTGGCTTCGGCACGCAGGGACACCACAAAGCTCTCCCCGATCGGTACCAGTACCGACGTGGTGCCCGCGCCGGTGAGCCGGGCGCAGATCGCCGCGGCGTGCTCTTCGATCACCGAACGGGTCTGCGGATAGACGCCGAGCGGCGGTGGCACAACATCGGCGATCAGTTCGGCGACGGCCCTCACCCGGATGACCCGGTTGGCCGCTCGCACCGCAGGGGCGCGTTGGTCGGTGGGCCCACCGGTCTCCGAAAGATATTGGCGCACAGCGTCGTCAACGGTTCGCGTGACGGTCAGTGTGTCGTGGCCGAGCGCGATCACGCGGTCGGTGGCCGCCTCGGAAGCGCCCCGGGTCACCCGCAGGACGGCAGCATTGAGGAATTGCGCGCCCACCGCGCGGGCCTGGTCGATCGCCTTGGACACCGACGCCGTCGCGCCGCGCGGCCACAGCAGCACCGAAGCCACGATCCCCACGAGTGCGCCCACGACGACGTCTTCGACCCGGACCAGTCCCACCCGCCAACCGGTCGGTGCGATCAGGTTGAAGTTGATCAGCACCATCATCGTGAATGCCGCCTGGCCGGCGATGAACGATCCGACCTTGGGCACATAGGCAGACCCGAAAGCCACGAACGGCAACAGGATCCACATCACCAACGGATCCACGCCGACGAACTCGATGAGCACGGCGCCGAGGATGAAGCCGATCGTCGTGCCGGCCACCGCCCGAAGCACGCGCGTCCCGGTGTTCAGCGCGCTGCTGCGCAACACCGACATCACACCCAGCACCACCCAGAACCCGTGCTGCACCGGAAACACGTGGGTGACCGCCACCGCGAGGGCCAGCCCCAGCCCCGTACGCAGGCTGTTGCGCAGCACCACGGCGCGCGCCGCCACCAGGCCGCGCGTGATGGCGGCGACCGCGACGGTCTCGGGCATCACCCAATCCGCGGCCCCGGTTTCCGGCAACTGCCGGCCCAGCACCCGCGCCCATACCGGGCGGGCATCGGCCAGCGCCGCATTGCCGATCACACGGCCGGTGACCGCGATGATCGCCGAGATGGTGCGCCGGTTCAGCAGGACGCCGCCGACCTTGGCGGCGGCCGCGTCGTCGGCCATGCCGAGGATCTGGGTGACGTCCTCGCGGTAACTGCCCTGGGCCACCGTGCGCTGCTCGGCCAGGGCCGCGCGCAGATCGGCTTCGCGGGCGGCCCGCTCGGCCCGATCGTGAATCGTCAGTAGTGCGGCGCTGTCGCGCAGTACCCGCACCGTGGGATCGCGCGTGGCCCCGAGCATTTCGCCGGTCTCGTCGGTGACCTGGTCGCAGATCCAGCCCAGATCGTCGACGACACGCACCAGCGCGCGGCTGCCCGCGCTGAGGGCGACGGGGCGGTAGTCGGCGCCGAGGAAGCTTGCGTACAGCGCGTTCATCGCGCGGGTGACGTCGCGGTCCGAGGCCCGGCCTTCCAGCCGGTCGGCCAGCAGCCGGCACACCCGGGCCGCGTCGCGGCGCAGCTCGTCGTGGTGGCGCGGCGCGAACAGGAACAGTGCGGCCGGCACGCACACCACCAGGGCGATCAGCCAGCCCAGCAGCCGGTCGGGAATGGGGCCGACGGGTGTGCACAGCGGCAGCACGAACAGCAGCAGGGTGGCGCGTTGTCCGGCGGCGACGATCTCGCTGAGCACCCCGGAGAACGTGACCACCAGACCGACGACGAACATCACCGCCACACTCAGCCACGGGTACGGGGCCAGGACCGTGCCCAGCACGATCAGTACCAGCCCGTTGAGGGCCAGGCCGCCGTAGGCCAGGGCGCGGGCGGGCCGGTTGCCCGGGAAGTCCGCCGTGATCAGTAAGGACACCGCACCGAAGATCGCGAACAACGGGGTCTGGGAATCGCCGCCGACGGCAAAGCCGATCGCGGCGGCGATGGGGAGCACGATGGCGGCCCGCACCGCGCGGCGCAGCGCGTCGTTCTCGGGATCCCTGGCGCGTAACGAGTCACGAAGGCGATCAACACCCCGGCGCCAGATCTCCGCCGGGGTCAGCATGATCGCCGATGTTAGACCGGTTGATCAGATCCGGTGGCCGGAGTGAAGCGGCCCGATTCCAGCGCGTCGCGCATCTGCGTGGTGATCCACTGCAGGGCCTCGAAGTCGCGCGGCAGGGTGCTCTGCTCGAATCCGACGATCAGATAGACGCCCCAGGCCGCGAAGTACCGGGCGTTGCGCTCGTCGCCGATGAGCTCGAGTGCGGATTCGAAGAGGATGTCGAAGCGCAGTTGATCGACCTCCGCCTGGACGGTGTAGACGTCTGGATCCAGCGAGCTCCACACCCGGATCGCCGCCTCGGCGCCGTAGGGCAGGTCCAGTGTCTCGCCGATCAGGGTCTCGATGCGGTGGTGCGGATCCTCGTCGGCACGAACCATCTCGACCACTCGCAAGGTGCGGGCTTCCTGCCAGTGCGCGATCAATTCCTTCGTGTAGGAAGCCCAGCTGGGGAAGTAGTGATAGAACGATCCGGTTGTGACGCCCAGCCGGTTGCACACCTCGGCCAGTTTGAGGCCGCCGTATCCGCGATCGGACAAGACGTCCAGACCGATTTCGAAGTACGACTCCCGTGAAACAACCCCCGCCATGAAGGACCACGCTAGTTCGTCATCGATTTTTGAGCGCAGCGGGGCTTTGCTGGTCAGCCGCATATAACGCACTCAAACATGACGGCGTCCTGGCTCTCAGGTGACGTGTGGCACAATTTGACCGTGGCCCACACAGCGAGCCGAGGACCGGGACGCCCTCCCGCAGCAAAGGCAGCGGAGACCCGTGAGCGCATCGTGCGTGCTGCCCGCGAAGTTTTTAGCGAACTTGGCTACGACGCAGCTACATTTCAGGCAATCGCGATTCGTGCGGATCTCACCCGTCCGGCAATCAACCACTACTTCAGCAGCAAACGTGTCCTGTACCGCGACGTGGTCGAGCAGACCAATGCGAAGGTGATCGCCACCGGCATTGCCAAGGCGCGCGAAGCCACCAGCCTGCTGAACCGGATTTCGGCGTTTTTCGCCGCGGCGATGGATGCCGAGTCCACCGACCGATCGGCGGCGGCGTTCCTGGTGACCTCGGTGTTGGAAGCGCAGCGCCATCCCGAGCTCGTCTCCGAGGAGCACGACGCGTTGCGTAGCTCGCGCGAATTCGTCAAGTGGGCAGTCGATGAGGCCGTCACCGGTGGTGAGCTCACCACCGACACCGACATTCCGGCCATCGTGGAGATGCTGGTGGCCGTGATGTGGGGGATGGGCTTTTACGCCGGTTACGTGGGGCAGCGTGACGAGGTGGCCGTGATCGTCGACAAGTTCGAACTGCTGATGGCGAACAAGCTCTGGCAACTGCGCGATTGACGCGCCGGCGCCGTGAGGTGCCCCACATACCGCATAGACTGGCTAAGTTCTTCGGTAGCATTGATTGTCAAATGACTGATCTGAGCGAGGTACGGCCGGGTCGGGCCGAAGGCGACAGTTGGGACATCACCGAGAGCGTCGGGGCGACCGCGCTGGGGGTTGCCGCCTCCCGTGCCGCCGAGACGGCGCAAGCCGAGCCGCTGATTCGCGACGAGTTCGCCTTCCTGCTCGTGGCAGCCGCCGGTCCGGCGTGGGCGCAATTGGCCGGTAGCGAACCGCACTGGATCGGGGACGACCCGGAGGCTCATCGCATCCACGAGATGGCCCGCAACTACCAGGCCGTGCGCACCCACTACTTCGACGATTACTTCACCGAGGTCACCCACGACGGCATTCGCCAGGTTGTGATCCTGGCCGCGGGCCTGGACTCGCGCGCGTTCCGGCTGGACTGGCCGGCCGGCACCACGGTGTACGAGATCGACCAGCCCAAGGTGCTGCACTACAAGACCGAGACGTTGCGGGCGCACGAGGCCGTCGCCCGCGCCGAGCATGTCCCGGTGCCGATCGACCTCCGCGACGACTGGCCGGCCGCCCTGATCGAGGCGGGCTTCGACACTGAGCAGCCCACTGCGTGGCTGGCCGAGGGGCTCCTGCCGTATCTGCCTGCCGAGGCCCAGGATCGGCTGTTCGAGCTTGTCGGCGCACTCAGCGCACCCGGCAGTCGCGTCGCGGTCGAGGGGTTCGTCATGGATCCGGCGCGCTACACCGCAGAGAAGCGCGCTGCGCGACGGGCCCGCGGCGAGCACATGCGTAGCTCGCTGGGGTTGGACATCGATGTGGATGCGCTGATGTACACCGGTGACGAGCGGGCCGACGCTGCCGAATGGCTCGCCGCACACGGCTGGGAGGTCGAGGCGGTGGCCGGCGCCGACGAGATGGCCCGGTTGGGTCGCGCGGCCGACGTCGACGAACTGGCTGAACTCGGCTTGGACAGCGTGCTGTTGCGCGCCCGATTGGACGGAGAATCCCGATGAGCTCACTGCGCAGCCACGACGACACCTGGGACATCGCCACCAGCGTGGGGTCGACGGCCGTGATGGTCGCCGCCGCCCGGGCCGGGGAGACCGGGCGAGAGAACCCGTTGATCCGTGACCCGTACGCGGCCGTTCTGGTCGCCGGTGCCGGAACCGGTTTCTGGGAGACGCTGCTGGATCAGGATGTCGCCGCCAAGATCGCCGAAGTGGACGACGAGGCCGCCAAGATCTTCGAGCACATGGGCAGCTACCAGGCGGTGCGCACACACTTTTTCGACCAGTACTTCGCCGACGCCGCCGAAGCCGGCATCCGCCAGATCGTCATCCTGGCCTCGGGCCTGGATTCCCGGGCTTACCGGCTCGAGTGGCCGGACGGCACGACGGTGTTCGAGATCGATCAGCCCAAGGTGCTGGAGTACAAGGCCGAAACGCTGGCCGCCCACGGTGCGCAGCCGTCCGCGCAGCGTCGCGAGGTGGCGATCGACCTGCGTCAGGATTGGCCTGAGGCATTGCGGGAAGCGGGATTTGACGATGCGCAGCCGACCGCTTGGCTGGCCGAGGGCCTGCTGATGTACCTGCCTGCCGATGCGCAGGATCGACTGTTCGAGCTCGTCACCGAGTTGTCCGCGCCGGGCAGCCGGATCGCCGCTGAGACCGCCGGCATCTCGGCGGGCGAGCGCCGCGAGGAGATGCGTGAACGTTTCGAACGCTTCGCCGCGCAGTTCAACATGGAGCAGGCGCTCAACATCCAGGACCTGATCTACGAGGATCCCGAGCGTGCGGATGTCGTCGAGTGGCTGGGTGCCCACGGTTGGCGCGCCGAGGGGGTGCACTCACTCGACGAGATGCGCCGGCTGGGCCGCTACGTCGAGATCGAACACGACGACACCCGGGCGTTCTCCACGTTCGTCACGGCCGAGAAGATCTGAGTCCGACCTCTGACACAACGAAAGGGGCGCCCCGATTGTGGGGCGCCCCTTTCGTTTTCATTGCCGATCAGCGGTTCGACGTGGCCTTGGTGCGAGTCACGTTCGTGTGCTTGACGGTGGTGTCGACCTGGGGAGCGGTCGCCCTCTGATGCATCTGATGCACCCAGAGGTGGTGGTCGACCCCGGCGGAGGCGGGTGCGGCCAGCCCCAGAAGGGCCGTGGCCAGTCCGCTCACGAGCACTGCGGGAATTCCGAACTTTTTCATTTACTTCTATCCTTTTTGGGAACACTTCCGCATAAATCAACCGGCTGACCTGCGCGTTTATTCCTGTTAAACCGCGCGGGCCGGGTGACGGTGGTCACCGGACCCGCGAAGCCTCAGTGGCTCTGGTGCACAGTGGTGTCGACGTGCGGCACGGTCACGTGCGGACCGATCTGATTCAGCCAATCGTGGTGGGACACATCGGCGGAAGCCGGGCCGGCCAGGCCCAGAACTGCGGCGGCCAGACCGCTGGCGACGATTGCGGTGAATCCGAACTTCTTCATTCTCACTACCTCTTCTCGAACTCTTTTCTTGATTGGTTCAACTAAAGGCGCGAGCGGTTGATTTCCGGATCGCCGTCGTTGGCGGCAATTGACCGCTCGCTGGCAGAAACACGTCAGCCGGGCCCGAATGAGCGGTAGCCGACCCGGTTGGCCCGTAGTTATCCGCCCGCCGTATACAGGGAGGGGAGCTGAGCCGTTTTGCGGCCCGTTATCGAGGAGGAATCCCCATGCCAGGAGTGCAGGATCGCGTCGTCGTCGTCACCGGTGCCGGTGGAGGTCTGGGCCGTGAGTACGCCCTGACGCTGGCCCGTGAGGGCGCCAGCGTCGTCGTCAACGACCTCGGCGGCGCCCGCGACGGTTCCGGCGCCGGCCACAACATGGCCGATGAGGTGGTGGCCGAGATCAAGGCCGCCGGTGGCCGTGCCGTCGCCAACTACGACAGCGTCGCCGAGCAGGCGGGCGCCGAGAACATCATCAAGACGGCGATCGACGAGTTCGGCAAGGTCGACGGCGTGGTGAGCAACGCGGGCATCCTGCGTGACGGCACCTTCCACAAGATGACGTTCGAGCAGTGGGACGCCGTGCTGAAGGTTCACCTCTACGGCGGCTACAACGTCATCCGCGCCGCATGGCCGCACTTCCGCGAGCAGAGCTTCGGCCGCGTCGTCGTCGCCACTTCCACCAGCGGCCTGTTCGGCAACTTCGGTCAGGCCAACTACGGCGCCGCCAAGCTCGGCCTCGTCGGCCTGATCAACACGCTGGCCCAGGAAGGCGCCAAGTACAACATCAAGACCAACGCGGTCGCCCCGATCGCCGCCACCCGCATGACGCAGGACATCCTGCCGCCCGAGGTCTTCGAGAAGCTCACCCCCGAGTACGTCGCCCCGGTGGTGGCTTACCTGATGACCGAGGAACTGCCCGACACCGATTCGGTGTTCATCGTCGGTGGCGGCAAGGTGCAGCGCACCGCGCTGTTCCAGAACGATGGCATCACCTTCACCGAGGTGCCGTCGGTCGATGACATCGCCGCCAAGTGGGGCGAGATCACCGATCTGTCCGCCGCTCAGCAGGCCAGCTTCAAGCTGGGTTAGAAAGAGTGAAAGCGCTTGTAGCGCAGGCTCTTACCGGTACGGCCGGGCTGGCGTACGTCGACGTGCCGGATCCCGTCTCTTCGGACGCGGTGATCATCGACGTCGGCGCCGCCGGCGTCTGTTTCCCCGATCTGCTGTTGTTGCGCGGTGAGTACCAGCTGCGGCTGGAACCGCCGTTCACGCCCGGCATGGAGGTGGCCGGAACGGTGCGCTCCGCGCCCGAGGGCTCAGGATTCACTCCGGGCCAGCGGGTGTCGGCGATGACGATGCTGGGCGGGTACGCCGAGCAGGTGGCGGCCCTGCCGGCCAACGTGATCCCCACCGCCGACGGACTCGATGACGGCCAGGCGGCATCGCTGCTGGGCAACTACTACACGATGCAGTTCGCGTTGGCCCGTCGCGGCGGGCTGATGCCGGGGGAGACCGTCCTGGTCCTCGGCTCGGCGGGAGGCATCGGCGCGGCATCGATCCAATTGGTGAAAGCCATGGGCGCCAAGGTGATTGCGATGGTGCACCGGTCCGGGGCCGAGGAGTTCGTCTCGTCCCTCGGCGCCGATGTGGTGCTGCCGCTTGCCGAAGGCTGGCGCGAGGCCGTCATGGAGGCCACCGGCGGTGAAGGCGTCGATCTGGTCGTGGACCCCATCGGCGGCGAGGCCTTCGACGACGCCATCCGGGTGCTGGCCCCCGAAGGTCGCCTGCTGGTCATCGGATTCGCCGCGGGCAGTGGCATCCCGACCGTCAAGGTCAACCGGCTGCTGCTGCGCAACGTGAGCGTGGTCGGCGTCGGCTGGGGCGAGTTCGTGCGGCGCCGGCCGGAGGCTCAAGCGCAGGTAGGGGCCGAGCTGACCAAGTTGGTGGCCGCCGGTTTGCGTCCGCCTCCACCGGTGCGGTTCCCGTTGTCCGATGGTGCGGCCGCACTCGATGCACTGGCCAGTGGTGCGGTGCGCGGGAAACTCGTTCTGGAGCCTTAGTGAAAGCCCTGGCCTTCGATGTGTTCGGCACCGTCGTGGATTGGCGGTCCAGCGTCATCGTTGAGCTGGAAGCATTCGGTGAAAAGCTCGGGCTGCAACGTGATTGGCCGGCCTTCGCCGACAATTGGCGAGCCGGCTACGTCCCGGCGATGGCACGGGTGCGCCGCGGTGAGCTGCCGTGGACCAGGATCGACGATCTGCATCGCGCGATCCTGGTCGACCTGCTCGACGCCGCGGACATCCGGGCCACCGACGGTGAGATCGACCATCTCAACCGGGCCTGGCACCGGCTGGATTCGTGGCCGGACTCGGTGGCGGGGCTGGCCCGGCTCAAGCAGCGCTACCTCATCACGACGTTGTCCAACGGCAACGTCTCACTGCTCACCAACATGGCAAAACATGCCGGGCTGCCATGGGATTGCGTGATCTCCGCTGAACTGTTCCGGCATTACAAGCCCGACCCCGAGGCCTACCAGGGTTGCGCCGAGTTGCTCGACATCGCACCCGCTGAGCTGACCCTCGTCGCGGCCCACCCCTCCGACCTGCGGGCGGCCCGGGAGGCCGGGTTGGGGACGGCGTACGTGGCGCGGCCGCTGGAGTACGGACCGGATCATCCTCCGCATGCCGTGGGACCCGACGACTTCGACATCGTCGCGACGGATTTTGGTGACCTTGCCGACCAACTTGGTGCGTAGCGTAGAGGTGTGGACACCGCATCGAGTCAGGCACTACGCAAGGTCCTGGATCTCCTGATCGATCCGCCGGCCGAGCCGGATGTCAGCAAGGGGTATCTCGACCTCTTGGGCGACGGCAGTGACGCCCCGAAGAACGCGGGATTCATCCAGAAGGTGTGGGCGTCCCCGGTCGGATCGCGGCTTTACGACAACGCTCAGGGGATCGGCCGCAAGCTGATGACGGCGTGGCATGAGCCCACCGAATGGCTGAACATTCCGCCCGGCGGCCTCGCACTCGATGTCGGCAGCGGTCCGGGCAATGTGACGGCCGCGCTGGCGCGGTCGGCGGGGCTGGACGGGTTCGCGTTCGGTGTGGACATCTCCGAGCCCATGCTCGCCCGCGCGGTCGAGGCCGAGGCGAGCCGCCAGGTCGGCTTCCTGCGCGCCGACGCCCAGAAGCTTCCGTTCCGGGACGACGTCTTCGATGCGGTCACGTCGATCGCGGTGTTGCAGCTGATCCCGGACGCCGAGGCGGCACTGGCGGAGATGGCGCGGGTGCTGCGCCCCGGCGGACGGATGGCGATCATGGTGCCGACGGCGACAACCCGGGGGCCGGCGAAGCTCTTGGCGAAGGGCGGTGCGCGCTTCTTCTCCGAAGATGAGCTCGCCGACCGGTTCGAGGGGCTGGGTCTGGAGCGGGTGCGGTCCAAGTCCATGGGCACCATGCAGTGGGTGCGCGGGCAGAAACCGTGAGCACGCTCGGCATTGTTCTTGTCGCATTGGTGATCGCGATCGGACTTCTCGGCATCGTGCTGCCGGTCCTGCCCGGCGGCGGATTCCTGGTGTTCGCCGCGATCGCGGTGTGGGCGATCTGGGAGGCCCGGGCAGATGCGGCGCACGCCACCGTCGCTTGGGTGACGCTCGGGGTCGCGGCCGTGTTCTTCGTGACGGCCGAGGTGATCAAGTACGCGTGGCCGGTCCGGCGGATGCGGGCGGCCGAGGTGGGGATCTGGAGCCTGGTGGCCGGCGGGATACTCGGCCTGATCGGCTTCTTCGTCATCCCGGTGATCGGGTTGGTGATCGGATTCGTCGCCGGTGTGTACCTGGCCGAGTTGGCCTCGCGCCGCGACTACCGGTGGGCCTGGACGTCAACGGTGCACGCGCTCAAGGGCGTTGCGTTGTCAGTCGGCGTCGAGCTGACCGGAGCGTTACTCGCGACCATCACCTGGGTGGTGGGTCTGGTGATCGTGTCGTGACGCAGTGGACCCTGGGCCCCGACGCGGGCGAACTGCTGCTGCGTACCGGCGTGACGGGCAGTGCGTCCCGGATGGGACATCGGTTGACCATCGCCATGCGCTCGTGGCGAGCGACGGTGGACTGGGATGGCGAGGTCCCGTCGGCAGTCGAGGTGACGGTTGACCTCGACTCTCTCGATGTGCTGCGGGGCGAGGGCGGTATGACTCCGTTGTCGGGCGCCGAGAAGATTCTGATTCGATCCAATGCATTGAAGACGTTGCGTGCAAAGAAATTTCCGCAGGCCCGTTTCCGGTCCACATCGATCGAGCGCTCCGGTTCTGTGGTCCGGCTCGTGGGGGTTCTCGACCTTGCCGGCCGCTCCGCTGAGCAGACCGTCGAAGTTGAGGTCCCCGACGATTCCTTACTCGGCGCGGCAACTGTGCGCCACACCGACTTCGGCCTCAAGCCGTACTCGATGCTGATGGGAGCGATGAAGGTGGCTGATGAGGTCGGGGTGAGTCTGGCGGTGACCCGTCCGGCCTGAGGTAGACGGGTCATAGCCGTCGCAGGTGCCGATTTCGAAGTGACAGGCGTTGTGCCCGACTGTCGCTGAAAAGTCGCTAACCGACCAGCCTGGCGCGCAGTGCGGCGAGTTCCTCGGCAGACACCCCCGACGCCTCGAGGAAACCTTGCACCGACCCGTAGGCCGCGTCGAGCTTCCGCCACGCCGCGTCGAGGTACTCCTCACGCACGCCCAGCACGTCGTCGGACAACCGGGCTTCGGCGTAGGTGATGGCCTCGGCCGAATCCGAGCGGGCCCGTACCGATTCCATGATGCGTTCCCGCAGGGCGAAGGTTGCGTCGTTGCTGCGCAGGAAATCGGTGATGACCGCATCGCGCTTCACGCCGACCGCGGTGAGCACGGTCGCCACCGTGAACCCCGTCCGGTCCTTGCCTGCGAAGCAGTGCGCGATCACCGGGCGGTTCGCCGCGAGCAGCGAAATCACCTGCCGTACAGCGGTATGCGCGCCGGGCAGGCCCGGAAACTCCTCATAGACCTCGGTCATGTAGCGGCGCGCGGATGCGGAGACATCCTCACCGTCGGGCGACTCGGCCATCACCCGCTGAAACGTCGATTCGTGTGGTGCGTCCTGGTCGGAGTCGTCGTCCTGGTGGAACGGCAGCATGTGCACCGTCACGCCGTCGGGGACCTGGCCCGGCCCGCGTCGTGCCACCTCCTGATGCGAGCGGAGGTCGGCGACGTCGGTGATGCCCAGCCCGCGAAATGCCACGCGGCCGTCGTCGGTGAGCCGGCTCAACTCACTGGAGCGGTACAGCAGGCCCGGCCGGATACCGGCGACCTCGGCGACGTCCCGAAAGTTCCATGCCCCCGCCAGTTCGCCCAGGTCGGTTCCATTGCTGGTCATTTCGCCGTCACCGCCGCCGTCGCCAGCGGGGATTTCTCCCGGCCCAGTTCGGCCCGCGCGATGGTCCGCATGTGCACCTCGTCGGGTCCGTCGAACAGGCGCATCGCGCGGTGCCAGGCATACAGTCGGGCCAGCGGAACATCGTCGCTGACCCCGGCCGCGCCATGCACCTGGATGGCCCGGTCGATGACGTCGCAGGCGATCTGCGGGGCCACCGACTTGATCTGTGACACCAGCACGTGGGCAGCCCTGTTGCCCTCCTGGTCGATCATCCAGGCAGCCTTCTCACACAGCAGCCGAGCCTGATCGATCTCATTGCGGGACTTGGCGATCGACTCACGCACCACACCCTGCTCCGCCAACGGCTTACCGAACGCGATGCGCTTCTGCACCCGGTCCACCATCAATGCCAACGCCCGCTCGGCCGCCCCGAGGGCACGCATGCAGTGATGGATGCGACCCGGGCCCAGCCGGGCCTGGGCGATCGCGAAACCGCTGCCCTCTTCATGCAGCAGGTTCTCCGCAGGCACCCGCACATTGTCGAACACGATCTCGCAGTGCCCGTGCTGGTCCTGCCAACCGAACACCGGCAGGGAACGCTGAATGTCGACCCCGGGGGTATCGACGGGCACCAGGATCATCGACTGCTGCTGATGCGACGCCGCATCGGGATTGGTCCGGCCCATCACGATCAGGATCTTGCAGCGCGGATCGGCCGCACCGGTGATCCACCACTTGCGGCCGTTGATCACGTAGTCGGACCCGTCGCGCAGCATCGTGGTCTCGATGTTGCGGGCATCCGAGGACGCCACCGCCGGCTCGGTCATCGCGAACGCACTGCGGATCTCGCCGGCCAACAGCGGCTCCAGCCACTGCTTGCGCTGCGCCTCGGTGGCGAACAGGTGCAGGGTCTCCATGTTCCCGGTGTCTGGCGCCGCACAGTTCAGAGCCTCCGGGGCGATCTCCAAGCTCCAACCCGACAGTTCGGCCAGCGGCGCGTACTCCAGATTGGTCAGGCCCGATTCGGAGGGCAAAAACAGGTTCCACAGGCCGAGCTCGCGGGCCTTGACCTTGAGCTCCTCGACCACCGGGGGAACCGTGTGGTCCTTGGGGCCCTTCTCTTCGCGATAGGCGTGGTAGGAGGCTTCGGCCGGCAGCACATGCCCGGTCATGAAGTCGGTGAGCCGGGAGTGGTAATCAGCCGCTTTGGCCGACAGCGCGAAGTCCATGCCAGCCACGATAGCCACATGGTTAGACAGGTAGAAAGGTGGCATGACCGGAAGCTTCCCGCCCGTCCCGCCCGAAAGCCGCCCGCCGTTCCCGCCCTTCACTCTCGAAACAGCCGTGCAGAAGGTCCAAGCCGCCGAGGATGCATGGAACACGCGTGACCCGGAGAAGGTCAGCCGGGCGTATACAGCCGATTCGCAGTGGCGGAACCGCGACCTACACATCGTCGGACGCGAGCAGATCGTGGAGTTTCTGACCGCGAAATGGGAACGCGAATTGGACTATGTGCTGCGCAAGAGCCTGTGGGGTTTTCGGGAGAACCGGATGGCGGTGCGGTTCCAGTACGAGTGGCACGACGCACCGGGCCAGTGGTACCGCAGTTACGGAAATGAGTTGTGGCAGTTCACACCCGAGGGTTTGATGGCCCGCCGCGAGGCCAGCATCAACGATGTCGCGATCGAGGAGTCGCAGCGGCGCTACTTCGGTCCGCGCCCGGAGGAGGAGTACGGCCGGGACATCGAGCTCTGGTAGTTGAGGGTCAGAGCCAGCACCCCGGCGAGCGCGGCCAGGCCCATCACGGTGCCCGCCACCGCCGGCCAACCCGCGGCGTCGAACGCCAGCCCGCCGACCCAGCCGATGACGCTGGACCCCGCGTAGTAGAAGAGGTTGTACAGCGAGGACGCCTGGGCCTTGCCGTCGCCGGCGGCGGCACCAACCCATCCTGAGGCGATGGCATGCGCGCCGAAGAACCCGGCGGTGGCGATCAGGAGCCCGATCAGCACGGCGACGACATTGCCGGCCAGGGTGATCGCGACGCCGCCGATCATCGTGGCGATGGATCCGAGCAGCACGGTCTTGCGGCCGAACCGGGTTGCCTCGGCGCCGGCCCGAGCCGAGGCCCAGGTGCCGGCCAGATACGCCAGGAACACCAGGCTGACGACGGTCTGCGGCAGATTGAACGGTGCGGCCATCAACCGGAATCCGAGGAAGTTGTACATCGCCACGAAGCCGCCCATCAGCAGGAATCCCTGGCTGTAGAGCACGAGCTGACGTGGGGAGCGCAGGTTCTCGGCCAGCCGACGGGCCAGGTCACGGCTGCGGGACGGGGTGAAGCCCCGAGCCGGCGGGGCGAGCTTGACGAACGCGAATGCCGACAGACCGCACAACACCGCGACCACGAGCACGCCGACGCGCCATCCGGCGAACTCGGCGATCGGTCCGGTCACGAGGCGCCCGGCCAGCCCGCCGATGGTGGTGCCTGCGACGTAGGTGCCTGCCGCGCGGGCGGCGTGCCCGGCGTCGATCTCCTCGGTGAGGTACGCGATTGCCACCGCGGGCACCCCGCCCAGCATCAGCCCTTCGAGGAGCCGGCCGGACAGCAGTAGGGCAGTGCCCGGTGCCAGGGGCACGATCAAGCCGAGAATTGTTGCGGCCGTGATGGATATCGTCATGGCCTGCACTCGGCCGATGCGGTCGGCCAGCGCCGACCACGGGATGACGCCCAGTGCCAGGCCCACCGTGGCCGCCGAGATCGTCAGCGCGGCATGAGCGGCTCCGGTGCCCAGGTCCTGGGCGATCAGTGGGAGCACGGCCTGGGGCGAGTACAACTGCGCGAAGGTCGCGACGCCGGCGCAGAACAGTGCAGCCAGGAGCCGCCGGTACTCGGTCGAGCCACGGGAGTGCCCCTGCCATTCAACTGAGGTCAGGGAGGTGGACACTCAGTCGACGGTAGGACGCCGGCCAAGATGTGTCCAATGCATGGCTTTAGTCAAGCTCATGAACATTTTGCATGATGAATTCGGTCAAGCGCGCCGCGGCGGGAGGCAGCGGGCGGTCGGCGTACCAGGTCAGCCCGATCTGACGTTTCGCCGAACTCTCCGACAGCGGCACATACGCGGCGCCCGGCTCGGCGCGTTCGGCGCGGGGCACCGGAACGACCGCGACCCCGAAACCCGCTGCCACCAGCCCTTCCATGGTCGGGATCTCCATGGCCTCGAACACCACCGGCGGCGAGATGCCGGCCTCGGCGCACAGTTCGTCGGTGAGCTGACGCAACCCGAAGTCGGGTGCCAGAGCGACGAAGGGTTCGGACCCGGCGTCGGACAGCCGGATCCTGGACCGGCGAGCGAACCGGTGCCCGCGCGGCACGGCCAGGCACAACCGTTCCATGTACAGCCCGCGCCAGCGGTATCCGTCCGGCCGCGGCGAGGTGATCGCCAGGTCGGCCTCACCGCCCGCGAGGCGTTCGACGATTTCGTGGGCCGCGCCCTGGAACAGCTCGAACCGCACGAGCGGAGCCTCGGTCCGGAACCGGCGCAACAGATCCGGCACGTACCATCCGGCCTGCGAATGCAGGAAGGCCAGCCGCACCGTCCCGGTATCGGGATCCCGTAGCTCGGCGATTCTTTCAGTGGCCGAACGGATTTCGCTGATACTGCGGCGGGCGTGCTCCAACAGGATGTGTCCGTAGGCGTTGAGCCGAAGCCGCCGGTTCACCCGATCGAACAGCGGAACCCCCACCTGTTCCTCGAGCCGGGCCAGTGCGCGCGACAGCGTGGGCTGGCTGATGCCGAGTTCGGCTGCGGCGTCGGTGACGTGCTCGGTTTCGGCGAGCACCACGAACCACTGCAGCTCGTCGGTATGCATACGCCGACTCTAAACGCGCTGATCATCGACCCGCGCTGTGCCATGCTGAGCCGCATGGCCGAAAAGGTGCGGGTGGTGGTGGGCGACGACCATCCGATGTTCCGCGAAGGCGTGGTGCGCGCCTTGACCTCAAGCGGCGAGATCGACGTGGTGGCCGAGGCCGACAACGGCGCCGACGCACTGGAATTGATCAGGACCCACCAGCCGCAGGTCGCCCTGCTCGATTACCGGATGCCACAGCTCGACGGGGCCCAGGTGGCCGCGGCGGTCGTCCGTGACGAGTTGCCCACCCGGGTGCTGCTGGTCTCCGCACACGACGAGTCGGCGATCGTCTACACCGCACTGCAGCAGGGCGCGGCCGGGTTCCTGTCCAAGGAGTCCACCCGCAGCGAGCTGGTGAACGCCGTGCTGTCCTGCGCCAAGGGCCGCGACGTGCTCGACCCGAACCTGGCGGCCGGGCTGGCCGGCGAGATCCGTCGTCGCAACGAACCAGATGTACCCGTGCTCAGCCCGCGCGAACGCGAGGTGCTCAGCATGATCTCCAAGGGCCTTTCCATCCCGGCGATGGCCAAGGAGTTGTTCCTGGCGCCGTCGACCGTGAAGACCCACGTGCAACGCCTCTACGAGAAGCTGGGCGTGAGCGATCGGGGCGCGGCCGTCGCAGAGGCGATGCGCCGCCGGCTGCTGGACTGACATGGCAGGCGGGCGCGTCGTCGAATTCTTCACCACCCAACCGGTTCGGGTCTCGGCGCTGCTGCGGCTTCCGCTGATCGGCCTGATCGTGGTGCTGGTGTCGGTGTGGGAGGTCGACCACTGGTTGCCTGTCCTGTACGCGGTGATCCTGAGCGTGTACGCCGCCGTCGCGGTGCTGTGGCTGGTGGTGGTGTTCCGCGGGCCCATGCCGCCCTGGGCCGAGTGGGCCTCCACCGCAGTCGACGTACTGGTGCTGGTCGCCCTGTGCGCGGTGTCGGGCGGGGCCACCGCGGCGCTGCTGCCGGTGTTCTTCCTGTTGCCCATCTCCGTTGCGTTCCAAGATCGTCCGTGGCTGACCGCGCTGCTGGGTGGCAGCACCGCACTGGGGTACCTGGCGGTGTGGATCCTGTATTCCGAGCGCGACGACAACGTGGGTCTGCCCAACATCGTCTACATGCATGTGGGCTTTCTGGTCTGGCTGGCGGTAGCGTCGGCTGCCCTGTCGTTTGTGTTGGCCCGCCGCTCGGCCCGGGTGCGGACGCTGATGGAGGTGCGCCGCCAGCTGGTGTCGGAATCCACCCGGGCCGACGACCTGCGCAATGCCGAACTCGCCGAACATCTTCACGACGGGCCGCTGCAGACCCTGCTGGCCGCGCGCCTGGACCTCGACGAGATCCGCGAACGCACCCCGGATCCCGGCCTGGACCGGGTGCAGGCCGCGCTGCAGGAGACCGCGGCCGGACTGCGCTCCACGGTCACCGCGCTGCATCCGCAGGTGCTGGCTCAGCTGGGGCTCACCCCGGCGGTGCGGGAACTGTTGCGCCAGTACGAGACTCGACCAGATATCGCCGTGCGAGCGGATCTGGAGGACGTCGGGCGCCCCGTTGGGCAGGCACTGCTGTACCGGGCGGCCCGCGAGCTGCTGGCCAACATCAACAAACATGCCGGGGCGACCACGATTTCCGTCGGCCTCTACCGGTCGGGGGAGCGCGTCGTGCTGACCGTGGCCGACAACGGTAAGGGGTTCGACCCGTCGAAGTTGGCCCAGTCCGTCGCCGAGGGGCACATCGGGCTGGCCTCACTGCAGGTTCGTATCGACGCCATGGGCGGCTCGATGGCGATCAGCTCGGAGGCCGGGTTCGGCACCCAGGTCCGGGTCACCTTGTAGTCGAGGCTATTTCACGCAGGGAATACCGGAGACCTTCATCTGGCTCAGGTCGGTGGGCGCGGGGGTATAGGTGCCGGTCGCCGTGGCGGCCACCGTCGTCACCGGGGTGCTGGGCGTGGTTTCCTCTGTCGTCTCGCTGCTCGAGTCCCAGGAGCCCGACCCAGATTCTGACTCCGACCCCGTCGGCGATGTCGTATCGCTCGATCCGGACAGGTAATCGTCACCGGGGAAATCGGTTCCCACCGTCAACTGGACCGTTCCGGGCACCACCTCGGAGGACTGGTTCGCCATCACGCCCAGCTCATCGGCCAGCGACTGAGCGGCGGCCTCTGCACCGGTCCCGTAGTCGATCGTGGTGGTGGCAGCCAGCGATTCGCCGTCGCCGATCTGGCCCTCGGTGAATCCATGCGCGCCGAAGGTGGTCTCGAGCTGGGCGGCCAGTCCGCTGTAGGTCGACGCGTTGACCACGTCGAGCACCGCACCATGCCCATTGAGCGTCTGAGCCTTGCCGGTGGGTGCCGACGACGTCGTGGCGTCATCCTTGGAGACGAGGTCATGCACGATCTTGCGGATCGTCGGCACATCCACGAGGTTGATGTCCTCGCCGTAGGCGTTCTGGCTGAACTCCTTGATCGGCAGGGTGTAGAGCGTCGGCGGTTTGTCGGTCAGCGCGGAGGCACGGCGGGCAAAACTGGGCAGGTCGAATCCCGCGTCGAGCGCGACGTTCTGCTTGACCACGCCCAGCAGGCTGCGCAATCCGGCCGAACTGTTCAGCGTTCCGCTCTTGCCCAGTGCCGATACCAGCGCGGCGATGAACGCCTGTTGACGGCGGGTGCGGTCGAGGTCGGTGAAGTTCTCGTCGTTGACATCACGACGCTGGCGCACGAAGGCCATCGCCTGGGCCGCGTTGATCTCCTGGACACCCTGGTGAAAGTCGGCCCCGGAGTAGGGGTCTGAGGTGTCGGCATTGAGGCAGACGGTGATCGGTGCCACCGCCTTGGCGATTTCGAAGAATGCGCCGAGGGTGACCTCGACGAAATGGTCGATCGGAATGCCGAGCAGATTACGTACCGTGGCGATCTCTGCCTTGCGGCCCGCCTCTCGTGCCTGCTGTTCATGTCCGGCGGTATCACCGCTGTCGGACTCCAGGGATTCCATCTCGCGCTGATAGGCGAAGCCGTAGGCCTGCTTGACCTTGCCTTTACACGGGGAGACGTCGCAACCGGCCAGGTCCACGTAGTCGTCGCGGGGAATGGAGAATGCGGTGGCCGGGCCGCCGTCGCCGGGCAGGTGCACCACGATCAGCACGTTGGCGTTGTAGCCGCCGACGGTCTCGTCGCCGGCGTGCAGGGCCTGGTAGACATCCTCGGGCAGTGGGTTGCCGTGCTGATCGAGCCGGCTGTCCAGCCCCATGATCAGGATGTTCTCGGTGTCGCCCGCCGAGACGGGACCACCGTCGAGTGCGTTGGAGGTGGTGATGCCGTCCAGGGCACCGTGGTAAGTCACCCAGCCCGCGCCGGTACCGGCCACTACCGACGCCGCAACCAGGCCGACGGCGGCGCGTCGGGCCGCCCGCACGCCCCGACGCGGCATACGGTGCCGGGGGACGCTGGCGGCGTGGGCAGGTGTGTTCATCGCACCTGTCATTATGAGGCCGTTCGCTGAGACTCCCACCACCGGGGAAAATTGCTGGTCAACGCCGACGTCTCGGCATTAGCGTGCGCAAGGTGAAATTGCGCATCGCGGTGGGCGTGCTGGTGTTGGCGGTGGTGGCGTTGCTGCTGAACGAACTGGTGGCGACCAAGGAGCACCGCCAGGCTGAGCCCTTCGCAGGTGGGCACGTGCTGGAGCTGGAGGGCCCCGACCTCGACGTGCGCGAGTACGGGCCGCCGGGGGACCGTGCAGTGGTGTTGCTGCACGGGTACTCGGCCTCGATCGAGTGGTGGGAGCAGGTGGCCCCGCAGCTGGCCCGCGATCAGCGGGTGATTGCGATCGACCTGGTCGGTCACGGCGGCTCGGAGGCACCCGCCGACGGCGCCGCGTACCGCTCGGATGCGCAGGCCACCGCGGTGCGCAACGCGCTCGTGGCACTCGGGGTGCGGCATGCGGTACTGATCGGGCATTCGATGGGCGGTGCCGTCTCGGCGGAACTGGCCCGGCAGTATCCCGACCTGGTAGAGCGGGTCGTGGTCTCGGATACCCCGGGCGCCGACGATCTGGTCAGCATGCCGCTGCTCGGACAAATGGTCTGCTGGCCGGTGATCGGGCCGGCGATGGATCTTGTCCGCGGTGTCGACGCGATCAGCGAGAGTTCGCTGCAGACCGGGTTCGCCGCGGACTATCCGGTGCCCGGCTATGCGCACCGCTCGTTGGAGCGCCTGACCTACACCGGGTTGTGCGACTCCACCGAAGGTCTGCGCCCGACTGCGGAAACGCTTGCCGCCCTGCACAAGCCGGTGCTGGTGTTGTGGGGCGACGAGGACGTGCTGACCCCGACGGCGCCGAATGTGGAGCGTTACACCGCGGTCGGGCTGACGCCCGTGGTGATCAAAGGTTCCGGGCACAGTCCGATGGTCGAGCAGCCCGATCAGTTCCTGGCCGCTGTGGCGCCGTTCGTCAAGACAGCCCCCGCGAGATGACCAGGCGCTGAATCTGATTGGTGCCTTCGAAGATCTGGGTGATCTTGGCTTCCCGCATGTACCGCTCGACGCGGAAGTCGCGGGTGTAGCCGACCCCGCCGAACACCTGCACGGCATCGGTGGTGACCTTCATGGCGGCGTCGGTGGCGATCAGTTTCGCGACGCTGGCCTGGGTCGAGTAGGGCAGGCCGAGGTCGCGACGGCGCGCGGCGTCCAGATAGGTGGCGCGGGCGCTGACCACCGCGGCGGCCATGTCGGCGAGCAGGAAACCGAGCCCCTGATGGTCGACGATCTTGCGGCCGAACGTGGTTCGTTCGTTGGCGTACCGGACGGCCTCGTCCAGGGCGGCCTGGGCGATGCCGACCGCGACGGCGGCGATGCCGAGGCGGCCGGAGTCCAACGCGGAGAATGCGATCGACAGGCCTTGCCCTTCTTCCCCGACCAGCCGACCGGCGTCGAGGCGGGCATTGTCGTAGAACGCCGAGGTGGTGGGCACCGCGTGCAGACCCATCTTCTCCTCGGGTTTCCCGAAGCTCAGGCCGTCGAGATCGGCAGGGACCAGGAAGCAGGAAATGCCCTTCGACCCTTCACCGGTACGAGCGAACAGCGTGTAGAAATCGGCCTTCCCGCCATGGGTGATCCACGCCTTCGAGCCGTTGAGGACATAGTTGTCGCCGTCGCGCGTTGCCTTGCAGTTCAGTGCGGCGGCATCGGAGCCGGCCTGGGGTTCGGACAGGCTGTAGGCACCGATCTGCTCACCGGAGAGCATGCCGGGCAGCCAGCGCTTCTTCTGCTCCTCGCTGCCGTAGGACAGCAGCGGGTGCGAGGACAGGCTGTGCACGCTGACCGCGACGCCGATCGCGGCCCACCGCGCCGCGATCTCCTCGAGTACCTGCAGGTAGACCTCGTACGGCTGACCACCGCCGCCCCACTCCTCGGGCTGAGGCAGACTCAGCAGCCCGGCCGCGCCGAGCTGGGCCATGACGCCCTCGGGGTACTTCTCGTCGCGCTCGTACTCGTCGACGATCGGGTCCAGAACCTTGTCGGCGACATCGCGGGTCAGCGTGATGAGGTCACGAGCGTCGTCAGAGGGCAGGAGGCGGTCAACCGGCATAGTTGCACATCCTAGTTTCTCTGCGTCTGCTCGTCGGAGAAGGTGGCTGGGGTCAGAACGCCGAATACGACCCGGAGGGCGGCGGAAATCCCGCCGTTGGCGCCGATCGGACGACCATGTAGTTGTGTCGACACGCACTGTGACGAACGTGCAGCTTTTCCCCGTAAATCCGCCGCAATTGGCGACGTTTGCCTGCACGTTCGCCGCAGTGTCCCGAAACAGGTATGTGGTGGGGTCCGGCTCGCGGTCGGATCAGGGGATCCGCGCGATGATCTGGATCTCGACCAGTGCCCCCGGCATGGCAAGCTCGGTGACGCCGACGGCGGTCCAGGCCGGATACGGCGCGGCCACGAACTCGTCCTTGACCTCACCGAAAGTCTGCACATGTTGCTGCAGGCCAACGTGATAGCTGGTGATGTCGACGACGTCGGCGAACGTCAGCCTGGCTTCTGCCAACAGCCCGCGCAGATTCTCGAAGGCGAGCGTGAACTGAGCCCGGGGTTCGGCCGGCACGGACATATCGGGGCGCATCCCGATCATGCCCGAGCAGCGCAGGTGATCGCCGTCGATCACCGCCGGCGCGAAGTGGTGGGCGTCGTACATCGGTTGCATCCACTGCGGGACAACTATTTTCATACATTGCTCCTCGTTGAGTGCACGCACGTCGTGTTCTGACCGTGAACAGACACAAACCTGCCCCTTTTCACGGCGAAAAGGGGCAGGTTTGTGTCTGCTCGCCGGAGAAATCCGGCAGAGGAACCTAGACGCGCTCCGCGGCGGGCAGTGCCGCGAGGATGTCGTTGACCCGGTCGCGGGCGTCACCGAAGAGCATCTGTGTGTTCTCGCGGAAGAACAGCGGATTCTGCACACCGGCGTAGCCCGAGGCCATGGAGCGCTTGAACACGATGACGTGGTCGGCGTTCCAAACCGTGAGCACCGGCATGCCGGCGATCGGGCTGCTCGGATCCTCGGCGGCGGCCGGGTTGACGGTGTCGTTGGCGCCGATCACGAGTACAACGGAGGTGCCTTCGAAATCGTCGTTGATCTCGTCCATTTCGAGCACGATGTCGTAGGGCACCTTGGCCTCGGCCAGCAGCACGTTCATGTGGCCGGGCAGGCGACCCGCGACGGGATGGATGCCGAAGCGGACGTTGACGCCGCGCTCACGCAGCTTGCGGGTCAGGTCGGCCACACCGTACTGGGCCTGGGCGACGGCCATGCCGTAGCCGGGGGTGATGATCACCGAGTCGGCGTGGCTGAGCAGTTCGGCCGCACCTTCGGCGTTGATCTCGCGGTGTTCGCCGTAGTCCTTGTCCTCGGCCGGGCCGGCCTCGATGCCGAAACCACCGGCGATCACGGAGATGAAGGACCGGTTCATGGCCTTGCACATGATGTAGGACAGGTACGCACCGGAGGAGCCGACGAGGGCGCCGGTGATGATCAGCAGGTCGTTGCCGAGCAGGAAGCCCGACGCCGCCGCGGCCCAGCCCGAGTAGCTGTTGAGCATCGACACCACGACGGGCATGTCGCCGCCGCCGATGGAGGCCACCAGGTGCCAGCCCAGCAGCAACGCGAGCACGGTGACCACGATGAGCAGCCACAGGTGCGGCTCGATGACGAACCAGACCGTCAGCGCAGCGAACACGACCAGCGCGCCGACGTTGAGGAAGTTCTTGCCGGGCAGCATCAGCGGTGCGGACTTCATTCGTGCGGACAGTTTCAGGTTGGCCACGATCGAACCGGTGAAGGTGACGGCACCGATGAAGACCCCGATGAACACCTCGGCCGAGTGGATGCCGAGCATGCCCTGCGTGGCCAGCTCTGCGGCCTCGTGCCCGTGCGGATCACCCTCGATGTGCAGGTAGCCGTTCCAGCCGACCAGTACGGCGGCCAGACCGACGAAGCTGTGCAGCAGCGCGATCAGTTCGGGCATGCCGGTCATCTCGACGACCTTGGCGCGCCACAGGCCGATCGCGGCGCCGACGATCATGGCGCCGATCAGCAGGGCCAGGCCCAGCGGTTCGATCTTGCGGTCGAAGGCCAGCGCGATGGTCGCGACGAGGGCTACCGCCATGCCGACGATGCCGAAGGTGTTTCCGGCGCGGGAGGTTTCGTGTTTGGACAGTCCGGCCAGAGCCAGGATGAAGAGCAGGGCCGCGATGACGTAGGCGGCCGTGGCAACGTTTTCTAAGGTGAACATGGAATCCATTCCAAAGTCTGTGTGGGCACGCCGGATCTAGCTGCGGGAGAACATCGCGAGCATGCGACGCGTCACCGCGAAGCCGCCGAATACGTTGATGCTGGCCAGCAGGATCGCCAAGGTCGCCAGCACAGTGATGGCGACGTCGTGGGTGCCGACCTGCAGCAGGGCGCCCACCACGATGATTCCGGAGATCGCGTTGGTCACCGACATCAGCGGAGTGTGCAGCGCGTGGTGCACATTGCCGATCACGTAGTAGCCGATCACGATCGCCAGCGCGAACACGGTCAGGTGGACCTGCAGCGCTGCCGGCGAGATCGCGATCAGGGCGAAGATCGCGGCGGCTGCGCCGAAGGTGACCCCGAGCCGGCGCCCGGTCGACATGGGTTGCTTCTCCGGCTTGGCGACCGGGGTGGCGGCGGGCTGCGCGGTGGGCGCCGCGGAGACCTGCACTGGTGGCGGGGGCCAGGTGGTCTCCCCGTCGCGCACCACAGTCATCGAGCGCTGCACCACGTCGTCCCAATCGAGGACGACCTTGCCGTCCTTCTCCGGGGTCAACAGCTTGAGCAGGTTCACCAGGTTGGTGCCGTACAGCTGGGAGGCCTGGGTAGGCAGGCGGCCGGCCAGGTCGGTGTAGCCGATGATCGTCACGCCGTTGTCGGTGACGATCGCCTGGTCCTTGACGGTGCCCTCGACATTGCCGCCGTTGGCCGCGGCCATGTCGACGATCACGCTGCCCGACTTCATCGAGGCCACCATCTCGGCGGTGATGATGCGGGGCGCGGGCTTTCCGGGGATCAGTGCGGTCGTGACGATGATGTCGACGTCCTTGCACTGCTCGGCGTACAACGCCGCTTCGCGGGCCTTGTAGTCGTCGCCCATCTCCTTGGCGTAGCCGGTGGCCGACACCTCGGCCGCCGCCGGATCCACCGACAGGTACTCGCCGCCGAGGGAGGCGACCTGATCGGCGACCTCGGGCCGGGGATCGGTGGCCCGCACGATCGCGCCGAGGCTGCCGGCTGCGCCGATGGCGGCCAGACCGGCCACGCCGGCACCCACCACGAGCACCTTGGCCGGCGGCACCTTGCCTGCAGCGGTCACCTGACCGGTGAAGAACCGGCCGAATGCGTGGGCTGCCTCGACCACTGCGCGGTAGCCCGCGATGTTGGCCATCGACGACAGCACGTCCAGCGACTGGGCCCGCGAGATACGCGGCACTGCGTCCATGGCCAGCACGGTGATCGGGCGGGTGGAGAGCTTCTCGACCAGCTCGGGCTTGAGCCCGGGTGAGATCAAGCTCACCAGCGTCGCTCCGTCGCGGAGCTTGCCGATCTCGGCATCATCAGGCGCGTTGACCTTCAGCACGACGTCGGCGTCCCACGGCGAGCCGACCTCGGCACCAGCATCTACGTAGGCGGTGTCGGAGAAGCTCGAGGCAGCACCGGCGCCGCTTTCTACGACTACCGCATACCCGAGCTTGATGATCTGCCCGACTGTCTGCGGCGTGGCGGCGACGCGCGTTTCCCCTGGTAGGGACTCGCGCGGGATCCCGATGAGCATCGACTCCGCTCCGTTTCTTTGTGGTAGGCCTCTTCGTCCAGCCTGGAAGAGTGTCGCATTTGTGTTCAGATAACGCCCATGCCCCTTTTGGGGGATGTGATCAAAGGCCCAGCTCGGGTTACAGCCAGTCCCGGCGTTTGAACATCACATACAACAGGATGACGAGCACAACAATCAAAGCAGTGCTGGCCATGAAGCCCACGACGGTGTTGATCCCGGGGTACATGACGTTCTGGCCGTAGAAGCCGGTGATCGCGGTCGGTACCGCGATGATGGCGGCCCAGCCGCTGAGTTTCTTCATCACCGTGTTGAGCCGGGCGTCCTGCAGGGACAGGTTGGTCTCGAACACCGTGGTGACCATGTCGCGCAGGGACTCGGTCCACTCCGAGGCCCGCAGCACATGGTCGTACAGGTCGGCATAAAGTGGATCGAGCGCGGGTTCCGTTGACGAGTCGAGCCTCCGGTGCTGGATGGTGCTCACCACCTCGCGCATGGGAAGTACGACCCGGCGCAGATCGACCAGGTCCTTGCGGAGCTGGAAGGTCCGCCGTTGCAGGCCGCGCCGTGGGCCGCCGTCGGCGAACAGCTCATCCTCGAGCGATTCGATGGCGTCGTCCAGTGCCTCGACAGCCTCGAAGTGCCCGTCCACCACGACATCGAGCAGACCGTGCACCAGGGCGCCGACGCCGTAGCGCTGGCCGCCGAGATCGTCGAAGCGCCGTGACACCTCGCTGATGTCGAACTCGGCCGCACCGTTGATACTCGGCAGCCGGACGGTGATCAGGCCGCGCGGCAGCACGAACGCCGAGATGCGGTGTTTGACCAACATCGAGGTGTCCTGCGCTTCGTCCTCGTCGGGCGTCCGGGCGTCGATCGCGTACACCGTGAAGAACGTATGAGATTGGTACACCGAGGTTTTGGTGCGTTCCTTGGGTGCGACGGCGTCCTCGACGGCCCATATGTTGAGGCCGAGTTCCTTGGCCAGCTCGCGCAGCGCCTCATGGTCGGGGTCGTAGATGTCGGCCCACACCAGAGCATCCTCATCGGCCAGACAATCCGATATGCCCGAGAACGTGAAACCGTCGACCGGCTTTCCGGCTCGCCAGATTCGTCCCTGCACCTGCCTCATGAGGCGGCCACCATCGGCAGCAGGTAGGTCCGCACATAGTCGCGGGTGTCTTCCAGGCTGGTCAGTTTGATGCCGGTGTGCGGAGTGACGATGAACGACAACGTAAGTCGGGTGTGCAACTCGGCGACGGTGCGGATGTGGCGTTCCTGTGCCGGGGTGGTTTCGGCCTTACCGTAGAGGTCGGTGCGCAACTGTGCGGCCGAGTGTTCCGTCGCGAAATCGATGATGGCCCCGGCGTCGACGGTGAGGCTGGGCAGGATCGTCTCGGGTTCGGTACGCAGTAGCTTCTTGAGCAAGGCGTGATCCCGTAGGAACGTCACCGTGAAGACGGTGCCGTAGACCAGGCGGTCCTCCAGGTTGTCGGCATGTGCCCGGGCCTGGGCGCTGCCGTCGAGATAGCGCCGCGCCTCGGACAGCACCAGTGCGTCGATGAGGGCGTCTTTGGTGGGAAACCGACGATAGAGCGTGGCGCGACCGACGCCGCTGCGCCGGGCGACATCCTCCATCGTGGTGCGCCGGATTCCGACGAGTTCGGCCTGTTCGAGTGTGGCGGCCAGGATCCGCGTGCTGATCGGGTCGGGTTCACGCACGCGCGCCAGCACCGCGGGGTCCGGTTCAGCCAGCCGTCGCACGAAGTCCGCTGTTCGCGTCGATGTCACCGAACCACTCCTTGCCTGCATGCGCCGATCGTCGTAGCCTAGCCATCGAGACGAGAGAGACGATGAGTGTCTAAATGTCTCACACGTCTCATTCTAATGATCGATCCGAGCCAGGGGGCGCACATGGACATCAAGTTGTGGACGCGGTGGGTGGCACTGCATGCAGTGCCGAAGGCATTCATGTCGCTTCAAGGCCGGGCGGGCAATCCGATGGGCGCGCTGATCTCGAGCCACGGCAAAGGCATCGACCCCTATCCGCTGATGGAGCAGATCCGCCGGCGCGGTCCATTGGTGAAGACCCCCTTCGTCTGGGTCACCGCCGACCACGGTGTCGCTCGGGAAATTCTGCGGGACAAGCGGTTCGGCGTCACCCCGCCCACCGGGATGGGGATGCCGAAGCCGGTCCAGCAGCTCTTGGACCGCACTGATCCGAAGGTGGCCAACCCGGTGGAGCCGCCGGCGATGGTCATCGTCGACCCGCCGGAGCACACGCAGTACCGGCAGCTGGTGGCGCAGAGTTTCACGCCGCGCGCGATCGACAAACTCGACGCCAGGGTGGCCGAGGTGACCGCGGAACTCATCGATCGGCTCGCCGGGCAGCCCAGACCCGAGCTGATCGCGGACTTCGCCGCTGTCCTTCCGGTCGCCATGATCGCCGAGATCCTCGGCCTGTCAGGCGAATCCCATGCGCAACTGCTCGGGTGGGGACACGACGGGGCGCCACTGCTCGATGTCGGAATCCCGTGGCGCACCTACCGGCGTGGCATCGACGGGATGCGCGAGCTCGACGGATTCCTCGCAGACCTCTTCGACAAGGTCCGCGCCGGAGCGGCGGAAGACAACCCGTTCACCAAGATGGCCGCCGACCACACGCTGACCGATCACGAACTCGCCTCCAACGCAGCGCTTCTGATCGGCGCCGGATTCGAAACCACCGTCAACCTCATCGGTAACGGGATCGTGTTGCTGCAGCGGCATCCCGATCAACTCGCCCTGTTGCGCGACAATCCGGACCTGTGGCCCGCCGCGGTGGAGGAGATCCTGCGCATCGAAAGCCCGGTGCAGATGACCGCCCGTACCGCGCAATGCGACGTCGAGATCGGCGGGCAGCGGCTGCCGGCCGGAACCATGGTCGCCGTGTTGTTGGGTGGTGCCAACCGGGATCCGCGGGTGTTCAGTGAGCCGACGCGCTTCGACATCACCCGCCACAACGCCCGTGAACATCTGGCGTTCGCCTCGGGCATCCACGTCTGCCTGGGCGCGGCGCTGGCCCGCATCGAAGGCGCAACCGCGCTGCGCGCGCTGTTCGACGCCTACCCCGACCTGCGCCTGACCGAGACCCCACGCCCGCGCGGTCTGGTCAATTTGCACGGATATGTGAAGCTGCCGGCCCTGCTGGGGGCCAGGCGTACTGAGCCGGCCGGTCTGGTCTGCTGAGCTCGGTACTCTCAGTGGGGACCTGCCAGATCTTGAACGCGAGGCCCAGACCCACATGACGGATTCCCCACTCGACGGACTGATGGCGCGCGTCGGCGGTGTCAGCGGCCTGGTCTACTCGGCGCTGCCGGTGACCGTGTACGCGTCGGTCTCGGCGCTCTCGGGGCGGGTGCCCGCAATCATCTCCGCGCTGGCGACAGCGGCCGTCGTATTCGGTTGGCAGCTGCTGCGCCGCGAATCGGTCAGGCCCGCGCTGTGGGGATTCGTCGGTGTGGCGGCCTGCGCGCTGCTGGCCCTGGTGACCGGCCAGGCCAAAGACTTCTATCTCCCGGGTATCTGGATGTCCCTGGCCTCGGCCATCGTGATGACCGGATCGATCTTCGTCAGGCGCCCCCTGGTCGGGGTCATCTGGGCCTGGGCCACCGGCCGCGACAACACCTGGCGCCAGGTGCCCGGGGTGCGGCTGGTCTTCAACGGCGTGACCGCGGTCTTGGCGACGGTGTCCTGGTCGCGGTTCCTGGTGCAGAACTACCTCTACGACACGGGGCAGGACGGGCTGCTCGCGGTTGCCCGGCTGGCGATGGGCTGGCCGTTGTTCGTCGTCACCACCACGCTGGTTCTGCTCAGCGCCCGCTACGCGATCCGGGCGCTGCCACGCTCGGCGACCTGACGGTCAGTAAAACTCACCCCGATTCCAGACCTTCACCGCGCCGGATCCCGCCGGTACCAATACCCGGGTGAACAAGACGCTGCCCGGCTGCTGTCGTCGCTGAAGCCAAGTCACCACTCCCTGCTTCAGCAACAGAAAGCTGCCCACAGTGTCAGTGTTCGTCAACATCGTTCCCGGCGAGGCCGAAACCGGCACGCCCCGTCCGGTCGTGCCGTCACGCCGTTGGCGCACCCTGCTGATCAGGTCCGCGTTGCCGCTGTTGTCGGTGGTGGTGTTCTTCGTGGTCTGGCAGGTGGTCGCCTGGGCCGGCATCTGGAACCAGACGTTCGTGCCCTATCCATCGGCGGTCTGGCGCGCCTTCATCGACGTCTCCACCACCCATGACGGGGCCCGCGGCTACGCGGGCTACCTGCTCTACGAGCACCTCTACATGACGTTGCGCCGGGTCTTGGCCGGCGTCGTATTGGGAGTAGTGATCGGTGTCCTTTTGGGACTGCTGATGGGCTCGGTCGGATGGCTGCGCAGTGTGCTCGAACCATGGCTGACCTTCCTGCGAGCGCTGCCGCCACTGGCGTACTTCTTCCTGCTGGTCATCTGGCTCGGCATCGACGAGGCACCCAAGATCACGCTGCTCGCCCTGGCCGCACTACCGCCGGCCGCCGTGGCCACCACCGCTGCCGTCGTCGCCGCACCCGTCGGGCTGCAAGAGGCGGCCCGGGCGTTGGGCGCCACCCGGGCACAGGTGATCCGTGACGTCGTGGTGCCCTCGGCGCTACCCGAAACCTTCACCGGGATCCGGCTGGCCGTGGGCATGGCGTACTCGTCGGTGGTGGCCGCAGAACTGTTCAACGGCATCCCCGGTATCGGCGGATTGGTCAAGGACGCAAGCAATTACAACAACACTCCGGTGGTGCTGGTCGGGATCTTCGCCATCGGGATCTCAGGCCTGGTCATCGACGGAGGATTGCGGGCCGTCGAACGACGTAGCGTCCCTTGGATTGGAAAGGTCTGAAAATTATGAAATTGACCAAGCTGCTCGCAGTGCTGGCCGCCGCAACGACGGCCCTGGCCGGCTGCGCAGTCGACCACTCCGGGCAGGACGCCCAGAAGCCCACCATTCGCCTTGGCTACCAGTCCTTTCCGAGTGGGGACCTGATCGTCAAGAACAACAGGTGGCTCGAAGAGGCACTGCCCGATTACAACATCAAATGGACGAAGTTCGACTCCGGGGCCGATGTGAATACCGCGTTCATCGCCAAGGAACTGGACTTCGGTGCACTGGGCTCGAGTCCCGTGGCGCGCGGATTGTCGGCCCCGCTCAACATTCCGTACAAGGTGGCCTTCGTGCTCGACGTCGCTGGTGACAACGAGGCCCTGGTGGCCCGTGACGGCGCCGACGTCAACTCGATCGCCGACCTGCGGGGCAAGCGCGTCGCCACGCCGTTCGCGTCCACCGCGCATTACAGCCTCCTGGCGGCGCTGGCGCAGAACGGGTTGTCGTCCAAGGACGTTCAATTGATCGACCTGCAGCCGCAGGCCATCTTGGCGGCGTGGGACCGGGGCGACATCGCGGCCGCCTACAGCTGGCTGCCCACGCTCGACCAGCTGCGCAAGACCGGCAAGGACCTGATCACCAGCCGGCAGTTGGCCAAGGACGGCAAGCCGACACTGGACCTTGCCGCCGTGTCCGACGAGTTCTCCGCCGCCCATCCCGAGGTGGTCGACGTCTGGCGTCAGCAGCAGGCCCGCGCGCTGAACGTCATCAAGGACGACCCGCAGGCCGCAGCCAAGGCGATCGCGGCCGAAGTCGGGCTGAGCCCGGAAGATGTTGCCGGACAACTCAAGCAGGGCGTCTATCTGACCCCGGCCCAGGTGGCCTCACCCGAATGGCTGGGTAGTGACGGCGCGCCGGGCAACATCGCGGCCAATCTGCAGAGCGCGTCGCAGTTCCTGGCCGATCAGAAACAGATCCCGGAGGCCGCACCCCTGCAGAGGTTCAAGGACGCCATCTACACGAAGGGGTTGCCGGATGTCATCGCCAAGCAGTGACGCCTCCGGCGCCCTGTCGATCAAGAACGTCGCACACCGCTACGGGCGTGGCTCGGACGAGGTCACTGCGCTCGGCCCGGTGGATCTCGACGTCGAACCCGGCTCATTCCTGGTTCTGGTCGGCGCGTCGGGGTGCGGGAAGAGCACGCTGCTGCGCCTGATCGCCGGATTCGAAACCCCTTCTGAGGGTCAGGTTCACGTGGCGGGGACGCCGCCGACGCCCGGGGTCACCTCGGGTGTGGTGTTCCAGCAGCCGCGGTTGTTTCCGTGGCGCACGGTCGGCGGCAACGTGGATCTGGCCCTCAAGTACGCCGACGTGCCCCGCGAGCGTCGCGCCGAGCGGCGTGAGGAACTACTGGAGCGCGTCGGGCTGGAAGGCACTGCCAAGCGCAGGATCTGGGAGATCAGCGGCGGGCAACAGCAGCGCGTCGCGATCGCGCGGGCGCTGGCCGCCGAGACCCCGCTGTTCCTCTTGGACGAGCCGTTCGCGGCACTGGACGCGCTGACCCGCGAGCGGTTGCAGGAGGATGTCCGTCAGGTGAGCGCGGAGTCCCGTCGCACAACGGTTTTCGTGACACACAGCGCCGATGAGGCCGCGTTCCTCGGTTCCCGGATCGTGGTGTTGACCCGCCGGCCCGGAAAGATCGCCCTGGACCTGCCTGTCGATCTGCCACGCAGCGGCGTCGATGCGCACGAACTGCGGCGGTCACCGGAGTACCTCAGGTTGCGGACGGATGTGAGTGAGGCCGTGAAGGTCGCCGCGGCGTAGCCGCGTTCGCCGAACGTGACGCCATGGTCGTAAACCCGCGCGGGCAACGACCATGGCGTCACTTTCGGCGCGTGCCGCGTCAGGCGCGCCGCTGCAGGAAATCGTCGATCAGCGCGGCCACTTCTGCGACGTGCGTCTCGAGCAGGAAGTGTCCGCCGTCGAGCAGGTGGATCTCGGCGTCGACAGCGTCCTTGCCGAACGCCCGGGCACCGTCGGGACCGAAGATCGGATCGCCCTCGCCCCACACGGCGAGCACGGGAACCGCACTGGTGCGCAGGTATTCGTGCAGTGTCGGGTACAGCGGGGCGTTGGTCGCATAGTCGCGGAACAGCGTGAGCTGCACCTGGTCATTGCCCGGCCGGGCCACCATCGCCGCGTCGTGGACCCAGGTGTCGGGGTTGACCAGGCTTTCGTCCGCCACGCCGGTCAGGTACTGCCATTTGATGCCGTCCACACTCAACGCGGACCGCACGCCCGCCTCGGTCTCGGGGGTCTGCTCACGCTGGTAGGCCCACACCCCGGCCCAGAAGCTCTCGACGAAACCCTCGTCGTAGCCGTTGCCGTTCTGGCTGACGATCGCGGTGATGGCCTCCGGATGCCGCAGTGCCAGGCGCCAGCCGATCGGGGCGCCGTAATCCTGGACGTAGATCGCGTAGCGGGACACCCCGAGTCGATTCAACAGACCGTCGGTGAGGTCGGCCAGGCCGTCGAAGGTGTAGTCGAACTCGGTGACGGCCGGCGCATCGGAGTGTCCATAGCCCAGGTGATCGGGTGCGATGACGTGGTAGCGCTCGGCCAGTCGAGGAATGAGGTCGCGGAACATGTACGAGCTCGTCGGGAAGCCGTGCAGCAGCACGATTGCCGGGGAATCGGGCGAGCCCGCCTCACGGTAGAACAGCCGCTGTCCGTCGACGGTGGCGTAGCGATGGCGAACGGTCATGTCTAACTCCTTTAACGATGTTTATCGGTTAGTGACATCTAACGCCCGACGGGCATAACCTGTCAATAGTTATTTGGAGGTTAGATATGGAGCTGCTGGGGTTGGGCCTGAGCGATGAGGCCTTGCTGCTCGATCTGCTCAACACCACACCGGTGGTCGACGGAATGCAGCGCGACGTGCTCGCGCATCCAGAGGCGGCGCACGCGTGGCTCGACGAGCATGCGGCGACCGAAGCCGAGCTGGCCGATCTGGTCGCGGCGCGGAATCTACTTCAGGAAGTGGTGCGCGGAACCGAGACGGCGGTTGCGTTGACGCCGTACCTCAACGTCGCGGCGATCCGGGCGCACGGGACGGACGACGGTGTGAGCTGGGAACTTGATACTTGCGACGCGCGGCGAGGCGCCCTGCGGGCCATCCTGGCGTGGGACGCGCTGAGGGCCTCGAGTCCGGGCCGGCTACGCGCGTGTGGGAATCCGGACTGCCGGCTCTTCCTGATCGACCGGACGAAACCGAACACAAAACGGTGGTGCTCGATGGCGACTTGCGGAAACCGCATGAAGGCGCGCCGATATCACCAGCGCGCCCGGACTGCGAAGACTGACGAACAGTCCTGATTACACCGGGGGGTAGGCCGGCGGCGGGTAAACGCCACGCAGACCCCAGGCCAGCCACGGGAAGAAGAAGTCGCTCTCGTCGCTGAGGTCGTAGTCAGGATTCGGATCCATGCCCGGAGTCTAGTCGTAGAAGGCAAGGCCGGAACAGGGTCGCGCGCGGAATTGCCTACACTGATCAACCATCTAGTTGATTGATTTCCTGGGCAAGGTCCGGGCGATGCTGATAGTGAGTGTGCTATGTCATCCGATGCAGAAGGCGGCCGGGGCCGCGGTGGTGCGGCTGCCAACGGGACATCCCGCCGCGATGAACTGTTGACCGTCGCGGCCAAACTGTTCGCCGCCCGCGGCTATCACGGCACCCGGATGGACGATGTCGCCGAGGCCGTCGGACTGAACAAGGCCACGGTCTATCACTACTACTCGAGTAAGTCGCTGATCCTCTACGACATCTACAAGGGCACCGCGGACTTCACCGTCGAGGCGCTCCACGATGACCCGACCGCGACGGCCAGGGAGACCATCTACAACTTCACCAGGCGACTGTTGGTCGGCATCGCCAACGATCTCGAGCGCGCCGCCGTGTACTTCCAGGAAGGCCCGTACATCGCGGAGTGGTTCACCGAGGAGCAGGTGTCCTACATCCGGCGCGCCGAGACCCAGGTGTACGAGCACGTCCGCGACGTGATCGATCGCGGTATCGCGAGCGGCGAGTTCTACGACTGCGACTCGCACGTACTGGCCCTCGGCTACATCGGCATGACGCTCGGTTCGTATCGCTGGCTACGCCCCCACGGCAGGCGGACCGCGCAGGAGATCGCCGTGGAGTTCAGTACGGCGCTGCTGCGCGGGTTGATCCGCGACGAGGAAACCCGCAACGAGTCGCCGCTGGGGGTCGAGATCGAGGAAAAGGCCTAGAACATGACTGATCTGTTCCGATTGGACGGCAAGGTGGCCGTCGTCACCGGCGGCGGCCGTGGCATCGGCCTCATGATGGCCCGGGGACTGTTGCAGGCTGGAGCGTCGGTGTACGTCGCGAGCCGCAAGGAGGCCGAACTGGCCGCGGCGGTGGACGCGTTGTCCCCGCTCGGCCGGATCTCCGCGGTGCCCGCCGACCTCGGGACAGCTGAAGGGGTCGCCGCGCTCACCGCGGCGGTGGCCGAGCGTGAGGACGCGATCCATGCCTTGTTCAACAACGCCGGCGCGGCCTGGGGCGCACCGTACGACGAGTTCCCGGAATCCGGGTTCGACAAGGTCTACGACGTCAACGTCAAGGGCGTGTTCCTGCTGACCCGGGCGCTCACCCCGCTGCTGAATTCCGGTGCCACCGAAGAAGACCCGGCTCGCGTCATCAACACCGGCAGCATCGACGGGATCGTCGCGCCCGGCAAGGGCCGCGACAACTTCTCCTACAGCGCCAGTAAGGCCGCAGTGCACATGCTGACCAAGCATCTGGCCGGCGAGCTGGCCCCGCGGATCCTGGTCAACGCGATCGCGCCGGGGCTTTTCGAATCCCGGATGACCAAAGAGATGCTGCGGGCCGGCGCGGAAGAGGTAGGCGCCGTTCTTCCGCTGGGCCGCATCGGCCGGCCCGACGACATCGCCGGGATCTCGGTGTTCTTGGCCAGCCGGGCCAGCGCGTACATCACCGGTGCCGTGATCCCGGTCGACGGCGGCGTGAGCACCATCAGGTGACGGGCAGGGTGAACCAGCCCCAGGCCAAGAAGGCGAACACACCGAGATAGACCACGTCGCCGGCCATGTAGAGCCACTCGCTGCGACGGAATCTGGTCGTGGCCGCACCCGCCATGAACAACGCCAGGCCGCAGGCGGCCACCGGCGTCAGCACCGGGGCGATACCCACCGCGACGGGAAGCACCAGGCCGACTGCGCCGACCAGTTTGATGGTCCCGATCGCTTTGAGGTGACCGTCACCGAAGTCGTCGACCCAATGCTGGGTCTTACCCATCGACCGGTACTTCTCCCGCGACGCCAACAGCATGGTGGTTCCGCCGGCTGCATACGCTGCCGCGGCGATGATGGTGATGATCCAGAGAGTGATGTTCATTGCGCGCTCCGTTTCGTGGTTACGTCCAGCCGTTCCGGCTCGTCACTCTTATGACGGATCCGCACGAGGAGAGGTAACGCATGACGCCCGACGCATCACTGGCGGAGACATTCGAGCAACAGCGCCCGCGGCTGCTCGCGGTTGCCCACCGGGTCCTCGGCTCACGGGCAGATGCCGAGGATGCCGTCCAGGACGCGTGGTTGCGCCTGTCCCGTCAGGACGCGGACGCCATCGACAACGTCGCCGGATGGCTGACGACCGTGGTGGGCCGCATCTGTATCGACACGTTGCGGGCGCGCAGCAGCCGCGCAGAAGTGTCTCCCGCCGCCGCTGACATTCCTGAACTGGTCGTCACCGAGGACGTCGACACCCCTGAGGATGCCGCGGTGCTCGCGGACTCCGTCGGGCTGGCGATGCTCGTCGTGCTGGGATCGCTGCGCCCCGACGAACGCCTCGCCTTCGTCCTGCACGACATGTTCGCCGTGCCGTTCGCCGAGATCGGCCAGATCCTCGACAGGTCGAGCGATGCCGTCAAGATGATGGCCAGCCGGGCGCGCCGGAAAGTGCAGGATGTGCCACCGCCCACCGGGGGCCGCCGCCGCAAGCAGGAACAGCGCGAGGTTGTCGACGCCTTTCTGGCCGCCGCTCGCGACGGCGACTTCGATGCACTGTTGCGGGTCCTGGATCCCGACGTCACCTGGCAGCGGTACACGGCCGCCGGCGTGACCGTCGGGACGGGACCCGACGCTGTCATCGCCGCGGCTCGGCGCGGTCAGGGGACCCGCGTCGTCGCCCGGCGGGTGTCGGTCAACGGCGAGCCAGGGATCCTGGCGTGGGGGCCGACCGGTCGCCCGCTCAGCGTGATGGCGTGCACCGTCGACGGGGGCCGTCTGGTCGGGATCGTGTCGATCGTCGATCCACGACGGCTGGCCCTGATGTCGCTGCCCGAGCCACCCGCCGACGATTAACCTGGCCGCATGAAGTCGACGATCCTCTCGCGCCGAGACCTGGATTTCCTGCTCTACGAGTGGTTGGACGTCGAAAAGCTCACCGCACTGGACCGATTCACCGAGCACTCCCGCGAGACCTTCGACGGCGTGCTGGATCTGTGCGAGCAACTCGCGACGCGCTACTTCGCGCCCCACAACAAACTCAGCGACGCGAACGAGCCGACGTTCGACGGGCAGACCGTCACGCTGATCCCCGACGTCAAAGAGGCGTGGGACGCGTTCGCGGCGGCCGATCTGATCGCCATGGGGATGGACGCGGAGGTCGGCGGCGCGCAACTGCCGGTCACGGTCGCGCAGGCCGCGTTCGCCTGGATCGCCGCGGCCAACGTGTCGACCTCGGGCTATGTGATGCTGACCATCGCCAACGCCAATCTGGTGGCGCACTTCGGTACCCCGGAGCAGATCGAGACCTTCGTCAAACCGATGCTGGCCGGCCGGTTCTCGGGCACCATGGCGCTGTCGGAGACCCAGGCCGGATCGTCGCTGGCCGACATCACCACCCGCGCCGAACCACAGCCCGACGGCACGTACCGTCTGTTCGGTTCGAAGATGTGGATCTCCGGCGCCGAGCACGACCTCACCGAGAACATCGTCAACCTCGTGCTCGCCAAGATTCCCGGTGGCCCGGCCGGCACCAAGGGCATCTCGCTGTTCATCGTGCCCAAGTTCCTTGCCGACGGCACCCGCAACGGCGTGGCCATCTCCGGCCTCAATCACAAGATGGGGCAACGCGGGATCACCAACACCGTGCTCAACTTCGACGGCGCTGTCGGCTACCTCGTCGGTGAGCCACACCGCGGCATCGTCTACATGTTCCGCATGATGAACGAGGCCCGCCTCGGCGTCGGGATGGGCGCCGTGGCGCTCGGCTACACCGGCTATCTCAAGTCTCTGGAGTACGCGCGCGAGCGTCCGCAGGGCAGGCCGCTCGGTGTGAAAGATCCGTCGACCCCGCAGGTGCCGATCATCGAGCATGCGGACGTCAAGCGAATGTTGCTGGCGCAGAAGGCCTATGTCGAAGGTGGTCTTGCCCTGCTGCTGTACTGCGCGAACCTCATAGACCGGGAAGCCACCGGTGACAGTGCTGTCCTCGACATCCTCACCCCGGTGGCCAAGAGCTGGCCGTCGCAGTGGTGCGTGGAGGCCAACAGCCTGGCGATCCAGGTCCACGGTGGCTACGGGTACACCCGCGAATACGACGTCGAGCAGCATTACCGCGACAATCGGCTCAATCCGATCCACGAGGGCACCCACGGCATCCAGAGCCTGGATCTTTTGGGCCGCAAGGTAACCCAGAACGGTGGAGGCAGCTTGGTGGCGCTGGGGGAGCGGATCGCGGCGACCGTGTCAGTTGCTGCGGCGGTCGCGCCGGACCTGGCCGCGCAACTCGATGCCGCCTGGCAGCGGCTGGTCGCGGTGACCGGCGCGATGTTCGCCGCGGGTGATGTCGAGGCCGCGATGGCCAACAGCGCGGTGTATCTGGAGGCGTTCGGCCACATCGTGGTGGCGTGGATCTGGCTGGAGCAGTTGCTGGCCGCCGAAGGCCGCACCGGGGAATTCTATGACGGCAAACGGCAGGCCGCGCAGTACTTCTTCCGTTACGAATTACCCAAGACCGCACCACAATTGGATCTGCTGGAGAGCCTGGACCGGACCACGCTGGAGATGCGCGACAGCTGGTTCTAGTCGAACTCGATGATCTGGCGGACGGCCCGTCCGTCGGCCAGCTCGTCCATGCCGGTGTTGATCTGATCGAGCGTGATGGTCGAGGACACGAGCTGCTCGACGGGTAGCCGTCCGGCCCGCCAGAGCTCGACGAACCGCGGGATGTCGCGTGCGGGCACCGCCGAGCCCAGATAGCTTCCGATCAGCGATCGGCCTTCGGCGACGAAACCCAACGGCGACACCGAGATTCGTGCGTCCGGCCGGGGTAGGCCGACGGTGATCGTGCGCCCGCCGGGCCCGGTGAGCGCGATCGCGGTTTCCAGCGCGGCGGGGTGGCCGGCGGCTTCGATCACCACGTCGGCCTTGAGGTCGGCAGCCTGCTCTGGGGTGTAGGTCTCGTGCACGCCCAGCTCGCGGGCCCGCCTGAGTTTGTCGGGCAGCTGGTCCACGCCGATGACCCGGACGTCGTCGTGCGCGAGCGCGGTCATGGCAGCCGCCATGCCGACGCCTCCCAGACCGACGACCGCCACGGTTTGGCCCGGCCGCGGGGTGCCGACGTTGAGCACGGCTCCGCCGCCCGTGAGTACCGCACACCCCAACAGCGACGCGACGACTGCTGGGACATCGCTGGGTACGGGCACCACCGAGCGGCGGTCGACGACGGCGTAGGTGGCGAAACCGGATACGCCGAGGTGATGGAACACCGGTTGGCCGTCACGGGTCAGCCGGATGTCGCCGTTCATCAGGGTGCCGGCACCGTTGGCGGCCGATCCGGGTCCGCATGGGGTTAGCCCGTCGGTGGCACAGGCGGGGCAGTGCCCGCAGCGCGGCAGGAACGTCATCACCACCCGCCGGCCCACCGGCAGATCGGTGTCACCGGCCTCGACGGTCCCGGCGGCTTCATGGCCCAGCAGCATCGGGACCGGGCGCACCCGGTTGCCGTCGACGACCGACAGATCGGAATGGCACAACCCCGCGGCCTCGATGCGCACCAGCAGTTCGCCGGGCCCGGGTTCGGCGAGCTCGAGGTCGCTCACCCGGATCGGATGTGACTCGGCGTAGGGGCGGGGGAGTCCGATGTGCTCGAGGACGGCGCCGCGGATCTTCATACCCATCAGCCTGTCAGACTCCAGGAATGACCGACGGAGCCCAGTTGACCCGTGAGGATTTTCCGCTGCACTGGCCGGTGCTGACCCGCTGGACCGACAACGACATGTTCGGCCACCTCAACAACGCGGTGTACTACGAGCTGTTCGACACCGCGATCAACGCCTGGATCAACACCAACTGCGACGTCGATCCGGTCACTGCGCCGTGGTTGGGCGTGGTCGCCGAGTCGGGCTGCCGCTACTTCGCCGAGTTGAAGTTCCCCGACCCGTTGGTGGTCGGGCTGGCGGTGGCCCGGTTGGGGAACAGCAGTGTCACTTACCGGCTCGGCCTGTTCGAGCCCGACGGCCCGGTGGCGGCGGTGGGCCACTGGGTGCACGTGTACGTGGACCGGACCACGCGCCGTCCGGTACCGATTCCCGCCGTGATCCGCGATCTGCTGCAGTCGATATGCTCGCCGGATGCCACTCGTGAGCAAGACCGTCGAGGTTGATGCCCCTGCCGAGAAGATCCTGGCGATCGTCGCCGATTTCGAGGCCTATCCGCAGTGGAACCCTGAGATCAAGGGTTGCTGGATCCTGGCCCGCTACGACGACGGCCGGCCCAGCCAACTGCGGCTCGACGTCGAGATCCAGGGTCAGTCCGGCACCTTCATCAACGCGGTCTACTACCCCGCGGAGAACCAGATCTTCACCGTGTTGCAGCAGGGCGACCACTTCACCAAGCAGGAGCAGCGGTTCTCGGTCGTGCCGCTCGGCGACAACAGCACGTTGCTTCAGGTTGACCTTGAGGTCGAGGTCAAGCTGCCGATCCCGGCCATGATGGTCAAGAAGCTGATCGGTGACACCCTGGACCACCTGGCCAACGCGCTCATCACCAGGGTTTCGCAGCTGTCCGCTTAGGCTGCGGTCAGCGCGTCAGTCCCACATCCCGATGTCGTTGAGCCGTGCCATGAGCCGTTGGGCAGCATCGGTGAACTGAGTCGAGTTCAGCTCGATCGCCGCGCCCGCATCGCGCCGGCGCAGCGCGTCGATCAGAAGCCGGTGGTTCTCCACGGCTTCGGTGCCCCACTTCGGATCAGTCGAATAGATCAGCGACGGCAGGTACCGCGCGACGTGCAACAGGAACCAGGCGAGCTTGAGCCGACCGCTGGCGTGGTTGAAGGCCCGGTGAAAGGCGAATTCGGCCGACGAGATCGCCCCGGGATCCTGATTGCCGACGGCGGCCGCGAGTTCGGTGTTGAGCTGTTCCAGCTCATCGATCTGGGCCGGGGTGATGCGGGTCGTGACGGTAGCGGCCAGCTCACGCGCGATGGTGGCCTGCAGCCAGAAGATGTCTTCGACGTCGGCGCGGGTCAGGGGCACGACGACGTGCCCGCGGTTCGGCTCCAACTGCACCATGCCCTCGCCGCGCAGTGTGCGCAGGGCCTCGCGTACGGGCGTGATGCTGACGCCGAGTGCCGCGGCGGTCTCGTCGAGCCGGATGAACGTTCCGGGGCGCAGGACGCCGGTCATGATCTCGGCCCGCAGCTGGGCGGCGACCTCGTCGGAAAGTTGCTCGCGCCGTCCTCCGCGACGACGTTGCACGGCCGCTCTGGCAGGTGCATTCACGCGAATCCGGTCGCCTTTCTGGTGGGCTTGTCGCCGAGGCGCCGAGGCCATAGTGTGACCGGGGCAACCCCAATGTTTGATCAAATATAAAATTCACGCAACTCGATACCGATGGAGTGCAGATCCGGTGACTGCCGAGCCGATCCCCACTGAGCAGCCATACCTGGCCCGTCGTCAGAACTGGGCCAACCAACTGACCCGACATGCCCTGATGCAGCCCGACAAGACCGCCCTGCGGTTTCTGGGGCACACCACCACGTGGCGGGAGCTCGACCACCGGGTCACCAGGCTGGCCGGCGCCCTGAGCCGACGCGGGGTCGGATTCGGCGACCGCGTGCTGATCCTGATGCTGAACCGGCCCGAGTTCATCGAGGCGATGCTGGCGGCCACCAAGCTCGGCGCCATCGCGGTGCCGGTGAACTTCCGCATGACCCCACCGGAGGTGGCCTTCCTGGTCAGCGACTGCGAGGCCCGCGTCATCGTCACCGAGCCCGTGCTCGCCGGAGTCGCCACGGCGGTATGCGATCTCGATGCCACGCTGTCAACGGTCATCGTGGCCGGCACAGCTACCGAGTCCGCGACCGACGATCCAGTCCTGGGCTACGAGGACCTGATCGCCGAAGAAGGCGACCCCGCGCCACCGGTTGACATCCCGAGCGATGCCCCCGCGCTGATCATGTACACCTCGGGCACCACAGGCCGGCCCAAGGGCGCGGTGCTGACGCACAACAACCTGGCCGGGCAGGGTATGACCAACCTGTTCACCACCGGCGTCGACATCAACAACGACGTCGGCTTCATCGGCGTCCCGCTGTTCCACATCGCCGGGGTGGCCGGAAACGTGAACACGGGTCTGACGCTCGGCCTGCCGACGGTCATCTATCCGCTCGGCGCGTTCGATCCGGGTGCGTTGCTCGACGTACTGGCGGCCGAGAAGGTCACCGCGATCTTCCTGGTGCCTGCGCAGTGGCAGGCGGTTTGCGCTGAGCAGAAAGCCAATCCGCGCGACCTGTGTCTGCGGGCCCTGTCCTGGGGCGCTGCGCCGGCTTCGGACACGTTGCTACGCGCGATGGCGGACACGTTCCCGGGTAGTCAGATCCTTGCGGCGTTCGGGCAGACCGAGATGTCGCCGGTTACCTGCATGTTGTTGGCGGACGACGCAATTCGCAAGCTCGGCTCGGTCGGTCAGGTGATCCCCACTGTTTCGGCCCGCATCGTGGACGAGAACATGAACGACGTCCCGGTCGGCGATGTCGGCGAGATCGTCTACCGCGCCCCAACTTTGATGGCGGGCTACTGGAACAATCCCAAGGCCACCGCGGAGGCTTTCGCCGGCGGCTGGTTCCACTCCGGTGATCTGGTCCGTCAGGATGAGGAAGGCTACATCTGGGTGGTCGACCGCAAGAAGGACATGATCATCTCCGGCGGCGAGAACATCTACTGCGCCGAGGTCGAGAACGTCCTCGCCGGGCATCCCGCCATCACCGAGGTCGCCGTGATCGGCCGGCATGACGACAAATGGGGTGAGGTTCCTGTCGCTGTGGTGGCAATCGGCAGAGGCGACGCCCTCAACCTGGACGAGCTCGACGGCTTCCTCACCGAACGCCTGGCGCGCTACAAACACCCGAAGGCACTCGAAATCGTCGATGCTCTGCCCCGCAACCCCTCGGGCAAAGTGCTCAAGACCGAACTCAGGGAACGCTTCGGCTCGCCAGTCAATGCCCAATAGGGTTGACGTCTGCGAAAGTAACTCCGCGTCAACGGTTTCTGCAGGTCGCCGGGAAAGTTTGCTGTCTTTGCACGCCCTCGCTAACGGTTGATGGCACAATCCTCTCGATGCAGTGCACGGCCCGGTTTTTATCGGGTACAGTCCGGTGGTCTCAATTACTACTGGTGAGTAGGGAGAGACGGATCACACAGGCTGACAGGCGACGAGGAGGGGGCGTGCGACACGTCCAGGGGGCACACCGGTGACGGCGCCCGCCGACGGGCTCGTCGGCTACGTACGTGGTCAATTGGAGAAGCCGCTGGCTATGGTCGGTGGCTTCTTCAAGATGACCGTGCTCACCGGAAAGGCCTTTGTCACACGGCCTTTCCAGTGGAAAGAGTTCGTGCTGCAGAGTTGGTTCCTGATCCGCGTGGCATTCCTGCCCACGCTCGCGGTATCGATCCCGCTGACGGTGCTCATCATCTTCACGCTCAACATCCTGTTGGCGGAGTTCGGTGCGGCTGACGTCTCGGGCGCCGGTGCTGCGCTGGGTGCCGTCACTCAGCTCGGACCTCTGGTGACGGTGCTCGTGGTTGCCGGTGCCGGCTCTACCGCGATCTGCGCCGACCTCGGTGCCCGCACCGTGCGTGAGGAGATCGACGCGCTTGAGGTCCTCGGCATCGACCCGATCGAGCGGCTCGTGGTTCCCCGCGTGGTGGCTTCTACATTCGTGGCCTTCATGCTCAACGGCGCCGTGATCACCATCGGCCTCATCGGTGGCTTCTTCTTCGGCGTCTATGTCCAGAACGTGTCCGCCGGTGCCTATGTGTCCACACTGACGCTGCTCACCGGATTCCCCGAGGTGATGATCTCGGTCATCAAAGCCACACTGTTCGGCCTGATCGCCGGACTGGTGGGCTGCTACCGGGGCCTCACAGTGGCCGGTGGGTCCAAGGGCGTCGGCACCGCGGTGAACGAGACCCTGGTGCTGTGCGTGGTGGCATTGTTCGCAGTCAACGTCGTGCTCACCACCATCGGTGTGCGGTTCGGAACAGGGCACTGACATGAGTACCGCAACAGTCCTCCGCTCCCGGTTCCCCCGGGCCTTCTCGCGCACCTCCGACATCGCCGGCACCCCGGCCCGGTTCCTCGACAGCATGGGCCACGTCGCGTGGTTCATCGTCCAATCCATCGGCTCCGTCCCGCACGCGTTCCGGCACTATCGGCGCGAGGCGCTGCGATTGGTCGCCGAGATCGGTATGGGTACCGGCGCGATGGCCGTCATCGGCGGCACCGTGGCCATCATCGGTTTCGTCACGCTGTCGGCCGGCTCCCTGATCGCGATCCAGGGCTTCGCCTCCCTGGGCAATATCGGCGTCGAGGCCTTCACCGGCTTCTTCGCCGCACTGGCAAACATCCGCGTCGTTGCCCCGGTCGTCACGGGTCAGGCCCTGGCTTCCACAGTCGGCGCCGGTGCCACCGCGGAACTCGGCGCCATGCGCATCAGCGAAGAGATCGACGCGCTGGAAGTTATGGGTATCAGGTCGATTTCGTATCTGGTGTCCACGCGCCTGATCGCCGGCTCGATCGTGATCATCCCGCTGTACGCCGGGGCGGTCCTGCTGTCCTTCCTGTCTGCGCAGTTCGTCACGACGGTCTTCTACTCGCAGTCGGTCGGTACGTATGAGCACTACTTCCATACGTTCCTGCGCGTCGACGACGTGATGTGGTCCTTCCTTCAGGTCATCGTCATGTCCGTCGTGGTCATGTTGAACCACTGCTACTTCGGCTTTTACGCCAGTGGCGGTGCCGTCGGTGTGGGTGAGGCAGTAGGGAGGTCGATGCGAACCTCGTTGATCGCAATCGTGTTGGTGGTCCTGTTGGCATCGTTGGCGCTCTACGGCACCGACCCCAACTTCAACCTCACGGTGTAGCGGCATGACCGGATCTCCAGCGCCGCACGCGCCCCTAAACAAGCCCAAGATCCCGCCGTACAAGTTGGCCGGCTTGGTCCTCGCCCTCGTCACCATGGTGGTCGTGGCATTGACGTGGATGCAGTTCCGCGGGACGTTCGAGAAGAGGACACAGCTGACCGTGTTGTCGGGTCGAGCCGGTCTGTCGATGGATCCCGGCTCGAAGGTCACCTTCAACGGGGTGCCCATCGGGCGGCTGGCCTCGATCGACGTCGTCACCGTCGACGACAACCCCGAGGCCAAGCTGACGCTGGACGTCAAGCCCCAGTACCTGAAGCTGATCCCGGAGAACGTGAGTGCCGAACTGCGGGCCACCACGGTATTCGGCAACAAGTACATCTCGTTCCTGTCGCCTCCGAATCCCTCGAAGGAGCGGTTGTCGCCGTCCACGCCCATCCGTGCGCAGGGTGTGACGACGGAGTTCAACACACTGTTCGAGACGATCACCGCGATCTCCGAGCAGATCGATCCGATCAAGCTGAACCAGACGCTGACCGCGACTGCGCAGGCGCTCGACGGTCTGGGTGACAAGTTCGGCCAGTCGATCGTCAACGGCAACGACATCCTGTCCGACCTCAACCCGCGCATGCCCCAGATCCGGCGCGACATCTCGGGTCTGGCCGATCTGGGCGAGGTCTACGCCAACGCCGGCCCCGATCTGTTCGACGGCCTGACCAACGCCGTCACCACCGCCCGCACCCTCAACGAGCAGCGGGGCAACCTCGACCAGGCTCTGGTGGCCGCGGTGGGCTTCGGCAACACCGGCGGCGACATCTTCGAGCGCGGCGGCCCCTACCTGGTCCGCGGCGCGCAGGACCTGCTGCCGACTTCGGCACTGCTCGACAAGTACAGCCCGGCGCTGTTCTGCACGATCCGCAACTACCACGACGCCGGCCCGAAACTTGCTGGCGCACTTGGTGGTAACGGCTACTCGCTGCAGACTCAGTCGTTGGTGATCGGCGTGGGCAACCCGTACGTCTATCCCGACAACCTGCCGCGGATCAACGCCAAGGGTGGGCCCGAGGGCCGGCCCGGCTGCTGGCAGCCGATCACCAAGGACCTGTGGCCCATGCCGTACCTGGTGATGGACACCGGTGCATCGATCGCGCCCTACAACCACCTCGAGATGGGTCAACCGCTCGTGGCCGAGTACGTGTGGGGTCGCCAAGTGGGGGAGAACACGATCAACCCATGAGCATCAAGGGCACGATTATCAAGCTCGGCATCTTCTCACTGGTGCTGCTCACCTTCACTGCGATCATTTTCGTGGTCTTCGGTCAGATCCGGTTCAACCGGACCTCCGAGTACTCGGCGATCTTCAAGAACGTCAGCGGTCTGCGCACCGGGCAGTTCGTCCGGGCATCCGGTGTCGAGGTCGGCAAGGTCTCGGGCGTCAAGTTGGTCAACGGTGGCCAGCAGGCCGAGGTGACGTTCAACGTCGAGAAGTCGCTGCCGTTGTTCGACCAGACGACGGCCGCGATTCGCTACCAGGACCTGATCGGTAATCGCTACCTGGAACTCAAGCGCGGCGAGAGCAATACGAAGCTTGCACCCGGCGGCACCATTCCGCTGGAACGCACCGAGCCGGCGCTCGACCTCGACGCCCTCGTCGGCGGCTTCCGTCCGCTGTTCCAGTCACTGAGCCCGGAGAAGGTCAACACCATCTCCCAGTCGATCATCACGATCTTCCAGGGCCAGGGCGGCACAATCAACGACATCCTCGACCAGACGGCGCAGCTCACCCAGAGCATCGCCGACCGGGATCAGTCGATCGGTGAGGTGATCAAGAACCTGAATATCGTCCTGGACACCACCGTTGCGCATCAGCAGCAGTTCAACGACACCCTGAAGAACTTCGAGACGCTGATCACGGGGCTGAAGAACCGTGCCGATCCGATCGGATCCTCCGTGGCCAACATCAGCAATGCGGCCGGTTCTCTGGCGGATCTGTTGTCCGACAACCGTCCGCTGCTCAAGGACACCATCGGTCAACTCGAGGTCATCCAGCAGCCGCTGATCGACCAGAAGCAGCAGCTCAACGACATCCTCGTGCAGTTCCCCCAGGCGTTGAAGATCATCGGCCGTGCCGGTGGCATCTACGGTGACTTCTTCAACTTCTATGCCTGCGACCTTTCGTTGAAGCTCAACGGGTTGCAGCCGGGCGGGCCCGTCCGAACCGTCAGACTCAGTTCACAGCCGTCGGGTAGGTGCACGCCGAGATGAGGACACTGCAAGGTTCCGACCGCTTCCGCAAAGGCCTGATGGGCGTCGCGGTGGTGGCACTGGTGATCGGCGTCGGTTCGACGTTGACGAGTGTGCCGATGCTGTTCGCGGTCCCCACGTATTACGGCCAGTTCTCCGATACCGGAGGCCTGAGCGTGGGCGACAAAGTCCGCATCGCAGGCATGGATGTCGGCACGGTCAAGAGCATGGACATCAACGGCGACAAGGTCGAGATCGGCTACACCCTGGGTGGCAAGACGATCGGTACCGAGAGCCGCGCCGCGATCCGTACCGACACGATCCTGGGTCGTAAGAACATCGAGATCCAGCCGCGTGGTAGCCAGACGCTGCAGCCGCGCGGAATGTTGCCGCTGGGGCAGACGACCACGCCGTACCAGATCTATGATGCGTTCCTCGATGTCACGCGCAACGCGTCGGGCTGGGACACCAAGTCGGTCAAGGACTCGCTGAATGTCCTGTCGGAGACGGTCGATCAGACCTCGCCGCACCTGAGCGCCGCGCTGGACGGCGTGGCCAGGTTCTCGGAGACCATCGGCAAGCGCGATGAGGACGTCAAGAAGCTGCTGGCCAACGCCAACAAGGTCGCCACGATCCTCGGGGACCGCAGCACGCAGGTCAACCAGCTGCTGGTGAACGCCCAGACCTTGTTGGCCGCGGTCAACGAGCGGGGCCAGGCCGTGAGCATGCTGCTGGAGCGCGTGTCGTCGGTGTCGCATCAGGTCGAAGGCCTGATCAACGACAACCCGAACCTCAACCATGTGCTGGAGCAGCTGCGTACGGTCAGCGATCTGCTGGTCGAGCGCAAGCAGGACCTGGCGGACACCTTGACCGTGGCCGGCAAGTTCATCACCTCGCTGGCCGAGGCGCTGGCCTCCGGCCCGTACTTCAAGGTGATGCTGGTCAACCTGATCCCGCCGCAGATCCTGCAGCCCTTCGTCGATTCCGCGTTCAAGAAGCGCGGGATCGATCCCGAGGAGTTCTGGCGTAACGCCGGACTCCCGTCGTCCCGCTTCCCCGATCCGAACGGCAAGCGGTTCGAGAACGGCGCTCCGCCGGCGGCCCCCACGCCGCTGGAAGGCACCCCGGAGCATCCGGGACCTGCCGTCCCGCCCGGATCGCCGTGCTCGTACACGCCGACCGCGGCCGGAATTCCGTCCCCGGGCAACCCGATGCCGTGCGCAGCGGCCACCCAGGGTCCGTTCGGCGGCCCGGAGTACGGTCCGCCGGACCTCGCGACCTCGGCGCCGAATCCTGACGGCATCGCGCATTCGCCGGGTGTGCCCAGTGGGGCCATCCCCGGCCAGATGCCGCCGGATCAGCCCGGCGCCCCGGTCGAGTTGGCGCCCGGCCCGCCCGGCGCCCGCACCGTTCCGATTGCCCCGTTGCCGGTGGCGCCGGGAGACATCCCGGGCTACGCACCGCACCCGCCACCGTTGAACGCTCCCCCGGCACCGCCGGGACCGGGGCCCGATGCGGGGCCGGTGGGTACGCCGCCGCTTCCGGGTAACCCGCCGTTCCTTCCGCCCGGGTCGCAGGGATAGACAGGGGTATAGGGAGCTATGTCTACCGTTTTCAATGTGCGAAACATCAAGTTGCCCAAGGCTTCACGGGCAGCGATCATCGTCGGTGCGCTGGCGGTGGTCGCGGCCCTGGTGCTGGGCTACTTCGGCCTGAACCTGTACAAGAAGATGACCAACACCACGGTCACCGCGTACTTCCCCGAGGTCCTGGCGCTGTACCCCGGCGACAAGGTCCTCATCATGGGCGTCAAGGTCGGCGAGATCGACAGCATCGAGACCGACGGCGACAAGATGAAGGTCGTCTTCCACGTCAAGAACAAGTACAAGATGCCGGAGAACGCCACGGCATCCGTGCTGAACCCGAGCCTGGTGGCCTCGCGCGTCATCCAGCTGTCCCCGCCATACACCGGCGGGCCGCAGATGAAGAACAACGCCGTCATCCCGATCGAGAACACCCAGATCCCGGTCGAGTACGACGAGTTGCGCAACCAGATCACCCGTCTCCTCGACGAACTGGGCCCGACCGCCGAACAACCCAAGGGCCCGTTCGGCGACATCATCGAGTCCTTCGCCGACGGGTTCCAGGGCAAGGGTGAACAGCTCAACCGCACCCTCAACGGGTTGTCGGAGGCGCTGACCACGCTGAACCAGGGCCGCGGCGACTTCTTCCAGGTGGTCAAGAGCCTGGCGTTGTTCGTCAATGCCCTGCACAAGAGCGATCAGCAGTTCGTGGCGCTGAACAACGACCTGGCGCAGTTCACCAACTCGTTCACCAACACCGACCAGGAGTTGGCCACGGCCCTGCAGGATCTCAACCGGGTGCTCAAGACGACCCGTGAGTTCCTCGACAAGAACGGCGGGGTGCTCGCCCACGACGTGAACAACTTGTCGGAGGCGACGACGGCGATCCTGCAGCCCGAGCCGCGCAACGGTCTGGAGACGGGGCTGCACGCCTACCCGAACCTGGCCGCCAACGTGCTCAACATCGTCTCGCCCAATCAGGGTGGCATCGTGGGCCTGCCGGTTCTGCCGGGTCTGACCAACTTCTCCAACCCGCTGCAGTTCGTCTGCAGCTCGATCCAGGCGGGCAGCCGGTTGGGGTACCAGGATTCGGCCGAGCTGTGCGCGCAGTACCTGGCGCCGATCCTCGACGCGATCAAGTTCAACTTCCTGCCGTTCGGTCAGAACCTGGCCAACACCGCGATGACGCTGCCCAAGCAGATCTCCTACTCGGATCCGCGCCTGCAGCCGCCAGGGGGCTACAAGGACACCACCGTCCCGGGCATCTGGTCGCGCGACACCTTGTTCTCGCACGGCAACCATGAGCCGGGCTGGACCGTGGCGCCGGGCATGCAGGGTGTGCAGGTGCAGCCGGCCACTCAGCAGATGCTGACACCGGAGTCGTTGTCCGAGTTGATGGGTGGCCCGGACATCGTGGCCCCGCCGGCCCCGCCGGCGTTCGGTGCTCCTCCGGGAGGCAACCTGCCCGGACCGCCGAACTCGTACGACGAGAGCAACCCGTTGCCGCCGCCGTGGTATCCGCAGCCCGGACCGCCGCCGGCGCCTGCGCCGGGTGTGATCCCGGGTGACCCGATGTCGGGCCCCGCACCGGCAGCAGCTCCCGCGCCCGGCCCGGCTCCCGCCGGACCCGCGTTGCCTGCCGAGGTCGGAGGACAACCGTGATGAGCCGCTTGCGCGAAGAACCGACGGGTCTGATGAGCCGCTTGCGCGAAGAACCGACGGGTCGGATGAAGACACGCAAATGGGGTCGCGTCGGTCGGCGCGTCGCGGTGTTGTCCGCGTCCGCGCTGATCCTCACCTCGTGTGGGCAGTGGCGCGGTGTCGCCAACGTGCCGCTGCCGGGTGGGCCGGGCACCGAGTCCGGTCACACCACGGTGTACGTGCAGATGCCGGAGACGTTGGCACTCAACGCCAACAGCCGCGTGCGGGTGCGCGATGTCTTTGTCGGCCGGGTCCGCAAGATCGAGCTGATCAACTGGGTTCCGACGTTGACCCTGGACCTGGAGCCGGGCATCGTGCTGCCCAAGAACACCGAGGCCAAGATCGGCCAGACCAGCTTGCTGGGTTCGCAGCACATCGAGCTCAACCCGCCGGCGAAGCCGTCCGATGAGAAGTTGCGGAACGGGGACACCATTCCGCTGGAGCACTCGTCGGCTTATCCGACGATCGAGCGGACACTGGCCGGGATCTCCGGCATCCTGACCGGCGGTGGCATCCCGAACATCGAGACCATCCAGACCGAGGTGTTCAACATCCTCAACGGTCGCGCCGATCAGATCCGCGACTTCCTGGGCCGGCTCGACACGTTCACCGACGAGCTCAACCAGCAGCGCAACGACATCACCCGGGCGATTGATTCGACCAACCGGCTGTTGAACATCGTTGCGGCGCGAAACGACACGTTGGATCGTGTGCTGACGGAGTTCCCGCCGCTGATCCAGCACTTCGCGGATACGCGGGAGTTGTTCGCCGACGCGGTGACCTCGCTGGGCCGGTTGTCGAAGGCCGCTGACGACACGTTGTCGAACAGCAACGCCAACCTGCACACCAACCTGCAGAACCTGCAGCGGCCGCTCAAGCAGTTGGCACGCTCGGCTCCGTACCTGGTCGAGGCGCTCAAGCTGATCCTGACGGTGCCGTTCAACATCGAGAACATCCCGAAGGCGGTCCGCGGCGACTACATCAACGTGTCGCTGACGATCGATCTGACGTTGAGCTCGGTGGACAACGCGTTCCTGTCCGGCACCGGTGTCTCGGGCATGCTCCGCGCACTGGAGCAGGCGTGGGGCCGAGATCCGGCGACGATGATCCCGGACGTGCGGTTCACGCCGAACCCGCACGACGCACCTGGTGGCCCGCTTGTGGAAAGGGGGGAGTGAGACATGTTGCTGACCCGCTTCATCAAGATGCAGCTCGTTCTGTTCACCGTGCTGACCGTGATCGCCCTGGTCGTGCTGGCGCTGATCTACCTACGGTTGCCCACCTGGGCCGGGGTCGGGATGTACCAGCTGAATGCCAACCTCCCGAATTCGGGCGGTTTGTACGCCACGGCCAACGTCACCTATCGCGGAACGACGATCGGCAAGGTCACCTCGGTGGAGCCCACCGAGCAGGGCGCCCACGTCAAGATGAACATCTACAACCAGTTCCGGGTGCCGATCGACGCCAGCGCCAATGTGCACTCGGTGTCGGCGGTGGGTGAGCAGTTCATCGACCTGGTCTCCAAGGACGGCGCGAAAGAGTACTTCCGCGACGGCGACACGATCCAGATCGGCACCGTGCCCGCCGAGGTGGGCCCGTCGCTGGACGCCGCGCAGAAGGGCCTGGCGGCGCTGCCGAAGGAGAAGATCGCGACGCTGCTCGACGAAACAGCCACAGCGGTAGGTGGGCTGGGACCGTCACTGCAGCATCTGGTCGATTCCACCCAGGCGATCGCCGGTGACTTCAAGGACAACATCGGGTCGGTCAACGACATCGTCGAGAACTCCGGACCGATCATCGACAGTCAGGTGAATTCGGGCGACGCGATCTCGCGGTGGGCCAAGAACCTGAACACGCTGGCCGCACAGAGTGCCCAGAACGACGCCGCGTTGCGCAGCGGCATCCAGCAGGCGGCGCCGACAGCTGATCAGCTGAACTCGGTGTTCGGTGACGTGCAGGAATCGTTGCCGCAGACGCTGGCGAACCTGGAAATCGTCATCGACATGCTCAAGCGGTACAACAAGAACGTCGAGCAGGTGCTGGTGGCGCTGCCTCAGGGTGGTGCCGTCGCCCAGACCGCGACGATCTTCGCGCCCAAGGGCCTGCTCCACTTCGGTCTCGGCATCAACATGCCGCCGCCGTGTCTGACCGGGTTCCTGCCCGCCTCACAGTGGCGTTCCCCCGCGGACACGTCCACGGCACCGTTGCCGTCGGGCCTGTACTGCAAGATCCCCAAGGATGCGCCCAACGCGGTGCGCGGTGCGCGTAACTACCCGTGTGCCGATGTGCCCGGCAAGCGGGCCGCCTCACCGGCGGAGTGCCACAGCGAGGAGCCCTACCAGCCGCTGGGTACCAACCCGTGGTACGGCGACCCGAATCAGATCCGCAATTGCCCGGCCCCGGCCGCGCGCTGCGATCAGCCCGTCGATCCGGGTCGGGTGATCCCCGCGCCTTCGGTGAATAATGGGCTGAACCCGTTGCCGGCAAGTCAGCTTCCACCACCGGAATCATCGGCGATGCGCAGCGATCCGCTGACCGCGCCGCGGGGTGGCAATGTGAGTTGTAGTGGACAGCAGCCGAACCCCTGCATCTACACTCCGGCAGCAGGTTCGACCGCCACCTATAGTCCGTCCAGCGGTGAGGTGGTCGGTCCCGGCGGTGTGAAGTACTCCGTCACCAACTCGAATAAACCAGGAGATGACGGATGGAAGGAGATGCTGGCACCAGCCAGCTGAACCTCGCCGACCAGCAGGATCCCCACACCACCGAACCGCAAGCGGAGGCTCTCACCGAGATCGTTGATCCGATCTCAGCCACGGACGCTGAGGAGGCCGCATCGCGTCCTTCGCGACTGGGGCGGGGCTGGCTGGCGGCGATCCTTGCCGGGTTGCTGGTCTTGGCGGCCGCCGTCGGTGTCGGTGGCTACCTGGCCCTGCGCGCTCATCAGGACAGTGAACGGATCGCCGGCGACGAGGCCGAGGCCTTGCAGGCGGCCACGGACTGTGTGACGGCGACGCAGGCGCCCAACACCCAGGCGATGATCGAGGCCCAGACCAAGATCATCGAATGCGCGACGGGTGACTTCGGCGCGCAGGCCGGTCTCTACAGTGGCATGCTGCTCGACGCATACCAGGCCGCCAACGTTCAGGTGAAGGTTTCCGACCTGCGGGCGGCGGTGGAGAAGCACAACGACGACGGGTCGATGGACCTGCTGGTCGCGGTACGGGTGCTGGTCACCAACAGCGAGAAGTCGGATGAAGAGCAGGGTTATCGGTTGCGGGTGAAGATGGCCCGCGCCGAGGACGGCAACTACAAGGTCGCACGGCTCGACCAGGTCACGTCGTGACCGCTGTGCTGGACAACGCCGGTCCGGTGGCCACCGAGGTCACCGGGACGGACCAGGCGCGGTTGGCGTCGTGGCCGTCCCGGGCCGGGGCGTTGGCGATCGACGTGCTGGCGCCTGCCGGGTTGATCGTGACGTTGATGCTCGTCATTCAGGCGACGGCATTGGGCGAGTGGTTGTGGTGGGCGGTCTACGCCGGGGCGTTGGTCCTGCTGGTCGCCGTTGCCGCGGTGAATCGCGTTCTGCTGCCGGCTCTCACGGGCTGGAGCCCGGGTCGGTCGGTATTCGGCATCCGGGTGGTCTCACCGGCCGGCGACGCCGGTCTCGGGCGGCTGTTGCTGCGTGATCTCGCGCATCTGCTGGATACCGCGGCGGTGTTCGTGGGCTGGTTGTGGCCGCTGTGGGATTCGCGCAACCGCACGTTTGCCGATCTGCTGACCAGCACCGAGGTGCGCCGCGTCGAACGGCCCGAGCGCAACGTCCGGCGTGGTGTCGGTGCGATGCTGCTGGCACTTGCGCTGCTCAGCGGAATCGCGTGCGGCGTGGGATACCTGGCTGTGTACCGCGAGGATCGGGCAGTGGATCAGGCCCGCGCGCAGATCGCCGAGCAGGGCCCGCGCATCGTCGAGCAGCTGCTCAGCTATGGGGTCGATTCCGTCGATGCGGATTTCACCAAGGCGCAGTCACTGGCCACCGAAAACTATCGGCAGCAGTTGGTCACCCAGCAGGACGCGGTGCGCAAGGCCGGGCCGACCACCAACGACTACTGGGCCGTCAGCAGCGCGGTGCTGCCGGGCGTGACCACTGATGCGGCGAACATGCTGGTGGCGCTCCAGGGCCAACGCGGTACCAACCCACAGGAACTGAAGTTCATCACCGCGACGGTGCGGGTCGAGTTCAAGAAGTCCGATGATCACTGGCTCGTCGACAACCTCACGGTGCTCAAGCGGCCGGTGCTGAACGGGGGCGGACAGTGAGCCCGCGTCGCCGGATCGAGGCCGACGAGCCCGATTACTTCGCGGTCGAGCCCAAGGAACCCAAGGAACCCATCCGCTGGGGTCTGCCGATCGTCGGCATGCTCTCCGCCCTGCTCATCGCGGCCGCCATCGCCGGCAGCACCCTGATCTTGGTGCGTCACGAATCCGATCGCCGTGCCGAGATCAAGGGCGCCGGGGCGCTCGACTACGTGCGCGAGTTCATGACGATCTATACGACGCTCGATCCGTACCACGCCAACGACTACGCGGACCGCATCAAGGAGCAGGCGACCGGTGACTTCCGAAAGATGTTCTCCGAGAAGCAGAACGAGATCGTCGTTCAGGTAGCGCGCGCCGAGCCGACGGAGGGCACCGTGCTGGACGCCGGCATCCAACGCTGGAACGACAACGGCAGCGCCGACGTTCTGGTCTCCACGAAGATCAGCACCCGAACCGCGGACGGCAAGTCCGTCATCGAAAGCGGTAGCCGCTGGGTTGCGACGACGATTTGGGAAGGACAGCAGTGGAAGATCAGCCAGCTGATTCAGGTGATCTGACCACCGGCGAGCCTGACAAGCCGCGCCGCAGACTGCGTTTCGGGCGGCGTCGCCGTACTGAGGCGGTGGTAGCGGAACCGGTCTCGGAGTCTGCCTCTGAAGCCGATGATGCCGCGGATGCGGAGTCCGCTCCGGAGCGTCGGACCCCGACGGGCAAGTCGGGCCGCAAGGCCGTCGTCGAGCCCGCAGGTGACGTCGAGTCCGAAGGTGACGTAGAACCTGAGTCGGGCGCCGAACCTGACGCTGCCGTCGAGTCCGAAGCTGAGCCCGATGCCGATGCCGATGCCGACGTTGAGGCTGAGGCTGAGGTGACTGAGGCGGAGGTGCCGGACGCTGAACCGGCCGAGGACGAGGTTCTGGTTCCGCATCGCGAGGCCGGCAAGCGCCTCACGTACTTCGCCGCGGGTGCCGCCGTGGTGTTCGTCGCGGCCGGTGCCTTCGGTGGTGCGATGCTCCAGCCGTACCTGGCCGACCGGGCATTGGTGGCGACCAAGCTCCAAGTGGCGAAGACGTCGGCCGATGCGATCACCACGTTGTGGACCTACAACCCGGACAACATCGACAGCCTGCCGGACCGGGCCGCAAAGTATCTGTCGAGCGACTTCGCCAACCAGTACCGGCAGCTGATCGATTCGATCGTCCCCACCAACAAGCAGGCCAAGGTCACCAACAACACCGAGGTGATGGGCACCGCGGTGGAGACCATCGGCGGCGATGAGGCCACCGCGATCGTCTACACCAACACTGTGTCGACGAGTCCGGTTACCAAGAACATTCCGTCGCTGCGGTATTCGTCGTATCGGCTGACATTGCAGCGCACCGACGGGGACTGGCGCATCACCCAGATGCCCGCTTTGACCCAATTGGACTTGTCTCCGCAGCTGTAGCGGCGAGGATGTAAGCATGGCCATCGCCTCACCGGTGACGCAGCGGTCAACCGTTGTGGCCCTGCTGTTGCTGACGTGCGCGACCGGAATCGTCGACGCGGTCAGCGTGTTGGTGCTGGGACACGTGTTCGTCGCGAACATGACCGGAAACGTGATCTTCCTGGGCTTCTGGTTCGTGCCGCACTCGGGCGTAGACGTGACGGGGGCCCTGGTCGCGTTCGCCGGGTTCGTGCTGGGCACTGTGGTGGGTGGGCGGCTGCGGCGCCATCTCGACAGTCATGTGCGGAACTGGCTGACCACTGCGCTGGGTGTGGAAGTCGTTCTGCTGACCGTGCTTTCGATTCTCTGCGGAACGGGAGTGCTGGCCTATGACGACAACCGGAAATTGATCCTCATCGTTCTCGCGATGACGTTCGGGATCCAGAACGCGACGGCGCGTCAGTTCGGCATCCAGGAATTGAGCACCACGGTGCTGACGCAGACGATCGTCGGTCTCGGCTTCGACAGCAGGCTGGCCGGCGGCACCGGCGACCGTGAGAAGCTGCGTTACGGCGTGGTGTTGACGATGTGCGGCGGTGCGGTGCTCGGCGGGACGATCTCGCAGTTCACCGTAGCGCCCGTGATCGGAGCAGCGGCGGTGGTGGTGGCCATCAGCGCGCTGATCTTCAGGTTCGGGCCGGCGCCTGTGGAGAATGCGCGCTGACCCACGCCGCGCCCTCATCGGCCGCGTGCCGCAGGGCGGTGAACTCGCCGAAGTAGTCGGCTACCGCGCCGACGCCGGGCAGCATCCCGAGGTAGCGGTAAAGCTTTTGGGGGTGTGGCCTTTTCGTGAGTTCGTCACCCAACGCGCGGAGCGTGCCGGCGAATTCCCAGAGCTTCGCGGGCAGCGACGACGGGTGCGCTGTCTCGGGATCGTCGGCTACCGAGTCGGCATCGGTGTCGGCGAGTTGACGGTCGCACAGCACCGCGCCCAGCAGCTGCACCTGGTCGTCGTGGTCGGTCACGCCGTCTTCGCGTGCCACCGCGCACAGCACGATGGCCTGGTTGGAGAAGCCCAGGAAGTCCTGAATAGGAAGCCGATCAGCGATGGCCCCGAGCGCTCCGGGGAAGGCGACGAGGATCGTGGTGACCGCGCCCGCACGATGCACCCACCACTTCACGTGCCCGTCCTGATCCATCTCGGCCCAGGCCTTGGTGCCCGGCAGTTCGGCGAAGTTGAGCAACGCGGCCGCGATGTCGAGGGACTTGCCGACGGCGCCCTCGGCGGGTTCCTCGCGGTGGGTGCGTCGCCGCAGCCCGAGTGGGTCGAATCGGGTGAAGATATCGAGTACGGGGTTGATCACGGCTACCGCATTTTCGAGCGCGCCCGCGACGTCAGCGTCCGAGAGGTGCGTAGAAGGCAGCAGGTTTATCCCCATCCCAGCTATCTTGCCCGATGTTTGCGGTGGTCGGTCGTTGACGTCCAAAAACTTGTCGGACCCCTTTGCGATCATGGTGTTGTGTCTTCGACGGCAACCACTTTCGCCGCTGGGGTAAACCCGGCCCAGCGTACGGAGGTGTTGTTCGACGAGTTGTCGCAGCTGTGCGGTCAACGCAACGCCATCGACGGACGCATCATCGAGATCGTCGCCGAACTGGACCGTGACGAGTTGTGCGGGGCCACCGGCGCCCGCTCGATCGAATCGTTGGTGGCCTGGAAGACCGGCATAACCCCACGCAACGCCGAGGTCATGGTCGCTGTCGCGCGTCGGCTCGAGGAGTTCCCCAGCTGTGCGCAAGGGATGCGTGAGGGCCGACTGTCGCTGGATCAGGTCGGAGTGATCGCCGAGAAAGCGGCGGACGGTTCCGATGAGCATTATGCGCAGTTGGCCGCCGTCGCCACCGTCAGGCAGTTACGTACCGCGGTCAAGCTCGAGCCACGCCCCGAGCCTGACGCGAAACCTGAACCTCGGCGATCCTTCACTCGGGTCGAGGGCGACGGGCACACCACCTACCGGATCACCTTGCCGCGTCTGGACGCCGCCAAGTTCGATGCCGCCCGCCAAGCCCATCACGACGCATTGGTTGCCGAGTGGAAACGCGACCACGAGGCAGACGACACCGACGAGGACACCGAGGGGGCGCCGCCGTTCCCCGACAGTGTGGATGCGTTCATGAGTCTGGTCGAAGCCGGCTGGGACACCGAAGTCGCCCGCCGGCCGCACGGCCAGCACACCACCGTCGCAATGCATCTGAATGTCACCGACTGCATCGCCGCCCTGCATCTGGGCCCGGTGTTGTCCGATGACGAACGTCAGTATCTATTGTGCGACACCACCTGCGAGGTCTGGCTCGAACGCAACGGCCAACCCATCAGCGCCGGCCGCACCACCCGCACCATCAGCCGCCGGCTGCGTCGGGCACTGGAGCACCGTGACCGCTGCTGTGTGGTGCCCGGCTGCGGAGCCACCCGCGGCCTGCACGCCCACCACATCGTGCACTGGGAAGACGGCGGCACCACCGACCTGGACAACCTGGTGCTGGTCTGTCCCTATCACCACCGCTTGCATCACCGGGGCGGCATCACCATCACCGGCCCCGCCCACCGACTGGTCGTCACCGACAGTGCCGGGAAACAGCTACACGGCGGGTCGTTGGCGCGCCCGCCGACCACACCGCCACCCGACGTCCCGCCGTGTCCGGGACCGACCGGTGAACGCGCCGACTGGTGGTGGTACCCACCCTTCCAACCCCAACCCCCACCGAAAGCGGCGTAGGTCAGGGGAATACGTCGTGGATCAGGCGTAGCCGTCCACCATGTACCGGTGTCATTTGTGCGGACGACGAGGGTGACACCTGGCGCCGCCATGAGTGCGGCCGCGCGGGCCGAAGTCGGGATGCTCCCGGTAATCAGCTAGGACGCAACATCATTGGGACCGCAGTGCCTGCATGGATATCGCCACGGCGCAGGCAGCGCGAGTGTTCGGGCCGGACGGGTACGAAGGAGTCGGTCCTTCGGACCGCCGCGTCCGAACCAGCCCCGCGGTGGCACACAGCAACGTTGCGCCTCCGGGTGAACCGATACGCGCTCGATAACTGGCACACTCGTCAATATCTGGATGCCCAGCACAGGCCCGATAAAGGTACCCCTTCAAGGTTTGCGGCGGACGCGAAATTGAAGACGAAAATTCTTTTCAGCAATGCAGTGACAAAGGTCACAAGAGTGTTAAGTTGCCTGAGATCAACCTGAGAAGACGGCCGAAAGGACTGGTCAGATGGCAGTCAAACACCGTAGGCAGCGGCGGCACGTCAAGAGGGTTGCAACTCTCGGTGCGGCAACCGCAACAGTTACCGCGCTTACGGTTGGTATTGCTCCGCCGCCGGCCCAGGCCGCCGCGGTTCAGCGCGACGTCCGGCTGCAAGCCGGGGTCCAGATCTTCCCACCGCCCGACCAGATCCCGGACCTAACGGGTGGGCTCGGAACCCAGGTCTACAACCAGTTCCAGACCGTCGGTGCGCAGCTTGAGACGGCGTTCGTCGACAACTTCAACCTGTTGGCCCTCCTGCAGGCAGCCGGGATCGATCCGACCACCCCCGTCAAGGGCGCACTCAACGATGTATTGGGTGGGGCGCTGGGGGCACTGCCCGTCGACGTCGAGGGCCTTCTCGGAATCAATCTCGACGATCCACTGTCCTCGGCCGGGATCAACGTGATCACGACCGGCGGACTCTTCACCCTCATCCGTCTGCTCGGCGTCGACCTCGGGTGGGTGCCGTCGTTCCCGAATTCGGTGGCCGACGAGATCAACAACACGCCTTACCTCGATGTCAGCCTCGAGTCGATCTTTGACGCGCTTGGTCTTCCCACTAGTGGCGCCGGGCTCCTGGCAATCCGCGTTGCGCTCAGAGCGATTGGCATCGAACTGCCGGACCTCAGCACGAATGCCGCCGATGTGCGGATCCCCATCGTGGCGGGCTGGGGCTTCGGTGCATTCGCCGCGGGGGCGGCGTACCAACAGGTGGTCGACGATCTGCCGAATCAGCCCGGGGGCGCCAACTACGTCGGCACCAACCCGCTGCTGGGCAGTTTCACTATCCTGCCGATGATCCTGATCGACAACCCGGGTCGGGCCAACGGCGGCATCCTGGCGCGGGCGTATCCGCTCTTCGGGTTGCTCGGGATCGACACGGTGACACCCGATACCCAGGTGCAGAGCAGCGGGACCAGCATCGTCGCCGGCATCCCCGTGGTCGGCGACATCCCGTTGTTCGGGCTCACCCCTGGGGGCGCCAACCTGATCCCGATCAAGATCGACGCCACGGCCGAGTACCTGCCGCTCTCCGACTTCGCCGCCTGGCCCAACCCGTTCACGATGGCCAACAATGTTGCGGCAGGTCTGTTTCCGAGCTACATCCTGCGGAATCAGTCGCTCGACACGCTGAGCACGGTGCTGATCAACCAAGTCGTATCGCAACTCGGCGCAGACGTCACGGACTACCTGGCCAATCCGGGGGACAACCCGCAGCTGGGGCCCAAGCTGAACATCTACATCACGATCCCGGCCAACAGCCTGCCGCTGCTGGAGCCGACGTATCTGGCGTATGACGTCGTCAACCTGCTCACCGGGGCGAACCTCAACAACCCGATCGGCACGGCGCTGAGCCCGGTGCTCACCAGCCTGGTCAACCTCGGCTACACCGATGTGTCCTACAACCCGACAACGGGCGTCTATGAGCGCTCACTCGACGAAGCCGATGTGCCAACAGCTTTCGGAACCCTCCCGGCGGATGTCGACTGGGGCCAGGTGCCCGGGCACCTGGTCGCCAACCTCGTCACCGGCATGCAGAAGGCGATCAGCGATGGCCTGGTGAGCCAAACCCCGGTGTCCAATCCCATCAAGACCCTGCTGGGGCTGCTGGGTGTCGGTGGCTCGTCGAGCCTGTCCGGGCTGGACCTCTCAGCGCTCACCGGCGCGCTGAACAACGTTGGGACACAGAGCCTTGCGAAGACAAGCTTCGAACCGCAGAGCATCGCGCAGACCAATGTCGGCACGGACACGGTAAACCTGAAATCTGCTGCGGACGACTCGGTCGTCGACGATTCGAAGGTGAACGTCCAAGACGGCACCAAGAAGCTGACCACCGCAGCCGACGACGCTCGCCAAGGGGTCGAGAAGTCGGTGACGGAGGCCCGTGAGCGTGCGAAGGTTTCGGCCGAGAAAGCGCGAGAACGGACTGCCAAGTCGGTCAAGGATGCTCAGGACCGCGTGAACAAGCTCGCCGAGGATGGGCGCAAGCAGATCCAGTCGGCCGCCGACGGCATCCAGAAGGGCGCGGAGAAGGCGGTCAACGACATGAAGAGCAACGTCAAGAAGGCCGGCGATTCAGTGAAGCCCGAGAAAAAGGCCGAGAAAAAGGCCGAGAAGAAAGATGCCGCCTGACGCCTGACGCAACCCACATCAGCCCGCCTGGTGCACCGATTCCACGGTGTAGATGTGGGGGTCGAAACTGGTTGCGATACCTGCGCACCGGCTCATGTGCTCCCGTGCGCTCGGATCGGCGAGCATGGCTTGGAAGTCCTCGGCACTGCGCCACTGCGCGTAGTTGATCACGCGGGTGCCGTCCGTACTCAAATGGATGTTGGCAGCGATGAATCCGGGGACATAGCGCATCACGTCCTCAGTCGCCTGTTGCAGCAGCGCAACGAGTTCGGTCGCCCGATGCGGCTCCACGGTGAACACGTTGACGAGGGTGGCGTGGGGGCTGTGTTCGCGGATGGTCGTCACGATTCCTCCTATGTCAGGTTCCTTACAACGTCGACCATAGCACCGTTGTAAGGTTCCTGTCATGACCCAGGATGTGGAACGCGGCGTCGGCTATCTCGTGAAACGCGTACAGCAGGGCTTGCGCCGCAATTGCGATGGCGCGCTGCGGGGCACCGGAATCTCGATGTCGCAGTATGCGGTGCTGCGCGCGCTGGCCGACCATCCGCTGGCGTCGGCCGCGGAACTGGCACGGCTGTGTTTCGTCACCCGGCAGTCGTTACAGGACGTGTTGGCCGGCCTGCGCACCGCCGCTCTGGTGCAGGATTCATCCGGTCCACAACGCGGCCGTGCCCGAGCGTTGCAGTTGACGCCGGCGGGCAAGCGTCGACTGACTGAGGCGCACGCAACGGTGCTCCGCGTCGAGCGGGAGATGCTGACCGGGATCCCGGACAACGCTCAAGGGGAACTGGCGGCGCTGCTGCTGCGCTGTGCGGAGAACCTCGAGACGGTCCAGGCAGAAACTACGATTGACCGGTGACTTCGGTAAGGCGTGGGCGTGGGCGGCCGGCCGGACCCGGCGTCGACGTCGGGCAACGTCGTTCGGATCTGCTCGACGCCGCCGAGCGTGCGATCCGCACCCATGGGCCCGATGTGGGGATCGCCGAGCTGGCCAAAGAAGCCGGCTTCGTGCGCTCGGCCGTCTATGCGGTCTTCCCGAACCGCGCGGCCATCCTCTCTGCCCTCGGTGAGCGCCAGGCCCACCGGCTGCTGATCGAGATCACCAGGCGTGCCGCCGGTTCCACCGATCTGCGCCAACGTATGTCGTTGTTCTTCGATGTCATCTGCGCCTGGATGCAGGACGATCCGAACCTGTACCGGGCGTTGAGCGTGCACGCCGTCGGCGGCCACGAGATGCCGGGAATCTTCGATGAACTCGCCACCGCGGTCGAGGCCATGCTGGCGGCGTCGATGGCGGCGGGAGGCGCCGATACCGCGGCAGCGGCGCCGTGGGCCCGGGCGATCGTCGGCTCGGTCATGGTGAGCGCCCAATGGTGGATCCGCGATTCGTCGATGCCCCGTGCCGAACTCGTCGAGCACCTCACGAAACTGTGTTGGGACGGCGGCTCGGCCCTGCCGTTCAGTCCGTTCGATGTCTCGGCTATTGACATCGGTAAGCCATAAAAGACACTATGTCTTTTATGGCTGCTCCCGTCTCGCCCCAGATCGACGGTCCCTCGCGGTATTGGGAGGACGTGCCCGGCGAATACGACCTCAAGCTGACGGAGATCACCGGCGTGATCCCGCAGGGATTGACAGGCACGCTCTACCGCAACGGATCGGGCCGTTGGAACGTCGGCGCATCGCGGGTGGACAGCCTGTTCGACGCGGACGGCATGGTGGTCGCCTTCGCGATCGACGGCAACGGGGTCCGGTTCAAGAACCGCTTCGTCCGCACCGAGCACTACCTGACCACCACCGCGGCCGGCCGGATGGTGAAACGTGGATTCGTCTATCAGCGCCCAGGCGGCATGCGGGCCAATGCGTTTCGGCTACCGGCCAACACCGCCAACACCAACGTGATGATCTGCCAGGATCAACTCCTCGCACTCTGGGAGGGCGGGCGTCCGCACGGCATGGACCTCGATACCCTCAACACGATCGGGATGTGCAGCCTCGACGGGGTGCTCAAGGGTCCAGTCGGCGCGTACTCCGCCCACTACACCTACGACGCGACGACGGACACCCGGGTGAACTTCGGGTTCGAGCCCTACTTCCCCCGCGTCGATCTGCGGCACGTCCGCGGCGCTCCGAACCGCGCCGAAAAGATCAGGCGGCTACAAGAACTGGCGGACGAGGTGATTCCCCGCATGCGGCTGCGCCTCTACGAGACCGACAATCGCGGCGTCACCCGCTATCTGCGGGCGGTACCGCTGCCCGGCGTGGGACTCATCCACGACATGGCGCTGACCCCGCGTTATGCCGTCTTCATGCTGTCGCCGTTGCGGATCAATCCGTGGGCCCTGCTGGGGCGGCAATCCTATTGGGACGCCATGAAGTTCAAGCAGAACGAGCCGTCCTACTTCATCCTCGCCCCGCGCGACGGCGGAAAGGTCCGGGTCATCGAGACCGACCCGTTCTATATGTGGCACTACGCCAACGCCTATGAGGACGGAGCCGACGTGGTGGTGGAGTTGCCGCGGTTCGCTCCCGGAACCTTCGGCGGCATGCAGGCCTGGGGGTCCGACAGCCGCAGCGATATGTCCCGGTTGTATGCCGACGTTCCCACCGAGGCAGTACCGGATACCGTGCGGCTCACCCGGTTCCGCATCACACCCGACGACCGTGTGCTGGCCGAACCGCTGGCCCAGATGGGCTGTGAATTTCCGCAGATCGATCAGCGCCGCTCAACTCAACCGCACTCGGTGACATATGTGACCGCCCCCGGGGACGGGGACGGCGGCGGGGAGGGGATCGGCCGCTTCAACCACACCGACGGCAGCGTGCAGACCTACTGCCCGTCTGGCCACAAACTGGTCGAGCCGATCTTCGTGCCCCGCCCCGGCAGCACCACCGAAAGTGACGGATGGCTGCTGACCGTGGGTTACGACGAAACGCAGCACCGTAGCCGGCTCATGGTGTTCGACGCCCCGCGGGTCGACGCCGGTCCTATCGCCGAGGCCTGGCTGCCGTTCCACCTGCCGATGAGCTATCACGGTGCGTTCACCGATCGGGTGGCCGCGCTGTAACCCGGGCTAGTTGGGTGCCAGGGCGCTGACAGCCAGGTGCGCCAGCACCGGCGACAGCAACTGCGCGTACTCGGCCGTGATGTGGTTGTCGTCGCGAAAGACCAACGTGTTGCCGACGATCACCGGGCAGCGCTGGTCGGTGCAGAAGAACTGGTCCAGCCGTGCGTATTGGCCACCACCGGCGCGAACCGCTGCGGACTCGGCGGCAATACCGTTGTCGTTCACAGCGGTCGGTCGGCTGGGTGCGCAGGCCGAGGCGTTGTCCATGTGTGCCGACAGGCACGTCGGCACGGTCGTATGCGGATCGGGAACCGGCCCGAGGACCAGGACCCGCGCACCCGTGCCGCGCAACTGCGACACCAGACGCGTCAGCCCGTCAAGCCAGGTAGGGTCGTAGCTGACGAACCCGAAGTCGGCGCCGTAGCGGCGCACCATGTCGAGCACGATCAGCGACGGGCGCTCTTTCGCGATCCGGGTCAGCACGTCAGCGCGCCACTGCTTGCATTCGGTGAACTCGCGTTCGAGGTAGGGGCTGAGGATCGGCAGAGCCATGGGTGGGCAGGTGACCTTCGCGAATGTCTCCAACCGCCAATGCTGCTGCTGTGCGGCAGTTTCCAGGGCAGGTTGCCACATTCCGGCGTGTGAGTCGCCGATCAGGGCGACTTTGGTGGCCGAAGCGGTGTCGCCCGACGCGCAGTCCGGCACGGCGACGTCCTGCCAGGACAAGACGCAGCCGTTGACGAACACCTCGGGTTTGGTGATATTGCCCAGTGGCGGTGAGAGATTCGAGGGCACTGCGCGCAGATCGGCCGACGCGGCGACGGCCGCCTGTATCTGTTGCTCGGGCGTCAGCGCCGGCGTCGGAGCGGCCGCAGGGGGTGGTCCGATCAGAGCGACCGGAACCGCCGCCGGGCCGGACCCGGTGGGCACCGGGCGTACCGCCAAGAGCACCAACCCCGCGCAGACCGCTGTCGCGGTGGCCGTCGCGCCGACGGCCAGGCTGCGCCACGACGAGCCCCGGAGTGCGGTGGCGAACCGAGCCGGGTTCTCGACCAGGTGCAGGGTGAGGAACGCCAGGCCCAACGACAGCACGATCATCGCCAGCCGGCCCGCCAACCCCAGACCGTGGCCGAACAGGGCGGGCGCCAACAGCAGCACCGGCCAGTGCCACAGGTACCAGGAGTACGAGACCCGGCCGATGCCGCGCATCGCCGGCTTCGACAGCAGCCGGCCTACGCCGAGACCGGGTATCGCGCAACCGGCCCCGATCACCAGGGCGGTGCCCATCACCGGAAGCAATGCGGCCGTACCCGGATACGGCGTGGCGGTGCCCAGTTGCGTACAGGTGGTCAGGATCAACGCCAGACCACCCCAGCCGACCAACGCCGCGCAGACCGGCGGCAGGGTGCGCCAGTGCGCCGCCGTCAAGGCGATCAGCCCGCCGGCCGCCAACTCCCAGGCGCGGGTCGGCAGGGAGAAGAACGCCCACGGCGGCATCGTCTGGGTCCACGCCAGCGACAGGGCGAGCGATGCGCCGGCCACCACCGCCAGCGCACACGTGTACGGAACAGCGGAACGGGTGCCCCGGCCGCTGCGGGCCAGCAGCCACGCGGTGCCCAGGATCAGCGCCGGCCACAGCAGATAGAACTGCTCTTCCACGCCGAGTGACCAGTAGTGCTGCAGCGGTGACGCGGCCGCCTCGGCTGCCAGGTAGTCCGTGCCCTGGACCGCGAAGCGGTAGTTGCCGGCGTAGAGCGCACTGGAGATCGCGTCGGCCAGCACCGAGCGGGCCCGCAGCGGCGGGAGGAGGACAGTGGCCGCCAACGACGTCGTGACCAGAACGAGTGCGGCGGCGGGCAGTAGTCGCCGGGCCCGCCCGGCATAGAACTGCGCCATCCGAACGGTTCCGGTGTCCGAGGCCTCGCGCCACAGCAGACCCGTGATCAGGAATCCCGACACGACGAAGAACACGTCGACGCCGATGAACCCGCCGCCGAAACCGGGCACTCCGGCGTGGAACAGCACCACGGTGAGTACCGCGACTGCCCGCAGCCCTTCGATGTCGGGGCGAAACTGTTTGTTCGGCAGGGATTTTCGCCCACTCGCGGTGTTGTCGCGGCGGGCGGCGGGCCTCGCGGAGGTAATCACTCTGTTCACTCGAGTAACGATCGTCGCACGGCAACCGTCAATGACCCTGGATTTGCGGGGCCTACTGCGAGCCTGTTGCTAGCCTCATCCCGATGGGGAAATCACGCATGGCGGCACTGGCAGTGCTGTGCGGCCTGCTTTCGGGCTGTTGCGCGCCGACTCAACCGACTTCGTCTCCGGCCGCGCCGTCGGCCTCGGCATCACCCACGAAGTCGGCGGCAGCGGACGGCACGTGCGATCTGAGTGGCCTGCCTCCCGAGGCGGACAAGACGGTGGAGCTCATCCAGTCCGGCGGGCCATTTCCCTACCCCCGCAACGACGGTGTCACCTTCGGAAACTACGAAGGCCGGCTGCCCAAGCACGAGCGCGGCTACTACCACGAGTACACGGTCCCGACGCCGGGCAACAAACATCGTGGCAAGCGGCGCATCGTCACCGGGGGAGCACCGCAGACCGATCCGCCCGAGTACTACTACACCGGTGACCACTACGAATCGTTCTGCCTGATCGGAGGCATGTGAAGACGTATCGAATCGACGGGACCAAGGTAGGTTCCAAGGCGGACTTCTTCACTGAGATCGGCCGCGCGGTCAATGGCGACGGCGGCTACTTCGGCTCGAACCTGGACGCGCTGGCCGACTGCCTGCGCGGTGGTTTCGGCACCCCCGAGGACCGCCGCTTCCGGTTCGTCATGACCGACTACCGCAACATCAAAGATGCGCTCGGCGAAGACACCTGGGGCACCGTGCTGTCGATCTTCACGACCGAGGGCGTCGACCTGTGGCTGGAGAACTGACGATCAGTTGAAGGCGAGCCAGCTCGGCAGGGCCCGCTCGCGCGAATCGCACAGCACCTGACGGGTATCGCAGTTCCCGCGCGGTGATCCGGCGCCGCTCCACATGCCGCCGGTGTCGCGACGTAACACGATCGCCGACGAGCCGCCGCCGTCGAGCAGCACCGCGTTGTCGGCGCCCAGTCCGCGGAACAGGTCCTGGATGTTGTCCGGGGTGTAGCTGCCGCCCTGGAAGACGTAGAGCTGATCGGCGGCGCGGTTGTAGCCGACGGCGGTGCGCGCCGCGCTGGGGCCGTTGTCGTTGAGCTGACCCGTCTCGCCGGGAGCCAGCAGTCCGATGCCGGCCACCGCGACGAACCTGGCATTTTGATCCAACAGTCGCTGGATTACCGGGGAGGCCGAGTCATAATCGTTGTCCCCCTTGGGCATCACCACATACGGGGCGCCGCCCATGGGAAGGATCATGGTGGCCAGTGCCGCCCAGCGTTCGTCACCGCCGGACAGGCCTTGCTTGCCGGCATAGGCCAGCGTTCCGGTGACCGCGGCGTTCGCTCGGCCCTGACCTCTGGTGTTGTCCACATACGCGCCCAGCGGGGATGAGCATTTGGTGTCACGCCACGAGCCGCCTTTCTGGCCGCGTACGTCGAAGAAGTTGGCGTTCACGGCGATGGTCGGCTGACCCAGCACCTGCCAGGCGGCAAGGGGCGCATAAGTTTCCGATGCCTGCCACAGTCCTTCCCCGGTGCGTGCACCCGGTGTGCGTTCGCAGCGGGACTGATAGCCCTGGTGGCTGTCGACCAACAGCCGCGGGTTGAGCCGGCCGGAGGCGTTCTTCATCGTCATCAGGTGGCCGCCGTTGTTGAGCGTGTAGGCGCGGCCGTCGGCGGACAGGAACGGCGCGGCGAACTGTCCGCCGAAGTTGTAGACGAGGTAGGCACCCTTGGTGTTGGCGATTGCCCCGAGCAGCATTGCCCTGGCGTCCTCGGCGCGCGCGACGGGGGAGCCCGTGGTGGCTAGCGCTGCGCAGACGGCAACGGCGGCCGCAGTAGCGACCGCACGCCGGAAGAGTTTTGCCAGGCCTGGCACGAAGTACACAATAACCACACAGGAAACTCTGTCAACATGCGTAACAGCCTGGTCACGGTTGGATCAAGACGGGATCGCACCCGGTTGATCGGTGTTAGCTGGCTCTGCGGTATCGGCCCTGCGGAGCACTGCCGGCCGCAAATGTGCGGGCAGCGCGCGTAGACCGGCCGCGCCCACGGCCGTCACCGCCACCGCACCCGCCGTGGTCAGCAGCACCGGAGCCGTCGGGAAGGCGCCTTCCAGCAGCATTGCGACACCGAAGATGACGAACAGGGCTGCCGCGCCCAGCTGGATCGCCCGCTCGGGCAGATGCTTGCCCGCGATCGCTCCGATCACGATGGCCAGCGCGTCGGCGGCCACCATGCCGATGGTCGAGCCGATCCACACCCCCACCCAGTCGTTGTCGGCGGCCAGCGTGATCGTCGCGAGCATCGTCTTGTCGCCGAGTTCGGCGAGCAGGAAGGCCGAGGTGACCGTTAAGAACGCGGGCGCGGTCGAACGCTGGGCCCGCGTCGCCTCGTCCTCGGACAGCTTGTCGCCGCGCAAGGTCCACAGGCCGAAGAACACGAACGCGAAGCCGGCCAGGATGCCGAGCAGGTGAGTGGGCAGTGCCGCGCCGAGGTAGTGGCCGACCGCGACGGAGATCAGGTGAACGGCGGTGGTGGCCGCGGTGATGCCGATGAGCACCACCCACCACCGGTACCGCAGCGCAAAGGTCATGGCCATCAACTGCGACTTGTCGCCTAGCTCGGCGACGAAGATGACGGCGAAGCTCAAGAGCAGAGCAGCGAGCACTCAACAACTCCTCGGTCGTTGGCTGCCGTTCGGGGCTGAAATAGATGCCTCCGGCCGGCAGACCATTGGTCTACGGCCGAAGGTCTCGCCCACCGGTCAGTGACCGGTTCGGATATCCGGGCCGATGATGCATCGCTGCGCGGCCAGTATGTCGAGTATCCGATTGGGGGCTACTCCCCTTCGCTGCGTTCCACCATACGCACGTCGGCGGGGCCGGTGCAAACCGGCCCCGCCGAAAGTGCTTATTCGACAATAAGTTTGGGGATCGACACGAGAAAGTTCGGGTCCCCTGACGCGCTGGTTCAGCTACCCACATATTCGGCGAGGTGCTGGCCTGTCAGCGTTTCACGCTTGGCCACCAGGTCGGCCGGGGTGCCCTCGAAGACGATGCGACCGCCGTCGTGTCCGGCTCCCGGACCCAGGTCGATGATCCAGTCGGCATGCGCCATCACCGCCTGATGATGCTCGATCACGATCACCGACTTCCCCGAATCCACCAACCGGTCCAACAATCCGAGCAACTGCTCGACGTCGGCCAGGTGTAGGCCGGTGGTCGGCTCGTCGAGGATGTAGGTGTCGGCCTTGTCAGCGCCGGTATCCCCGAGCCGGGATGCCAGCTTGAGCCGCTGCCGCTCGCCGCCGGACAACGTGGTCAGCGGCTGCCCGAGCGTCAGATAGCCCAGGCCCACATCGGCCATCCGGGACAAGATCTTCTGTGCGGCAGGCACTTTGGCCTCGCCATCGCCGAAAAACTGCTCGGCTTCACCGACCGGCATCGCCAGTACCTCGGCGATGTCGCGCCCGCCGAGGGTGTACTGCAACACCGAGGCGCCGAATCGCCTGCCCTCACATTCCTCGCACGTCGTCTCGACGGTGGCCATCACCCCGAGGTCGGTGTAGATCACCCCGGCGCCGTTGCACGTCGGGCAGGCGCCCTCGGAGTTCGAGCTGAACAGCGCCGGTTTGACGTCGTTGGCCTTCGCGAAGGCTTTACGGATCGGGTCGAGCAGGCCCGTGTAGGTGGCCGGGTTACTGCGGCGCGAGCCGCGGATCGGGCTCTGATCAACCACCACCACGCCGTCGCGGCCGGCCACCGAGCCGTCGATCAACGAACTCTTGCCCGAACCTGCCACGCCGGTGATCACCACCAGTGCGCCCAGCGGGATGTCGACGTCCACATCGCACAGATTGTGGGTGTCTGCCCCGCGGATCTCCAACGCACCGTTGGTTTTCCGCACCTCGTCTTTCAGGGTTGCGCGGTAACCGAGGTGCCGGCCGGTCACGGTGTCACTGCCCCGCAGGCTCGCCACACTGCCTTCGAAGACCACCTCACCCCCGGCCGATCCGGCGCCGGGTCCCAGGTCGACGACATGGTCGGCGATCGAGATCGTCTCGGGCTTGTGCTCGACGACCAGCACGGTGTTGCCCTTGTCGCGCAGGGCCAGCAGTAGGTTGTTCATCCGGGCGATGTCGTGCGGGTGCAGGCCGATCGTTGGCTCGTCGAAGACGTAGGTGACGTCGGTCAGGGAGGAGCCCAGGTGACGGATCATCTTGACGCGCTGAGCTTCTCCACCGGACAGGGTGCCCGCAGGGCGATCCAGCGACAGATAGCCCAACCCGATCTCGACGAATGAGTCCAGCGTGTGCTGCAATGCGGTCAGAAGTGGCGCCACTGATTTCGCTTTGGCAGTATCTTTGACCGTCCCGAGCCACTCGGCCAGATCGGTGATCTGCATCGCGCAGACCTCGGCGATGTTGACGCCGCCGATCTTCACCGAGCGCGCGGCCTCCGACAGTCGGGTGCCGTCACACTCCGGGCAGGTGGTGAACGTGACCGCGCGCTCGACGAACGTCCGGATGTGCGGTTGCATGGCCTCGACGTCCTTGGCCAGGAACGACTTCTGGATCTGCGGGATCAGCCCGAGATAGGTGAGGTTGACCCCGTCCACCTTGAGCTTGGTCGCCTCCTTGTGGAGTAGTGCGTCGAGTTCCTTCTTGGTGAACTTGTTGATCGGTTTGTCCGGATCGAAGAAGCCGCAGCCGCGGAAGATCCGGCCGTACCAGCCGTCCATGCTGAAGCCGGGGATGGTCAGCGCGCCCTCGTTCAGCGACTTGGTGTCGTCGTACAGCGCGGTCAGGTCGATGTCGTTGACCGCACCGCGACCCTCACACCGCGGACACATCCCGCCGACGATCTTGAAGTCACGCCGTTCCTTGACGGTGCGGCCGCCCTTCTCGAGCGTCACCGCGCCCGCCCCGCTGATCGAGGCCACATTGAACGAAAAGGCTTGTGGCGAACCGATATGCGGAGTACCCAGCCGGCTGAACAAGATGCGCAGCATCGCCCCGGTGTCGGTGGCCGTGCCGACGGTGGAGCGCGGGTCGGTGCCCATGCGCTGCTGATCCACGATGATCGCGGTCGTCAGCCCTTCGAGCACGTCGACATCGGGGCGGGCCAGGTTCGGCATGAAGCCCTGCAGGAAGGCACTGTAGGTCTCGTTGATCAACCGCTGAGATTCCGCGGCGATCGTGTCGAATACCAGTGAGCTCTTGCCCGACCCCGAGACGCCGGTGAACACCGTCAACCGGCGCTTGGGCAACTCGATGTCGACGTCCTTGAGGTTGTTCTCCCGGGCACCGGTGACCCGGATCAGATCGTGACTGTCGGCGGGATGGGTCTTGGTGGTCATCGGCTAGGGCAACTCCTGGATACGGACCATGTTTCCGGCGGGATCGCGAAGAGCGCAGTCGCGAACACCGTACGGCTGTTCGGTCGGTTCCTGGACCACCTCGATGTCTCCGGCCTGCACCTTCTCAAAAGTACTGTCTAGGTCTTTGGTGGCGAGCAGGAGTGTGCCGAAGGTGCCCTTGGCCATCATCTCGGAGATCATGCGGCGCTCGTCGTCGGTGAGGCCGGGGGTGGCGGTCGGTGGGTACAGGACGACGGATGTGTCGGGCTGATTCGGCGGACCGACCGTGATCCAGCGCATCCGGTCCTTGCCGACGTCGAGGCGGACCTCGAAGCCGAGGATGTCGCGATAGAACGCGAGGGATTCTTCCGGATCGTCGAGCGGCAGCATGCTTGAGTGAATGGTGAGTTCCATGCTTTTCACGCTAGGTGGAGGCGGGTGGCGGGCGCTTCTCGATTCCTGACCGGTTTGGTGACCTGTTTCTCCATGCACGACGGCAGGCCGTCGGTCACCGTGGCGGTCTGCTCGCGATATCGGCTGGGCGGGATGCCGACGAGTTCGGTGAATCGGGTGCTGAACGTGCCGAGCGAGGAACAACCGACGGCGAAGCACACCTCGGTGACAGACATGTCGCCGCGGCGCAGCAGCGCCATCGCACGCTCGATGCGACGGGTCATCAGATACGAATACGGTGACTCGCCGTAGGCGATCTTGAACTGTCTGCTGAGGTGTCCGGCCGACATGTTGACCCCCTGGGCAAGCGCTTCGACGTTCAGCGGCTGCGCGTATTCGCGGTCGATGCGGTCCCGGACCCGGCGCAGCAGCTTGAGATCTCCCAGCTGTCGGTCGGCCACATCGGCGATGGTACGTCTAGGGCCCGGTGCTGACCGGATGCCCGGCAAGCCGCCATTCGACCATTCCGTCGTTGAGGCGGATGGCGCGACGGCCGTCGGCGGTCAGGGTTCGCACGGCGTCGTGCGCGTACACGCAGTACTCGCCGCGGCAGTAGACGACGACGTCGGCATCGGCGGGCAGTTCGGTGATGCGCTCGGCGAGTTCGTCCACCGGTATCGAGACCGCGCCCGGGATGTGGCCGGCAAGAAACTCCTCGTCGGGCCGGACATCGAGCACCACCACACGCGCATCGGCGGTGTCGTCGTTGAGTCGTGACCACAGAGCGTCACGGTCGATGCCCGTGCCCACGGGCTCGCCGAGGTAAGCGTCGCGGGCGGCACCGACCTCGGACCTGCGACGGACGGCAACCGTGCGCAACAGCACCAGGAGTTGGGCGACATCGTCGCCCGCGAGGCGGTAGTAGACCTTGACACCTTCTCGGCGGGTCTCGACGAAGCCTGTCTGTTTGAGCACCTGCAGGTGCGACGAGGCTGTGGTCAGGTTCAGGCCTGCCGCGCGGGCGAGCGCCTCGACGCTGCGTTCGCCCTGGCTCAGCAAGTCGAGAATTTCCAGTCGGCTGGCGTGGGAGAGTGCCTTCCCGCTGGCGGCGAACCCTTCGTACAGACGTGTTTTCGCTGGTGCGCGATCCATAGCCACATTATTCCATAATTTCATGGAATAACGTACAGTTGTGACATGGGTTTCACCGAATCCGACCTGACCCCGCTGGTCGACCACGGGTTGGGCAACAGCTCCTACCTCGTCGACCTCGGCGACGGCCGGGCGTTGGCCGTCGACGCGAGCCGGGATCTGCGGGCACTGCGCCGCGCCGCCGATGCCCGCGGGCTCACCGTGGCATTCGCCGCAGACACCCATCTTCATGCGGACTTTCTGTCGGGAGCGGTGCAGCTGCACCATGATCTCGGCGCGAGCATCCTGGCCTCGGCGGTCGGCGGGCGCCGGTTCGACCACACCGGTCTGCGCGACGGCGACGAGGTCGACCTCGGCGGGTTGGCTCTGCGGGCCATGGCGACACCGGGTCATACCGACGAGCACCTGTCGTTCGTACTCACCGAGGACGGCCGCGAACTCGGAGTGTTCACCGGAGGATCGCTGATCGTCGGATCGGCGGCGCGTACCGACCTGCTGGGCGCCGGCCGCACCATGGAACTCACACGCGCCCAGTATCGGTCGTTGCAGCGCCTGGCCACACTCGACGACGAGGTTTCGGTATGGCCCACCCATGGCGCCGGCTCGTTTTGCTCGGCGCCGCCCGGCGCCGAGCGCATCACCACCGTCGGCGCCCAGAAACGCGACAACCCACTGCTGTCCGCAGCGGATGAGGACACCTTCGTCTCGCTGCTGTTGGCGAGTCTCGGTAGTTACCCCGCCTACTTCTCGCGGCTGGGTGAACGCAACAGGATAGGCGCGGGCGTGATGTCCGGCGCGCCGGTGCTCGAGGCTCTGGACGTCGATCGGGTGGAGGCACTGCTGGACGACGGTGCTGTCGTGGTCGATGTGCGGCCGCCGGGCGCATTTGCCGAAGGGCATGTTCCCGGAGCCCTGTCCATCCCGTTGCGTGACCAGTTTGCGACCTGGCTGGGCTGGCTACTCGACGATTCCGTGTCCTTGGTGATCGTCGCCGACGACAGTCAAGATCTGTCGGAAATCGGTTGGCAGTCTTACAAGATCGGCTACGAGCGACTGGTCGGACGGCTCACCGGTGGGGTCGACGCGTGGATGGCCGCGGGCGAGTCCGCTGAGCACCTGCCGTTCGCTCCTGCACACCGGCTCCCGGATGCGCCCTATCTCGATGTCCGGCAAGACGGCGAGTACGCCGGCGGTCATGTCGCAGGATCCCTGCACATCGAACTCGGAGCGCTGCCCGCTCATGCTGCCGACGTGCCGAACGGCGTCGTCGTCGCATGTGGTCACGGGGAGCGGGCGATGACGGCAGCCAGCGTGCTGCAACGACACGGGGTCGCAGATGTGTCAGTGCTCGACGGTGGGCCCGGGGACTACGCCGAGGCGCACGGTCGGGAGATGCGCACCGGCCGATGAAGAACTCCGTGTCTGCGGTGTCGCCGGCCTCCCGCATCGAACTCGGTCTGCGTGAGAATTGGCTGCAATTCACTCTTTTGGTCGTCGTCAACATTTGTGTCGGTGCCCTGGTGGGTCTGGAACGCACCACCGTTCCGTTGATCGGCTCCGAAACATTCGGACTGACAAACGACTTGGCTGTCTTCTCGTTCATCATCGCCTTCGGCGCGACCAAAGCACTGACCAACCTGGCGGCCGGAGCGCTGACCGCACGGTTCTGCCGCAAGCACCTACTGTTGGCGGGGTGGGCGGTTGGTGTCCCGGTTCCGTTCATGCTGGCGTGGGGTCCATCCTGGGGCTGGATCGTGGCCGCCAATGTGCTCCTCGGCCTCAATCAGGGCCTGGCCTGGTCCATGACGGTCAACATGAAGATCGATCTGGTGGGTCCGGAGCGGCGGGGACTGGCCACCGGCCTGAACGAGGCTGCCGGCTATGTGGCGGTGGGTGCCACGGCCCTGCTGACCGGGTACCTCGCCACCGCCTACGGGCTGCGCCCGGCCCCGGAGCTCATCGGCGTGGTGTTCGTCGTCGCCGGGCTCGGGCTATCGATGGTGGTACGGGATACAGCGGCGCACGTCGCCCTCGAACTGGAGCGCCACCCGCATCCGGCCACCGCTGCAGACGGCAGTTTGCGCACGATCTTCGCGCGTACCAGTTGGGGTGACCGCAGTCTGCGAGGCGCCAGCCAGGCCGGTCTGATCAACAACCTCAACGATGGCCTCACCTGGGGGGTGTTCCCGCTGTTGTTCACCGATCACGGGCTCGGTCTGGCCGCCATCGGGCTGATCAAGGGCCTCTACCCGCTGTTGTGGGGACTCGGGCAGATTCCCACCGGCCATCTCGCCGACCGAATCGGCCGAAAACCTCTGGTGGTCGCCGGAATGCTGGTCCAGGCAGGTGGATTCGGGTTGGCCCTTGCGCTGCTGAATTGGCCGCTGTTGGCCGGTGTCACCTCGGCGGCCGCCCTCGGGATCGGCACCGCCATGGTCTACCCGGCACTGATCGCCGTGGTCTCCGATCATGCGCACCCGAGCTGGCGGCCCAATGCGCTTGGCACCTACCGGTTCTGGCGTGATGCGGGCTACGCCGTCGGCGCTCTGGTCGCCGGTGTGATGGGGAACTGGCTTGGGCTCGAGTCCGCCGTCGTCGCAGCGGGGGGGCTGACGGCAGCCTCCGGAATCCTGGCGGCCCGGTGGATCACCGATCACCCACGATCCGGCGGCGGCGACTAGGCCGGCCCCGCCAGCCGATACACCGCGCCGGCGTAGTCGTCGGTGATGTAGACCGCGCCGTCGGGGCCCGCGACCGCAGCCACCGGGCGTCCCCAGCGGGCGCCGTCCGCGGCCTGGAAACCGCCGACCAGGGTCTGCTGCGGGCCCAATGTGCCGTTGTGCCAACCGAAGAATGACACCTCGGGCGCCTGCGGTGACCGCCGGTTCCAGGAGCCGTGCACCCCGACCAACGCGCCGGGGCCGTAACCGGGGAGTTCGGCGAAGCTCATCCCCAGCGGGGCGGAATGCGCGCCCAATGTCTGCTCTACCGGTGCCAGCGCCGCACAGTCCATCTTGCTGCCGTCGGTGTTCGTCTCGATGTCTCGGATGAACCGGGCGGGTGGTCCGCCGTCGGGATTGCAGTACGGCCAACCCAATTCGCGCCCCGGGGTCACCTTGGCCACCGATTCCGGCGGGTGATCGTCCACATAGTCCTGTCGCACCCGGCCCTGCGGATCGGCCACGTTGTCGCGGTTGTTCACCGCAGTCCACAGCGACCCGTCCGGGGCGAGGGCCAGACCCGTCCCGTTGCGCACCCCCGTGGCGAACGGGGCCGCCGGGCCACCACCGGGTGGTACCCGCATGATCGTGGCCCGCGGCGGAGTGGCGGCGCGGTCCTCGGCGGAGGTATTGCCGGTCGAACCGATCGAAAAGTAGACCGCGCCATCGGATCCCACGACCACACTCTTGAGGGCATGGGAGTAGGCGCCGTGCAGTTCAGGGCTCTTGGCGTCGGGTAGATCACCGGCGATCGTGCGGCGGTTGACGGCGCGGCCGCCGACGTAGTCGTAGGCGTCGATTCGGTTGCTCTCGGCGACGTACAGCGTGGGGCCGGCGAAGAAGAGTCCGTGTGGCTGCTCCAGCCCGTCGAGCAGGGTGCGCCGGTCGGGGCGCACCGTCAGTACCTGCCCGGTGGCCGGCACCGACACCAGCAGCGCGCCGTCCGGGGCGAACGTGGCCATCCGGGCCTTCGGCACCCTGGCGATCACCTCGATGTTCCAGCCCTTCGGGATCAACGCCCGGCGAGGTTCATCGAGTGGGGCTTGGGCAAGGTCCTCCGGTACCTGGAGGGGCGCAGCTGCCAGCCCGGCGGGCGGCGCGCTCGACGCCGGTGCTGGTGCGGTGTCCGGGCCGCTTCCACACGCGGCCAGGCTGACCGCGGTGACCAGTGCGATCGCGCTACGCGCCGCCAAGACCCGCATTCATCTCCCAGACCAGGATCTCGGCTTCGGTGCCGGCTGTGACCTGTCCGCCCGAATCGGTGAGCCGGGCGGCGTCACCCTCGGCGAGCGGCCCGGATCCGTCCAGCGTGACGGTGCCGCGTGCGACGAACAGATGGACGTAACGGGCCTGCGGCAGTTCGACCGAGTCGCCGGGCTGCAGGCGGGCGCCGTACAGAGTGGCATTGCGGTTGCCCAGGGTGACCGCCGCGTCGATGGCCCCGGAGGCGATCGGCGTCAACGTGTTGGCCAGTTCGATCTCCTGCTGCTGATAGCTCGGCGTCACCCCGGCAGTATCGGGGAGCGCCCACATCTGGACGAAATGCACGGGCTCACCGGAAGATCCGTTCTTCTCGGAATGCTGCACGCCGGTGCCCGCCGACATCCGCTGGGCCAGACCCGGGTAGATCACCCCTGAGTTGCCCATCGAATCCGCGTGCGCCAATTGACCCGACAGCACCCAGGTGACGATTTCCATGTCCCGGTGCGGGTGGGTGTCAAAGCCGGCGCCCGGCGCAACGATGTCGTCGTTGTTCACCAGCAACAGACCGTGGTGGGTGTTGGCCGGGTCGTAGTAGTCGGCGAAGGAGAACGAGTGCCGCGATTGCAGCCAATCTGTCGTGCTCGCCCCGCGGTCGTCCCCGCGTCGGATGTCGACTCTGGACGTCCCGGAAGCCATGGCGCCAGCCTACCGACGGCCTTGGCTGACCAACCGGTGGATCGGGCGAGGCGGGGGCCTAGTGTGTTGGACGTGGAACTCAACGGAGCAAGCGCCATCGTCACCGGTGGCGCATCAGGTATCGGCGCGGCGACCGCCCGCCAGTTGGCCGCCAAGGGAGCCCGCGTCATCGTGGCTGACCTGCAGGCGGACAAGGGCGAGGCCCTCGCCAAAGAGATCGGCGGCATCTTCGTCACCGTCGACGTCACCAACACCGACCAGATCATCGATGCGGTCAAGACTGCCGCGGACCTCGGCCCGCTGCGCGCCCTGGTGAACTCGGCCGGCGTCGGCTGGGCCCAGCGCACCATCGGCAAGGACGGTGAGTTCTCGTCGGCTCACGACCTCGGCCTGTACAAGAAGGTGCTCGACATCAACCTGGTCGGCACCTTCGACTGCATTCGTATCGCCGCCACCCAGATGAGCAAGAACGAGCTCACCGACACCGGTGAGCGCGGCGCGATCGTCAACATGACCAGCGTTGCGGCCTTCGACGGCCAGATCGGCCAGGCGGCCTACTCGTCGTCCAAGGGCGGCGTGGTCGGCCTGACCCTGCCGGTGGCCCGTGATCTGTCCGCGGTGGGCATCCGCGTCAACACCGTGGCGCCGGGACTCATCGACACCCCGATCTACGGGGAAGGAGAAGCGTCGGAGGCGTTCAAGGCCAAACTCGGCGAGTCGGTGCTCTTCCCGCACCGTCTGGGCAAGCCCGACGAGCTGGCCTCCATGGTCGTCGAGCTGCTCACCAACTCCTACATGAACGCCGAGGTCGTCCGCGTCGACGGCGGCATCCGGATGCCACCCAAGTAACCCTCGCGAACAGTCACAAACCTGCCCCTTTTCGCTTGAAAAGGGGCAGGTTTGTGTCTGCTGGGCAGAATCGTCGGGTGACCGATACCTGGTGGGGCGACGCGCTGCTCGGCCTCGGGGCCGCCCTGTTGCTGAGCTGGCTCGTCCTCGTCATCGTGCTGCTCATCGTGCGGCCGCGCGGAAACCTGCTCGGTGAGGCCCTGCGAATACTTCCGGACCTGCTGCGCCTGATCCCGCGCCTGGCCGGCGACACGTCGTTGCCTCGTGGCCTACGTGTCCGGTTGGCGCTGTTGGTGGTCTACCTGGCGCTGCCCATCGATCTGATCCCCGATTTCATCCCGGTCCTCGGCTACGCCGACGACGCAATCATCGTCAGCGTGGTGCTGCGGAGCGTGGTGCGCCAAGCCGGACTCGATGCCGTTCGGGCGCACTGGCCGGGCACCGATGACGGGTTCCATGCCTTGGTGCGATTGACCGGCCTCAAGTAACTCTCGCGGGCAAAAACAAGATCCCCCTTTTCGACGCTGAAAAGGGGGATCTTGAGGCTGATCGGCGGAGAGAGAGTTACCAGTCCGACTCGTCGAACTTGATGACGCCGCGAATGTTGTTGCCGTCCAACATGTCCTGGTAGCCCTGGTTGATGTCTTCGAGCTTGTAGGTACGCGTGATCATGTCGTCGATGTTGAGCAGGCCCGACTTGTACAGCGCCGTCAGGCGAGGCGTCTCGACATGCGAGTTGCCACCACCGAAGATGTTGCCCTTCAACGTCTTCTGCAACATGGTGAACAGGAAGAGGTTGAGCTTGACGTCGGCATCCATCATCGACCCCATGCCCGTCACCACGCAGGTGCCGGTCTTGGCGGTGAGGATCATCGCCTCTTCGATGTATTCGCCCTTCATATCGCCGACGGCGATGATGACCTTGTCCGCCATCAAGCCCCAGGTGGTCTCGATGACCGGCGCGATGGCCTCGGCCATCGAAGCGTAGACGTGGGTGGCGCCGAACTTGATGGCCTGCTCGCGCTTCCATTCGTTCGGGTCGATGGCGATGACGTGCTTGGCGCCGGAGATCACCGCGCCCTGCAGGGCACTCATACCGATACCGCCGACGCCGACGATGATGACGGTTTCACCGGGCTTGACGTCGGCGACGTTGGTGGCCGAGCCGAAGCCGGTGGGCACCGCGCAGCCCATGATGGCCGCGGTCTCGAACGGGATGTCCTTGTCGATCTTGACGACCGAATCCTTGTGCACGGTCATGTATGGCGCGAACGTGCCGAGCAGGTTCATCGGCGATACGTCACGACCACCGGCGGTGATGCGGCTGGTGCCGTCGGCGATGGCCTTGCCGCCGAGCAGGACTGCGCCGCGGTCACACAGCGAGCGGAAGCCCTTCAGACATGGCGGGCATTCACCACATGCCGGGATGAAGGCGAGGATGACGTGGTCGCCCTCTTCGATGCCGGTGACGTTCTTGCCGACCTTGGTGACGACGCCGGCGCCCTCATGGCCGCCGAGCGCGGGCAATGCCATCGGAGTGGCACCGGTGGTCAGGTGGTAGTCCGAGTGGCACATTCCCGCGGCGTGCATCCGGATCTGTACTTCGTCGGCGACAGGATCACCGAGGTCGATCTCGTCGACCTGGAATGGCGAGTTGAGTTCCCACAGCAGGGCGCCTTTGGTCTTCATGGGGGCGATAATAGAACAGGTTGCAGTACTGCCAGGTAACCGGCCTCTGACCTGCAGCTATTCAAGCTTGATTTCGTTGTTGGTAGACGGGCGAGACACGTGTCAAGCGGGCGAAGTGATCACTCGGACATCCAGCGATGAAAAGTGAGGCTGCGGTCGGTCTATCCACCATGACCCAGAAAAACCCCAGCATCAACGCAAGCATCGTCCCGAATCTGTGGTTCGACCGGGAGGCCGAGCAGGCCGCTCAGCACTACATCGCCGCATTCGGCGGCAATGGCCGCGTCGTCAACACCATCGCCTCCCATCCCGAGTCGCCTTCTCCGCAGGATGTCCCGGTCGTGGTCGAGTTCGAACTGTCCGGGCAGCGCTTCGTCGGGATCAACGGCGGCCCGCAGTTCACCTTCACCGAGGCGATCTCCCTGGAGGTGCGTGTCACCGGGCAGGAGGAACTCGACCGGCTCTGGACGGCGCTGGTCGACGGCGGCGAGGAACTGCCGTGCGGATGGCTCAAGGACAAATACGGGCTGGCCTGGCAGATCACGCCGACCGAGTACTACGACCTGCTGGACAAAGGGAACTCTGAGGCTGAGGCCCGCTTGATGTCCGCAGTGCTGAAGACCTTCGGCAAGTTCAACATCGCCGAACTGCAGGCGGCCTACCGCGGGGCATAGACCGCGGCGGTGGCTCAGTGGAGGCCGAGCGGTCCGGCCAGCTCGGCAAGCGCAGGAACCAGCTTGTCGGATCCGGTCAGGACCTGCACGGCCACGTGGTTCGCGCCGGCGGCCAGATGCTCGTTGAGTCTGGCCGCGAGGGCATCAGTACTGCCATATGCGACAAGAGCGTCGATCAGGGCATCGCTGCCGGGCGTCGCGACGTCGGTGTCGGTGAACCCCAACCGCTTCCAGTTGTTCACGTAGTTGGTCCCCTTCAGATAGATGTCGAGGGCCTTGCGCCCGACGGACCTTGCCTGCGCAGCGTCGCTGGTGAGCACCACCTTGTGCGCCGGGGCGATGAACGCATCCGGTCCGACCAGGGCACGCGCCTGGGCAGTGTGCTCCGGGGTGGTCAGATAGGGATGGGCTCCCGCGCTCCGGCGTGCGGCCAGTTTGAGCACCTGTGGGCCGAGCGCGGCGACAACGCGGCGGTCCTCGGGCACCCCGTACTCGTCGAGTTTGTCCAGGTACTCGGTGAGCGCGTGGTAGGGCTTCTTATACTCGGCAACCAGCTCGGGGTGCCCGGCGCCGATCCCGAGCAGGAACCGCTCGGGGTGAGCTGCCTCGATGCGGTGGAACGACTCCGCAACCGGACCGGCGGCGGACGCCCAGATGTTGACGATGCCCGTGGCCACTTGCAGTTTCTCGGTTGACTCCAAGACCGACTCAACCCAGTCGAGTTGGGCCGGCGGCGAGCCACCGGCCCAGATGGCGCCATAGCCGAGCGCTTCGATGTCCCTCAGTTGTGCGGCAGTCAGTTGCTTCCACTGCCTGAACAGGCCGAAGACGCCGAAGGTGCCCAGAGTCGGGTTCGTCATGGCTCGGTCAACCTGCCTTGCTGCAGTTGGGTGTGGTGGGCACGCCGTTGAAGCGGTCGGCGATCCAGGCCATGCTCCGCTCGCCGTCAACGAAGGCGGTCAGGAGTGAATTGGCATCCGTCTTGTTCAGGAAAGGTGGTTGCTCGTTGGTCCACAACGTGACGTCGGCTCCGAGCGCGCACCAATCTCTCGCGGTGGTCACAACCGATTCATATGGCGCGAAGGAGTCCCAGCGATTGTGTGAAAGGTACACCGGTCCAGTGGGTTTCACGTTCCCGATTCGCTGCATCGCCAGAATCGAGTTGAGCGGCTCCTCCCGCACCGATCGATAGAGGTCCTTCGTGAACCATGGCTGCAGATGGCGGAACGCGTAGTTGATGCCAGTTTGGATCATGCACTGCCGGCTGGTGTTGGCCAACATCTCCACACCGCGCGGGGTGAGGGAATCGGTAATCGGTTGTCTCATATCGGGATACGCTTCTTGAATCCCTCGCAGCACCCACCCGAGGGATCCGGCGAGCTGGTTCCCGTCAAGGGGCGGCAGCATGCTGGGCAGATCGGTCGTCGCGCCGTTGGCATAGGTCCCGACGACGTTGAGCTCGGGTGCGTACGCGCCGGCCAGCTCGGCCGCTGCCAGCGCAGCATGTCCGCCGCCGGCCAGCCAGCCCCAGAAGGCGACGGGACCTTGCGGGTCCAACGTGGTGCCGGGCAGTTTCATGGCTGCCCGCGCGGCGTCGTTGAGTGCCGTCCCGCCTGCGACCCGGTTCAGGAACTGTGGCGCCATCGGACCGTGCACGCCCAGTCCGACACCGTCTGTGACGACTATGGCGAAGCCGCGCGCCAGCAACGTCGCGATGAATCCTTCCTCGAGATTGAACATCAGGTCGAAACCCGTGTCCAAAGAGGCATGGATGCCTTGGTTGAACAGGCGAGAGGGAGCGCACTGTTCCCCCATTCCGTACGGGGCTGTGGCGTAGGCCAGCAACGGGCGGGGTCCACCGCCGGGCCAGGAGACGTCCGGTTCGATGTAGGTACCCGTGACTGCCACGGGGTGACCCTGAGCATCGGTGCTGCGATACATGATTCGCGTCCCGGTACCAACGAATGAGCCCAATTGTCCGGAAGGCTCCAGAACCAGCCTGGAAGGCTCCGTTCGGATGAGATCACCCGGTACGCCCGCGGGTAAGGGATCCGGCGGAGTGTAGAACGCCAGATACTGTGATTCGTCAGCTCGAGCGACCGGCGCATTCAACGAAAACGGCGCTGACGCAAGAACACACAGGGCGACGATTACCGCCCTGACCCAGATCGGCGGACAGGGAATCATCGTTGGCTTCCTTTGGTTGGGCTGGTGGTACGACGGATGGTTGGTGTGATCGGGTGTGAAGGCCGAGCGTGTCGACTAACCGAGCAACGCGGCGAGTTCCCTCGCGAATACGGTGATGGCGTGATCGCCGGCGTCGAGTACGCCCGCCAGCAATGGGAAGCTGTGCGGCATGCCCTCGTACTCGTGGGCGCGAACCTTGACGCCGGACACGGCAAGCCTTTTCCCGTAGCGGTCCGCATCGTCGGCAACGGGATCCACCTGGGCACTGACGATCACGGCCGGCGGGGCGCCTACGAGCTCCTGCGTCAGCAGCGGCGAGGCGAGGCTCGACTGACGGTCGCCGATCTCGGGTATGTACATGTCGTAAGCCCATTCGAGTGCGGTCCGGGTCAGGAATGGGCCGTTCTTGTACCGGTCGACCGAGTCGCTGCTCATCGTGGCATCGAGTGCGGGACACAGCAGACCTTGGGCCTTGACCGAAGGACCTTGCTCACGAGAGGCAAGCGCAACACTTGCCGCCAGCGCGCCCCCGGAGGAATCGCCGGCGACCGCCAGAGCCTCGACATCGATACCAAATCGATCGGAATGCTCACTCACCCAGGAAAATGCGTCGGCGGCGTCATGGTGAGCACGGGGAAACCGGTCTTCTGGGGCCAGGCGGTATGCGACGGAAACTACGATGAGTTCACCCCGCACGCAGAGCTTTCGGCAGAGCCGATCGTGGGTGTCCAGGCTTCCGCGTACGAATGCCCCGCCATGTAGATAGACAACGCCCGGCAGCGAAGCGCCGGAAACTGGTGGGTGGTAGCTGCGTGCCGCGATCGACCCGTGGCGGACAGGGATCATGAAATCAGTGACAGTGCAGCCTGTTTCGATGTCACCCGCCAACGAGACCAGATTCTCGCCGGACTGCCGGTAGGCGGCGATCGGCATCTCCCACGGCTGTGCAGCGGGACGCTCTGACAAGGCCTGCAGCAGCTGCTGGACCTGCGTGTGCAGCGCACTCATGCGTCGGCTCGGAGTTTGCCGCGTCCTCTGTACTCCGGCTCCAATTCCACTGATAGACCTCCAGTTTCGGGCGGGCCGCCTTCCAGGCCTCGCGGTGGATCCGAGCGTGCACCATGCGTTGGTGATAGTCAACACATTGTCGATTTCCCATCGACGGTGATACAGGGCGAATCGGTCGCCCAAAGTGGACACACTGTTGACTAGTCTCGACTGTGAGTCTAATCTCAATCTTGCCAAGGCCGTGACACCGAACACCGGCGCACGGCGTCACAACCACAAAAGAGGATTGACATGGCCACGAGATCGGACGTCGACCAGATCCAACCGTCGACTTCACGCGATGGCGAGAGCTACGTGTCCCACCGTGAGGACATCCACTTCAACATGACCGGTGACTTCATGACGGGCGTGGATTTCTGGATCCACGCAACCGGTGAGACCACCAGCGGCCAGCTGATCGTCATCGAGACCAATTGGGTGCGCGGCACCGAACCGGTCTGGCACATCCATCACCGGGAAGAAGAAGGCTTCTTCGTGATGGACGGCGAGATCAAGATCCACACCGAGGCCGGTTCGTACAACGCCAAGAAGGGCCAGTTCGTCTGGGGGCGCAAAGATCAGCGGCACACCTATGAGGTGGTCGGTGACGAAGCGCGGATTCTCGTGGTGTTCGTGCCCGGGCCCGACAGCAATGGGTTCGAGCCCAACGGCGGTATCGACAAGTACTTCTACGAAGCGCGCGATCGTGAGCTCAGGACGCCTGAGCAGCTGCAGGCCGAGGTCGAGAACCTGAAGGTCAACTACGGCCTGGAGATGTTCCCCGAAATTCCGCATCCCCGCGAGAACGCGTGAGCGTGGTTGTCGTTTCGGATATTTGGCTTTACTGACCATTGGAGTTGCTGTGACCATCGATGTATCTCTTGACACCGTTCCGCATTGGATCGGCGGCGCGGCCGTCTCCTCGACGGAGGGGCCGCGAGCCGAGATCCATGACCCCGCTACGGGGAGCGTGATCGGGGCAGTTGTGTTGGGCGGTGCCGATGCCGTCGACGAAGCGGTGGCCAGTGCGCGAGCAGCGGCGGTGGCCTGGGCCGATACGCCCAGCCCCGCCCGCGCGGCGGTACTGCATCGCTTCCGGGTGTTGCTGCACGAGCAGGTGGACGACTTGGCGTCGATCATCACCGCCGAACAGGGCAAGACGCTTGCAGATGCCCGGGGAGAAGTGGCGCGCTCGATCGAAGCCGTCGACGTCTCCCTTTCGCTGGTGCAGCAACTCAAGGGCGAGTACGCCGAGCAGGTTGCCAACGGGGTCGACACGTACTCCTTCCGGCAACCGCTCGGCGTGTGCGCCGGCATCACACCGTTCAACTTTCCGGTCATGGTGCCGGTGTCGATGTTCGCCGCCGCCATTGCGTGCGGGAACGCGTTCGTGCTCAAGCCAAGTGAACAGGTGCCGTCGGCATCGGTGCGGTTGGCGCAGATCGCGAGCGAGGCGGGATTGCCCGACGGCGTGCTCAACGTCGTGCACGGCGGGGTGGAGGCAGCCGAGGCACTCATCGACCATCCCGACGTCGCAGCGGTGTCCTTCGTCGGGTCTACCCCGGTCGCACGCGCGATCTACCGGCGCTCGGCCGAGGCCGGCAAGAAGGTGCAGGCCCTCGGGGGCGCCAAGAACCACATGGTGGTGATGCCCGACGCAGACCTCGATGCCGCGGCCGATGCGCTGGTTTCGGCGGCTTACGGGGCCGCGGGTCAGCGATGCATGGCCGTGACGGTCGCGGTCGCCGTCGGTTCGGCGGCAGATGCGTTGGTGGCCAAGGTTGCCGAGCGCGCCAACGCGTTCACGGTGGGGCCGGGCGCGGCGTCGGGTACCGACATGGGGCCGTTGATCTCAGAGGGCGCACTCGATCGGGTCCGTGGGGCGCTGCAACGCTCCGTCGAGCAAGGCGGCCAACTGATCGTTGACGGCCGTGAACGGACAGCTCCGGGAGCCGGTTACTTCATCGGTCCCAGTCTCGTCGACCGTGTCCGCGTCGAGAGCGACCTCTACCGCGACGAAGTGTTCGGACCGGTCCTCAGCGTGCTGCGCGCCGAAGATCTCGAGCAGGCCCTGCAGATCGTCAACGACAACCCCTACGGGAACGGCGCCATCATCTTCACCGGCAGCGGCACGGCTGCGCGTCGATTCAGCCGGGGTGTACTGGCCGGCAGCGTAGGGATCAACGTGCCTATCCCCGTGCCGATCTCCTGGTTCGGCTTCGGCGGATGGGGAGACTCGCGCTTCGGAGACGACGGGCTCAACTACGACGGATACCGCTTCTACACGAGGTCCAAAGTCGTCACCCAGCGTTGGACCGAGCCCCGGCCCGGTCTTGCCCCGCACTTCGTCGCGGCAGGCAGCCAGTGACCAGCGCGGCGTTCCTCAATATTTCCGGCGCAGATGTCGAGCTGTACACCCTGCACGACCGGGGCGCGCTTGACGTAGCCCTCGACGGAGCACCGGCGAAACTCGACCACGTAGCACTACGGCTACACCGCGCCGACGGTCCCGAACTCGCGGGCTGCGCCATCCGCGGGCCTGGGCGCGCGGAGCCGATCGACGCACCGATTCTGATGGGAGACGCCACCCATGTCTGGACCGAGCCCCCCGGCATCGATGTTCTTCTCCAGCTGATCCGGCCGAGCGAGTGAGATCTCGATCTATATCCGTTGCACCACAGGCGGTCTCGCCAGCAGGCCGGCCGCAAACGAATCACCTTAGAAAAGGAGTGAACATGGGACGCATGGAAGGAAAGGTCGCGCTGGTCACCGGCGCGGCCCGAGGCCAGGGCCGCGCACACGCCATCCGCCTTGCCCAGGAAGGTGCGGACATCCTCGCCTTCGACTGCCCGGCGAATGGAGGGGTTCCCTATCCCGTCGGCACGGCGGCTGACCTCGAGATCACGGTCAAGGAAGTCGAGGCGCTGGGCCGGCGAATCATTGCGCACCAAGGCGACGTTCGCGAGCAGGCCGCGCTGGACAAGCTGGTCGCCGAGGGCGTGCAGGCCTTCGGCGGACTCGATGTGGCAGTGGCCAACGCCGGCATCTGGACTGTGCACCCGTTCGCGGACATTCCCGAGGACGAGTTCCTGGATGTGCTCAACGTCAACATCATGGGGCCCTGGCGCACGCTGAAAGCGGTAACTCCCGCCATGAAGGCGCGCGGAGGTGGCTCGGTGATCATCACCTCGTCCGGCAATGGCGTCGAGGGGTCTCCCCATTACGTGCACTACGTGGCGTCGAAGCATGGCGTACTCGGTTTGGCGAAGAGTGCGGCACTCGAGTTCGGCCAGTACGGCATCCGAGTCAACTCGCTGCTTCCCGGGCCGACCGATACTCCCGCCCTGGATTGGCAAGGCGGCTATGACCTTTGCGCGGGCAAGGGCCCGGGTAACGGCGTCAAAGAGGACCTACAGGGCGCGAAGTACTGGGCGGTTCTCCGGGACGTGGGCCTCCTGCCGCCGCAGGCCATGAGCGAGGCGGTGCTGTGGCTGGCATCCGACGAATCACGATGGACGACAGGCCTCGAGATGTTGGTGGAGGGCGGTCACATGCTCATGCCGGGGCTGAACATGACGAAAATGGCCCTGGACAACCAATAGCGTCCGAGCAGCCCTGGAAGTCAGATAAGCCCTCTGTGAAGGCATCGATCACGCCTTTGCAGAGGGCTTGCGGCGTCGAGCGGGTTTCTTGGCGGGCTTCCACTCAAGGCCATAGACCGTCCGCAGCCAGATCGTCGTCACGGTTTCGGCCATGTCCTCCAACGGGATTGCGTTCTCGCTGCGCAGACTCATCAAGGCGAGGTTGCGCTCGCCCATCCACATCAACGCGGCGGCCAAAGATCTGGCCGGCGGCCCCGCGATGGCGATACCGGCGGCTCTGTCGCGCTCGATGCTGGCAGCCGATGCGTCGATGAACCGGCCGAGGATCGTGTCCCACTGCGTCTGCAAGTCCGGCTCGGCCGCAGCGGCGTCACCTACTTCACGAAGAACGTGACCGTGCTGTTCCCAGACCTGAATGACTTCCTTGACCGCGTGCTCGATGGCCGCCTCCGGCGGCATGCCTGCCGGCCGCTCAAAAATCAGTTGCGACGCCTGAAACACGTCGGCGGTGACCCGCGAGAGCAGCGCAGACAGTAGCTGCCACTTGGACTCGAAGTAGAAGTAGAACGACGACCGCGACAGTCCGGCGCGCTTGGTCAGATCGTCGATGGAGATGTTGCGCAGCGGCACCGTGCGCAACATGTCGTAGGCACCTTCGAGGATGGCTTGCTCGCGCCTGTCACCTTTGATGTTCCGGCGGCCCACCCGTGTTTCCGCGGTGCTCGAGCCAAAAGGTGAAGTGGACGCCATGTCAAACATGATAGGTCAGACCTACCACGAAGCCGCGGTGCCGCGGGTGGATGCATCGGCAAAGTATCGACGCTGTGTTGATAATACTCAACATGTAGTGCATACTGAGTCGGTTGCGCCGGCCTCCTGCTCGGATTCTGCCGCTGATCTCCTTGCGCTCAAACGGGATTCGCGCGCCGGCCGCGGAATGAAATGCTCTCTACCCGAAGCGGGAGTCAACCGTGTCCAACCTCGCCGACAATCTCGTCGCAACCGCTCACGTATACGGGGACCGGCCGGCCGTGAAGCTTGACGAGTACGTCGTGTCCTATCGTCAGCTCTATCACCACGCTTCGGCTGTCGCCGGGGACCTGCGAGCCCGGGGTGTGCTCCCGGGCGACCGGGTAGGCGTGGTGCTTCCAAACGTCCCCGCGTACCCAGTGTTGTTCTACGGCGCTCTGCTGGCCGGCGCGGTTGCAGTGCCGATGAATCCCCTGCTCAATGCTCGCGAGGTCGAGTACTACCTCACCGACTCTGGCATGTCACTGGTGTACGGATTGGACGGGAGCGATGCCGTCGTGTCGGCCGCGGCGGAGAAAGTCGGGATTCCTTCGGAACTGGTGCCCGCCACGGGACCAATGAACCTGTCCGGCAGCCCAATCTACGAAGCAACCACTCGAACCGACAGCGATACCGCCGTCATTCTCTACACCTCCGGTACCACCGGGAAGCCCAAGGGGGCAGAACTCACCCACGGGAACCTGTCGACCAACGCCGCGACGACAGTGGACACATTGATCGAAGTAGGGCCGGAAGACGTGATCCTCGGTTGCCTGCCGTTGTTTCACGTCTTCGGCCTCACCTGCGGGCTCAATGCAGCGGTCGAAGCCGCGTCCCTGCTCACCCTTGTCCCTCGCTTCGAGGCCACCAAGGTTTTGCAGGTCCTGGCCCGCGATCGGGTGACGGTTCTCGAGGGTGTGCCGACCATGTACGCCGCGATGTTGCACTCTCCCGATGCGGACAACACGGACATGTCCTCGCTGCGCACGTGCATCACCGGTGGTGCGGCCATGCCCGTCGAGATTCTCAAAGCGTTCGAGCAGAAGTTCGACTGCGAGATCTACGAAGGGTACGGGCTCTCGGAGACGGCGCCCATCGCCTGCTTCAACCAGCCAGGGCACCAACGCAGACCGGGCACCATCGGAATACCCGTACGGGGCTGCGCGCTGCGGATCGTCGGCGACGACGGCGAGGACATTCCCGACGGCGTGCCAGGCGAGATCGCCATCCAGGGCGAGAACCTCATGAAGGGATACTGGAACCGGCCTGAGGCAACCGCCGAAGCCATCCCCGACGGGTGGTTTCGTACCGGAGACATCGCCATTCGCGATCGCGACGGGTACTACACCATCGTCGACCGGAAGAAGGATCTGATCATCCGGGGCGGATACAACGTCTATCCCCGCGAAGTAGAGGAAGTCCTCTACGAACATCCTTGCGTCGCCGAAGCGGCGGTGATCGGCATCAAACACGCAGACCTCGGGGAGGAGATCGGCGCGGCCGTGGCACTCAAACACGGGGCATCTGCGGAAGCCGAAGAATTGAAGACCTTCGTCCGGGAACGACTCGCCGCGTACAAATACCCCCGCGAAATCTGGTTCGTCGACTCGTTGCCCAAGGGGCCGACCGGGAAGATCCTCCGGCGTGAAGTGCAGCCTCCCAATCCGACCAGGATCGACTGATGCACTGGCGATTTCAGGCAGAAAGGCGAGGCTCGACGCCGCCACGTCGAGCCTCGCCTCGCTTCGTCAATCGACGTGCGCAGGAACGGGCGCGACCTGGATGACCGCTTTTCCTCGAGTGCCGCCCGACAGAGCCTGATTGAGGGTTTCCCGAGCGTTCTCCAGTCCGTCGACGATGGTCTCGTCGTACGTCAGCGAGCCCTCGCCCAGTGCCGCCGCGAGCTTGCCGATGATCTCGCCGTAACGTTCGACGTGGTCGGTAACGATGAAGCCCCGCAGGGTAGCTCGCTGCATCAGCAACTGATTTGCGTTACGCAGGCCGGGTTGGTCGCTGTCTTCGTTGTACGTGTCGTACTCCGAGATCAGGCCACACAGCGACACTCGTGCGCCGATGTTCAGCCGGCCCAGGACATGATCCATTATCGGGCCACCGACGTTCTCGAAGTCGACGTCAACGCCGTCGGGAGTCGCGTCGTCGAATAGCTCGCGCCAGTTGTCCGCGTGCCGGTCGACGCATGCGTCAAAGCCTAGTTCCTCCACCAAGTGTCGGCACTTTTCGACACCGCCGGCGATGCCGACCACGCGAGCGCCACGCTGCTTCGCCAGCTGTCCGGCGATAGAACCGACCGCCCCGGCAGCGGCTGAAACAACAACCGTCTCGCCTGGCTGGGGATCGCCAAGCTCGACACCGATGAACGCTGAAATACCCGTGTGGCCCAGTACTCCGAGGAACGCGGGAAGCGGCGCCGGCAGCGGGTCGGGAAGAACCGTGAACGGAAATTCCAGAACGGAATCGTCAGCGACGCAATAGTCTTGCCAGCCGGTGAAGCCGAGCACGTACGCTCCGACCGGCAGATCGTCACGGCGACTTTCAATGACCTGTCCGACACCGAGGCCTCGCATCACCGCACCCAACTCAACCGGTGGGATGTAGGAACGCAACTGACTCATCCAGACCCGATTTGTGGGATCGAGTGAGAGGTACAGGGTGCGGACCAGCGCCTGTCCTTCGTCAATTTCCGCGATGGGCTCCTCGACCCACACAAGATCCGTCTCGGTGACCTGGCCTTGCGGTCGGCTCTGCAGGCGAAAGAGCCGGTTGATGGGCATTTTCATAACGGATCCTCTTCGTCACAGGTGGCGGGGTGGTGGTCATCATGCGTCGCACCTGCCGCGACCCAGGGAAGCGGCAAAGACCACCAGCGAGAATAGACCAGACGTCGATACTAATCAACGGTCCGTCGATATTACGGCTGGTGACGATCCTCTAGCGGTCGAGTGCGCCTGGGCGGCATTCGATTTGGAAAGGATCGACACACTGTTGACTATTAACGACGTATGGTGCACTCTCGATTTTGGCACCCGGCTGTGACGGCAGTCGACCAAGAGATGGAGGCGACGCATGAACGTACAAGCGGCCAACCGCGCAACGGTTGAGCGATTCTGGAAGGCCCTTGATGACGGTCCACCTAGCGGTGAGGCTTTGGAGGCTTGGAAGGACACCTTCGCCGAGGACGGCGTTTGGGAAATGCCATTCGCTCCCGAGCCGCTCGCCGACACCGTGCCAGGCCGGCACCTCATCGGTCATTTCATCGACTGGTTCTTCGACTCCGTGCCGGATCTCCGGATCGATTCACTGACCGTGCATGACACCACTGATCCGGAACTGTTCATTCTGGAACTGCACGGGAAGGCGACGGTCACGCAGACCGGCAAGATCTACGCCAATACCTATTGCACCCACATGCGGATCCGGGACGGCAAAGTTGTGCTGATTCGCGAGTACTTCAATCCCAATGTCGTGCTCGAGGCCTTCGGGCGCGATGTGATCGCCGAGGGCATGTCAGCTGTGATGGCGGCCGCCGGAGTGGGGGTCGGACAGTGAAGTTGGAGCCGGAGTTCAGCTACACCGCAGAGCTGGCCGAACCTCAAATCGTCGGCCCGGGACCCTACGGACTACGCCAAGTCCTCGCTGTCACCGGCGGCAAGGTCACCGGCAAACGATTCAGCGGAACCGCCGCTCCCGGCGGCGGGGACTGGCTACTGGCCGGCGAGGACGGCTACGGCCGCCTCGATGTCCGCGCTCAGTTCTACACCGACGACGGCGCAGTCATCTACATGAGCTACCAAGGCCTGGTCGAAGTCACCGAAGCCGCCGCAACCGCACTCAGCGGCGGCACCACCGGCACCGACTTCGGCGACCATTACTTCGTCACCACCCCACGCCTGGAATCCGGAGACCCCAGATACTCCTGGGTCAACCAAACCATCTTCGTCGGCCAAGGGCGCGTCCAACCCGGACCCGTCGTCGAATTCCAGGTCTTCCGAGTCGCGGGATGATCGGCGCCTAGAGCACCGCGGGCAGCCCGAAACTCTCGAACAGCGAGGGCTCCATGAACGCCACCACATGGGAGATGCCGTCCTGGCCGACGGCAAGGACGTGCAGCTGAAAGGCATCGTGCCGGCCCGTCTCGGGATTCAGCAGGTACATCGCCGCGGCGGGCTGGCCATTGGCGCTCGTGGCGATGAACCGCATGTCCCCGGCCTTCTCGGCCGGGCACTTGTAGCGGGACAGGTCGCCGATGGCCTGCGGCCCCTGATACCAGGTATCGAACGGCGGCATCTCCCAGATGGCCTCGGCGGTGAACAGCTCGACGAGCTTGTCGATGTCGTAAGCCTCGAAGGCGGCCATGTAATTGCGCAGGAGATTCTGCGCGTGCGGGGAATCCGGCGGATCGATCGCATCATCCTGGCTGGGGCCCACCGCGTCGAGCTGGGCGCGGGCGCGCTGCAACAGGCTGTTGACCGCCGCTGTCGAAGTTCCGATGGCGCCGGCCACCTCCGCGGCCTTCCACTGCAGCACCTCGCGCATCACCAGCACCGCACGCTGGCGGGCTGACAGGTGCTGCAGCGCCGCGACGAATGCGAGTCGCACCGAATCCCGGGTCCCCACGATCGTGCCGGGATCCGCCGGGTCGTCGGTGGAATCGGGGAGAGGCTGCAGCCAGGGGATCTCGTGGTGCTCGGAAATCTCATCGGTGGGCGACGAACTGGGATTGCCCAGGCCTGAGGGCAGCGGACGGCGTTGTCTGCCCTCCAACGCTGTCAGACAGGTATTGGTGGCGATGCGATACAACCAGGTGCGCACCGAGGACTTGCCCTCGAAACCCCCGTACGCCTTCCAGGCGCGCAGATAGGTTTCCTGCACCAGATCCTCGGCATCGTGCAGCGAGCCGGTCATCCGGTAGCAGTGAGCCAGCAGCTCACGGCGGTAGCGCTGGGCATCAGCCAGGAACGCATCGGCCGGGCTGTCGTCATCGAGGCGATGAGCGAGGACCGTCACATTCGCGAGCTTACGCAGCACCACCGACAACTACGACCGGAAAATGTCCGACCAGTGCGGCTACGCTCGCCAGGGTGACCAGCACGCGCAGTGAACAGACTTTCGACGGCGTCGGCGGGGTCCGCATCGTCTACGACGTATGGACACCCGACACCGCACCGCGCGGCGTCGTCGTCCTCTCCCACGGCCTGGGCGAGCACGCCGGCCGTTACCACCACGTCGCGCAGCGGTTCGGCGACGCCGGGCTGGTGGTCTACGCCCTGGACCACCGCGGCCACGGCCGTTCCGGCGGCAAGCGGGTGTACCTGCGCGACATGTCCGAGTACGTCGGCGACTTCCACACGCTGGTCGGCATCGCCGCCGCCGAGTACCCGCAGCTCCCACGCCTCGTGCTGGGGCACAGCATGGGCGGCGGCATCGTGTTCAGCTACGGCGTCGAATATCCCGACGAGTACTCCGCGATGGTGCTGTCCGGGCCCGCGGTGGCCGCGCAGGCATCGGTGTCGTCGGTACTGGCGGCCGTGGCCAAGGTGCTCGGCAAGGTCGCGCCCGGGCTACCGGTGGAGAACCTCGACGCCAATGCGGTGTCCCGTGACCCCGAGGTGGTGGCGGCCTACAAAGCCGATCCGTTGGTGTGGCACGGCAAGGTCCCCGCAGGCATCGCGCGGGCATTGATCATCGTGGGGGAGACCATGCCGCAGCGGGCCTCGGCACTGACCGCGCCGCTGCTGGTGGTGCACGGGGAGAAGGACCGCCTGGTGCCCGTCGAGGGCAGCCACCGCCTTGTCGAGTGTGTGGCCTCGGAGGACGTGCACCTGAAGGTCTACCCCGGTCTGTTCCACGAGGTGTTCAACGAGCCCGAGAAGGGGCTGGTCCTCGACGACGTGACGTCCTGGATCGAGACGCACCTGTGAGAAAGCTTGTGGTGGCACTACTTTCGGTGCTGTTGGTGGCCGGCTGCGGTTCGGAGGCTCCGAAGGAGGCCCGGCAACCGACGTGGACCGATACGGACGTCACCTTCGACGCCGACGGACTCACGATCCACGGCAGCTACCGGCATGCGGAGGCAACGGGCCCGGCCGCGCTGCTGATCTCCGAGAGCGGGCCCACCGACCGCAATGGCGACAACAAGGTCGTCGGCCCGATAGGCAACATGCGCGAGCTCGCAGAAACGTTGTCGGACAAGGGTGTTGCGAGCCTGCGTTACGACAAGATCGGCACCGGCGCCACCAAGCTCGGCCCCTACGAGAAGAAACCCGCCGAGGTGGTCAGCGGCGTCTACACCTCCGGCGCGGCCGCCGCGCTGCGCTTCCTGGCCGGGCAGCCCGACACCGACGCGGCCAAGCTGTCGATCTATGCGGTGGGCGAGGGCGCCATCCATGCCATGACGCTGGGCGGCGCCGCTGATCCGAAGGTCGGATCGCTTGCCCTGTTTCAACCGCTGTCCGGCCGCTACCTGGACATCATCACCAACCGGGTGCGTGCCGGAGCCACCCCCGAGGTGCTGACCGCCTGGCTGGCCGCGGTGGACGAGATCCGCACCAAAGGGACCGTGCCCGCCGATCTCCCCGAGGGCCTGAGCGCGATCGTCAACAAGGGCAACCTCAACGCCATCGTCGAGGCCGACAAGATCGACCCTCTGCAGCTGGCCGCCGCGCTGCCCGACGGCATGCCGGTGCTGCTCACCTGCTCGGACTCCGACGCCCAGGCCGGCTGCGAGACCGAGCGTCCACTGATCGGCGCGCTCAAGCACACCGCGCTCACTGTGGTCGAGCTCAAGGGTGTCAACCACGTGCTGCGTGACGATCCCACCGACAGCATCGCCAACTACGGCAAGCCCGGACCGTTGTCACCCCAGGTGGTGGACGCGATCGGCAAGTTTGTCGGTGCTGATGGCTAGGTTGGTCGCGTGACTGACGACAAGATGCTGGCGCGTATCGCCGCACTTCTGCGTCAGGCGGAGGGCACCGACAACCTCCACGAAGCCGAGGCGTTCATGGCTGCCGCCCAGCGGCTCGCCACGGCCACCTCGATCGACCTGGCCCTGGCCCGCGCGCATTCGGCCGAGCGAACCAAGGCGCAGATGCCGGTGCAGCGCACCATCACCATCGGTGCAGCCGGGACCAAGGGGCTGCGCACCTATGTGCAGCTGTTCGTGATGATCGGGATGGCCAACGACGTGAAATGCGACGTGGCATCCAACTCGACGTTCGTCTACGCCTACGGGTTCGCCGAGGACATCGACGCCACCCACGCGCTCTACACCAGCCTGCTGATGCAGATGGTCAAGGCATCGGAGGCCTACATCGCCTCGGGTGCTCACCGTCCGACGCCGACGATCACCGCCCGGCTCAACTTTCAGCTGGCCTTCGGTGCCCGTATCGGCCAGCGCCTCACCCAGGCCCGCGAGGAGGCGCAACGCGAGGCCGACGAGGCCGACCGGCCGGGCACCGCCATCGCCTTGCGGGACAAGGATATCGAGCTGCGCGGCTTCTACCGCGAGGCATCGCAGGCCCGTGGGACGTGGCGAGCCACGAATGCATCGGCGGGGTACTCGTCGGCCGCGCGTCGGGCCGGGGACCGCGCCGGTCGCCACGCCCGCCTCGGGGCGCACCAGGAAATCTCCGGCGCCCGCGGCGCCCTGGAGCAGTGAGCGCCAAGGACACCCAGCGTGCCAGGGTGTACGCCGCCGAACAGTTCGTGCGCACCATGTTCGACCGTGCGGCCCAACACAGTTCGCGCGCCATCGACTTCTTCGGCACCTCGCTCACCCTGCCGCCGGAGGCTAAGTTCGGATCCGTCGACTCGGTACAGCGCTACCTCGACGACGTCGTCGCCCGGATCGGTGCGCAACCGCTGACCGTCCGCGCCCGGCGGGGAGCCACCGCGGCGCACTACGAGCTGATCGACGGCCGGGCCGTCATCGCTGTCCCCGAGCGCGACACCTGGGCATTGCGAGAGTTGGTGGTACTGCACGAGCTTGCCCACCACGTGAGCCATGCAGACCCACCCCACGGGCCGGCGTTCGTCGCCGCCTACTGCGACCTGTGCGCGACGATCATGGGCCCGGAGGTCGGGCTGGTGCTGCGGATGGTGTACGCCAAGGAAGGCGTCCTCTAGCGTGGCGTAGGTGACCGAGCCCGCCGAAGTCGATGCCATGTTCAACGAGGTGCTGCGTACCGAGGACGAGGCGCTGATCGCGGCGCGTCAATCCGCTCACGCCGCCGACATGCCGGCCATCGAAGTGTCGGCCCAGCACGGCAAGCTGCTGTCGCTGCTCGCGACGATCTCCGGGGCGCGTCGAGTGCTCGAGATCGGTACGTTGGCCGGCTACAGCACCATCAACCTGGCCCGCGGTGCGGGGCCCGACGGCAGCGTCGTCACCCTCGAATACGAGCCGCGTCATGCCGAGGTGGCTCAGGCCAACCTGGCGCGGGCCGGCGTCGCGGACCGGGTCGAGGTGATCGTCGGCGTCGCGCTGGACACCCTGCCTCGGCTGGCCGAACGAGGCGACGTGTTCGACCTCGTCTTCATCGACGCCGACAAGGAGAACAACGTCCGCTACGTCGAGTGGGCGATCGAGTTGGGCCGCCCGGGCTCGATCATCGTGGTGGACAACATCACCCGGTTCGGTCGGGTGCTCGCGCCGGCGACCGACGACGCACAGGCGCAGGCCGTGCGCGACATGCTGGAGATGATGGGCACCCACCCGCGGTTGGACACCGCGGCCATTCAAACCGTGGGCACCAAGGGCTGGGACGGCTTCGCCGTCGCGCTCGTCAGGTAACCCGCCGTCCGCTCGCGGAGATGGGTTAAGCCAACGAGTCCTGCGGCTCGCGCTGGATCGGCTGCGGCCACGGCTCGGGCTTGGGCCGCTGACGCACCATCTGCGGCCACCAGAACCACTTGCCCATCAGGGCCGCGATCGACGGGGTCATGAACGAGCGGATGACCAGGGTGTCGAACAGCAGGCCCAGGCCGATCGTGGTGCCGACCTGACCGATCACCGCCAGCTCGCTGATCGCCATCGACATCATGGTGAAGGCGAACACCAGACCCGCCGAGGTGACCACCGAGCCGGTGCCACCCATGGCGCGGATGATGCCGGTGTTGAGCCCGGCGTGTATCTCCTCTTTGAACCGGGAGACCAGCAGCAGGTTGTAGTCCGCGCCGACGGCCAGCAGGATGATCACCGACATGGCCAGCACCATCCAGTGCAGTTCCAGTCCGATCAGGTGTTGCCAGATGAGCACCGACAGACCGAATGATGCGCCGAGGGACAGCACCACGGTGCCGACGATGACCGCGGCGGCGACCATGCTTCGGGTCAGGATCAGCATGATGATGAAAATCAGGCACAGCGAGGCGATCCCGGCGATCAACAGGTCGTAGTTGGCGCCTTCCTGCATGTCCTTGAACATGGCTGCGGTGCCGCCGAGGTAGATCTTGGAGCCCTCCAGCGGGGTGCCCTTGATGGCCTCCTTGGCGGCCAGCTTGATGGGTTCGACGTGAGCGACCCCTTCGGGGCTCATCGGATCACCCTCGTGGCTGATGATGAACCGCACCGCGTGCCCGTCGGGGGACAGGAACATCTTCATGCCGCGCTTGAAGTCCGGATTCTCGAAGGCTTCCGGCGGCAGATAGAACGAGTCGTCGTTCTTGGCGGCGTCGAAGGCCTGACCCATGGCGGTGGAATTGTCCTGCATGGCCGCCATCTGATCCTGCATGCCGCCCTGGGTGGCCTGCATGGTCAGCATCATGGTCTTCATCGTCTGCATGGTCGTGATCATCGGCTGCATGTTCGCGATCATCACCGGGATCAGCGCGTTCATCTTGTCCATGTCAGGGACGATCTGCTCGAAATCCGCTGTCATGGTGTCGATGCCGTCAAGGGTGTCGAACACCGACCGGATCGACCAGCACATCGGGATGTCGTAGCAGTGCGGTTCCCAGTACAGGTAGTTGCGGATCGGCCGGAAGAAGTCGTCGAAATCCGAGATGTGGTCGCGCAATTCCTTGATGTCGTCGACCATTCCGTGCATCTTGCCGACCATGCTGTTCATGACGTCGCGCATCTGCCCCATGAGCGCGATCATCTTGTCCATCGTGTCGATGGTGACCTGCATGTCGTCGGCCTGCTTGAGCATGTCCTTCATGCGGTCCTGCATGTACTTCTGATTCATGGTCTGGGTCGTGCCCTGCATGCTGATGTTGAACGGGATCGAGGTGTGCTCGATCGGGGATCCCTGCGGGCGCGTGATGGCCTGGACCCGGGAGACACCCGGAACGCCGACAATGCGTTTGGCGATCCGCTCGATCACCAGGAAGTCCGCCGAGTTGCGCAGATCGTGGTCGCTCTCGATGAGCAGCAACTCGGGGTTCATCCGCGCCTGCGAGAAGTGGCGGTCTGCCGCGGCGTACCCGGTGTTGGCCGGCAGATCTGCCGGCAGGTACTTGCGGTCGTTGTAGTTGGTCCGGTAGCCCGGCAGTGCGAGCAGACCGACCAGGGCGAGCGCGATCGTGGCAATCAGGATCGGCCCGGGCCAGCGCACCACGGCCGCACCGATCTTGCGCCAGCCGCGGGTGCGCATGGCGCGCTTGGGTTCCAGCGTCTTGCCGAACTTGGTGGCCACCGTGATGGTCGCCGAGCCCAGGGTGAGCGCGACGAGCACCACCATGACCATGCCGATTGCCAGGGGGATACCCAGCGACTGGAAATAGGGCAGGCGGGTGAAGTGCAGACAGAACGTGGCGCCGGCGATGGTCAGGCCCGAACCCAGGATGACGTGGGCGGTGCCGTGGAACATGGTGTAGTAGGCCTGTTCTCGGTCTTCGCCGACACTTCGGGCCTCTTGATATCGACCTATCAGGAAGATTGCGTAGTCAGTCGAGGCGGCGATGGCCAGCATCACCAACAGGTTCGTGGCGAACGTCGAGAGTCCGATGATGTTGTAGTAGCCCAGGAACGCAACCAGGCCGCGGGCGGCCGACAGTGACAGCAGCACCATGACGATGGTCAGCAGCACTGTCACGACGGAGCGGTATACCGAGAGCAGCATGATGATGATGACCGCGAAGGTCAGCGCGGTGATCATCTCGAGGCTGCGGTTACCGGCGATCTCCTGATCGGCCGACATCGCCGCCGGGCCGGTGACGTAGGCCTTGAGGCCGGGCGGTGCCGGGACGCTCTGGACGATGTGTTCGGTGGCTTCCACCGATTCGTTGGCCAGCGCCTCGCCCTGGTTACCGGCGGTATAGACCTGCACATAGGCGGCCAGGCCGTCGGAGCTCTGAGCGCCGGAAGCGGTCAGCGGGTCGCCCCAGAAATCCTGGACGTGCTCGATGTGTTTCTTGTCGGCCTCGAGCTTGGCGACGACCTCGTCGTAGTACTTGTGTGCCTCGTCGCCCAGCGGCTTGTCGCTTTCCAGCACGACCATGACCGAGCTGTTGGACTTGAACTCCTGGAACACCTCGCCGACACGCTTCATCGCGATCATCGACGGCGCGTCGTCCGGAGTCATCGACACCGAGCGCATCTTCCCCACCTCTTCGAGCTGGGGAACGATCACGTTGAGGACACCGATGACGGCGATCCAGCCGATGATGATCGGGACGGCCAGGCGCCGGATCCACTTGGCGATGCCGCCGTGCTCGGCGGCTTTGGCGTGCTGTGGACCGCTGGCCGGGATCGAGTCGGTCGGGGTGTCGTAATTGCTCATGCAGATTTCACCAAGCAGAAGGTCTGGGCGTTCACGCCGTTGGAGGTTCTCTCGTCCTTGAGTTCGTCATCGACGGTGATCCGGCAGCTGATCGTGTCGCCGGTGCCCTGGGCGACGACGTTGGGGAACACCGACGGGGCGGTGGACTCCAGGCGCAGCGTCCAGGGCAGGGTGACCCCGTCGATGCGCTGGGGCTGGGCGTCGAGATCGAGGTAGTTCACGTCTGCCGTCGCACCGGGCACGCCGTAGATCTCATAGACCACGACCTTGGGGTCGAAGGGCTTGGTGTCATCGACCTTCGCGCTGGCCATACCGGAGCCGTCGCCTGCGCCGAAGAACGTGCGCACCCGCATGACCGTGAATCCGCCGACCACCACCACCACGATGATGATCAACGGGATCCAGAACCGTCTCAACAGCTTCATATTCGCTGGTCGGCCTTTCGGAGGTCAGGTACGCAGTGACGTACTGGTTAGCTGCGAAGCTCCATTGCCATTTGGTGAGCATGTCGGCATCGGCGGATTCCCGCCAACATCTTTCTACGTCGGCATCCGCAGCGACGTCCCCGTCGGAATCGTCCCGGAACGGGCTGACCGAAACTTCCGAGATCAGCCGGCTGCCCGGCGCACTCAGAACGGTGATGTTGCCGATGAGTCGACACTGCTCATCCGATGGAATGAAGGGTAGTACGCCTTCCACGCTCCACAGGGTGCTCCTGTCGGCGGCGAATCCCGTCCGAGACAGCGCAGCAGGCCAATCGCCGCTGATATCTGCGGGGACGCCACGCACGGCAGTCGTGGATGCGGCGCCGGCCAAGGCGTCGGTCTTGACGTCGAGGATCGCCGGATGGTCGACGACGTACACCTGGGTGCCGGCGGGCCAGGGCAGCTGATAGGGACGCGGGTCCAGATCGGAGGCCAGGAAAACCACCTGCTCGATGCCGGATTCGGCAGCGGTGATCAGAAAGGCGTCGAGCCGGTCGAGAAGGTCTGCCGGCTGTGACATGCACGAACTTGGCATCAACACTCCTCCCCCGCAGGATTCCTTGCCGGATGTAAAGTGAAACCTATACAGTCGGCTAACTTCAATCAAGTTAGTTTGGCTATTAACGCTGTGATCTAGACCGCGTTCGGTACGCTCAGCGCGACGAAGGGACGGGTGTGGCGAAGGCTGTTGCGCCGCGTGGCTTTGCCCGCGAGAGGGTGCTCGAGGCGGCGTTGAGCCTGTTCGCCGAGCACGGTGTCAACGGTACGTCGCTACAGATGATCGCCGACCGCCTCGGGGTCAGCAAGGCCGCCGTCTACTACCAATTCCATTCCAAGGACGAGATCGCGCTCGCCGTCATCCAGCCGGTCTTCGACGACATGATCCGGTTGGTCCGCATCGCCGAGGCGATGTCCACACCCGAGGCCCGGCGGGAAGCCGCCATCAGCGGCATGGTGGAGATGGCGGTGCGGCATCGTCGCGTCACCGCGGTGTTCCACGGCGATCCGGTCATCGACAGCCTGGTGCACAGTCGACCCGAACTCCAGGACACCATCGAACGGCTGACCGGGATCCTGCTGGGCCCCGATCCCGACGCCGCCGGCCGGATCTGCATGTCGGTGTTGGCCTCGGGTATCTACGGCAGCGCCACCGACCCCACCCTCAACGACGTCACCGACGAAGAGCTGCACCGTGTGCTGCTCGATTGCGCGCAGCGGTTGCTGCGCGCGCCCGCCGCACCCGTCGCCTCCGGCTAGCCCGCACTCAACCCCGCAGTGCCGACGCGAAGATCGCCGGCAGCTTGCTCCAACCCGGCGCCGCGGCGAACTCCACCAGCAGCCGGCCCGTCGTCGCCGCGGTGCGGTTGTTGACGAACCACGGCGGCTTCGGCGACAGCGACCACTCGCCGCCGAAGACCGAACGCGGCGCGGGCCGGAACGGGCCGCGGACCACGGTGCGTTCCGGGCGGTCGAGCAGAAAAGCGTTGTGCACCACGCCGGTTCCGCTCTGGATGTCGTTGCGCGGGTGTCCCGGGAACGCGCCCCAGGTGGCCGTTGGCGTCAGGTAGCCGACGCCGGTCCAGGCGTTGATCGCGATGGTGCCGTACCGCAGCTGCTCGACGAGGTGGTCCAACTTGTCGCCGAGGCTCGCGATGGTGTGCGGATGGGCGATGATGTTGACCCCGAGCGTGCCGACGAATTCGTCGTTGGCGACGCGCACGGCCTCGGCGGCGAAATCCTCGTTGGGCACGTCGAGTTCGATCACGCCGAGCACCGGACCGAAGTACTCCGTGCACAACAGGGCTTTGCGGTCAGCCGGATCGACCACCAGTACCCGGGCACCGCTCGAGCCCAGATGCTGTGCGTCCGGATACGAGGTGTCCGCGCTCGCGACCCTGACGTCGGAACCGGGGTAGTAGGCGGCTCGCGCGGGGGCGCCGTTGACGGCCTTGCGGATGGCGGCGACGAACTCGTCGCGCTGCGCCCATCGCTTGGGCAGCACCACCACCTGCGCGGCCACGCAGTTGTAGCCGTTGTTGTGCAGGCGTTGCGTGGCAACGTGATTGGCCTGGAACTCGATGTCGGCCTTACTCCACTCCCCGGGCAGCACGATCGTCGGTGACACCCCGCCGAGCTCGGCGGTCATCTCCTTGTCGAGCACCGGCTCGTCGGCGGCCTTGCGTCGGGCGCCCTCTTCCCCGGTGCCGAACACGATGGCGTCGTAGGTCAGGGCGCTACCGGTCATGTGCACATGGTCGACGAGCTTGTGTCGCACCAGATATGTGCCGGCCTCGGCGCCGCCGGTCAGGATGCGCACCGCGCCGACGGCGATGAACGGAGCCAGCACCTTCGTCAGTACGGGTAGCAGCGGATCGGTGATGGGGTTGAGCTTGAGGGCCACCACCCGGTTGTTGGCGTACAGCTCGTAGATGGTGTCGAGCGGCGCGATCGAGAAGATGTTGCCCGCGCCCAGTACCGCGCCGACGCCGTGGGTGCGGGAGGGGTCGCGTTGGGCCAGACCAGCCGATCGGATTGCCTCGGCTTTCTCGATTCCGGGCTGCAGCCACACCTCGGCGCTGAATCCGGACAGCAGCAGCTGGTCGAAGGTATTGAGTGGCAAGGCCTTTACCGTCGTGCGGCCGCCGGGGGCGTAACCGAACGCGGCGCCGTCGAGCGGGCTACGGCCCGTTTCGAGCTTGGCCAGCGTCTCCGACAGTGCGCCCAGCCCGGCCGCCAGTGAATACGGGCCGGACATCCACTCCTCGCCGACCAGCGGCGAGGCCGGGTCGAGTTGTTTGATCCCGACGGCGGCGTCCACCCATTCGGCGGCGTGACGCGCGGTCAGTGCGCGCACCTCGTCGAGTAGGCCGCGCCGGGCGGCCAATGACAGGGAAGCCCAGGTCTTTTCACCTTCGACGAGCTCCTCGAGGGCCTCGTCGATCTGCGTTTCGGTCATCTCAGCTCACGCTCTTGTCGAATCGGACCAATGCGTCGTGATGGTTGTGGGCATACGGTGTCGGACCCTCGCCCGCCTGCCGCTTGGCCACGATGGCAGCGTACTGCTCGAACGGAGTGGTCCGGTCCCATTTGGCTCGGGCCTCGGCCGGGGTGTAGGTCACGGTGTGCTTGGCCGGAATGTCCACCAGGGTGGGGCCGACGATGGGTGTGGTGTTCGGCGTCGTCAGGTCCAGGACCGCAAGCTCCAGCCGCGGATAGGTGGCGACGATCCGCAGGAAGGGGCGGACCACCGCGCGCGCCGCGACATCGGCGAACCGGCGCTGGGGGATACCGCCGAGCAGCCGCATCCACTGCGGCATGGTGGCGATGATGGCGGCGCGCATCGGGATGTTGAACGCCTTGCGCATCCAGCGCGGCATCCGCTCGGGCAGGATGTGGTAGCCCAGATCGACCAGGTAGTCCATCATGCGCTGGGCCACCTCGGAGCCCACGAGGTCAGGTCGGAAGCTCTCGAAGTACGCGCGGACGCCCTCGCGGGTGCGCGGCACGTCGTCGGGATTGATGGTCTGGAACTCCGCGGCCCGCGCGCACTCCGCCCAGTACCGGCTCTCCTCGTCCGCCGACAGCTTGCCGGGGCCGAACATCTCGTAGCTGTAGAGGATCGAATGCCACGCGGTCAGGTGGATCCACAACTGCGAGTGCGGATCGTTGGCGTCGAACGGGCGCTTGGTGATGGGCTCGGTGCCGACAGCCTTGGCGTGGATCTTGACCAGGATCTCTGCGGCGTCGAGGACGGACTTGGCGTCGCCGAAGGCCACCAGGGCGAAGTACTGCATGGTCCGGTCGTAGCGCAGGCGGGTGCGGCTGTAGACCTGCCCGGTGGCGTCCACCGCGGCGGCCAGGAACGGGTCGAGGTGCTCGATGGTGACCGCGCGCGAGAAGCCGATCAGCAGTGAGGTGGGGTAGCTCCACACCTTCCAGGTGACCGAATCCGGGCCGAAGAAGCCGTAGTCCTCAGCGGGTGCCAGGGGTTCGGCAACTGCCGGCAGACCTGCTGCTTTACGAAGTGCGATGACCGCATCCATCTGCGTCGTTCCCTTCCGGATCTAGTGGTACATGACGTACCAGTTGGGCAAATGGTACGTCATGTACCACTAGATTGGCTAGGGTGTAGCCGTGACAACTGAGGGCAACGGTTCGGTGAGTCGATGGGCCGGCCAGCGGGAACGCCGGCGGGCCGAGTTCGTCGACGCGGCATTGTCGGCGATCGCCGAGCACGGCCCACAGGCGTCGACCGAGCAGATCGCGGCGCACGTCGGCGTCACCCGCACCAAGCTCTACCGGCATTTCGCCGGCGCCGCAGACCTGCAACGCGCGATCGCGCAACGCGCCGCCGAGATGCTCAACACCGAACTCGCCCCGCTGTGGACACCACACGGATCGATGGCCCAGATCATCGAGGCGAGTGTCGGCGCCCACGTCGGGTTTCTCGTCGAGCATCGCAGCCTCTATCGCTATCTGGCGCGGTGCTCTCTCGGCGACGACGGTTCGGCACCCGACGCCATCGCCGATATCAGGCTGACCATCGGTACCCAGTTGGATGCCCTGTTCACGGTGTACCTCAATGCTTTCGGCGTGGAGACCGACCCTCAGCCCTTGGCCTTCGCCATCGTCGGGCTGGTCGAATCGACGACCGGCCGGTGGCTCGATCAGCCCGGCTCGACTGCCCAGGACCGGCTGGTGGCCGACCTGGTCCGGTGGATCTGGCTGCTGGTCGACGACACCCTGCGCGCCGGTGGGGTGTATCTGGACAGCGCCGAGCCGCTGCCGACACCCGAGGTGATCGCCGCGCGGGCCGAGAGCTACCGCAATCCGGAGCGGATCGGCTCCGCCTGACCCTGGCACCGCGAGCGTGCGCAAACTGCCGACGTTTCACGGTGTGTCGGGGGGGCAAACACGCACGGTCGCGGTGTGGGGTGACGCGGCTACCAGCGGCAGCTGTCGGCGCCCCAACCCGAGTCGATGGCGCGGAACGCGAGCAGATGCCGCTGCCACCAGGGCAGCGGTGCCGCGAGCACGGGATCTGTTGTCGCGTCGTCCACCACGCGCGGCGGTCCGTCGTGCAGATAAGCGATCCGGACGCCACTGATCCCCGCGTCCTGCCACAGCATCACACTGCGCCGCAGCTCGAGCCAGGGGATACGGACCGGCGGGTCTTCGGACATCCAACGGATCTGCCGGCGAAGGAATGTCAGGTCGGCCGACTGCTGTGGAAACTCCATTCCGACCACCGTGACGGTGTCGCGCTGATAGTCGGCCAACCGGAATGCGGTGACGCCGGGCAACAGATGATTGGTGGCGCCTTCCTCGGTGTGCAGGTTGCTGAACATCGAGTAGTTCGACACAGTCTTGAGCCCCACATAGGGCGTCACCCCGTTGGCGAACGCCAACAGCGGGGCGATGAGCAGCACCAGAGGGCGAAAACTCCATTTCGGTGGACGCACACCGGCCGCGTGCACGGAGTGGTACGCGCGCAGCAGCGCGACCATGAACGGCACCACCGCGACGAACCACGTGAGCACGAGCAGGGTGTGCCAGGGTAGGCCGACCGGGCTCGTCGGCGAGTCGGCCGAACTCGACGACACACTGAGCAGCACATGCATCGCAAAGCCGGCGAGCGCGACGCGGCGCAGCACCGAAGCGCGGGTCGCCAGGGCGACGAACACCTCGGCCGGGACCAGCAGTACGTACACCGCGAAGACGACCGTGGCGAAGTCGTAGAACGAGGCCATCGCCAGTATCGAGTGGAAGGCCACCCCGAGCAGCACGCCCCAGAAACGTAGTCGCGGCACCGCCAGCAACCCGAGAATCGCGGCCTCGATCACCACTGCGACGATGCCGACGAGCTCCCCGATGGCCCGGCCCGGTGTCACATCGTCGAAGCCGTTGAGCCAGATGAGCTGGCCGAACAGTTCCCCGCCGCACGAGGTGGCCGGGGTGAAGTAGGCGGTGTTCAACTTGTCGAAGACCGTGAACAGGTAGACCACGAGCAACACAAGGCCGATGGGGCTCCGCGCGGCATCCAGCCAGCGCTCGACGAAGCCCTCCGGCGTCCCCGGTCGATTCCGGGTGGCCAGTGCCCACAAGGCCGCGGTACCGAGTGCGACGGCGATCAGCAGGCTCAGCACCAGATGGTTCGCGGCCGCGGGCAGGTTCAGCGCGGCCACCGTCGCACCGGCCGCGACGGCCAGGCCGGCGGCGGCCACCGAGCCGGGAAATATCAGGGCGGGCAGACCGGCCAGCAATGCCGGCAGCACCGCAAGGGGTTGGCTGTCGGAGTAATGGAACACCAACGCCATCGCGAAGAGCGTTGCGAACCAGCCGAGTTGCTGATGTGCGCCGGTCGGGTCATCCGTTCGGAGGTTGCTGCGCCGCCGCATTGAGAACACCTTACTTGTGCGGCTCCGGCGGGCGTCGACAGCCGGCGCCGGCGGGCCTGTTACGGCGTAACCTGAGAGGTGATGGATGGGGGCGGTAGGGCTCAAACGCCTTGCCGTATAACGGAAAGGAATAGAAATGAGTACGGTCCATTCATCGATCGATCTACATCCGGACATTCTGGCCCTGAGAGCGAGCTATGACCGTGTTGCAGAGTCGATGGCCGCGCAGGTCACCTTCGGCCTGACGTTGCTGACGGCGATGTACGTCGCGCTGTCACCATGGATCGTCGGCTACGACGCCTTCAACAGGCTGACGGTCAACGATCTGATCGTCGGAGGGGCGATCGCGTTCCTGTCAATGTGTTTCAGCTTCGCGCTGGATCGCGCGCACGGCATGACCTGGACACTGCCGATATTCGGTGTGTGGCTGATCATCTCGCCGTGGGTGTTTGTCAGTGGACCGAGCGCCGGCATGATCTGGTCGCACGTGATCAGTGGTGCGCTCGTGATGGTGCTGGGCTTCAACGCAATGTACTTCGGGATGCGGGTGCGCAATTCCGAAGCGCGGCACGCCTGACCGGCAGACCGACCGGTAGGCGTACCTGGTAGACCAGCCGGGCCCCGGCTGGAGGGGGATCCGTGTGCCCGGACCGCCCCGTTACCCGAGGATGCGTCAATTTGCTCCCCGTGGACGGGTTTGACGCCATATCGTGGGAAATCGCGGGAACTTCCGATGACGGCGATGGCGGGTACGAACTGCTGACATGAAGCTGGCGGGGCGGGAAGAAGAACTGGCGACGATCCGTCGCTGCCTTGGCGGGCCGGGGACCCACCACGGCGTGGTGATCGTCGGCAGTGCCGGGGTCGGCAAGACCCGATTGGCCCGCGAGGCACTCAGCCACGCCGCGGCATCCGGCCACCGGACCAGCTGGTTCGTCGGAACCGAATCCGCGCGGGCCATCCCGCTCGGGGCCTTCACCGGATCGATCAGCCAGAGCATGTGCGACCCACTGCCAGACGTGCGCCGCGTGATCGATTCTTTCGTCGCCCAACAGCAGATGGGCAAGGTCGTCATCGGCATCGATGACGCGCACCTGCTCGACGGGCTGTCCGCGCACGTCGTCCACCAATTGGCGCAGACCCAAGGGGTGCGCCTCGTCGTCACCGCACGTTCCGGGGGACCGGAACCAGACGCCGTGACCGCCCTGTGGAAAGACAGCCTGCTCGACCGGATCGACCTCGAGCCGCTGTCCGCCACCGCGGCCGCCACGCTGATCGAGTCGGCGGTCGCCGGCCCCGTGGACAGCCGAACCACGCGCCGGTTCTGGAAACTGACCGGAGGCAACGCTCTTTACCTGCTGCAGCTGGTGAAGGACCAGATCGCCGCCGGGCGGATGCGCAAGTCCGCCGGGGTGTGGATGTGGGACGGCAATGTGGCCGTGTCCCAGAGCATCACCGACATGGTCGGGCGTCGCCTCGGCGGACTCGAGCCCGGTATGGCGCTGGTGCTCGACACGCTGTCGCAGTGCGAGCCGCTGAGCGTCGACGTCCTGTGCGACCTCGTCGAGCCCGCCGACCTGGAGGCCGCTGAGCAGATGCACCTGGTCAGGGTCGACCGGGCCGGGCGCGGACTGGTGGCGACTCTCGCGCACCCGTTGTACGGCGAATTGCGTAGGGCGACAGCCGGTGAGATGCACCTGTCGAGGATCCGGGGGCGGCTCGCGCGGCGGCTGGAGTCGGACGCCGACGGGGATATGCGCGCGACCGTCCGCCGGGCACTGCTGGCGCTGAACTCCGACCTGCCACCGGATCCAGAGCTGTACCTCACGGCCGCCCGCTGCGCCGCCGTCCTGCTCGATCCCGACGCCGCCAACCGATTCGCGGCTGCCGCGGCCGAATGCGGCGCACCCGGGGCCGCGCAGCTGCGGGCGATGACGCTGATCCTGCTGAGCCGAGGTGAAGAAGCTGAGGCCGTCCTACGTGACATCAGTGCCGACGGGCGTCCCGACAACCATCACTGGGCGACGGTCCGGGCGGCCAACCTGGCCTGGATGCTCAGCCGCCCGCGCGACGCCGGCGATATTTTGGAGAAGCTTTCCACCACAACCGAATCCGATGAGCAGCGGATGGAACGCCTGGCCATCGAGGCCTGCGTCGACGCGGTACTTGGGCACTGTGCGCGTGCCGAGGAAAAGGCAAGGACCGCGCTGGATTTCGGTGGTTTGCCCGATTTCCACGCGATGATGGCCTCGATCGCGTTGATGATGGCCTTCGGTGCGCTGGGACACGTCGATGACATCAACACCGTCGCCGACCAGGCCATCAAAAGGGCCAACACATCGTTCGAATCGTCGCCCATGCGCTTCTGGTTCGGTGCGGTCCACGGTCGCGCCTGCCGGCTGACCGGTCGTATCGACGAAGTCACGGCGATGGCAGCGCTGCTGGACGAGTCGGCGCGTGACATGCCTGGTCTGGTGTACGCCAACCTCGCTCACCTGCTCGGCCACGCCGAACTGGTCCGTGCCGATCTCGGTGGTGCCGTCAAACACTTGCACGAGGCGTATGCCGGTGCCGAAACACACGAGATCACAACGGGTTTGCGCATCGCCAGCTGCTTCGCGCTGGCTGAGGCGTATGCCAAACTGGGCCAAGTTGCCGCGGCAACCGATGCGCTGGCGGGAGTCGGGCAGCTGGTGCCCGACGATTACGTGTTCGTGGGCACCGCGATGTCGGTGTCCACCGGGTGGACGCTGGCTGCCGGTGGCGCGCTGACCGATGCCATCGATCTGGTGCGCGCAGCGGGTCGCGACGCCGCGCAACGCGAACAGCCGACGCATGAGCTGCTGTGTCTGCAGACGGCCGCACAGTGGGGCGACACTTCGGGCGCCGCGCGTGTACGGGAGCTTGCCGAAACCCTGAAACTGCCGCTGGCCGAGACGGTGGCCCGCCATATCGAGGCACTGGCCGCCGATGACGGCGCCGGATTACTCACGGCGGCAGAGGAATACCGGGCCCTCGGCGACCGAGCCACCGCCACTGACGCCTTGGCGCAGGCCGCGGTCGCGTTCGGCCACCACGGTCAGGGTAAGCGCAGTGCGTATGCGGCCGCGTTGGCGCAGGAGAGCGCCGACGAATGCGGTGGGCTCTGTACCCCGGCGTTGCGCAACCCGGCTGGACAGCCGTTGACCGGCCGACAGCGCGAGATCGTCGAACTCGTCGTCGCGGGGCTGACCAACAAGCAGATCGCCGAGCGGCTGGTGATGTCGGTGCGCAGTGTCGAAGGCCATCTGTACCGGGCCTGCCAGCGGGTGGGCGCCAGCTCACGCGAACAACTCGCCGCGATCATCCGTCGCGGTCCGAAGGGGGGGTTGTCATGACTCAGTCGGTGCTGCCTCAGATTCTCGCCTGAACGCCTTCGGTGGCCAGGTTCGCCTGGCTCGCTGCCCAAGAGGCGAGCAGCTTGAGACCGTCGGCGGCCGGGGTGCCTGCGGCTGCGGTGTAGATGTTGAGGGCCAGGCCCGGCTCCGACGGAAGCTCCATCGCCTCGAAGTCGAGGTCGAGCTGACCGACGACGGGATGACGGAGCCGTTTGCGGCCAGAGCGGTGGAACCGCACATCCTGAGATGCCCAACGCTGGCGGAACAACTCGCTGCGGGTGGACAATTCGCCGATCAGCGCGACCAGGTCCTCGTCATGTGGGTTGCGTCCCGCCTCCAGGCGCAGCATCGCAGCGGCATCGCGGGAGACCTTGTCGTAGTCGACGAAAAACTGTTCGGCGGCTTCGGGATTGAGATAGACGAACCGGGTGGTGTTGGCCGGCCGGCGGTGGTCGGCGAGGACGGGGGAGTAGAGCGCGCGGGCGAGTTGGTTCATCGCCAGAATGTCGTGACGGCCGTTGCGGATCCAGGCGGGCGCATCGGTGATGGCGTCGAGGACCTGCTGGAGTACCGGGCGCACGGTCGCGGTCGTCTTGCGCCGCCGACGGGTGCCGTGGGACCCGGATTCGCGGGCCAGCGCGAACAGGTGGTCGCGTTCGGCTTCGTCCAGCTGCAGCGCCGAGGCCAGCGCGTCGAGCACGCCTTCGGAGGCTCCGGCCAGGCTGCCGCGTTCCATGCGCACGTAGTAGTCCACAGAGACCCCGGCCAGCAGTGCCACTTCCTCACGGCGCAGGCCCTTGACGCGGCGGTTTCCACCATAGGCGGGCAGTCCGGCCTGTTCAGGGTTGATCCGGGCCCGTCGTGAGCTCAGGAACTCGCGGATCTCGTTGCGCAAGTCCATCGTGCCCATGCCTCTACGGTAGGGCCGTCCCGGGCGCCGAAACAGGTAATGCCAATACCCCGCTCAAGCGTCACTCCCTCAGCGCCGAGCAGAGGCGTTCACTAGAAGCATGCGAGCCACGTATATCTACGGACCGGGTGACGTCCGCGTGATCGACGCGCCCGAGCCCACGATTCAGAAACCGAGCGACGCGTTGGTCCGGGTGGTGCGGGCCTGCGTGTGCGGCAGCGACCTGCATCCGTATCACTCGATGGCGCCGTCGGCAGGGGGCGTTTCGATCGGACACGAGTTCATCGGGGTGGTCGAGGAGACCGGATCTGAGGTCTCCACGCTGAGCACCGGCGATTTCGTCATCGCCCCGTTCGCGGTGTCCTGCGGCACCTGCGAATTCTGCCGGGCCGGCCTGCAGACCTCCTGCGTCAACGGTGGCTTCTGGAACGACGCCGGGCTCGGGACGGCCGGTGGGCAGGCCGAGGCGGTCCGGGTGCCATTGGCCGACGGAACCTTGGTCAAGGTCCCCGGGGTCACCGAATCCACGGACGACACACTGCTGGCGTCGCTGCTGACCTTGTCCGATGTGTACGGCACCGGTTGGCACGCCGCGGTCAAGGGCGGCGTGACCGACGGCAGCACCGTCACCGTGATCGGAGACGGTGCGGTCGGCCTCCTGGCCGTGCTGTCGGCCCAGCAGTTGGGGGCGGAGCGGATCGTCCTGATGGGCCGCCATGAGGCACGGACCGATCTCGGCCGCGAGTTCGGCGCGACCGACGTCGTTGCCGAGCGCGCTGACGAGGGCATTGCCAAGGTGCGTGACCTCACCGACGGCGGCAGCCACATCGTGTTGGAGGCAGTCGGCCACATGCCGGCCTATGAGCAGGCGATCGGCATCGTCCGCGCCGGCGGCGTCATCAGCCGGGTCGGGGTGCCGCAGTATGAGGAGGCGCCGGTCGGCTTCGGGTCGCTGTTCGGCCCCAACATCACCCTCACCGGTGGTCCGGCGCCCGCCCGCGCCTACATCGAGCCGCTCCTGCCCGCGGTGCTCGACGGCAGCGTCCAGCCGGGCAAGGTGTTCGATCGCACCGTTGCTCTGGATGAAACCCCGGAGGCGTATTCCGCCATGGATTCGCGAGAAGCACTGAAAGTGATGGTCAAACCCCGATGAGCGCTTGCGCGAAGAGGAGACAGTCATGAGCGTTCCCAGCTTCACACTCAACAACGGCGTGACGATGCCTGCCCTGGGCTTCGGCGTCTACCAGACTCCGCCGGACGAGACGACCGAGGCCGTCCGGGTTTCCTTGGAGACCGGCTACCGCCACATCGACACCGCCGCGGCCTACGGCAACGAGCGGGGCGTAGGCGAGGCGATCCGCCGCTCCGGCCTGGACCGCGATGACGTCTTCATCGAAACAAAGGTGTGGATAACCGATTACGGCTTTGACTCCACCCTGCATGCGTTCGACAAGGCGGCCGGCAAGCTCGGAGTCGACACGATCGATCTGCTGATCCTGCACCAGGCGCTGCCGGGCGAGTTCGAGCGGACCGTCGACGCGTACAAGGCACTGGTGAAGCTCTACGACGACGGCAAAGTGCGCGCGATCGGCGTCTCCAACTTCATGCCGGCCCACCTTGACCGCTTACTGGCCGAGACGGAGGTGGTGCCCGCAGTCAACCAGATCGAGGTACACCCCTACTTCCGGCAGTCCGACTTGCTCGAGATCGACGATCAGCTCGGCATTCTCAATCAAGCCTGGTCCCCGATCGGCGGTATCACGTTCTACCGCGACGGCTCCCACGGGTCCACGTTGGAGGATCAGGTGATCGTGGAGATCGCCGGGGCGCATGGCAAGTCGCCCGCACAGGTGATGCTGCGCTGGCACCTGCAGCAGGGACGCCAGGCGATCCCGAAATCGGTGACGCCGTCACGGATTGCGGAGAACTTCGACGTCTTCGACTTCGAACTCACCGCCGACCAACTCGCCGCCATCGACGCGCTCGACACCGGTGTGCGCGGCGGCCCGGAACCCGAAGACATCACCCGAGAAAAGTTCGGGATCGAAATTCCCGAAGCCTGAGGAGGATTAATGCACACACGCACGCTCGGCCAGGGCCTGCAAGTTTCGGCAATCGGTCTCGGCGCCATGGGGATGTCGCAGGGCTACGGCCCCAATCCCGGCGGCCGCGACGACATGATCGGGGTGCTCCGGTATGCCGTCGAGCAGGCCGGAGTGACGTTCATCGACACCGCCGAGGTCTACGGGCCCTACGTCAACGAGGAACTCGTCGGCGAGGCGCTGGCACCGGTGCGCGACCAGGTCGTCATCGCCACCAAGTTCGGCTGGAACATCGTCGACGGCAAGATGTCGGGCACCGACTCGCGACCGGAGCAGATCAAGCGGGTCGCCGACGCGTCGCTGCAACGGTTGCAGACTGACGTCATCGACCTCTTCTACCAGCATCGCGTCGATCCCGACGTGCCGATCGAAGATGTCGCAGGCACCGTCGGGGAGCTCGTTCAGGCCGGCAAGGTGCGCCATTTCGGATTGTCGGAAGCCGGCGCTGCGACGATCCGACGCGCGCACGCCGTCCACCCCGTGACCGCGGTGCAGAGCGAGTACTCGTTGTGGACCCGCGACCCTGAGCCGGAGGTGCTCCCGACCTGCGCTGAACTCGGTATCGGCTTCGTGCCGTTCAGCCCGCTCGGCAAGGGTTTCCTCACCGGCACCGTCGCGGCGTCGACCGAGTTCGCCGCTGGCGACATCCGGGGCACCATTCCGCGGTTCAACGCCGAGAACATCACAGCCAACGAGGCTTTGGTGGGTCACGTCCGCGGCCTGGCTGAGGCCAAAGGTGCCACACCCGGTCAGATCGCACTCGCCTGGTTGCTTGCCCAGCACCCGTGGATCGTGCCGATCCCCGGTACCCGCCGCCGCAACCGCATCGACGAGAACTCCGGCTCGACGCAGGTCGCGCTCTCGGCCGACGAGGTCGCCGATCTCGATGCACTCGCCGCACGGGTCGGCGTGCAGGGCAACCGCTACAACGACGCCGGCATGGCCATGGTGGGCCTGTGAGCGGGTGGACCGAGGATGAACTGCGCGGCATCGGTGACGCGTATGAGCTCCACATTGCGACATACCGTCCGGACGGCACGGCCCGGCAACCGATTCCGATCTGGCAGGTCCGCGTCGGCGATGCGATCTTTGTGCGCTCTGCGCATGGACCGGAGAACGGCTGGTTCCGCCGCGCCCAGAGTGCCGGCGCTCGCATCGAATCCGGTGGTGTGGAACGGGATGTGGCGTTCGAACCGGCGCCGGCCGCCCTGGCCGACGAGATCACCGCGACGTATCACGCGAAGTACGACCGGTACGGCCCGGGACCCGTCGGCGCCGTCACTGGCGATGACGTGCTGGAGACGACGCTGAGGGTGACGCCCCGCGACTGACCGAGAGGAAACGGACATGCAGGTTGACGCCCGCAACCCGACCATCAAGAACCCGCCCGAGCAGTTCACCGGCGACGTCTGGCTGGATCCGATCGCATACCCGCGCGAAGCGGGGCAACGGATGACGGTCGCCAAGGTGCGGTTCGCGCCGGGCGCCCGCACGGCCTGGCATTCACACGCGCTGGGCCAGACGCTTCACGTCACCCAGGGAGTGGCATGGGTGCAGTCGCGAGGCGCGGAGAAGGTCGAGGCCCACCCCGGGCAGACCATCTACTGCCCGCCGGGCGAGGAGCACTGGCACGGCGCCAGCCCCGACTCGTTCATGGAACACCTCGCCATGCTCGACAACGCCGACGACCCCACCACCACGACGTGGCTTGAGCACGTCACCGACGAGGAATATCTCGGCTGACCATAAGGAGTGACCATGGCGATCAGTGAAACCGCCAAACGCAACCACGATGAGCTCTTTCCCGATCACGTTTCAGACCTGGCGGTCACCGACCCCGAGTTGATCGAAGTCTTCGACAATTTCGCTTTCGATGAGGTACTGGGCGACGCCAACTTGGACGTGCGCACCCGGCTGATGGTTCAGTTGGCCTCGATCATCGCCTCTCAAGCGGTCAGTGAGTACCGGGCCATGCTGGGGGCCGCACTGACGGCCGGGGTGACACCGGTGGAGGTCAAGGAGATCGTCTATCAGGCTGTGCCGTATGTCGGTCTGGCCAAGGTATTCGATTTCTTGCACGCCACCAACGACGTGCTGACCGAGCGCGGTGTGCAGTTGCCGCTGCCCGGCCAGTCCACCACGGCACCGGAAACCCGGGCAGACAAGGGCATGGCGGTGCAGAAGCGCATCGTTGGGGATGAGCGCGTCGACGACATGTATGCGGCCGCCGCCGATGACGAGAGCCACTTCCAGCGTTACCTGTCAGCGAACTGCTTCGGCGACTACCTCACCCGCTCCGGGATAGACGTGAAAATGCGTGAGTTGCTGACTTTTTCGATGCTCGTCGCACTCGGCGGAGCCGACGCGCAGGTAATGGGTCACGTAGCAGCCAATCTCAACGTCGGCAATGACCGGTCCACCCTGCTGTCCGTGCTGACCGTGGTGCTTCCGTTCATCGGCTATCCGCGCACCCTCAACGGTCTCAACGCCGTCAACGACGTCACAAAGGCCCGTTGACCGACGACGAAGAATCACGATGACGCACATGAGGGGGAGTTATCGGCCGCAGCAGATCGGCCGCCTCGGACTGGTAGGCATGCTCGGCCCAATCCAGAGGAGTGGAGCCGAACCTCCGGTCGACGATGGTCGTGTCGGCGCCGGCGTCGAGGAGCCGCCGAATCAGCTCGAGGTCGCCGGACCACGCGGCCTGGTGCAGCGGGGTCGCACCCTCGTCGTCAAAGGCGTTGGGATCGTCGGGGAACACCGGCGTCACCGCCTCCACTCCGGATATGTCGATTCCGTGCCGGGCCAACAGGTCGAGCCGCGCGGTGAACCCGTGCTCGGCAGCCCAGCTGATCTGGCGCTGCCACAGCTGTTCTCGAGTTTCCATTGCCTCGCCGAGACGCAGTTCCCACGGGCTCGGACCGGCATCGGCCAGGCCGTGGGCGAACAACAGTTCCAGGTGGGAATCGTCGGCCCGAAACATCCGGTTGTACAGCGTCTGCTGATCGACCGGATGTGCGCCGCGCTGCAGCAGCAGAGTGGCGAGTTCGGTCGCGAAGGGGTGGGGCGGTTGTCGCCGCGGGCCCTGTTCACCGTCGCCGAACACCCCGGTCAGTGCGGTGAACGGCGTCGACAAGCCGCACCATAGGTAGCCCGCGTTCGGGTCGGCGCCCGTATCGAGCAGTAGAGTCGCGGCCGTGAGTACGTCGTCAGCGTTGCGGCCCAAGGGAACCCGACTGTAGCTCAGGTATAGCAACGGCACCCAGCCGAACGGGCCGCCCCCGGTCGACGCCAGAACTGGCTCGGCGAGGTGCCGGGCCAGCGCGGCGGGATCGGCCGCTGAAGCGGCGGCCCAAATGTGCCGGTCGACCAGATCCGGTGTGGCGGCGAGCAGTTCAGCGGCGGCCTGCCAACGTGGGGGAGCGTCAGTCTCGTTGTAACGCAACGATGCCCACGCGCAGAACCGCTCGGCCGGCTCGAGGTTGTCCTCGTCGAACGCACCGGGGTCGATGCTGAGCTTGGCGGCGTCGCGCAGATAATGCACGAGCCTGGGCCAACTGCTGAAGCCGTAGTCGCGGGCGACGGCGAATTGGGCTTCGTGCAGCGGGGTGCGATCCGCGCGCTGCAGCTTGCGGGCTTCAGCGCGCAGATGGTCGATCGAGGGATTGCTCGGCAGACGGCTGGCCATGACGGCCTCCTCTCAAGGGCCCGTGTCCGCGAATCGGGCTGAGAAGAGGTCAGTCACAAGGCAACTCAGTATGCAGGGAGGCTTGGCCTCTTCGAGCGGACGTCGGGCGATCCTGCACGCCCGACCGCCACTCTACCGCCCGCGAGCGTGCGAGAAATGCCGACGTTTTGCGGCGTGTCGGACAGCAGGCACGCACGCTCGCGGTGCAGGGGAGTTAGTTGCAGACAGCGCCGACGGCGGCGGACTGCACCAGCTTGGTGTATTTGGCCAGGACGCCGGTGGTGTAGGTCGGGGGAAGCGGCTGCCAGCCATCCTTGCGCCCGGCGACTTCGGCCTCGTCGACCAGGAGGTCCAGCGTTCCGTTCGCCACGTCGAGGCGGATCCGGTCACCGTCTTTGACGAAGGCGATCGGCCCGCCGTCGACGGCTTCGGGAGCGATGTGGCCCACGCACAGGCCCGTCGTCCCGCCGGAGAACCGGCCATCGGTCATCAGCAGCACGTCCTTGCCCAGCCCGGCACCCTTGATGGCGCCGGTGATGGCCAGCATCTCGCGCATACCCGGGCCACCCTTGGGGCCCTCGTAGCGGATCACCACGACGTCGCCGTGCGTGATCGTGCCGTCTTCCAGCGCGTCCAGGGCCGCCCGCTCGCGCTCGAAAACTCGTGCGGTGCCCTCGAACACGTCGGAGTCGAACCCTGCGGACTTCACCACGGCACCCTCGGGCGCCAGTGACCCGTGCAGGATCGTGATGCCGCCGGTGGGGTGGATCGGGTTGTTCATCGCACGCAGCACCTTGCCGTCGGGGTCCGGCGGCGCGATGTGGGCGAGGTTCTCGGCCATGGTCTTACCGGTCACGGTCAGGCAATCACCATGCAGCAGACCGGCATCCAGCAGCGCGCGCATGACCACCGGGACGCCGCCGATCTCGTCGACATCCTTCATCACGTGGCGGCCAAACGGTTTCACGTCGGCCAGGTGCGGCACCTTGTTGCCGACCCGGGTGAAATCGGCCAGCGTCAGCTCGACCCCGGCCTCGCGGGCGATCGCCAGCAGGTGCAGCACGGCATTGGTGGACCCGCCGAACGCCATCACCACCGCGATCGCGTTCTCGAAGGCTTCCTTGGTCAGGATGTCGCGCGAGGTGATGCCGCGGCGCAGCATCTCGACGACGGCCTCGCCGGACTGGCGGGCATACACTTCGCGCCGCTTGTCGACGGCCACGGGCGACGCGCTGCCGGGCAGCGACATGCCGAGTGCCTCGGCCGCCGACGCCATGGTGTTGGCGGTGTACATGCCGCCGCACGCACCCTCACCCGGACAGATTGCCCGTTCGATGATGTCGACGTCCTCCCGCGACATCAACCCGCGCACGCACGCCCCGACCGCTTCGAAGGCGTCGATGATCGTGACTTCCTTCTCGGTGCCGTCGGTGAGCTTGGCGACCCCCGGCATGATCGAGCCGTTGTAGAGGAAGACGCTGGCCAGGTTCAAGCGTGCCGCCGCCATCAGCATGCCGGGGATCGACTTGTCGCAGCCGGCCAGCAGTACCGATCCGTCGAGGCGCTCGGCCTGCATCACGGTCTCGACGCTGTCGGCGATCACCTCGCGGGAGACCAGCGAGAAGTGCATACCCTCGTGGCCCATGGAGATGCCGTCGGACACCGAGATGGTGCCGAACTCCAGCGGGAACCCGCCGGCCTCGTGCACGCCGGCCTTGACCGACTGCGCGAGGCGCTGCAGCGACATGTTGCACGGGGTGATCTCATTCCACGACGACCCGACACCGATCTGTGGCTTGACCCAGTCGTCGTCCCCCATCCCTACCGCGCGGAGCATTCCGCGGGCTGCGGTCTTCTCCAGGCCGTCGGTAACGTCGCGGCTGCGGGGCTTGATATCGGGGTGGTCGGAAGACATGAAGGCAAGTATGCCCCTCGGCTAGTTAGCCGCCCAAATTCTTTGTGATGCCCAAGCGGTGCAGGTCAGCCTGTCGTTTCTCCCGGACAAATGGATATGCATACCCCAGTGGGGTACCGGTATGATGAGGTCATGGACGCGGCAGACAACTCGGGTGCACATGGCTACTCGGCGCAGAAGGAGAACTACGCCAAACGGCTGCGCCGGATCGAAGGTCAGGTCCGGGGTATCGCCAAGATGATCGACGAGGACAAGTACTGCATCGACGTGCTCACCCAGATCAGCGCCGTCAACAGTGCGCTGCAGTCCGTGGCGCTCGGTCTGCTCGACGAACACCTCGGACATTGTGTGACGCAGGCGGTCTCAGAAGGCGGTGACGAGGCGGAGGCCAAGCTGGCCGAGGCATCGGCGGCCATCGCCCGCCTGGTCCGCTCCTGAGCTTGCCTAACCAGTGAGCGTCGCCGAGATCTACGTCAGGGTTGTTCCGCCGCGTTCGTGACGACCATGGTGTCGATTTCGGCGAGGCGACGCCTGACCAGTCGCGTTAGTCACCCAGCGCCTGCTCGATCCGCTCGACCTTCGCGGTGAGCTGCCCGGTGTAGCCGGGCCGGATGTCGGCCTTCAACACCAGGCTGGTGCGAGACGACACCGCAGCCACAACATCTACTGCCTGTTTCACCACGGCCATCACCTCGTCCCATTCACCTTCGATGTTGGTGAACATGGCGTTGGTCTCGTTGGGCAGGCCCGAGGCCCGCACCACCCGGACGGCCTCGGCCACCGCAGCGCTGACACTGCCGGACTCGTCCCCACCGTTCGGGCTGATGCTGAAGGCGACAATCACACAATCGATTGTGCCCGCCACTGCGCGTTCTCTCGGGTCGGCAACCACGCACAGCAGCGTTATGGCACTACCGTGGCATTCCAGCATGACCTTCAGCGTCACCGGCGAATCGCTTTCCGCCCCCACCAGCCCGTGGACTCCGCGCGTTGCCACGCAACTCGCCATCCTCGCGGGGGCGGCGTTCATCTACGTCACCGCCGAGATGCTCCCGGTCGGCGCGCTGCCGGCGATCGCCACCGATCTTCAGGTCAGTGAGGGACTGGTCGCCACGCTGATGGCCAGCTACGCGCTGGTCGCCGCGCTGACCACGGTCGCACTGGTGCGCCTGACGGCCCGCTGGCCGCGACGCCGAACCTTGGTCGCGACCCTGGTCTGCCTGACGGTGTCCCAGGTGATCTCGGCGCTCGCCCCCAACTTCGCGGTGCTGGCCGGCGGCCGGGTGCTGTGCGCGCTGGCCCACGGGTTGATGTGGTCGGTGATCGCACCGATCGGTGCGCGATTGGTCCCGGCCAGTCACGCCGGTAGGGCCACCGCCGCGGTCTACGTGGGCACGGGCCTGGCCCTGGTCGTGGGCAATCCGCTCTCGGCGGCGCTCAGCGAGGTGTGGGGCTGGCGGCCCGCGGTGGCGGTGATCGCCGTGACCGCGGCTGCGGTGGCCGTGGCCGCGTGGACGATGCTTCCCTCGCTCGCCCCGGCGTCCGCCGCCGCATCGGCACCCGGGGCCCCGCGCAACCGCCGGCGCAACCGTCGTCTGCTCACGCTGTCGATGCTCACGCTGATAGGTGTCACCGGGCATTTCATCGCCTTCACCTTCATCGTGGTGATCATCCGGGACGTCGTCGGGATACACGGCCCGCACCTGGCCTGGCTGCTGGCCGGATTCGGCATCGCCGGGCTGGCTGGGATGGCGGCCATGGCCAGACCCCTCGACCTGTGGCCCAAGGCCTCGGTGGTGTGCTGTCTGGCCGCACTGGCCGCTGCGCTGCTGTCCTTGTCGGTCCTGGCGCTTGAAGCGTGGTCCGGGCCGGCTGTGGTGGCGCTCGGTGCGGGGTCGGTGGTGGTCTGGGGCGCGGCGTCCACGGCGTTGCCACCGATGCTTCAGGCCTCGGCAATGCGCACCTCCCCGGACGACCCCGACGGCGCCTCCGGCCGGTACGTCGCGGCCTTCCAGGTCGGCATCATGGGCGGCGCGCTGATCGGTGGCGGCCTCTACGACCACGGCGGCGCGGCCCCGACCGTTGGCGCCGCCGCTGCCCTGATCATCGTCGCGATGGTTGGCGTCGCGTTGTCTCGCGGCGTATTCACAGTTTCCTACGCAGCCTGCGAGAAGTAACGCAACGAGAGTCACAGTCGATAAACACCGCAGTTCAGCGCCGTGGGACCGGTCGCTGCCGGGGAATAACGGCTTCTCGCGGCAGTAGCTGGTTGCCGCGCTGTGAGACACTGGAGCAAGTTGTGCTGTCTGGAGGTTACTCATGCCGAAATCGGCAAAACGTCGACTGATCACTGCTTTCATGGCTGCGGGGCTCGCCGGTGGACTGGTGCTCAGCCCATCCGCCTATGCAGACCCCGAGGTGCCGCCGGCACCCGTCGACCCTGCTGTTCCGGCCCCGGCGCCGGATCCGTTCGCTCCGCCCGTCGACGCGGCGGCGCCGGCCGCCACCGTTCCGGGTGCTCCTACGACGCCCGCGCCGATCATCAACTACGGCTCCCCGACCGTCCCGTTCACAGAGGGCAACGCCCCCGGGCAGAGCTCCACGCCGTTCACCGGTGAAGCGCCGTTCCTGCCGCCGTCGTTCAACCCGGTCAATGGATCGATGGTGGGTGTCGCCAAGCCCATCTACATCAACTTCCAGCGGCCGATCGCCAACCGGCAGTTGGCTCAGGACGCCATCCGGATCACGTCGAACCCGCCCGTGGCGGGCCGGTTCTACTGGGTCACCGACACGCAGCTGCGTTGGCGCCCGCAGGACTTCTGGCCGTCCAACACGGTGGTGAACATCGACGCGGCGGGCACCAAGTCGAGCTTCCGGGTGGGCGACTACCTGGTGGCCACGGTGGACGACAAGGCCCACCAGATGGAGATCTTGCGCAACGGGAAGCTGGAGAAGACCTTCCCGGTGTCGATGGGCAAGCCCGACGGCAAGCATGAGACCAAGAACGGCACCTATTACGTGCTGGAGAAGTTCCCCGACATCGTGATGGATTCATCCACCTACGGGGTGCCGGTGGACTCCAAAGAGGGCTACAAGCTCAAGGTCAAGGATGCCGTTCGCATCGACAACAGCGGCGTCTTCGTGCACAGCGCGCCGTGGTCGGTCGCCCAGCAGGGCAGGAGCAACAGCAGTCACGGCTGCATCAACCTCAGCCCGGAAAACGCCAAGTGGTTCTACGACAACTTCGGCAGCGGCGACCCGGTGGTGATCAAGAACACCGGTGGCGGTTGGTACAACACGCCTGACGGTGCATCCGACTGGCAGATGTTCTAGCAGAACGCAGATACCAAAAACCCCGCAGCCTCGCTGCGGGGTTTTTGGTATCGGGGCTAGATCAAGTCCAGCGGCTCACCGAACCGGTGAAAGTAGACCTCGTAAGCCAGCCCACCAAGGTTGGCTGGATCACCGACGTCGACGTGCGACGGCATCCGGCTCGGCTCTGCGAGGACCGCTTCATATCTCACCCGCCCTTGGCTGACTACCCAGTGTGCTGCGTCTTCCAGGCCATCCTCAGACTCGTCGGGCCCGAGATTACACCGATAGGGCTCGTCTTGGAGCTCGGCGGCGAAGTCCAAGAACAGATCTTGGAACTTGTAGACGGAGCGCTTCGGTAGTCGTCCGAGAATTTCACGAAGATGATCGCGGCTCCGCGAGGCCTCGGCTATGACGCCCCAGAACCAGTCGACGTCCGCGTCCTCGTCGTGACGAACATCGTCAACCAAAGTCGCTCCCAACGTTTCAGACGAACAGGTCTACCGGCCTCAATTCCAGATGCGCACGCGCTGAGCCGGTTCCAGGTAGAGCTCGTCGGAATCGGCCACCTCGAACTCCTCGTAGAACGAGTCGATATTGCGGATGACGCCGTTGCAGCGGAACTCCGGCGGTGAGTGGGGATCCACCGCCAATCGTCGGATCGCCTCGGCGTCACGAGATTTGGTCCGCCACACCTGGGCCCAGCCGAAGTAGACGCGCTGTACGCCGGTGAGCCCGTCGATCACCGGGGCCTCCTTGCCCTTGAGCGACAGCTGATAGGCCAGCAGCGCGATGGACAGCCCGCCGAGGTCGCCGATGTTCTCCCCGACCGTGAACGCGCCGTTCACGTGGTGCGAGCCGTCCAGCCCACGCGGGGTGAACTGTTCGTACTGATCGATCAAAGCCTTTGTGCGAGCGCCGAATTCGGCGCGGTCGGCATCGGTCCACCAGTCCACCAGGTTGCCGTCACCGTCGTACTTTGCGCCCTGGTCGTCGAAACCATGACCGATCTCGTGACCGATCACCGCCCCGATACCGCCGTAGTTGGCGGCGTCGTCGGCCTCGGCATCGAAGAACGGCGGCTGCAGAATCGCTGCGGGAAAGACGATTTCGTTCATCCCCGGGTTGTAGTAGGCGTTGACCGTCTGCGGTGTCATGAACCATTCGTCGCGGTCCACCGGGCTGCCCAGCTTGGCCAGCTCGCGGTCGGAGTTCACCACGTGGCCACGCCGGTAATTGCCGTAGAGGTCATCGCGCTCGACCACCAGGGCCGAGTAGTCACGCCAGCGCGCCGGATATCCGATCTTGGGGGTGAACTTGTCCAGCTTCACGAGCGCCTTGGCGCGGGTCTCCGGCGTCATCCAGTCCAGGTCGTTGATGCTGACCCGGTACGCCTCGCGCAGGTTGGCCACCAACTCGTCCATCCGGGCCTTGGCCTCGGGCGGAAAGTACAGCTCAACGTAGAGCTTGCCCAGGGCATCGCCCATCAGGCCCTCCACCAGCGAGACACCGCGCTTCCAGCGATCGCGGTTCTGCTCGGTGCCGCTCAGGGTGCGTCCGTAGAAGTCGAAGTTCTCGGCCACCAGCTCGTCGGTCAACAGCCCGGCGCGCGAGTGGATGACGCGCCAGCGCGTCCAGGCCTTCCAGTCCTCCAGGTCCTCGCTCGCCCACAGCGCGGCGAAGGCCGTCACATAATCGGGCTGACGCAGGACCAGCTCGGAGGCGTTCTCAGGGGTGGTGCCGAGCGCGCCCAACCAGGCGGTCCAGTCGAATCCGGGGGCATCGGCGGACAGGTCGGTGAACTTGCGCAGGTTGTAGGTCAGGTCCGCGTCGCGGCGCTTGACCACGTCCCAGTGAGCGGCGGCCAGTTTGGATTCCAGCGCGACGATCCGGGCCGCGGTGTCGGTCTGAGTGGCCGCCGTGTCCGCCCCGTACACCAGGGTGAACATTCGGGCGATGTGGCCCGGGTAGGCCGCCAGGATCTCGGCGTGCTGCTCGTCGCGGTAATACGACTCGTCGGGCAGCCCGAGGCCGGACTGGCTCATGTGCAGCAGATACCGCGTCGAATCCTTGGAATCGGTGTCCACGTACACGCCGGCGCCGCCGGACACCCCGGTGCGTTCCAGCCCGCCCAGGACGGCGGCCAGCGCGTCGCTGTCCGCAGCGCCGTCGATCATGGCGAGCTCTGCCAGCAGCGGCGCCAGGCCGCGCGTGGCGATGGCCTGCTCGTCCATGAAGCTGGCGTACAGATCACCGATGCGCTGCTCGTCGGTGCCCGAACTGGAGGAAGTGGTCCCTCCGTCCGATGTCGCCGCAGCAGCGGCGGTGGTGATGAGATCGCGGATCTGTTCCTCGGCGCGGTCGTGCAGCAGCCGGAAGGCGCCGTCGGTGGCGCGGTCGGCGGGAATCTCGTAGTCGGTCAACCAACGGCCGTTGACGTGGCCGAAAAGGTCGTCTTGGGGGCGGGCCTGCGGGTCGACATGGCTCAGGTCGATACCTGACTTGATCGCTTCTACCGTCACCCCGACATTCTTCCAGAAGGCTGCGGGTGCGCTGGGGCAGTTCGGCTGCCGGTACCCTCACGGCCATGCCCGAGGCGCCCTCCAGCAAGGACAGCAAGGAAAGCGCAGCCGATCACTCCGGCGGTGCGATCACCGGCTTCGGCTTCGCATCGGCGGTGGCGGGACTGATCGCGGTCGCCGCGGTGGTCCTGGCCGTGATGGTGTGGTCCGGCCACCGCAGCGAGTCCGATGAGCGCGCGTACCAGACCCGGGTTCTGCGGACTGCAGCCGACTGGACCAGTGTCCTGGTCAACATCAACAAGGACTCTGTCGAGGCCGGTATGCAGAAGCTGCGCGAGGGCACCGTCGGTCAGCTCAATGCCGACTTCGACGCGGCCGTGCAGCCCTACCGCGATCTGGTGCAGCGGCTGCAGGCCCGCACCACCGGCCAGATCGACTCGGTGGCCATTGAATCGCTGTACCACGCGCCGCCAGGCCCTGATGGTCGCCCGGCGCCTGCGCGCAAGGCGGAACTGACCGGGATGGTGTCGCGAACCGACACCGTGCTCGTGGTGGCCACCTCGGTCAGCGAGAACGCCGGCACCGACAAACCTCAGACGGTGCGCTGGAACCTGCGGCTGGACGTCTCTGACGTCGACGGCTCTCTGATGGTCTCGCGGTTGGAGCCGATCCGATGAGGAACCGGTTGCGCGTCCTGGCGTTCGACATCGGCGCTCCGCTGGCTGCGATCGCGGCGCTGATGTACATCGGCCTCGCGCTGGCCTGGCCGCTGTGGTGGGTCTCGCTGTGTTCGGTGCTCTGCCTGCTGATCGTGCAGGGCATCGTCGTCAACATCGTCCTGGCCCGTCGCGACGGCGTGACATTGGGCACCGACGACGACGCCCCCGGACTGCGGCTGGCGGTCGCGGGCGTGGCCGCCGCGGCGGTGGTGGCCGCGGTGACGGTGGGTTACCTGCGCTGGACGGTGCCCGACCGCACTTTCAACAACGACCGCGACGAGGTGGTCCGCATCGCCAGCAGCGTCTCCGAGGCCACTGCCACGTTCAGTCCCCAGAGCCCGACCTCCTCCATCGACCGCGCGACGGGGATGATGTCGCCGGATCAGGCCGGGCAGTTCAAGAACGAATTCGCCAATGTGGCAAAGGAATTGACCAAAAAGAACGTGTCGGCGACCGCTTCCACGATCTCGGCGGGGGTGGAGGCGTTGGGTCCACAGGTGGCCAGTGTGGCGGTGGTCATGCGCGGAACGCAGAGTGCGCCGGGCAAACCCACCGACAATGCGGTGCTGGCGCTGCGGGTCGCCTTGAGCAAGACGGACGGGCGTTGGCTCGTCGACAATGTGACCCCGTTGCACTCCCGCTGACGCGGCGCCTGACCGAGGCGGACTATTTGGCCGAACGCTGTGAGGAGAGCTTGGCGAACCGGTCCGAGAGCCGTTGCATGCGCAGGAGCAGCGAGGCCGGTGGACTGACGGTGCCTTCCAGGTAATCCGCGAAGGACTCGTTGGACACTCCGATTCGCGAGGCGAACTCGGGCGCCTGCAGTTCGGAGCGACGCAGCATGGCCTGGATCTGCTGGGCCACCTCGGTGCGCTCGGTGGCTTCCAGGTGCTCACGGGTGCGCACCAGGACCTCCGACAGCGCTTTGGACACTCCGTACGGCCGGGCGGTCTGCAGTACTTCTTCGACCTGTCGGGCGGTCCGGCCGTAGGGGTCACGCTTGATGGCGGCGACGATGCGCTGCCATACCGCCATGTCGTCGGTCTCCAGGGCCGAACGGATCGCCGCGGTCGGCCAGTACTCGACCGGCCGATCGTCGAAGGCGGGTTGACGCTGCGGCGGCGCGGCCTGGCCCTGACGTGGTTGTCGTGGCTGTGCCGGCTGCTGCGAGCGCTGTACCGGTGTGCGTGGTGTCTGCGTGCCTTGCCCCTGTGTGCGCTGTGCCTTGGTGTCCTGCCCAGGAGTGCGTTGCTCCTGTGTCCGTTGTACCTGTGCGGGCGCGTTCTGGGAGCGTTGTGCCGAACTGCGTTGCCCGGAAGTGCGTGACGCCGTGTCGCGCGGTGTCGCCGTGCGCGGAGCCGATGCGGTGCGCTGAGCCGACGCAGGACGTTGAGTCGACGCCGGCCGCTGAACGTTGGTCCGTTGGGTGGTAGTGCGCTGGGCCGACGAGCGCTGCCCGGCGGTGCGTTGGGCAGCAGGTGCCTGGGGACGTCGAGGAGACGTTTGGGCCGGCTGAATTTCGTCGCGACGCGCAGTCCGCGCATCCCTCGGTTCCCGGACGTCGGGGGCCAACGTCACTTCGCCTCCTCCAGCATCGCTACCGCAACTGACAGGCAGCGCTGCCTGACCTTCTCCCATTCGGCAGCCGCATCCGGGTCCGACATCGCGAACTCGTGTTCATCGGATGGTTGCGGGTCGGCCAGCCGCCGCACCAGCTGCGTGGCCACCCATCTGCTCTTCGGGTTCTGCCCACAGTAATACCGGTCCATGCCCGACAACACCAGCGCTGCAGTCTCGGTTTCCATCGACTCGGCAAGATCAGCAAACTCTTCAAAGTCTTTGGTGCTGTTGCGGCACATGACCAGATAACTTTTGAGCCGCAGGGTTTCGGCGCCTGTCGGGATCTGCAGCCGATCACCGGTCGGCAGTTGCACGTTGGTGGTCTCGACCGGGCCGAGGCGTTCCATCGGAGCGCGCTGAGCCTCGGCCTCGGCCTCCAGCGCGTCCACGGCTACCGAAAGCCTGCCTCGCCACATCGTCACCGGGTGCACCCCGGGGCAGCGTTTCGGGCCGCCCGGCCGCCGCGCCGCGAGCCGCGCCGATGATTTGCTGCAGCCGCTGAACGCCAGTGGATCGGTGACGATGATCGTCTGTGGGGCAAGATGTTTCATCCGGGCGGCGGTACGGACCATCATGCGCAGGTCCGACCCGCTCGGACCGAGCGCGGAGATGTCGTCGGGGATGATCACGAGATCGGTGACCTCGACCTTCGGCAACGGCTTCTCGAAGTCCACCTCCGGCAGCAGCCGGTCCAGCCAGTGCGGCAGCCACCAGTTCCATTCGTCGAACATGGCCATCAGTGCGGGCACGAGGATCAGCCGGACCACGGTCGCGTCGACGGCGATGGCCACCGCACAGGCCACCCCGAGCTGGGCCACCAGCGGCATGCCGGCAAAAGCGAACCCGATGAAGACCGCGATCATGATCAACGCAGCGCTGGTGATGGTGCGCGCGCTGGTGCTGACTCCGTAGGCAACCGCGTCACGGGTGTTGTTGGTCTGCAGGAACCGCTCCCGAATCCGGGTGAGCAGAAAGATCTCGTAGTCCATCGACAGACCGAAGGTCATTGCCAGGACCAACGGCGGAACCGTGCTGTCGAGCGAGCTGATCTTCTCGAAGCCCAACTCCTCGAACCAGCCCCACTGGAAGACGACCACCAGGCTGCCGTAGGCCGCGGCCACCGACAGCACGGTCATCAGCACACCCTTGAGCGCCAGGAATACCGACCGGATCGACACCAGCAGCATCACGAAGGCGATCAGCGCGACGAACAGGAACACCAGTGGCTGGGTGCTGGACACCCGGTCGTCGAAGTCCTTGATCAGGGCGGTCGGGCCGCCGACGTCGACTCGTGCGTTCGACCCGGCCGCTGCGGGCAGGTTGTCGCGCATCCAGTCGACGGCCTCGCGGGCGGCCAGGTCTTCCGGGTCGACCGACAGCACGGCGGACAGCAGCGCGCTGGTGTTGTTGTCGGCGAACACGGGCGGCTGCACGTTCACCACGTGCGGTGTCCTGGTCATCTCCTGGCGGACCGCGTCGATCGTGGCGGTGCCCCTAGGACCTGAAGCACCGGCGCCGTCTCCCCCCGGAAAGGTCACCAGCACCCGAACCGGGCCCAGCGCGCCGGGACCCAACGCATCGGCGGCGGCGTTGACCCCGCCGCGGATCTCGTGAGTGGGCTCGAACTGGCGCTGCATGCTGTTGCCCAGCACCATGCCGAACGCCGGTGCCGCCAGGATGAGCAACAGGATCGTCGCTCCGACGGCCGAAGCCCACGGACGACGCATGACCGCGCCGGTCCATCGGGTCCAGAAACGCGACTGGGTGGCCTCGGCGCGCCGCGACCAGTGCAGGTAGGAGGACCGCTTGGCGGCGGCATTGCCGAAGGTCGCCAGCACCGCCGGGGTCAGCGTGGTGGAGGTCAGCACCGCGACCGCCACGGCCAGGATGGCGCCGGTGGCCATCGATACCAGGACGGGGGTGTTGATGATGTAGATGCCGGTGACCGAGGCGATCACCGTGAGTCCCGAAAGTGTCACCGCCAGACCGGAGGTGGCCATCGCGGCGTCGACCGCATCGGCCGGATCACGCCCGGCGCGTAGCTCTTCGCGGTACCGCATCAGGATGAACAAGGAGTAGTCGATGGCCAAGGCGATGCCGAACATCGACACCGTCGACGTGACGAACACGCTCATCTGCGTGTACATCGACAGCAGATAGACCAGGCCCATGGTCACCACGACCGTGCAGATGCCGAGCACCAGCGGCAACGCCGCGGCGGCCAGTGAGCCGAACACCGCCAGCAGCACGATCAACACGATCGGCAGGTTCCACTTCTCGGCCGCGGCGATGTCGTGCTTGGTGGCCTGGGTGGCGGCGGCACCGAGGGCGCCCTGCCCGATGACGTAGAACTTGACCTTGCCGTTCTCGCTCTCACCCGGATCTTCGCCGTGCACCCCGACCTTCTGGCGGAGCTGCTTGGCCACGTCTACCGCGCCGGTGTTGTTGAAGTCCAGCTGCAACGTGAGGACGTACGGCCGGTCGGGCTGCGGGGCCGGCTGTTGCGGATTCGGCACGATCTTGACGCTGGGCACCTGGCCGGCGATCTTCTCCAGCGTGGCCACCGCGGCGTTCATGTCCTCGAACGAGGCATCCGCGCGCGGAGAGGCGATCAGGGCAAGCGGGGACGCGCCCTGATCCGGGAAATGTTCCTCGAGCTGCCGCTGGACGTGGAGCGACTGTGAACCTTCGACGTCGAAACCGCCGCCGGTCAGATTGGACGACTGGTTGATCGCGAGGTAGATCGAGGGCACCAGAAGCAGTAACCATGTCGCGAAAACCGCCCAGCGGAATCTGCGCAGATAGCTGCTCAAGCGCATCATGAACTGCTGGATGCGAGGTCCCCGCTTTCTCCCCCAACATGGCTGGGCGTGTCCTGGCTTGTGTCAGCGAGAGCGTACCTCTACCGGTGTAGGGTGACCCGCTCTCTTCGGGTTCTGAGATCGCCCTGAGACTTCTCACAGCAATATCCACAGCTGACCTCCGTAGCGTTACGTCAGTGTCGCTAACGGAACAGCGCCGGCCGGCGACATAGCCAAGGACGACCCCGGCTGACGCGTGCGCCGGGGCCCACGCTGAAGGAGTTCTCCATGCAACCGACCAACGGTGGATTGCGCCGCTCGCTGGCCGTGGCTTTCGCGGCGACTGCGGCGGGCGGTGCGACGGTGGCCGCGCTCATGGTTCCGTCCGCCACAGCTGCGACCGATCCCTGTGCGGCCAGTGAGGTCGCCCGCACCGCGGGCGGTGTGGCCACCAACATCGGCAACTACCTGGACACGCATCCACAGACCAACCAGGCCCTGACCACGATCAGTCAGCAGCAGGGTGGAGCCCAGTCGATCGCGGCTCTCAAGACCTACTTCGATGCCAACCCGCAGGCTGCCAAGGACATCCAGCAGTTGCAGCAGCCCCTGACCGCGCTGGGCACGCGCTGCAAGCTGCCGGTCACCCTGCCGCAGCTGATGGGGCTGGTGCAGGCCACCCAATCACCGGCCGGGACTGGTGCCGGCAGTTTGCCGGGCTCCCTGCCCTCGGCGCAGAACGTCGGAGTGCCCAGCGTCGCGGTGCCGGCGCAATCCTCACCGGCCTCGGCCGTGGCCCCGGGCTCCGGTCCGCTTCCGGGACCGGCCAGGGCCTCGACGCGCTAGGTCCACCGTCCTCGCGTCGTCGCGGTGGCGCCGCTGAACTGCGGGTTTGCGGCCCGAAGTGGCGGTTTGCGCACAAGGCAGGAAAGTCGTCACGGATTCTGCTTAGCTTTCTTGAGCCGATAACCGTTTGGGGTTACGGCCTTCCCCATCCGATGAAGGAGCTTGACCATGTTGCTCTCGGCCCGAAATGCGCGGCGCGTGGTAGCTGGCGTGGCCGGCACCGGCGCTGTAGCTGGTGCGATGCTGTTCGGCGCCATCCCGTCGGCGCTGGCCGACGACCCGGCGAACAACCCACCCAACTGCAGCGCAGCTGACCTGGCCGGCGTGGCGTCGGGTGTGTCGGCATCGACCTCGGCTTATCTGTTCACCCATCCCGACGTGAACAACTTCTTCACCGGCCTGGAAGGCCTGCCGCGTGAAGAGGTGAAGACCAAGGTGCAGGACTACATGGACGCGAACCCCCAGACGAAGGCCGAACTGACCGGTATCCGCCAGCCGCTGGTAGACCTGAAGAACCGCTGCGGCGAAGCTCCGGCTCCCTCCATCCCGTAACCGAGTGCGGGTGGATGCAACCCCCGCCAGCGGCGAAGGACACGTGACACCCGAGAGCGTGAACCGCACGGTGCTGATGGTCGACGACGACCCGGATGTGCGTACCTCGGTTGCCCGCGGATTGCGGCATTCGGGGTTCGATGTCCGGGTCGCGGCGTCCGGCAAGGAGGCACTGCGCCTGTTGTCGAACGAGTCGCATGACGCGCTCGTGCTCGACGTTCAGATGCCCGAACTCGACGGCGTCGCCGTGGTCACCGCGCTGCGGGCATTGGGCAACGAGATCCCGATCTGCGTGTTGTCGGCGCGTGACACGGTCAACGATCGCATCGCGGGCCTGGAAGCCGGCGCGGACGACTACCTGACGAAACCGTTCGACCTCGGCGAGCTCGTGGCACGCCTCAACGCATTGTTGCGTCGGGCCAGCCACACCGACCGTCCGTCGGACACCATGACCGTCGGGGCGCTGACCATCGACACCGCCCGCCGGTTGGTGTTCGTCGGCGGGGACCGCGTCGACCTGACCAAGCGGGAATTCGACCTGCTGGCCGTGTTGGCGGAGAACACGGGTGTGGTGTTGTCCCGGCAGCGGCTCCTCGAGTTGGTCTGGGGATACGACTTCGATGTGGATACCAATGTGGCTGACGTCTTCATCTCGTATCTACGGCGCAAGCTCGAGCGACCCGACGTGCCCCGGGTGATCCATACCGTCCGCGGGATCGGGTACGTCCTGCGGGAGGATGCGTGATGGATTCGGTGAGGAACCAGCAGTAGGTGCGGATCTTCGGCTTCATCCGTTCCGCGTCGTTGCGCACCAGGGTCGCGGTGGCCGCGGCGCTGGCGGCTGCGGCGGTGGTCGCGGTGTTCACCATCCTGACCTCGGTGGTGTTGGCGAACAACGACTCTGCACAGTTGGATCGCAGGCTCGATTCGATCGTCGATGCCAGCATCAACCCCGAGCATCTCCAGGATCCGACGCGCGGCGTGTTGACCACCGGCCGGTCACGTTCGACGGGGCAGGTGGTGTTCCAGCGGGGCTTCCAGCTGCCCGCGCTGCCGCCGGGTACCGAGACCGTCGAGGTCAACGGCGTCGACTACCGGGTGCGCACCGTCCAAGTGGACCAGCACGGTGGTGTGCTGATGTCCATCGGTATCCGTGCGGACAGTATTTTGTTGAGCCCCAACAGGATTCCGCTGTACAGCGTGTTCGGTGTGGCGACTGTGTTGGTGGCGGGCGGTCTGGGCTGGCTGTTAGCGGGGCCGGCCATCCGGCCGCTGCGCAAACTCACCGAGCACACCTCGAAATTGGACAGCGGCACCGACACGATGCCGAAGGTGCGTGGCGTGCGGGAAGCCGAGGACCTTTCGGAGGCGATGGCAGGCATGCTCACCCGCCTGGCCACCGCACAGCGCGCCACCACCAATTCCCTTCAGGCGGCACAGGATTTCGCCGCGAACGCCGCGCATGAGCTGCGCACCCCGCTGACGGCGATGCGCGCGGACCTGGACACGCTGCGCATCCACAACCTGCCCGAATCCGAACGGGACGAAGTGGTCGCCGACCTGTCCCGTGCACAGCGCCGGGTGGAGGCCATCATCACCGCGCTGGGCCAACTCGCCTCGGGGCAACTGGCCCAGGCCGAGGACCGCGAATTGATCGACCTCGCCGATCTGCTCGACCGGGTGGTCCGGGAGAACGCCAGGGGCACCGAGCATGTCCGGATCGACGTGCACGTCGCCGACGACATCGGCCTGGTGATGGGCTGGCCCGGCGGCCTGCGTATTGCGGTGGACAACCTGGTTCGCAATGCGATCGTCCACGGCGAGGCCACCCGGGTCGTGCTGACCGCACACCGCAGCAACGAGTTCCTGGTCATCACCGTCGACGACAACGGCCGTGGGCTACCGGTCGAGGAGCACCAGACGGTGCTGGGCCGGTTCCGCCGGGGCAGCACCGCGATGGCAGGCGGTTCCGGACTGGGCCTGGCACTCGTGGCGCAGCAGGCCCAGTTGCACGGCGGCGAGATCACATTGTCCGACGGGCCACTCGGTGGCTTGCGGGCCACGCTGACCGTGGCCATGTCGGCCTCACCGACACAGGATGCGGCTCAGGCAGATTGACGGCGTCGCAGCCCGGCGAGCACGGCACGCCAGCCCAACAGCAGCAGGGCCGTGGTCAGGGAGGCGACGATGATGAAGCTGACGGCCACACCGGCGGAAGTCAGTTTGCGCAGCACCATGCCGACCACCACCGTGCTGACCCACACCACGATCCCGGTGGGCGCCAACGACGTCGGCCGCTGCCAGCCGCGGGAGAGCAACCAACCCACCAGCGTCCCGGTCAAAAACGGCCATGCGGTCTCGGCCACGCCGGCCACCGTCAGGCCCTCGGCGTGGCTGCGCCGTCCGATGGTGCAGAACACCACCACACAGATCAGGTCGGCCAGGAAGGCCGTGCCGCTAGCTCGTCGCATAGGTCATCACATCCAGTACCAGTGGGCTGACGTCGGTTTGGTCGCGTTCGGCGAAGCCCGGTTGCCGTGCGGCCGGCTTCCCGTCGAAGAGTGCGTCCGCGGCGCTCAGCGACGTGAGCCGGGAATCCAGCCGGAACGATTTGAAGGTAAATGGTAAGCCATTGGACGCCAATGGATCCGGCCCGTCCATCACATGGAAGTGCAGATGCGGCGCATCGGAGTTGCCGGAGTTGCCCAGGGTGCCGATGACCTGCCCGGTGCTGAGTTTGTCCCCCGGCTTGACCTTGAGACTGTTCGGTTGCAGATGCGCGTAGAAGGCGTAGTTGCCGTCGCCGATGTCCTGCACGATGTGGTTGCCGCCGTACTGCGCAAGAGTGAGACCCTTCGGCGTGACGCCTGGGACCTGCTCGTTCAGTCCGTCGAGTACCGCCACCACCGGTCCGTCGGCGACTGCGTGGATCTCCGAGCCGAAATACGGGTAGCTCGTGACCTTCGCCCGGTCACCCGCGAAGATCCGGCCGTCGGCGCCGAGCTGCGCATAGTCGATCGCGAATCGTTCTGCCGCCCAAATCTTTCCGTTGATCGGGTTGAGTGCCATGCGGTGCGGTGTCATATCACAGCAACTGTTGGCGTCGACCCAGTTGTCACCGGTCAGCGGCGGGGAGATGGACACCGGCTTACGGGTCTGGACGGACACCGGCGCCAGGGACTCGGTCAGTGTCGGCGGAACGAGCGGAGGCATCGGCTTGGCCACGGTGATCCCGAGTTCATGGGTGAGCTCTCCGGGCACCTGCGTCGGATCGTCGGCGATCACGTCCAGCCACACGTAGGCACTCTGTCCGGGTCCGATCACGTTAGTGCCGACGGCGGAATTGCCCACCGCCCGGGTCCAGTACTTGAGGCTGTCCCCGGACAGCGTGAGCAACTTGCGGTCACCGGCCACGGTGCTCAGTGAGTTGAGGGTGACAGCCCCCGGTGAGGTGTTGGTCAGCATCAGCTCGTACGCCAGGTGAGTGCGTCCATCGGTGGCCGCCACCGGGACCGGTTCGGCCAGAACCGATCCCACCACCGGCGTGACCACCGGCGGCGGGGTGGTGGTTGTGGTGGACTCCGACTGCGGAGTCTGTGCCGACGAACATCCCGCCAAGGTCAGCATGAGCACTGCGATCGCGTACCGGACTCGCATGGACGTCTCCTAGCGCTCGGGGTTCAGGATTCGGATTTCGGGGAGGGTGCTTCGGCCCCCGGTTGGATTGCCGGCCCGCCGGCCCCTGGTTGAATTGCCGGCCCGCCGGCCCCTGGTTGAATTGCCGGCCCGCCGGCCCCTGGTTGAATTGCCGGCCCGCCGGCGTCCGGATCGATGTCCTTCTCCGTCCGGAACATGAAGAAGAACACCACCCACCCGATTGTCGAGATGAAGATCCAGCTGACCAGCCGATAGATCAGCATCGCCGAGATCGCCGCGGCCAGCGTCATCCCGGAGGACACCAGGCCGGGTACCAGCACCGCCTCCACCACCAGCAGACCGCCCGGCATCAACGGGATCGCCCCGACCGCCCTGGCTGCGGCGTAGGCGACGGTGACTCCGGCCAGCGACGGATGTCCGCCTGCGGCATAGCAGGCGAACGCCAGGCAGGCCACGTCGGCGACCCAGTTGAACATCGACCAACTGAAAGCCACCGCGAGGTCCCGGCGGCCCAGGCTGACCGACTCCAGTTGGTGCAGGATTTCGCGCCATTTGGGCAGTCCGGCGTCTGAAGGCTTGCCGCGGAACGAGTTCACCCACGACAACACCTTGGCGCCGATTCCGTCGATCAGTTCCGGTCGGGTGGCCACGGCCTGGGCCAGCAGAATGATCGCCAGGAACGCGCCGAGCGAAAAGATCAGCGACAGTGGGTTTTTGCTGGCACCCAGCATGAGCGCCCCGCCGAGGCCCAGCAGCGCCAGACCCACGACCTGCAGCACCCCTGACATCACCAGCTGCCACGAGGCCACCAGCGGCGAGGCACCCCAGATGCGTTGTTGGCGGTAGACGAACGTCGCCGAGAGCACCGGGCCGCCGGGCATGGTGGTGGACAGCGCGTTGCCGGCGTAAAAAGCGGCCTCCGAACGCCATTGTTTGACGGGCACTCCGGCCGAGCGCAGCAGTGTCCGCTGGATCTGGGCGAAGCTGTGCATCGAGGCCATCGCGGCGCCCACTGCCGCCAGCACCCACCATCCGTTCGCGGTGAGCAGGCTGCGCCAGGCCTTCGCCAACTGGTCCCAGACCAGGGTCACCTCGACAGCGAGCACCGTGACCGCGAGTGCGATGATCGCCCATCGCACCCACCAGTACTTGCCGCGCGTGGAGCCGGCCCGGTCCCGGGCTGTGTCGGCCGGCGCGTCCTGTGACACGCCCTACAGGGTAACCGCGCAGGTCGCGCCGACATCACGGGTTGCGGCGGCGCGCCGCATTAGGCTACCGACATGTCACTGGATCCTGTTGCTGATGAGGCCGTCACGCCGTTCGTCCGCAAGGTTGCTGCCTGGTCATGGCGACTCCTGGTCATTCTGGGGGCCATCCTGGCATTGCTGTGGCTCATCAAACACCTTGAGGTGATCGTGGTGCCGGTGGCCCTGGCCACCATGGTCGCTGCGTTGCTGTTGCCCGCCGTCGATTTCATGGACCGCCGCGGGGCACCCCGCGGAGCCGCGGTCGCGCTGGTGTTGCTGGCCAGTTTCGCGGTGGTGGGCGGAATCCTGAGCTTCGTCATCTCCCAATTCATCGAGGGCGCACCGCAACTCGTGGAACAGGTGACCCGAAGCATCGACGGGCTGCGCAACTGGCTGATCAACGGCCCGCTGCAGCTGAGCAAGGAGCAGATCGACCAAGCCGGCAACACCGCGATCGAGGCGCTGCAACGCAACCAGGAGAAGCTCACCACAGGTGCGTTGTCCACCGCGGGCACCCTCACCGAGCTGCTCACCGGCGCGCTGTTGGTGCTGTTCACGCTGATCTTCCTGCTGCAGGGCGGGCGCAGCATCTTCGCGTTCGTCACCAAGGTGTTTCCAACCCATGTGCGTGACCGGGTCCAGAGCGCCGGGCGGGCCGGTTTCCATTCTTTGGGCGGCTACATGCGAGCCACGTTCCTCGTGGCCCTGGTCGACGCGGTAGGCATCGGTACCGGGCTGGCGATCATGGGCATCCCGCTGGCGCTGCCACTGGCGTCACTGGTGTTCATGGGCGCCTTCATCCCGCTCGTCGGTGCGGTCGTCGCCGGATTCCTGGCGGTGGTGGTGGCGCTGCTGGCGAAGGGGTTTGTCTACGCCCTGATCACCCTCGGCCTGATCATCGCCGTGCAGCAGCTCGAAGGGCATGTGCTGCAACCGCTGGTGATGGGCCGTGCTGTGTCGATCCACCCGCTGGCGGTCGTGTTGGCCATCGCCGGCGGTGGCGTGCTGGCCGGTATCGTCGGCGCCCTGCTCGCGGTACCCACCGTGGCGTTCATCAACAGCGCGACGCGGGTTCTGCTGTCCGCGGCCCCGGACGCCGAGGAGGCCCGGCAGGAGGACGCCGAGGGCGTGCTCATCGAAGCCACGCCCAACGACCTACCGCCGGAGGATCCGGAACGTTAACCGGGCTCCTACAGCCGTCCCTCGCGGCGCAGCAGATCCTGCGCACTCATCCCGCCACCGCGACGCGGGGGTTCGTCGTCACGGGGGTTGAACTTCTGGGTCGACGGATCCTGATCACGTTGACGTGGCGGCGGATTCGGACCGGGACCCGGTCCTGGTCCCGGACGCTGCGCGTTGAATGCCGTCGTCGGTGCACTTTCCCCACCACCGGACGGTGGCCGTTGCTGCTGTTGCGGCATCGCGCGGGTGGCGTCGGCCGAGGGTCGAGGCGCCGGCGCCGGCGCCGGCGCCGGCGGCACAGGGGGAGGCGGTGGCGGAGTGCCGTTGGACGGGCCGCCCTTGGCCGGGCCGCCGCGCAATGCACCGAGCCACGACTCGATCTCACGATCTTCACGCTGCGGGGGTCCCGCCGGGCCGACGCCGGGCCGCGCGGTCGGCTGCGGGGTGCGCTCCGTGCTCGCGTTGGTGTTGCCGGTGGCGGTGTTGACGGTGTTGACCGCCGTGTTCACCGCGTTGCGTACGGCGTTACGGGCCATGGCGAACCGGGTGGTGGGCGGCTCTTGGTTGGTAACCGGCGGCTGCTGCTGTGCCGGTGTGTGAGGCGGGGCGATCCGCGCCGTGCCTGCCGCCGAGGGCGCGTTGGTCCGAGGCATCTGCGGGCGCATGGGCTCGGCCGCGGGATGGGTCGGATCGTGTGGCCGAGGTGCCGGCAGGGCGCCGACTCCGGCCAGGGCGCGTGGGTCCTCGCCGGAGTCCTGCGGCATCGGGCGTTTGCGCTCGTCGGGCAGTTCGGTCTCACCGAGGCCCAGCTTCTGTTGGATGCGCTTCATCCAGTGCGGAGCCCACCAGCAGTCATCGCCGAGCAACTTCATGATGGCCGGTACCAGGAACATCCGGATCACCGTGGCGTCCAGCAGCAGGGCGATGAGCAGACCGAAAGCCAGGTACTTCATCATCACCAGGTCGGAGAAGGCGAACGCACCGACCACCACGGCCAGAACCAGGGCCGCGCCCGTGATCAGGCGGCCGGTGGTCGCGGTGCCGATGCGAATGGCCTCCGCAGTGGACATGCCGCGTTCCCGGGCCTCCACCATGCGGGATACCAGGAAGACCTCGTAGTCGGTGGACAGACCCCAGATCACCGCGATGATCAAACCGATCATCGGTGCCATCAGAGGCTGCGGGGTGTAGTTGAGCAGCCCGGAACCGTGACCACCTTCGACGAACATCCAGGTCAAGATGCCCATCGTGGACCCGAGTGTGAGCGCGCTCATGAGTGCGGCCTTGATCGGCAGCACTATCGATCCGAATGCCAGGAACATCAGCACGGTCGTGGTGAGAACCAGGATCACCGCCAGCAGTGGCAAGTTGTCGAACAGGCTCTGAATACTGTCCTGCGCCAGAGCCGGCGTGCCACCCACATAGACGTGGGTGCCGTGCGGAGCGGGAATGGCCCGCAGCTCGTTGATCTTCGCCGGTGCGTCGCTGCTGTTCACCAGACCGTTCTGGATGCTGCGAACCGACGGATCCTTGGACCCGCTTTCCTGGGCGTTACGTTCCTGCCACATCTTCGACGGGTCGTCGGTGCCGGTGAATCCAGACAGCGCCGCGGCCTTGGACCGCAATTCGGCGAGCTGCTGGTCGGTGACCGGTTTGTCGTCGTCGCTCTGGATCACCATGGTCAGCGGTTCGGTACGGAAGCCGGAGAAGAGTTTGTCGAACTCCTCCTGGGCCATGCGCACCGAGTTGTCCGGCGGCAGGTACTTCTCGCTCATACCGCCGAGCGCGAGCTGGCCGAGCGGGATGACGAGCAGGGTCATGACGACCAGGATCGGCGTGGCGAAGGCGATCGGCCGCTTCATCACGACGTTGACCAGCTTGCCCCAGAATCCCCGTTCGACCTCTTCGCGGGTTTTCGTCTTCTGCGTCTTCTCGGCGAACCAGTCGATGATCTTCCGGGAGAACGGCCAGTTGGCCAGGAAGGGCACCTTCAGCAATGTCGTCACACCCAGTGCGTCGACTCTGGGCCCCAGGATGGCCAGAACGGCCGGCAAAACCGTGATCGACAGGAATGCCGCCAGCAGCACCGAGGCGATGATGGCGTAGGTGATCGATTTCAGGAAGCCGAGCGGGATCAGCAGCAGGGGCAACGAAGACGCCACGATGATCACGGAGGAGAACGCGACGGTTCGTCCCGACGTCATCACCGATCTTCGGACCGCAGCCTCTACGTCATACCCCTCGGCCAGCTCTTCTCGGAACCGGCTGACGATGAACAGGCCGTAGTCGATGGCGATGCCGAAGCCCATCATCGTCACCACCGGCTGGGCGAAGAAGTGCACGGGCCCGAACTCGGCGGTGAGCCTCAGGATGCCCAGAGCACCGGCGATGGTCAGGCCACCGATGATTGCGGGCAGAGCCGCGGCGACAGCTCCGCCGAACACGAAGAACAGCACCACCGCCACCAGCGGCACGATCGCCAGCTCGGCGCGTTTCTGATCGGTGCCGATCGTGCCGGTCAACTCGCTGGCCAGCGGGTTCAGCCCGGCCAGTTTGATATCGCCGTCGTTGACCTTCCTCAGGTCAGGCTCGATGGCTTGGTAACTCTTCAGAATCGTGTCGTCGTCGTCGCCCTTGAGCGGCACGCTGATGAAGGTGTGCTTCAGGTCCTGCGTCTTCATCTGGTTGACGAGTTCGTCGGTGGTGTCAGGGGCCTTGAGCCAACCCACCCAACCGACTACCTGATCCGGGTGATCCTTGACCACCTGATCGAGCTCCCCGCTGACCTTCTTCTGCCACGCCTTGTCGGTGACCTTCTTGTCATCCGGCGGCGTCAGGATGGCGACGACATGGCTGGTTCGATCACGGCCGTAGACCTCGTCGCCCAACAGCGAGGCCTGGACCGACTGGCTGCCCTCGTCGTAGAAACCACTCTGGGTGACGTGCTCTCCGAGACTGGCGCCATAGAGGCCGCCACCTAGGCACAGCGTCACCATGACACCGATGACGATGTACCTGAACTGGTACACCGTTCGACCCCACCAGGCGAACACTTAGGCTCCTAACGCTTTCTAAAACTTGTGGTGACCCGCGATTGGACTGACGAAGGTCTTCAGTTGTTACACACGCGCGGTCAGTAGCGATGACAGCGGCCGGAACGGCTGTAGCCATGCTCCCTGCTCGGGCAGCGAGTCCAGGCCGATCCGTGGCAACGGTTCCCGGAACACACCGGGAATATCCTCCAGATCGACAAACTCCAAGGTATCCGACGCTAACGCCCAGCTCGCATGTTCGCGAAATCCGAGCACCTGCACCGGGGTGCCCTCACGGGCTATTTCTTCCAGTGGTTGCCGGAACGCCTGTCCGTCGGCTGAGGCAACCAGAACCGCTGCCAGTCCTTCGCTGCGACGCAGGGCGATGTGATCGAGCATGTCGCTGTCGACATCGCTGTCGTCGTCGATCTTCGGCTTCGCGAAGACGGCGAAACCCACGTTACGCAACGCTTCCACCCATGGGCGCACTACATCGGCGCTACCTGGGGCGATGTTGGTGAAGACGGTGGCCTCGGGCTCCAGTGACACATCCTCGGAGTCGCCGAATTCGGCGGACAGGTCCGCGGCGTACCCGAGCAGCCAGCGGCCCAACGCGTCGAAGCGGGGACGGTGCGCCGCGGTGGGGCGGCCACCCAGGATCGCGCCCAGCCCCATGTCGAGGTTCGGCGCGTCCCACACCAGCAGTACCCGCCGTGGGGGCGTGCCGGCCGGTACGTCGGCGCCGGCGCTGGATCGGGCCTCTACCTGCGCTGTGTCGTCCTGCATGTCTTCGGTCACACTCATGGCAGTTTCTCCCACACCAACTCGGTGACGTCGGGGCCGGCCAGGGCCTTGCGTTCGTATTTGGTGACCGGACGCTCGATCGAGATCGGCAGTCCCCCGCGAGCGGGAGGGGCCCCCGGCGTCCCTGTCTCGACCCGGCGCAGCCGCGGCTCGGCGTCTCCGACCTCGGCGATGTGCTCGGCATATCCGGCGTGGTCGGTCGCCGCGTGCAGAATTCCGCCGGGACGCAACCGGTCGGCGATCAGCGCCACCGTGGCCGGCTGCAGCAGGCGGCGCTTGTGATGGCGGGCCTTGGGCCAGGGATCCGGGAAGTACACCCGCACGCCGGTCAGCGTCCCGCTGCCGAACATGTGCTCGAGTACGTCGACGCCATCGCCGCGAACCAGGCGGATATTAGTGACGGGTGACGAGGTCTGGGCGGAGCGGTCGATCGCGCTGAGCAGTTGGGCCAGGCCTTTTCGGTAGACCTCGACCGCGATCACGTCCAGATCCGGCTCGGCCTGGGCCATCGCCAGCGTGGAGGTCCCGGTGCCGGAGCCGATCTCCAGGATCAGCGGGGCCGAGCGGCCGAACCAGGCCGCGGTGTCGAGGTCGACGACCGGTGTCGAATCCTCGTCCCGGGCCTGCATGCCGATCTCGGGCCACAGCCGGTCCCAGGTTTGTTGCTGGGCGGGCGACAGCGTCGACCGCCGGGTGCGGAAGCTGGTCACCCGGGGAAAACGGTGCGGCTGGGCGGACGGCACGTCGGCCGCCTCATCTGCCGGCGCCGGCCCACCGACATCGGATGCGGACGGGTGCATCCGTCCATGGTCTCTTATCGGGGGCGGTGTGCCCGCATCGTGGTAGAGATTGATACCCAACAGTTGCCTCCAGCTGCCAGGCCTTAAACATCCGTTCGCGAGTCCGTCCGGGCCGTGTCACGATTTTTCGTGAGGCAACGGGTTGCGCCCGTCACCACGCAGGGAAGGCCGCCAGATTTTCGCAGACGAGCTCACATGCTTTGCCGACCGTGACGGTGATGCGCGGTTGGCGGAGATCTGTGCGCGGGTTTCGGCTCCGATCAGGGTCGATGTGCGCGGGCGTCGCGGCGTGGGCGTGCGCACCGTGGCCTCCGCCCTGGCCGGTGCGGGCTACGAGCTCGCGGACACCGGCGACGTAGCCGTGCTCGTGATCGCCGAGGTGCTCAAACCCGAGGATGAGGCTGTGCTCGACGGGCTGACCCGGGCGGGCCGGCCGGCGATTGTCGTCCTCAACAAGGCGGATCTGGCCGGGTCCGGGCCCGGAGGTCCGGTCGCGACCGCCCATCACCGGGCCGGCCGCCTGCAGAAGCTGGCCGGAGTGCCGGTGGTGCCGATGGTCGCGCTGTTGACTCGGGCGGTTCTGCCGCAGCGTCTGGTCGATGCGCTCCGGTTGTTGGCCGCTGAACCCGCCGCCCTGACGTCGCCGGACGCCTTTGTGACGGGTCCGCACCAGGTGGAACGCGTCGTGCGCGCCGAGCTGCTGCGACGTCTCGACCGGTTCGGGATCGCGCACACGACGCTGGCGTTGAGCCGGGGCGCGGCCGCTGAGAGCTTGTCCGGGCTGTTGCGCCGGCTCAGTGAGGTCGACCAGGTGGTGGCGGCCATCGATACCGCGGCCGCATCGGTCCGCTATCGACGGGTGCGATGGGCGCTGGCCGAGCTGCGTGCGGTCGGCGGCCCGGCGGTGGGACGCTTTCTGGCCGCCGACGAGACGGTGATCGCGGTGATGGCCGCGGCCGTCGAGGTGGTGCAGGCCGACGGGGTGACGGTGGATCCCACCGCCGACCGTGACGCCCATCTGTGCCGGGCCCGCCACTGGCGGCGCTACCGTGACGGTCCGGTGAACACCTTGCATCGCAGTTGTGGCGACGACATTGTGCGAGGGTCATTGAGACTGTTGGGTGCGGCGGGTAAGGGGCGATGACCGACGTGGATACGGCCCGGGATGAGGTCGTGGCGGATGCGGTGGCGGCGGCTGACGCCGTGGTTGCGGCGATCGATCCCGGCCTGAACTCGCCGGGCGTGGACACCCGTGATGCGGTGCTGGTGGCCGGTCCGTGGTTGGCGGGGTCAACGAGTGTCATGGCGGCGTTGCGGGAGCTGATGCCCCGGACCACGTTCGTCGAATCCACCGAACTGGTGGCCGGTGAGGCGCCGGCGGCCGTGGTTTTCGTGGTTTCGGCGGCCGCCCCGATTACCGAATCTGATTGTGCCCTGGTCGATTTGGCTTCGCGATACACCGATCTGGTCGTCGGGGTGGTGTCCAAGATCGATGCGTACCGCGACTGGCGCGACGTGCGCGACGCCGATGCGGAGATCCTGAGCGCGCGCGACGAGCGCTACGAGCGCATGCCCTGGGTGGGGGTGTCGGCCGCACCCGATCTGGGTGAGCCGCAGCTCGACAAGCTCGTCGAACTGTTGGCCGGCCGGTTGGCTGACTCCGACACCGCGCGCCGGAACAGGCTGCGCGCCTGGGAAACTCGCCTGGAAGCGGTGATCGGCAGGTATGAGGCCGACGGATCCGGGGCTGACCGCCAGGCACGGGTGGATGTGTTGCGGGAGCGTCGCGCCGAGGTGGCCAGGGCGCGCAGGCTGACCCGTACCGAGCGCAGCATCGGGTTGCGCAGTCAAATGCAGCAGGCCCGGGTTCAACTCGGCTACTTCGCCCGCAACCGGTGTAACTCGGTGCGCACCGAACTGCAGGAGGACGTCGCCGGGATCAGTCGTCGCCGGATTGCGACGTTCGAGGAGTATGCGCGTCAGCGCGCCGGCGAGGTGGTCGGCGAGGTCGACGAGGGCGTGACCGCGCACCTGCGCGGGGTCGCGGCAGAGCTCGAGCTGCCTGCCCCCACGGCGTCGGCCCCGGCGGCGGCCGGATTGCCGGCTCAGCCGGCGGCGGCCGGATTGCCGGCTCAGCCGGCGGCGGCCGGATTGCCGGCTCAGCCGGCGGCGGCCGTACCCGACCTGCCGTCGCCGCCCCTCAAATCCCGCACGCCCGAGACCCGCCTGATGCTGGTTCTGGGCGCGGGCTTCGGACTGGGTGTCGCGGTGGCGGTCAGCCGGCTGCTGGTCGGTGCGGCGCCGCGACTGGCCGTGGCCGGGCTCGCGGTCGGCGCAGTGGTGGGTCTGCTGCTGGCGGTCTGGGTGGTCGGCACCCGCGGGCTGCTGCACGACCGGGCCGTACTGGACCGTTGGGTCGGTGAGATCACCACGACCCTGCGTTCGGCGGTTGAAGAACTCGTCGCTACGCGGGTGCTCGCCGCCGAGACCGTACTCACCACCGAACTGGCTGCCCGAGAGGAAACCGAGACCGCCGCAGCAGCTGAGAAGACCGCCGCGATGGACGCCGAACTGCGTGAACATGCCATCGCCACCGCGCGCGCAGCGGCTCAGCGGGACCGTCGGATCCCGCCCTTACAGCGCGCGCTGACGGCGGTACGGGCCGATTTGTACGGCAACGGCGATGCTACTGGTGAGTAACCTTCCGATAACGTCCATCTGAATCGTTCCTGTGAGTGATCGGACATACCACTGGTTCACAGTGGGTATGTGACCCGCGTTAACCTCTACCCAAGGGGTAGCCGTGATCGCGTCGAACGCGGGTTGGGTTACACAAACCTACGCAGGAGAATTTGATGACCTCAGCGACCATTCCGGGTCTGGACACCGCACCGACGAAACATCAGGGACTGCTGGCCTGGGTCCAGGAGGTCGCAGAGCTGACTCAGCCCGACCGGGTGGTTTTCGCCGACGGGTCCGCCGAGGAATATGACCGGCTTGCCGCCCACCTGGTCGAGGCGGGCACCTTCCAGAAGCTGAACGACGAGAAGCAGCCGAACTCCTACCTGGCGCTCTCCGATCCCTCGGATGTCGCCCGCGTGGAATCGCGCACCTTCATCTGCTCCGAGCGGGAGATCGACGCCGGCCCCACCAACAACTGGATGGAGCCCGCCAAGATGCGCGGGATCTTGACCGACCTGTACCGCGGCTCGATGCGTGGCCGCACCATGTACGTGGTGCCGTTCTGCATGGGCCCGCTGGACGCCGAGGACCCCAAGCTCGGTGTGGAGATCACCGATTCCGAGTACGTCGTGGTTTCGATGCGCACCATGACCCGGATGGGTCGGGCCGCGCTCGAGAAGATGGGCGATGACGGCTTCTTCGTCAAGGCGCTGCACTCGATCGGCGCACCCTTAGAGCCCGGCCAGGAGGATGTGCCCTGGCCGTGCAACGACACCAAGTACATCACCCATTTCCCGGAGACCCGCGAGATCATGAGCTACGGCTCGGGTTATGGCGGCAACGCGCTGCTGGGCAAGAAGTGCTACTCGCTGCGTATCGCCTCGGCGATGGCCCACGACGAGGGCTGGCTCGCCGAGCACATGCTGATCGTCAAGCTGATCTCCCCGGAGAACAAGTCCTACTTCGTCGCAGCGGCATTCCCGTCGGCCTGCGGCAAGACCAACCTCGCGATGCTGCAGCCCACCATCCCGGGCTGGCGCGCCGAGACCGTCGGTGACGACATCGCCTGGATGCGGTTCGGCAAGGACGGGCGCCTCTACGCCGTCAACCCCGAGTTCGGCTTCTTCGGTGTCGCACCCGGCACCAACTGGGACTCCAACCCGAACGCGATGAAGACCATTGCCGCGGGCAACACCGTCTTCACCAACGTCGCCAAGACCGACGACAACGACGTGTGGTGGGAAGGCCTGGAGGGCGAGCCCGACCATCTGATCGATTGGAAGGGTCAGGACTGGAACCTCCGGGAGGCGGAAACCAAGGCGGCGCACCCGAATTCGCGCTACTGCACGCCGATCGCCCAGTGCCCGACGCTGGCGCCGGAGTGGGATGACCCGCAGGGCGTGCCGATTTCGGCGATCCTGTTCGGCGGTCGTCGCAAGACCACAGTTCCGCTGGTGACCCAGGCCCGCGACTGGCAGCACGGCGTCTTCATCGGCGCCACCCTCGGCTCCGAGCAGACCGCCGCCGCCGAGGGCAAGGTCGGTACCGTCCGCCGTGACCCGATGGCCATGCTGCCGTTCCTGGGTTACAACGTCGGTGACTACTTCCAGCACTGGATCGACATCGGCAAGAACGCCGACGAGTCGAAGCTGCCCGCGGTGTTCTTCGTCAACTGGTTCCGCCGCGGCGACGACGGCCGCTTCCTGTGGCCGGGCTTCGGTGAGAACAGCCGCGTGCTGAAGTGGGCCATCGAGCGCATCGAGCACAAGGCCGACGGCAAGAGCACCCCGATCGGCATCGTGCCGACAGCGGCCGACCTGGATCTGTCCGGGCTCGACGTGGATCCCGCCGACGTGGACGAGGCCCTGGCCGTCAACGCCGAGGAGTGGAAGGCAGAGCTCCCGATGATCGAGGAGTGGTTCGAGTTCGTCGGCGAGAAGCTGCCCACCGGCATCAAGGACGAGTTCGAGGCCCTCAAGCACCGCCTGTCCGAAAAGTCCTGAGCACCGCGAGCGTGCGTGTCTGTTGGTAGACACGCCGCAACGCGTCAGCATTACGCGCACCCTCGTGACTCACGAGGGTGCGCGTTTGCGTTGGAGGGCAACCCCTTACGTGCGCGCCATCTCGCGCGACGGCCACCACATGCGTTCGCCCAGCAGGCTCATCGCAGCGGGAACCAGGTAGGTCCGCACGACCGTGATGTCCAACAGCAGCCCGATGCCGATCGTGGATCCGATCTGCACCAGATTCAGCACCGTCCCACTGGTCAACGCGAACATGGTGATCGCGAAAACCACTCCGGCAGTGGTGATCACGCTGCCAGTACTGCCGAATCCGCGGATGATGCCACTGATCACCCCGCTGTGGGATTCCTCGCGGATGCGGGCGGCGAACAGCATGCTGTAGTCGGCGCCGACTGCGACCAAGGCCATGAACGACACCGGGAACACCGACCAGTCCAGGCTGATACCGATCAGGTGTTGCCAGATCAACGTCGACATTCCCGCCGCCGCGCCGAAGGACAGCACCACCGCGGCGATCATCAGGATCGGGGCCACCAGGCTACGCAGCATCACGATCAGTACCAGGAGCACTGCCGCCACCGCGACGACACCGAAAAGTGCGAAATCACGCCAGGTTTGGTCGACATGACGTTTGGACAGCGAGGCCAGGCCGGTTGATTCGATCTGGGCGTGCTCCAGCACGGTACCCGTCGCGGCATTGTTCGCCGCGGCGATGACGTCGGGTACCGCACCCATCGCCTCTGCGCCGTACGGGTTCACCGCCCAGACCACCATCATGCGCGCGCTGCGCCCGTCGGGAGAGATCAGCAATTGCTCGCCGGCGGTGAGGCGGCGGTCCGTGCGGCCCTCTTCGGGCAGATAGAAGCCCCGCCCTGCGCCGGTGCTGGTGTCAGCGGACATTCGGTGCAGGAAGTCCGAGGCGCGCGAGAGCCCCGCACTCAGTTCGGTGGTCAGCGTGACCATGGTGTCGGTACCCGTCTTGACCTGGCCCAAGCCCGAGGTGAGACGGCCCAGACCGGTTGTGAGTTCATTGATTCCGGAGAGCAGCCGACTCAGTTCCTGACGCGTCTGTTCAGGGGTGCGGGTGCCGAGTTGGTCGAGCATGGCCCGCAGCTTCTTGATGGCCGTGCGTAGGTCGGGCAGCGTGTCCAACGCCGTGGTCACGGGTCCTTCGGGCACCAGCGGCGCGGCGAGCGTCAATCCGTCGATCGCCAGCTGCGCCCGCCCGCCGGTGGCCGCGTTGAGGTCGGCGAAGGCCTGCCTGGCGCGGAGGCACGAGCTGTCCGCCGCGCAGGCGGCCGACGGCTCTGGCCCGGTGAGTGGATCGAACACGGCGTGTAATGCGGCAGTAGGAGCTGCCAATCGCTCTCGGGCGGAATCGATTTCGTCGACCACCTGGTCCAGGGAATCGGTGGCGTTGGAGATGCTGCGCACCGCACTCACAAGGTCCAGTGACCCGCCGGAGAGCCTACCCACCACCCGATCGGCGGATTCCAGCGTGCCGAGCAGATTGCGCGCCAAGTCGACGAGAGACCGGGCGCCGTCGGTGAGTTCGGGGAGCCTGGCAGCCGCATCAGCTGAGCCGTCGTGAAGTTGGGTCACGCCGGAGGCGAGACGCTTCAGCTGCGGGATGGCCTCTTCGACCCGGTCGTGGGCGTCGGCCAGACCTGCGCCGACTTGGGCGGTCTGCGAGCCGATGGCGGTCTCGGGCAGGGGTTTTCCCTCGGGCCGCGTGATCGACCGGACGTAGGCAACCTGGGGAAGGTTGCCGATCGACATCGCGATCAGGTCCAGCGCGGCCAGATCGTTGGTGTTGCGCATATCGTGGTCGGCCCGGATGGTGACGAACTCCGGTGCCGCTTCGTTCACGCCCCAGTGCCGGTAGACCGCCTCGTAGCCGCGCTTGCTGTCGGTGGCGCGCAGCTGCATCGCGTTCTCGTCGATGTTGGGTTCGAAGGTGAACAGCACCGAACTCATGGCGATGAGAAACGCCAAAGATGCTGCGACGAGCGCGGGTGCGCGACGGATGATGGCCGCGCCGCGCTTGCGCCAGCGCCGTTCGTCGAGCGGACGGGGTTCGGCGTATCCGCGCCGCCCCCAGAGCGCCATGATCGCAGGGGGCAGCGTCAGGCTGACTGCCATGGTTATCGCGATCGACAGCGCGATCGGAGGTCCTGCGGTGCGGAACATCCCGATCTTGGTGAATACCATGGCCATTCCGGCGCCGGCGATGGTCAGGGCGGAGGCGATGACGATACCCGCGGTGTGCGCACCTGACCGGGCAACCGCATCGTCGACAGCCAGCCCGCGGCGTCTGCCCTCGTGATAGTTGGCCAGCAGGAAGATGCCGTAGTCGGTCCCCGCACCCAGCACCATCGCGGTGACCAGGGCGATGGTGAAGTTCGAGACGGTCAGCAGGTCATGACCACCCAGCAACGATATGACTGGTCGTGCGACTGCGAGCGAAATGCCCACGGTGAGAAGCGGAATCATCGAAGTGATCAGCGACCGGTAGACCGCGAGCAGCAGCAGCGTGATCAGCACCACCGAGACCACGGTGATGATGGCCAGCGAGGTATCGATGGCGGAGAACAGATCCGACAGGGTCGGAGCGGCCCCGGTGAAATGGACGTCGAGTCCGGCTGGGCGCGGTATCGCGTCGACCGCGGCGCGGACGTTCTCGGTGGACCGATGCGCACGGGTGGAGCCGACGTCGCCGGTGGTGGCGACGATCAGGTGGATGGCTTTTCCGTCTGGGCTCAGGCCGATTTCCTCGAGTCCCGGGGTGCCGTACGTGTCGAGCACATAGGCGACGTCGTCCTTGTCTGCCACCAATCGCGACACCACGTCGCGGTAGTACGCAGTGTCGGCCCCATTGAGGATTCGGTCGCTGGACACGACGATGCCGCCGACCGCGGTGGTATCCGGGACGCCGAAGTCGCGCGACATCTGTCGAAGGGTCTCGGTGGTCGGGCTTTCCGGAGTGAACGGCGCGGAGTGCTCGGCCACCGTGCGTTCCAGCTGAGGGATGGCCAGGTTGAGAATGCCGGCCAGTGCCAGCCACAGCCCGAGAATCAACCACGCATGCTTCGCGCAAGCTCTGCTGAGTTTGCCGAAGGCTGCCAGATTGTGCATTCGGGCATCGTAGACCAATTGGTCTATGGATGGTCGACTAGGATGGACTAACTGGTCTATTTCGATGATGGGAAGGGTGGCGGCAGTGGCGGGCCCGCGCGAGCGTCTCATTCGGAGCGCCATTGAGCTGATGCGTGAGTACGGCGTGCACGCGACGGGGTTGAGCGATCTGCTTGAACGCAGCAACACCGCTCGAGGGTCGATCTACCAGCACTTTCCCACCGGGAAAACTGAACTGATGGAGCAGGCGACGTTGGAGGCCGGGCGAATCATCACCTCGCAGATCCAGCAATTGACACAGGCTCTGCCCGCTGCGGACGTCATCGGCGCCTTTGTCGCCGGATGGAAGCAGAATCTCGTCGACAGCTCTTTCGCCGCGGGATGTCCCATCATGGCGGCCGCCCAGGCTGGGCCGGACGCACTCGTGCTGCGGGAAGCGTCGGCAGCGGTGTTTGCTGACTGGTCCAGGGTGATTGCGGAGTCGATCGGATCCAAGGGTGTTGACGCCGCCACCGCAGCCTCACTCGGCAGCTTCATCGTCAGCTCACTGGAAGGTGCCATCATCCAGTGCCGCAGCGCCAGGTCGCTGCAGCCCCTCGACGACGCCAGCACTGGTCTGATGATGCTGCTGCGTGGGATCGGCGCGGACTGACTTGGGGGTTACCCCGCGGTGCCCAATTCGGACCGTGCCCGGCCGATCTGTTCGAATGCGTAGTCGGCAACCTCGGTGGCGGTCATACTTGCGCCGGCCGACGCAAGTGACCGGTAGCGGTCTTCACCGAGAACTTCTTTCAGATCCGCGATGGCGGCGTCGATCTCGGGGAAGCCCGCGCGCGCCATCGCGGTCGAGGCGAAGCCGCTGATGGTGGCTGCCGGTTGGTGTCCGCCGAGCCGGTCGAGCAGTGCGGTGAGCAGTCCCAGTGCGTTGCGCATCAGTTCGACGGTGCCGGAGTCGTAGTAGTGCCGGATGGCTTGGATGATGTAGTCGAAGGCATCAGTCAGCTGGCCGCGGTCGGCGGCGAGCCCGGCCAGCAGGCAGGCGAAGATCGATGTCTGCTGTCGATCGCCGCTTTCCTGGGCGAGGTGCCACCCTCGGCGGAGGGCCTGGTAGGCAACTGCGGGCTCAGTCTCCCGGCGGGCCCAGCCGTACCCGAGCAGCGCGGCACCGGCCAGGGCGGGGTTGGCGAGGCTCTCGGCGTCGGTGGGCAGCCGCGCCGACTCGTTCATCGCTTCCGCCGTGGCTCCGCAGACAGCCAATGTCACCGCCAGGACGGTCTGGTTGGCGGTGTGGCGCTGGGGTAGGCGAGCGATCGTTGCCCGGCACCACTCGATTGCCCGGTCGGGCCGGCCCGTCGTGTTGTATCCGGCGGCGACCACGCACGAGAACTCGTCGCCGACATCGTCGAATTCTCCGCTGCCGATCGCCGCCCGGCTGGCTTCGGCGTACTGGTTGAAGTCGTCGAAGCGTCCCAACGCAGCACAGTTGGTGGCGCCCACGAAGAGTTGAGCCAGTCTCGGATGGTGTGCTGTTTGGGCCGTCGGGAGGATCTCCTCGACCCAGGCCAGGGGTTCCCACTGCTCGAGGAAATATCCGAAGTAGATCGCATTCACCGCGACTGAGGCGGCCGCGTCGAGATCGCCGTTGTCGGCGGCCCATCGAAACGCTGTCCGCAGGTTGGGCAACTCGGTTGAGAACCATTCGTAGGCTTCGCGTTGCCTCGGGCTGTCCCACAACGCGAGCACTTCGGACTGCAGGCCCGCGAAGTAGTGTGCGTGTGCTGTGCGTACCGCTTCCGAGTCGCCCGAGTCGACGAGCTGCTCCTCCGCGAATTGACGGATGGTCTCCAGCATCGAGAAGCGAGTGTGCGATGTTGTGGGGTCTGCCACCAGGAGCGACTTCCGGACGAGGGCGTCGAGCAGATCCAGCGTCCCCAGTTCGTCGTCGGAGCCGGCGATGGCGCACGCCGCAGCCAGGTTGAACCCGCCGTTGAACACCGAAAGCCTTGTCAACACGGACTTTTCATCGTTGTCGAGCAGGTCGTAGGACCATTGCACGGCGTGGCTCAGCGTCTGGTGCCGTTCCAGCCCTCGACGTGAGCCCACGAGCAGCCGGAAACGGTCGTCCAGCCGATCGCGGATCTCGGAAGCCGTCATCGACACCATGCGGGACGCCGCGAGTTCGATCGCCAGTGGAATTCCGTCCAGGCGACGGCAGATTTCCACTACCGCGGCGGATTCGACCGGCGAGGTGAATGACGCACGGGGAGAGACCGCCTGAGCTCGATCGATGAACAGTGCCGCGGCCGCGGCACCCGGGCCGTCGCGGGTGTCCAGCGATGCCACCGGCCACAGCTGCTCGTCTTTGAGTCTCAGTCCTTCGCGGCTGGTGGCAAGGACCGTGACTGCCGACGACTGGGCGAGGATCGACTCGATCAGATCGGCGGCCGCGTTCAGGACGTGTTCGCAGTTGTCGAAAACCAGGATGCGGGAGCGTCCTTGGAGGGCCGAGGCAATGCTCTCGGTAACGGTCAACCCGGCTTGCTGGGTGATTCCGAGAACGGCCGCGACCGAGTCCGGGACCGCGGTCGGATCACCGACCGCGGCCAGTTCGATCACGAACGCACCGTCCGGAAATGCGTCGAGCGAGCGGGAGGCGACCTCCAGTGCCAGCCGGGTCTTTCCGACCCCGCCGACACCGGTTAACGTCACCAGGCGATGTGATTTCAGGACCGTGTCCAACTCGGTCAGATCAGCCTCGCGTCCGATGAGGCTCCTGGTCGGAGCCCGCAGATTCCCCGGTCCGGAAGTGGTGGTGTTCAGCGGCGGGAACTCGGTGCGCAGGCCCGCGGCGTGGACCTGGTAGAGGTCAACGGGTTTGGCGATGTCGCGTAACCGTCTCGACCCCAACGAAATCAGGTCGACGCCGCTTAACAGGCCCGCCGTCACCGCGTCGAGCAGGATCTGTCCGCCGTGCCCGGACGCCATGATTCGGGACGCCCGGTTGAGGACGGCGCCGAAATAGTCGTCGTCGCGGTGTTCGGCTTCCCCGGTGGCCAGGCCCATCCGTACCGGCAGCCCCAGCTCCCGCTGTGCGCTCACCGCCGCTTCGACGGCGGCGGACGGCGAGGCGAACGCCGCGCAGACGCCGTCGCCGGTGTGCTTGAAAAGTTGGCCGGCCTGCTCGGCTATCGCGCGGCGCAGCACCTCGTCATGCACCGCCAGGGCGGCTCGCATGCCGTCAGCGTCAGATTCCCACCGTCGGGTGGAACCTTCGATGTCGGTGAACAGAAAGGTGGCGATGCCTGCTGGCATGTCGACGCCGTTCTCAGCGCGCTTCGGTGAATCGCATCGGCGCTCCCCACGCTGGATCCGCTGGGCGTTCTGACATCGTAGGTCCGACGCAAGCGGTCGGGGCCGCGATTAGCGGTGTGGGCGCTGTCGGTGCTTCTGGAGTCAAAGACCTGTTCATGGCCTGCCCAGCGGGTGTAACCGCGCCCTACTTGACACCTGTCAAGTGGCGCCGGTTACAGTGCCCTCATGCAGATCCGCGAGCATGCCGAGGCCAACCCCGAGAAGCCGGCGATCATCCTCCACCCGTCGGGCACCGTCGTCACGTTCGGTGAACTCGAAGCCCGCGCGAATCGGTTGGCGCACTACTTCCGGCGGCAGGGACTGCAAGAGGGCGACGTGGTCGCGATTCTCATGGAGAACAACGAGCACATCCACGCCGTGATGTGGGCGGCGCGCCGCAGCGGGTTGTACTACGTGCCGATCAATACGCATCTGACCGCCGCCGAGGCCGCGTACATCATCGACAACAGCGGGGCCAAGGCCATCGCCGGCTCCGCTGTGCTCAAGGACATCCTGGGCGGCCTGGAAAAGGAACTGCCCAACGGCTTGCCGGGCACCCTGCTGATTGCCGACGGAGCCGAATCGTCGGCGACAAGCGCCTCCGGTGAATTGGACGGCTGGAAGCGTTACCCGGAGGCCGTCGCCGATCAGCCCGAGACCCCGATCGACGATGAGTTGGACGGCGATCTGTTGCAGTACTCGTCGGGTACGACGGGCCGGCCCAAGGGCATCAAGCGCGCCCTGCCGCATGTGCCGCCGTCGGAAACCCCCGGCATGATGTCGGCGCTCGTCGGGTTCTGGATGCAGCCCGATTCGGTGTATCTGAGCCCGGCCCCGCTGTACCACACGGCACCGTCGGTGTGGTCCATGCAGATTCAGGCCGCCGGCATCACCACCGTGGTGCTGGAGAAGTTCGATGCCGAAGGCTGCCTGGACGCGATACAGAAGCACAAGGTCACCCAAGGCCAGTTCGTGCCGGTGATGTTCACCCGAATGCTGAAACTGCCTGAGGACGTGCGTAATTCGTACGATCTGTCGAGCCTGCGCCGCGTGATGCATGCGGCGGCACCGTGTCCGGTCGAGATCAAGAAGCAGATGATGGACTGGTGGGGGCCGATCGTCGACGAGTACTACGCGTCCTCCGAGGCCATCGGCGCGACGGTGATCTTCGCCGAAGACTGGCTGACACATCCGGGTTCGGTGGGCAAACCGATGAACGGCCTGGTGCACATCCTCGACGAGGACGGCAAGGAAGTGCCGCCCGGCCAGGCCGGTGAGATCTTCTTCGAGGGTGGCGCCGATTTCGAATACCTCAACGACGCCGAGAAGACCGCATCCTCGCGTGACTCACACGGCTGGAAGACGGTGGGAGACATCGGGTATGTCGACGAGGACGGCTACCTGTACCTGACCGACCGGCGCCACCACATGATCATCTCGGGCGGGGTGAACATCTATCCGCAGGAAGCCGAGAACACGCTCGTCGTACACCCGAAGGTGATGGACGCCGCGGTGTTCGGCATCCCCGACGACGAGATGGGCCAGAGCGTCAAGGGCGTGGTGCAGACCGTTGACCCGGCGGATGCCACCCCGGAATTCGCCGAGGAGCTGCTGAGCTGGCTGCGTGAACGCCTGACGCATTACAAGTGCCCGCGGACAATCTCGTTCGAGGTTGAGCTGCCCCGCACCGACACCGGCAAGCTGTACAAGCAGGAGCTGATAAACAAGTACTCGTGACCGTCCTGGAACTGCCCGCAGGTATCCGCGTCGGGGTCGACACCCCGACGGATGACGCGACGTTCACGCTGACCGAACGGCCCTGCGAGGACCGGCGGGCGGTCACCGTGAACTCTGTGCAGCAGGCCGTGGATCAACTCACCGAGCGCTGCCGGACATGGCCGCAGGCCGCGGCGGTGTGTGACGACGTGCTGCGTTCACTGGACCCGGCCGGGCCGACCCGAGCCGGGTTGGTCACCGAATCGCTGGCGTATTCGACGCTGCAATCGGGATCCGAATTCGCCCGCTGGCTGGCAGAGCGCGGGCCGGCCGTCGTGCCGCAGCTACCCGAACCGGTGCAGGCCCACCGTGACGGGAACACGCTGCACGTCAGGTTCAACCGGACCCAGCGGCACAACGCGTTCTCCACCGACGCCCGCGGCGCGCTGCTCGAGGCCCTCGAGGTGGCGCGCCTGGATCCGTCGGTCGACGAGGTGGTACTCGGCGGCAACGGCCGATCTTTCTGCAGCGGCGGCGATCTGGCCGAATTCGGTTCATTCGCCGACCCGGCGAGCGCCCACCTGGCCCGCACCCGGCACAGTCCGGCGCTGGTGCTCGACGAACTGACGGCGAGGCTGGGGCGACGCTGCCGCGCCGAGGTGCACGGCCAGGTGCTGGGCAGTGGCCTGGAGATGGCGTCGTTCTGCGGTTGGGTCAGCTGCCATCCCGATGCCACGATCGGCCTGCCGGAACTGGCCCTCGGGTTGATACCCGGGGCGGGCGGCACGGTGAGCATCACCCGACGCATCGGCCGGTGGCGCACCGCCTACCTGGTGCTCTCCGGGGACACCGTGGACGCGGCGACGGCACTGGCGTGGGGCCTGGTCGACGAGGTGGCATAGTGCCAGGGGTGATGGGTGGTCCCTACTTCGATGACCTGGCGGTTGGCCAGGTATTCGACACTGCGCCGTCGATGACGTTGACTGCCGGCGCGGCCACAACCCATCAGGCGATCCTCGGCGACCGGCTGCGGTTGGCGCTCGATGCCGAGCTGGCTGCCGCGGTGACGGGGCAGCCGGGCCCGCTGGCGCATCCGGCGCTGGTGTGCGATGTGGCGATCGGCCAGAGCACGCTGGTGACGCAACGGGTCAAGGCGAACTTGTTTTACCGCGGCCTGGCGTTCCACCGCTGCCCGGTGATCGGGGATAGCCTGTACACCCGCACCGAAGTGGTTGGTCTCAAACAGAATTCGATGAAGCCCGGGCGAGCGGCCACTGGCCTGGCCGCCCTGCGGATGACTACGGTCGACCAGAAAGATCGCAAGGTGCTCGACTTCTACCGCTGCGCGATGCTCCCACTGTCCAGGGACGACATCGACACCGGTCATGCCGACGATCTGTCGATGATCGGGGCCGATGCGACAGCCCCGAACCCCACCGCCGGCTGGGACGCCGACGTGTTCCGCGCCCGGGTGCCGGGGCCGCATTTTAATCCAGGCCTGGCGGGCGTGGTGCTGCACAGCACCGCCGATGTAGTCAGCAGTGCACCCGAACTCGCTCGGCTGACGCTGAACATCGCTGCCACCCATCATGATTGGCGCGCCGGTGGCCGGCGCCTGGTGTACGGCGGACACACCATCGGCCTGGCCCTGGCCCAAGCGAACCGGTTGCTACCGAACCTGGTCACCGTCCTGGGTTGGGAGTCCTGTGACCACACCGGTCCTGTACACGAGGGTGACACCCTGTTCAGCGAGCTGCACGTCGAGTCGGCCGACGCCGGGGTGCTGAGGTTGCGCTCGCTGGTGTACGCGGCCGGCGGACCCGACGATCCCGACCGCCAGGTGCTGGACTGGCGGTTCAGCGCGTTGCAGTTCTGATGGCGCAGTTGGTGATCCCGAGGGCCGTGCTGAGGCAGGCCCAGGCGGTCGCCGACGGCTTCACCGCCGACACCGGGGTGACGGTCGACGCCACTGAACTGCTCACCGGCCGCGCCGCACTGTTGGACATCGCGCCGCGAGGGCAGATCTCGGCGGGCGGGGCCACGCGCCTGCTGGCCACCCGCGACGGATGGTGTGCGCTGACCCTCTCGCGCCCCGATGACATCGCCATGATCCCCGCACTGCTGCAGGACGATTCGGTAGGCGCCGACCCATGGCCGGCGATCGGGAGGTGGGTTGCCGAATCCGGCTCTGCGGAGGTGGCCGAACGCGCGCGCCTGCTCGGGCTGCCGGCGGGTGTGCTCGGTGAAACTCCGCCCGCGCCGCCGGTGGTGCGCCCGATCGGGCCGCCCGGTGCCGCACCGTTCGCCGGTATGTTGGTGGCCGATCTGTCGTCGATGTGGGCCGGGCCGTTGTGTGGACAACTGCTCGCCCGGGCCGGGGCCACCGTGGTCAAGGTCGAGAGCTGGAGCCGCCCGGACGGGACCCGTTCCGGGCCACCGGAATTCTTCGACTGGATGAACGGCGGAAAGCTTTCGTACGCCACTGATTTCGATGACATCCGCGATCTGACCGCGCTGATCCGGGCAGCTGATGTGGTGATCGAGGCTTCGCGGCCGGCTGCACTGGCGCGGCGTGGGCTGGGGCCCGATACTCCTGCTCCCAGGCCCGGGCGGATCTGGTTGCGCATCACCGGGCACGGCACCGTCGGGGAGAACGCTGACCGGGTGGCATTCGGCGACGATGCCGCGGTATCCGGCGGGCTGGTCGAATACCACGGTGGCGCACCGGTATTCAGCGGTGACGCCATTGCCGACCCGCTCACGGGGCTGCACGCCGCCGCTGCGGTGGCGGCATCGCGGGAACGCGGAGGCGGTGAGCTGATCGAATTCTCGATGGCGGCTGTGGCTGCCGCGTACAGCTCGCTGGAGGGCGACGGCCACGAGGTGACGCCGGCGCGTCCTGCCGTCGGGCCGCCCGGACCGCAACTCGGTGCCGATAACGAGTCAGTGCACCGGTTGGTGGCGGAACGGACCGCGGGCCCATGCTGATTCGTCACGCGACGCTGCTCGACGGGACAGTGGTCGACATCCGGGTCGGCGATACCATCGGGCAGGTCGCCGAGTCGTTGTCGCCCGAGCCTGGCGAAGAGGTGCTCGACGCGGCATCTCACACCGTGATTCCCGGGCTGCACGATCACCATCTCCACGTGCACTCGGCGGCGGCCGAGGGGGAGTCGATCCGGGTCGGCCCCGCCGAGGTGGGCGATGAGGCAGGACTGGCACGGGCGTTGACCGCCGCGGTGGTGGGCGGCGACGGTTGGATCCGGGCGGTCGGCTATCACGATGCGGTGGCGGGCCCGTTGGACCGCCACGTACTGGACCGGTTGATGCCCGGAACACCGGTGCGGGTGCAGCATCGCAGCGGGGTGATGTGGACGGTGAACTCGCCCGGCCTCGCGGCCCTGGGGTTGGGCGATCACCCCGACGGGCGGCTGCGTAGCGCGGACCGGACGTGGTCAGATGCGTTGCAGCGGCGTCCCGCCCAGATTGAGGAGTTCAGCGCCAGGTTGGCCGGCTTTGGTGTCACCGGCGTCACCGATGCCACGCCTGACCTGCAACCGGCCGACCGCCCCGCGGGCCTGCTGCAGCGTGTGCACTACCTGGCCCCGGGCAAGCGGATCCTGCACGACGACAGCCTTGACCTGGACGCACTGTCCGCCTGGATATCCGAGCGCCATCGGGCCGGCGCACCGGTGGCGGTGCATTGCGTGACCTCGGCCCAGCTCGTCGTCACCATCGCCGCACTGCGCGCCGCGGGCAGCCATCCCGCTGACCGGATCGAGCATGCCGCGATGGTGCCCGGGGACCTCGTCGACGAGCTCGTCGCCCTCGGGATCACGGTGGTGACCCAACCCAACTTCGTCGCGGAGCGGGGGGACCAGTACCGCACGGATGTGCCTGGCGCCGAACAACATCAGCTGTGGCGGCTGGCCACTCTGCTGTCCGCCGGGGTGCCGGTGGCACTGTCCACCGATGCGCCGTTCGGGAATCCCGACCCCTGGGCGACCATGCGCGCCGCGGTACATCGCCGCACGCCGCGCGGTGTGGTCCTGAACCCGGTCGAGCGGATCTCGGGCCGCCGCGCGTTGACGCTGTTTCTGGGCGGCGCGGGGAATCCGGCCCGGCCTCGGCGCGTCGCCCCCGCTGAGCCTGGCGACCTCTGCCTGCTGACGGGCTCTCCGCAGCGGGTGGTGGATGCGCTCGACGCCGATCTGGTGGCCACCACCATCATCGCCGGTGCGGTGGTGTTCCAGCGGTGAGCCGGGACAGCGTGTGGCGGGTATCAGGCATGCCCGCGTTGCTGGCCTGTGCCGCAGTGGGATTCGCCGGGTTTTCCCTGCTGCTACCGGTTGCCCCGATGTGGGCGGTGCGCATCGGCGCCGACAACCTGGGTGCCGGCGTCGTCAACAGCGTGCTCATGCTGTGTACGGTCATCGCGCAACTGCTGGTCGGGCGGGTGTTGCGGCGAGCCGGATGGGCGCTCACGCTGTCGCTCGGGCTGGTCCTGCTGGGGGCACCGGCACTGCTGCACGCGTTTACTTCGTCCCTGTGGCAGGTGTTGGTCCTCGCGGCGTTGCGTGGACTGGGCTTCGGCATCCTGACGGTCTGCGGAGTCGGTGGTATCGCCGCACTCATCCCGCAGAAGCGTCGCGGCCGGGCGATCGGCGCGTACGGGCTGGCCATTGCGGCACCGCAGTTCGTGCTCATCCCACTGGCGCCATGGCTGGCCGAAAATATCGGCTATCAGCTGGTATTCGTGCTCGCTGCCGCCCCGCTACTGGGGCTACCGCTGGCATTTGCCCGCCCAGCACCGGTTTTGACTCCCGCGGAGCATCCCGATCGACTCCGCGGTATCGGTGGGCTCGTCGGCCCGATTGCCGCCCTTGTGGTGATCACCGCCGCGGGCGGCGGGATCCTGACCTTTGCCCCGCAACTGGGTGGCGCGGTAACCGCATTTGCGGCGCTGCTCGGCATGACGGGGACGGCCGCACTTGCCCGGTGGTGGATCGGGGGCGTTGCCGATCGTCATGGCCCGGCCAGGTTCATCGCTCCGATGCTGGGAGTGGGCGCGGTCGGTCTGGCGGTGATCGCGACCGGCATCACCCTCGGCTCGATCAGCGGTGCAGTCGTCGTGATTCTCGGCAGTGTGCTGCTCGGCATCGCTTACGGGGCGTTGCAGAACCTCACCCTGGTGCAAGCGTTCGCCGCCACCGGTGAGCACGCCCGCGGCGCGGTCAGTGTGGCTTGGAACGTCGGATTCGATACGGGGACCGGCCTGGGGTCTCTGGTCGTCGGTGCGCTGGCCACTTCGTTCTCGTTCCCGACGGCATTCGGCGTGATGACAGCCGCGTGTGTGGGGGTTGGGTTGATGTGGGTACTCACCCGCCATGACGGGCAATCAGGCCACGGCGCCGTTACTTGACGCATTGCACGAGTACCACAACTCCAACCGGTACGGGTTTTCTCCGCCGGGGCATCGTCAGGGCCGCGGTGTCGATCACCGAGTGCTGCAGGTACTGGGGCGGGAGCCGTTCTTCAGCGATGTGCTGGCCAGCGGCGGCCTCGATGACCGGCGGATGAGCAACGGCTATCTCAAACGGGCGGAGGACTTGATGGCCGAGGCGGTGGGAGCACGGGTGGCCTGGTTCTCCACGTGCGGAAGTTCGCTGTCGGTCAAAGCCGCGATGATGGCGGTGGCCGGGTGCGACGGCAGCCTGCTGCTGAGCCGGGACAGCCACAAGTCGGTGGTCGCCGGGCTGATCTTCTCGGGGTTGGTGCCGCGCTGGATCACCCCGCAGTGGGACGCCGAACGGCACCTGTCTCACCCCCCGTCGCCGCAACAGGTGGAGCAGGCCTGGCAGCGTCACCCGGATGCAGCCGCTGCGCTGATCGTCAGCCCCAGCCCGTACGGCACCTGCGCCGATATCGAGGGAATCGCCGAGGTCTGTCATCGTCGGGGGAAGCCGCTGATCGTCGATGAGGCGTGGGGCGCGCATCTGCCCTTCCACGAGGATCTGCCCACGTGGGCGATGAATGCGGGCGCGGACGTGTGCGTGGTCAGCGTCCACAAGATGGGTGCCGGGTTCGAGCAGGGCTCGGTTTTTCACCTGCAGGGCGACCTCGTGGACCAGAACCGGCTGTCGGCATGTGCGGACCTGCTGATGACGACGAGTCCGAATGTGCTGGTGTACAGCGCAATTGACGGATGGCGTCGGCAGATGGTCGAACATGGTCACGAGTTGATGGGCGCAGCACTGGATTTGGCTGACGCGACGCGGCGCGAGATCGAGGAGATCGACGACATCGAGGTCCTTGACCAGGAGTTGTTGGGTAAGCAGGCCTCGCACGATCTGGATCGCCTGCAGGTGCTGATCGACGTCTCGGCGACGGGCACCTCGGGATATCAGGCTGCGGACTGGCTGCGGGAGTACTGCCAACTCGATCTGGGCATGACCGACCATCGCCGGGTGCTGGCCACGATGTCGCTGGCCGACGGTTCAGATACCGCAGGCCGGCTGGTCGAAGCGCTCAAGCTGTGGCGCAAGGCCGCTCACGACTTCGACCCGCCGCCGCGGGTCGAACTGCCCGCGCCCGAGGAGTTGGAACTGGACAGCGTGATGACGCCGCGGGATGCGTTTTTCGGCCCCGTCGCGGATATTCCGGTGGAGGAGGTGGTGGGCCGGATCTCCGCTGAACAGATCACTCCCTATCCGCCCGGCATCCCGGCGGTGGTTCCCGGGGAACGGATCAATGAGGCCGTCTTGGATTACCTGCGTACCGGACTGGTGGCAGGCATGAATGTGCCGGACCCGGCCGATCCTTCGCTGCGCACGGTTCGCGTCGTCGCATAAGCGGTGCGAAGGTCGGCGACCAGTCCGTCGAAGGCTTCGTCTCGGGTCTCCGACGGTCCACGCAACACTGCCGACGGGTGAATCGTCGCGATCAGCGCCGGGTCCCCGCACGGCTCCAGGCCTGTGGCGTGGAGGATCTCCCCGCGGTGGCGTGACACCCGAAAGTCGTTGCCGAGCAGCGATTTGGCTGCGGTTGCTCCGAGTAAGACGACCACGTCCGGGGAGATCGTGTCCAATTCAGCGAGAATCCATGGCCGACATGCCTCCACCTCGGTTCGGCTGGGAGTCTTGTGGATACGACGTTTGCCGCGCTCGTTGGTGGTGAACTTGAAGTGCTTCACGGCGTTGGTGAGGTACAGGTCGTCGCGGTCGATCTCGGCCGCGGCCAAGGCTTTGTCCAAGATGCGGCCGGCCGGACCGACGAAGGGTGTTCCCTCCCGGTCCTCCTGGTCACCCGGTTGCTCACCCACCAACATCACCCGGGCTGACGGTTGACCGGACCCGAAAACCGCTTGCGTGGCGTGTCGATACAGCGGGCACCCCTCGCACTGCTGCGCTGCCTCTGCGAGTTCGGACAGCTCCCGTGTTTCGGGCACGAACTGTGCTGCGCTGTTCATCATCGGGGAATACCCGTATCGGCCGTTTTGCCACGCCCAGCGCGGGTATTCGTTGTGATGACACAAGGAGATGATCGCCATGACCGGGGCGTACGCGGCCAAACGGGTATTGCACCGCAGACACAGCCTGGAAGCCGCGGCCCTGGGGATCGGCTGTCGGGTCGCGGTGAAGAACCTGATCCGCGCCTGGGCGTTGCAGCCGGATCTGGCTTGGCCGCTCAGCTCCATAGACGATGTCGTCGGTCTGGTCCCGCGTCGCTCATCGGTGTCGGTGGAGCCCGTGACACTGCCGAAGTGTCCGGCGGAACTGGTGCGGGCACAAGGGACATCAGGGCGTAACGCGATCTTGTACTTGCACGGTGGGGCGTTCGTCACCTGTGGGCTCAACACCCACCGTGCTTTGGCTGCCCGGCTGTCGGCCGCCGCTGATGCGCTGGTGCTCAATGTCGGTTACCGGATGTTGCCCGTGTGCGGACCGGCAGACGGGGTCGAGGACGCCCTGGCCGGATTGTCCTGGTTACGGCGGCGGGGCTACGACGCGCAGCGCACAGTGATTGCGGGCGATTCGGCAGGCGGATACCTGGCCTTCGGGACGGCGCTCAGGGCGTTGGCCCGCGGTGTGGTGCCAGCAGCAGGCCTGGCCGCGATCTCACCGCTGATCGACCTGGACCCCACACGGAAACTAGCTCATCGCAACATCTCTCGGTGTTCGATGTTCACCGGGGCGGCGTTGTCGGCTTTCGCCCGGTCCGTACGACGTAGCCAATGCCAGCCGAACCGGTGCAATGCCGAGCCGCTGATCGATCCGGCCACGGCCGATCTCACGGGTATGCCACCGGTCATGATTCACGTGAGTGCCGACGAATTGCTGTTGGCTGACTCAGAATTGGTGGCCGAGCGGCTGGCCGATGCTCACGCACACTGCGAGTTGCATGTGTGGAGTGGCCAGATACACGACTTCCCGCTCGCCGCCGAGATCCTGCCGGAGGGCAGGCGTGCCATCGGCTATATGGGTGACTTCGTCAAGGGCGTGACCTCTGCGCCTGCTCAGAGTGCGGCGTGATCGGTTTCCCATCGAGTTTCCCGCAGCCGCGTCGTGGGCATCCCAGTGCCATGAGCGATATCGACAATGGCCCGGACGACACCCTCTCGCCCAGTGAGTCGACCGATTCCGACGAGGTCGCCAATGCGGACGGCGACGATGTGGTCGATGCGCCGGAGCAGTGGCACGGCGCTGACCGTGCGGGCGAGCCGGAATCGCTCGATAGCAAGCTTGATGCGGAACGGCCCGACAGGGAGGTCGGGCAGGCTCCGCCGCGCGACGTCGACGAGGCGATCGCCGAGCCTGAGGGGTTCCAGATAGCGAGCCCCGACGACCAGCCAGAGGACGGGTGAGAAATTCCGTCAGCCGGCCTGCCGCTGCAGCGTGACCGAGGCAGTGTTGGCGTCGGCGTGGGTGGCGATGCCGCTGCCCTTCGCCGTGACAGCCAATGCCGTGCGGTCCCCGCGGAACAGGTCGCGGGAGAACTCGCACGGGGAACCGTTCTGGTCGTAGGTCACCCGCGTGATCAACAGAAGTGCCGCCTTCGGTTTGATGCCGAGCAGGGTGGCTTCATTGCTGGTGGCGTTGACCGCCTCGATACGCTCATCGGCCCGGCCGGTGACCAAACCGTATTGGGACTGCAGGATTTCGTAGAGTGACCCACCCAGCTGCTGGTCGAGCAGGCCGGGAAAGGTGTCCGCGGGGAATTGCGCGTGTTCGAGCGAGATGGGCGAACCGTCGGCCAGGCGGACGCGCTGGATCTCGATGACGTAGTCGCCGGGGCCCAGACGCAGCGCGCTCCGGGTGGCGTCGTCGGGGGTGGTGATGCGCGTCGAGAGCACCCGGGTGCCGGCGACATAACCCTGGTTGGCCAGGAAGGCGGGGACACCGACCACATCGGCGAGGTGCCGCTCGACCTGCCCGTGGCTGATGAAGATGCCGCCGGCCCGGCCGATGACCCGGTGTACCAACCCGGCTTCCTCCAGCGCGGCCAGCACCTGGCGCAGGCTGGAGCGACTGGTGCCGTAGTGCTCGGCCAGGTCACGCTCACTGCCGAGCTTGGCGCCGGGGGTGCCCGCGTTGATGTCGGCGACGATGTGCCTGCGCAACTCTTCGCTGTGAACTGCCACCCCGGCCCCCTGCACGTGTATTGGTACAGCCAATTCTATCCGGGTTGAACTAGAGTTCAGCGATCGCCATGTGCGATTCGGGCAGAATCTGTCCGCCGTCCACGACCAGCGACTGTCCGGTGATGTACCCGGCTTCGTCGGTGGCGAAGAACAGCGCCGCATTGCCGATGTCGGCGACCGATCCGAGTCGGCCGGCAGGCACGGCCGAGGCCATTTGGTCCATGTAGTCCTGGCCCATTTCGACCAGGCCCTCGGTGATGATGTTGCCAGGCAGCACGGCGTTGATGGTGATCTTCTTCGGGGCCAGTTCCATCGCGGCGGTGCGCAGGAAGCCCAGCTGGGCGGCCTTGGACGCCCCGTAGTGCGACCAGCCGGGGTAGCCGGTGATGGGCCCCGTGATCGACGACGTGATGACGACGCGTCCGTGGCCGCTCGCGGTCAGCGCCGAGAGTGCGGCCTGCACGATGTAGACGGTGCCCTTGAAGTTCACCGCAAGGACCTGGTCGATGTCGTCGGGGGTGAGGTCCTCCAAGCGCCCGGACGGGAAGATGCCGGCGTTGGCGCAGACGATGTCCAGCCCGCCGTGCCGCTCGACGGCGGCACTGACCACCTGGCGGGCGTCCTCGGGGCTCGTCACGTCCGCCCGCAGGGCACTGACCCGACCCGGGGCGTCGGCGAGCGCCGCGACCGCCTCATCGAGGTCGGACTGGTTGCGCCCGGTGACGAGGACGTCCACGCCGGCGTTGGCGAACGTCTGGGCGATGCCGCGGCCGATGCCCTTGCTGCCACCGGTGACGATGGCCGAACGGCCCTGAAGCGATGCGAACATGGTTGGGGTCCTTTTGAGAGTCAGGTCAGGTTGAGGCCGTTGGAGCGCAGGTAGCGCTCGGCGAGTTCGCAGCTACCCGCGGCGTAGCTGATGGCCTTGGTCGCCGATTCCCTGGAGTGGCTGTGGCTGCCCATCCAGGCCAGCAGCAGCAGCCTGCGCAGCAGCACGAACGACGCCAGCATGTCCTCGTCCGAGGCAGGCAGGTCGCGTCGCGTGCGGTAGCCGCTCACCCAGGCGTCCTGCCATTCCGGCAGTGCCGGGTCGTCCTCTATGAACGACACCGCGGTGCCGAAATCATAGAAGTACCAACCGAATCCGCAGTCATCGAAGTCGATGACGGTGATCTTGGGAGTTCCCATAGGGTCAGGATCCACCAGCAGATTGGCCAACCGCAGGTCAGCGTGGATCAGGCCGTAGACGTCGGGACCGGTGCCGTAGGCGTGCAGCCGATCGTGCAGCAGCGCCTGGGCGCGCTCCAGCACCTGCTGCTCGGCCGCGCCGACGCCTTCGGCATCGTGCCAGCGGCCCCAACGGGGAGCCGCCCCCAGGCTGTGTTCCCAGTCCCAGGAGAACCGGCCGAACCCGGGCGGGCGCTCCCACCGCTGCGAATGGTCATGCAGCGCAGCGGTGATCCGGCCCAGCGTGTGGAAATCGTCGAGGGTCAACGTGCCCTCGTCGGGCTCGGCCCCGGCGACCATGCCGAAGTGCACGGCGTGGCGGTCGGTTCCATCGGCGTTGACGGTGACCAGCCGCCGGCCGTCGAGGGCCGGCAGCACGGTGGGCACCGTGACGTCGCTGTCGGCCCGCAACGCCTGCAGCCAGTCCAGTTCCGACTCGATCTCGTGGGGCTGGTGATAGGCCTGCCGGTGCACCCGCAGGATCGACTGGGCGCCGGCATCTTCGACGAGATAGGTGGCATTCTCGGACAGGTTCAGCAACCGCAGGGTCGCGTCAGTCCCGATGTCGTACTGGCGTAGCGCCAGTTGGGCGACATCGATCTCGTCGGTGATGACCATTAGTGATCCCGTCCTTCAATACCATCGAGCACCGCGGTGATCCGATCCCTCGCCACGGTTACGTCGGCGGTGCTGCCGCCGATGTAGAGCCTTCCAGCGGCACCGATCATCTGCACGTCAACCACAGTAAGCCCAGGTGCGGCCCGCTCCGCCTCATTGGCCGCCACCGCTGCGAACAACGCCGGGGTCATCTCGTACACCAGCAGTGACTGCCCGGGCAGGATCATCGATGCCTGCCGGTTGCGGTTGAGGATCACCGCATGCTGATCGGTGATGTTCTCGATGATGTCGTGGTAGAGCACCTGCGGCCGCAGCTGGTCGGAGGCCTTGTTGCCGGTGCCGGCCAGGATCGCCTCGCCGGCCCGCTGCACATCCTCCAGATTGGCCGAGTGGATCTCGAGAACACCGAATTGGCGCTCCACGTAGAGGATTCCGGGCTGGATGCCGGGGACCTCGCGCAGCGCCAGGTCGATCACCCGCTCGATCGCCAAGGCGGGGGACACCTCGACGATCAGCGCGTGCTCACCCTCGTACGGCGGGTAACCCCGGGCCCGGGTCGGCGTTCCGAGGTAGGCGGCGAACTGGCGCTGCAGGTCCTCCACCAACAGGTAGACGCGGATCTGGGTGCGAATCCGCGTACTCTCCTCTGCTTTGGTCGGCATGGCTACTTGCTGGCAACCGCGAAGTGCGCGCCGAGTTCATTGTGCGGACGCGGGATGACGTGCACGCTCACCAGTTCGCCCACCTGCGAGGCGGTCTCGGCACCGGCCTCGGTGGCGGCCTTGACGGCACCCACCTCACCGGTGACGATCACGGCGACCAGGCCGTCGCCGACCTGCTGGCGATCGGTGATGGTGACGTTCGCGGCCTTGACCATGGCATCGGCAGCGGCCAGCGCAGCCACGTAGCCCTTGGTCTTGATCAGTCCGATTGCGTTGCTGGACATAGGTGTTTCTCCTTATTTGTTGGGTTTGGTATCAGGTTTGGTATCGATGGAGCCGATGATGAGTGCGTCGACCGGAGGCGGGGTGCCGGTGAACCACCCCGAGGCGACCGAGCCCTGGGCGACGAGGACCCGTTCGCCCACACCGCTGCCGAGGACGTCGAAGGCGATCAGCTTCGACCCGGTGCCGTCGATCTCGACCTCTAGGAACGCGCCGGGAGGAATGCCGTCGATCCGACGGGTCGACCACACGTTGCCGGTGACAACCGCTGAGATCATTTGCGCTCCTTCTCAATCGTGACCCCCAGAGTTCGGGCTTTTTCTCGGGCCAGCGGGGTGAGCACCGCCTTGCGGCCGAGCACGAGCGTGCCGCCGGCCATGTCGGCGATCTGCCGTTCGGTTACCGCGCCGCTTTCGATGCGCCTGCTGGCTCCCCCGCCGGATGGCCGGGTGGATCCCAACAGCCTGAAGCTGAGCCGACCTGTCTTGAGGTCGGCCCGGGTCTTCGGGCTCTCGAAGAGCCGCAACAGCTTCCGGACAAAGCTGTCGAGGTCTCGGTCATTGGTCAACTGCACTGTCTCGGTGCGGTTCTTGCCGTCGACGGCACGGGGCCCGGTGGGTTCCACGCCGAACTGGTCCGCGACCGTTGGCGGGGCAGATGGAGCCGGAGCCGGTGGTGGGGGGACAGCCACCGGCCCCGGAGTCTTCGTGGCAGCAGCGACATCCCGAACGGCCTCCCGCACCACCTCACGCACGAGGGCGCGCAGTTCGTCCCGGTTGATGCTCACGCGGTGGCCCTCGCCAGCGCGTCCCGGGCTGCCTCGGCGGCCGTACGAACATCGGCCTCGGTCCCGGACAGGTACACCCGGCCCGTGGCGCCGATCATCCGGAAATCGACCACCTTGATGTCCGCGGCCTTCTCGGCCTCGTTGGTGGCCAGGATGGCGTAGGACGCGGGGGCCACCTCGAGCACGAACAGTGATTCCCCGGGTAGCACCATCGAGCCGATCTTGTTGCGGTTGATCAGGAATGCGTGCTGGTGGTCGACGCTGGAGATGATCCGTGAGGCCAGCACGTTCGGCTGCACCGCGCTTCCGGTGTTGCCGCCCAGTTCGTCCAGCGCGGCGTCTGCGGCAGCTTTGACCGCACCGGTCTCGCCGTGGAACTCCAGATAGCCGAATTGTCGCTCTACCACCAGGATTCCAGCCTTGACCTCGGCGTGCTTGAGAGCGACGTCGGTGACGCCCTCGATGTCCAGTCCGGGGGCCACCTCGATGATCTGGGCGGCCTGATCGGCACGGGGAAGAGCTCCCTTGATCCAGGTGCCCAGATAGGACATGGTCTGCGGTTGCAGCCGGTCGATGAAGATGAAAGAACGAAGTTCAGCCACAGCCCTACCTCTTGATCAGTTGTGCGAGTTCTTCGACGACGAGTGCGCGCAGTTCGGCGCGCAGCGTGTCCAGGCCGGGGTCAGATGACCGGCTTGCGGTCGGGTACGCGCGGCGAGACGTCACCGGCGCACCGTCGCGGTCGTTGGAGGCATACGGATATGCGGGCACCGGGCGGGCGGGGGAGTGCCACGGGTCCAGGCCCGCGAAATTGCCCATGGGCACCGCGGAGTCGCTGTTGTAGGCGATCCGGGCCCAGTTGATCAGGTTCTGCGGCTGCAGGTTCTCACCGATCGAACTGCGCCCGACGAACCCGGTGCCGATGGTCATCGACGGTGCCAGGTTGGTGTCCAGCCCGGAGCTGCCAGTGCTGTTGCCGACGTTGACCGACACGCGCAGCACCGGCACCTGAGCCGCGAAATCGGTGATCACCGAGGAGTTTTCGCTATGGATGGCGGCAGAATGGCCGGCCCCGCCGATCCTCACCACCGCCCGGGCGGCGCGGATACCACGTGCGGCGTCGGCCGCGGTGGTCATGCCGAGCACCGGGGACAGCTTCTCGTGGGCCAGCATCTCCTCGGAGATCACGTCGTCGAACGGTGCGATCAGCACCCGGGTCTTGGGGGTGACCCGCAGGCCCGCCTGCCCGGCGATCCATGCGGCATCGCGCCCGACGACGTCGGTGTTGAGGTGACCGTCGGCGAACATGTAGGCCCGCAGGCGCCGTGCGCCATCCTCATCGAGGATGTGCGCGCCGGCACGGGTCAGTGCGCCGTTGAGCTTGCCCGCGATCGCGCCCTCGGCGATGAGGACGGATTCGTTGGTGCACAGCACCGAGTTATCGAAGGCCTTGCTGTCCACGATGCGCTTGGCCGCGGCGTTGATGTCCGCGCTGGCCTCGACGAACACCGGGACATTGCCGGGGCCGACACCGAGTGCGGGGTTACCGGAGGAGTACGCCGCACGCACGACGCCGGTGCCCCCGGTCGCCACGATGACGTCGGTGCGCTCGTCGGCCATCAGCGCCTGCACCAGAGGGATGGACGGTTCCTCGACCACCTGGATGATGCCGTCCGGCGCGCCGGCGGCCACCGCGGCCTCGGCAAGCAGCCGGGCCGCGTCGGCCGAGCACTGCTTGGCCCTCGGGTGCGGAGCGACGACGACGGCGTTGCGGGTCATCAGCGCCAGGATCACCTTGAAGTACACCGTGGCAACGGGATTGGTGGTCGGCGTCAATGCCAGCACCACGCCCGCCGGCCGGGGCAGCTCGACGATCTTGCGGGCCTCGTCGACGCGCGGCGACACGTAATCTTCGCCTCGGTAGTAGTCGACGATCCCGCGTGAGCAGGCCCGATTCTTGGTGACCTTGTCGGCCACCACACCCATCCCGGTCTCGGCCACCGCCTCGGCGGCGAACCGTTCGGCTGCGGCGTAGGCCGCGTCGGCCACCGCGTTGACGATGTTGTTCACCGCCCCAGCGTCGTAATCGGCGTAGGCTGCCGCGGCCCAGCCGGCCCGCTCCAGCATGTGGCCGGCCTGTGCGGTACTGGTCATGATGCTTTACGTCCTCTCACGACGGTCTCGGCCCTGGCCACCGCTACAGCGAGGCGGTCCAGGACGTCCTCGCAGAGTTCGCGCGAGAGCAGGAGACCCGGTTTGAACTGCAGGACACGGGGATCCAGCGTCGAGAAGATCGCCCACACTCCGTTCTCGTAGAGTTCCCGCATCACGAACTTGGCGCCTTCGGGGTGGTCGAACTCCAGGCCGATCACCACACCGTTCTGCCGGATACCGACGAACCAGTCCGGGTGGTCGGCCTGGATGCGCTGCAGCCCGTGGTCGAAGATGTCGGCGATGTAGTGGACCATCGAACGCACTTCGGGGCGGGTGGAGATCTCGAGGGTCTTCAGCGCGGCGACACAGCCCAGCTCGGCGCCACCGAAGGTGGAGATGTGGCCGAAGCCGTCCTCGTCGAGCCACTTCGCGGCGCGATCGCCGAGCAGGGCCGCGGTGATCGGGTACATGCCACCGGACAGGCCTTTGCCGGTCACCAGGATGTCGGGCTCGATGCCGTGTTTGGTGATGCACCACAGCTCACCGGTGCGCATCAGGCCGGTCTGCACCTCATCGGCTATGTACAGAGTGCCGTGCTTCTCGGTGATGGCCTTGACGGCTTCCAGGTAACCAGGTGCGGGAAGCGGGAATCCGTAGGTGGCCGGGATGGTCTCCATGATCACCGCTGCGACATCGCCGGGGGCCAGCACACGTTCCATCGCCTCGATGTCGTTGAACGGCACCTGGAGGAACTCGTCGGGCTGGTCGGCCAGGAAGAACTTGGCGAACCGGTCGTCGCCGGTGGCCACGGCTAGGCCGGTGTGGCCGTGGTAGGCCTTGACGATCGAGACGATCTTGCGGCGTTTGGTGGCGTGCCGGGCGCTCTTGAGCGCGATGTCGATCGCCTCACCGCCTCCGGACCCGTACGCCACCTTCGTGATCGACGCCGGCGCGGTCTCGACCAAGCGCTGCGCCAGGGCGGTGCGGGCCACCGATGGGAAGTGGTGGTTGCCGACGTCGAAATGCTCCATGCCCTCGGTGATCGCCTGCATCACTTCGGGATTGCGGTGCCCGAGGTTGTAGGTGCCACCGTTGAGGTGCAGATCGATCAGGCGGCGGCCGCCCATGTCCCACAGGAAATATCCCTCGCGGCGGTCGATCACCAGATCGACACCGGTATCAGTCCAGAACTGTGTCTTGTCTGGATTCCAGAACGTCTTCGCCTTCTCCAGCACTTCGGCTTTGGATTCGAACGTGAACGTGCCGTAGTCGTACATGCGGCTCCCTCTCCAGCTATCCGGTAGCTGTGATGGGCCTCACCGTAAACGGTCGTAACCATTTCTGTCAATGGTTGCGAGAAGTGCTTGCCAATCGATTTTGGTAGTGCCAATATACGTAGGTCTCGACTGTGGCCCAGGCCACATCAGGGATCCCACTGTTACCTGGAAGGTGCCCCGATAGATGACCGATCAAGCCGTCGCTGGGAGCGAAAACGCAGCTCACGATGTTCAAAGACTGAAACGCAACGCCGTCGGCACGGTCGGCGTCATCTTCATGGCGGTGGCGACCGCCGCTCCGATCACGGCAATGGTCGGTAACGTGCCCATCGCTGTCGGTTCGGGAAATGGTTCGCACGCACCCGCCGGCTACATCGTCGCGACCGTCGTGCTCGGCCTCTTCGCCGTCGGCTACGCGACCATGGCCAAGCACATCACCACCACCGGTGCCTTCTACGGCTATATCTCCCACGGTCTCGGCCGTATCGCCGGGATGGCCAGCGGCGGGCTGATCACCATGGCCTATGTGGTGTTCGAGGCCTCGTTGATCGGGATCTTCTCGTTCTTCTTCCAGAACTTCATGCAATCCCAACTGGGCATCCACATTCACTGGGTGATCCCGGCGCTGCTGATGCTGGTGATCAACGCGGTCCTGACCTACTTCGACGTCAACCTGACCGCCAAGGTGCTCGGCGTGTTCCTGGTGACCGAGATCGTCATGCTCGCACTCGGCGCGCTGGCGGTGCTGGTCAGGGGTGGAGGTCCGCAGGGCTTCGCGGTCGCCGAGACCCTCAACCCGATCGGCGCATTCACCCCGGCCGCCGGAATCGCCGGCGCCAGCGCCGGATTGGGTTTGTTCTTCGCCTTCTGGTCGTGGGTCGGGTTCGAATCCACCGCGATGTACGGCGAGGAGTCGCGTAACCCCAAGAAGATCATTCCCCGGGCCACCATGCTGAGCGTCCTCGGCGTCGGCCTGTTCTACGTGTTCGTGTCCTGGATGGCCATCGCCGGCACCGGACCGCAGCACGCTGTGGAACTCGCGCAGGATTCCGCGACGTCCTCGGAGATCTTCTTCGCCCCGGTACGCAGCGCCTACGGCGAGTGGGCGATCACGGTGTTCAACATCCTGCTGGTCACCGGGTCATTCGCCTGCGGCATGGCGTTCCACAACTGCGCCTCCCGCTACCTGTACGCGCTGGGCCGGGAAGGTCTGTCCAAGGGCCTCCAGAAGACCATCGGCGCAACGCATCCCACGCATGGCTCACCGCACATCGCCTCGTTCGTACAGAGCGGGATCACCCTCGTCATCATCCTGGCGTTCTTGTTCGCCGGGATGGACCCCTACGTGCACATGTACACACTGCTGGCGATCCTCGGCACCATGGCGATCCTGATCGTCCAGTCGCTGTGTGCCTTCTCGGTGATCAGCTACTTCCACATCCGCAAGAACCATCCGGTGTCCAAGCACTGGTTCAAGACGCTGATCGCCCCCGGCCTCGGTGGGATCGGCATGCTCTACGTCGTGTACCTGCTGTGGGAACACAAGGACGCTGCCGCGGGCACCGCATCCGGCACGCTGTTGTTCAAACTGACCCCGTGGATCGTGGTCGGGGTGTTCGTGTTCGGCGCGGCCATGGCCACCTACTTCAAGCTGCGCGATCCGCGCCGCTACGAGTTGATCGGCCGGATCGTGTTCGAGGACAACGTTGTTCGAGACTGAAGTGTTCGAGACTGCGGTCCTTCGAGACCGGAACATCGACCTGGCCGGTAGATGGACTCCTTCGAACGTCTCCTGTTGAAGTTCGTCCTCGCGTGGGCTCCGTACGGGGGCCCTCGCGAGGACGACATCTGGCTCGAGTTCGGTATGACCGCTGAGCAGTTGTTCGTCCGGTTCGCCGGGATCGTCTCCGGTCAGGTGCCCAGGGTCAGGGTGCTGTCGGCCGCCGACCGGTCACTGCTGGGACTGGCCTGCCGGTACCTGCGCCAGCAGCATGAATCAGGCGAACGCCGCGCGTAGGTTCGCGCACTGGCTGGCCATGAAAGCTTGCGCCACCGGCGTTTTCGCGGCGATCTGGTCGAATCCGTGAAACGCCCCGTACACCTCTTCGACCTGGCAGTCGACCCCGGCTTCCCGCAGGCGCTCGGCGTAGGCCATGTCCTCGTCATGGAACAGGTCCAAGGTCCCGACACCGATCCAGGCCGGCGGCAGCCCGGCGAGATCAAGACGTCGGCCCGGCACGGCGACGGCCGGATCGGCTCCTCCGAGGTAGGCCGACCAGCCGAACTGGTTGCTGCCCTGTGTCCACAGCCGGTGGCCGGGGTTCTCCAGCTCCGGGCCCACCGAGCGGTCGTCGAGCATCGGGTACACGAGTATCTGTGCGGCAAGGGGTATCTCACCGCGGTCACGGGCGAGCAGCGCAAGGGCGGCTGCCAGTCCGCCGCCCGCGCTGGCGCCTGCCACCGCGACGCGGGACGAGTCGACGGCGGGAAGACCCGCGAGCCATTTCAGCGCGTCGTAGCAATCCTCGAGCCCGGCCGGGTAGGGGTTCTGCGGCGCCAGCCGGTACTTGACCGCAGCCACGGTGGCGCCCAGTTCCTTGGCGAAGCGTCGGCACAGGGCGTCGTCCTGTGCGGGGCTGCCCAGCACGTAACCACCGCCATGGATCCACAACAGGGCAGGCGTCGGCTCGGTGGCACCGGCCGGCCGGAACAGTCGCACCCCGACACCGGAGCTCAAGGTCAGCACCTCGACGTCTGACGGTGTCTGCCGGTTCTGCAGCACCGTCAGCCGCTGCAGCAGCGGCAGCGTGCGTCTGGACACCAGCCGACGTGGGATGAAGCGGGCGATGCGTTCGAGGTCCGGATGGAAGCTGGGCGGGGTGGCGGTCGTCACCCCCACAGTTCTACCCGGTGATCTCGGTGGTGTGGAAAAAATGCCGCGTCAGGACTTGTTGATCACGATGAACAACGCGGCGATCAAGTCCTCGCGGGTGACGATGTAGTTGGTGAGGATCAACTCCTCGGGCAGATTCGTCTTGTCGTAGTCGCCGTCATAACGGGCTCGCAGCACCGTGACCCCGGACCGCTCCACCACCTCGATGACCTGCATGGTGACTCGATCACCGACGATCTCGTCGCGCACCCAGGTGCGGATGGCGTCTGGAGTGGTGAACTCGCGCTGGTTGTCGTGGACCAGCGCATCAGGAGTGAGAGCGGCCAGGACCGCTTCGACATCGAGGGAATTGACAGCATCGACGTAGCGGCGCGCCGCGGCAGGTATTTCACACATCTGTTCAATGGACATGCCGACAGCGTCGACTCGTCGGTAAGCGGAGGGTCAAGGCCGAGACCTAACCTTGAGTCTCCCCCTGGGGGAGCCTTCACACTGACCTCATGACGATCGATCTGTCCATCGGAGATTTCTCCAGAATGACGCAGCTGTCGGTCAAGACGCTGCGGCACTATCACGAGGTCGGCCTGCTCGAGCCGGACCGTATCGATTCGAGCACCGGGTACCGGTACTACGTCGCCGACCAGGTGCCGACGGCCCAGGTGGTGCGCCGGCTCCGTCAGCTGGGCATGCCCATCGCCGATGTGCGAGCGGTGCTGACGTCCGCCCCAGCCGACCGCAACAGACTGATCAGCGGTCATTTGCAACGGTTGGAGGACCAACTCGCCGAGACCCGCAGCGCCGTCGAATCCCTGCGTGCGATCCTCGAGCGTCCCGGGGGGAATTCAGCAGCTGCGGTGATCGAGCACATCAGCGTCACGGCAACCTCGGCCGCCGCGATCACCGCGACCGTCGACCGCGACGATCTGTTGCCCTGGTGGCATGGCGCTATGGGTGAACTTCGGGCAACGGTCGCCGCAAATGCGAACTCAGGGGCCGCTGGTGCGCCCGCGGCGCTGTTCGACTTCGACATCTTCGCCCACGATCACGGCACCGCCACGGTGTTCATTCCTGTCGAACGCGGTGTGCGGCCGGCCGGGCGCGTGCGGGATGTCGTCATTCCGGCGGCCGAGCTCGCGGTCGTGCGTCACCGCGGATCGCATGACGATGTCGACCTGGCCTACAGCGCTCTCGGCGAGTACGCGAACCGCCACGAAATCAGTGTGGAGGGTCCGCTGCGCGAGTACTACGAGCGATTCGCCTGGGACACAGACGATTCCACGGAGTGGTCCACCACATTGTGCTGGCCGGTCTTTCGGGCTGACGCATGAGCACGTTGCAGGGGCGGCGCGCGGTGGTCACCGGCGGCACCAAGGGTGCCGGTGCGGCGATCGTCGCCCGGCTGCGGGCTGCCGGTGCGCACGTGACCATAGTGGCTCGTCACCAGGGTGACGGCGTCCTGGCAGCAGATGACTTCGTCGCCGCGGACCTGACCTCGGTGACCGATGTCGCCGATCTGGCGTCTCATGTTCGCCGGAATGGCGGTGCCCAGATCTTGGTGCACACGGCGGGCGGCTCCGCGGCGCCACCCGGAGGATTCGCGGCGCTCAGCGATCAGGATTGGACCGATGAGCTCAGCCTGAACCTGTTGGCGGCGGTGCGGCTCGACCGGGCGCTGCTGCCCATGATGATCGAAGCGGGTTCGGGCGCGGTGGTGCATATCGGGTCGATTCAGAGTCGGATGCCGCTGTACGACGCCACCCTGGGGTATGCGGCGGCCAAGGCGGGGCTGCGGGCCTACAGCAAGGGCCTGGCGAATGAGATGGCGCCCAAGGGTATTCGGGTCAACACCGTATCCCCGGGCTTCATCCAGACCACGGCAGCCGAGGCGTTGATCGATCGCGTCGCCGCAGCCGCCGAGACCTCCCGCACGGACGCGCTCGAATCGGTGATGTCCGCTCTTGGCGGTATCCCGCTGGGGAGGCCGGCCCAGCCTGTCGAAGTCGCCGAGGTGGTCGGGTTCCTGGTGTCCGACGCCGCATCCTCGATCGTGGGTGCCGACGTGGTGGTCGACGGCGGCACGGTCCCGACGGTGTAGGCCGCCGGCTACTTCAGCAGCGGGTCGCGGGGCAGGCCGAGGATGCGCTCGGCGATGGTGTTGCGGGTGATCTCGGAGGTCCCGCCGGCGATGGTCATGGCGCGATTGCCGAGATAGGCCCGGGTCAGCTTCTGCGTCTGGCCGGTGACGCCGGCCGAGCCCACGAGATCCATACCCAGCTCGGTCAGGTGCTGGGAATGCTCGGCCACCAGCAGCTTGGTCACGTTGCCCTCGGGACCTGGCTCGGCGCCGGCGATGGCGCGGCTGACCCGGCGCAGATTCAGCAGGCGCAACGTGTGCCCGACGGCGATCACCTCGCCGGCGCGGCGCGCGTAACGGGCCCCGTCGGGATCGGCGTCGATCAGGGCCACCAGCTCGTCGGCGTCGAATCCGGTCGGTGCCGCAGAACCGCCGCCGATCGAGATGCGCTCGTTGCCCAAGGTCGCACGCGCGACGAGCCAGCCGCGGTTGACATCGCCCACCACATCGGCATCGGGAACGAATACGTCGTCGAAGAACACCTCGTTGAAGTGTGCGTCGCCGGTGAGACCTCGTAGCGGATTCACCGTCACCCCAGGGGCTTTCATGTCGATCGCCATCATGGTGACCCCGGCGTGCTTGGGCGCGTCGGGGTCGGTGCGCACGGTGGCCAAGCCCCACTGACAGTGCTGAGCCAGGCTGGTCCACACCTTCTGGCCGGTGACCCGCCAGCCGCCGTCGACCTTCTTGGCCGCGGTGCGCACCGCGGCGGCATCCGAACCCGCGCCCGGCTCGGAGAACAGCTGGCACCACATGACCTGCCCGCGCAGGACGGGCTCCACCCAGCGCTCGCGCTGATCGTCGGTGCCGGCCTGGGCGATGGTCAGGGTCACCCAACCGGTGATCCCCATGTCTGCGCGCTCGACGTGTGCCGATTCCCCGGTCGCTTCGCTCCTGCCCGCCGGACCGAACTCTTCCTCGATCACCAACTGCTCCAACACATCAGCTGCGCGGCCGTAGGGCTTTGGCCAGTGCGGCACCAGGTAGCCCGAGTCCACCAGGTAGTCGCGACGCTGGTCCTCGGGCAGCCCGAGGACGGCGGCCGCGGCGTCGCGCGCGTCCTGCCGGTACCGCTCGGCCTCTGCGGGGAGTGCGAAGGAGGCTCCGTTGGCCTGGCCGCTGCGTTGGCCGTCGACGACGTCGATCAGTGGATCGGCGCCGTCGCCGAGCACCGCGGCCAGGGTGCGGGCGCGACGCAGGTAGAGATGTGCGTCGTGCTCCCAGGTGAAGCCGATGCCGCCGTGCAACTGAATGTTGTTCTCGGCGTTGAAGACAACCGCGCGGATTGCATGCGACGAGGCCACCGCGGCGGCGAACCACGCGCCGTCGAGGTTGTCGGCGCGGGCAGCGTCCCACACCGCGGCGGTCGTCTGTTCGGCGTCGACGAGCATGTTGGCCGCGTGGTGTTTGACGGCCTGGAATGTGCCGATGGTGCGACCGAACTGCTCGCGCACCTTCGCGTACTCGACGGCCATGTCGAGTGCGGCCCATGACACTCCGACGGCCTCCGCCGAGGCGAGGATGCGGAACACCGTGCGGGCCGGGCGTGCGGCGCCGCGCAGTATCCGGCTTTCGTCGATGGCGACGGCCCGCAGATCCACCGCGCCGATGCTGCGGGTCGTGTCGAGGGAATCTTGTGCGGTGACGGTGATCCCGTCGGCCGTGGCATCCACGATGACGATGTCGTCCCCGGCGGCCAGCACGAGCACCTGCGCGTCGGGTGCGCCGAGCACCGCGCGGGCCTGCCCGCCGAGCAGGCCGTCGTCACCGATACTCACCGAGCCGGCCAGGCCGAGTGCCCCCACTGTCGCACCGCCGGCGAGGCCCGGAAGAAGTTCGGCCCGAACGGAATCCGGTGCGTAGCGGTCGATGACCACCGAGGCGGAAACGGTCGGCAGGAACGGTCCTGGGCACAGTTCGCGCCCGGCGACCTCAACTACAACCGCGAGTTCGGGCAGGCTGAATCCCGAGCCGCCGTATTCCTCGGAGAGGGCCAGCCCGTTCCAGCCGAGGCCGGCACCGGCTGACCAGATCTCGTCGGGGTAGCTGCCCGCCATCTCCAGGGTGGCGCGTGCGGCTGCGCGGCTGCCGAGCCTGTTCAGCTGGCCGAGTGCAGCGTCGGCGAGATCCTGGTGCTCTTCGGTGATGGCCAGCGCAGACTTAGTCATGGTTAGCGAAGCTAACGGGGGTTGCGTGGATAAGTCGATGTGAGCCAGGTCACATTTGGACGTCGGGTGAACAAGTCGGCGAAGTTGTCGCCGTAGTCAATACGCTGCGGGGTACGCTCGCGCAATGACGGCACGACCGGATAACCGGTACCCCGCACCGACGCTCGCTGATCGAGCCAGATGGTTGCTGCACGCCAAGCCCGCCGACCATATGCTGGCACTCAGTGTGGCATCGACTTCGCTGCCAGTGGTGGGCAAGCACCTGGAACCGCTCGGTGCCCTGACCGCCATGAGTGTGTGGGGGTTCCGTCACCTGCCCGAATTCATCACCTCCTCGGCGAAGTCCTGGCTCACGCCGGACAACGGCGAGTTACGGCAGGCGGAGCGGGAGCAGACCAACACGGTCGCCCAGGAAGCTCTGCGCGGCGTGGTCTCGCCGGCTGACCTTGCCGTCGACTGGCCGGCCCCGGACAGCATGCCGCCGTTGTGGCACACCATGGAGTACCGGCGCGACGTGTACCGGACCTCGGTGCGCTACGGCGACGACCCGGCCCAGCTGCTCGATGTGTGGCGGCCCGCTGAACTTCCCAGCTCTGCCCCGGCTCCCGTGCTGCTGTTCGTGCCGGGCGGCGCCTGGGTGCACGGCGGCCGGATCCTGCAGGGCTACGCGCTGTTGTCACATCTGGCGCAGCAGGGTTGGGTGTGCCTGTCGATTGACTACCGGGTGGCCCCGCATCATCGTTGGCCGCGGCACATCACCGACGTCAAGGCCGCAATCGCCTGGGCGCGGGCCAATGTCGACAAGTTCGGCGGCGACCGCAATTTCGTCGCCGTCGCGGGCTGCTCGGCCGGCGGTCACCTCGCCGCGCTGGCCGGGCTCACCCCGAACGACCCGGATCTGCAGGGGGATCTGCCGGACGGGGCCGACACGTCGGTCGATGCCGTGGTCGGCATCTACGGGCGCTACGACTGGGAGGACCGCTCCACCGAGGAGCGGACCCGGTTCGTCGACTTCCTGGAACGGATCGTGGTGGGCCGCAAGCTCGATCGCCATCCGGAGATCTTCCGGCAGGCCTCACCGATTGCTCAGATCCATCCAGATGCGCCGCCGTTCCTGGTTATCCACGGCACCGGCGACAGCGTCATCCCGGTGGCGCAGGCCCGCAGTTTCGTCGACAAACTCAAGGCTGTGTCACGGGCAGTGGTGAGCTACATCGAGCTGCCCGGCGCCGGACATGCCTTCGATATGACAGATGGGGCCAGAACCGGGCCGATGGCTACGGCAATTGGCTTGTTCCTCAACCAGATTCACCGAAACCGGGCGATTGACGAGGCTAAAGCAGTCATCTAGACGTATCCACACCTGGGGAGGGACACCGTGAAACGGTTGAGTGGGTGGGACGCGTTCCTGTTGTACACAGAGACGCCCAACGTGCACATGCACACATTGAAGATCGCGGTCATCGCGCTTGAAGGCATGGGTGAGCGGACTTTCGGGATCGACGAGTTCCGGGAGGTGATCCGCGGACGGCTGCACATGCTCGACCCGTTCCGCTACCAACTCGTCGACATCCCCTTCAAGTTCCATCACCCGATGTGGCGCGAGAACTGCGACGTCGACCTGGACTACCACGTCCGGCCGTGGCGGGTACGCGCGCCGGGCGGGCGCCGTGAACTCGACGAGGCCATCGGCGAGATCGGCAGCACCTCGCTGGACCGCAGCCGGCCGCTGTGGGAGATGTACTTCGTCGAAGGTCTGGCGAATGGGCGGATCGCGGTGGTCGGCAAGATTCACCACGCACTGGCTGACGGTGTCGCGTCGGCGAATCTGTTGGCCCGCGGCATGGACCTGCGCGACGGCCCGCAGCGCGACGACGATTCGTATGCCACCGATCCGGCGCCCACCAAGACCGAACTGGTGCGCTCGGCGTTCGCCGATCACATGCGCCAACTCGGCCGGTTGCCCGCGACCGTCCGTTACACAACCCAGGGCTTGGGTCGGGTCCGGCGCAGCCACCGCAAGCTGTCGCCCGAGCTGACCCGCCCCTTCACGCCGCCGCCCAGCTTCATGAACCACATTCTCGATGAGAAGCGCCTGTTCGCCACGGCCACACTGGCTTTGGCGGATGTCAAGGAGACGAGCAAGGCGCTCGGGGTGACGATCAACGACCTGGTGCTGGCAATGTCGTCGGGGGCGCTGCGCACGCTGTCCCTCAAATATGACGGCCAGGCCGACCACCCGCTGCTGGCCTCGGTGCCGATGAGCTTCGACTTCTCACCCGATCGCATCTCGGGCAACCGGTTCAGCGGCGTATTGGTGGAGTTGCCGGTGGATGTCGCTGATACGGCCGAGCGGGTTCGCCGGGCGCATGATGCCGCAGCCCTGGCCAAGGAAAGCCACCAGTTGGTCGGCCCCGAACTGATCGCGCGGTGGGCCGCCTACATGCCGCCGGCGCCCGTCGAGGCGATGTTCAAATGGCTGTCCCATCAGGACGGTCAGAACAAGGTGCTCAACCTCAACATCTCGAACGTCCCGGGGCCGCGGGAGCGCGGCAAGGTCGGCGGTGCCACCGTCACCGAGATCTATTCGGTGGGGCCGATCACGACCGGCAGCGGGTTGAACATCACGGTGTGGAGTTATGTCGACCAGCTCAACATCTCGGTGCTCTCCGACGACGCCACGGTCGATGATCCGCATGAGGTCACCGACGGCATGGTCGAGGAGTTCCGCGAGATCCGTAGGGTCGCAGGGCTTTCGGACAAGCTGACGGTGGTCGAGTCCGCAATGCCGCAGTAGCCTCTCGCGCGAACAGACGCATAGGTACCCGTAACGGCAGTTTTCGGGTACTTACGTGTCTGCTCGTCGGATGAGCGGTATCATTTCTACAAGAAGAACTTGGGTAAACTCCGCTGGAGGTTACCGTGCGCGTCGAAGTCGACCTCGATCGCTGTGAAGGCAATGCCGTCTGCGAGAAGCTCGCACCGCAGCTGTTTCAACTCGATGAGGACGACTACTCGGTGGTCCAACTGGACCCGGTCCCGGCTGAGTTGGAAGAACTCGCCGCTCTTGCGATAGAGGAATGTCCGCGGGCCGCACTTCGGCGCGGCTAGCCAGGTGCTGAATCTGTCTGTCGGCCAAATGGTGGATCCGCCCGCGCATCCCGGGAGAACTGGTTAGCCTCCGTTCCATGCCTGCCGCCGACGTTGCCGACTTCATCGTCGTCGGTGCCGGGTCGGCCGGATCGATCGTGGCGTCAAAGCTGGCGTCGGCAGGTGCGGACGTGGTGCTGGTCGAGGCCGGAGGCACGGATCGTCGACCGGACGTCCGGGTCCCCACCGGGATTGCCTCGCTCTACCTGACTGCCAACTGGAAACACCAGTGCGCACCCGATCCGAGCAAGGGTGACGTCGTCGAGCACTTCCCTGGCGGCCGCATCATCGGCGGTAGCGGGTCGATCAACGCCATGGTCTATGTGCGCGGTCGTGCCGCGGACTACGACGGCTGGGCCGAGGCTGGATGCCATGGCTGGTCGTTCGATCAGGTTCTGCCGCATTTCAAGGCAATCGAGAACTGGATCGGTGGAGCCGACGAATATCGCGGCGACGCCGGGCCGATTTCGGTGTCGTGGTGTGGGCACCGCCACGAGGTTGACGAAGCGTTCATCGCTGCCGCCACCGAGGCCGGACATGATCTCAACCCGGACCAGAACGGCCTGTCACAACTGGGCGTGTCCCGAACTCAGGTCAACCAACGTCGAGGCCTGCGGGTTTCCTCGGCGCGTGGCTTCCTTCGATCACTGCCGCGAGATCGACGGCCGCGACTGCTCGCCAGGACGACAGTGTCGAAGGTCCTCGTCGAGAACGGTCGAGCCGTCGGCATCGAATGCCGGGGACGCAAACTTCTTGCCCGCCAAGAAGTTATCTTGAGTGCAGGCGCCATTGGCTCGCCGGCGTTGCTGATGCGCTCGGGAATCGGGCCATCGGGCACCACACTCGAACTTCCCGGCGTCGGTGAGAACTTCCAGGACCACCTGGTAGGTACTCAATTCTGGGCGTCGAAGGTGCCCACCGCAAATACACTCGGTGCGGTCGGGGCGCTGAAGGGCATTCGTTCCTTGCTGATGCACGGTGACGGCCTACTCACGATGTCGCCTTTCGAAGCCCAGATCTTCACCGATGACTTCCAAATCGCGGTCAGCCCCATACATTACGAACTCAATGCCAGCACTGGCCGGACGGCGATCGAGCGTGTCGACGGGTTCACGGTTTACACCGTGCTCATGCATCCTCAGGCCAGGGGCCGGGTCGGACTGTGCGACGGGAAAGCCCGGATCGAATTCCAGCGTTTGGGCGACGGTGACGACGTCGATCGGCTACGCAAGGGAATGAGTCTGGCCCGTGATGTCGTCGAGGGAGGGTCGGCGATGAAAGGCGTTGCCGGCGCGTACCTCAACCCCGGCGAGCAGGATCGTGCGTGGCTGGCCCGGCGGGAAACCAGCATCGGCCACGCCGTTGGAACCTGCCGGATGGGCACCGATGACGCGTCGGTCGTGGACTCCGAATTACGGGTACACGGCATCGACGGACTCCGCGTCATCGATGCGTCCGTCATGCCGACTTTGACTTCGGGCAACACCAACGCGCCGACGATGATGATCGCCCACCGCGCTGCCGATCTCGTGCTGCACGGCGCCTGACCCGACCCTTACCCTGCGCGCCGACCAGGTCAGACGGAGGCGAGGAGAAATTCTGCCAGTTTGGTGCTGGCAGGCCCGAGCCGCGACTGTTCGGCCGAAGCGAGGTAGATGTCCCACATGATTGCCGGTCGTATCTCGACGGCGCGAAGGTCTGGATAGCGGGCGGCTTCACTGGCGGGCATGACGATGGTCCCGAGGCCGTGTCGGACCAGACGGCCGGCGATCGAGTACTCGAGGGCCACCTCGTGCGACACCCGCGCCGTCACACCGGCCGCTGCGAACGCGGCATCGACGAGACGTCTGAGCCCGAATTCGGACGGAAAACCGATCAGATCCTCATCGCAGAGCTCGGTGACTTCTACAGCACTGCGGTGTGCGAGCGGATGATCGGTACGGCAGACGAACACCATCGGCTCCTGGCACAGCAACTGCATCTGAACGCGGGCGGGGAACCGGTCGGGGGCCGACACAAGAGCCAGATCGAGTGATCCGTCGGTGATCGCCGAGAGATAGGCCATGGAGCCAATTTGGCTCTGCCGCAACCTGATGCGGACAAGCGGATAATCGCGGTGAAAGTCGCCCAGCACCTTCGGCACGTCGAGAGTGCCGAATGAGATCAGCGACCCGAGGTCGACCGTTCCGGTCAGCTCCCCGTGGTACGCGCTCACCGCATCCTTTGCCAGCCGCGCGGTCTGGACCACCTGGCGGGCGTGCTCGCGGAACAACTCTCCTGCAGGCGTGATTCTGATTTGGTGTTTGGAGCGGTCGAACAGTTCCACGCCGAGTTCCTTCTCCAGTTTCGCCACCGCCGTGGACAGGGCCGACTGGACAACATGCGTCTGGTTCGCGGCTCGGGAGAAGCTCATTTCGCTGGCGACCGCGATGAAGTACTCAAGCTGGCGAAGTTCCATGTTCGGAGTATCGCGCTTCGCGATAGAGATGATCAATATTGTTCGTTGGACTTGATGGACCAGCGTTGGTCTGATGGACGGACGACGGTTCGAACGAAGGAAATGAACAATGCTGGCTGCAGGCAACGTCACGGTCAACGACCTTCTGTGCGTCACCCCGCCGCGGATACCCGATGGTGCGCATGCGATGACGCAGATCATCGAGCTCCCGCCGGCCGACCCCGGGGTACAACCGCACCGCCACTCGGGACCGGTCTTCGGTTATGTCCTTGAGGGTTCGATCCTGTTCGAGCTGGAGGGTGAGGAGCCCAGGAAAATTGTTGCGGGCGGGGCGTTCTGGGAACCAGGCGGGGATGTGGTCCACTACCAGGCCGCCAATCTGGAGCCGCACCACCGCAGTGTGTTCCTGGCGGTCTGCATCTGTGCACCAGGCGTCGACATGATCACCATGCTGGATCCCGAGGAGATCAAGACCCGCGAGCACCTGCGTCATCCGAGCGCACGTCAAATGACGATCGGCTCAACGGGAAACGAGGAACAACCGTGAAAGCAGTAATCACCGGTGACCGCGCAGCGGGCGTGGCCGGATTGGCGCTGTCGGAGATTCCGTATCCGCATGCGGCCGAGAATGACGTCGTCGTCCAGGTGCACGCGGCCGCGTTCACACCTGGCGAGCTGGATTGGCCGGGAACGTGGGTCGATCGCGCGGGGCGGGACAGAACGCCTACCGTACCGGGGCACGAAGTCTCCGGAACGGTTGTCGAACTTGGCTATGGCACAACGGGTGTGACGATCGGCCAGCGGGTCTTCGGGGTCACCGACTGGGCCCGCAACGGCACACTCGCGGAGTACGTAGCCGTCGAAGCGCGCAATCTTGCGCCGCTTTCGGCCGATGTCGACCACACTGTTGCGGCCGCAATTCCTATCTCCGGCCTGACGGCTTGGCAGGGTTTGTTCGACCACGGGCACCTGGCTGCTGGGCAGACCGTGCTGATCCACGGGGTCGCGGGCGCTGTCGGGTCGATCGCGGCGCAGCTGGCGCGAGCCCAGGGGGCCCGGGTGATCGCCACTGGGCGAGCCGCGCAGCAGGACACCGCGCTCGCTCTCGGTGTCGACACGTTCGTAGAGCTCGAAGCCGGGTGGACAGAAGCCGTCGGTCAGGTCGACGTGGTCTTCGACGTGATCGGCGGTGAGATTTTGGATCGTTCAGCACAGGTGGTGCGGCCGGGCGGCATCCTGGTCACCATCGCCGAACCGCCGCGGGTCCAGCCGGCGGACGCACGAGCGGTCTTCTTCGTCGTCGAACCGGACCGGGACCAGCTTGTCACGCTGGAGCGCAAACTCCGCAGGGGCCGGCTGCGGCCGTCCGTCGGCACGGTACTTCCGCTCTCAGATGCACTGTCGGCATTCGATCCGGCAAAACGCGTCGCGGGTAAGACCATCATCAGGGTCGTCGACGGCAGCTGAAGGGGCTACTGGATCGGCTCGTCTCCGAGCACGGTGGTGCGCAGCATATGGCGGGGGGAGTTGGGCTCGTAGGGCGCGGCGCGGTGCAGGACGCCCTGGTTGTCCCAGATGACGGTGTCGCCGACCGACCACTTGTGGCTGTACACCTTGTCTGCGGTAGTGGCGTGGGCGAGGAGTTCGGCGAGGAGGGCTCGGCCCTCGTCGCGGTCCATGCCGACGATGTAGTCCGCCGAAGCGCCCAGTACCAACGACTTTCGCCCGTTGCGGTGCGTCCACACCAGCGGGTTCTCGTGGGTCGGCCGGGCCTGCCAACGGCTCAGCTGATCGGCGGTCGGATCCGGATAGACCCGTCGCTGTGAGGCTTCCAGGGAGTGGACCACCCGCAGCGTGCGGTAGCGCTCCTTCTCGGCCTCACCGAGCGAGTCGTAGGCCGCGTAGGTGTTGGCGAACTCGGTCTCACCGCCCCGCGCGGCGACTTCGAGGGCGGACAGCACGGTGGCTTTCTGCGGGCATTCGTCGTGCATGGGAGTGCAGCCGTCGATATGCCAGTCGAACGTCGCCTTGAGGTATTCGGCCGCCTTGTTCTTCGACTTGTCCAAGGTGATCGGATAGATGCCCGATACCGGGTGGTGGCCGTCGGCCGAGCGGTCGATCTCGCCCAGGCGCTGTGAGAAAGCCACTTGGGCTTCGGGATTCAGGTGCAGGCCGTGGAAAACCAGTACCCCGTTGTCTTCCAGTGCGTCCAGCACCGCAGCTCCCAGGCTGTCGTCGGTGCCCAGGCGTTCCGGGTCGACGCCGACAACCTCGGCGCCCACCGAAGCGGTCAGCTTGTTGATGGTCAACACACTCATCGGTGTGTCCTTTCGTGTTCGGTGCCGGTTATGGCCGTGGGTCTCCGGTGCGGATCATGACTGCGTCGGCGGCGTCGATCGGGGCGGGATGGTGCATGATCTCCACCGACATCGAGACCATGATCAGCGAATAGATCATGTGCAGCAGGTTGAGCGCATCGTCGGGAACGTCGTCGAGCGGAAACTTGTCGCAGTACTCGATCGCCTCTTCGAGCCGTGGGAAGAAGGCATCGTAGAACTGGTGCATTTCAGGCATGGTGCTGGCCATGCGGCGGTCCCAGCGTTCGGTTTCTGATGGCAGACACCAGGTTTCGGCATACGGCTCAAGTTCGGCGAAGGCGCTCGGCAGTCGGGCGGATGTCATCGGGATGCTCCTGCCGGCGTGCGTTCACGCTGGTAGGCATCGACCCAGTCGACGGCCACCTTGTGCAGGTGACGCACCAGGATTTCCTGATCGTTGAGCGGGAAGTCGTCGATGACGTCGTACTCCAGTGCGGCCTGCGTGCCGCCGAGCATGCCGGCATCCTGCAGGGCGAACTCCTTGAGCACCACAGCGGCCACCTCGTGTTCGATGCGTTCGCGCACCGTGCGGGCCGGGTGGAAGTAGGTGAACGCCTCGAACCGGTGGGTGTTGTGCGAGGTGGGCCAGTAGCGGTACAGCAGGTACCAGCCGCCATAGATCAGGATCTCCAGGTTGGGAAAGATCTGAAAGTTGCTGATGCCCCACGGCTCGATGTTTCCCGGGTTGAGACCGTGCATCGGTAGGTCGCCGATGTCGGGGGTGCGCCACGGACCCACCAGCCCGCTCTGGGTGGCCCGCTCGATCGGATACATGTACTCCGGTGCGAGTAACCAGCGCCGGGTGCCGGCGGTCGAGACGAGCCGGTGCGGACCGTCGAGTTGGAAATGCCCACAGGTGAATCCGGCGTTGGGCTCCCGGACCTCCGGTGGCACCTGCTGGGTGTGCAGCGACGGTACGTGGTAGTACTCCTGGAAGGCGTCGGCGAAGATTTTCCAGTTGCTGTTGTTGTGGGCCACCCAGTCGTAGCGCTCGGTGAGCTTGCCGAACGGGTAGTCGTCGAGTGCGGTGACCATGGGGCCCAGGAACTCGCGCAGGCTTTGGCGCGGCTCGCGGTCGAAGTTGACGAACACGAATCCGGCCCACACGTCGCAGTGCACGGGGACCAGGCCGTAGTCTGCGGTATCCAGACCGGCGAAGTCGTCCGCATCGGGTAGCGATATCAGCTTTCCGTCGAGACCGTAACGCCACCCACAGCGTCGGCATTCGAACTCGTCTCCGGTGCTGCGTAATTCGGTCGCACGGAAGTCTGCCGGTACCAGAGTGTGTCCGCGTCTGCGGCACAGGTTGTGGTAGGCCCGAATGTCGCCGTCGTGGTCTTTCACCAGGAGCAGCGATGCCTCGGCGGCCTCCACCTGGCGGGTGATGTAACTGCCGACCTCGGGAGTCTCCTCGACCCGGCTGATGTTGAGCCAGGCCCGCTTGAAGACAGCCTCCCGCTCCAGAGCGTAGAACTCGGGAGAAATGGAATCCCGGAACGGTATCGGCCCGGTTCCCAGGTCCGGATAGTGCTCGGTCCAGGATCCCTCGACCGGCTTGGGCCACTTGGTTGCCATGCGAACCTCCGTGTGACTAGTGGGTTTTGGGACTGTTCGGGGCGGCCACGCGCCGCTACATCACCGCGCCGCCATTGACCCCGAGGGTCTGTCCGGTGATGAAACCGGCCTCCTCGGAGCACAGGAACCCCACGGCGGCAGCGATATCCGCTCCTGTGCCGAGCCGGCCGAGCGGAATGTTGGCGGCGATCGTCTCATTGGGCGGCAGGTAGCCCGCGGCCTGTGACTGGTGCTGCATAGGGGTCTCGATACCTGACGGCGGGATGTTGTTCACGGTGATGCCGTGCGCGGCGTACTCGCGGGCCAGCGATTTCGTCAGGGTCAGGAGGGCGCCTTTCGATGCGGCGTAGTGGGCCGCGAACGGTGTACCGCGCTGGGCGCTCGATGAGGAGATCATGACGATGCGTCCCCACCCGGCGTCGATCATGTCCGGCAGGGCCACCTGGCAACAGCGGAACGTCCCGCTCAGGTTCACCTCGAGCATCTGTGCCCAGGACTGCTCGGTGATCTCGGCGAATGGGGCGTACCCGAACATCCCCGCGCTGGTCACCAAGATGCCGACCGGCCCGAGTTCACTGCGGACCTTGCCGAAGGCCTCTTCCACCGCGGCGCGATCGGTGATGTCGGCGCCGACCGCGAAGGCGGTGACGCCGGCTGATTGCAGATCATCGGTAACACGTTGAGCAGCAGTGGAATTCACGTCGAGTACGGCGACGTGATGGCCGCGCCGGCCCAACTCGTGGCAGGTCGCCTCACCCATGCCCGATCCTCCGCCGGTCACCACGGCGACCCTGTTCACGCTGGCTTTACTCATAGACCACCCTCACTGTGCGGCTGGTGGGAAGTGCTTGGCACGTCACCACCCAGCCTTCGGCAACTTCGTCGTCGTCGAGGGCGTCGTTGTTGAGCATGCGTGCGCTGCCCTCGACCACATGAGCCATACATGTTCCGCACGAACCGGTTTCGCAGGATGACGGAGCCTTGAGGCCGGCCAGGCGTGCGGTCTGCAGCAGGGTATTGCCGGCGCGGTAGGGCGCGGTAACGGTACTGCGGCCGAGTTCGATCGTCACCTCTTCGGTGACCACGGGTTCGGCAGGATCGGGAGGCGGGATCGCGGCGACGCTGAACCGCTCCAGATGCACCTGCTGTTTGGGGATCCCGGCGTCGAGGAGGACCCGCTCGACAGTGTCCATGAACGGCGCGGGACCGCACACGTAGTAGTCGGCATGAGCGCGAGCTTCGTCTTGCGGTCCGGCACTGCCGATGAAGTCGGCGATGCTTTGGGGTGAGACGACGCCGTCGAGATCGTCGAGATGGTGGTGCACGTCGACGCGACCGCTGTAGGCGTCGGTCAGGTCGGCCAATGCCTCCCGGAAGATCACCGAGTCGAGATTGCGGTTGGCGTAGAACAGCCGGGCGTTACGGGTGGTGGCGGCCAATGCCGAATGCACCAACGAGAACACCGGCGTGATGCCGCTGCCGCCGGCGAAGGTGACGACATCGCGTTCGGTGGCGGTGAGAACGAAGCGCCCCTCGGGCGGTGCGATGTGCAGTACGTCACCGACGGTTGCGGTGTCGTTGATCCAGTTGGAGACCAGGCCGTCACGATCGCGCTTGACGGTGATCCGGAGATCGGACTCGACGGCCGGTGATGAGGACATGGAATAGCACCGGCGGTGTTCGGCACCGTCGATCGTCACCCGCAGGGTGACGAACTGGCCCGCCAGGTAGCCGAATCTTCCCTTGCTCGGCTCGGGGACGTCGAGCACCAGCGATAAGGCATCGGCGGTCTCCTGGACCACCTGCTTGATCCGCACGGGCGTGAACCCGTCGGCGTCGATTACGTCGTCGGGTTCCGTGCGGGGTGTCGTCGATGTCTCCATCGGGGCCAACAATATCAAGTACTTGTCATTAATCTCAAGTGCTAGATATCGACGGCGGTGTGGGAAACCTCGATTACCTGTCGCCAGGGACGAGCCTCTAGGCTGCGGGCTGACCCTCGCGGTGGCCCGGATTGCACCGCTCCAACGCTGCACCCCGAGGACACCTTGATGGCGATCGCCGACGTTCCCAGCTACCTGCATCTCAGTAGCGCGGACGTCGAAGAGATCGCGTTTGAGCTCGACGTGCTCCGTCGTGACATCGAGGACTCGCTCGGAGCGACGGACGCGGCGTATATCCGGCGGGTGATCCATTTCCAGCGGGCACTCGACGTCGCGGCGCGTCTGGTGATCACCGGCAGCCGGTCGAAGAAGGGCTGGCTGCTGGGCACGTGCGCGCTGGCGTACGCGAAGTCCATCGAGAACATGGAGCTCGGCCACAACATCTCCCACGGCCAGTGGGACTGGATGAACGACCCTGAGATCCACTCCAACACCTGGGAGTGGGACATGGTCGGGCATTCCGCGCAGTGGCGGTACTCGCACAACTACCGGCACCACGTCTACAGCAATGTGCTCGGCATGGACGAGGACATCGGCTATCGCCTGCTGCGGGTGACACCCGACCAGCCCTGGCGCTGGTGGTACCTGGTGACCCCGGTGCGAAACCTGGTGTTGGCAGCGATGTTCGAATGGGGCATCGCCCTGCACGGGCTGCACTCGGAGCGTCTCCGGCTGGACTCGCCGGACGCTGTTGCGGTCGAGAAACGGAAGTTCTTCGGCAAGGCCGCCCGTCAGTTGGCCAAGGACTATGTGTTCCTGCCCGCCCTGAGCCTGCGCCGGTGGCGCCGAACCCTGGCGGCAAACCTCACCGCGAATGTGCTCCGGAACCTGTGGGTGTACGTGAACATCATCTGCGGGCACATCCCCGACGGCACCGAGACCTTCGACCCGGCGGTGGTCGAGGACGAGACCAAAGGCGAGTGGTACCTGCGGCAAATGCTCGGGACCGCGAACTTCAACGCGAGCCCGCTGCTGGCGATCTCGGGCGGTCACCTGTGCTACCAGATCGAGCATCACCTGTTCCCCGACCTGCCGAGCAACCGCCTTCCACAGGTCAGTGCTCGCGTACGGGAACTGTGCGAGAAGTACGACCTGCCTTACAACACGGCATCGCTTCCGCGCCAGTACTTCCGGACGCAACGGATCATCCACGGGTTGTCGTTTCCCGACGGGCTGCGCAGCATCGGCCGGCGCCGCCGCAAATAGGCCTGCCTGCTCGCCCCGTCGGGAGGCGGAGATTTCACGGGTCGATGTGGTCAGACTGCGGCGTGTGGCCGGTGCCCTGTTCGATCACCCGGCGGAGGAGTGCCTTCAGCTGCTCCTGCTCGTCGTCACTGAGTACACCGAACACCCGCTCATGGGCCGCGACGGCATCGGCGACGACGGCAGAGGCCACCGCCCGACCTTCATCGGTGAGGAAGACCTGCAGGATGCGCCCGTGCTGAGGGTCCTGTTTGCGCTCGACCAGGCCCCGCTTCTCCAACGCGGTGAGCGCGAGTTGCACGCCCTGCGGGGTGATCAGCAGCCGACGGGCCAACTCGGCGCCGGACAGCCCGGGCTGATTGGTCAACTGGCGCAGGACACCGATCTGGGCAGTGGTGACGCCGTGTTCCTTGACCGACTCGTTGACTTCGGTGAGCGAGAAATAAAACGCCTGTTTGAGCCACCACAAGGTGTTCTCGTTCAGATCCATCCTCGTTCTCCTGCCACACGCGCCTCAACCCGACGCTAGCGCACCGGGCCTTCCGTGCCTGACGATCCTGCCGTCCTTCATCACGAACCGGACGTCGAGAGTTGTCGCGATGTCGGTGCTGGGGTCCCCCGCGACGGCGATGACGTCGGCCAGATAACCCGGGGCCAGCTGCCCCAGCTCGTCGGCGGCATCGACCAGCTGTGCGGCCACCAGCGTCGCGGCCTGCAACGCCTGCATCGGGGTCATGCCGCGTTCGACGAGTGCACACAACTCCTTGGCGTTCTCGCCGTGCGGCACGGCTGGGGCGTCGGTGCCGCAGGCGATGCGAACTCCGGCGGCAATAGCTTTGGGCAGCATGGCTTTTGCGCGCGGGAACACTTCGAGTGCCTTCTTGCGCAGCTCGGGTGCGATGCGGTCGATCGCCATGGCGTCGGTGAGGTAGGTCGTGGACACCAGGAACGTGCCGTGGTCGACCATCATCTGGATTGTCTCGTCGCTGGCCAGGAATCCGTGTTCGATGCAGTCGATGCCGGCCCGGATACAGGCCTGGATGGCGGTGTCCCCGACAGCGTGGGCAGCGACTTTGACTCCGGCGCGGTGCGCCTCGTCGGCGATGGCCTCGAATTCGGCATCGGAGTACTGCTGGGCGCCCGGCGCGGTGCTGTGGGACATCACGCCGCCGGAGGCAGAGACCTTGATCAGCTTGGCGCCGTGGCGGATCTGGTACCGCACGCACGCGATGACATCCGGTACCCCGTTGGCTATGCCCTCGGCGACCGACAGCGGCATGACGCCCGGTGCCAGTCGCTGGAACACCGTGGGATCGAGATGCCCGCCGTAGGGAGTGACGGCGTGGCCGGCCGGATAGATGCGGGGCCCCTGGTGCCAGCCTTGGTCGATCGCGCGCTGCAGTGCGACGTCGAGCAGGTAGCCGCCGGTCTTGACCATCAGGCCCAGGTTGCGGACAGTGGTGAACCCGGCGTCCAGTGTGGTGCGGGCGTTCACCGCGCCGCGCAGTGTGCGGTACGCAGGGTCGTCCTGGACGCCGTGCATCGGTGTCGGCAGTCCGCCGGGATTACCCGGACCGCCGATCAGCAGGTTGAGCTCCATGTCCATCAGCCCGGGCAGCAGGGTGGCGTCGCCGAGGTCGACGACGGTGGCCGAATCCGGCAGCGGCCCTTCGGGATTGATCGAAGCGATGCGGTTGCCCTCGATGACCACGACCGCCGGGGACCGGACCTGGCCGCCTGCCACGTCCACCCAACGGGCGGCGCGAAGGACTGTCTTCGGGACTTCGGCCGCGGTCTCGCCTTGCGTCATGGAACCGGCTCGACGACGCAGTCCAACGATGTCGCACCGGAATCGGGTACCCGTGGCTGCTTCCAGCACTCCACCGGGAAGGACACCATCACCATCGAATACAGCAGGTGCATGAGGTTGAGCACGTCCTCGGGCATGTCATCGAGACTGAACTTGTCGCAGTAGCTGATCGCCTCCTCCGCGCGGGGCGTGATCGCGTCGTAGAAGGCCTGCATCTCGGTCATCGTGCTGTCCATCCGCTTGCCGTAACGCTGTGGCTCACTGGACAGACACCAGTCCGAAAACCGTTCGAGGTCGGCGAATTCGGCCGGCAGTTTCGTACTCATGGGGTCACACTCCCGCGGTCTTGCGCTGGTAGTCGTCGATCCACGCCGCGGTCTCCTTGTGCAGGTGCCGAAGCAGGATCTCCTGATCGCACAGCAGGAACTCGTCGACCACCCGGGTCTCGATCGAACTCTGGGTGGCCTCCAGGGTGTTGGCGTCCTGTAGGCCGTACTCCTTGAAGGAGACGGCGGCCAACTCCTGGCCCAGCCGCTCCCGCGGCGTGCGCGGCTGCGGGAAGTACAGCGTGCACTCGAAGGTGTGCGTGTTGAACGAGGTGGGCCAGTAGTGGTAGGTCAGATACCAGCCCTGGCCCCAGAACAACACAACGAAGTTGGGGAACAACTGGAACGAGTCCAACCCCCACGGATCGCATTTGGCCGGGTTGAGGCCCACCGGCATCTCGCCGAGATCCGGTTTCTCCCATGGGCCGAAAAGTCCACTCTGACAGATGTCCTCGATGGGCTTGCGCATCTCGTCGGGCATCTCCCAGGCCCGCACACCGGACGTGCTCACCAACCGGTGCGGCCCTTCGATCCGGTAGTGCGGTGCCTCGAAACCGGACTCCGCGGCGGCCTTCGAGTAGGCGGTGGGGGATTGGTTCGCGTGCAGGATCGGTGCGTGGTAGAACTCCTGGAAGGCATCCATGTAGAGCTTCCAATTCGCCTTCACCTCAGAGCGATAGGTGAAACGCGAGGTCATCTTGTCGAACGGGTAGCCCTCCAGATCGGTGATCATGGGGCCCAGGAATTCGCGGAGAGTTTGTTCGGGGATCTTGGCGAAGTTGACGAAGATGAACCCTTCCCACACCTCGCAGTGCACGGGAACCAGGCCGTAACGGCTCTTGTCCAGGTCGAAGAACTCGGCCTCCTGCTGGACGAAGTTGAGCTCACCGTCCAGGTCGTAACGCCAGGCGTGGTATTTGCAGGTGAACTGCCGGCACACCCCGCTGGTCTCCTCCAGCGGCATGTCGTCCCACACCAGCTTGTTGCCCCGGTGACGGCAGACGTTGTGGAAGGCCTTGATCTCCCCGGTCTTCCCGCGCACCAAGATGATCGAGGTGTTGGCGGCCTTCATCTCCCTCGTGAAGTAGCTGCCTTTGCGTGAAAGCTGTTCGACCCGGCCGACATTCAACCAGGCACGTTTGAAGATCGCCTTGCGCTCCAGTTCGTAGATCTCCGGACTGATCGAGTCTTCATACGACACCGGGCCGGTGCCGAGCTCGGGGTAGTGCTGAGTCCAGCTGCCTTCAGCCGGCTTGGGAAACCGAGCCATGCCCGCTCCTCTGAGATGTGATTCGACCGATGATGCCGACATGGGGCTGCACATGCCGGACAGGGCTTCAGGCTTGACGGTAGACGGCGGTTCCACCAATGACAAGTAGTTGATACTCTGGAAGTACCGACGCGGAAGGATCCGGATGGATCAGCATCTTGGGGAGTACCTCGGAATCGAGGCCGACTGGTCGCTCGACGGCGACCCCGCCCACGCCGTGGAGGTGATCTCCCCGCATACCGGGCAACCCATCGCGCGGGTGGCCGCGGCCGGGCCGGCCGAGGTGGACGCTGCCGTCGCGGCCGCTCGGGTGGCCGTCGACCAGGGGCCGTGGCCACGGCTCGACCCGGCGGAGCGCATCGCGACGGTGCGACGCCTCGCCGAGATCTACGCCGAACGACGCGGCGAGATGGCCCAACTGATCTCGGCCGAGATGGGTGCGCCGGTCACTTTCGCTCAACGCGCGCAGGTCGGGCTTCCGACGATGATGATGTCTGCGTTCTGCGACCTGGCCGAGACCTACGCGTGGCGCGAGACCCGCACCGGTTTCTTCGGATCGGACGTACGTATCCAGAAGCAACCGGTGGGCGTCGTCGCGGCCGTCGTGCCGTGGAACATGCCGCAGTTCCTGATCGTCACCAAGCTGGTGCCCGCGTTGCTGGCCGGCTGCGCGGTGGTACTCAAACCCGCGCCCGAATCCCCGTTGGATGCACTGCTGTTGAGCGACATGCTCAAAGAGATCGGCTTGCCCGAGGGCGTCGTCTCCGTCGTCCAGGGGGATGCTGCCGTCGGTGCCCACCTGGTGGGCCACGCGGGTGTCGACAAGGTTTCCTTCACCGGATCGAGTGCCGCGGGCCGGGCCGTCGCGGCGGCCGCCGCCGCCAACTTGACCAAGGTGAGCCTCGAGCTCGGGGGCAAGTCGGCGGCCATCATCCTCGACGACGCCGACCCGGCGACGGTCGCGGCCGGGGTACGGTCGGCCAGCCTGTCCAACAGCGGCCAGATCTGCAACGCACTGACCCGCATCGTCGTCCCGGCCTCCCGGGAGCAGGAGTTCGTCGACGCCCTGGCCGATCGGATGACGGCCCTGGTCGTGGGTGATCCCGCCGATCCGGCCACCGAACTGGGACCACTCGTGTCCCGACGGCAGCAGCAGCGCGTGCGCGACTACATCGAGCTCGGGCAGCGTGAGGGCGCCCGGCTGGCCTGCGGCGGCACCGGGTTGCCCGACGGCGTGGACACCGGCTGGTATGTCCGGCCCACGCTGTTCGCCGGCGCCGACAACTCGATGCGTATCGCCCGCGAGGAGATCTTCGGTCCGGTCCTCACGGTGATCGGGTACCGGGACGAGGACGAGGCAGTCGCGATTGCCAACGACTCCGACTACGGCCTGGCGGGCTCGGTGTGGACGGCCGATCCCGAGCGGGGGATCGGGATCGCCGAGCGTGTACAAACCGGCACTTTCGGGGTAAACCAGGGGTACACGATGGATCCGTTCGCACCGTTCGGCGGCGTCAAGGACAGCGGCTACGGCCGGGAACTCGGCCGTGAAGGACTCGATGGCTATCTCGAGACCAAGTCCATCGCCGTCGCGGCCACCCGGTGATCGAGAGGGAATGACGATGACCACCACCACTCCCAGGGCTCCCGCCGCCGAACGCATCGCGGTGCGATGCGTCGACTCCGACGTGCATCCCGTGCCCCGCCGGGGCGAGCTCGGTCAGTACATCCCCGAGCCGTGGCGGTCGAGATATTTCAACACCCACGATGTCGGCGATCTGATCTACTACGACGCTCCCGATTACGCGCATGCCTACGCGATGCGCACCGATGCCTTCCCGTCCGACGGCGAATTCGCCGGCAGCAACCCCGATCTCGCATTCCGGCAGCTGATCATGGAGGCCGGGGCGGATATCGCGGTCCTGGAACCCGCGGCATATTCGGCCCACATCCCCGAGGCCAACCATGTCATGAACTGCGCGCTCAACGACTGGCAGGCCAACCATTGGCTCGATAGCCATAACAACTGGCACGAGCGCTGGCGCGGGTCCATCTGCCTGGCGGTCGAGGCCCCGGAGTTGGGGGCACAGGAGATCGAGCGGTGGGCCGGCCATCCCTACATGGCGCAGATCCTGATCAAGGCCGAGCCGCGGCCCTCCTGGGGTGACCCGAAGTACGACCCGATCTGGGCTGCGGCGACCAAGCATGACATCACGGTCAGCTGCCATCTGTCCCGCGGCGAATACGACGAACTCCCGCTTCCGCCGGTCGGGTTGCCCAGCTACAACCACGACTTCATGGTCACGTACTCGCTGCTGGCGGCCAACCAGGTGATGAGCCTGATCTTCGACGGGGTCTTCGACCGCTTCCCGACGCTGCGGGTGGTGTTCGTCGAGCACGCGTTCACCTGGATCCTGCCGTTGATGTGGCGCATGGACGCCATCTACGCGGCACGCAAGGGCTGGATGGACATCAAGCGCAAGCCGAGTGAATACGTCAAGGACCACATCAAGTTCACCACCCAGCCGCTGGACTACCCCGAGGACAAGACCGAGCTGTCACGGGCCTTCGAGTGGATGGAGTGCGACAAGATCCTGCTGTTCTCCTCGGATTACCCGCACTGGACATTCGACGATCCCCGCTGGCTGGTCAAGCACCTGCCCGAGCACGCGCGGGAGAACATCATGTTCCGCAACGGGATTCAGACCTACAAGCTCCCTGAGACTGTTCCGGTGCTCGAAGGACAGGTGCGCGTCTTCTGACGTCAGGGCAGCTTGATCGCTGACACGTACATGTCGACGATCGGGCGGTAGAGGTCGACGTCGTCGAGTTCACTGCCCAGAACGACGGCGTCACTGGTCGCGATGAGCACCTGGGCGAACGTCTTGGGTGGGATGAGCAAGGTTCCGCCGAGTTGGTCGATGCCCTCGATGATGAACTTCGTCAGTGCGTCGACAACTTCGGATCGCTTGGCGGCGACACGTTCTCGCGCGTCGGGGTTGCGCAGCAGGTAGAGCATGAACTCGTGTCCGAGCGCGGCGTGCTCGGCGCCGCGGTCTTGGCTCAGCAGGCGCCATCGCCGTGCGATCTCATCGATTTCGCGTGTACCGACCTGGTTCGCGCTCGACATCACCTCGGCGAAGTTGTCGAAGTAGCGCCGCCAATAGCGATCGCTCACGGCCAGGAACAGGTCTTCCTTGGTCGAGAAGTGCTTGTAGATGGCGCCCTTGGTATATCCGGCGGCGCGCGCGATGTCATCGAGCGTGGCTGGTGCGAAGCCTTTTTCGGCGAATACCTCCTCCGCGGCATCGAGCAGCACCGAGCGGGTGTGCTCGAGTCTGCGTTCTCGGGTCCAGCGCTCCGCCATGGCAGAAAGTCTGCCACAGAATCTGAGCGACCTATTGGAATCTCAGATACCGCCCAGTATATTTGCATCGGTTGGTCCGCCTCGCGCTGACCACTGCCTCCACGATCGTCAAGGGGAAACCGATCATGAGTGATCTGTCCAAAAAGTCTGCTGTCACCGAATCGCTCAGCGGAATCGCTGAGCTCGAAAAGCAAGGTCCGTCGTCGTCGAACGCATTCAAGATCTGGGCGACCGTCGGCGGAATGGTCCTGCTGCTGACGTTGTATCTGTTCACCCGATGGGTTACCGGCCCCTACTTCGAGTCGGTGTCGGGGGGCCCGAGCGAGCCGCCGATGTACATGAAGATCCCGCTGATGGCGAACGCCGTCGTGCTCTGGATCGGCCTGCCGGTTGCCCTGTGGTTCTTCATCATTCGGCCCTGGGTGCGGGAGAGGCGTATCACGCTCGACGGCATGCTGTTGGTGTCGATGGGCCTGATGATGTTCCAGGATCCGATGCTCAACTACTACAGCACCTGGTGCACGTACAACGCCTGGCTGTTCAACCAGGGGTCATGGGCACCGCACATTCCGGGCTGGGTGGCGCACGAGGAACCGGGCCACACTGTGCCCGAACCGCTGCTGACCAACATCCCGGGCTACGCGTACGGTGTCTTGCTGCTCACCATCGTCGGATGCGCGCTCATGCGCAAGATCAAGAACCGCTGGCCCGGGATCAGCAACCTGCGGCTGGTCCTGGTCACTTACGCGGTCGCCATCGCCTTCGACTTCGTCATGGAGGCCCTGATCATGCTGCCGATCGGGTTCTACTCCTACCCGGGCGCGATCCAGTCGCTGTCGTTCAACGCCGGCACCTATTACCAGTGGCCCATCTACGAAGGCTTGATGTGGGGTGGCGTCCAGACGGCGCTTGTCTGCCTGCGCTTCTTCACAGATGACAAGGGCCACACCGTGGTCGAACGCGGAATCGACCGGGTCCGAGGTGGATTCGTCAAGCAGCAGTTCATCCGATTCCTGGCGATCTTCGGTGGTGTCAGCGCATGCTTCTTCCTCTTCTACAACGTTCCGGCGACGTGGCTCGGCATGCACGCTGATCCGTGGCCGGAGGATGTGCAGAAGCGTTCCTACTTCAACCCCGGAATCTGTGGAGAGGGAACCGACCGACCGTGTCCGACCCCTGACCTGCCGTTACCGACCAAGCACTCCGGGTACGTCAATCACGAGGGTGAACTGGTCCTGCCGGAAGGCGTAACCATGCCGCCCGTCGTGCCGATCCAGAGGCCGAACAGCGATGACGGCCAGTAAGTTTCGGCCGCTCGCCGAACCCGGTTCACCGTCGCCGTTCTACCGGGCCGCGGGTAGGGAGATCGAGACCTTCCGAGCGGCCGCCCGCCGCGGTGCACCGGTGCTGCTCAAAGGGCCCACCGGGTGCGGAAAGACCCGTTTCGTCGAGGCGATGGCGCACGAACTCGGTCGTGAGCTCATCACCGTCGCGGGCCATGAGGACATGACATCGGCCGATCTGGTGGGCCGGTTCCTGCTGAAGGGCGGCGAAACCGTTTGGGTGGACGGCCCGTTGACCAGGGCGGTGCGGGAGGGCGCCATCTGCTATCTCGACGAGATCGTGGAGGCACGTCAGGACACGACTGTGGTCATCCATCCGCTTGCCGACCACCGGCGCGAACTGCCTATCGACCGGCTCGGCACCACCTTGTCCGCGGCCCCGGGCTTTCAACTGGTGATCTCCTACAACCCCGGTTACCAGAGCATCCTGAAGAGCCTCAAAGACTCGACCCGGCAGCGCTTCGTCGCGATCAGCCTCGACTTCCCGGCTCCAGAAGTCGAAACCGAGATCGTGGCGCATGAGGCGGGGATCGACTCATCAACCGCTGCGTCACTGGTCGTCCTCGGAAACGCCGTGCGGGATCTGGACGGCTCGGCACTGAGCGAGGTGGCCTCAACCCGCATGCTGATTCTCGCCGGCGGACTCGTCGCCGAAGGACTCAGCCTGCGCGACGCTGTCCAGTCCGCTGTGGTGGAGGTGCTGTCCGACGATGCCGATGTGATCCGGGGCCTCGGAGAACTCGTCGACGCGGTCCTGCCGCCACCGTGACCGGTCGTCCAGAGCCGCACCACTTCCGGTTCCTGGCCGGATTCCTCGCCGGGCGGTCCGTCGAGGTTTCGGCGGCCCGCGCGGACGAGTTGGCCTATACCGACGGGCAGGTCGTCTTCGTGTCGGCGAGCGCAGATCCGGACAGGCAGCGTCGCGAAGTGTTGGTCCAGAGTGCGCTTCTGGGAGCCGGAAGCCTTGACGGTCAGTACGTCAAGCGACTACGGGCACGGCCCCAGCTTGCCCGCCGCTACCTGGCGCTCGAAGGGCACCGCGTACTTGCCGAACTCGGTTCGCGTGTTTCCCTGGCGGCCGCGGTCGGCACTGACTCCGCTGCGCGGTCGGCCAGTTCCGAGGAATCGCTTCAGATCGCGCAGGGCAGAACCAAATTGGACCCACCGCCGGATTGGTTCGGGACGATCAAACCGTCCAAACTGAGCCGCGTCGACGGGGCGAGGTCACGCGCGACCGATGCCGATGTCCGGATGAACGCCGAGCACACCGACCCGTCCGAGATGGATGAGGACGATGATGACGACGACGGACCGGCAGAGAAGAGCTCGATCCTCAAACTGTTCGAGGCTCCCATCGGGACGCGGACGCCTGCGAAATTCCTGCGCACGCTGTTCGGCGGCTCCCGCTCGTCCGGAAGCGAGGGTGCCGGCGGGGAATTGGGGGTCGGCTCGATACGACGGACTTCGCGCGCCGGCGTGAATGCGCGCCCGGTACCGACCCCGATCCACTTCACCCGCGTCGAGAAGCCTGGTGCGGCCCTCGCAGTCGGCGGCGCCTTGTATCCGGAATGGGACGTCTTCAGCGGTCGCTATCGGGAGAACCGGTGCCGCGTCATCAATTTTCCGATCACCGCCACGGTGGACAGCTCAGCCGTCGGTGTGACACGTGACGCGGTTCTGCGGCGCAGACTGGCGAGAGTGGGCCTCGGTCCCAAAGTGTTGCGCGCCCGTGCCGACGGCGACGACGTGGACAACGAGGCCTTGATCGACCTGTTCGTCGATCTGCGCTCAGGTTATTCACCTCCCGAGCACGTGTACACGGAGCGCCGCAAGCTCGCCCGCAACCTCGGTGTGCTCATCCTCGTCGACGCTTCGGGATCGGCGACCGATGCCGATGGCGACGGTCTCGCCGTCCACGACCATCAACGTCGCGCGGCCGCGACACTCGCCGCGACACTCGAGGAACTCGGCGACCGTGTCGCGGTATACGGGTTCCGCTCACAGGGTCGCCAAGCAGTGCACCTGCCTGTCATCAAGACCTTCGAGCAACGCTTCGGCGCCGCCGAACGATCCCGGCTCAGCCAACTGCAGCCATTCGGCTACACCCGGCTCGGTGCCGGCATCCGTGGCGCGGGGGAGATCCTCAAAAACCAGGCAGGAACGCCACATCGGCTGCTGATCGTGCTGTCGGACGGCTACCCGTACGACGATGGCTACGAGGGCCGATACGCCCAGGCCGACACCGCCAAGGCCTTAGAAGAACTACGGGCCGAGAGCGTGGCCTGTCTGTGTCTGTCCATTGGTGCACCCGCCGATGCCGACGCGCTCGTTCAGGTATTCGGCTCGAGCAGTCATGCGGGAGCCCCGACGTTGTCGGAGCTGAGCCCGCGGATGGATGAGTTGTTCTTGTCGGCGCTGGCCGAACTGGCCGCTCCGAAGCCACGGTGACGTGAGTCAGGAGCCGGCCGGGCCGCATACGGTGTCGTCTCCGGCTTTACGCAACAACGCTTTGAGTTGCCGTTGTTCGGTGGGCGTCAGGCGGTCCAGTACCCGCTGATCGGCGTTGTGGACGGCGTCCTCGGCGCGGGTCAGCAACGCTCGGCCTGACGGGGTGAGTTCGGCGGGCAGTGCCTTTCCCGCAACTGCCGTATCGGGGCGGTGCACGGCGCCCGCGCCTTGCAGGCGGTGCAGCAACTGGTTGGTGGCCTGCGCGCTGACATTGGTGAAGCGGGCCAGTTCGGCGCTGGTGAGCCCGGGATTGAGCGAGATGATCCGCAGGCAGACGAACTCCGCCAGTCCGAGTCCCAGCGGGGCGAGAACGGCCGCCACCTCTGGCCGCAACGTTGCAGCCACCCGGTGCAGGAGGTAGCCCAGCGGCTCGCTGTCGGGGGCAGTCATAGCTGGCATCCTCACACGCGCCGCCCCCGCCGACGATGAGGATGGGTCGGACCGTTTCGCCCACAGCTCAACCAGTTCTCAGGCAGATCTCATTGAAATGTCTCCTGGGCGGGCGTATCAAGGAACTTGATACACATACCGGGCCGCGTTCCGTCGGTCCGGATGAGATCTGGAAAAGGATGTGTGACATGGGTTTTGGAGGATTCGGTGGCGGCTGGGGTCCGGCGGGATTCGGCGGCGGCAGCTGCGGCCATGAAGGACAGGGCGGTTTCGGTGCGGGAGGGTTCGGCGGTGGCTTCGGCGGCCCCGGGTTCGGTAAGGGCTTCGGGCCCGGGTTCGCGCTCAAACGTGCTGCGGTCGGCACGGCGGCGCTCTTGCTCGACGGCCCGGCCACGGCGGAACAGATCGTCGAGCGCACCACCGAGGCCACAGGCGGCGCCTTCACCCCGCCGCTGGACATCGTCGAACTGGCCATCTCAGGACTGGCCGGCCGCGGTGTGGTCACCGTTTCCGACGGTGTTGCCACGCTGACCGATTTCGGCACCCAGCTGCTGGCTTGGCGCGGCGTCACCAGTGAGACCGCGCACGCATTGTTGGGCAAGGTAGGCAAGTTCGCCGACGTCATCAAGATTCGCACCGGCCTGCACGAGGTGGCGGGTCTGGCCCGCACCATCGCGTTCACGGGCACCGACGAACAGAAGGCGAAGCTCGGTGAGGTGCGGACGAACCTGCTCGCGGCGATCAGTGAGGCGAAGAAGGCCCTGCACGGCGCGCTGGCCGAAAGCTGAAATTCCCCGCCGAGACTACGGTTTGTGACGCAATTTCGGCTGACCGCATCAGAAACCGTAGTCTCGGCGGGTCGGGCTGCCTCAGCGCAGCACCGAGCCCGGATTGAGGATGCCCAGCGGGTCGAGAGCGTCCTTGATGCGACGGGTCAACGCCATCACGTCGTCGCCGAGTTGCAGTGGCAGCCAATCCCTTTTGAGGCGGCCGACACCGTGTTCGCCGGTGATCGTGCCGCCCAGCGCGATTGCGAGCTCCATTACCCGGGCGAAGGCCTGCCGGGCCCGCTCGCTCATGTCCGGGTCGTCGGCATCGAACACGACAACCGGGTGGGTGTTCCCGTCACCAGCATGAGCCACAACGCAGATCAGCACGTCGCAGTCGTCGGCGATGTGTTTGATACCGGCCACCAACGCCGGCAGGTCGGGGATCGGCACGGTCACATCCTCGAGATAGAACGTGCCGAGCTGCATCAGGGCCAGGCCCACCAACCGCCGGGCCGCCGTCAAGGCTGCCCCTTCTTCGGGATCGTCGGTGGCGTAAACCTCGGTGGCCCCGGCCTTTTCGCAAGCCTTCACGATGTGGGCGATCTCCTCGGCCGCAGCGCCCGGGGCGTCAGACTGGACCAGCAACAATGCCTGTGCCGAACGGTCCAGGCCCATGCGACGGTAGTCCTCGACCGCGTTGATGGTGGCGTGGTCCATCAACTCCAACATGGCCGGTCGGACTATGGCCGTGATCGCCACCACCGCGTCCGCGGCGTCCTCCACCGAGGCGAACACCGCGACCACTGTCGACGCCGGAGGCTGCGCCGGGATCAGCCGCAGGGTGAGTTCGGTGATCACCCCGAGGATGCCTTCAGAGCCGACGAACAACTTGGTGAGCGACAGACCGGCGACATCCTTCAGTCGTGGGCCGCCGAGGGTGACGGCGGTGCCATCGGCCAGCACCACCTGCATTCCCAGTACGTAATCGCTGGTGACCCCGTACTTCACACAGCACAATCCGCCCGCATTGGTCGCCGCGTTTCCACCGATCGAGGAGATCTCGACAGAGCCGGGGTCCGGCGGATACCACAGGCCGTGCTCGGCGGCGGCTCGCTTCACCTCGGAGTTCAACAGGCCGGGTTGCACAACCGCGGTGCGGTTCGCGGTGTCGATGCGTATCTGCCGCATTCGCTCGGTGCTCAGGATGATGCCGCCATCAACCCCGTTGGCGCCTCCGGCGAGCCCCGACCCTGCGCCCCTGGGCACCACGGCGACGTGGTGTGCAGTTGCCCATCGCAGCACGGCCTGCACGTCCTCGGTGCCGGTGGCCCGTACCACGGCTCGCGGCACGCCCGCGTCGGGATCGAGAGCGGCATCACGGCGATATCCCTCGATCACCGCGGGGTCGGTGACCACCGCGCCGTCGGGTAGTTCGGCGACCAGCGTGGCGATCTCAGGGTCCGACGCGGACATCTTCAGGAGCTTACCGACCGGCAGCGGCACCCGCGGTGAGCCGAGCCCGGGCCCTTGCCCAGGTGAGAAACTCCGCGACGGCATCGGCCGTGTAGTGCCCGCGCGGTGAGCCGAAGATGTCGAAGGCGTGCTGCGCGTGCGGGATCTCCGCGTAGACCACCGGTGAATTCGACACCTTGCGCAGTGCGGCGACGAAATCGCGGCCCTCCACCACCGGGATGAGTGAATCGTTCGTCCCGTGCAACACGAAGAACGGCGGTGCATCGGGGTGCACCAGGGTGATCGGCGACGCGTCCTGGTACACCTGCGCATGGGTACCCAGCGGCAGCTTCACGATCAGCCGCTCCAGGATCTCCATGAACTCGGCCCGCCCGGGACCCGTGGTGCTGAACCAGTCGTAGCGACCGTAGACGGGGACCGCGGCCGCCACCGACGTGTCGGCGTCCTCGAATCCCGGCTGCCACTTGGGATCGTTGGGGGTCAACGCGGCCAACGCGGTCAGGTGCCCGCCCGCCGAACCGCCGGTGATGCACACCGCGTCCGGGTCGCCGCCGTACTCGGCGATGTTCGCCTTCACCCACGCCAACGCCTGCTTCACGTCGATGATGTGGTTGGGCCACGGGTGGCGAGGGCTGATCCGGTAGCCGATCGACACACAGATCCAGCCCTGCTCGGCCAGGTGGCTCATCAGCGGATACGACTGTGGCCGGCGCATGCCGATCATCCATGCTCCGCCCGGGACCTGCAGCAGCACTGGCGCTTTGCCGTCGCGCGGCAGGTCCGGGCGCATCCAGATGTCGGCCAGGTTGGCCCGGTGCGGGCCGTAGTGCACGGTCTTGCGGGCGTAGCGGCGCCGGCTCATCGCGGTGGAGTACACCTCACCCCGCCGTAGGGGCCGCAGCGTCGACGGGTATTCGTCGGCCAGTGCTTCGTGCACCGGATTCTCGAAGTACGGCCGCGATTGCACACCGCGCCGGTGCACCAGCACCAACAATGCCCAGGAAATCGCCTTGAGCAGCAACGAGATTCGGCCACCTGTCGAGCGATAGTCGCCGCGGATGCCGCGGCGCAGCGCATCGAGCGCCGACACGGTGATCACCAGCGGGGCGTTCTCCGAGGTCGGCCAGCCGAACGCGAAGGACTGCACGGTGCTGTAACCCCTGCGCCCGAGCGGTTTCACTGCGTTGGCAGCGTTGAGCAACTCGGCGGCCGCTGCGAGCAGCTGCCTTCTTGGTCCAAGATGGCGGTCAGCCATTCACCATCTCCTGGAGTCGACGGCGGTCGATCTTGCCGGTGCTGTTGCGTGGCAACTCGTCGAGCACGGTGATCTCCCGCGGCACTTTGTAATTGGCGAGGTTCTCCCGAACATACGCCTTGAGGTCGTCGGCTGTGGCGGCGCCGGAGAGCCTCACGAACGCCACGAGTCGCTGACCGTACTTTTCGTCGTCGACACCGATGACCGCAGCTTCGGCGACGTCGGGATGGCCGGCCAAGACCTTTTCGACCTCGATCGGATACACGTTCTCTCCGCCGGAGACGATCATCTCGTCGTCGCGGCCCACCACGAACAGCCGGCCCGCCTCATCCAGGTAGCCGACATCACCCGAGGACATGAAGCCGTCGTGGAAGTCTTTGCCCTTGACGGTGGGGCCCCCGGTGTAGCCGTCGAACTGCGTCGAGTTGCGGACGTGAATGGTTCCCACTTCGCCGGTGGGCACCTGCCGGAACTCCGCGTCGAGGATGCGGATCTCGGTGCCCTCCGCTGGTTTACCGGCCGTGTCGGGTGCGGCGCGCAGGTCGGCCGGTGTGGCGGTGGCGATCATGCCGGCCTCGGTGGCGTTGTAGTTGTTGTAGATGATGTCGCCGAACCGGTCCATGAAGGCGGTGACGACGTCGGGACGCATGCGTGATCCGGATGCCGCGGCGAACCGCAGTGTGCGGCCGTCGTACCGATTCAGCACGTTCTCGGGCAGGTCCATGATCCGGTCGAACATCACCGGCACCACGCACAAGCCCTTGGCCCGGTGCCGGTCGACGAGCTCGAGCGTGGCTTCGGGATCGAACTTGCGCCGGGTGACGATCGTGCAGGCCATCGACGCCGCGAAGGCCAGCTGGGAGAAACCCCAGGCGTGAAACATCGGCGCCGCGATCACGACCCGCTCTTCGGTGTGCCACGGGGTGCGATCCAGGATCGCCTTGAGCACCTCGGGTCCGCCGCCGGAATGCTTGGCGCCCTTGGGGGTTCCGGTGGTGCCCGAGGTGAGCAAGATGACCTTACTCTTCTCGCTCGAGCGACGCGGCTCTGTCCCGCGGTGCTGCTCGACGAGCTTAGCCACGGTGACGTCATGGGCATTGGTGTCGGTCCACGCCACGATCCGTGCGGCGCCGGGCCGGTCGGAGAGGGCCTGGTGGACGGTGTCGGTGAACTCTTCGTCGTAGATGACGGCATCCACCGCTTCGCGGTTGACGACCTCGGCCATGGCGGGTGCGGCGAACGACGTGTTGAGCAGCAGTACGTCGGCGCCGATGCGGTTGGCGGCGATCAGCGACAGCACGAAGCCACGGTGATTACGGGCCATGATGCCGAGCACCTTCGGTTCACCGCCCGGCAGCGCCTGCAGGCCGGCGGCCAAGGCGTCGGCCTGTTGGTCGACCTGCTGCCAGGTCAGTGTGCCGAGCTCGTCGACCAGGCCGGGCCGGTTCGGGCAACGCTGAGCTGACGCGGCGAAACCCGAAGTGACACTCATGTTTTCGCGGGCCATGGCGGCAGCGATGCGCAGGTATTTATCCGGGCGCATCACCGTGATGACACCGGCGCGGCGCATGGTGGTGACCAGGCCGACGGTGTCGGTGACTCGGTCCAGCGGTCCCGTCAGCAGATCGAGCGGATTCACCGGCGCTCAGCCGATCACCGGGAAGCGGCGCTGGTCGGCCAGCTCGTCCAGCGCGCGCTGCATGACCCGGCGGACGTGCGCGTCGACCTCGTCGATGTCGGGGTTCTCGCCGAATTCGGCCTCGATGTCGATCGGCTCCAGCGTCTTCATCACGATCTTGGACGGCAGGGGCACATTGAGCGGCAGCACCGCGGACAGGCCGAATGGGAAGCCGAATGACACCGGCACGATCTTGGTGCGGGCCATTCGCGCGATCGGCCCGAGTGCCTTGGCGATTTCGGTGCCGCGGGACAGGAACAGGTGCGTTTCCTGGCCGCCGATGCCGACCATCGGCACGATCGGGACGCCGGCGTTGATTGCGGCCTTGATGTAACCGGTGCGCCCCCCGAAATCGATCTTGTTCGCCGACAGGGTCGGGCGATACACGTCGTAGTCACCGCCGGGGAACACCACGACCACGCCACCCGAGCGCAGTGCCTCGTCGGCGTTCTCATGGTTGGCCCGGATGAAGCCGGTCTTCTTGAAGAAGGCCGCGGTCGGGCCGGTCATCAGCATGTCGTGGCTGAGGGTGTACACGGGACGCTCGTAGCCGAACTTCTCGTAGAAGCCGGTGGCGAACACCGGCACGTCCAGGGCGAACAGGCCGCCGGAATGGTTCGACACCACCAGCGCACCGCCGTTGGGGAAGTTGTCCAGGCCCCGTACCTCCGCGCGGTGGTAGCCCTTGATCAGTGGCCGCAGCAAGCCCATGACCTTCTCGGTCAGGCCCGGATCCCATTTGGTGATTTCGGACGGGTCGATGTCGGACGCGGCCACAGGGTCCCCCTATGTGGATTGGAACGTGTTCTAGTTTTGCTAGTGTACCCAGGTCGTGGGCGAAAAACCCATTTGCTTGGTGGGTCCATCTGCCTACCGTCGAGTAGCTGCGGTCAATCCTCTCAAAACCACAGGTCGAGTGGCGTCGCTATGAGGTCAGCTCGCGTATCTCCTCGCCGACGTTGCGCCGGGCTTGCTCCTCCCAGCGCTTCCGACCGGGCGCGGTGTGGAAGATCGGTCCGTCGAGCAATGACGCGAGCACCTGCGCCCGTGCAGGCCGGAAAACGTCGTCGGCAACCGACGCGTACTCCGCACGAACCGCCTCGGCGTACTGCCGGTAACGCAGCGCCGGGCCCCCGAGCACCGACAGGTCGGCGTCGCTGAGCACTGCGCCGTTGAGGTCGCCGGCGTCGACCTTGTGGGATTTGGTCGCCAGCACGAGGCGGGCCACTTCGTCGCGGTCATGGGATCCGCCCAGCAGTTCGCGGGCCAGCATCGCGGAGCGGTCTTCGTTGTCGTCGCGGCCGATCTCGTAGATCGCATCGTGGAACCAGGCTGCGAGTTCGACGGCTTCCCGGTCGAACTGCAGGCCGTCGTCGGCGAGGGTGCCGATCGCGTCGAGCACTTCACGCAGGTGTACGACGTTGTGGTGCTTGCGGTGGGGCTCGGACCAGCGGGCCAGGAGGTCTTCCCGCAGGCGCTCGGTGAGATGGGCGGCCATGGGTCCAGTGTGCTCCGCGGTTGACCTCAACCGTTGTTGAGGCACCATGATTGGCGACCATGGGATTGGACCTCACCGCATACTTCGACCGGATCGGCCATCAGGGTCCGGCATCACCTGACCTGGACACGCTGCGCGACGTCGTCGCCGCGCACGGCCGGTCGATCCCGTTCGAGAACCTCGACCCGTTGCTGGGTATCCCGGTCGCCGATCTCAGTGCCGAGGCATTGGGCGACAAGCTGATCACGCGACGCCGCGGTGGTTACTGCTACGAGCACAACGGACTTCTCGGCCATGCCCTGGACGAGCTGGGGTACGGCGTCGACCGGCTGGCCGGTCGGGTGGTCTGGATGAAGGAACCTGACGCGCCTTTGCCTGCGCTCACCCACAATGTGCTGGCGGTTACCGTTCCCGGGGAGGCCGGCCGCTTCCTGGTCGACGTCGGCTTCGGCGGGCAGACGCTGTCATCGCCCATCCGGTTGCAGACCGGCGCCGTGCAGCAGACCCGGCATGAGCCCTACCGACTGCTGGAGCTGCCCACCCGCGGCGAGCCGGAGTACGAGCTGGCCGCTCAGGTGCGCGGGCAGTGGCAGCCGCTGTACCGGTTCACCACCGTGCCGCAACCGCGCATCGATCTTGAGGTCGGAAGCTGGTATGTCTCAACGCATCCCGGCGGGGTATTTGTCGTCGGTCTGACCGCGGCACTGGTCACCGACGACGCCAGGATCAACCTCCGCGGCCGGAACCTGGCCATCCACCGGCGCGGTGAGACCGAACGTATCCGCTTCGACACGGCCGCACAGGTTCTCGATGCGCTCACCGAGCGGTTCGGCATCAATCTGTCCGATCTCGATCCGGAAGTGGACGCCGAAGCCCGGGTGGCCCAGGTCCTCGACAGCTGAGCCGGCCGGGGCAACCACAGCAGGAAATGTCATGTTCCCCGGGCGTGCGGCCGACCATACTCGGTGACCGTGGAGGTTCAACCGAACGGGCGTGACCGATTGCGGGATTTGCTCGACGCCGTCGTCGACGACGACAACTCCGGCGTCGGCGACATGGCCCGCAGCAGTTACGCCTCGGAGTTTCACTTCTCCCGGGAGGTGCGCCGGCTGACCGGAGAACCGCCCGCGGCGCTGCGCCGGCGGGTCATGTTGGAGCGGGCGGCCTGGCGGCTACAGCAGGGTGTCGGAGTAGCGGAGGTCGCCGAGACCGAGGGCTGGTCGTCGGCCGAGGTGTTCTCCAGGGCGTTCCGCCGGGCGTTCGGGGTGCCGCCGTCACGCGCCGCCGATGTCGCGTTCCGGTTGACCGCTCCGAACGGGGTGCACTTCCACCCGCCGCAGGCATTGTGGTGCGATGCCGATCCGGGCGAGGCGTCCGGGCCCGATATCACCCAGTTCATGCTGGTACACGATGTCGCCGACACCGAATACCTGATCGGTGCTGCCGGTGGACTCTCTGAACAGCAATGGGCCCAGGATGTTTCGCCGGGGCAGGTGGTCCTGGACTGGGACGGCCCGGAGCCCAGCGTCGCAGCGGTACTCGGAGCGATCGTGTGGACCAAAGAGGTCTGGCTGGCGACCATCGAGGGCCGGGATTTCCCGTCGCGTGACGCGACCGGCAAGGCGACGGCCGAGCAACTCGCGGCTCACCACGACGCCATCGGAAAGCGCTGGACCACATTGATATCGGAGTACTCGGCAGCAGGACGTCTGGGCGACACCGTGATCGATGCACTGTGCGATCCGCCGGAATCCTTTCAGCTGTACGGGATCATCGCGCACGTACTGACCTACTCGGCGCATCGGCGCGCTCTGGTGCGCGGCATGCTGGCGCGCCATGGTCTCGAAGTGGACCGTGGCGACCCACTGGAATGGATGAGGAGGGACTGACCGGTGAAGACCGTGTACTACACCGCGTCGAGCTTGGACGGGTTCATCGTCGACACCGATGAGAGCCTGGACTGGCTGATCACCCGCAACATCGATCAGCAAGGCCCATTCGGCTACGACGAATTCATCAAGACGATCGGGGCACTGGTGATGGGTTCGGCGACCTATCAGTGGATCCTGAAGAACCAGCCGGGTGAGTGGATGTACGAGCAGCCGACGTGGGTGTTGACGCACAGGCCGCAGATCGTCGCCGCCGGTCATCCCGTGCAGGTGTTCTCCGGGGACATCGCCGGGCTGCATCCGCGCCTGGTCGACGCGGCGGCGGGTAAGGATGTCTGGGTGGTCGGGGGTGGTGACGTTGCCGCACAGTACGTCACGGCCGGGTTGATCGACGAGATGGTGGTCAGCTATGCGCCGTGCACCTTGGGGGCTGGATCGCCGGTCTTGCCGGTCCGTTCCGAGTGGGTGCTGGCCGAATCGGCGCCCAACGGTGAGTTCGTTTGTGCCCGATGGGTCAGGACGACGGCCGGCTGAGCCGGGGAACACCATTACGGCGGACGAATTCCCTTGACTTGATCAGGAATTCGAGTTGCCGGGCGACATCGTGCAACGGCTCGACCGATTTTGACGAGCGACAGAGCACCACGACGCCCTCGAGGGTGGCTATGCACATCACCGCGAGTGACGACGCGTCGGATTCGTCGAAACCGTCGGCCGTGAAGGCTCCGGTCAGGGACGTGCGCCAGCGGTCGAAGATCGCGGCGGCGGCCGCGGCGAGATCGGGCTCGTCGTCCGGTGCGGCGATCGCCACCGCGACCACCGGGCAGCCGGCGCTGAAATTGCTTCCGGTGAGTACCCGCTCCCAGAAACCGACGAATCGGTGCACCAGATCCCATGCACTGTCGGATGTTTCGGCGCCGATCACGCCACCGATCGTGTCTGCGGCGTATTGCAGCGCCTCGATCAGGATCTGCCGGCGCCCGCCGGGGAAATGGTGATACACCGATCCGCGTGGCGCACCGCTGCGGGCCAGCACCTCATCGATCGTGACGCCGGCGGCGCCCCGCTCACGCAACACCTCGACCGCGCTGCCGAGCATGCGGGCGCGGGTCGAGCCACGCTTGTTACGTGGCTTCGTGGCGGTGTCAGGCAACCCGGTCATGAAGGAACTGCGTGGAACAGCGAAGAAGCATCCGGGGGGTGATGGTGCGCACCGGGGTGTGCGGCGTGTGAACCCGACGGCTGAACCGGTGACCGGCGAGATTGAGTTCAACGACCCACATCGCGCACCGCCCTTCTATGTCATCCACCATAGAAATGATGGAATCCTCGCATGATGTCGAGTATCCGACGTACACACTGGTGTGCAAAAGACTAGCAGGTTAACTGCTCCTGAACAGGTTCTCCCTGCGCCGAGGGGAGGCACCAAAATTATGATGTCTTGCATAATTCTGTGAGCAGGCGTTGACTGCTCCCATGACGACCGACCCGGCACTCGAAACCCTCACGCTGCAGCGGGACGGCCACGTCCTGCTGATCGGGCTGAACCGTCCGGACAAACGCAACGCGTTCAACGTCGCGATGCTCACCGATCTCGCCCTCGCCTACGGACTGCTCGAATCCGATGACGACCTGCGCGTCGGTGTGTTGTTCGCCCACGGGGCGCACTTCACCGCCGGCCTCGATCTCGTCGACGTGGCGCCGCATGTGGCCAGTGGTGATCTACCCATGCCCGAAGGCGGACGCGACCCGTGGCGCCTCGACGGCGACTGGACGAAACCGGTGGTGGCCGCGGCCCAGGGCCGATGCCTGACCCTGGGCATCGAACTGCTCCTGGCCGCCGATATCCGTGTGGCGGCGCAGGACACCCGGTTCGCGCAGATAGAGGTGCTGCGCGGCATCTATCCGTTCGGCGGCGCGACCCTGCGCCTACCGCGCCAGACCTGCTGGGGAAATGCCATGCGGTGGCTGCTCACCGGCGATGAGTTCGACGCTGCCGAGGCGTATCGGATCGGGCTGGTCCAGGAGGTCACGCCGGAAGCCGGCGCGGCCGTCGCCCGGGCGACCGAGATCGCCCACACGATCGCCGACCGGGCCGCGCCGCTCGGTGTCCGCGCCACTCTCGCGTCGGCGCACCTCGCGCACAGTGACGGGGACGCCGCTGCGATCGCCCGGCTGCGGCCCGTGGTCGCCGAGCTGTTCGCGACGGCCGACGCCGCCGAAGGCGTGCAGTCCTTCATCGAACGCCGGGCCGCCAACTTCGTGGGCCGCTGAGTCCCCTGCGCGAGCAGACACAAACCTGCCCCAAAATGCCGGTTTTGGGACAGTTTTGTGTCTGCTCGGCGAATGAAATCAGCCCGCGGTGTCGAGCGCGACCAGAGCCGCGGCCACCGCGAAGAACTTGTTGGACCCGAGCTGCCGCACGGTCTTGATGTTGAATGCCGCAGCCAGATGCTCGGCATCGGAGTCGGTGACCCCGGCCAGCGCCGCCGGTGAAGCGTCCAGGATCTCCTTGAGCGACTTGTCTTCGTAGGCCTTGTCGAGCGACTTGGCCAGATCGACGGAAACTGCCACGGTGCCTCCTCGTTGTTGGGGCGCCCACCTTAGCTGCCCAGCCTGAATTCCGGCTGTCCGTTTCCTGGGGCCGCCAGACGCGAATGTCCCGGAAAACCGTGGTCTTCCGGGACATTCGCGGTTGTTCGAGGAGTTTTACTCCGGCGTGTAACCAAACGGCAGCAGCACACTCTTGGCCTGGGTGTAGGCGTCGATGCCCTCCGGGCCGTTCTCGCGTCCGATGCCCGAGTTCTTGAACCCGCCGAACGGGGCGCCCGGATCGAAGGCGTACATGTTCACCGCGTAGGTGCCGGTGCGGATCTTCGAGGCGATCTCGACGGCCTTCGGGAAGTCCGTCGTGTACACGCTGCCGGCCAGGCCATACGGCGAGTCGTTGGCGATGCGCACCGCATCTTCCTCGGTGTCGAACGGGATCACCACGAGCACCGGCCCGAAGATCTCTTCCTGGGCGATGGTCATCGAGTTGTCGACGTCGGCGAAGACGGTCGGCTGCACGAACCAGCCCGAATCCAGGCCCTCGGGACGGCCACCGCCGGTGACGATGCGGGCACCTTCCTCGACGCCCTTCTTGATGTAGCCCTCGACGCGCTCGCGCTGCTTCTCCGAAATCAGCGGGCCGATCATCGAGGCCGGGTCGTCGGGCAGACCGACCGGCATGGCGGCGACGGCGGCCGAGAGTTTCTCGACGACCTCGTCGTAGCGGGACCGCGGCGCCAGGATGCGGGTCTGGCCCACGCAGGCCTGCCCGCAGTTCATCAGGCCGGAGAACACCAGCATCGGCAGGGTGGAGTCCACGTCGGCGTCCTCGAGGATGATCGCCGCGGACTTGCCGCCGAGTTCCAGCGTGCAGGGCTTGAGCTTCTCGGCGGCGATCTTGCCGATCTCCCTGCCGACACCACTGGAGCCGGTGAAGGTGAACTTGTCCAGCTCGGGGTTGGCGGTCAGGGCGCGACCGGTCTCCGGTCCGCCGGGCACCACCGAGAGCACGCCGTCGGGCAGGCCGGCCTCGGCAAGGACCTCGGCGAACAGGTTGGTGGTCAGCGGGGTCTCACCGGCCGGCTTGAGCACGACGGTGCAGCCGGCGAGCAAGGCCGGGCCGAGCTTGTTACAGGCCAGGAAGAACGGCACGTTCCAGGCGATGACGGCGCCGACGACGCCGATCGGCTCCTTGATGACCAGGGTCTGGCCGTAGATGCCGTCGCGGATGTCTTTCCACTCGTACTTGTCGGCCGCACCGGCGTAGTACTGCAGGCTGGACACACCCGCGCCGAACTGCATCATGTCGACGATGGTCGGCGGCTGGCCGGTCTCCAGCTTCAGCAGGTGCTTGAAGTCCTCGGCCCGCTCGTTGATCAGCTCGACGGCCTTGGCCAGCACGGCCTGCCGCTCCGCGGGCGACATGTGTGGCCACGGACCCTCGTCGAACGCCTTGCGGGCCGCGACGCACGCGGCGTTGACGTCGGCCTCGGCGGCCAGCGGAACCTGGCCGACCTTCTCGCCGGTCGCGGGGGAGAAGACCTCGATGACCTCAGAGGTCGAAGGCTCCACCCAGTGGCCGCCGATGAACAGTTTGTCGAATTCCGTCCTAGTCACGGCTGGCGAGGTTTGTGTCATGGCCGTCACATTACCTACGTTTCCTGAAAACGAGAACCTGTTCCAGTTGACGGTTTCAGGACGGTCGCAGAACCAACACCAGATTGCTCACCAAGAACTCCCGCAACCCTGGCACCGAGGTCATCCACCAGGCCCATCGTGGGTGGTAGCGCGGAAAAGCCGCGATCAGCGCACCGGTACTGGCCGCCCATTGCAGACCGTCGGCGGCCGACACCGCGAACAACGACGAGCCGTAGTCGTTCTTGGGTCGACGACCGTGTTTGCGGGTGTAGCGCTCGGCTGCCCGGGCGCCGCCCAGGTAGTGGGTCAGCCCCATCTCGTGGCCGCCGAACGGGCCGAGCCACACCGTGTAGGACAACACCACCAATCCACCCGGCTTCGTCACCCGCAACATCTCGTTGCCGAGCCGCCACGGGTGCGGCACATGCTCGGCGACATTGGAGGACAGGCAGATGTCGACGCTGTCGTCGGCGAACGGCAGCGCCATCCCGGAAGCCCGCACGAACGTGCCCGATGCGGAATCGACAGCCGGGCTCATGCCGGATGTCGCCGCTCTCGCGGCTCCGGCGTGCGCCTCCCGAGGGTCCGGCTCCACCCCGATGTAGTGCATGCCGGCCTGATCGAACGCCGACGCGAAGTAGCCGGGCCCGCCGCCCACGTCGAGCACGGTGCGCCCGGCAGGGGATTCGCCGGTGGCACCAGACCACAAATCAGTGACCACGTCGACGGTATCGGCGGCCAGCGCCCCGTAGAAGCGGGCCGGTTCGCTCTGCTCGAACCGGAATTGCGCCAGTAGGCGCACCGACCGGCTCAGGGTCGCCCGGCGGGCAAAGCGCGCCGAGATGTCGCTGGGCTGCACCTGCCCAACCTACTGACCGGTATCCTCAACACGATGTCTGCCCGTCCCGATCCACGCCTGCGGAGCGTCCTGCTCTTGTGCTGGCGCGACACGGGGCACCCGCAGGGCGGCGGCAGCGAGGCTTATCTGCAGCGCATCGGCGCGTGCCTGGCCGACGACGGCGTCAGCGTCACGTTGCGTACCGCGCGGTACCCGGGCGCGGCCCGGCGCGAAGTGGTCGACGGAGTACAGATCAATCGGGCCGGCGGACCCTACAGCGTGTACATCTGGGCCGGGCTGGCCATGGTGGCCTCCCGCGTCGGCCTCGGGCCGCTGCGCAAGGTCCGGCCCGATGTCGTCATCGACACCCAGAACGGACTGCCGTTCCTGGCCCGGTTGGCCTTCGGCCGTCGGGTGGCGGTGCTCGTGCACCACTGTCACCGGGAACTGTGGCCAGTGGCCGGCCCGATGAAGGGCCGGATCGGCTGGTTCGTCGAGTCCAAACTGTCGCCGCGACTGCACCGTCGCAACCAGTACGTCACCGTATCCCTGCCCTCGGCCCGTGATCTCAACGAGCTCGGGGTGGATTCCGGCCGGATTGCGGTGGTGCGCAACGGACTTGACGAGGCTCCCGTTCCCACCCTGGAGCTGCCGCGGTCGACGAGCCCGCGCCTGGTGGTGCTTTCCCGGCTGGTGCCGCACAAGCAGATCGAAGACGCTCTCGAAGCCGTCGCGACGCTGCGCACCAAGATTCCCGGGCTGCACCTGGACATCCTGGGCGGCGGCTGGTGGCGGCAACGACTGGTCGAACATGCCGAACTGCTCGGCATCTCCGATTCGGTGACGTTCCACGGCCATGTCGATGAAGAGACCAAACACCGTGTGCTGCAGCAGAGTTGGGTGCACGTGCTGCCGTCGCGGAAAGAGGGCTGGGGGCTCGCGGTCACCGAGGCCGCCCAGCACGGGGTGCCGACCGTCGGCTACCGCGCTTCCGGCGGGCTGACCGACTCGATCGTCGACGGGGTCACCGGGCTACTCGCGGAGGACCGTGACGCCCTGGTTGCCGGGCTGCATCAGCTGTTGAGTGATCCGGTGCTGCGGGTCCAGTTGGGTAGCAAGGCTCAGGCCCGCAGCGACGAATTCTCTTGGACGCTCAGCGCGGACGCGATGCGGGCAGTCCTGGAATCGGTGCACGGGGGCAACTACGTCAGCGGGTTGGTGTAGCCGCACCGGTCCGCCAGTCGCAGTTTCGGAGAGATCCCCGATGTGCCCGGCTGTCAGCGACAATCGAGCGACAAGTGCCACAGTGGCAACGCCGACCCCTTCAAACCCATTGTCGCTCGGTGGTTTTGCCACTCGTGCACCATCGGTCTCGTCAATCTCAACTGTCCAGCGCCCACCTATCAGCGACACTGTCGCTCGCGGGTGGGCAAGTCGGCACTCGCTTCCGCGTCGCGTCGCGTCGCGAGACGTCGGAGTCAGCGGCGCGCCTCTGATCGCCCGCGTACTCGCCACAAACTGACGGCCATCCCGATCGCCCCGCCGACCAGAACCAAAACCCACACCAGGTGTGCGGCGATCATCACGCCCCGTTGTGAGGCGGCGGGAGCGTCGCCGCCGACCCGATGCACCGCGACCTCTCGATCGGACTCGCGCACCACCCAGCCCACCCCGGCCTCGGCCAATTGTTGATCGGTTGCGCCCGAGAGCACGAGGTCCTGCACGGCCCGCGCGCGTACCCCTTCACCGGGCACGGTCTGGCCGCCGATGGACAGATCCCCCGTCGTCAACACATCCGCGCGCAACCACCGTGGGAGTGGGTCGAGCACCGGAGCGCCAGGCGCCCAGGAGAATTCACGCATGCTGTCCGGGGGGAGCACGGCGACCGGACGAGGGTCGGAGTTGATCTGGGCGGCTGCCGCCGCCCAGCTCGCGGGGTACTGCACCGCACGCATCTGATTGCCGACGCCCCAGGCGAGATCTGGCAGTACCGCGATCAGCGCCGCGCAGCACACCGCGGCCGCCGCGGTGGCCGGCACCCGCAGGCGCTGCAAGGCGACCGGCGCGGCGGCGGCGGCCACGACGTAGCCCGGCATGGCGAGGGCCACCCATTTCTGTCCGTCGCGTACCACGCCGAGGCCGGGTACGGCCCGGATCGTCGCGTCGACGAATACCAACCCGGGGCCGGTGGCCATGGCCGCGGGGATCAGCACGGCTGCCGCGGCCAGGATCAGCAGCGGCACCGCCGTGCGGTTGCGCACCACCACCGGCAGGCCGAGCGCGACGATGCCGACCAGTACGACGGTGGCCACCAACGCGAAAATCGTTGTGCGTGAGCCGGGTACCGCTTCACCGTTCCAGATGCCACCCAGGCCGGCCAGGCTGCCCAGGGTGGCCAGGCCCGGCTCGGCACGCGCGGCGAACGCATGAACCCCGGCTGCCGATGACGGAGATGACACGGTGCCACCGACAGCGGCGGCAACCAACCACGGCGTCGCAGCCAAAACTGAAGTTCCCGACGCGAGCGCGGTGACGCGCAGACGTCGCCACCCGTCGCCTGGGACTGCAATGCACACGAGAGCGGTCGTCGCCGCCAGCATCAGCCCCGTCGGCGTCAGTCCCGCCAGCGCGATCGAGAACACCAGACCCCACGCCGGGCGGGAGCCCGAACCGTTTTGTCGCGCGCGGGACCCCCCGCGTAGCCGCAGCACACACACCGCCACCCAGGGCAGGCAGCCGTAGCCGACCAGCAGACTCCAGTGCCCCTGCAGCAACCGCTCGGCCACATACGGGTTCCAGACGGCCAGCGTCGCCGCGATGAACTGGCCGGGCAAGCCGGGCCCCAATACCGTCGAGGCCAATCGTGCGGCGCCCCACCCGGCCAGCCACAGGCCCGCCACCAGCAGGACCTTGACCACGATCCCGCCGTCCAGCACGGTCGAGGTCAGGGCGACAAAGAAATCCTGCGGCAAGGCACGCGGTGCGGCCTCGGTCAGGCCCAGCGCCGCATCGGTCAGATATGAGCGGGGTGTGGAGACGGCGTCCCGCAAAAGCAGGTAACCGGGCCCCAGCAGGGGCCCGGTTACCAACAACGACAGTGCCAGCGCGTAGGCCGGCAGTAGGGCAGAGCGCAGGCTCAGATCACCGGTCCGGCGGTAGATCGGTTGGTCGTTGAGCGGGCAGCTTCTCGGTCTTGGCCTCAGCGCCGGGCACTTGGAAACCCTGAGTGTCGAAGAAGCCGTGATCGGCGGTGTCGAGCCCGGGATCGATCAGCGTGGACTCGGCGCGGATCGCGAACGACCCCACCACGGCGCCGCCGACGAGTGCCAGCAGGCCCAGCGCGGTGAACGTGATCGGCAGGATGCGGGTCCACAGTGCCACGCGATCCCGCTCGTCCTGAGCTGCGGCGACCTGGGACTCCACGGTCTCTTCGTTGGAGGTGACCTTGTAGTCGACGTAGGTCACCTCGGGCTTGAGCTTGTCCCGCGCGTAGTACTGGTAGCCGTGGTCCTGCTGCTTGACGATGGTGCCCGACACCGGGTCGACCCAGAAGGTGCGCTGCGCGGCGTAGAAGCGGTCCATCGTGATCCGCTCGTCGGGTTCACCGGGCACACCCCACATCTCGGGGCTGGCGGTGACCGTGCTGTCGGCGTCGTCCTCGTAGAGCGAGGAGTACTTGACCGGATCGGCCAGCTTGCCGTTGGAGTCGTAGCCCACGTTCTGGATGAACCGGTAGGTGGTCAGTCCGTTGACGTCTTCTTCACCGTCGTAGTTCGCGTCGTACGCCTTCTGCGCGATCGCGTCGAAGAACGGGTAGGTCTTCTTCTCGGTGTCGAACGGGAACCGGTAGGTCAGGCCCTCGTGCGGCAGCGCGACGTTGGTCGGCGGCTTCTCGTCCTCGATGGCCCGCGGCTTCTGCAGCGCACCACCCGGGTTGTTGTCGCTGGACACGGCCAGCGCGTTGCTGCGGTTCATCGTGACGGTATCCACCAACGCCAACAGCAGGCCGCCGTCCTTCTGGCGGTCCGTGCGCCGCAGTGTGCTGCCCACCTGGAGCGTCACCACCTCGGCGTTCGACGGTGATTCCACGCTGACCTGTTGCTGCAGTGCCACCGGCACGTTGCGGTCCACCGAGAACTTCTCGGCCACCAGGGATGCTGGATCGAAAGCGGTCGCAGTCCCGTCGCTGACCAGACTGGCATCCAGATTGAGCGGGATCTTGGCGATCTTGCCCTTGGTATAGGTGGTCAACAACAGTGCGGCGATGAGCAGAGCTGCACCCAGCCCCATCAGTCCACACGCCGCGATACGCAGCGCCACTGCGCGGTTCAAACCGGGCCTCCTTCAGTGTGGGCCAACTCGTCGTGAGGCAAACCCGTTCGACCCTAACAGCCCTATCTAAGGCCATCACTTACTCCGGTGACATCTCCCCGGCCCGTTAACCCGCAGTTTGGCGGGGGTGCCATCGAGCGGCACACTGGTCGCCGTGGCCACCGGAGCACCGGACCCGGAAACCGGACCGGAATCTCAGGTCGGCGGGACACGCAGCTTCCTGCCGGCAGTCGAAGGCATGCGCGCCTGCGCCGCCATGGGTGTGGTGCTCACCCACGTCGCCTTCCAGACGGGGCACACCACCGGGGTGAGCGGCCGGTTCTTCGGCCGGTTCGATCTGGCGGTCGCCGTGTTCTTCGCCCTGTCGGGGTTCCTGCTGTGGCGCGGCCATGCGGCTGCCGCCCGAGGTTTGCGGCCACGCCCGCGCACCGGTCACTATCTGCGCTCCCGCATCGTGCGCATCATGCCCGGCTATGTGGTGGCCGTCGTGGTGATCATCCTGCTGCTGCCGGAGGCCAAGGCCGATCTGACGGTGTGGCTCGCCAACCTGACCCTGACCCAGATCTATGTGCCGCTGACGCTGACCGCGGGGCTCACCCAGATGTGGAGCCTGTCGGTCGAGGTCAGTTTCTATCTGGCGCTGCCGCTGCTGGCGCTACTGGCGCGGCGGCTGCCGGTGCGGGCCCGCATCGGCGTGATCATCGCGCTGGCGGCGCTGAGCCTGCTGTGGGTGCGCATTCCGTTCTCCGGCACCACCGGGCTCAACCCGTGGAACTGGCCGCCGGCCTTCTTCTCGTGGTTCGCCGCGGGGATGGTGCTGGCTGAACTCACCGTGAGTCCATTCGGCTGGGTGCACCGGCTGGCCCGGCGCCGGGTGCTGATGGCCGTGATCGCCGCAGTGGCGTTCGGGATCGCGGCCTCGCCGCTGGCCGGCCTGGAAGGTCTGCGGCCCGGCTCGGTCGGCCAGGTGACGCTGAAGACCGCGATGGGCGCAATCGTCGCGGGTGCGCTGCTGGCCCCGCTGGTCCTCGATCATCCCGGTACCGGTCACCCGATTCTGGGCAACCGGGTGATGGTCACGCTGGGCCGCTGGTCATACGGGTTGTTCGTCTGGCATCTCGCGGCGTTGGCCATGGTGTTCCCGATGATCGGGGAGTTCCTGTTCAACGGGCAGATGCTGGTGGTGTTGGTATTGACACTGGTGTTCGGCTTCGCTCTGGCCGCGGTGAGCTACGCGCTGATCGAATCCCCTTGCCGGGAGGCGTTGCGGCGCTGGGAGTACCGGAACCAGACTCCGGTGCCTCCGCTGGACAGTTCGATCACCGACGAGCCCGAGCCTGCTCCAGCCGCGCGATGACCTCGTCGCGCACCGCGGTGCGCCGGGCCTTGCCCGCATCGTCACGCAGCGGGGTGTCGACGAACTCCACGTCGACGGGAACCTTGTAGCCCGACAGGCGCTCACGCAGGAAGGCCTGCACCGCCTCGGCGTCGAGGACCGACCCGTCGCCCGCCTGCACCAGCGTGTACGGCACCTGTCCCAGGTCTTCGTGCGGTACGCCGACGACGAGGCAGGACAGCACGTCGGGATGCTCGGCGAGCGCCGCTTCGATCTCGGCCGGGTACACGTTCTTGCCGCCCACGGTGAACATGTCCACCCGTCGGTCGTTGAGATAGAAGAACCGCTCGTCCCCGTCGTCGACGTAATACCCCAGATCTCCCAGTGAATCCCAGCCGTCGCGGCTCTTTGCGGTGCTGCCGACGTAGCGGTAGGTGGGCGCGCTGCCGGGGCCGGGCCGCAGGTAGATCTCACCGGTGACGCCGGGCGGGCATTCTTCGCCGTCGTCGTCGAGCACCTTCATCTCACCGGCCACCACCACACCGACGGATCCCGGATGTCGCAGCCACTGCTCACCGGAGATGAAGGTCAGCGCCTGCAGTTCGGTACCGCCGTAGAGTTCCCACAACGCCTCGGCGCCGAGCAGCTCGATCCAGGCCTGCTTCACCGCAGGTGGGCACGGTGCCCCGACATGCCAGAACCGGCGAATGCTGGACAGGTCATAGGCTTTCGGGTCGGCGCGGTACACCGGCAGCAGCCGCTGCATGATGGTGGGCACCGTGGTCAGGAACGTCACGCGGTGTTCGGTGACCAGCGCCAAGAACTCGGCCGGGTCGAAGCGTGGCATCAGCACCAGGTGGTGGCCCTGGAGCAGTGCGATGGCGAATGTGGTGAAACCGGTGTTGTGGCTCATCGGCACCGACATCAGCGTGACGTCTCCGGGCTGGGCGCCCAGGGGGACCCCGATCAGGGCGGGCACCCGGCTGTCGCCGCCGGCTTCGATCAGCTTCGGGCGTCCCGTGCTCCCGCCCGAGGCCATCGACTTCCACGTCGGTGCTACCGCCTCGGGCAGCGGTGCATCGGAAAGTTCGGCACCCGGGGTGAAACCGGTTGGCAGCCAAGGGGTGTGACCGGAGTTGCGGCCGACTACCAGGGCCCTCGGGCGCAACGCGAGGATCCCGGCGAACTCGGCATCCGGTAGCCGCGGCGAAAGGGGTTGCGGTACCGCGCCGAGTTTCCAGGCAGCCAGGACGGCCTGCACCCATTCGATCGAGTTGGGCAGGCTGATGGTGACGTAATCACCTTGTCGCACACCGCGTTCGGCATAGGCGCGGGCGAGTCGGTTGCTGGACCGGTCCAGTTCGCCCCGGGTGAGCGTGATGCCTTGGCACGTCACCGCCGGCCGGTCGGGATCGGCAGCGGCCAGTTGGCTGACTTGAGTGGGGATCGGCGGGATCGCGTCGGTCATTTCAGTACCCGCCCTGCCGGTCGAAGATCCGGCGCGGATTGTCCACCAGCATCGTGGTGATCTGTTCTTCGGTGACGCCGCGTTCCCGCAGTGCAGGCAGCACGTCATTGTGGATGTGCAGGTAATGGCTGTTGGGCAGGGCCGTGGCGGTCAGCTCGTCGGGTAGCGCGTCGAAGTAGCACCAGGTGTCGTGCGAGAGCACCATCTTCTCGGCGTGGCCGCGCTCGCACATCGTCGCGACGGTGGCGACGCGATCCGCGAACGGCAGGTAGACATCCACGCCGAAGCGGTCCATGCCGATGTAGGAGCCGTTGGCGATCAACTCCTCGAGATAGCCGATATCGGTGGTGTCACCGCAGTGCCCGATCACCACCCGGGCCAGGTCTACGCCCTCCTCGGCGAAGATGCGCTGCTGTTCGAGACCGCGCCGGGTGCCGGCGTGGGTGTGGGTGGAGATGGGGGCCCCGGTCTGGCGGTGTGCCTGGGCCACGGCGCGCAGGACCCGTTCGACGCCGGGGGTGACGCCCGGTTCGTCGGTGGCGCATTTGAGGATCGCCGCTTTGATCCCGGTGTCGGCAATGCCGGCTTCGATGTCCCGGACGAACATCTCGGTCATCGGGTCGGTCTGCCCCGCCGCGGGCCCGTTGAAGTGCAGCGCCAGTGGCAGGTCGTTGTAGGTGTAGAAGCCCGTGGCGACGACGATGTTGAGGTCGGTGGCCTCGGCGATCCGGGCGATACGCGGGATGTAGCGGCCCAGCCCGATCACCGTGAGGTCGACGATGGTGTCGACGCCGCGGGACTTGAGTTCGGTGAGCCGGGTGATGGCGTCGGCTTCCCGGCCGGCGTCGTCGCCCCAGGACTCGGGATAGTTCTGTGTCAACTCCGTGGTCATGATGAAGACGTGCTCGTGCATCAGCGTGGTGCCGAGGTCGGAGGTATCGATGACGCCACGCGCGGTGTTCACTGTCGGCACCGCCCCGATGCTAGGCGGATCAGTCAGTTGTGTGTGGCGGTTCCGCCCAGTCCCTGGCGATGGTGCCCGCACCGTCGAGCCCCCAGCTGATGACGCGGCGCGGCACGATCCGGATGATGTCCCCGGACAGACCGCCATCGGTGGTGCCCGCGCCGGGCAGTGCCGTTGCGGTGCCACGGATTTCGATGCCGCGTGCCTCGGGTGGGCGCACCGAGAGCACCGTGTCGACGATGAAGGCCACCTGTGGGTTGGCGAGCACGTTGCGCCATTTTTGTGTCGATGCCAGGGCGTGGCCGACGATGTCGATGGTGGCGTCGCCGGGGCCGAGGTGGACCCCGACGGGGCGGATCTGCGGATCGCCGTTGCGGCCGACGGTACTCAGGCGTCCGATCGGTTGCCCGCGCAGGTAGGCCAGTTCGGCCGTGGTGAAGGTCATGGTGTCTGCTCTCTGTCATCGTGCTGTAGGTTGCCGCGAAGACGGCTGAATACCCGTTCGATGCAGTCGATTTCGTCGGGCCGGATGTGGTCGAAGAAAAGTTCGCGCACCGACTCGGTGTGCAGCGGTACGGCGTTGCGCAGGGCATCGGCGCCCGTTGCGGTCAGCACTGCGCGGTAACCCCTGCGGTCCTCGGGAACCGGTTCGCGCAGCACCAGACCGCGTTTGGCCATCGAGTTGATCTGGTAGGTGATCCTGCTGCGGGAGAACACCATCTTCTCGGCGAGTTCACTCATTCGCAGGCGGTGTTCGGGGGCGTCGGTCAGCAGCATCAGCAGGTGGTAGTCGATCAGGGTGAGGCCCGTGCCCTCCCGGAGGCGCTCGTCGAGCAACGTCTCCAGGCGCAGGCTGGACTCGATGTAGGGCCCCCATGCCCGCTCCTGCGCGGCGGACAGTGTGCGCGCCATGTTCCTCCTTCACGCAACGTGGTTCAGATTTGAATAGTGTGCAACATCGCCTTGCCGCTTGCCTGATCGCAGCCTACAGTCAATATAGTACAAATTTTAACTAAAAGAAGGGATGGATGACATGACACACGTCATCGATTGGGACGACGCCTACCGGCAGCAGACCCCGGCCTGGAGCATCGGCGCACCGCAGCCGGAGTATGCGGCGATCATCGACACCGACGGCGCGGTCCGAGGTGAGGTCCTCGACGCGGGATGCGGTCACGCCGAACTCGCGCTGGCGCTGGCCGCTCGCGGCCATTCGGTCGTCGGCCTGGATCTGAGCCCCACCGCCGTCGCGGCAGCCACCGAGGCGGCTCGGGAGCGGGGACTGGCCGACGTCACATTCGCGCAGGCAGACATCTCGTCGTTCACCGGATACGACGGGCGGTTCTCGACGATCTTCGACAGCGGCCTGCTGCACGCATTGCCTGCCGAACTCCGCGACGGCTATCTGCAGTCCGTCTACCGGGCGGCCGCCCCCGGCGCACGGCTCTACATTCTGGCCTTCGGTGCAGGCGCATTCGGTGACCATGACGGTCCCGGCCCGACGCAGTTCACCGAAGGGCAACTGCGCGAGGTGGTCTCACGGCACTGGGAGGTAGACGAGATCCGGCCGGCTCAGCTGCACGCCACCCTGCCCGAGGGTCGCACGCAGATGCCCGGTTTCCTGGTGACCGCGACGAAGGCCTAGTTGGCGGCTTCGACCACGGCCAGTACCTCGGGGGTGACGGGGTCGAGGATGTCGTCGAAGTCGTGGTGCTTCTGCACGTACTTCGCGACATACGGGCAGACCGCGACGATGCGCTTGCCGGCTCCGCGGGTATCGGTCAGTGCCGCGGAGACCAGCTCGCCCGCCAGGCCGCGGCCGCCGAACTCGTCGTCGATCTCGGTGTGGTAGAAAATGCGCTGGTCGCCGGAGTCGGCATAGGCCGTGAGGCCGGCATGTTTGCCGTCGACGGTGATCTCGTAATGGCGCGCTTCGGGAATGTTGCGGACTTCAGCCATGTCCCAACTATGCCCCAGTAGCACTGGCACGATCATGCAGATGGCTGTCACCGCAACGTCGACGTGGGCGCCGTTGGCATCACCGATCTACCGGGCGCTGTGGATCGCGCAATTCGTCTCCAACCTCGGGACGTGGATGCAGACGGTGGGCGCCCAGTGGATGCTGGTCGGAGATCCGCGCGCCCCGGTGCTGGTGCCGTTGGTGCAGACCGCCACCACGCTGCCGGTGATGCTGCTGGCGCTGCCGTCGGGCGTGCTCGCAGACCTCGTCGACCGCCGCAGGCTGCTGCTGGCGACTCAGGGCGCGATGGCGGCCGGCGTGGCTGCGCTGGCGACGCTGACCGGTGCCGGTCTGGCGACGCCGACGGTGTTGCTGATCCTGCTGTTCCTGATCGGCTGTGGGCAGGCGCTGACCGCTCCGGCCTGGCAGGCGATTCAACCGGATCTCGTTCCACGCGAACAGATTCCCGCGGCCGCCGCACTCGGCAGCATGAGTATGAACGGGGCCAGGGCGATCGGTCCGGCGATCGCCGGCGCACTGGTGTCGTTGTCCGGTCCGACGCTGGTGTTCACGCTCAACGCGGTTTCGTTCGCCGGGATCGTCGTGGTCCTGCTGTTGTGGCGCCGCCCGACCGCCGAACAGCTGTTGCCCGCCGAGCGGCCGCTGGCCGCACTGAGCGCCGGTGGCCGGTTCATCCGGAGGTCGCCGATCATCCGGCGGATCCTGCTGCGCGCGGTGTTGTTCATCGCGCCGGCCAGCGCGCTGTGGGGTCTGCTTGCCGTGATCGCCGAGCGTCAGCTGGGGTTGTCGTCGTCGGGATACGGGCTGCTGCTGGGAGCGCTGGGGGTCGGGGCGGTGCTCGGCGCGCTCGTCCTGGGCCGGCTGCAGTCGGTTTTCGGCCTGAACACCTTGCTGATCGTCGCGGCGCTCGGATTCGCCGGGGCCACTGCGGTTCTGGCGCTGGTCCACAACTTCGGCATCGTCCTGGCCGCGCTCGTCATCGGTGGCACGTCCTGGCTGCTGGCGCTCTCCACTCTCAACGCCTCGATGCAATTGAGCCTGCCCGCCTGGGTGCGGGCCCGCGGGCTGTCGGTGTACCAGTTGACCTTCATGGGCGGTCAGGCCATCGGTTCGCTGGTCTGGGGCCTGGTGGCCGGCGTGACCAGCACTGTCACAGCCCTGCTGATCAGTGCCGGGCTGCTGGGGTTGTGCGCGGTGTCGGCCTGGTGGTGGCCGTTGCACGCGCGCACCGGGGATCTCGACCTGACGCCGTCCGCGCATTGGCCCGAACCAGCGCTGGTGTTCGAGCCGGCGCCGCCCGATGGTCCCGTCCTGGTCCTGACCTCCTACCGGGTGGAACCCGAACACGAGGCCGAGTTCTTCGCTGCCATGGGCGTCCTCGGCCGGTCTCGGCAACGCACCGGGGCCACGCAGTGGCAGTTGTTCCGAAGTGCCGAGCGCGACGCGGTTTTCGTCGAGGCGTTCGTGGTGCGGTCCTGGGACGAGCACGTGCGACAGCACCGCACCCGCCTCACCGGCAATGACCTGCTCATCGAGCAGTCAGTGGAACGGTGGGTCGAGGGTGAGCCGGTCTCGCACCATCTGATCGCGGTGCGCACTCCTTGACTGTGAGCGCCATCACAGTAATATGACCAGTGGTCATCCAATCTGGAGGCGCTGATGCCAACGGTCACCTGGGCGCGTGTCGATCCCGCTCGTCGGGCCGCGGTGATCGCGGCCGCCGAAGCGGAGTTCGGGGCGCACGGATACTCCCGCGGTAGCCTCAACGTCATCGCCCGTAAGGCCGGCGTCGCGAAAGGCAGCCTGTTCCAATACTTTGCGGACAAGCGTGACCTCTACGCCTTCATCGCCGACGTCGGCAGCCAGCGCGTGCGGTCTTACATGGAGGGCCGGATTCGCGAGCTCGACCCGAACCGCCCGTTCTTCGAATTCCTCCCGGTCCTGCTCGACGACTGGGTGGCTTATTTCGCCGATCACCCCAGGGAGCGGGCGCTGCACGCCGCCGCCAGCTTCGAGGTCGACGCCGACGCCCGAGTCAGCGTGCGCACCGTGGTCCATCGGCACTACCTCGATGTGCTCCGGCCCCTGGTGCGCGATGCCCAGACCCGTGGCGACCTGCGGGCAGACTGCGACGTCGACGCGTTGTTGTCCCTGTTGTTGATGATCTTCCCGCACCTGGCGCTCGCGCCGTACGTGCGTGGGATGGATCCGATCCTGGGCCTGGATGAGCCCAATCCTGAGCAGCCGGCACTCGCAGTACGACGACTCGTCGGAGTGTTGAAGGCCGCGTTCGCGGTACCCAATTCACCGGCGGCCACCGAAGCAGCGCACCAGATCTGAGGAGGCAATTCCATGAACCGGACACGTTTTGGCTCACTTGCGGCGGGCGGTCTCAACTGGGACAGCTTGCCGCTGAAGCTCTTTGCCGGGGGCAACGCGAAATTCTGGAACCCGGCCGACATCGACTTCTCCAGGGATCGGGCGGACTGGGAGGCGCTGACCGAGCGGGAACGCGAGTACGCCACCCGGCTGTGCGCGCAGTTCATCGCCGGTGAAGAGGCCGTCACCAACGACATCCAGCCGTTCCTGAGCGCGATGCGGGCGGAGGGGCGCCTCGGCGACGAAATGTATTTGACGCAGTTCGCTTTCGAGGAAGCCAAGCACACCCAGGTATTCCGGATGTGGCTGGACGCGGTGGGGGTGACCCAGGATCTGCACGGCTATTTCGACGAGCTGCCGGCGTACCGGCAGATTTTCTACGACGAGCTGCCGGAATCGCTGGAGAAGCTGATCGTCGATCCCTCGCCGGCCGCGCAGGTCCGCGCTTCGGTGGTCTACAACCACGTCGTCGAGGGCATGCTGGCGCTCACCGGCTACTTCGCCTGGCACCGGATCTGCGTGGGGCGCGGCATCCTTCCCGGGATGCAGGAGCTGGTTCGCCGCATAGGTGATGACGAGCGCCGCCACATGGCGTGGGGAACCTTCACCTGCCGCAGGCATGTCGCCGCCGACGACGCCAACTGGGCGGTATTCGAAACCCGGATGAACGAGCTCATCCCACTGGCACTACGCCTCACCGAAGAGGGGTTCGCGCTGTATGCGCCCGACATCCCGTTCGGTCTGGTCGAGGACGAGTTCATGCAGTACTCCGCCGACAAGGGGATGCGCAGATTCGGCACCATCAGCAGCGCCCGCGGTCGTCCGCTGGCCGAGATCGACCTCGACTACTCGCCGCTGCAGTTGGAGGACACGTTCGCTGACGAAGACGAGCGGGCGTTGGCGACAGCCGGTTGACGGCTGCCGACAGTGCGGTGTCGGCGAACCCCTCTGTCGCCGACACCGCAGCCGTGCGCACTGCATAGTGCACAGCCGCGCGAACACAGCTAAGCCAGATGGCCGGTCCGCAAAACTGACTGCGTAGTTAATGCACTCAGTCCTGCACGATCCTGGTCCGCAACCTGTGATCCCCCATGTAGCAAAGGGCGTTCCGGGCGTGTGCCACGCGTGCCGGTACCGTAAGTACCGGATATGTGCGTTGTCAACTGCTGCGGCAAATGTTCCGCGTCGGTCCAGCTCAGTCCTGGTCGGTGGGCGCGGGTGCCGCCGGGGTGCCGGTCGCCTCGGATGTTCGTCGGGGGGTTCGCTCGAACGTGACCGTGGATGCCGCGACGAAGGTGACCGACAGCAACGCCAGCAGCTGCACCCACGGCGAATGTCCGACATAACCGTCGACCGAGCGCCAGGGGTACTGACTCAGCGTCGCACCGGCCAGCGTGAGCCCGCCCGCGGCGACGGCGACGGTCAGCTTCTCTTGCCAACCGTCGCGATCACGCAGTAGGTAGCGCACTCCCAGCGTGGCACTGGCGACCAGCAGTCCCGGCAGTCCGGAGATGGCCGTCCCCACGGCCAGAACCGCGGTCGCAACCACGTTCGGGGACGGTCGCCATGGCCGCACAGGCTCGAGATCCGGGTCGCGGCGCCGGGCCGGCCACAGTGCCAGTAGGGCCAGGACCGGTAGCAACGTGAGCCCGCCGATCAAACCCACACGGTAGGGACGGTTCGACGGGAAGGACAGCGTCACCGGCCCGTCCTTGCCGGCCGGGATCAACCAGCCCTGCTGCCAACCGTTGATCTTCACCGGCGGCAGCTCGGCGCCATCGGCGGTGCGCGCAATCCACCCCGGGTTCACGCTTTCGGGCACCACCAGGACCCTGGCCTTGCCTGATGCCGGCACCTCCATCTGGCGGCGGTCCGGTGACCAGACCGGCGCGTCGACGGGAGTTGTTGCGGCGGTGCGCAGTTGGGCGGCAGTCCGCGTGTTGAGCACGACACCGTCGACGACGAACGCGGCGCCGGGGCTGACCAGGAGTTCCTGTTGACCGGCAGGCAGGGCGATCGGACCGGTCCGGCATGGCTGGGCCGGAATCGGGTCGCCGTCGAGCAGCGCCCCCACAGTGGTGCGCACCGACATCTGGATGAACTGGCCGGCCACGCCGATGACGGGACCCTGCCCACACGGAAGTGAGACTGTCCGTTTGCGATTGGCTGCGGAGTCGGCGGCGGCGACGGGCTTGCCGTGGACGTCGAGGACGGTCAGTTCGGCCAGCCCGGGCGGCTTGAGCTGGTCGAAGCCCAGCGAGGTGCGGTCGATGATGTCGTTCCAGCCCAGCAGCGACACGGTGATGGTGTCGGTTACCCGCGGTTTGAGCTGCGCGGTCAGTGGCTCACCGTTGCCGGGAAGCTTGTGCACCTGCGGGCCGTCGCCCAGGTCGATCGAGACCAGCGTCGGGTGCGCGGGCGGTTCACTGGCGCCGGGATCGATCCGCAGCGCGCCCACCTCGGTCGGTGCAGGAAGTTTCAGCGTCAGCGTGGGTGGTGCCTTGAACTGAACAACGCGTTGCGGTGCGGTCCATGATGTGCGCGGGTCACCGTCGGTGGCGGCGAAGGACGAACCGAGCACGTCGATCGGGTCCGCGTCACCGGAAGCGCGGGTGGTTCCGGGTTGGGCGACCAGATCGGCGAGTTTGGGTCCCTGACGGGACCGGATCCACACCGTCGGCTCGACGTCGGTGGGCGTCGGCACCGTGAGTGTGCGGCTCATATTGACCGGATCCTCGGAGGCCAGCGCTAGCGCCGCCGCGCACCGGACCCCGGCCGGGCTGTCTGCGCACCCGGGCCTGCCCAGTAGTTCGGTTCCCAGATCCCATTGTGCGACATCCGAATCCGCCGGCGGTCCGGGGACTTCGACGGTGTGCCGCAAGTTGACGGGATGGGCGAATCCCGATGCGTCGTACTGGGTCACGGACAGATCGGTGATGCCGAACTGAACACCGGCAGAACCGTCGTTGGTGGCGACCGCGGTGACCCGCACCCATGGGGTCTCGCCGACCGGCAGTGGGATGGTCAACTGCTGGCCGGCGGTGTCGAAGCGCAGGCTGCTCGTGCCGGTCGCAGTGGCCACTTCGATGCGGCGAACCTGGGCGCCGACGGCCGTCGCGCTGGGGGTGATGGTCAGCGTGGCGTTGGTGACCGGGTGGTCGAAATCGACCTGCAACCATTGACCGACAGCGGCCTGCAGGGCGTTGGAAACCCACGACGTCGAACCGTCGCTGTCGACGGCCGCGGCGGGCCCGGTGGCCGGTGCGACGTTGGGCAGCGCGGTGGAGTCCGCCGCCGAACTCGACACCGATACCCGTCCGCCGTTCCACTTGCCGTAGACGGGCGTGGCCCCGTCCGACGGGTAGTCCGGGACGCGGTTGTGGGTGTGGCGGGCGTCGTCGGGGGTGCGGACCGCCGAGGCGTGGTCGTCGACGCGGCCGTAGTCGATCTCGCGCGCGGTCGGGGTGTCCGTGACGATCACCCCGGCGGATCCGTCCGGTTGCACCGGCAGGCCGGCCCGCTCGGCGTCGGCAGTCAGCAGCATCGGCCCCAGCGGGGGGCGGCCGGCCAGGCGGCGGCGTTCGTCGAGGCGCAGCAGCGCCTCGGGCGCGCCGGACACCCGGGCCATCGCGTCGGTGTCGACCAGATACGGTGCGGCCGGGTCGGTTCCACCGGTGTCCACCCGGTAGATCTCGACGGCCGGGTAACGCGGGCGCAGGCCGCTGTCGGCGACGAAGCCTTCCAGCGTTCCGGGCCCCGCCGACTCGCCGAACTCGGCCATCTTGGACAGTCCGGGAGACCCCTCTATCGACCGGTGCACCAGCACCGGCCGGGCCGACCGGGACACGTCGGGGTCCAGGTCGTTGCGCAGTACCACATACGAAATACCTTGCCGGGCAAGGGTATCAGCGAGACCGGCGGAGGGGCGGCCGGCGGCGAACAACCGCTGCACCGAATCCAGCGCACGGATCGTCTCCGGCGGTGTCAACGGGATCGAATCACGCACACCCCACGGACTCGAGCCGAGCACCTGCAACGGTTCGTCGTGGCTGTTGCCCCAGGTCTGGGTGGCGAACGGGGCGCCGGGTGCGACCAGGACCCGGCCCCGGTCGGTGTTGTGTTCGTCGAGCCAGTCCGCGGCATCGTGCCAGTACTGGGGGATCGCGGTGAAGGTTCCGGCGGGGGTGATCCGGCCGGTCCATGCGAGCGAGGTACCTGCTGCCAGTGCGGCGAGCACCACGATGGCCACCGCGATGCGCTTGTCGCGTTCGGGCCGGGCGAAAGCCCGCACCCACACCGGCAGAGCCGCGGTGCCCGGCAACGGGATCCGGCCCAACAGGTGAGCCAGACCCAGCGCCAACGGCAATCGCAGCACCGGATCGAGCTTGGCCAGGTTGCGCAGCGGTGTGCCCGTTCCGTCCAGGAAATCCTGAACGGCCGCCGCCACCGGGGAGCCCAGCCCTCCGGAATAGCCCAGGCCCAGCAGCACCACGCCGATCAACAACATGGTGATCAGGCGGCCCCGCGCAGGCATCGAGCGCAGCGCCAGCCCGGCCAATCCGGCCGCCGCCACCAGTACGGTGGCCAGCACCGCGACCGTGCTCGTCACCAGCGACGCCGCCGCGGTGGCGGTCGATGCCACGAACGGGGTCCAGGTATGAGTGCCGCGCAACATCTCGGTGAGCGACATCCACTGAGTGGTGACACCCGAGGATTCGATGAAGTCCAGGAACGGCGGGCTGATCCGGCCGAGCATCACCAGTGCGACGACCCACCAGGCGACGGCCAACGCCGTGCAGCCGAACCACCACGCGGTGAATCGCCACCACAGCCGGTTCGGCCGGTGACAAGCCCACCAGATGATCGCGGCCAGGCAGCCGGTCAGCGTCGCGAAGGCGTTGACCGCACCCATCAGCGCCACGGCGCCCGCCGACCGGGCGGCCATGAGCCGCAGATTCCGGTCCGCCCGGAACGCCAGGATGATCGGCAGCAGGACCCACGGCGCGAGCATCATCGGCAGCGTCTCCGACGAGATCGCGCCGAGGGTGGTCAGCACGCGCGGTGACAGCGTGAACGCGAGCGCACCCAGCATCCGCGAGCTGGTACTGCCGATGCCCAGTGCCTCGGCGACACGCAGAAAACCCCAGAAGCCGAGCGTCAGCAGCAGGGCCCACCACAAGCGCTGGGTCACCCAGCCGGGAATCCCCAGCAGATCGCCGGCCAGGAAGAACGCCCCGTGGGGAAAGAGGTAGCCGTAGGCCTGGTTCTGCGCCTGCCCGAACGGCAGATCGCTGTTCCACAGATTGAAGGCGCGAGCCAGGAACCTCAGGGGATTCGCGGTGAGGTCCAGCTTCGTGTCGGGCGATATCTCTCCGGGCGACTGGGCGAAAGTCAGGAGCAGTGTCGCCGCGGCGACCACCCACAGCCAGCGCCGCGACAGTGGCGGGTCAGATGCCCGCCGCGTTAGCGGCACATCCAAGCTAGGACCGGTCGCCGTACTCGACCCTGTTGAGCACCGATGACGCCGGGTCGCCCGCTTGCAGCGGAGGCTTCGTGTCCTGCTGCACCATCAAAGTCACACCGAAAACAGCAGCCGCACCCAACAGCAGGCCGACGACAATGCTGGCCGCGGAGGGTATGACGAACCGGTTCACCCGGCCAACCTAGCATGGCAACACCCCTGATCCGTGTGAGGTGGACGCCCGCCGACACGCAGAGAATCGATTACCGCTTGCTCAGCGGCTAAGGTCGGGCCCCATGGCTTCACCGCGTCTCGTCGCTACTTTCGCAGCCTTGTCCGGACTGTTGCTGGCCTGCTCCCCGAGCACCCCGGCACCGGAGTCCTCATCTTCGGACACGAAGCCGATGTCCACCCACGCGGCGATGCCTGCCGCACCGGTGTGTGACCTGGCGGCCCTGTCACCCCGCGACAAGCTGGCCCAGCTGCTGACCGTCGGCGTCAAGGACGCGGCCGACGCACGTTCGGTGGTGAGCAGCCAGCACGTGGGCGGCATCATGATCGGCAGCTGGACCGACCTGTCGATGCTCAACGACGGCTCGCTGCCCGACATCTCCGCCGCCGGCCCGCTGCCACTTGCGGTCAGCGTGGACGAGGAAGGCGGTCGGGTGTCCCGGTTGTCCTCGCTGATCGGTGAGCAGCCGTCGGCACGGGTGCTGGCGCAGACCAAATCTGCCGATGAGGTGTACGGCGTCGCCCTGGAGCGCGGGAAGAAGATGCGTGGCCTCGGCATCACCGTCGACTTCGCGCCCGTCGTCGATATCACCTCCGATCCCGACGACACCGTCATCGGCGACCGGTCCTTCGGGGATGACCCGGCCAAGGTCACCGAGTACGCCGGTGCCTACGCCCGCGGACTGCGCGACGCCGGGATCCTCCCGGTTCTCAAGCACTTCCCCGGCCACGGCCACGGCTCGGGTGATTCACACACCGGCTCGGTGACCACCCCGCCATTGGAGGACCTGAAGGCCAACGACCTGGTGCCCTACGCCACCCTGACCACGCAGGCTCCGGTGGCCGTCATGCTCGGGCACCTGGAGGTGCCCGGCCTGACCGGTACCGATCCGGCCAGCCTCAGCCCCGCCGCATATGAGCTGTTGCGTTCGGGTGGATACGGTGGCCCGGGCTTCAACGGTCTGGTCTACACCGACGACCTGTCCAGCATGGCTGCGATCAACCAGCGCTACGGAGTGGCTGCAGCCGTGCTGAAGGCCTTCCAGGCCGGGGCCGACAACGCGTTGTGGATCACCACCGATGAGGTGCCCGCCGTGTTGGACGGCCTGGAGAAAGCACTGGCCGACGGCCAACTCAACCAGGCCGCCGTGGACGCGGCCGTGCAGCGCAATGTCGACGCCAAAGGCGGGGTGCACTGCTAGCAGCTCGCTGAGCTGCTGCCGTGACCGTCAACCGGACGCTTATCCTGTTCGGATGGCAGGTGGAACCAAGCGGCTGCCGCGGGCTGTGCGTGAACAGCAGATGCTCGACGCCGCGGTGCAGATTTTCTCGGTCAACGGCTATCACGAGACGTCGATGGACGCGATCGCCGCCGAGGCCGAGATCTCCAAGCCGATGCTGTACCTCTACTACGGCTCCAAAGAGGAATTGTTCGGCGCCTGCCTCGACCGTGAGCTGACCCGGTTCGTGGACGTGGTGCGCGGAGAGATCGACTTCACCCAGAGCCCCAAGGACCTGCTGCGGAGCGCCGTGCTGGCCTTCCTCAACTACATCGACGCCAACCGGGCGTCCTGGATGGTGCTCTATACCCAGGCCACCAGCTCGCAGGCGTTCGCCCACACGGTCCGCGAGGGCCGCGACCGGATCATCGACCTGGTGGCCCGGCTGCTCAGTACCGGTACGCGTAATCCTCAGCCGGACAGCGATTTCGAGATGATGGCGGTGGCGCTCGTGGGTGCCGGCGAGGCGATCGCCAGCCGGGTGAGCACCGGGGATGCCGACGTCAACGAGGCCGCCGAATTGATGATCAACTTGTTCTGGCGCGGACTGAAGGGCACGCCGTCGGACGCGGGCACGCCGACGGTCACGGCAGGCTAGTCGCCGTTGCCTGCGCGCTCGGCGCCTCACAATTGGTGTCCGGACACCCCTGCTGAGGGCAGTACGCTCCCGGAATGGGTTCCGAGCTGAAAGTTGCTCCGGCCGTGTTGCGGTCGGCCGCTGCCGCTGAGACTGCGGTCGGTGGGGCCGTCACCGGGCTGCAGGTCGGGCAGCCACTGAGTGCGGCGGCAGCGGCGATGCCGGACCTGCAGAGCGGTGCGGCCTGCGGCCAGGCCTCCTCGATCGTGGAGAGCGCCGCCACCGCCGTCGGTGGCGAAATCAATGCGCATGCAGGCAAATTGACCGATGCGGCCAATGCCTATCAGCGCACCGATGAGGAGTCTGCACGTCGGCTGAATTCAGCGCTGCCCCCGGGTTGACATGCCGGTTTCGATCTCTCAGGTGGAGGCCTCCCATCCGGAGGCACTGGTGCGGAGTGGCGCCGACATCGGTACCCGGGCAGCCACTCTGGCCGCCCAGATGGACCAGCAGCGGGCCACCATCGACCAACTGCGCGCCTCGTGGACGGGCACCTCGGCCGATGCCGCCATCGCCGGTGCCATCGCGTCATTGCAACGCATGCAGCAGCTCCATGACTGTCTGTCCGCGCTGCGCTCGGCCTTGCAGGACGGCGGTGGCGAACTGGTGCAACAGCGCGGCCGCATCGTGGGCACCGTCGACAAGCTGAAGGGGCAGGGTTGGCAGGTCGCCGACGACGGAACGGTGTCGGTCCGTCCGGGCAGCGTGCTCGATTTCTACGCGAAGCTGAGTCCGGTGAACCGGATGCTGCTGCGGGCGATGGCCGCACAGGCGTCGGCGCAACTGAAGACGATGTTGGCGCAGTTCGAGACCACCGACACCAAGGTCGGACAACAGGTACGGGACGCTGTAGCGGCGCTCAGCACGCCGGATCCCAAGCAGGCGCCCGATCCGAACAGCCCGAAGGCACTGGTCGAGCGGCTGGCCGGGATGACGCCCGACGAGCGGGCCGCATTCCTGGCAGGGCTGAGCCCGGAAACCCTGCACGAGATGATGCTCGCCGCCCCGCAGGTGATGGGCAACACCGACGGTGTGCCGTTCGATACGAGGATCGACGCCAACAACATCAACATTCGCAACGCATTGGATGAGGAGCTGAGAAAGCCGTCACCCGATGAGGCCCGGGTCAAGCAGTTGCAGGCCATGCTCACCCCGATCGAATTTCCGCCCGGTAGTGGGCGGAAGGTGCCGCGAAAGTTCGTCGGATTCTCGACCGAGGGCAATGGCCGGATGATCGAGATGATCGGCGACATCAAGCCCGGTATCAAGGGTGTCGGGGTGGTGGTCCCCGGCACGGGCTCCAACCTGAACGGCAGCGGCTCGAACCACAATGCGGCGGTGGCTTTGGCAGATCAATCGGAATCGCCTGTCTTCCTGTACATGGGCGACGACTTCCCCCAAGATCTGATGAGCGACGCGACGGACCCCGCGTACGCTGCGTCGATGGCTCCCAAGCTGGTCTCGTTCGGTCACGAGATCGACCGGGAGGTGGGTGCGGGGGCGCCCGGCACACCGGTCACCTATATCGGCCATTCCTACGGCGGCGCGATCGTCGGGACCGCCGAGCAGATGGGGTTGCGCGCCGACCGCGTCCTGCACGCCTCGTCGGCGGGCACCGGCATTCTCACGGGCGAATACACCAACCCTAATCCGGACGTTCAGCGTTATTCGATGACCGCGCCGGGAGATCCGATCGGGCCGGTCCAGTCGCTGCCCCGTGACGCCAGCGATCAAGACTGGATCAACTCGATACCCGGGATTCCGCACACCGTCGACGGGCAGGTGGGCAATCCGCTGGGGGGCCTGCCCTCGGCGACCGACCCCGACAAGATTCCTGGTGTCACCCGACTGGACACCGGGTACTACGGGCTCGGGGGTGGGCACCACGGCGAGGTGATCGTGGGGCAGAACGCACACGGGGAATACTGGAACGACCCCAAATCCGACGCGTTCAAAAATATGGTCGCCGTCATCAGTGGCGGTGAGGCCACCGGCTATGTCGAGCGCGGGATCGAGACCAACTATATGGATATCGATATGGGTGATGACGGGAACTTCCGGGCCGAGGCGTCGGATACGGCACGAGGGTTCGGCGCACCCAAAATTCCGGAGCTGCCCTGGGATGATGACGGATCCTACGAACGGCGGCAGCATCCGTGGGACAATCCGCGAGTGACGGACAATCCCGGCAAGGGGCCACGGGTGCAGGTGAAATGAGATATCTCGCAACGCTTTTGCTGGCTCTGGTCGTGATGATCACCACTTCGTGCGGGCCTGCCCACAAGGATGATCCGCACAACGACGATGAGGCGACGATGGAACCCATCACCTTGACTGTCACCGAAGCCGCCAAGGCGGTGGCCGGCTATGTGTCGATGATCGTCGGCAAGCCGATCGATCCCGATCCCGCCTACGCGGCCCTGCACGGGTGCCGCACCAATGCGGGGATGATGCCGGACGGGCCGCCCTGGCGGGTGTACCGCAATGCCTCGATTCCCGATCCCGCACCCGAACTCGTCCAGGCCGCCCTCACCCGTATCGACACCCTGCGCGATGAGGGGTTCGAACCCATCCCGTGGACCCGCCCAGAGCCGGAACCGCCGAACAGCAAAGCCTACGAGGACAGTCGCGGGTACAGCGTCTCGGTACAGGCTGAAGTCAGTCCGGCCGGGACCTACAGACTCGACGTGTCCGCGACCTCGCCGTGTGCGAATGAGGATTAGACCGCCGTACCCTCCACCAGGCTGAAGGGGGAAGCCGTCTGGACCACCCTGGTGAGCCGGAACCCGGCCTGCTCGTAGAGCTTTCGGTAACCGTCCGCGCCGCGTTCCCGGGCCGCGATGCCGATCAGCATCTCCATATCGGTCCACTTGCCGATGAACGCGCGGTCATCATCGGGGATCACTCCCTCGACCAGCAGCAGCGTTGCGCCAGGGGCAGCGGCCGCGCGCACATTGCGCAGGATCGTCACCGCCTCGTCGTCGGGCCAGTCGTGGATGATGTTCTTCAGCACGTAGGCATCGGCGCCGGCCGGGACGCTGTCGAAGAACGACCCGGGAACCACCTGAACCCGATCGGTCACCTCGTACTTGGCCAACATCTCCGGCGCCCCGTCGACCACCTGCGGCAGGTCGTAGAGCACCCCGCGGGCAGCCGGGGCGGCGGCCAGCACAGCGGCCAACAGCCGGCCGTGCCCACCGCCGACATCGGCGATCGTGCCGAACCGGGTGAAGTCATAGGCCGCCACCACCGGGGCGATGGCCAGTTCGGAGATGCTGGTCATGGCGTCGTTGAAAATCGCGCCGAGTTCCGGCTCGGAACCCATGTAGTCGAACGCCCCTTTGCCGCGCAGCTTGGGGATGACGGCCTCACCGGTGCGGACGGCATCGGCGAGGTGGCTCCAGTGCTCGCGGTGCTGCTGTGAGCCGACGAATTTCGCCATGCCCGCGATCGAGACCGGCGCATCTTTGCGCAGGGTGTCGGCGAGGGGGTTCAGCGCGTAGCGTCCGTCGCGGGTGCGGCGGAAGACGCCTTCGCTGACCAGGGCTCGCATCAGCCGGTCCAGGGTGTCGGGGTTTGCCTCGACCCGGCGCGCCAGCTCGTCGGGACGCAGCGGTCCATCGGCCAGCGCGTCGGCCACTCCGAGCTGTGCGGCGGCCGTTATGCCCTGGGCGACCCAGGCGCCCAGGATCATCTCCAGCATCGCCGCGGGCGGCGGTGCCGCGCGTCGATACAGCCGGTGCAGATGATGGCGGACGCGTTCGACCACGCGGACCAAACGAGCGGGCGGCACCTTGGCTGGAGTCACCGGATGACTCTAGGGCAGGGTGAGCGAGGCGTAGGTCACAACGGCCGGGCTCGATGGTGAACAGCAAACCGAACTGGCGTCGGAGCCTGTCGCGTCGGCCGCCTAGAGTGGTGCGAATGTTCATCGCGACCGAAGAGCCCGGTAATGCCTGACGCAGGCACCGGTGGCTCGTCGCTGGACCAGCTTTACCAGCTCAATCGCGAGGTGGCCGAATCACGCTCGGCCCGGCTGCTGGTGACGAACAACCTGGCCACCTATCTCACGCTGATGGAACGCCACCTGGACCGGGGCGCCAAACTCACCGAGATCGACCTGGTGATCCGGCTTGAACGCGACCTGGCCGCCCTCGGCTCCGAGACCGAGCAGTCGGGCCTGGCCCTCATCAAGTACTGGGCCAGCCAGGGCTGGCTGCACCGGATCACCGAGCAGTCCGGCGAGGCCGAACGCAACGTGTGCTACCTGACCTACGAGGCCCGGGCCGTGGTGGATTTTGCCCGTCGCATGCGCCGTGAGGACACGATTGCGACGGGCGGCTCGATCACCGGTATCGCGGCCGGTCTGCACCGGGTGGCGGGTCAGGTCAGCAACGACCCGGACCGTATCCGCGCCGACATCGAAGCCGAGATCGCCAAGCTGCGTGACGAATTGGATGCTCTCGAGCAGGGGCAGCGGCCCGATCCCGACCTGGTCGACGTCGAGGACGAGGCACGGGCCATCGCCTTGCAGATGGAGCAGATCGTCTCCGACATCGGGCAGTACGGCGCCATGCTCAACCGCATCACCACCCGGCTGCTGGATGCCTCCGCCGACACCGATCTCGGTTACCGGGAGCGCCAGCGTCAGTTGTTCGACGACTATGAGTCGTTGTTCGCCTCTCGTGAGAGCGCCTCCTACACGGCCTTCACCCGGATGATCCAGGATCCCGAGCAGCGGGCCGCGCTGGTGACCGACATCGAGGCGGTGACCCGTGAGCTGCCGCATCTGGACCCGGACCTGCGCGAGGTGATGACGGGGTTCTTCAGCCTGGTGTCGGCGCAGACGGCCGAGGTGGGGCGGACCCGGCAGCGTTGCGCGCGTCGGATCAAGCGCTTCGTCGCCTCCGGCACGCTGGAGCACAGTCGCGGCGTCACCCGTCAGCTCAACGATGCACTGGCCAGTGCCCACGGACTGCTCAGCATCTCGCTGGCCGACAGCCGGATCGGCGTCGAGGTGCCGCTGGTCCGCACCGATCTCAATTCGATTGGCGCCGTGGCCTTCAAGATTCGTGACGCGATCCCGCCGTCGCAGGCCGAGTCCTCGGAAGGAGAGGTGAACCTGTCGGCGTTCTCGGCATTGGCATCCCAGGTCGACGCCGCGGAACTGGCCGAATTGATCAACGGCGCGGTGGCGGCCGGGCCGGTGTCGCTGCCCGACGCGATCGGCATGCTGGACTCGGCGTATCTCGGGCATGTGATCGTGCTGTGGTCCTGGGCGCTCAAGCAGCACACCGAGGACGGCGCCGAAGCTGGTTCTTCAGTCCGGGTGCGCTTCCGGTCCCTGGAGGGCGCCGACCGCGAAATCGAAATCCCCCGACTGGTTTTCACCGAGCCGATCCCTACTGCCAGTGAGAGCATGCTATGACCGACACCCCAGATACCGCGCCGGTCTCAGATGCAGTGCCGGTCTCAGATGCGGCGATCGACTTCGACGCCCTGCCCAGCATCGACGCCGTCGAACGGTCCACGGATCAGCGCCGCGCGCCCCGCTTCGACGGGGACGTCAGTGAGCTGCCGGACCGGGCCTGTTGGGCGCTCCAGCACCTGCTGTCGCGACGTTACGTCAGCAAGGACAACCATTCGGAGCTGTGGTCGTGGGTCACCCGGTATCGCGCCGAGCTCACCGTGCGGCTCTCGGAACTCGATATGCGGCTGTGCATCTCGGACGATCATGACATCGCCTACGTCGAACAGGCCGACTACGAATCGCAGTGGCGGCGCCGGTTGCTGCGCCGTGAGACTCTCAACACCTACGACTCGATCCTGGCCCTGCACCTGGCCAAGCTGATGCGGGCGGCGACGCGCGACGAGAACGTGCTGATCAGTCGCGACGAGATCCACGAGCTGTTCGCCGGGGTGAACAACGACACCGACCGGGATACGGCCTCGTTCGACAAGCGGATCGACAACGCGATCGAGCGGCTCACCGACATCGACATGCTGGCCCGCAACCGAGAGGACGAGGACAGCTTCACCATCAGCCCGGTGGTCAACGCGATCATGACGGCCTCGATGATCACCGAACTGCAACAGCAGTTCGAGCAGCTGAAGCGGGCCGCGAGCGGCACAGTCGGCGATCCCGACGACACCGACGGCGCTGATCCAGCCAAACAACTTGACGACGATGTGGACGCTCATGGCTGAACCGACCAACCAGTTCTCGCTGTCCCGCCTGCAGGTCATCAACTGGGGCGTGTTCGATGGGTATCACTCGATCCCGTTCAACCAGCACGGCACGCTGATCACCGGTTCTTCGGGCAGTGGCAAATCCTCACTGCTGGATGCGATTTCGTTGGCCTTCCTGCCCTCGCACCGACGCAACTTCAACGCCTCCGGTGATACCACCGCCGCGGGCGCGGGCACCGGAAAGCGCACCGTGGACAAGTACGTCCGCGGCGCATGGGGTGAGCGACGCGAGGGCACCAGCCGCCAGATCATGTACCTGCGCGGGACGGGCCCGGCCTGGTCGGCGGTCGCCGTCACCTACTGCGACCGCACCGGGCGATCGGTCACCGGGCTGGTGCTCAAATGGCTTGCCGCCGAGAAGACCTCGGATCCGGGCAGCCGGTACTACCTGATCGACGCCGACCGCGACATCTTCGACCTGTGCAACCGGTGGGCGGCCAACGGCTACGACGCCGCGGTGTTCCGTGACGACGGCTGGACCGGTGGCCGTAGTGAGAGCCAGTACCTGGCCCAGCTGTACTCGAGCATCGGCATCCGGGCCTCGGAGGCCGCCCAGCAGTTGCTGGGCAAGGCAAAATCGCTGAAAAGCGTTGGTGGTCTCGAACAGTTCGTCCGCGAGTTCATGCTCGACGAGCCCGCCAGCCTCAGCGGTGTGGAAGAGGCCCTGGAGCAGATCAACCCGCTGGTCGAGGCCCGCGGCCTGCTCGACGTGGCCCGGCGCAAGCGCAACACATTGGGCAATATCGCCGCGGTACAGGCACGGTACGCCGACGAGGCGGCCAAGTTCGGGGTGATCGACACCATCGACAACGCGATGGTGCGCGACTACGTCGACCACCGCCGGCTGGCCCAGGCCGGCCCGGAGATCGACAATCTGGACGACCAGATCACGCAGCTCGGTGCCCAGCGCGACGAGTTCGGTTCACAGCAGCGTCAGTTCAAGAACGAGCACAACTCTCTCATGGCGCAGATCAACACCGTCACCGTGGATCTCGTGCCACTGCAACAACGCCTGACCGAGGCTGAACGGGTCAGCGAGGAGGTGTCGCGCCGGCGCAGCGGCTACGAGGACAAGGTCACCGCTCTGGGATTGACCCCGCCGGACAACGGTGAGGAATTCTGGTCGCTGCGTGAGACTTTGATGGAGGAGGCCGACCGGCTGCACCGGGAGTTGTTCACCGGTAACCAGCCTTACGTCGAGGCGTCGGCGAAAGAAGTGCGGGCCCGTGAGGCGCGCGAGAGTATCGAATCTGAGTTGGAGCGGGTGCAGCGACTGGGGTCCCCGCTGCCGCGGACCGAGTACGAGATGCGGGCGCGCATCGCCCGGGCCCTCGACATCTCCGAGCGTGATCTGGTCTATGTGGCTGAGCTGATGGAGCTCAAGCCCGACGAGTCGCGGTGGCGGCTGGCCGTCGAAAAGGTATTGCGCGGGGCCGGATTACGCTTGCTGGTCCCTGATATCCACATGGAGCGCGCGCTGCGCTTCGTCAACGAGAACGACATGCGTGGGCGGATCCAGTTGCAGCATGTCCAACACGGATCGCAGTTGCGTACCCCGCCGCCGCACACCCTTGCCACCAAACTCCAGCTCGCCGACCCGACGCATGACAGTGCGGTTGAGGCGCTCAACGTGATCGCGGCGGTCGGTGACTACGTGTGTGTCGACGGGCCGGGGGAGTTCACCGAGCAGTCCCGTGCCGTCACCGACCAGGGTCTGCGCAAGGACAGCGGGCGGCTCTCGATCAAGGACGACCGGTCTCGGCTACGACCTTCGGATTACATCTTCCTCGGCGGTACCGCGGCCAAAATCGAAGCACTGCAAGATGATCTGGCTGCCGCCCAGGACCTGTACCAGGTGGCGCGTACGGCGCGTGAGCGTCTTGACGAGCACCGCGGCCAGCTGCAGTCCCGGGAACGGGCCTGCCGGGCACTGTGCGACCAGTTCATGCAGTGGAGCGATATCGACACCGATTCGGTGGACGGGATGCTGGAGCGCCTGCAGGGGGAACACGATCTGCTGGTCTCCGACAACCCCGACGCCGAACGGCTGCAACAACGGGCCGACGAATGCTGGGAGCGGGTCGAGAAGGTCATCCAGCAGATCGGCTCGCTCAACGAACGTGAGACCACGCTGGACCGCAGGCGGACCGCGCTGCTGGAACTCAGCGAGGTGCTCACCGAGCGTCTCGGCTCCGAGCTACTCCCGCAGCATGCCCGCGACACCATCGATGGCTACGCCGCCGATATCGCCCTGGCCCTTGAGCTTCTCGACTCCGAGCCGTACCGGGCCGAGCTGACCCGTGTCATCGGTCGCGAGCGGGACCGGCTGCGGGCGGACCGCAACCGGTCGCACGACGAGTTGGCCGGCATCATGGCCGCCTACGACAGCTCGTTCCCCGACGCCATCCCCAACGACAGTGATGTGTTCGACGAGCGGGTCCACGACTACGTGGCGCTGTGCCGTCGGATCGACGAACGCGAGTTGCCCGACGCCTACGAGCGCATGCAGCGGCTGATCACCGAACAGGCACCGGGCGCGATCCTGAACCTGCACATGATCGCCGACAACGAGGCGCGGCGGATCACCGAACAGATCGCCCGGGTCAACACCGGCCTGGGAGCCGTGGAGTTCAACCGCGGCACTCGGCTGACGCTGCACGCCGGAACCCGGCATCTGGCGGCGGTCGACGAACTCAACGAGAAGGCCCAGCGCATCTCGTCGCGGGTGTCACTGGTGAGCTTCGGCGACGAGACCGCGATGTTCGAGCAGTACACCGACATCCTGCAGCTGCGAAAGCTGCTGGCCGGCAACACTCCCGAGGACCGGCAATGGACGCGTGATGCGCTGGATGTGCGCAACCGGTTCGTGCTGTACTGCGAGGAGCGCGACGCCGAAACCGGCGAGGTGATCCGGACCTACAGCAACTCCGGCGACAACTCCGGCGGTGAGCAGGAGAAGCTCATGGCCTTCTGCCTGGCCGGGGCGCTGAGCTTCAACCTGGCCAGCCCCGACAGCGACGACACCAGGCCGCTGTTCGCCCAGCTCATGCTCGACGAGGCGTTCTCCAAGTCGGATCCGCAGTTCGCCCAGCAGGCGTTGTCGGCTTTCCGCAAGTTCGGTTTCCAGTTGGTGATCGTGTCGACCGTGCAGAACAGCACGACCATCCAGCCCTACATCGACAACGTCGTGATGGTGTCCAAGTCCGACGCGTCGGCGCCCAATGCCCGGCCGGTCGCCTCCGTCACCTCGGCCTCGATCTCAGAATTCGCCGAACTGCGAAAGACTTCGGGCGACGCCGTACCGACCGCGTAGTTCGAGCGCTGGGCGTCCGTCCAAAGATGGTGTCTGAACCGTCGTGGTGGTGGCCTTAGCCTTGAAAGGTGACGCCAACTCTGCGAGTGAACGCTCTCACGTTGCGCGACGTTGCCGCGACGGAGAAGTCGGTGGCTACGGCTACGTCGAACACCGGAGCCGCTGGAGCGCTGGGTGATGCGGCGGCGGGTATGACGGGTTTGCGCACCGCAGACGGCTGCCGAACCGCCCAGGCGGTGTTGGATGCGGTCAATCAGTCGGTGAGTACGGCGCTGAACGGTCATTCGGAGAAGCTCGAGGCGGCAGCCCGGCAGTATGAGGCCACTGACGTCGCATTCGGTCGTCGATTGCAGCAGTTCAGTCGATGACGGTCACCATCCCGCAGGTGCAGGGCTCGCAACCGGATGCGTTGACCCGCGCCGCCGCTCAGATGGAGGTGGCCGCGGCGGCCTACCAGGCCGAGATCGAGCGGCAGCAGGCGAATCTGGCCAAGCTGAAGTCGGGATGGCAGGGCACGGCTTCGGAAGCGGCAATTGCCGATGGGCAGAAGACCCTTGAGCAGATGCAGCGGGTGCACGAGGCCATGGTTCGGGTGCAAGCTCCTCTGCAGGCCGGCGGCGCGCAGTTGACCCAGATCAAATCGTCGGTGTTGCACACGGTGGCGCAGTTGGAGGGTCAGGGTTGGCAGGTCGCTCCGGATGGCACGGTGTCGGTGCGGCCGGGCAGTGTGTTGGATTTCTACGCTCGGCTCAGCCCGGTCAACGCGTTGACGGTCCGCATGCTGGCGGTTCGCCACACCGCCGCGGTGAAAAAGTTGCTGGCTGAATTCGACGCGGCCAATCAACATACCGACGAAGCGGTCCGGCAGGCAGTGGCCGGCCTGACCAACACCCCGGGCAGCGGGCCCGGCGGGGGCGCACCCACCCCTGGTGACAAGGCCGAGCCACAAATCCCCGACACCAAGGACCCCCACGCGATCCACGATTGGTGGCTCTCCCTGACCCCGGAGCAGAAGGCGCAGATGCTCCGCGATCACCCGGACAAGATCGGCAACCTCAACGGCATCCCGACCGGCGTGCAGAGCGAGGCCAATCTGAGGATCCAGAAACAGGATCTGGCCCGGGTCAACTCCGTTGCTGAGTCACATCATGTCAGCGTCGACGAGGTGCGGGCGCACCCGGAGAAGTACGGTCTGACCGCCACCGACATCACGCGGTACCACAATGCGGTCGAGGTGCAGAAGGCACTCGATCGCTATGGCCGTGACGCCAACATCCCCGGGACCAGCAAGCACCCGCCGATCTTTTTGAAGAAGTACGACCCGGAGGCGTTCGGCGGCAAGGGTGCGGCGGCGATCGCGATCGGTAACCCTGACACCGCAAACAACACCACGGTGAAGGTCTCCGGTCTCACCACCTCGGTGAAGGGCGGATCGTTGGACAACCCGGATCCGGTCAACCTCTACAACGAGACCAGCAAGGCCGACCCGGACAAGTCGAACGCGGTGGTGATGTGGATGGGGTATGACGCGCCCGATGACCAGGCGGTCGCGGTGCCGAATATGGCGCGCCACGGTGCTGAACTGTTGGCCGCCGACGTCAATGCTCTGGATGCTACCCACTTGGGCTCCAGCCACCTGACGGTGATCGGCCATTCTTATGGCTCGACCACGGTGGCCGATGCGGCGGCCGGGTACGGTATGCGCGCCGATGACATCGTGCTGATCGGTAGCCCCGGCACCGACATGGCGAAGTCCGCTGCCGATTTCCACCTGCCCCCGAACGGACACCTGTATGTCGGAGCCGCCAGCACCGACCCGGTTACCTACTTCGGCCGGGAACACATGAGTGGGCCCGGTCTGGGTCTGGGTTCGGATCCGTCGATCGATGGGTACGGTTCGACTCGCTTCGACGCCGAATCGTCATTGCGTGATTACCGCACGGATCACAGCAGATACTTTGAGCAGGGCTCGGAGTCGTTGTACAACATGGCCGACATCGCCTCGGGTCACGGTGATCGGCTGCAACAGAATGGGATGACTGCCGAGCATCGTTCGGATCACTGGTATGCCAAAGTTCCGGTGGTAATACCAACCCCGCTGGGCCCCATCCCGGTGCCCGGCACATCGATCACGATTCCGGGTGTTGACCAGGCCTTCGACCCGGAGGCGGATCGGCGCGCTCGGGACAACCACCGCCATTAGAACCAGAGGCAGGAGTATGACGATTGGGAACATGGTGGAGACACGTGATCGGTGCGATCGCGCTAGTGACGCTGGCCAGTGTGATTGTCGGGTGCGGCGGTGGTGAGGCAGTGACAGAACCGATGACACCGCAACAGGCCCGCGCACAGGTGATCGACGCCGGAAAAGAACTGGTCCGGGATTTGGGGTTGCGGGGCAACCTGGTGGAGACGGTGTTCACCTACGAATCCTGCACCGACGACAACAAGGGCCCGTTCAGAGGCAAGCTTGCGATGGTCTTCTGGATGCCTGGCGCGGACCGGTCCGCTGCGGTGGACCCAGCGACGCTCATTACCCCGCTGCAGCAACACGGATGGCAGGGCGACCCTGACTTCCACTCACACAGCAGCGCGACGTTGACGAAGAACGACGTGAAAGCGGAGGTGGACTTCATGTACGTCGTGCCACTGGACTCCCACGCGCGCGTCACGCTCTACGGCCAATGCCGGGATACCTATGACCACTCGAAGGATCCGTTCGATCGCGGCGACGTGACGGCTGAGTTGGAATCGCAATAGCCTCTGGCTACTTCGACCGCGCTCAGCGCAGCGGGCTGACCGTCGCCGTCAGGTGCGGGTAACCCTTCTTCAGGTTGCGCAGGGTCAGCTCCCAGCCGTCGGCGTCGCGCTCGACGTAGAGCCCGGCCTTCGCCGGGAGCACCACGGGCTTGGCGAACCGCACCGAGTACTTGACCGCATCGGGGAGCTGCCCCTCGATGTTGGCCAAAACTGCTGCAGCGCTGAACATTCCATGCGCGATCACGGTGGGGAAGCCGAACAGCTTGGCGGCCAGCCCGTTGGTGTGGATGGGGTTGTGGTCCCCGCCGATCGACGCGTAGTTCCTGATCTGGCCCGGGGTGATGTTCAGAACGGCGTTGGGCGGCGGCAGCTTCGGCTGCTTCTGTGGTTCCGGCTTGGGCTCACCGGACAGGCTGGTCTTCTGCTGGTGCAGGAATGTCGTCACCTGGTGCCACGCCGTGTCGTTGCCGACCTTCAGCTCCGTGACGATGTCCACCAGCAGGCCCTTGCGGTGCTCGCGCAGGTTCTCCGCGTGCACCGCCGCGCTGACGGTGTCGGTCACCTTGATCGGGCGGTACTGGGTGATGTGGTTCTCCAGATGCACCGAACCCATTGCGGCGAAGGGGAAATCGAATCCGGTGACCAGCGACATCACAGTCGGGAAGGTCAGCGCGAACGGGTAGGTCAGCGGCAGGGTGTCACCGAACCGCAGCCCGGTCACCTGGGCGTAGGCGGCGACGTTGGCCGGGTCGATGGGCAGGTTGTCGACCGTGACGGTGCGGGCCGGCAGGGCGTCGTCGCGCGGTATGAACGGCAACGCCCCGACGACGGCACGGAACATGTTGTTCACGTGCTCACGCCCCCAACATGGCCTGGCCGCAGACCCGGATGGTGTTGCCGGTGACCGCGTTCGACGCCGGGCTGGCGAAGTAGGCGATCAGTTCGGCCACATCCACCGGCTTGCCGCCCTGGAACAGCGAGTTCAGCCGGCGGCCCACCTCGCGGGTGGCCAGTGGGATCGCGTCGGTCATCTTGGTCTCGATGAAGCCGGGGGCCACGGCGTTGATGGTGATGTTTTTCGGCGCCAGCACCGGGGCCAGCGCCTCGGCCAGCCCGATCATGCCGGCCTTGGTGGTGGCGTAGTTGGTCTGTCCGCGGTTGCCGGCGATGCCGGCCATCGACGACAGTCCGATCACCCGGCCGCCCTCGCCCAGCACTCCGGCCTCCACCAAACCTTCGGTGAGCCGTTGCGGGGCAAGGAGGTTCACCGCGGTCACGGAATCCCAGCGGCTCTCGTCCATGTTGGCCAGCAGCTTGTCGCGGGTGATACCGGCGTTGTTCACCAGCACATCGACCTTGCCGCCGTGCTGTGCGGTGACATGCGCGACGATCTGCTCGACTGCATCGTCGGCGGTGACGTCGAGCGTCAGTGCGCTGCCACCGACCTTCTCGGCGACCTTGCCGAGATCCTCGGCGGCCTGGGGCACGTCGACGGCCACCACGGTGGCGCCGTCCCGCGCGAACACCTCCGCGATCGTCGCGCCGATGCCGCGGGCCGCACCGGTCACTACGGCAACCTTGCCGGCCAGCGGCTTGTCCCAGTCCGCCGGCGGCGTCGAGTCGGCGGCACCGACCCGGTACACCTGCCCGTCGACGTAGGCCGACTTGGCCGAGAGGATGAAGCGCAGGGTTGACTCCAGGCCGGTCGCGCCGGGCTTGGCGTCGGCGGCCAGGTACACGAGCGACGCCGTGGCGCCGCGCTGCAGCTCCTTGCCCAGCGAGCGGGTGAAGCCTTCCAGGGCGCGCTGCGCGATCTGGGCGTGGACGCTGCCGGCCTGCTCGGGTGTGGTGCCGATGACGACCACACGTGCGCACGACGCGAGGTTGCGCAGAACCGGCGTGAAGAACTGGTAGAGCTCCTTGAGCCCGGCGGCGTCGGCTATGCCGGTGGCGTCGAGCACCACACCGCCGAACGAATCGGCCCAGCGGCCGCCGATGTTGTTGGAGACGACGTCGTAGTCGTCGGCCAGGGCAGCCCGCAGGGGTTCGACGATGCGTCCCTCCCCGCCGATCAGCAGGGAGCCGGGCAGCGGTGGCTGACCGGGGCGGTAGCGGCGCAGGGTCTCGGGCTGCGGCACGCCCAGCTGTTTGGCCAGGAACGATCCCGGCCCGGAGTTGACCACTTGGGAGAACAGGTCGGAAGCCACTTCAGCTGCCTTTCGCTTCGCAGTACTGCGTTGTCCATACCGAACTTACTCCAGAGTAAGAACAGTGGGTAATATGGCCCCGGACAACCCGACAGTGGAGGGCAAACAGATGGCCAACAACACGACCCGGCGACGCGTTGCCGTTTTGGGTGGCAACAGGATTCCGTTCGCACGGTCCGACGGCGCGTATGCCAACGCCTCCAACCAGGACATGTTCACCGCCGCCCTGGACGGGCTGATCGAGCGATTCGATCTGACCGGTGAACGCCTCGGCGCGGTGATCGGCGGAGCCGTACTCAAGCACAGCCGCGACTTCAACCTCATGCGTGAGTGCGTGCTGGGCAGCGCGTTGTCGCCCTACACGCCCGCTTACGACATCCAGCAGGCGTGCGGCACCGGCCTGCAGGCCGCCACCGCGGCCGCCAACGCCATCGCGCTGGGCCAGTACGAATCGGCCGCGGCCGGCGGCGTGGACACCGCCTCGGACGCGCCCATCGCGTTCGGCAACGACCTGCGTCAGGTGCTGCTGGGCCTGCGCCGCGCCAAGTCGAACATCGACCGGCTCAAGCTGGTGGGCAAGCTGCCGGCCGCGCTGGGGGTGGAGATCCCGGTCAACAGCGAGCCCCGCACCGGCATGTCGATGGGGGAGCACGCCGCCGTCACCGCCAAGAAGATGGGCGTCAAGCGCGTCGACCAGGACGAACTGGCCGCTGCCAGCCACCGCAACATGGCCGCCGCCTACGACAGCGGCTTCTTCGACGATCTGGTCTCCCCGTTCCTCGGGCTGTACCGGGACAACAACCTGCGGGCAGATTCCAGCCCGGAGAAACTGGCCAAGCTCAAGCCGGTGTTCGGTGTGAAGGCCGGCGACGCGACCATGACCGCGGGCAACTCGACGCCGCTCACCGACGGTGCCTCCGTGGCCCTGCTGGCCAGCGAGGACTGGGCCGAGGCGCATGGCCACGAGCCGCTGGCCTACTTCGTCGATTCCGAGACCGCCGCCGTCGACTACGTCAACGGACCCGACGGCCTGCTGATGGCACCCACGTACGCGGTGCCCCGGCTGCTCGCCCGCAACGGACTGACGCTGCAGGATTTCGACTTCTACGAGATCCACGAGGCGTTCGCCTCGGTGGTGCTGGCCACGCTGGCGGCCTGGGACTCCGACGAGTACTGCAAGGAGCGGCTGGGGCTGGACAAAGCACTCGGCTCCATCGACCGCTCCAGGCTCAACGTCAACGGCTCCTCGCTGGCGGCGGGCCACCCGTTCGCGGCCACCGGTGGGCGCATCGTCGCCCAGCTGGCCAAGCAGCTGGCGGAGAAGAAGAAGCAGACCGGTCAGCCGGTGCGCGGCCTGATCTCGATTTGTGCGGCGGGTGGGCAGGGCGTCACCGCCATTTTGGAGGCGTAGCTTGCGGAGCCGACAACATCCGAAAAATTTCTTTTGGAGATGTGTAACGGCCGCGGCATAGAGGTCGATACACGGGTAGCTCCGTGTTGCCGTCTGACCCCCCGACCCGACGGCAACACGGGGCGACCTAACTTCCAATTCTCGGCAAAATCGGCCGTACTTTTCTCTGGTTTGAGGGGTACCCGAGGCGTACGATCGAGCCTACGACGGGTTCGGGAGTGACTGATCCAAAGAGTCGGTACAGGGGTGAAAGACCGGCTGCGTGCGACGAATTGAAACGCCCCCAAGTGTCCTCCCGAACCCGCCCTTTTTGTCTTGAGTCCCACCTCTTCTGCTCCCACGGCACCCACTCTCCGCATAGCGTGGTGCCATGCAGATCAGCATCCTCGCCTCACTCAGTGAAACCGCCGGCCGCTCCCCGATCGACGCCACTGTAGAAAATCTCGCGCAACTGCGCGATGAGGGATTCCAGCGGGTCTGGATGACTCAGATGCCCTATGAACCCGACCTCCTGACCGTGCTGGCGGTGGCGTTTCGTGAGGTCGACGGGATCGAGGTGGGCACCGGCGTCATCCCGATCCAGAACCAGCATCCGATGCTGCTGGCCCAGCGCGCGCTCACGCTCAGCCTGATCAGTGGCGGCCGGTTCCTGCTCGGCCTGGGCATGACGCATGCTGCGGTCACCGAGGGCATGTGGGGCATTCCGTGGGACAAGCCGGTGCGTCGGCTCCGCGAGTATCTGGACGGGCTGCAGCCGCTGCTCAACGGTGAACCCGCCGACGCGCCAGGGGAGACGGTCACCACGCGCGGCGCCCTGCAGATCCCCGGCGCTTCGGCGCCCGACGTGTACGTCGCCGCACTGGGGCCGCAACTGCTCAAGCTCGCGGGCCGTCGTACCGCGGGAACCGTCACGTGGATGACGGGCCCGACCACGCTGGCCGAACATGTGGCCCCGACGCTGCGGGAGGCGGCCGGGGACCGTCCGGTTCGCGTTGTCGCAGCACTTCCGGTCAGCGTCACCGACGATGTCGACGGGGCCCGCGCCCAGGCCGCCAAACAGTTCGCGATGTACGGACACCTGCCGTCGTATCGGGCCATGCTCGACCGCGAGGGTTACGCCGGGCCCGAGGACGCTGTCATCATCGGTGATGAAAGCACCGTGGCAGAACGTATTCGCTCCCTCGGAGCGGCCGGCGTCGACGAATATGTCGGGGTGGTGTTCGACGCGTCACCCGAAACCCGAGCCCGCACAAGGGCACTGCTGCGCTCGCTCGACAGCTGACGTCGGCAGTTTCCGTCGCGGACTTTTGGTGGAGCTACCCACGGTTCAATCCGTCGTCAGGCCGACGCTTCGGGCTCGGGTTCTGTCTTGAGCAGTTCGCGGACCGAGTTGCGGGAACCGTACGGCCGCAACATCCGGCTGGCCGGCCGGGGCCGCACGATCTGCGGCCACCAGAACCACCGGCCGAGAAGTGCCGCGATGGACGGCGTCATGAACGACCGCACGATCAAGGTGTCGAACAGCAGACCGAGGCCGATGGTGGTGCCGATCTGGCCGAGGACGATGAGATCGCTGAAGATGAACGAGGACATGGTGGCCGCGAACACCAGACCGGCCGCGGTCACCACCCGGCCGGTTCCGGCCATCGCGCGGATGACGCCGGTTTTGAGCCCGGCCCCGATCTCTTCCTGGAATCGGGATATCAACAGCAGGTTGTAGTCGGCGCCAACGGCCAGCAGCAGGATGATGGCGAGTGCCAGCACGATCCAGTACAACTGGATGCCGAAGATGTACTGCCACACCAGGACCGACAGACCGAACGACGCGCCCAGCGACAGCACGACCGTCCCGACGATGACCATTGCGGCAACGATGCTGCGGGTGATGAACATCATGATGAGCAGGATGAGGCTGATCGCCGCCAATGCGGCGATGAGCAGGTCGTATTTGGCCCCGTCCTGAATGTCCTTGTACGCCGAGGCGGTTCCGGCTACGTAGATCTTGGCGTCCGACAGGGGAGTGGCCTTGATCGCGTCGAACGCGGAGTCCTTGAGCGCGTCGATGTGTGAAATGCCCTCGGGCGTGGCGGGAGTGCCCTCATGCGTGATGATCATGCGGGCGGCTTTGCCGTCGGGCGACATGAACAGTTTCAGGCCGCGCTTGAAGTCAGGGTTGTCGAAGGCTTCCGGTGGCAGATAGAACGAGTCGTCGTTCTTGGCGGAGTCGAAGGCCTGGCCCATCGCGGTCGAATTCTCGAGGGCTTCCTGGGACTGCGAGTTGGTCCCGGCCGTGGTGGCGTAATTCGAGAGAGTCAGGTCGCGGTTGCGCTCCTGGATGGCGATCTGCGGCGGCAGCAGCGCCACGAGTTTCGGCTGAAGCGCGTCGAGCTTGTCCAAGCTTGCGGTGATCTGTCCGAACTGGTCGCTGAGCTTGTCGATCCCGTCGAGCGCGTCGAACACCGAGCGCAGTGCCGCGCACATGGGGATGTCGAAACAGTGTGGCTCCCAGTAGAAGTAGTTGCGCAGTGGGCGGAATTGATCGTCGAAATTGGCGATCTTGTCCCGGAGGTCGTTCACGATCGCCACGGTGTCGTGGAAGGCCTGGGTCTGTTCATGGGTGGCGGCAGCACTGGCCTGCTGCAACGTGACCTGCTGCTTGAGGATGTTGATCGTGTTCGACAGCTCGTTGGCCTGCTTGAGCAGATCGGCAGCGCGGTCCTGCTGGTAGCCCAGATTCATGATCTGGCTGGCGCTTTGCGCGCTGATCTGAAATGGGATTGAGCTGTGCTTGATCGGTGTGCCCAGCGGGCGGGTGATCGACTGGACCAGGGCGATACCACGGGTGTGCAGAACGGCTTTGGCCACGCGTTCGAGGACCAGCATGTCCGCGGGGTTGCGCATGTCGTGATCGGTTTCGATCATCAGCAGCTCGGGGTTCAGCCGGGCCTCGGAGAAGTGGCGGGTGGCGGCGGTGTAGCCGATGTTGGCCGGCGCTGATTCCGGTAGGTAGGGGCGACCGTCGTAGCTGGTCTTGTACCCCGGCAGGGCAAGCAGACCGACCAGCGCGATCAGGCACGACACCACCAGGATGGGCCCGGGCCAACGCACGATCGCGGTACCGATGCGGCGCCATCGCGGTGCCCGCGGGTTGCGTTTGGGCTCGAAGAGGCCGAACCGGCTGGCGATGGTCAATACGGCAGGTCCCAGGGTCAGCGCGGCCACCAGCGTCACGAGCACGCCGATGGCAGCGGGTACACCGAGGGTCTGGAAGTAAGGCAGTCGGGTGAAGTACAGGCAGGCCACGGCTCCGGCGATGGTCAGTCCGGAGCCGACGATGACGTGCACGGTGCCGCGAAACATGTCGTGATAGGCGGCTTCTCGGTCCATGCCACGGCTACGGGCCTCGTGATAGCGGCCCACGATGAAGATGCCGTAGTCCGTGCCCGCGGCGATCGCCAACAGCGTCAGCAGATTCGTCGAATATGTCGACAGGCCGATGACCCCGGAATGCGCCAGTGCGGCCACGACACCGCGCGCGGCGGACAGTTCGATGAGGACTGTGACGAGCATGATGAGCATCGTCACGAAGGATCGGTAGACGACCAGCAGCATCACCGCGATCACCAAGAAGGTCAAGAGGGTGACCTTTTCGGTGCCCTCGCTGCCCACCTCGAAGTTGTCGGTGATCAGCGGTGCGGCGCCGGTGACGTAGGCCTTGACCCCCGGCGGTGGCGGGACGCTCGCCACGATCTCGCGGATGGCGTCGACGGACTGGTTGGACAACGCCTCGCCCTGGTTGCCGGCCAGATACACCTGCACCAGAGCGGCTTTGCCGTCCTTGCTCTGCGAACCGCCCGCGGTGAGCGGATCCCCCCAGAAGTCCTGAATGTGCTCGACGTGCTTGGTGTCCTCGGCCAGTCGCTTCACCAGGGTGTCGTAGAAGCGGTGGGCGTCGTCGCCGAGTGGCTTGTCGCCTTCGAGCACGACCATGGCCGCGCTGTCGGAGTTGAACTCGTCGAATACCTGACCGATGTGTCGCATCGCCATGGTCGATGGCGCGTCGGGCGCGTTCAGGCCCACGGATCGCGCGGCGCCGACGACCTCCAGTTGTGGCACAAGGATGTTCGTCAAGGCAGCGATCGCAACCCAAACAAGCACGATCGGTACGGCGAGCAGACGAATGGTTCGCGCCGTCCTCGAACCGACAACTTCACCTTCTGTGTGCTGCCCGCTCATGCTGACTTGTCCAAGCAGGCGATGTAGCCGTTCACGTTGTCAGTGGACCTTTCGTCCTTGACCACACCGTTGACGGTGATGCGGCACCCGATGTAGCCGCCGTCGCCCTGTGCCCGCAGATCGGCGAACATCGTCGGGTCATCGGTGACCAGCGTCTGCGACCACGGCAGCGTCACGTCCTCGGCCCGCTGCGGTTGTGCGTCGATGTCCAGGTAGTTGACGGTGGCGACGGAGCCCGGTGATCCGAACACTTCGAAGAGAACCCGTTTCGGGTTGTATCCGGTGTTCTCCAGGGCGTCGGCACTGGGACGTGACACCTCGTTGTCCGAACCGAATATGCCGTGTAGCCGGCTGACGGCGAAGGCGACGACCGCGACCACGAGCACGGCAACGATCACCGTCCAACGTCGCCGGACCAGGCTTCCTACCGAGATCCCCTGCATCTCAGAGCCTTTCGAGAACAAGCGCAAACTCGCCTTGAAGCGAGAGTCTTCGGCCGTTCCAAGCACCTGAACGGTACCGTACGGTACAGTCCTGAAGAGGGCAAGGCCTACGGACAAGTGGCCATGGCTGCCCGCTACGGAAAGGTCTTCAGTGTCACCCCCTTCCGCCGCCTCCGCGCATGACGTTTCACCGCCGGCTCCGGCGTCGCAGTGGACCGAGCGTGAGTCGGAATTGTTGGCGGTGACCCTGCGCCTGTTGCAGCAGCACGGATACGACCGGCTGACCGTGGAAGCCGTGGCGACCGAAGCGAAGTCGAGCAAGGCCACGATCTACCGCCGGTGGCCGTCGAAGACCGAGCTCGTCCTGGCAGCCTTCATCGAGGGCACCCGGATCCAGCTGGTGCCGCCCCGCACCGGCGCGCTGCGGACCGACCTGCTGAGCATCGGCTCGTCGGTGTGCGACCAGGCACGCGAGCACGGCAGCACGATGAGCGCGATCATGTCCGAGGTAGCGCACAGCCCGGAATTGAGTGCGGCCCTGCAGAATCAGTTCGTTCTGCAGCGCAAGATGCTGATGACCGAAGTGCTGACGGATGCGGTCGACCGGGGTGAGATCGACGCCGCGGCGGTGCACAACGAGCTGTGGGACGTGATGCCGGGATATCTGGTGTTCCGGTCCCTGATTCCTGGGCGTCCGCCGACCGAGGCGACGGTCCGGGCACTCGTGGACGACGTCTTGATGCCCAGCCTGACCCGCTTCTGAGCTTGGGCCTGTCTGGTCAGCGGCGCCGCCACCACACCAGCAGGCCGACTGCCGCAAGCACGGCGATCACCGCGGCTGCCGACACCGCCGGCTTGGACCTCGCCGTCTCGGTTGCGGCCTGGGCCCGGTCGACCACGGCGTCCTTCGTCGCGGCGGCCTTGTCCTGGGCGCGGCCCTTGACGTCGAGCTTGTCCGACAGTGCGGCCACCGTCTCGCCCAGCTCGCCGCGAGTCTTGTCGATGTCGGACTGCAGTTCGTGGATGTCGGCGTCCGGCCCCGGTTCGGGTGGAAGGTGATCAGCGGTTGCCATGTCGTGCCTCCTTGATCTCGTCGAGGTCGTGTTTGACGCTGCCGACTGATTCGGTTGCCGGCGGCGGAACCTTTCGGGCTTGGCTGCGGCTGATCAGAGCGGCCACCCCGGCTCCGAGGAACAACCCGGCGGCGACGATGGCCGCAGCGGCCCAGACCGGGAGGGCCAGTGCGATTGCCGCCACCGCGGCGGCGACGGCCGTCATGAGGCCCAGTACCGCCAGCAGACCGGCGGCACTGATCAAACCGGCGCCGAGGCCGGCGTGGCGGGCGGATTCCTGAAACTCCCGCTGCGCCAACCGCAGCTCGTCGCGTACCAGTCGTGTCGTCTGCTCCTGTAATTGTCCGAGGAGCTGAGCCGTGGACGGTTCGTTGATGGTTTTCGATTCGGTCGTCATCGGTGTGCCTTTCACCAGGCGTACTTCTTCTCTGAAGAGCAGTGCCCGACGCACGGGCGGGCAAAACCTCGAACCGGCAGCTGCGCCGTTAAAACTGTCGGGTTCGGGGTATCCGCACTGTCAGCCCGAAAGCTGATCTTTCAGGCTGTTGCCGATACGAGGAGAATCGTGAGCCGACTCTCGAAAATGCTGTACATGCCGCTGTCGATGGCGACGAGTGTGGGCGGAGGCCTGTTGGCCGGCGCGTTGTTCACCCAGATCTGGAAGCGCATCGATCAGCCGAATCTGGAACCGCCCGACCCCAAGGATCTCGAACGGTCCACCGCCAAAGCGCTGACGGCAGCGGCTCTCCAGGGCTTGGTGTTCGGCTTGGTTCGCGCCGCCGTCGACCGGGCGGGGGCCAAGAGCTACCGGGCGCTGGCTCATGAATCGCCGGTCTGAGGTGGACGCGGCTATCCGGCCGGATGGCCGACGGTCTTCCCTGGTCGAATGCCTCCGGCATGGAATGCGACGTGTGTCAACGCAATCCGCGCAACGCCCAGATTGTCAGGTAGGCCAGCCCGAAGAACGCTGCAACGGCTATCGCCACGCCCGTCGACTGCACGTAGGACAGCGGTGAGCGCATCCAGTCGAACGTCGCCGCGACCACCGCATCGGGCCGGGTCACCAGGTCCCAGGAGTTCCATCGTTGGAAGCGGCCGATGACGACACCGACGGCGCAGGCCCCAACGGAGAGCGCGACGGCCAGCCAGCTCCAGAACGAGCCGAATTCGTCGTCCAGGCGTTGATGCACCAGCAGCAGCGACACCACGCCCAGCAGGATCCCGGTCCACGCGGCGAACCCGTACTGCAGCACGTGGCGCCACAGCTCGTATCCCTCGCCGAGGTGGACCAGATCGGTCACCAGATACGGGGCGTTCGGCAGGAACGCCAACCAGCCCAGTCCCAGTGGCAGCAGCCACAGCCGGCGCTCGACAAGATCGAAGGCGATCGCGAAGACCATCGGGATCCACGCCAGCACCAGGTTCCACACCAGGAACTTGGTCGGGTACGACATCGGTGCGGCCGGATCGGTGATTCCGAGAGCGAGGGTCAGCGCCGTCGTCGCCATCAGCGACATGACGAGCAAGATGCCGCGGGCTTCAGTCATGGGTCCAGCTTGCCTGTCTCCCACCGAGTCCCGACGAGCAGTGCCCCGGAGGCGGGAGGTGCCCCCAGCAAAAACCCCCAATTCCGTGAGGAAAAGGGGGTTTCTGCGTCTTTTGGCGGAGCTTCTTAGAACGCAGCCTCGTCGAGCTCCATCACCTCATTGTCGATGGTCTCGAGGACCTGACGGGTGCTGGTCAGCAGCGGCAGCATGTTCTTGGCGAAGAACGATGCAGCGGCGATCTTGCCGTCCAGGAAGGTGCGCTCGTCACCGGAGGCGCCGGCGTCGAGCTTCTCGATTGCGACTGCGGCCTGACGCAGCAGCAGCCAACCGAGCAGCAGGTCGCCGACCGACAGCAGGAAGCGGACCGAACCGAGACCCACCTTGTAGATGCTGGCGGCATCCTCCTGTGCGGCCATCAGGTAACCGGTGAGAGTGGCAGCCATGCCCTGGACATCGGTGAGCGCGGTGCCGAGCAGCTCACGCTCGGTCTTGAGCCGACCGTTGCCCGACTCGTTCTTGATGAACTGCTCGATCTCGCCGGCCACGAACGCCAGCGCCTGACCCTTGTCGCGGACGATCTTGCGGAAGAAGAAGTCCTGCGCCTGGATGGCGGTGGTGCCTTCGTACAGCGAGTCGATCTTCGCGTCGCGGATGTACTGCTCGATCGGGTAGTCCTGCAGGAAGCCGGACCCACCCAGGGTCTGCAGGCTCTCGGTGAGCTTGGCGTAGGCCTGCTCCGAGCCGAAGCCCTTGACCACCGGCAGCAGCAGGTCGTTGACCTTGTGTGCCAGCTCGACGTCCATACCGTGGACCGCCTTGGCGACCTCGGCGTCCTGGAACGTCGCGGTGTAGAGGTACAGCGCCCGCATGCCCTCGGCGTAAGCCTTCTGGGTCATCAGCGAGCGACGGACGTCGGGGTGATGAGTGATGGTGACACGCGGAGCGGTCTTGTCCATCATCTGAGTCAGGTCGGCACCCTGGACACGCTCCTTGGCGTACTCCAGCGCGTTGAGGTAACCGGTCGACAGCGTGGCGATGGCCTTGGTGCCCACCATCATTCGAGCCTGCTCGATGACGTCGAACATCTGCGCGATGCCGTTGTGTACCTCGCCGACCAGCCAGCCCACGGCGGGCTTGCCGTGCTGGCCGAAGGTCAACTCACAGGTGGCCGAAACCTTCAGGCCCATCTTGTGCTCGACGTTGGTCACGTATACGCCGTTGCGCTCGCCCAACTCGCCGGTCTCGAAGTCGAAGTGGAACTTCGGCACGAAGAACAGCGACAGACCCTTGGTGCCCGGGCCGGCGCCCTCGGGGCGGGCCAGCACGAGGTGGAAGATGTTCTCGAACAGGTCATCCGAATCGGCAGAGGTGATGAATCGCTTCACACCGTCGATGTGCCACGATCCGTCTTCCTGCTTGACCGCCTTGGTGCGGCCGGCCCCGACGTCCGAACCCGCGTCGGGCTCGGTGAGCACCATGGTGGAGCCCCAGCCGCGCTCCGCGGCGATGACGGCCCACTTCTTCTGCTCTTCAGTGGCGTTGGTGTAGAAGATCTGCGCGAAAGCGGCACCGCCGGCGTACATCCACACGGCAGGGTTGGCGCCGAGGATGTGCTCGTTGAGGGCCCACAGCAGCGCCTTGGGCGCGGGGACACCGCCGAGCACCTCGTCGAGGCCGACGCGGTCCCAGCCACCCTCGATGGCTGCGCGCACCGACTTCTTGAAGCCCTCGGGCAGCGTCACGGTGTGCGTGTCGGGATCGAAAACGGGGGGATTGCGGTCGCCTTCGGCGAACGATTCCGCGATCGGTCCCTCGGCCAGGCGGGCCATCTCGTTGAGCATCTCGCGGGCGGTGTCGGCGTCCAGATCGCTGTATTCGCCGGCTCCGAGGGCCTTGTCCAGGCCGAAGACGTCGAACAGGTTAAAGACCTGGTCGCGGACATTGCTCTTGTAGTGGCTCACTTTTCCTCCTTGTGGAATGCCACCTGAGGTTGGGTACTCGGGATAAGTTACCCACCAGTAACTGCGGCCAACTATACCGTTCAGTAACTTCAACGCAAAGAGACTCTGAGCAATTTCTGCGGTCTAACCAACCCAGTGGTTGATCGAAGCTTGTACCCGCTGGTCAAAACGGCTCTGGACTGCACGTTCATCACAATGTGACGATCCTCACCAACTTCGCCATTAGGGTGGGCGGATGCGTCGAATCGCGGTGTGGGGTACAGGAAACATGGGTGCGACAGCCATCCGGTCGGCCACGGCATTCCCGGGGCTGGAACTGGCGGCAGTCATCACGTCGTCTGAGGACAAGGCTGGTCGGGACGCTGCGACTTTCGCCAAGCTGGACGCCCCGACGGGCGTCACCGCCACCACCGACGTCGACGCGGCGCTCGCCCGGTGCGACGCGGTCGCCTATATGTCCTCCGGCGATATCCGCCCGGAGGAGGCAATCGCCGAAATCGAGCAATGCCTGCGTGCGGGCAAACAAGTGGTGACGCCGTCGCTGTACTCGCTCTACGACCCGGCGTCGGCCCCCGCCGAGTGGGTCGAACGACTCACCGACGCCGCGACAGCCGGCAACTCCGCACTTCTGGTCAGCGGCGTCGACCCCGGCTGGGGCAATGACGCCCTGGCGGTGATCGCCGCCGGGCTGTGCACCCGGATCCGCACCATCCGGTGCCAGGAGATCTTCGACTACTCCACCTACAACCAGCCGCATTCGGTGCGGGTGCTGTGCGGTTTCGGTGGATCGATGGACGAGACGCCGATGATGTTGCTGCCCTCCATCCCGACCATGGTGTGGGGCGGCAACGTGCGGCTGATCGGCCGAGGGCTCGGCCTGGAGATCGACGACATCACCGAGACCGTCGAACGCTTGCCCCTCACCGAAGCCGTCGACAACGTCATGGGCCGGTTCGAGGCCGGCACCCAGGGAGCGTTCCGGCTTCAGGTCATCGGATGGGCGAACGGTGTCGAGCGGATCGTCATCGAACACATCACCCGCATCGACCCGGCCTGTGCCCCGGACTGGCCACAGCCCGACGAGGGCGTCGGCGACCATCGCGTCATCATCGACGGCGATCCGCAACTGACCATGGTGGTCCGCGCCGATGTGCCGGGCGGGACCCGCGCGGATGGCGGCAACACCACTGCGGCCAACCGCCTGCTCGGTGCGATCGATTGGCTGGCCACCCAGAAACCCGGCATCTACGACGGCCTCGACGTGCCGTTGCACCCACCGCTGCCTGCCGAGGTCGAGGCCACCCGCTGGGTCTAATCCCCGCGAGTTTTCTCCGCGAGCAGACGCAAAACTGCCCCTTTTCGTGTGAAAAGGGGCAGTTTTACGTCTTGTCGCGCTAGTTGGACGCGGGCTCCTCATTTTCCTGCTGAGGTGTCTCCTGCTGCTGAGCCTCCGGTGGCTCCGACGCCTCCGGTGACTCCGTCGACTCCGCATCGGGCAGCTGGCCCACCAGATACTCGGCCAGGCCGCCGATGGTCGGGTAGTCGAAGACTGCCGTCGCGTTGAGCGTGAACTTGCCGCCGAACTGAGTGTGCAGCCGGTTGCGGAGTTCGATCGCCATCAGCGAGTCGGTGCCGAGATCCAGGAAGCGGCTGGTCGCGGCCGGCGGTGAGGCGAGCCGCAGGAAGTTCTGCACCTCCTTCTGCAGGAACTCGGTCACGAACCCGGCACGTTGCGGTACCGGGATCTCGAGCAGCTGCTTGAGAACCTCGCTGTCGCCGACGACCTCACCGACTGCACTCGGCAGCACCAGGTCGAGAATCGGCGGCCGCGAGCTTCCGAGCACCTTCGCGGCCCGCTGCCAGTTGGCCTTGATGACGGCGGCCTGGCCGGTTCCGTTGGCTACGACCTCGGCGAGGGCGGCGAGCGCCCCCGAGGGATCGAGCGGAATCAGTCCCTGAGCACTGATATTGGCGGTTGCCGCCTCCGAAGAGGCCATGCCGCCCTGACCCCAGGGTCCGAAGTTGATACCGGTGGCCGGCAAGCCGTGCGCCCTGCGCTGCGCGATCAGACCGTCGAGCAGAGCATTGGCCGTCGCGTAGTTGGACTGCCCGGGTGAACCGAACAAGCTCGACACCGAGGAGGACACGATGAAGAAGTCCAGCTCGTCGTCCTTGGTCAACCGGTCCAGGTGCCTGGCGCCGAAGGCCTTGGGCGCCAACACCTTGTCGAACCGCTCCATACTCTGCTGACCCAGCAGGGCATCGTCGAGCACGCCCGCCAGATGCACCACACCGGCCAGCGGCGAGACCTCGGCGCGGATCCGCTCCAGCAGCTTCGCAACCTCGGACTCCTCGCCGACATCCGCGGTGAAGACGTGGATGCGGGTCTTGTACCGGTCGGTGATCTCCTCGATCAACTTCTGCGCGTCCGCATCGGGTTCGCGCCGGCTGGTCAACACGATGTCGCCGGCTCCGATCTGGGCGAGGTAGGACGCCGTGTGCAGGCCGATCGCGCCGAGGCCACCGGTGATCAGGTAGCTCCGGTCAGGCTGCGGCTGCAACGCGGTCGGGATCTGCAGCACGATCTTGCCGATGTGTTTGGCCGTCTGCATGCGGCGGAACGCGGCCCTGGCCTCGGTGAGTGGGTAGATCTCCGCGGGTAGCGGCGTCCACTCGCCGTTGGCCAACCCCTCCGACACCTCGGTGAGCAGGTCGCGAATGCGGTCGGGCTCGGTGAACATCACCGTGTCCAGCGCGACGATCTCGTAGGCGATGTCGGGGCGGACCTCGGCCATCTGCTCGGCCGACCAGATATCGCGCTTGGCGATCTCGGCGAACCGGCCGTTCTGCGCGGTGGCCCGCAGCGTCGCCTCGATGAACCCTTCACTGGTCAGGCTGTTGAGGACCACGTCGACACCCTTGCCGTCGGTGTCCGCCAGGATCTGATCGGCGAAATCCGTTGTGCGCGAGTCGTAGACATGTTCGACACCGAGCTTGCGCAGTGTCGAGCGTTTGAAGGTGCTGGCCGTGGCGAACACCGTGGCCCCCTTCGCCTGGGCCATCTGGATGGCTGCCAGGCCCACGCCACCGCTGGCCGCGTGGATGAGCACCTTGTCGCCGGGCTTCAGGTCGGCCCAGTCGAACGACAGCCTGACCGTCAGCGCCGCGGCGGGAATGGTCGCGGCTTCCACACCGCTCACCCCGTCCGGGATGGGCGCCAGGAACTGCGCAGGCACGTTGAACCGGCTGGAGAACGCGCCCTGCATGGAGCCGTACACGCGCTGCCCCACCTCGAGCCCGGTGACGCCATCGCCCAATTGTGTGACGATGCCGGCGAAGTCGCCGCCGATCGGCCCCGGGTCGCCCGGGTACAGGCCGAGGACATTGAGGACGTCGCGGAAGTTCATGCCCGCGGCCTCCACCCGGACCTGCACGTAACCCTCGTCCGGCGGCGGCACCTCCTTCTCGGTGATCCGCAGGTTGTCGATCGCGCCGCGCTCGGTGGGTGCCAGGACGTAATCGCTCCCGCGCGGCACCGTGAGATGGCCGCTGCGTGCCCACGGCAACAGCCGAGAGGCCAGCAGCTTGCCCTGCCGCACAGCGATTTCCGGCTCGTCAACCGGAGTGGCCAGCAGATTGGCCAGCGCCTGTACGGCCTCGGGTGAGCCGTCGCAATCGACGAGCTTGGCACGCAACGCCGGTTCCTCGTTGATCGTGGTCCGCCCGAATCCCCACAGCGCCGCCTGGACGGGATCCACCGGCTCACCCGATTCGGTGGCCACGGCGCGTTCGGTGACGATCCACAAACCGTGTGGGAGTTTCACACTGCCGCTCGGTGAACCGCCCTGCACCGTGTGCACGGCGCTCAGCAGGTTCTCGATCTCGGTGTGGAGGCGTGCGGTGCCGTCGGCGCCGGCCTCCTGTGCACTCGGCGCGGCGGCGCGCCAGACGACACCGGCGAACGGCATGCCGCGCTCGGCAGCCTGCGCCAGTACCTGTCCCAGGAGTTCCGGATCAGCGTTCCGGTTGAGCGGGATGCAGCCCGGCACCTTGGCGGCGAGGTCGTCGAAACCGGCGATCAGCCAGGTGCCACTTGCCTTCTCGGCCTCAGGTTCCACCGGCGGCACCGGTACCTCGTGCCAGCCCAGGGTGTACAGCAGCCGGGTGGCGTCGCCACCGAGACCACGCAGCAACGCTTCGCGGGGTGCGCGCTTGACCGTGAACTCCCGAATACCGCCCAGGTGACGGCCATCTCGATCGATGTAGTCGAGATCGAAGACCTGGGTTTCGCTGTCGAGTGCGCTCTCGTGCCACCTCGCGCGGCAGTAGAACCGCCGAGGCATCTTCTCCTTCAACGTCACCTGCCCGTACCGCAGCGGCAGGAACAGATCGTTGATGCCCTGCTCGGCCGCGAGCAGCGCCGGGAACGCCGGGAAGGCGACGCCCGTGCACAGGTCCATCAGGACCGGGTGCATCGGCTCGGTTCCCAGTTGTTCGGCGAGTTCCTCGCCGACCAGGATGTCGCCGATCGCCTCGCCCTCACCGAGCCACAGCGACTTCAGGGAACCGGACCAGTTCGGGCCCCACGACAACTCCAGGTCGGCGAAGGTCTCGAACAGCTCCTGCGGACGCATCCGGTTCAACCGCTCGATCGTCTCGTCGATCGGATCGTCCTCGGTGGCGGGCTCTTCGGTGGTGTCGTCCACGCCGGCGACCACCGTGCCTTCGGCGTTCAGCGACCAATCGGAGTCGCGTTCCCCGTAGGGACGGCTGTGCACCTGGAACTTCCACCCACCGCCGTCGTCCAGCGGATGCAGCGTCAGCTGCACCTCGCGAGAACTCTTCTCGGGCAGAATGATCGGCTCGTAGAAGAAGACGTCTCTGGCTCGGGCCGGAGTGCCGACAGCGGCCAGCGCCATTGCGGCGTACGTCGCGCCGGGGACGACGACAGTGCCGTAGATGACGTGATCGGACAGCCACGGCTGAGACTTGACGGACAACCTGCTGGTGTAGACCGAGTCGCCGGATGCGAGATCCTTTGCACTGCCCAGGATTCCGGAGGAAACGGTCGCACCGACGCCGCCGTCCATGGCGATGCCGGCCGACTTGGGCCAGAAGCGCCGGTGCTGGAACGGATATGTCGGCAACTCGATCTTGTGGCCGGGCTGGTTTTGCACCGCTGCGAAGTCGGGGCGGTGGCCACCGACGTAGGCTGCGGCCAGCGCGTCGGCGACCTGGCGCCGATCGCTGATTCCCTTGCGCAGAGAGACGATCGCTCGCGGTGCGGCCAGGTGTTCCGGCCATACCTGTACCGCCGCGCTGGTCAGCACCGGCTGTGGACCGATCTCCATCAGTATCGAGCAACCCAGCGCCGCGACCGTACGCACGCTTTCGGAGAACTGCACCGGCTGACGCGAATGCCGGCGCCAGTACGGAGCGTCGAGCGGGGTCTGGGCCGTCAGGATGGCCCCGGTGCGGTTGCAGACCAGGGGCAGCGTCGGTGCGGCGAACTGCACCTGCGCTGCGTACGCCTCGAATTCATCGAGCACCGGATCCAGCAGTTCCGAGTGGAACGCGTGGCTGGTCTGCAGCCAGGTGCAGCGGATTCCCTCGTCGCCGAACTGGGTGACGATCTCTTCGAGGTCGTCGCCCGGGCCCGAGAGCACGGTGTTGGGGCCGTTGTAGGCGCCGACCGACACTCGTGGGAATTTGTTTGCGATCTCCTCGACGTGCTTGGGGTCGGCGAATACCGCCACCATGCGTCCGCCTTCGGGCAGGCTGCCGAACAGCCGGCCGCGCTCGGCCATCAGCCGGGCACCGTCCTCCAGGCTGAAGACCCCGGCGACGCAGGCCGCCGCGTACTGGCCGACGCTGTGGCCCAGCACGACATCGGGTTCGATGCCCCACGACTGCCACAGCCGCGCCAGACCCATCTCGACGGCGAAGAGTGCCGGCTGCGCATATGAGGTGTCCCGCAGGCTTTCTGCAGCACCGCTACCGGTCGCGAACATCACCTCAAGCAGCGGACGTGGCAGCATGCCCTGGATCGCATCGGCGCACCGCGTCACGGTCTCGGCGAAAACCGGCTCCGTGTCGAACAATTCGCGCGCCATCCCGGGGTACTGGCTGCCCTGCCCGGTGAACAACCATGCGGTTGTCGGCTGGTTCGTGTGCTCACCCCGCACCACACCTGGTCGCGTCCGGTTTTCGGCCAGGTCGGCCAGACCCAGGCGCGCCTCCTCGATCGAATCCACGACCAGCGCAGCCCGATGCTCGAAGTGCGACCGCCCGGTTCCCGCTGTCAGGCATACGTCGGTCAGGTCGGCGTCCGGGTGGGCGGTCAGCCACCCTTCGTAACGCTGTGCCAGCGCCACGAGTGCTTCCGGTGACCGCGCGGACAACGCCAGCACGGCGACCTGGTCGGCCGCAGCCGGAGAGTCCGTCACGACCTCGTCGGCCGGGTGCTCCTCGGCGGCGTCCGGTCGTACGGGTGCCTCTTCGATCAGAACGTGCGCGTTCGTGCCGGTGAACCCGAACGAGCTCACCCCGGCGCGGCGCGGTCGGCCGTTGGTCTGCCAGGGGGTTGCCTTGTCGACGACCTGCACCGGCAGGGAATCCCACGGGATGTGCGGCGACGGGTTGTCGAAGTGCAGGCTCTGCGGCAGCACCTCATGCTGCAACGACAACACGACCTTGATCAGACCCGCTGCCCCCGAGGCTGATTCGGTGTGACCGATGTTGGTCTTCACCGAACCCATCAGCAGCGGCCGGTCGGCGTCACGCGACGCGCCGTAGGCGGCGGCTGCCGCCTGGACCTCGATCGGATCGCCGAGCGGGGTTCCCGTCCCGTGCGCTTCGAGGTAGTCGACGTCCCCGCCGGTCCAGCCTGCGCGGGACAGCGCCGTTCCGATGAGCCGTTGTTGTGCACCACCATTGGGCACGGTCAAGCCGCTGGACGCGCCATCCTGGTTCACCGCGCTGCTGGGGATGACCGCGCAGATCCGGTCGCCGTCGCGCTCCGCGTCGCTGAGCCGCTTGAGCACGAGCACGCCGCAGCCCTCACTGCGTACGTAGCCGTCCGCGGAGGCGTCGAAGGTCTTGCAGCGCCCGACGGGGGAGAGCATGCGTGCGCGGGATGCGGCGACGACCGTCACCGGGGAGAGGAGAACGTTCACACCGCCGGCCAACGCCAGGTCGCAATCGCCGGAGTGCAACGCCTGGCAGGCCTGATGGATCGCCACCAGCGCCGAGCTGCACGCGGTGTCGACTGCCATTGCCGGGCCTTCGAATCCGAGTGCGAACGCAACCCGGCCGGAGATGGCATTGAGGGCATTGCCGGTGATGAAGTACGGCTCGATCTTGTCGATCGACTCCGATGACAGCAGGTGCGCGTACTCGTTGGCGGCCACGCCGGCGAAGACGCCGGTACGGCTACCGCGCAACGCGGCCGGCGAGAATCCGGCTCTTTCGAGCCCCTCCCAGACCGTTTCGAGCATCAGCCGCTGCTGCGGCTCGATCCAGACGGCTTCACGCGGGGAGATGCCGAAGAATTCGGGATCGAATCCGTCGATGCCGTCGAGGAATCCGCCGAAGCGCGTGTAGGTCTTGCCGGCTGTCTCGGGGTCCGGGTCGTAGAACTCGTCGATGTCGAATCGGTCTTCGGGTACTTCCCGGATGGCGTCGACGCCGCCGGACAGCAAGTCCCAGAACGCTTCCGGATTGGGTGCGCCGGGGAAGCGGCACGACACGGCGACGATCGCGATGGGCTCGTCTGTGCGGGCGGAAACGGCGGCCGGTTGCGGCGCCGGTTTGGCCTGCTCGTTGAGTCCGAGCACGTCGCCGAGCAGATATTCGGCGACGTCGGAGATCCGGGGGTGATCCATCACCAGCGTGATGGGGATCTCTGCGCCCACGCCCTGTTCGATGCGGCGGCGCAGCTCGACGGCCATCAGCGAATCCATGCCGAGGTCGAAGAACCCGGCGTCCTCGCGGATCTCCGATGAGTCCACCCGCGTCACCTCTGCCACCGCGTCACGCAGGTGGTCGGTCAGGAGCTTTTTGCGCTGCTGCACAGGAGCATTGGTCAGCCGTTCGACCAGCTGCGTCTTGCCGGATGCGGTGGTGGGTGCGGCGTTCGAAAGTTGTGCCGGTACCTCACGCTCCAGCTCCGCCAGGAATCCCCGCCGGCCCGCCTGCTGGTACAACGGCAGGAAGCGGGCCCAGTCGATCCGGGCCACGACGCCTTGTGCCGAGGCAGCCGCTACGACGTCGGCCAGCCCGGCCAGCGCGTCGGCGGGCTGCAGTGTCCGGACGCCGCGCTGGTCCAGCCGCGCACGAGACTCCGCGTCGGCCATACCCGCGGCCCATGGACCGAAGTTGACGCTGGTCCCCGGGACGTTCTGCTCGCGCAGTCGCCAGGCCAAGCCGTCGAGGAAGGCGTTCGCCGCACCGTATGCGGTCTGACCGTATCCGCCCCACACCGAGGCGATCGACGAGGTGCTGATGAAGAAGTCGAGCTTCGCGTCAGCCGCCGCTTCACTCAAATGCCAGGCACCCCAGACCTTCCCGGCGAAGACGCGGTCTACCTCATCGTCGTCCAGGTTGGCCAGCGGGGTGGTGCCGAGCTCGCCCGCGGCGTGCACGATGCCCGCCAGTGGCGGTAGCTCGGCAGCCACGGTCTTCAACAGGCGTGCGACGTCGTGCGCATCGGCGACGTCGGCGGTCACCGCACGGATGTCGCAGCCGTGCTGGTCGCCGAGTGCGGTGATGCGCTGCGCGGCAGCTTCGCTGGGTGCGCGACGGCTGGTCAGGACCAGGTGCTTGGCGCCGTGCGCGGCCAGGTATCCGGCGATCTCCAGGCCGATCGACCCCAGTCCTCCGGTCACCAGATACGTTGCGTCACCCCGCAGTTCCAGGGGTGTGCCGCTGGGCAGGTCCTCCCGGCGGACCAGCCGGGGGACGTAGACCGCCTGATCGCGTAATGCGACCTGGTCTTCCCGCCGGGACGCGTCGGTGGCCGTCGTGATGCGGTTGAGCAGGGCAGTCCACTCGCCGGCACTGCCTTCCGACAGGTCGGCCAATCCGCCCCACAGCTGTGGGAGCTCCAGCGCCGCGGCGCGACCGAATCCCCACAGGGCACTCTGTTCCGGCGCCACGGTGTCCGCATCGGTGACGTGCTGTGCGCCGCGGGAGACCAGCCAGATCGGAGCCCTCAGGTCAGCCTCGACCGCGGCGCGCAACAGCCGCCGCGTTCCGGCCAGGATTTGGTGTTGCATTCGCAGCAGTGACCGCATCGAGGGCACGGTCTTGGCTTCCGGCTCCCCGTCCAGGGCTGCCACGTGAAGGATGCGAAGAGTCGAACCGTCTGCAGCAGCAGTGCGCAACGCATCTGCAAGCTGATCGGTGTCCGCGTCGGACGTCGGCAGCGCGAGGAACCGATACTGCTGCCCGCGCGAGGTCAGCACGTCTACCAGTGGCTGGACCGCCGGAGACTGCTCACCGATGAGCAGCCAGGTGGACGACTCGCCGAAGTCGGCGCCCGACAGGGGAGTAACCGCTTTTTCCCAGCGGAACTCGTAACGGTCGTCGGCGATGGACTGGGTCGAGCGTTGGCGGTTGTGTTGCGCTGCAAGCTTGGTCAGCACGTCCAGGGTCTGGCCGTCGCCGTCCGCGCCGTCGAGCAGGGTTGCGAGTTCCGCGAGGCGGCCGTCTTCGAGAAGGCGAATGGACTGGGTGCGGGGACCGGCAACGTGCTGCTGTTGGTTGGGCTCTTCCCGATTGTCTCGGTACCAGTACTGGCGATGTTCGAACGGGTAGGTGGGCAGATCGAGCTTCTGTGCGTTCGCGTGCCGGAACGCGCTGAATTCGGGCAGGTGGCCCAGGACGTACGCGTCGGCGATGGCCTCGGTGATCTGCCGCTGATCGGCGGTGTTGCGGCGTAGGGACGCGATCACCCGGGGTGCGGTGGCCTGGTCGGGCCAGGCCCCCAGGGCGGTGGCGGTGAGCACCGGCCGCGGTCCGATCTCGACCAGCAGCTTGCAGTTCATGTCGGCGAGGGTGCGCACTGTCTTGGCGAACTCCACCGGTTGGCGGGCATGCCTGCGCCAGTAGGCGCCGTCGAGCTTGACGCTCCTGCCCAGCGCCGCGCCGGTGCGGTTGTCGATCAGAATCCGTTGCGGCGCGTTGAACGTGAAACGGTTTGCATACGATTCGAATTCGTCGAGGATCGGATCCAGCAGCGCCGAGTGGAATGCGTGGCTGGTTTCGAGCCAGTCGCACCGCACGCCGTCAGCGGTGAGCCCGGCGACCGCCCGCTCGAGTTCCTCCGCGGGCCCCGACAGCACCGTGTTGGTGCCGTTGTAGGCGGCAACCGACACCGTGGGGAACTGGTCGGTGAGGCTCTCGACCCGCTCGGCGGCGGCGAACACCGCGACCATGCGGCCTCCCGCGGGCAGGCTGCCGAAGAGACGACCTCGTTCGGCCATCAGCAGGGCGCCGTCCTCCAGGCTGAACACGCCCGCGACGCATGCGGCAGAGTACTGGCCCACGCTGTGACCCAGCACCACGTCGGGCTCGAAGCCCCACGACTGCCAGAGCCGGGCCAGACCCATCTCCACCGCGAACAGGGCGGGCTGTGCATACGAGGTCTTGCGCAGCGTCTCTTCTGCGTCGTCGTCATGCTCTTCGCGCGAGCGCTCATCGGCGCTATCCAGGCCGAAGATCACGTCCAGCAGGGGCTTGTCGAGCTTGTCGGCGATTGCCGCCGCGCAGCGCTGCAGCGTCTCGGCGAATACCGGCTCGGAATCGAACAGCTCACGGGCCATACCGGCGTACTGGCTGCCCTGTCCGGTGAACAGCCAGGCGGTCTTGGGCTTGTCGTGGGATTCGCCGCGAATCAAGCCCGGTGCGGGGCGATCGTCGGCGAGCGCGCCGAGTAGTTCGATGGCGGATTCTCTCGAATCGACCACCAGTGCGGCCCGGTGCTCGAGATGTGCCCGGCTGACCCCCGCGGTGTGGCACACGTCGGCCAAGGTGGCCTCGGGGTGCGCGCTCATCCAGCTGCGGTACTGCTCAGCGACCTGCACCAATGCGGCGGGTGTGTGTGCCGACAGGGGGAGGATGCCGAACCGTTCGGCTCTGGGCTGGTCCACCGGGTTCGATACCGCCGGTTCGGGTGCTTCCTCCAGGATGACGTGGGCGTTCGTCCCGGCGAACCCGAACGAACTGACACCCGCGATGCGTGGCGTGCCGTTGCGCTCCCACGGGGTGGCCTCCTTGACCACTTCCACCGCGAGCCGGTCCCACGGGATGTGCGGCGACGGGGTCTCGAAGTGCAGGTGCTTGGGCAGCAGCTCGTTCTCGAGTGACAGGACGACCTTGATGACGCCCGCGATGCCGGCGGCGGCCTCAAGATGCCCGATGTTGGTCTTGGCCGAGCCCATCAACAGCGGCCGGTTGGTTTCGCGTCCGGGGCCGAGGGCCGCCCCTGCGGCCTGGGCCTCGATCGGGTCTCCCAGTGACGTCCCGGTGCCGTGCGCTTCGAGGTATCCGACGTCGCTGGGTTCGAGATCGGCGCGCTTGAGGGCAGCGGCGATGACACGCTGCTGAGCGACGCCGTTGGGCACCGTCAAGCCACCCGATGCGCCGTCCTGGTTGATCGCGCTGCCGCGGATCACGGCCCGGATGCGGTCGCCGTCGCGGATGGCGTCTTCGAGGCGCTTGATGACGATGACGCCGCAGCCTTCGCCGCGCACGTAGCCGTCCGCGGCGGCGTCGAATGTCTTGCACCGGCCGTCGGGGGCCAGCATGTGCGCACTGGAGAAGGTGATCATGGTGGCGGGCGTGAGCAGGACGTTCGCACCGCCGGCGAGCGCGAGATCGCACTCTCCTAAGCGAAGTGCTTGGCACGCCTGATGAATCGCGACCAGCGACGAACTGCATGCGGTGTCCACGGCGACCGAGGGGCCCTGAAGCCCCAGCCGGTAGCTGATCCGGCCTGCTGCTGCGGCATTCGACGTCCCGATGGCCATGTAGGCCTCGATCTCGGGGTAAGTCAGCTCGTCAGAAGCCATTCCGAGGTAGTCGTGGGTGGCCAGACCCACGAACACGCCAGTGTTGGTGTCGGCCAATGCGGTTGGCGCGGTACCCGAGTGTTCCACCGCGCGCCAGGCCGTTTCCAGCAGGAGCCGATGCTGCGGGTCCATCAACCTGACCTCGCGTGTTGACATGCCGAAGAACGGCGCGTCGAATCCGGTTACGTCATCGACGAAACCCGCCCGGCGGGTCACCACCTTGCCTGGTACGCCGGGCTCCGGATCGAAGAATTCCTCGACGTCCCAGCGATCTTCGGGTACGTCCGAGATCCCTTCGCGTCCCGTCCGCAACAGGTCCCAGAAACCGTCGGCGTCTGGTGCCCCTGGAAAACGCGCAGCGTAGCCAACGATGGCAAAGCGTGCGGACTGTTCGTTCGGATGTTCAACGGACTTCATACCGTTGTCCTCTCGCATCGGCGTGCAGAAATACACCTCCGCGCATCCCCCCGAAAGCGCTTGAAGATCAACCCGAACCACTATTGCATGCGAAGCTGTGGCGCGCGCGACTCCCCTTGCCCGGTCAAACTTCCCTCGTCAAGCTCTCTGAGCCGTCTCTGCGGAACGACGGGTATGTTGATCCCCCGGGGGGTCCCGCCGGCCCGAGAGCGGCCGCGCGCAGAGCACTACTGGGAGGGCCTGGGTTTTGCGGATCGGTAAGATAACTGTTGGCGCACTTGATGAATGGTCGCTGAGTCCTGGCTCGGTGACCTCTTGGCAACCGACCGCCGCGGCTCAGGAAACGGCAAGAAGCGCACCGGTCAGCTCGGTTCCGGTTAGCTACATGCAGGGCCAACATCTGCGTAATTACAGCCAGCGCAACGCCGCGGGATTGAACTTCTCGCGACAGATCATCGCTAGCTGTGAGGTTGCTGGGCAATGTGATATCTCGGCAATGGACCACGCGGTGAATACCTACCTGCGCAGGCATGACACTTTCCGGAGTTGGTTCAAAGAAGGCGATGACGGCCAATTCGTCAGGCATTCAATCGAAAACCCCGATGATATCGAGTTCGTGCCGGTTGACCATGGCAACTTGAGCGTCGAGGAAATTCACTCGCACGTTGTGTCCATACCGAATCCCCTGGAATGGGGCTGTTTTACGTTTGGAATCATCCAGAACGAGGAGCACTTCACTTTCTTTGCCGCCATGGATCACGTCCACGGAGACGCGACGTTGATTGGCACCACAATGATGGAAGCCAACGGAATGTATTCCGCGATGAGTGGCAGCGGCCAGGCCCTCACGCTTCCTGATGCCGGTAGTTTCGATGATTTCTGTGTTCGTGAGCGTGAGTACACGTCGTCGTTGACGTTGGAATCGCCGGGCGTGCGCGCGTGGATCGACTTCGCCGAGAACAACCGGGACGGATTTCCGGAATTCCCGCTGCCGCTGGGTAATCCGAATGAGGCGACCAGTAGCGCCTGGTCCACCGAGGTCCTGTTGAGTCCGGAGCAGACGGAACGCTTCGACGCGGCGTGCTCGGCGGCCGGCGCCCGTTTTGTCGGTGGCTTGTTTGCATGCCTGGGCCTGGTAGAGCACGAGTTCACCGGTGCGTTGACGTATTACGGCCTCACTCCGAGGGATTCGCGCACGGCGGGCGACAATTTCATGACACAGGGTTGGTTCACCGGTCTGATACCGATCACGGTTCCGGTGGCGGCGACCTCTTTCAGCGATGCCGCCTGGGCTGCGCAGCAGTCTTTCGATTCGGGACTGGACATGGCGAGAGTTCCGTATTACCGCGTGCTGGAACTGGCGCCTTGGCTGAACTGGCCGCAGCCGAACTTCCCGGTATCGAATTTTCTGCACGGTGGGGCGGCGCCGCTCAACGCCATCCTCGCGGCCGGTGACATGGGTCTGGCAAACAACATCGGTATGTATCCGGACAACCGGTTCTCTTACCAATTGACGATCTATATCTTCCGGTACGGCGAGGGCACGGTCATGGCGATCATGCATCCCGACAACCCGGTCGCCGAGAAGTCGGTCACCCGCTACCTCGAGGCGATGAAATCGGTGTCCTCACGAGTTGCTGACAGCGGGCACTGGGGCCGGGTCGCGTAGCGGAGAGCAAACAATGGTCAAGAATTTTGCGCATCGCTCCGCCTTCGAGGTGAAGGTGAAGGCAACATGCGACGGTTAGCCGATTTCGTGGTGCGGTGGCCCTGGGCAGTGATCGGGGCCTGGGCCGCACTGCTGATCGCCCTGCCGCTGACGTTCCCCTCCCTCGGTGAGATGGCCGAGAAGCACCCGCTGGCAATCCTGCCGAACGATGCGCCGTCGAGTGTCACCGCCCAGAAGATGACCGAAGCGTTCCACGAATCGGGCAACAACGACCTGCTGTTGGTGGCCCTGATCAACGAGAACGGGTTGGGCTCTTCGGACGAGGCGACCTACCGCAAGCTGGTGGACGCGCTGCGCGACGACGTGACAGACGTCGAGAGCGTTCAGGATTTCATCGCCACCCCGCAACTGCGACAGTTCCTGACCAGCAAGGACAAGACCACCTGGGTCCTTCCGGTGGGCCTGGTGGGTGAGTTGGGCACACCGCGGGCAATGGAATCCTTCAATCGGGTTTCCGACGTCGTCAAACTCAGTACGGCCGGCAGCCCGCTGGCCGTGCACCTCACCGGCCCCGCGGCCACCGCCGCCGATCTCACCGTGGCGGGGGAGAACGATCGACTCCCGATCGAGATCGCGATCGCCATCCTGGTCCTGGCCGTGTTGTTGTTGGTCTACCGCAGCGCTGTCACGATGCTGCTGCCATTGATCACGATCGGGTCCTCCCTGCTCATCGCCCAAGCGCTGGTGGCGGGCTTTTCGCAGCTGACCGGCGCGGGTGTTTCGAACCAGTCCGTCGTATTCCTGAGTGCGATCATGGCCGGTGCCGGCACGGATTACGCGGTTTTTCTGATCAGCCGCTATCACGACTATTTGCGATCGGACAACGATTTCGACCAGGCCGTCCGGGCCGCGATGATGTCGATCGGGAAGGTGATCTCCGCATCTGCCGCGACGGTGGGGCTGACCTTCCTACTGCTGAGCTTCACGAAAATGGGTGTATTCAAAACGGTCGGGGTGTCGGCCGCGATCGGTATCGGCGTGGCGTATCTGGCCGGAATGACCCTGTTGCCGGCCATCCTGGCCCTGGTCGGGCCCCGCGGCTGGGTCAAGCCCCGGCGCGAGCTGACCGCCCGGTTCTGGCGGCGTTCGGGAATCCGCATCGTTCGCCGACCGGTTCCGCATCTCGTCGCCAGCCTTCTGGTGTTGGCCCTGCTGGCCGGCGCCGCGATCTTTGCCCGCTACAACTACGACGATCGCAAGGTGGTGGCGGCTTCGGCGCCGAGTTCGATCGGGTACGCCGCGGTGGAACGCCATTTCCCCATCGCCCAGTCCATTCCCGAATACATCCTCATCCAGTCACCGCATGACCTGCGCTCCCCGCGGGGTCTCGCAGACCTGGAGCAGCTGGCTTCGCGTGTCGCCCAACTGCCCGACGTGGGTCTGGTCAGCGGCATCACCCGGCCACTGGGGGAGGTACCGGCGGAGTTCCGGGCAACCTTCCAGGCCGGCATCGTGGGTGACCGGCTGGCCGACGGTTCCACCCAGATCGACCAGCGTTCGAGCGACCTCAACCGACTGGCGACCGGGGCGGACACGCTGGCCGACAGCCTCGCCGACGTGCGCACCCAGATCAACCAGATTGCGCCCAGTCTCCAGAGCGCGGTCGACGCGTTCTCTTCCGCGCGCACCGAATACGGTGGCGACAAGCTGGTGCGGGACGTCGACACCGCGGCCAAGCTGGTCGACAGCATCAACGCGTTGTCCAACTCCATGGGCGTCAATTTCGCTGCCGTCAAGAACATGTTTGCCTGGATCGGGCCGGTGCTGGCGGCGTTGAACGGCAATGCGGTCTGCGATGCCAACCCCTCGTGCAGTGACAGCCGTATCCAGATGCAACGGCTCATGGACGAGAACCAGGACGGCAGCCTCGACCACATCAACGATCTGGCGCACCAGCTCCAGGGGGGCAGCGGGCAGACGCTCAACGCCACGGTCAAGAAGCTGAACGCGGCACTCGCCGGCGTCACCAAGGCGGCCAATGCCATGGGGATGAACAAGGCAGGCGGTCCGCAGTCGGGCTTGAAGGACTTGCAGAGCGGCGCCAACCGCCTGGCCGGTGGAAGTCGCGAAGTGGCCGGTGGCGTCGACGAGCTCGTCAAGCAGATCAAGGTGATCTCAGCCGGGTTGGATCAGGCCTCGGGATTTCTGCTGACGATGCGCAACGACGCGGCGGACCCGGCGCAGGCGGGGTTCAACATCCCGCCCGAGGTGCTGAACATGGACGAGTTCAAGAAGGCCTCCGCGGCGTACGTCTCGCCGGACGGCAGGTCGGTGCGGTATCTGGTGCAGACGAAGCTCAACCCGTTCAGTCCCGAGGCCATGGACCAGGTCAACCAGATCCAGGACATCGCCCGGGGTGCGCAGCCGAACACCACGCTCGCCGACGCCTCGATATCGATGGGCGGGTTCCCCGCCGGGCTGCGGGATACCCGTGACTACTACCAGCAGGACATCCGGTTCATCATCATCGGGACCCTCGTCGTCGTGATGCTGATTCTGATGTTGCTGCTGCGTTCGATCGTCGCTCCGATCTACCTCGTCGCGTCGGTGGTGATCTCCTATCTGGCCGCCCTGGGCATCAGCGTCCTGGTGTTCCAGTCGCTACTCGGCGAGCAATTGCATTGGAGCGTGCCGCCGTTGGCCTTCGTGGTGTTGGTCGCGGTGGGAGCCGACTACAACATGCTCCTGGTGTCACGAATGCGGGACGAGTCTCCGCACAGCATTCGGTACGGCATCATTCGCACGCTGAGTTCGACCGGAGGGGTGATCACCGCAGCGGGCCTCATCTTCGCCGCCTCGGTCGCCGGTCTCATGTTCTCCAGCATCGGCATGGTGGTGCAGGGCGGCTTCGTGATCGGAGTCGGCATCTTGCTGGATACCTTCGTGGTGCGCACCATCACGGTGCCCGCCATCGCTGCGCTCATCGGCAAGGCCAACTGGTGGCCGTCACGAATGAGCGACCAGAAGTCGTTGCGTACACCGGCAACCAGTCCGTGACCACGGCGGGAAGCGGGCACACGTGATGTATGGAAAACTCGAAACGAAGCAAATCGGGCAGGTGCAGAGATGAAGAAGCTACTCGCAGGGCTGACGGTCCTGGTAACTGCCGGTGTCACAGGATGTTTCGGCGTCGGATCGGCAGCCGCCGATGACACACAGGCCCCCGGGACATCGGCCGGTGGCACGCCGCCGCCGGCGCCGGCTGACCCCGGGACCGCATACGCCCTGGGTGGTGCCCACGTCCTCGGTATCCCCTATGACGAGTACATCCGGATGACGGGTGAGCAGTGGTTCCCCGGCATGAAGCGGGTGAAGGTCGACTACCCGGCAGGGCAGGTTCAGGGCCATACCCTGGAACGTCTCTTCCCCGGCATCGGTCCGATCGGCGAGCAGATCTATCCCGGTCTGGGCCTGGACGGTCCCAGCATCGGCGAGTCGGTCGATGAGGGAGAAGGAAACCTCGACGCCGCCATCCGCAAGGGCGGTAAGGGAAGAGCGATGGGGCTGTCCGAGGGAGCGCTCGTGCTCAACGCGGTGAAGGCGCGTCTGGCCAACGATCCGACTGCCCCGCCCCCGGACCAGCTGAGTTTCGCGACGTTCGGCGACCCGATCGCCAAGCACGCCTTCGGGGAGAGCTTCCTGACCCAGAACTTTCCGGTCGGCAGTGTGGTGCCGTTCATGGACTACCGCATCCCGGCGCCCGTGGAGAGCCAGTACCACACCGACCAGTTCGTCTCGGCCTACGACAGCATCGCGGACTGGCCGGACCGGCCCGACAACTGGATGAGCGTGATCAATGCGGTTGCCGGCCTGGCGACCGGTCACACCGCGATCGCGTTCACCAACCCGAGTAACGTTCCGCCGCAGAACATCAGGACGACGGTCAACTCCAAAGGTGCGACGACGACGACGTACCTGGTACCCGAAGAGCACCTTCCCCTGGTGCTGCCCTTCAAGTACCTCGGATATGACCAGGGCACGCTGAATCAGTTGGATGCGATATTGCTGCCCCGGGTGAACGCCGGTTATTCGCGAAACGACGACCCGGCGACCGCCCCGATCACCGTGGATCCGGTACACGGATTCGACCCCGCGGAGGTCACCGCACCCGCCAACGACGCGACGTTCGGTGGCGGCACCGACCCCATGTCGGAGATCGCCAACGGTGCCTTGTCCCTGTTGTCCGGCGGACACTGACAGCGGCGCGCGAGCCGACGGATTCGACGAGTTAGTACGGACGTGACATGACGCTGACGACGACTTCGCCCCAATCAACCATTCTCTCGATGCTGCACGGACGTGCCAGCCTGCGTCCGGACGACGTGGCCTTTGCGTTCACCGACTACGACGACGACCCGGCCGGGGTGACCGAGACCGTGACGTGGTCGCAGCTGTCTCGGCGGACGATGAACGTCGCACGACAGATCCGCTTGAGCGGTTCTGTCGGCGACCGGGCGGTGATCCTCGCCCCGCAGGGGCTGGAGTACATCCTGGCGTTCCTCGGTTCCATGCAGGCCGGGTTGATCGCGGTTCCCCTTCCGTTGCCCCATCGCGGCTCGAACCACGACCGGGTGAGTGCGGTCTTCGTCGATACCGCGCCGGCGGTTGTCCTCACGACCTCCGCGGTCGCCGAGGATGTCGGGGATTACGTGGATCAGTCACAGATGGACACCGCGCCGAAGATCGTGGTGGTCGATTCGCTGAATCTGGCTGCCGAAGAGGGGGCAGACCCGTCCGACGGCGGTACCGTCGAGTTCCCCAGCACGGCGTACTTGCAGTACAGCTCGGGTTCCACTCGGCTGCCCACCGGCGTGATGATCTCGCACCGCAACCTGCAGGCGAATTTCGAGCAGTTGATGCGCGGCTTGTTCGCCGATGCCAACGCCAAGACCTCGACCGATATGACCATCGTTTCGTGGCTGCCCTTCTACCACGACATGGGGTTGGTGTTGGGTGTCTGCGCACCCATCCTGGGCGGCTACTCCGCGGCCCTGACGAGCCCGGTGGCGTTTCTGGAGAAGCCGGACCGATGGATCCGGGCACTCGCCGAGAACCCGGGCGCCTTTTCCGCGGCGCCCAACTTCGCGTTCGACCTCGCCGCCCGCAAGACCAAGGATTCGGACCTCGCCGGACTCGACCTGGGCGGGGTGGTGGGCATCATCAATGGCGCCGAGCGCGTCGAGCCCGCCACGTTGGAGCGCTTCGCCGACAGGTTCGCTCACTTCAACTTCCGGGACCACATGCTGCGTCCGTCGTACGGGATGGCGGAGGCCACCGTCTTCGTCGCCACCGGCACGTGGACCGAGTCGGCGGAGGACGTCTATTTCGATGTCGACGAGTTGGCGGCGGGCCGCGCTCGCCGCTGTGCCGCCCGAGCCGGCACAGCGCTGGTGCAGTATGGGCTGCCGCAGTCACCCGTGGTGCGGGTCGTCGACGTCGAGACCAACCGGGAATGCCCGCCGGACGCGGTCGGCGAGATCTGGGTGCACGGCGACAACGTCGCGGCCGGCTACTGGAGCAGGCCGCCGGAGGAGCAGCAGTGCTTCGGCGCGACCCTGGTCGACCCGTCGCCGGGTACGGTCCACGGACCGTGGCTGAAAACCGGTGATCTTGGCTTCGTCTCCGGCGGAGAGCTTTTCATCGTCGGTCGGATCAAAGATCTGCTGATCATCCGCGGGCGCAACCACTATCCCGAGGACATCGAGGCAACTGTCCAGCAGATCACCGGTGGCCGGGTCGCGGCGATCTCGGTTCCGGTGAACAGCACCGAGAAGCTGGTCACCGTCATCGAGCTCAAGAAGCGGGGTGAGTCCCCGGTCGAGGCGGGCAACTGGCTCACCGCGATCAAGAGCGATGTCACCTCGGCGATATCCAATGCGCACGGCTTGAATGTCGGGGATCTCGTTCTGGTTCATCCGGGTTCGATCCCCACTACGACGAGCGGCAAGATCCGCCGCGCCGCCTGCGCGGAACAGTATCGACAGGACGAATTCGCTCGCTTGGACGCCTGATCGCCCACCACTGCGCGAGATTCCAGTGGGGCGGCAGCACCGGGACCTCCACGGCTGAGGGCGGATCACGGGTGAGGCGGTGCTGTGTGAAGATGGAGGTGTTATGAGCGCAACAGAACTGAGTCCGACGTCGCTGCGTGAGGCGTTCGGCCACTTTCCGTCCGGTGTCATCGCGATTGCTGCCGAGGTAGAGGGCACTCTGGTCGGCTTGGCCGCCAGCACCTTCGTGCCGGTGTCGCTCGACCCGCCACTGGTGTCGTTCTGTGTGCAGAATTCCTCGACCACCTGGCCCAAGCTCAAGGACCTCCCGTCGCTGGGAATCAGCGTGCTGGGCGAATCCCATGACGACGCGGCCCGCACCCTGGCCGCCAAGACCGGAGACCGGTTCGCCGGGCTGGAGACCGAGTCGCGCGAATCCGGCGCGGTGTTCATCCACGGAACCAGCGTGTGGTTGGAGAGCGCCATCGAGCAGTTGGTGGAGGCCGGCGATCACACCATCGTGGTGCTGCGGGTCAGCGATATCACGGTTCATGCCGACGTGGCGCCGATAGTGTTCCACCGCAGCACGTTCCGTAAGCTCGGCGCCTGACTTTCCGGGCGTCGCGGTGGTGAATCGGCCGACTCAGGGGCGAGCGGCGAGTTCGTCGCGATATTTGGCGATTCGCTGTTCGATCTCGCCCGCATCGCCGGGGCGGCCCTCTTTTCGAGCCAGCTCGGCCCGGACCGACAGTTCCCGGATCGCGGTCCGGATCTCGTTGACGCTCTGAGTCTGTCCCATGCTCATGAAGCTGCCTTTCGACGCTCATTGGCTGCTTTCTCCGAGCCTACGCGCCGAATCTCGGTATCCGCTTCAGATCTCCTGCAAGCCGATGATGACCTTGCGGAACAACTGCGCGCCGGCCTCTTTCTGGGTGGGTGGGCAGGCCACGTTGACGATCATTCCCCGGACGAGGCCGTAGTAGTCGCACACCTCCTTCTTGCTGGTGGTCACCGCGAAGGAGTCGTCGGCCGCCGATTCGGGAGCATTGGTCACCACGTTGTCGACCGTGCCTGTGGTGGTCTCGACGACCTGCCCGAACTTCGTGACAGTCGTGGTCGTCTTCGCGTTCTGGCAGCGTTCATACCACTGGCGGGCGTAGTCGAGGCTGTTCGGATCCTTGGCGGGGAACACCGTGAGCACGAAGGACGTCCTGTCGTTCCCGTCCTGTGCCTTGTTGCCGCCGGGATCGTCGACCGGGAACATCAACCGTGAGATGCGGGCGTGCTCGTACCGCTCCGGGTCCTTTTTCTCGTTGAAGGTGAAATCGTATTTGCCGGTTTCGATGGGATCGTCTTTCCAGGTGCACCCGGGTGGTGACGACGTCTCCGTGTACTCCCGGTCCGGGTCGTAGGTGCCGTCCGACTGCCGCACCGACTTCGACGAGTCGTAGTCGGTGTAGCCCGGCGGATAGAGCGAGTTGAAGTCGATCGCGTTGAGGATCATCGTCGGCGGCTTGTCGCTGAGTAGGGGCTTGCGGTCATGGGGGCTGTCCGCCTGCTCGACGGCGGCCGACCGCGGCCAGGCCAGCCAGGCCACCAGCGCCACGACCAGCAACACCACGACCCCGATCCCGATGCTCCCGGTGACGATCGTCCGGCGGGACAGCTTGCGGGGGTTCGCGGCGCTCGGCGCTGCCGAATACGACCACTGGTTCGGCGCTCCGTCTGGCCCGGTCACGGCTGCGGTCCTGCCGTGTCGCACAGGGCCGCGGTCAGTCGTCCGAGTGGGGTGCCGTCAGGCTCGCAGTAGCCGGGCTGGCCGGCCTTGCGAAGCTCCACGTGGTCGGGATACTGCGGTGCCCCGTCGGTTTCGGTGCCCGGGGCCGTCCCCGGTGCCGGTGGACCCGGCGGTGGCGGTGGTGGTGGCGGGGCAGGCTGGTTGGGATCAGCAGGTGGCTGTTGTTGCTGTTGTTTGGCCTTGTCTTCCTGCTCTTTGGCCTGCTTCGCGGCCTCGGTCTTCTGCGCCACCTCCCGGTCCCGCAGCGTGATGCACTCCTTCATGCGGCCTTCGTCGTCCACGTAGGGGCAGGGCCCGGTTTTCGATTCCGTGAAGTCGATGCCTCCGCCGGGTGCCCGTTTGTAGTCGTAGCCGTCGGGAGTCTTGGTGAGGGCACCGGCCTTGAGCGCGGCGAGCTTGTTGGACAACCGCTCGGGTGTCTCCCCGACGAACGCCCGGACATCGGCGCTCGCGGACGGGAACGTCGTGAAGCAGCCGGTGTCGCCCTTGGCGGCCTCCACCGCGGGCGTGAGGATCTCTCGGGCCTTGGTGAAGTGCCCCTGTTTGAGTTCGTTGTCGCTCAGGGTCTCCGACACGAGGGCGAAGTTGCCCCGCGGCGGACACGCGCTCGGCTCCTTCTCGTGCGCCGCCTTGAATTCTTCGAAGGCCCCGCGGATGTCGCCACGGAGCATGAGCAGGTCGCCGGCGGCAAACTTCTCCCGGAAACCGCGCCCGAAGTTGCCCACATCGATCCACTCGAGGGTGTTCTGCATCGCGCCGTCATCGCGGGCTGCGAACTGGCGCGGGAGCTTGTTGCCGAGGATGCCGACGCTGGCGACCTTCACTGCGAACAGGAGCAGCAGGACAAGTACGGGTATCGACCACAGCAGCAGCTTGCGCCGCAACTGCAGACGGCTGGGCCGGGGGACGGCGGGCTTCGTCTGCTCGGGCTCTTGACCCTGGCCGGCTTCGGCAGGTGGGAGCGTTTGCGTCATCTCGATACCGTCCCCCGTTTACGCCTCAGCCAGTGCCCCACCAGTCCATACAGCTCGACACCGAGAAGCACTGCGGCGAGCGCAGCGAAAAACCAGTAGTACTCGGTCCGGTCCGGATGCGGCACTTTCGGTATCACCGGGTCGGCGGGGACGGCCTGGGGCACGGTCGAGGGCAGTTCGTCGGCGCTGAACAATCCCCGCTCACGTTTGTGGAACGGAATCCCCAGGCTGTCGGCGGCAGTGTTGAGCGCCTCTTCGTTGAGTGGTACGTCGACCGTGTCGTAGTTGGCGCCGGCGTAGATCCGCGGTTTGACATCGTTGGTGCTGTAGCCGAACACGGCTCCGCCGGACACCTGGCCCTCGGGGATGTCGAAGGCCCACTCGCCGGGATCGCTGCCCGCGCCGAAGATGAAGACCAGATTCGCCGATCCGGGGTACGCGCGCGACGCGGCGTTGAGTTGTTCCTTCAACAGCGAATTCGCCGCTGCGACGTTGGTTTTCACCACCGCGTCAGCCGACCGTTCCCCATAGGGCTTGAAGTTCTGCAGGAACGGGGCCAGGCTCCACTCGTCGCGGGAGATCGGCCAGTCGACGCGGGCGGAATCGGCATAGGAGATCACGCTGAACCGGGCGTCCGGATATTTCGTGAGCACCATCTGGGCATCGGTGACGGCGCCCTTCATGCGTGATTCCAGGTCGCGGTAATCGGTCGATCCCGAGCTGCCGAAACCGTCGGCGGTCATGCCCGCCGAGCGGTCGATCACCAGGAACACGTTGATGTTCGATTCCTCGGCGGTGCTGGTGAGCCGGGGCGGGCGTTCTGCGCGGGATTCGTCACCGAGACGTGTGGCGGCCAGCCCGAGGCAGACGATCGCCAGCACGGCCACACCGAGCCGCAGCCATGCCCTTCGCTCCGGCATCCGGCCCTGCCGACGGGACGCGGCGATGGTCGCCGCCACCCTCAGGCCGATGGCCAGGAGTGCGAGCACGACGATCAGCCAGATCGGAAACACCGGGGCGACACTGAGTTTCACAGCCGCATCCCCAATCGTGCCGCGGCGAGCCCGACCGCTGCGATCAACGCAATCTGCAGCAGGATGTCCGGAACATCCCACTGGAACGGGTGCTGTTCTTCTTTGCGCTCGTCATCGAGGGTGGACTGCGGCGGGTTCGACAGGATCTTGTCGACCGCACTCGACAGCTCTTCCTTCTGATTGTCGATCTTCTTCGGAGTGGCGGCATCGTTGTACCCGCCCACCTCGGTGTAGAGGTACTGCCGGCCCCCGGAATCCTTGACCAGCTTGTCGACCGATTCGCCGGTGAAGGTGCCGGGCACGATGGTGTTCACCTGGATCTTGGCGTCCTTGACGATCCCGGCCAGCATGGCGTCGGAATACGTCGGGGGAGTGTCGCTGTAGCTCTTGGTATCGCCGACATAGATGATCGTCCGGCCGCGACCGTTGTCGGATCCCACCGCGGGCAGACCCATGGCGCACATGGCGAGGGTGTCGTTGATCGTGCTGCGGGCGGAGACGCGGTCGAACAGTTCGGTATCGGTCGAGTAGGCCGCAGTGGGATCGTCTTTCGACGACGCGGCTTGGGCAACCTCGGCGATTTCACCGAGGCGCTGGGACACCCACGGGAGATCCGAGGTGACCGGGAAGTTGCGGTAGAACTCCTTGGTCATCCCGATGCGTTGGTTGCCGAACCCGTCCACCTTGTCGCGGAAGATCGTCATCAACTGATCGATGGCGAGCCCGTCTGACATTGTGATGCTGTAGTACGGCCCGAAGCACAGTATGATGTCGACGTGCGGGGTGTCCGAGCCGGCGAGCTGAGGTTCGTAGGTCTTGGTCGGTCGAACGGTCGCGCCGAGGAGCATGAAGACAGCGATGATCGCCAGCACCAGGGCCGCGACGGAAAGGCGTTCGTGCAGGCGTAGCGCCCGCTGATACTCGGGAAGCGTGGTGAGACGGAAAGACCGTGCCAGGTAGGGTAATTCACCTTGCCAGCCGTACCGGGTGCGTCGCATCGCGTACCACACCGCAACACCGATACCGGCGATGATCGGTAGGAGCAGCAGCGGCCATTTCAGGTCCATGTCAGCACCGCCGTCCGCGCCGCGTCGACCACACTGGGTACGGTGCGCGGGTCGGCTTCATCGAACTGTCCCGGATAGGTCATCGCCAGGACGTTCAGGGCGGGACCGGCCAGGGGGCTCTGGGCGACATCGGTGGCCGTCATGCGTCGCGCCTGATAGCCGGTACGAAAGTTGATGAAATTTCGGAAGATTCGGCTGATCTCGTGGAATGCCTCGCGGGTGGAGAGCTGGCCGTCGTGATGCTGTTGCTCAACCTTGCTGAGGGATCGGGAGAACTTGAATCGCAGCACCCGGTAGCTGATGTCACGGAGGACCGGGATGCGTCGCAGGACCTCGATCGGCAGTGTCCACACGATCACCCCGACGATCCAACCGACGACGAGCAGAACGAGCAGTGCAGCGCCGATCACCCACCACACCGAATAAGCCATTGGGGGGAACAGGAATTCGAGTGAACTGTGCATCAGCGCCGTCCCTCGCTCAGCACGGAAAGGGCCGGGGCGATGTCGGCCCGCGACGCGACCCGCACACACGGACTGTCGAGTTGTGCGATGAACGACTGCCATTCGGCCATCCGCGCGGCCTCGGCCCGGCGGTACGCGTCGAGTACCTTGGCGCCCAACACCGATGGCGTCAGAAGAGCTCTGCCGGTGGCGACATCCAGCACCTCGTCCGCGGTGCGCGGTTGGCCGAGGATGTCGAGATCTTCGATCAGAATCCAGTGAATAGCGTTGCGCCCCCGCACCGTCATCGCCGCGGCGACGAGTTCCGGTGTGACTTGGGGTTGATCGCAGACGATGTAGATCGAGTACCGCTTGTCGAGGGTGCCGGCGACGAACTCCAATTGCCTGACGATGTTGGACGGATTGCCGACCTCGATGTTGATGTGGCTGAGCAGGGTCAGCATCTGCTCGAGATGGTCCTCGCCGGTCTTGCCCGGCTCGATGGACGATCCTCGGTCGTCACCGTAGACCAGGCTGAGCTTGTCCCCCTGCGCCGAGGCGACCAGACCGACCGCCCCGAGGGAGAGGATCGCCAGATCGCGTTTGCTCTCCCCGCTGGGGGCGTGGGCGAGCAGGTTCGCCCCCGTGTCGGCGATCAGCAGGAACTCCTGGGTCTTCTCGGCGACGTACCGGCGGACGACGAGGTGGGTGTTGCGCGCCGATGCCTTCCAGTCGATGTCGCGGACGTCGTCGCCGAAGGCGTACTCGCGCAGGTCGACGAAATCGTCGCTGCGGCCGAACTGCAGCGACGTGTGGCCGCCCTCCAGCACCCGGTGTGACCGCAGCCGCATCCCGACGGCCCGAGGGTCGAAATTGAGTTGGGCGCGGACCCGGTTGAGAATGTCCCCCATCGTGGCTCGCTACGGCGTCGGCACGCGGTGCAGGATGCCGTCGACGAGATACTCCGGTGTGATGCCTTGGGCCGAGGCCTGGAATTTCAGGATGATCCGGTGCCGGAGAACACGTTTGGCGACGGCCTTGACATCATCGGGTACGGCGTAGGGTCGGCCTTCCAGTAGCGCGTGTGCACAGGCGGCCCGGCACAGGGCGATGGTGGCGCGCGGGCTGGCGCCGAACTGGATGAGATCGGCCAGCTGGGGCTCCAGATAGTTCTTGGGGTGCCTGGTCGCGTTCACGATGTAGCTCGCGTACCTGACGATCGAGCGGTCGATGAACACCCGCTTGAACATGGCTTGCAGCCAGAGCACCCGCTGGGTGTCGAGCTGCCCGTTGCCGGCTTCCGGATGCGCGTCGAACACCCCGCCGGCGATCCGGGCGACGACTTCCTCTTCTTCCTCGGCCGTGGGGTAGGTGAGGATGTCTTTCAGCATGAAGCGGTCCATCTGCGCTTCTGACAGCTGATAGGTACCCTCCTGGTCGATCGGGTTCTGCGTCGCCAGCACCAGGAACGGGTTCGGTAGCGGATAGACGGTTCCGCCGATCGTGGTCTGTCGCTCCTCCATGGCTTCCAGCATCGCGCTCTGGGTTTTGGCCGAGGACCGGTTGATCTCGTCGAGCAGCACGACGTTGGCGTGCACGGGACCGAACGAAACCTTGAACTCACCGTTCTTCTGGTCCCAGATCTGACCGCCGGTGATGTCACTGGGCAACAGGTCAGGGGTGCACTGGATGCGCTGGAACCGCGCGGCCAGGCTCTCGGCGAGGGTCTTCGCCGCGGTGGTCTTGGCCAGGCCGGGGACACTTTCCAGCAGGACGTGGCCGGAGGCGATGAGGCCGATCAGGAGGGACTGCTGCAGGGTTTTCTGGCCGACGATCTTTGCTGACAGCGCGTTCTGCAGGTATTGGATCGTCCCGCCGACCCGCTGGAGGTCCTCATTGGACAGCTGAGGTCCGGACAACTGCATGCGTATCCCCCGTCGCAGCGAGCGTGATGTCAGCTGAGCCTAGCAACGGTTGGCTGGGGGCGGGTGCACCAAATTTTTCGCCGAGCGTGCGCTCAGATCCGGCAATCGCTTCGGATCGCGATCTGAGCGCACGCTCGGCGAAGTATCTACTTTCGGAACAGCTTGTTGCCCAACCACACAATCGGGTCGTACTTGCGGTCGGCCACCCGTTCCTTCATCGGGATCAGCGCATTGTCGGTGATCTTGATGTTCTCCGGGCAAACCTCGGTGCAGCACTTGGTGATGTTGCAGTAGCCCAGCCCGAACTCCTCCTGAGCCATGTCCTTGCGGTCCAGGACGTCGAGCGGGTGCATGTCCAACTCGGCGATCCGCATGTGAAACCGCGGGCCGGCGAACGCCTCTTTGTTCTCCTCGTGGTCACGGACCACGTGGCAGACGTTCTGGCACAGGAAGCACTCGATGCACTTGCGGAATTCCTGGCTACGCTCGACGTCCTCTTGCTGCATCCGGTACTCACCGGGCTGCAGGTCCTTCGGCGGGGTGAATGACGGGATCTGGCGGGCCTTTTCGTAGTTGAACGAAACATCGGTCACCAGGTCGCGCATCACCGGGAACGTCCGAAGGGGCGTGATGGTGACGGTTTCGGACGGGTCGAAGGTCGACATCCTGGTCATGCACAGCAGCCGGGGGCGGCCGTTGATCTCCGCCGAGCAGGATCCGCACTTGCCGGCCTTGCAGTTCCACCGCACCGCGAGATCGCCGGCCTGGGTGGCCTGCAGGCGGTGGATGATGTCGAGCACCACCTCACCGTCGTTCACCTCGACGGTGTAGTCCTGTAACCCGCCGCCGGTGTCGTCGCCGCGCCAGACGCGCAGGTTCGCGTTGTAGGCACTCATGCTCAGCCCTTCCGATCGGGGTGCTCGGCCAGTTCTTGTGCGGTGTAATACTTTTCGAGTTCGGACAGTTCGAACGTGGCCAGCAGGTCTTCGCGCATCGGCAGCTGCTGCTCCGGCGTCACCGTCACATCCGGCACTACCTGATCTTCGCCGTCGACATCCGCACGGCACACCAACAGGGTGTGGCGCCAGTCGGCGTCCATCTCGGGATAGTCATCGCGGGTGTGCCCGCCACGGCTCTCGGTCCGGGCCAGCGCGGCCTTGGCGACGCACTCGCTGACCAGCAGCATGTTGCGCATGTCGATCGCCAGGTGCCAGCCCGGGTTGAACACGCGACCACCCTCGACGCTGACGTTGTGCACACGGGTCCGCAGCTCGGCGAGCTTGGCCAGCGCTTGCTCGATCTCTTCGGCCTTGCGGATGATGCCGACCAGGTCGTTCATGCACTGTTGCAGCTCGGCATGCAGCGTGTACGGATTCTCCGGGTGCGAGTGAGATTCGAACGGCGCCAACGCCAATTCGGTGGCCTCGATGAGCGCGGCTTCCGACACCTTGGGCCGCTCCGGCAGCGCCTGCACGTAGTCGGCGGCACCGAGCCCGGCGCGTCGACCGAATACCAGTAGATCCGAAAGGGAGTTTCCGCCAAGGCGGTTCGAGCCGTGCATACCACCCGAGCACTCGCCTGCTGCGAATAAACCGGGCGTGCCGGCTCCACCGGTATCCGGATCCACCTCGATACCGCCCATCACGTAGTGACAGGTGGGGCCGACTTCCATCTCGTCCTTGGTGATGTCCACCTCGGCGAGCTCCATGAACTGGTGGTACATCGACGGCAGCCGGCGCTTGATCTCTTCGGTCGTCATACGCGAGGCGATGTCGAGGTAGACCCCGCCGTGCGGAGAGCCGCGGCCCGCCTTGACCTCGGAGTTGATGGCGCGGGCCACCTCGTCGCGGGGGAGCAGGTCAGGGGTGCGGCGGGCGGAGTCGTTGTCCTTGAGCCACTGGTCGGCTTCTTCCTCGGTCTCGGCGTACTGGCCCTTGAACACCGCGGGGATGTAGTCGAACATGAACCGCTTGCCCTCGGAGTTCTTGAGCACTCCGCCGTCGCCGCGGACACCTTCGGTGACCAGGATGCCCTTCACCGACAACGGCCACACCATGCCGGTCGGGTGGAACTGGATGAACTCCATGTTGATCAGGCCCGACCCGGCGCGCAGTGCCAGGGCGTGGCCGTCGCCGGTGTACTCCCAGGAGTTCGACGACACCTTGAAGGACTTGCCGATACCGCCGGTGGCCAGCACGATCGCGGGGGCCTCGAACAACACGAACTTGCCGGTCTCGCGGTAGTAGCCGAAGGCCCCGGCGATCCGGTCACCATCTTTGATCAGGTCCGTGATGCTGCACTCGTGGAAGACCCGGATGCGCGCGTCGTAATCGCCGAGCTCGCGGTAGTCCTCCTGCTGCAGGGAGACGATCTTCTGCTGCAAGGTGCGGATGATCTCGAGTCCGGTGCGGTCGCCGACGTGGGCCAGGCGCGGATAGGTATGGCCGCCGAAGTTGCGCTGGCTGATCCGGCCGTCCTTGGTCCGGTCGAACAGCGCGCCGTAGGTCTCCAGCTCCCACACCCGGTCCGGGGCTTCTTGCGCGTGCAGTTCGGCCATCCGCCAGTTGTTGAGGAACTTGCCGCCGCGCATGGTGTCACCGAAGTGCACCTGCCAGGAGTCCTTGGTGTTGACGTTGCGCATCGCCGCCGCGCAGCCGCCCTCGGCCATCACGGTGTGGGCCTTGCCGAACAACGACTTGGTCACCACCGCGACCCGCAGGCCGCGTTCGCGTGCCTCGATCACGGCGCGTAGTCCAGCTCCACCGGCACCGATCACGACTACGTCGTAGGAGTGGCGTTCTATTTCCGATGAGCCGCTTGCGCGAAGATCGTCAGGTTCCGATGAGCCGCTTGCGCGAAGAGCATCAGGAGAAGTCATGCAGTCTTTATCCCTTATTGTGTAATTGGTTGTTAACCAACAAATCTCAGGTCCGAGATGGTGCCGCTGGCAACCAACATGATGTAGAAGTCCGTCAGCATCAGGGTGCCCAGCGTGATCCATGCGTACTGCTTGTGGCGGACGTTGAGCCTACTGATCTGCGTCCACATCCAGTACCGCACAGGGTGTTTGGAGAAGTGTTTGAGGCGTCCGCCCGCGACGTGACGGCACGAATGGCAGGACAGCGTGTAGACCCACAGCATGATGACGTTGCCCAGCAGGATGAGATTGCCGAGCCCGAATCCGAAGCCGCTGGCGGTCTGGTCCGAGTGGAACGCGACGATCGCGTCGTAGGTGTTGATGAGCGAGATGATGCCGGCGATGTAGAAGAAGTACCGGTGGGTGTTCTGGATGATCAGCGGCAGCCGGGTCTCGCCGGTGTAGCGGGCGTGCGGTTCGGCGACCGCGCACGCGGTGGGCGACTGCCAGACCGAGCGGTAATAGGCGCCGCGGTAGTAGTAGCAGGTCAGCCGGAACAGCAGCAGGAACGGTAGTGAGAAGGCCGCGTAGGGCAGCCACCACACATCGGGGAGGACCTGTGGCCAGAAGTGGCTGGCCTCGGGGGTGCAGCCCTGGCTGACGCACGGTGAGTAGAACGGCGTCAGATAGTTGTACTGCGGTACGTAGTAATTGCTCTGCAGGAAAGCGCGCACAGTCGCATAGATGACGAACGCGGCGAAGCCGAGATCGACGACCAGGGGCGACTGCCACCACCGATCGGTACGGAGGGTGCGCTCGGGGATCTGCGCTCGTGTGGACGAGAAGACCCCGGTCGCACGACGGTCAGCAGTGGGTGCGCTCACGGTTCCCTTTCTTCAGTTTCAGTTGTTCTCCGGGCGGCAGGCGCCCGTCAGCTCAGCGATATCCGCCGAGACCCTCGTCAGCGACGTCGTGCCAGAACTCGCTTCCGTATTGGGTGTCGGGGATGCCGATCTTTTCTCGGCCTGGTTTTTGGCGAGTCACGCCGTGACGCATCTCCAACTCCTCGGCGTCGATGTCCAACCGCTCGATGTCGTTGAGGATCCGCTCGGCGTCGTTCACGACGCGGCGCATGGCGGGGGAATCCCCGTACTTCGACGCCAACGTGGTGACGCAACGACGCATGTCGCCGATCAGGTTGTGGAGTTCGGAGAACTCAGTGGTGGTGGACAAGTGACCTCCTCGGGCTGAAGGTGTCGGGGCTCACAGTACGACAACCAATGCTAGCGACATCACGATCGGGACGTGATGCGCATCACGTCATGGCTCCGACTTGCAGTTGGTGAGAAGAGCTCCCGGGAACCGGGGTCGTACTGTTGGTTTCGTCGGCTTCGCGGCCGGCCGAAGGACATTGAGCAGGACATCTGAGCACCTGGAGGCCCTATGAGTGAGACCACGTTGCAGGAGCGGGCCGCGGCCCTGCTGGCGCTGCACCAACCCGGCAACCCCGTTGTGCTGCCCACGGTCTGGGATGCCTGGTCGGCCCGGTTGGCAGTCGGCGAAGGATTCTCCGCGCTCACGGTGGGTAGTCACCCGCTGGCCGAATCGATCGGCAAGCCCGACGGCGAGGGAATGTCATTCGACGACCTGCTGGCCCGGGTGCGTCAGATTACCGACGCGGTGGATGTGCCGGTGTCGGTGGACATCGAATCCGGCTATGGCGAGCGGCCCGAGCGGCTGATCGAGGGCCTGCTCGACGTCGGCGCGGTCGGCTTCAACCTTGAGGACACCGTGCACAAGGAGGACAAGCGGCTGCGCAGTCCGGCTGAGCATGCCGAGTTGGTCGGGCAGTTGCGCGCGGCCGCTGACGCCGCGGGCGTGCACGTGGTGATCAACGCGCGCACCGATCTGTTCCTGCGCAAAGACGGGGACGCCGCCGATCGTGTTGACCGGGGGATCGCCCGCCTGTCCGAGGCGGCCGCCGCCGGCGCCGATTCGTTGTTCCCGGCCGGGCTTGCCGACCCGGAAGGGTTGGGGCGCTTCGTTTCTGCCGTTCCGCTGCCGGTCAGCGTGACTGTTCCGGCCGATTCCGCCGACCTCGCCGCGTTGGCGGCCATCGGCGTGGGGCGGATTACCTTCGGACCGTTCCTGCAGGCCGTGCTGAGTGCGCGGGCCAAGGAGGTGCTCGGACGCTGGCGGTAGCCGCGCTCGATCAGCCGAGTCGATCGGCCATTTGCGCGAACTTCCGCTTCTCGACGTGCGATCTGTGCCAATAATGACGCACTGATACGTCGAGCAGGCGGGATGCAGCGATGGGTTGGCGCATGAGAAGTGTGGTGACACTGGGTGCGGTCGGTGGGGTGGTGCTCGGCGGGATCGGTGCGATCCCGGCTGGGGCGACGACGATGGTGCCGTTGTCGAACCACATCCGGGGGTGCGATTTCAAGAAGGGCCTGTTCCTCGACGGTATGGGGTCGGGCAGCGGGGGCGGGTTCGCCCACGTCGGATCTGACGGCGCTCAGGTAAGTGCCCAGGTGACGCTGCAGTCGGCCACGGCGGACACCGACTACCAGGTCAGGCTAATCCAGCTGCCACGGTCGTCCGTGGCGACGTGCAACGTCGGAGATCCCGGCGTGGCGGGCGGAGTGCTGCATACCGATGCCGCTGGGACGGCCACCATCACTGTCTCCGGACCGGCGATGGACGGTGCCACCGAGGCCTGGGTGTCGGTCGAAGGCCCCCCGGCGCCCGGACGCATACGCAGCGACGTGTACAGCTCGGACTACCCGGTAAAACTCTGACTCATGCGAAAGCCGTTGGGATACAAGGGTTTCCACCGGCTTTCGGTGTCAGGTCGGTGAATCACCGGAGGCGGACACGGACGGCCAGCGCGGCGCACCCGATGACCACGGCGCCGCCGAGCGCCGTCGACCAGGTCAGTCGTTCGTGTAGTACCAGCGCGGCCCAGCCGATCGTCATCACGGGCTGGATCAACTGCACCTGGCTCACCTGGGTCATCGGTCCGATGGCCAGGCCGCGGTACCAGGCGAAGAAGCCCAGATACATGCTGACCACCGCGAGGTAGCCGAACGCCGCCCACTGTCCCGGCGTCGCGTGCGGCGGCTGCTGCACGACGGTCAGCGCGGTCAAGCCCAGCATCACCGGCGCCGCGACCACCAGGGCCCAGGACACGGTCTGCCAGGCGCCCAGTTCCCTGGCCAGCAACCCGCCTTCGGCATACCCGACGGCCGCCGACAGCACCGCTCCGAACAGCAGCAGGTCCGGCCAGCTCAGGTGGCCGAGTCCGGCGCCGTGCACCATGGCGAACACCACTGCCGCCGCAGCCCCGGCGGCGGCCAACGTCCAGAACGCAGCGGGCGGACGCTCGTGTCCGCGGAGAACCGCGCACACCGCTGTGGCGGCCGGAAGCAGTGCGACCACGATGGCACCGTGGCTGGCCGGAACCACCGTGAGCGCATAGGAGGTCAGTAGCGGAAACCCGGCGACGACACCGGCGGCGACCACGGCCAACCGCGCCCACTGCCGGCCCCTGGGCAGTGCCTGTCGGGTCAGGGTCAGGGCGGCCACCGCGATGGCGGCGGCGACGACGGCACGTCCGGCACCGATGAACAGCGCCGACAGTCCGCCGTTGGCGACCTTGGTGAACACGATGGTGAACGAGAACGCCGTCACCCCGAGCAATCCCCACCACAATCCCGCGTGGGATAGCGCCGACGAACTATTTCGAGTAGCGCTACTCTGTATCAACATGGATAACGATAGCACTGAGCGCATCGTGTCCGGCCTGCGAAAGTGGATCACCGCCGCGCCGCCGGGCGCGCAGCTGCCGTCCAACCGCGCTTTGGTGGCGGAGTACGCGGCCAGCCCGGTGACGGTGGCCAAGGCCATGCGCACGCTGCGGAGCCAGGGGCTGGTGGAGAGCCGGCCGGGGGTCGGGACGTTCGTGCGGACGGTGCGCAGCGCGCGTCTTCCCGACTACGGCTGGCAGACGGCCGCTCTGCGGTCGCCGCAGGCACGGATCCCGGCATTGTCGACTCCGCTGCGCAGCGTCGCGCCCGACCTGATCGCGTTGCACACCGGCTATCCCGTCAGTGAATTGCTTCCTCGGCGACTGGTCCGCACCGCAATCACGCGCGCCGCCCGGGGGGATGCTGCGCTGAGCCCGGCACCTGCGCCCGGCCGGCCCGACCTGCAGGCCTGGTTCGCCCAGGAACTGGCCGAGGCGTTCGGCGCCGGCGTCACCGCGCCGACGGCACGTGAGGTGATCGTGCTGCCCGGGAGTCAGAGCGGTCTGAGCTCGATCTTTCGCGCGCTGGTCGGGTTCGGGCAGCCGATGCTGATCGAGTCGCCCAGTTACTGGGGAGCCATTCTGGCGGCGGCCCAGTGCGGCGTGCGTTTGGTGCCCGTGCCGGCCGGGCCGAGAGGGCCTGAGCCCGAGGAACTTTCACGCGCATTCGCCGAGACCGGTGCCCGGGTGTTCTACGCTCAGCCGAATTTCGCCAATCCGACCGGCACCCAATGGGATCCAGAACTGGCCGGCCAGGTGCTGGAGGTGGTGCGCAGTCACGGCGCCTTCCTGATCGAGGATGACTGGGCCCATGACTTCGGCATCGACAGCACGTCCAGGCCGGTGGCAGCATCCGACGACGCGGGCCACGTCGTCTACCTGAGGTCGCTGACCAAGAGCGTTTCGCCGTCGATCCGGGTGGCGGCGTTGGTGGCCAGAGGTCCTGCGCGCGACCGGATTCTGGCCGATCGCGGTGCGGAGTCGATGTATGTCAGTGGGTTGTTGCAGGCAGCCGCGCTGGATGTGGTGACCCAGCCGGCCTGGCGGACCCATCTGCGTGACGTGCGTCAGCAGTTGCGGACCAGGCGTGACCTGCTGATTGCCGCGCTGACCGAGCATGCGCCCGGCGTGCAGTTGGAACAGGTGCCCCGCGGCGGGCTGCACCTGTGGCTGCGCCTGCCCGACGCGATCAACCTGCAGCGATTGGTGCGTGAGTGTGAGGCCGAGTCGGTGCTGGTCGCGGCCGGTAATGAGTGGTTCCCCGCCGAGCCGTCCGGGCCATACCTGCGGCTCAACTTTTCCGGCCCCGATCCGCAGCGCTTCGACGAGGCTGCCCGGGTCATCGGCCGGGCGCTGGCCGATCAATCGGGCTGACCGGCGCACCGCGACGCAATCTCACATGTGCGGCGCGCGGGCCGTGAGCACACCGTGACGGGTGATTCACACAGGGCGACATTTCGGCAACGTCAGGTTCCTAATCTCGCCGTATGTCGTCAACACAGAACGTCGTGGTCATCGGACACGGCATGGTGGGACACCGCTTCGTCGAGGCGCTGCGGTCTCGTGACGCTGCGGGCACCTGGCGGATCACCGTCCTGTCCGAGGAAGCCGACGCGGCCTATGACCGGGTCGGCCTGACCGGTTACACCGAACACTGGGACCGGGGCCGGCTGGCCCTGCCGGGCAATGACTACGCCGGTGACGACCTGGTCGACCTGCGGCTGGGCTGTGCGGTGGCCGAGATCGACCGCGACGCGAGGACCGTTGTGACCGTCGACGGCCAGAGCATCGATTACGACGCGCTGGTACTGGCCACCGGCTCGTATGCCTTCGTGCCGCCGGTGCCCGGTCACGACCTGCCGCACTGCCACGTCTATCGCACGCTGGACGACCTGGACGCCATCCGGGCCGGCGCGCAGGCCGCGCGTGATTCGAAAACGCCGGTCGGTGTGGTGATCGGTGGCGGCCTGCTCGGCCTTGAAGCCGCGAATGCGTTGCGCGCGTTCGGGCTGTCGACCCACGTGTTGGAGATGTCGCCGCACCTGATGGCGGCCCAGCTGGATCCGGCCGGCGGCGCACTGCTGAACCGGATGATCCGGGGCCTCGGCATCGAGGTGCACACCGGAGTCGGCACCGAGAGCATCCAGCCGGTGCAGCGGCACAAGCCGCTGAAGAAATCCCAGACCGACGACTCGGTCCGGGTGTCGCTCAATGACGGCAGCAGCGTCGACGCCAGCGTGATCGTATTCGCGGCCGGTGTGCGTCCCCGCGACGAGCTGGCCCGTCAAGCAGGTCTCGACATCGCGCAGCGCGGCGGCGTCATGACCGATCTATCCTGTGTGACAAGCGATCCCAGTATCTACGCGATAGGCGAGGTGGCTGCGATCGAGGGGCGCTGCTACGGCTTGGTCGGACCCGGATACACCAGCGCCGAGGTGGTCGCCGACCGGTTGCTCGGCGGCTCGGCCGAGTTCCCCGAGGCCGATATGTCCACCAAGCTGAAGCTGCTCGGCGTGGATGTGGCCAGCTTCGGCGATGCCCAGGGCCGGACCCCCAACTGCCTGGACGTCGTCGTCAACGATCCGGTGAAGAAGACCTACGCCAAGCTGGTTCTCTCCGATGACGCCAAGACGCTGCTCGGCGGCGTCCTGGTGGGTGACGCGTCGGCCTACGGGGTGCTGCGTCCGATGGTGGCCAGTGAGCTGCCCGGCGATCCGCTGTCGTTGATCGCACCGGCCGCTGACGGCGCGGCTGGGGCCTCGGCCCTGGGTGTTGGTGCGCTCCCTGATATCGCGCAGATCTGCTCGTGCAACAACGTGACCAAAGGTGATCTCAAGGAAGCCATCTGCGGCGGCTGCACCGATGTCCCCGGCCTGAAGAAGTGCACGCTGGCCGGCACCTCGTGCGGATCCTGTGTTCCGCTGCTCAAGCAGTTGCTGGAATCCGAGGGGGTCGAGCAGTCCAAGGCGCTGTGTGAGCACTTCAGCCAGTCGCGGGCTGAACTCTTCGAGATCATCAGCGCCACCGAGATTCGGACGTTCTCCGGCCTGATCGAGCAGTTCGGTACCGGAAAGGGTTGCGACATATGCAAACCCACCGTCGCTTCGATCCTGGCCTCCACCAGCTCCGATCACGTGCTTTCCGGAGAGCAGGCCTCGCTGCAGGACTCCAACGACCACTTCTTGGCCAACATCCAGAAGAACGGCAGCTACTCGGTGGTGCCACGGTCGCCCGGCGGGGAGATCACCCCCGAGCAGCTGATTCTGATCGGCGAAATCGCAAGGGATTTCGATCTTTACACCAAGATCACCGGCGGCCAGCGCATCGACATGTTCGGGGCGCGCGTCGAACAGCTGCCTGAGATCTGGCGACGGCTGGTCGAGGGCGGCATGGAATCCGGTCAGGCGTACGGGAAGTCGCTGCGCACCGTCAAGAGCTGTGTCGGCAGTACCTGGTGCCGGTACGGGCAACAGGATTCGGTGAACATGGCCGTGGAGATCGAGAAGCGGTACCGGGGTCTGCGCTCACCGCACAAGATCAAGATGGCGGTCTCGGGGTGCGCACGCGAATGTGCCGAAGCGCAGAGCAAGGACGTCGGCGTCATCGCCACCGAACAGGGCTGGAACCTGTACGTGTGCGGCAATGGCGGCATGTCGCCGCGGCACGCCCAGCTGCTCGCCGGGGATCTCGATGACGAGACTCTGATCCGCTACATCGACCGCTTCCTGATGTTCTACATCCGAACCGCCGACCGCCTGCAGCGCACCGCGCCGTGGCTGGAGGCGATGGATTCCCCTGGGGGTGGAACGGGACTCGACCACCTGCGCGACGTCGTATGCAACGACTCGCTCGGCCTGGCAGCCGAATTCGAGGCGGCCATGGAGCGGCACGTCGACGGCTACGCCTGCGAGTGGAAGGGCGTCCTGGAGGACCCGGAGAAGCTGTCTCGCTTCGTGTCGTTCGTCAACGCACCCGACGTCGACGATCCCACCATCACGTTCACCGAACGGGCGGGCCGCAAGGTGCCGGGTGCTACGGACTTCGCGCCCGCGAGGAGCGCAACAGAGCTGGGTATGCCGGCGATCATCCAGGAGGCGAAATGACCTTGCTCGACGACAGCAAAGACGTCGACGCCCTTCCGTTCTCGGGATGGACGACGGCCTGCCGCTACGACTTTCTGATGCCGTGTCGTGGCGTCGCGGTGCTGCTGCCCGACGGTTCGCAGGCGGCACTGTTCCGTCTCGATGACGGCTCGTTGCACGCAGTCGGCAATATCGACCCGTTCTCCGGTGCAGCGGTGCTGTCCCGGGGGATCGTGGGTGACCGTGGCGGGTGCGCGACTGTGCAGTCGCCGATCAAGAAGCAGGCCTTCGCGCTCGAAGACGGCCGTTGCCTCGATGACGCCGCCGTGGTGATACCGGTCTACCGGACGCGGGTCACGCCGGGCGGGTTCGTTCAGCTGGCGGCCTGATCGGCCGCCCGGCTCCAGTGGGCGTCACGTCCTTGGAGCTTGCGGCGCTCCACGGCGCCGCGTCGTTCGAGCACCGTCAGATTGCGGTACACCGACTCGATCACGACGGGTGCGCGGAAATGCGCGTGCATATCGTCGCGTAGCTGTGCGGTCGTCATCGGCCGGGACGTGCGTTCCAAGGTGTTCAGCAGGTGTTCACGCAGACGTTCGGCCGGGACCCGGTTACCGGGTCGCACGGCCGAGTTCGCCGCCGTGGCGGGCAGCGCCCACCGGTTTTGTCACCTGCACTTTTACCTGCTCTTCCGCCGAATAGCCCGATGATCGCGCTAACGATAGCTGAGTATTCGACCCGGATCTGACACCGCGAGCCCCCGGCAAACGATGGGGAAATTTGTTGCCGCGTCAACCTCATGTACAGGGGCGGTTTCGGTGCGGAATTTGCCAGAATTGCACCATCGGTGAATGTCACCAAAGGTGTGGTGCGTCCCTCGCTGGCTAACTAGAATAGTTCGCTGGGTGTGTTTAGACTCCCTCTCAATAAGCGTCGTCGGAGGGGCTGACAAGGGATGTTTGCGCGTTCGGTGTTGAATCTGGTGGGGGCGGCAGCGATGCTGGGCGCACTCGGGGCAACGTTGGTGCCTCTGGGTTTGAATGCCGTGGATCGCACAGGTGAACCCATTCCGTGCGGTAACGGAGCACGTCCGGATTACCAAGTTGCCGCCCAACAGGACCGCCTGAACCTGGACCAACACACACTCGCCGGGCCCGGATACCTGGCCAGTGATTACGTCGAGCAATGTTCGGCGATGATCGGTGCACGGCGATCTGCGACGTTCTCCGTTGCGGGGGCCGGCGCAGCACTCTTGATCGTGGGATGGACCGGGCCGCTCCTGGTGCGGTCGATCCGGCTAAGCCGCGGCGGGCAGGCTCAGTACCCCGGCGCGGCGGAAGCGGTTCGCAATCAGCCGGACCATGCCGGGGTGGGTGCCCAGTGGTTCACTGATGAGGTCGGCGCCGGATTTACGCAGCCGGTCCTGGAAAAGCCCGTCGGCGAGCAGGTAGGACGCCACAGCTATGCGGCGATGGCCGCGTCCGCGCTGCGCGGCGACGGCTTCGGCCACACTCGGCGCGCCGGTGGCGGCGAAGGCCAGTTCTACGCGATCGCCGGTCATCGCTGACAGCAGCGCGGCGGTGCGCCGAAGGTCGGATTGGGCATTTCGGTCCGAGGTGCCCGCTGCCGCCAGAATCACCGAATCGCCTGGCCGCCATCCCGATTCGACCAGCCGATCAGCGAGAACCCGGACCGTACCCGGGCATGGGCCCAGCGGCTCGGTGACGGTGACGGCCGGGTGCCCGCTGGCCGTCACGTGGGCGGGCACATCGACGCGGACGTGATAACCGGCGGCCAGGAAGGCCGGTACCACCACCGCCGGGCAGTCCATGGGCAGGGACGTCAGAACCTCGCTGGGGGCCGGCCCGACGACGTCGACGAACGAGACGTGCACCGGCCGGCCCAGCAGGTCGGACACCCGCGCGGCGAGATCGCCGATCATCGCCACGCCGCCCGGCTTGCGGGTTCCGTGCGCCACCAGGACCAGGCTCATGTCCGGGCCATCTCGGCTTCGTCCACGGCCAGCCGGTAACCGCGCTTGACGACCGTCGACACGATGTTCTTGTCTCCCAACGCAGTACGAAGTCGCAGCACCGCGGTCTCCACGGCGTGGGTATCGGTTCCGGTGCCCGGCAGAGCGCTGAGCAGATCGAACCGTGACACCACCGCCCCCGGCCGTTGCGACAGTGCGCGGATGGTCGCCATCGAAGCCGGTGACAGTGACTTGACCGCGCCGTCGACCAGGACACAGGTGCCCCGGATCTCGAGCGAGTGTCCCGCGACCCGGACGGTACGCGCCTGCAGCAGTGGCAACTCGTCGGTGATGTGACGGGCCAAGGCGCCCAACCGCATCCGTTCCGGTGCCGAGGTCGGCACGCCGAGCCGCACCAGCGGCCGTGCGGTGACCGGGCCGACGCACATGGCGTGCACGTCGCTGCGCAGCGCTGACAGCACCCGGTCGGCGATGTCCATCTCGGTGGCGCGCATCAAGACCGACGCAACCGCCATGGCCGAGGTGAAACTCACTGCGTCGAAACGTCGTTCGGCGATCCCGGTGACCATCTGGTCGAACTCGCCGTCCCGTGGCGCTGGATGCCAGCGGTAGACCCGGATCGGCACCACTTCGGCGCCGGCCGCCCGGAGTTCGTCGAGAAATTCGGGGAACGGGTCCCACTCGTCGGTGGCACCGTGCAACTGCACGGCGATCCGTTGCCCTGAAATGCCCTGCTCGATCAGGTAGCGCAACACCTCGCGGGAAGATTCCGATTCGGGCGACCATTCCTCGGGCAGGCCCGCCGCCCGCAACGCCCCGGTGGCTTTCGGGCCGCGGGAGACGATGCGGGCCTTGCCCAGCGCGTCTGTGAGCTCGCCGTCCAGGCCCCAGCCGTCCGCTGCGGCGATCCAACCGCGGAACCCGATCCCGGTGGTGGCCACCACGATGTCTGGTGGCACCTCGATGAGCGACGCGGTGTGGGCGCGCAGTTCGTCGTCGTCGGGCAGCGGAACCATCGTGATGGCGGCCGCGCTGGTCACCGTCGCGCCACGGCGGGTGAGCAGTGCGCTCAGCTCGTCGGCACGTCGGGCTGAGGTCACCGCCACCCGAAAGCCGGTGAGCGGTGCCCAGTCGGGCTCGGTCATGGGTCCAGTGAAGGCATCGCGTGTTTCCAAGTGATTACCCGGCCATTGCGGAGGCGTGTCGGTCGTCCGGGGCTGGTGTGACGCCCGTCGCAGCAGGACGGCGGACGTAGCGGAACCAGGTGCATGCGGAGGCCAGCACGTAGAACGCGAGGAAGATGCAGAACGCCGTGGTGGCCGATCCGCTGGATAGGTAGGACTGGCGCAGCGCCATGTTGATGCCGAATCCGCCCAGGGCCCCGATCGCACCGGCGAAGCCGATCAGTGCGCCGGACATCGACCGCGACCAGTGCTGCCGTGCTTCCTCGCTCATGTCCAGCGAGTGGCTGCGGGCCTCGAAGATGGACGGGATCATCTTGTAGACCGAGCCGTTGCCCAGGCCGCTGAGCAGGAACAGGGCGACGAATCCGATGACGTAGCCGGCCATCATCAGGCCGTTGGCCGCAGCGGCGGTGTGGTCGTCGAACATGCTGATCGCGACCAGCATCCCGGCAGCCAGGATCATGCCGCCGAACACCGCAAGGGTCACCCGGCCGCCGCCGATCCGGTCGGACAGCTTGCCGCCGTAAACCCGGGACAGTGAGCCGAGCAGCGGGCCGACGAACGCGATCTGCGCGGCATGCAGCGAGGCCTGCGCCGCGGTCTGTCCGCCCGCGGCGAAGTTGATCTGCAGCACCTGGCCGAAGGCGAACGAGAACCCGATGAACGATCCGAAGGTGCCGATGTAGAGCAGCGAGATCACCCAGGTATCACGTTCGGCCAGAATGGATTTCATTGCACCCAAGTCGATCTTGTGTTGTTCGAGGTTGTCCATGTACAACGCCGCGCCGATACCGGCCACGGCCAATGCCACGAGGTAGATGGCGCATACCCAGTATGGGGAGCGGTTACCCGCGGTGGCGATGACGAGCAGACCGACCAGCTGGATCATCGGTACGCCGATGTTGCCGCCGCCCGCATTCAGGCCCAGCGCCCAGCCTTTGAGTCGTTGTGGGTAGAAGGCATTGATGTTGGTCATCGACGAGGCGAAGTTGCCGCCACCGAAGCCGGCCAGGGCCGCACAGATCAGGTAGGGCCACAGCGGCAGGCCCGGATTGGCCAGCAGCGCCATTGTTCCGACCGTGGGGATCAGTAGGACGAAGGCCGAGAACACCGTCCAGTTGCGGCCGCCGAAGGTGGCGGTGGCCAGCGTGTAGGGGATGCGCAGGCAGGCGCCCACCAGGGTGGCGGTGGCACCCAGTAGGAACTTGTCGCCGGCCGAGAAGCCATAGACGGCCTCGGGCATGAACAGGACCATCACCGACCAGATGGACCAGATCGAAAAGCCGACGTGTTCGGCGAATACCGACCAGATCAGGTTGCGCCGCGCGATGTACTTGTTTCCGGCTTCCCAAGCCAACGTGTCCTCGGGATCCCAATTGGTGATGCGATTCGACTTCAGCAGAGTGGGCATGGCGCACACGCTAGGAAGCGTTTATTGCCCGAATGCGCCCTGCGGTGACCCGGTCGTGAAATTCCGCTCACCTGCTCACATGCACAGGTGTGAGCCTGTGCATTCTGGTGGTTACCAGACGTCCCCGTCGCGCCAATCGCAGGTGATCTCCGCGGTGGTGTCGAAGTCCAGGCCCGCAGGCAGGTCGATCGGCAGCACGAACACGGACCCGTCATCGTCGGGGGTACGCGTCACGCCGGTCGGCTGCAGCACCGAGGTCGGGCCCTGCCAGGGCAGCCAGCCGCGGGCGAGATACATGTCGGTGGCCGTGTCGGCAGAGCTCAGCGCGCCGAGTTGATAGGCGCCGCGCAGCACCTGTTCGATAGCGTCCATCACGGCGGTGGCCAGGCCCTGGCCGCGCCAATCCTCGCGGACCGCCACGGCTTCCACGTAGCCGCACCGCAGCGCGGTGTCGCGGTAGATCAGGCGACGCTGGACCACGGCGGCATGTGCGATCAGGGCGCCGTGATGGCAGATCAGCGCGTGCATGCCACCGAGTGAGTGCTCCCAGTCGGCGTCACTGAAGTCGCCCTCGAACGCTTCGATGACCATGCGCCGGGCGCCCTCGCGGGTCTCGTGGTCGAGATCAGAGGTGTGAACCAGACGCGCGGTGTGCAGGATCCCGCCGCTGACGCGTGGTGCACTGACATCCTGGATGGGCACACCCATGTTCTACCAGCGCCGCGCGCCGGTGTCTCTACGTTGCTTGCCGTCCAGCGCATAGGCCAAACTCCGCTGGGGGCGTGCTCCCCAGGCGCCGCTTTCTACACCTGGGTCGTTGATCGCCGGGATCGCAACCCTGACGTAGAAAATGACGACAGGAATGATCCAGACGGCTGGCTCTAGTCCGCGAACGGTCGGCGCGGGTGTGCCCAATGCAGCCGCACGGTCTGTCCGGGGCGGACCTGGCCCAGCTTGTCGATGTCCTCGTCGGTCACCACACCGATCACCGGATAGCCGCCGGTGACGGGGTGGTCGGGTCCGAGAATCACCGGAAAACCGTTGGGCGGTATCTGGATTGCTCCGCGGGTCGCGCCCTCGCTGGGTAGCTGGCGGTCGGGCCAACGGTAGTCCAGGGGCATGCCGACCAGGCGCATCCCGACCCGGTCGCTACGAGTGGTCACCTGCCAGTTGGTCCGTATCAGAACGTCCGGGTCGACGAACCAGTCGTCGCGCGGTCCGGGCACCACATTGAGTTCCAGCACGTCGTCACTGATCGAGGCGACCGGGGCCTGATCCGTTTCGGGCAGGTCGGAGGTGTGCTCACCGACCGGCAGGATGTCACCTGCTTGCAGCGGGGCCGGCCCGATCGCCGACATCACGTCATAGCTCCGTGAACCCAGGACGGGCTCGACGGCGATGCCGCCGCGGACCGCCAGGTAGCTGCGCAGTCCCGAGTGCGGTGCGCCCAGCGAGATCACCTCGCCGTCATGAACGTGATGAATACTGTTGGTGCCGAACGGAATACCATTGACCGCCGGGTCCGTGTCGGCGCCGGTGACTGCGATGGAGATGTCCCCGCCGACCACCCGGGCGGAGAATCCGCCGAACATCACCTCGATGGTGGCGTGTTCACCGGGGTTGGCGACCAGTCGGTTGGCCAATGTGTGGGACCGCCGATCGGCGGCACCCGAGCGGGTGACGCCGAGGTGGGCCATGCCGGGCCGGCCGAGGTCCTCGACCAGAGCGAGCGGTCCGGTGCGCAGAACTTCCAGTTTCGGCGGGCAGGAGCGAAGCGACCCGGGGCTTGATTCTGTCGTCATGGTGTCCTCCTCGCTGACTAGCCGATGGCCCGGAACTGCACCCACGTACCCGGGGTGAGCAGTGCGGGTTGGTCCCGATGTACGTCGAACAACACCGCGTCGGTGCGCCCGATCAGCTGCCAGCCGCCGGGCGACTGTCGCGGGTAGATGCCGCTGAACTCACCGGCCAGTGCCACCGCCCCGGGCGGGACGTTGGTGCGGGGCTCGGCTCGGCGCGGGACCTGCAGGCGTTCGTCACCGCCCACCAGGTAGGCGAATCCGGGTGCGAAGCCCATGAATCCGACCTGCCACTGGCTGCTGGTGTGCGCAGCGATCACCTCGTCCGGGGTCAGCCCGGTCAGTGCCGCCACGTCACGCAGATCGGCGCCGTCGTAGATCACGTCGATGGTCACGTCGGCCTGGCCGACCGGGCGGACCGGGGCTGACCCGGGTTGCAGCTGCAACTTGCCCAGCCGCTGCCGCGTGGGGGCCTGGTAGCGGGGATCGGCCAGTTTGATCAAGATCGTGCGTGACGCCGGCACGATATCGATCACACCGAGCAGTTGGGCCGCTGTGAGACTGGCGGTCCACGCCAAAACATCGGCAGTGCTGTCGAACTCGAGCAGCAGAGCCTGATCGCCATAGTCGCGAGCGGTGCCCGGGTTCAGGCTTGGTCCCGTCGCGTCCATCACCTCTGATGTCACACTCATGACCTGAAGCTACCCGCGAGTAGCTAAGAAAGCTCCGGCTCTATGAACCTTGCCAGAGGTGCCTTATCGAAGCCTCACACGGCGGCCTGGTATGTGGGCTCCCGGCGCTTGATGACGGCGATCACCCGGTAGGTGATCGGCAGCATGATCACCTCGACGGCGGTCTTGTAGATCCAGCCCAGCGCGGTGTAGGTGACGAAGTCGCCGACGGTGCTGATGCCGATCGCGCTGGCCGCGATACCGCAGAAGACGAGGGTGTCACCGAGTTGGCCGGCGAACGTGGATCCGACCAGTCGGGCCCACAGGTGCTTTTCCTTGGTGCGTTCCTTGATGGCGACCACGACCCAGGCGTTGATGGTCTGTCCGACGATGAAACCGGCGAGGCCCGCCACGATCAGCTGGGTATAGGCGTGGACGATGTTCTCGAAGTGTTCCTGGTTGGTGTAGAAGTCCGCCGCGGGTAGATAGATGGTGATCCAGAATGCCAGTGCGGCGAGGGCATTCATGGAGAACCCGAGGAGGATGGCACGCCGCGCGGCCTTGAATCCGTACACCTCCGAGAGCACGTCGCCGATGACGTAGGTGAGCGGGAAGACGATGAACCCGCCGTCGGTGATGATCGACCAGTTGCCGATGATCGGCCCGAAGGCGACGCCCTTGGTGGCGGTCACGTTGGAGACGATCACCAGGGCCGTGAAGACGGCGACGAGTACCGGGTAGTAGGCCGAGCCGACGATTGCGGTGCCACGGTGCTCGGTGTTCTCCTGGGTGCTTGTCACCCGGTCATCTTGTCAGGTCAGCGCCCGGTTGAGCAGCGGTGGCAACTGGTCGGCCACCAGGGGGTAGGACAGCGGCGAGGCGAATGCGATGGCGCCGGCCAGATCTTTGGGGGTGAAAACGTGCCGCTTGCGGACGGTGGCTTTGAGCTCGGCGATCCCCGGATCGGCCAGCAGGGCGTCGCGCTCCTCGTCGCTCTCGGTGGTCCAGATCAGCACGTCGGCGGCATCGAGCACGGAGGCGAAGTCCGAGCGCGGGATCAGCTCGGGTGTCGGCGGCACCGCAAAGCCCATCTGGGTGAGAAATTCGGTACGCCATCCCGTCTGGGTCTGCACACTGTCCCGGAACAGGGTGCCGCTCAGCAGCATGGCCTTCTTACCCGCGAACCGCGGGTTGTTGGTCGCCACTGCCTTGAACCTGTCGTCCACGCCGGTGATCAGGCCCGTCATCGCGTCGTTCTGGAACACCGCCTGGCCGATGAGGGTGGCCTGGTCGCGCCATGGTCCGAAGAACGCGTCGGGGCCGGTCTGCGCGATCGTCGGGGCGATCTCGGAGAGTTTGGCGAAGGTGTCGGCATCGAGTCCGGCATTGGTGGCCACGATCAGATCCGGTTTGAGCGCCGCGATCGCGTCGACCTGGATCCCGTCGTTCAGGCCCAGCAGGGCGGGCTGGGCCGCCCCGAGTTTCGGTTGCGCCCAGGGCCACACCGCGAACGGCTCACCGCCGAACCACTCGGTCGTCGCGACCGGCACGACGCCGAGGGCCAGCAGGTCGTCCTGCTCGGTGAATCCCGCGCTGACCACCCGTTGCGGTGGCCCCGGGATGTTGGTGTCACCGAACAGGTGGCGGACGGTCACCGAACCGTCTTTCGCAACCACGCCGGGTTTTTGCGTGCTACACGCAGCGACCAGGGCCATTCCAGCGGTGACCGTGAAAAACCCTCGCCGCGACCAGGTTGTCGGCACTTAGCCAGGGTAACCGTTTAGCTACCCGCTAGTGAAGGTGCCGAACAAACCGCCGAACAGGACCGAGGCCAAACCCAGCGCCACCACGATGTTCACCACGGTCGCCGCGGCGAACAGCACGATGGGCCGCCATCCGGCTTCCTTCAGTCCGCGTAGCGAGAATTCCAGCCCGATGGCCACGAAAGCAAAGATGAGGAACCAGGTCCGCAGGTCGTTCACGGTGGCAATGGAGGATGAGGCGGCCTTTCCGCCAAGTTGCAGATACAGCGTGCCGATCACCGATGCGGCGATGAAGCCGAGCACGAATTTCGGGAAGCGGTCCCAGAATTCGCGCAGCGACGGACGCGCCGCCGCAGTCCCTGGAGTGTCAGATTGCCGCTCGACTTTCAGCGCGAAGTACGCGGTGAGAGCGATGGCCACGATGCCGATCAGTGCGTTCTGCGTGGTTTTGACGATCGTGGCGATCTGCAGCGCCTGTTCACCGGCGATCGTGCCCGCGGCGGCCACGGCCGCGGTGGTGTCGATATTGCCGCCGATCCAGGCTCCGGCCACCGCGTCGGACAGTCCGAACACATCGGCGAGCCAGGGCAGCAGGAAGATCGAGGGCAGCGCGAACACGATGACGAGCGATGCGGCGTAGGCCAGCTGCTCTTTTCGGGCCTGAACCGCGCCGGCGGCGGCGATGGCCGCGCTCACCCCGCAGATGGAGACAGCCGATGCCAGCAGGGCCCGCAGTTTGTGGTCGAGGCCGAGCCGGCCACCGAGCCACCAGGTGAACCCGAAGACGATCGAAATCAGAAGGAGCGCTTGGATGATCGCCGGTCCCGCGGCAGTGGCGAGCACCTTGAGGTTGATCGACGCTCCGAGCAGGACCAGGCCGGTCTTGATGAAGAACTCGGTGCGAAACCCTTGGGACAGGATGTCGCGGAGGGCGAACCGGGCCAGGACGGCGTTGCCGATGAGGCCGAGAGCGATTGCGTAGACCGGGAATTCGACTGATTTGGCGACCTTCGCCAGCGGTGTCCCGGCGGCCCAATGAGGCACCTCGGTTTCCAGGAATCGGGTCGCCGCGCCCAATGCGATGACGACGAGCACACCGGCGACGGCGTAGCCGATCTTCGACGAACGCTGTTCGGAGCGTTCCTCGGTGCTGGTCATGGGATCACACTGCCGGGGATGGCGCCGACGAGCACGAGGGTCAATAGGGTGAGGCCGACGATCACGGCCAGCCAGTCTTCGTTCACGCGCGTCAGGCTAGGTAGCGGGCGTCCCCGCCGGGACCCTTGAGATCTTCACGAATGCAACCGGTTACGAATGTCGCGGGCTCCCGCATGCGCCCGCAGCATCGGCGGGTTATTGTCGATCCCGCATATTGGGCGTCCCCCGGTTCTATTCTCGGCGGAACGGGAACTGAATGAGGAGTGGTCATGCGGAGCATGTGGCGTCCGGTGTTACTGGGACTGACCGGTTTGACCATCCCGATCGCCGTTTCCATCACCGCCCCGCCGACGGCCGTCGCCGACTGCGTCGATGCCGGCGGTTCCACGGTGTGCGCACAGGGCAATGTCCGCGGCGGGGGACCGACGCCGCCGAAGGCCGGTCCCTACTACCCGTATTACTGCGCCAACGACTGGTACTGCGCCGGCGGGGGCTTAGAAATCGACATCGACCCCCGCCCGCCCGACAACGGTGGTGGTGGTGGCGGCTGGCGGCCGGGGCGTCCGTGAGCCTTAGCGCAGTTATCCGAGTCGATTTAGGAGCCACGATGTTCACCCGTGTGATCGCCTCCGGCGCAATCAGCCTGTCGCTCTTGGCTGTTGGCGCGCCTGTCGCCGGTGCAGAGGAGCCCAACTGCACCGCCGCCGATCTGGCCGGGGTGATGGCCGGGGTCCGCGCGGCCACGTCGGCGTATCTGTTCAGCCATCCCGACGTCAACGCGTTCTTCACCAGTCTCAAGGGACAGTCGAACGACGAGATGGCCGAATCGGTGCGCGTCTACCTTCAGGACAAGCCGCAGATCCGTGCCGAACTCCAGGGAGTCCGGCAACCGGCGACTGATTTCCGCAACCGCTGCGGGTAGCCGCCGGGCCGGTCCTGCCCCTCAGACCACGCTGATGGTGACATCGATGTTGCCGCGGGTCGCCTTGGAGTACGGGCAGACCTGGTGCGCATCATCGGCGATGGCCTGCGCGGTCGCCCGATCGACGCCCGGGATGGTGACGTTCAGTCGCGCCCGCAGGGAAAATGCTCCGTCGGTGTTGAGTAGGTCGACCTCGGCGTCGACGGCGGTCTCCGCGGGCAACTTCACGTTGTGCTTGCCCGCCGTCAGGCCCATGGCGCTCAGGAAACACGCCGACCATCCGGCCGCGAACAACTGCTCGGGGTTGGTGCCGGCGCCGTTTCCGCCGGGCGGTGTGAGCTGGATGTCGAGGTTGCCGTCGGAGCTGTAGGCCTCGCCCTGACGCCCGCCGGTGGTGTGGGTCTGGGCTGTGTAGAGCACGTTGTCGGTCTGGCTGGTGGTCACGGCGTTCTCCCTGAGTGGATGGTCAGCTCCAATTGGATGCGTTAGACATGAACGTGGCGGGCCATATATTTCATCCCATCCGATTAAATCGGGTCCGATATAATTTGGACCATGGCACCCGCGGCTCCGCAACTCTCCGATTTCCTGTGCTTCGCGATCTACTCGGCCAACCTCGCGTACGGCAAGGCCTACAAGCCGATCCTGGACCGACACGGCATCACGTATACCCAGTACATCGCGCTCGTCGCGCTCTCGGAGCACGATCACCAGACCGTCGGAAGCCTGGGAGACAATCTGTTCCTGGAGTCCAACACGTTGACGCCGATCCTCAAGAAGCTCGAAGCGCTGGGATACGTGACGCGGCAGCGTGATCCCGGCGACGAGCGTCAGGTCATCGTCAGCCTCACCGACGCCGGGCGCGCACTCCGCGCGCAGACCCTGGAGATGGACCTCCTGGCGGCGACGGGTCTGTCACTGGACGAACTCAGGACCATGCAGCGCGGTGTCTCCACGCTGCGGGACAACCTGCGTGACTACGCGCGATCCCCGGTCGATCCTGCGGCGACGGCGTGAGAGTTCGAGTGGGCCGCGTCCTCGGCGCAGGATGAGCGGCGGCAGTCCTCGGGGATGACCAGTACCGGTGTCGTGGCATGAGCGACGACGGCCGCGGCCACGCTGCCTTCCAGGTGCCCCAACAGACCGTTACGCCGGTGCGGGCCGACCACGATGAGGCTCGCGTTGTGTTCGTGAGCGGCCTCGACGATGCCCATCCAGATGGGCGCGGCTTCGACGGCGACGCTCCGGGCCGAGAAACCGGCCCGGGTCGCCAGTGACGCTCCGTGGGCAGCCGTCTGCTCAGCGGCCCGGCGTACCTCGTTGGCCCGGTCGGCGTCGAAATGCGTTGCCTCCACGGGCGTGAACCCGACATCGACGGGCTGCCACACGCACACCACCAGGGCAGCGCGGTCGACGGACAGTTCGGCCGCCGCCTGTTCGATGGCGGAGGCGGCGCGGGGTGTTCCGTCGTAGGCGAACAGCACGGGTCCCGTCGACGCGGGCGTCGCGGGTTCGAATGGGGCCGCCGGACGGGACCGCTCAGGTGGCGCAGTCGGTGCGGTCAGGCCGGGACGCAGCCGCGCGAGCAGCGGTGGCGAGTACCAGGCCGGCGATTCGCCGTCGAGGAACAGGTCGAGGTCGGGCCGTTGAGGCCGAGCCCCGCTGAGTGCGTAGACGGCCACCCCGAAAATCGCACCGCCGACCGACAGGCCGAATCCGATCCATAATGCATCGCCCGTGCCTGCGGTCAGTCCACCGGCGGCTGTGGCGGCGAAATGGGCGAAGATGGGCGCGACCATGAAGGCTGCCACGGCGCGCAACAACTCGATGATGGCGAAAACCCGTTGGAGGCTGTTGGACTGCAACGAGAAACCTGCGACGAACAGTGCCGGCGCCACCGTGGCGCCCAATGCCAGTCCCGTCAGTAACGAGGCCAGCAGCGCCAGCGGCTGGTTGGCGGGAATGGCGAGCCGGAACACCACGATCCCGGCGGCCAGCAGCGCCATGCCGACCAGCGGGAGGTAGTGCATCGACCGCTTGGTGATGACGGACCCGAACACAAGGGCCATGACGATGGCGCCGCCGAGTTCGGGCAGGAACAGCAGACCGACCCGCACCGGGCTGTAGGTCTGCATGAAGACTTCTGCCGTCAGAGCCGTCGCCGCCACCGACGCGGCTGCCGCGAACAGGGCGACACCGACGCCGGCGACGGGGATCGAACTGGTCAGCATCGTGCGGACGGTCAGCAACGGACGGCGGGCCCTGAACTGGTAGACGATGAGCACCACGATCAGCGCCAGCCCGCCGAGCATCGGCACGATCACCGCCGGGTCGGTGAAATCGTGGCTGGTGAGTTGTGCGGCGCCGACGAAAGCGGCCGCACAGCCGACCGATGCCAGGCCGATGGCCAACAGGTCACGCGGTGCGTCGAGATCGGCCGGCGGTGCGTCCTCGAACGTCAGGGCCGCCATGATCAGAGCGCCGACGGCGATCGCGGCGACGATCCAGAACAGCGGGCGCCACGCGAGGGCCTCGGCCTGTGCGCCGCCGATGAACGGGCCGAGAGCGACGGCTCCGAACACGGCCATGTTCATGATCACGGCGGTGTAGCGCAGCTTGTCCCGGGGGAAGCCGATGGTCAGTGGTGGAGCGGCGGCGATCAGCAGCATGCTGGTGGCCAGCCCTTGCAGGATGTGACCGCCGATGAACATCGCCCCGTTGACCGCGGACGCCGCCAATACGGAGCCCACGACCAGCACCACCGCATAGGCCAACAGCATCCTGCGCTGGGGCAGGTGCTGGGCGAACTGCACGGCCAACACGGTGCCCACCGCATACGCGGCGTTACCCAGGCCGAAGCCGAGGCTCATGGTCTGCGTCGAGATGCCCAGCTGCTCGGAGATGATCGGGACCAGCGGGTCGACGGCGGCCGACAGCGCCAGGTAGGGGATCAACGCCAAGGCGACCATGGTGGCCACGGCGGGGTATCGACCGGCGAGGGGACCCTGACGCATCAGCGCCGCCCGATGAGGGCAAGGGGCAGTTCCTGGCGCCGTTGCGCCACGTTCGGACAGTCGACTAGCGAGTTCGGTTGGCGCACGTGTCCGTTTAACCGTCCGCACCGCGGGTGTTATTCCGTTGTTGGCTGGTTGATTCCGGATTGTGAAGCGACTCACGAAAATTTGCATAGCGCAACAATGTGTTGTACCGGCGCCGATTTTCGTGCATACGTGCCACGCTCGCGGCCGGTGATGGCTGACCCGCGACAACTACGGCTTGAGCTGAACCTTCAGGTGCTCGCCCGAACGGGAGAAAGCTTTGGCGTATCCGTCGACGGCCTCGTCCAGCGACATCGTGGTCGTGAAGATCCCGTCGACGTCCAGGCGGCCGGCTTGCAGCAGCGGGATCAGTTCCGGCCAGGTCTGCTGTACCGGCGCGGTGGTGAAACGGATGGTCAGGCTGCGCAGCAGGCAGCCCAGCGCGGGCATCGGGTAGGGCTGCAGATCGTGCACACCGACGATGGAGACGGTACCGCCGGCACGGGCGGCGTCGATGGCGTCGTTGATCGAGGCGTCCATGCCCACCGCGTCGATGACGGAGTCCACACCGAGGCCGCCGGTGGCTTCCCGGATCGCCTGGGCCGAGGGCGGGGCGAACGTCGTCGCTCCCGAGGCCTCCGCGCGTTCGCGCCGGGCCGCTACCGGGTCGACGGCGAAAACCTTTGCCGCGCCGAGTGTGATTGCGCTGCGCAGGGCGCACATGCCGACCGCGCCCAGGCCGATCACCGCGACGGAACCGCCCACCGGAATGTCCGCGCGTTTGGCCGCCGCCCAGCCCGTGGCCAGGTTGTCGGTCAGCAGCAGAGCCTGCTCGGTGCTGATGCCGTCGGGCATCTTCAGTAGCTGGAAGTTGGCAGCCGGTACCGCGAGAAGTTCGGCCTGGGCGCCGCCGAGGAATCCGGTACCGAAGATCTGCGGGCCCTGCACGCAGCGGATCGGATCGTGGGTCGCGCAGCCAGTGCAATGTCCGCAGCCGGCCACCGATGAGACCAGAACCCGGTCGCCGACGGCGAATCCGGTTACCTCCGGGCCGATTTCGACGATCACGCCGACGGCCTCATGTCCGACGGACACTGGATCGGCGATCGGATAGTGCCCCTCGAGGAAGTGCAGGTCCGATCCGCAGATCGAGGCAGCCTCGACCTTGACGATTGCTCCGTCGGGACCGGGCAGGACTGGGTCCGGCCGGGTTTCGACGTTGACCTTTCCGGAACTGTCGACGACGACTGCGCGCATACTCACGCCTCCTGCACTGTGAAGTCTGACCAGATGGGTTCGTTGATGGCAGAGCGGTATTCGCTCAACCGCCACGGGCTGACGGTGTGGATCTCACCGTCCGCATTCTTGAAATAGGAGTGTTTGATCGAGGGCTGTGCCCACACGGTTTGGCGGATCGCCTCCTGTGATCGGCGGTGCCATTCCTTGGTCGGCTCCGGCAGTGGCTCCATGGCCTTGGCGCCGACGGTGATCAGGTGCTCCAGACACTGGTTGATGTAGCGCATCTGGAGTTCGGAGTTGAGGATCAGGCTGCCGCCGTGGGCCAGGTGTGTTCCGGGGCCGTAGGTCATGAAGAAGTTGGGGAAGCCGGGCACCGTGATGCCGCGGTAGGCGTAGGGGCGCTGCCCCCAGGCGTCGCGAAGGTCGACGCCGTCACGGCCGGTGATGGTCATCGGGAACAACACGTCGGTGGCACGAAAACCGGTGGCGTACACGATGATATCGGCGTCGTAGGCCTCGCCGTCCGTCGTGACGACTCCGGTCGGGGTGATGCGTTCGACCGGGGTGCGGATCAGGTCCACGTTGTCGCGTTTGAGGGTGCCCAGCCAGCTGCCGTTGTCCTGCAGCGTGCGCTTGCCGGTGGCCGGATAGTCGGGCAGGACCTTGGCGAGCAGTTCGGGGTTGTCTCCTACTTGGGTGGTGATCCAGTCGGTGAACATGATGCGGGCAATGGCATTGATCTCGCTGACTGCGTTGCCTTGGTCGTCGTAGTCGGGGTCCACCCGCGCGGCGTCCAGGCCTTTGTCGGCCCCGGGCCACAGCAGCAGGAAGCGGTACCAGCGTCCGTAGTACGGCAGGTGTTCCATCGCCCATCGCACCCCGTCGGCGACGCGCTCGTGGTACATCGGGTTGGGGAACATCCACTGCGCGGTGCGCTGGAAGACCGTGAGGTGCTCGACCTTGTCGGCGATGGCCGGGGCGATCTGGAAACCGCTGGCGCCAGCGCCGATCAGGGCGACTCGCTTGCCGGTGACGTCGACGCCGTGGTCCCATGCTGCGGAGTGAAAGGCTGGTCCCGCAAAGGTTTCCGCGCCAGGGAAGTCGGGGATCTGCGGCCGGTTAAGCTGCCCGACGGCGGTGATGACGGCGTTGGCTTTGAGGGTCTCGGTTCCCGCCGCCGAGCGCACCGTGACGTTCCACAGTTCACCGTCCCACGCCGCGGAGACCACCTCGGTGTTCCACCGGATGTGGGGTCCGAGGTTGTGGCGGTCCACCACGTCGCGGAAGTACTGGCGTAGCTCGGGCTGTTCGGCGAAGAAGTGGTCCCAGTGGTTGCTGGGTTCGAAGCTGTAACAGTAGAAGTGGTTGGCGACATCGACGCGGGCGCCGGGATAGCTGTTCTCCCACCAGGTTCCGCCCGGGCCGGCATTCTTCTCCACAATCGTGAAGTCGATATCGGCCTGCTTGAGCCGAACCCCGGCCAGCACGCCGGATTCCCCGCAGCCGATCACGATCACGCTGAAGTCTTGGGTGTCCTGCAGCGCTTTCGGCCGCCGCGGGTCGACCCCCTCGAGGTCGAGCTCCTCCAGCATCAGCGGCACGTTGTCGTCGTCGACCGGCTCGCAGGCCGCCCAGTCCAGCATCTCTTTGACCAGCTCGGCGGGCAGCGGGTCGGGGACCGGGCACCCGCGGTCGCGGTAGTCGGCGATCACCGGCAGGGCCACCTCGCGCACCCGCGCCTTGTCCTCTTCGCTCATGAACCCCTGGACCTCGTTGAGGAACAGTCCGGCCTGTTTGAACTCGCGGATGTACCGCGGGTCGCCGGTGATGTGCACGAGCGAGAGCAGCAGCGTCGGGACGCTGACCTGCTCTAATGCCGCCGCGATGTCGGCATCGGGCGTGGTGAATGGCTGGCCGACGTGGAAGCTCCGGGTCACGCGGCGTTACGCTACTGCGCGTAGCGTTATGTGACAAGAGGGTGCCGGACATCGGCATCTTTTCTAGGCGCAGCTTTGCCTGGCGGATTCCATTTTGGACTGGCGGACGCGCCGTCAAGACGGAATCCTGATAGCTCTGAGGACCTCGAAAGTTCGTCGCAATCGCATCGTTGAGCTGGGCTTTGTGTGACATCCTGTGCGAGTGCCAGCCGGGGGCCGACCTTCGGGGGTCGTGACGTTCCTATTCACCGACATCGAGGGTTCGACTCGTCGGTGGGAAGCCGATGCCGACCAGATGCGGGCAGCCCTGCTGGAGCACGACGAGATTTTGCGTTCGGTCATCGAAGAGCACGCCGGATTTCTGTTCAGCCACACCGGGGATGGCGTGGTCGCTGCTTTCGCGTCTGCCAAATCTGCTGTCGACGCGGCGGTGGCGGCCCAGCGAGAGCTCCGGCTTCCTGTGCGAATGGGGATCGCGACCGGGGTGGCCGAACTGCGGGATGACAATTACTTCGGCACGGTGCTCAATCGGGCCGCGCGGGTAATGGCCGCCGGGCACGGCGGCCAGATCCTGGTGTCGGATTCGACGGCGAATCTGCTGCGCGGCCTGGACCTGGTCGATCTGGGGCCGCGACGATTGCGAGACCTGCCGGATCCGATCACGGTGTTTCAGCTACAAGCCGCCGGTCTGGGCACGGACTTTCCGCCATTGCGGACCCTGGACCCGGCCCCGGGGAACCTGCGCCGGGTGGTCACCAGCCTGATAGGCCGTGACGCCGAGGTCTCCGATATCCGAGTGGCGGTACGTTCACACAGGCTGGTCACGCTGGCCGGCGTAGGCGGGGTCGGTAAGACGCGTCTCGCGCTGGAGGTCGCGGGACGTCTTGCCAACGAATTTCCCGATGGGGTCTGGTTTTTCGAACTGGCCGCGGTGGCTGATCCGGCTGCGGTACCTGATGCTGTCGCGACGGTATTGGGCATCACTCAGCAACCGGACAAGAGCGTGGCCGAGAGTGTCGCTGCCGCGTTGGAAGGCCGAGTCCGCCTGTTGGTGATAGACAACTGTGAGCACGTGCGCGATGCCGTCGCCGATTTGATCGAGGCGATCCTGGCGAAGTCGGCGACGGTGAAGATCATGGCTACGAGCCGCGAAGGACTGCGAGTGGCCGATGAGCAGCTGTGGCTGGTGCCCTCGCTGGATGTGACCGGAGGCGTCGAATCGGCCGCCGTGGCGTTGTTCATCGAGCGCGCCCGTAGTGTGGCACAGCGGTTCTCGCTGTCCGGGGCCAATGAGGCCGAGGCAGTGGTGGAGATCTGTCGCCGTCTTGACGGGATCCCGTTGGCCATCGAGTTGGCGGCCTCACGGATGGCGTCGATGACACCAACAGAGGTGCGGGATCGTCTCGATGACCGATTCAAACTTCTGGTCGGGTCGCGGCGGGGGTTGGAACACCACCAGACGCTGCGCCACACTGTGGCATGGTCATATGACCTCCTCGACGATCCTGAAAAGGTGTTACTGGAGCGGTGTTCGGTGTTCTCCGGGGGTTTCGACCTCCAAAGCGCGCGCGCAGTAGCAGAATTGGATGACACCGACGAGTACGCAGTGCTCGATTCGCTCGACGCGCTGGTGCGCAAATCGCTGCTGATCGTCGAACGTTCCTCAGACCTGACCAGGTTCTCGATGCTGGAGACGATCCGCCAGTTCGCCGGGGAGCAGCTGGTCGCGCGTGGATCGGCAACCGAGACCCGGACCGCGCATGCTCGCCATTTCGCCGGGCGCGAAGCCGACATTCTCGACTTGTGGGATAGCCCCCGCCAACGGGACGCCTACGACTGGTTCACCCTTGAGCTGGCCAATCTGCGGTCTGCGTTTCGGTGGGCCGCCGACCAAGGTGACCTCGACGTCGCCGCCACCATCGCGACATGGACGGCATGGCTTGGCTTTTGGACGCACAGTAACGAGCCGATAGCGTGGGCCGAGGAACTCATCGAGCTTGCCCGTACGGCCGACCATCCGGCCCTCGCATTCCTGTATGCGATGGCGTCTTTGTGCTGGTGGCCCGGACGGATCGAGGCAGCTGTTGGCTACAGCGACGCCGGCCAGCTGGTGATCGGCAATGGCCGCCATGACGACGTGCCGTTCGGTTTCGAGGGTGCGCTCGGCGCCGCGTACCTGCACTCCGGCCAACCCGAACGGCAGGTCGAGTGGTGTCGTGCCCGGCTCGCATTGGGTCACGACACCCACGGGTTCACCAGGGCGTTCCTGACTGTTGCACTGGCGGTCGCGGGTCGCGACGAGGAGGCGAGGTTCGCCGCGAATGGCCTGATCGAGGTTGCCGAGGCGACCGGCAACCCGGCGGCACTCTCATTCGCGCTCTACGCCTACGGTTACGCGTTCGGCGACGGTGATCCCGCGGCGGCGCTGGACGCTCAGCGCCGCGGTCTGGTGATCGCCCAGGAGAGCGGTAACCGTAATACTGAAACGCGCATCGCGGGCAGTTTGTCGCGCCTCGAGGCCGAGTGCGGCGACCCGCTGGCCACGCTTGACTATGTCGCACTTGCGGTTCGGAATTTTCACGACGCGGGCAACACCACCATGATCCGTTTCCCGCTGGCTGTCCTCGCTGCCCTTTTCGGCCAGCTTGGACGCGACGAGCCGGCGGCCATCATCGCCGGGTTCGCGTTCAGTCCCCTCACGAGTACGGCCTACCCCGAGTTGAGCACCGCGATCACTCACCTGCGCGAGGTCTCGGCGCCCAGACCTACGAATCGATCGCCCACAAGGGCGCAACGATGACCACGGCCGAGATGGCCGTCTACGCATACGACCAAATCGGCCAGGCTCGGACGACGCTGAACGCTGTCTCGGAATAGACCACATACCAACCCCAGACGCTGCCCCACCGGGCTGCGAGGAAGACCGCCTACGTCTAGTGCGGCTCGCCGTCGGCGACCCACTCCTCATAGAACGGCGGCATCTCGGAGGCCTGGCCGGAGAACTGCGGCGGCCGCTTGTCGAGGAACGCCCGCACGCCTTCGTTGCCGTCACCGATGCTCGTGTAGAACATCGCCAAGGAGTCCACCCGGTGCGCGTCGACCGGGTGCGGCTCGGCTGAATTCCGGTAGAGCATCTGGCGCATGAGCGCGACCGAAACCGGTGAGCGGTCGCGTGTCCACGCGTCGGCGAGCGCCCGGGCCTCGGCGATCAATGCATCCGGTTCGTGGACGGCCTGCGCCAGCCCGATCTCGCGGGCCGCGTCTGCCGTGAGAATGTCGGAGCGGTAGACCAGGTCCAAAGCTGCTGGCATGCCGACGATTCGGGGGAGGAACCACGTCGAACATGCTTCCGGGGTGATGCCGAGCTTTCCGAAGACCAGCCCGAAGCGGGCCTTGGCCGACATGAGGCGGGCATCCATGGCCAGCGTCATCGTCGCGCCGATCCCGACTGCGGCGCCGTTGATCGCGGCGATCACCGGCTTGCGGCAGGCGTAGATCGCCAGAGTCACTCGGCCACCGGTATCCCTGACCCGTCGAAGCTCGAGGTCGTCGAGGTCGGCCATGTCGGCCAGGCTCGGCGATTTCGACTCATCGAGACCGAACACATTGCCTTCGCTCGACAGGTCCATGCCGGCGCAGAACGCGCGGCCCTCGCCGGTCACGATGACGGCACGCACCGCGTCGTCGCCGTTGACCGCCACGAAGGTGCGCTCCAATTCCTCTGCCATCTCGACGGTGAAGGCATTGAGATTGTCCGGGCGATCAAGGACGACGGTGAGGATCCCGTCGTCGAGCTCGTGCCGGATCGTCGTGAAGTCCACGGATGCTCCTTCGGGTCGGTTGGTACTCAGCTTGCCCAAGGAGGGCGGAGTGGTTTCAACGACCCCCATCTCGCGTGGGCGGTAGACCACCGCGCAACGTCACCGCGGACTACCTTCGTGGGGTGGACTTTGACGAGTACCGTGCGCACGACGCCACGTCCTTGGCGAAACTGATTGCTGACAAGCAGGTTTCGGTGGCTGAACTTCTCGCCACCGCCCGGGAGCGGGCGGCAGCGGTAAACCCGAAGATCAACGCCATCATCCGTGACGTCCCGGCTTCGCCGTCGGACGATCTGACGGGTCCGTTCGCCGGGGTCCCGTTTCTGATCAAGGATCTTGCGCAGGACTATGCGGGTTTGCCGACCTCGGCCGGTTCACGTGCGCTGATGTCGCTGAACGCGACCGAGCATGCCACGGTCGTACAACGCTGGATCGACGCCGGCCTGGTCATCTTCGGGAAAACCAACACACCCGAGTTCGGCGCGAAGGGCATCACCGAGCCCGAGGCATGGGGGCCGGCCCGCAACCCCTGGGACCTGGAAAGGTCGCCGGGTGGCAGCTCGGGAGGATCTGCGGCGGCCGTGGCAGCGGGCATCGTGCCCTGTGCGGGCGCCAACGACGGGGGCGGATCGATTCGCATTCCGGCGGCGAGTTGTGGGCTGGTCGGGCTGAAACCGGGTCGCGGTTTGACGCCGTCGGGTCCGCTGGTCGGAGAATCCATGCACGGTGCGGCCGTTCAGGGCGTCGTCTCGCGGACGGTGCGCGATACGGCAGCCATGCTCGATGTTCTCAGCGGCGGCGAACCCTTCGGTCCCTACGTGCCGAGCCTGCCCGGTGAGTCCTTCGCGTCGTGCGTGGGGGTGGATCCCGGGAAGCTGCGCATCGGGCTGCGGGTGCCGACGGCGATCAATCCGACGCCACACCGCGAGGCGTTCGCCGCCGTCGAGGCAACGGCTACTGCGCTCACCGAGCTCGGTCACCACGTCGAGGAACTGCCCCAGGCGCCCTTCGACGACGCCGCCCTTGCCCGCGACTTCCTGCTGACCTGGTTCGTCTACAGCGCTTGGGAGCTCGCCGAGGCCAAGCGGCTGACCGGCGCGGGTGACGACGCTTTCGAACGTGACACGCTCATCATGGCGGCGATCGGTCGCGCCACGAGCAGCGTCGACTATCTCGATGCGGTGCAGCGGCGCCAAGAACACACGCGGCGGCTGAGCACGTTCTTCGAGTCGTATGACCTTCTGTTGACGCCCACCTTGGCAACCCTGCCGCCTCGGATCGGCGATTTCGATCTGCCGGGCGTGCTGCAGCACGCCGCTGACGCGCTGATCAAGACTCGTACCGCAAGCCTGTTGCGCCACACCAAGATCGTCGACGACATGGTGGACAAGAACCTCGGCTGGGTGCCCTACACCCAGCTGGCGAACATCACCGGCCGCCCCGCGATCTCCCTGCCGCTGCACTGGACGGCAGAAGGATTGCCGCTCGGCGTCCAGTTCGTCGCACCGCTTGCTGGTGAATCGCTGCTGCTCAAGCTGGCGGCCCAACTCGAGCAGGCGTTGCCCTGGGCCGGGCGTGTCGCGCCGATCTGAGCCGAGGGGCCGCGGGACGCGCGTTCGTCCTCGGCCGTCTGATTCGCGGGTCACCGGTGACCCCCATCCGGGGCCTTCGAAGCAACTGGGCCCGTGCAATTGGGCGCATTGCAGCGGATCCTGCGGAGACGGAGGCGGTGTCGTGGCGTCCCCGGATCCCAACGAGTACAGCGCGACAGTGTCCGCGGCGAGGGCCGAATTGCGATGGCCGGTATGCGGAATCGCCTGGACTACGTACGGCTTCGGCAGACTCGGGTCTGTCTCGATCGTGACATCCCAGGCGCCGTCGACCACCTTCACCTTCTTGGCCCAATATGCTCCACCTGCTGACCTAGGCCCGACGAGCACGGCGACCTCGTCGACGTCTTTTGTCGCGGAACCGTCGACGGTTACCTCGGCTTTGGTGTAGTCCCCGGTGTAGTCATAGGAGATGCTGCTTGGCTTCTCAGCGCTACGGTGAAGCAGCGGAATCAACTGGGGCACAATGGTGAAGGCCCCGGTGACGGCGGCTGCGCCAAGTGTGCTGACCATGGCCAGTTTGGCCGGGCTCCAGGTGCCCTGACTCTCAGCCGGCGGATTCCCGCCGGTGTTCGCGCCGGGCTGTGCGCCTACTGGGTGAAGTTGAAGTCTCATGATGTTTGCCCCCGACTAGCTCCTACCTTGTGTTGTCCATGGTGATGCCCACCTGTCGGAAAGGCCCGCGTAGCGCACTACTCCAAAAGTGACGCGGTGTGATGGCAGTGTGACAGGTGGTGCAAATGAGTCATCATGTGGCGCCGGACGTTTCCGGCTGGCGTCTACGCCGCGATCCCTACGGCGCCGGCGCGATACCGGTGCCTGCGCTCTTGACCGAAGCCTTCGCGCGCTTCTCTGCCCGCACGGCCCTCCCGCCGCGCACGAACCCGGTCGCAGAAATCGCCACCGACAGCACTGCATCCTCGCCGTTGACGAACGGGTGGAACCCGACGCCCGCGCCACCACGGCCCTTGACCGGGATGTCGGCGACTTCGGTGACCTTCCAACCTTTTTCCGATGTCGACAGGATGGCTTCCCCGTTTTCGCAGCTGATCGGGAGCGCCGCGATGACCTCGTCACCCGGGTCATCGGCGGTCAGCTTCACCCCGGCCACGCCGTTGCCTGCCGCGCCTTGCGGATTCACCGCGGCGGGATCGATGCGCAGGATCTTTCCGCGGCGGGTCACCAGCGCCAGGTGGTAGCCGGGCGTCAGTACCCCGGAAAGCAGTAGCCCGGTGATGTCCGGCGCCACCGGGATATCGCGGATCTTGAACGGCAAGCCGTTCCCGTTGGTGAACTTGACCCGGCCGTCGGCCCACACCGCCCAACCCAGACCCGCGGTGAGCAGGTCACCGTGGCTGTCGGAAAACACGCCACGGTCGTCAAGGCGCCAGGAGGCGTTGACCTTTCGCTCCCGGGGGCCGTCCTCGTCAGCGCCCGAAGTCGTCGGGGTGGCCTCGAGGTCCAGCACGGTGCGGCGGTCGAACTCGGGACCCTTGAACAGCTTCGCGGTCTCCACCAGTTCCTTGTCGATCACCTTTCGGCGTGCATCGGGGTTGGAGACCAGTTCGGTCAGGTCGGCGTATTCGGCGTCCAATTTGTCGGCTTCGGCTTGCAGCTCGATCACATCGAGCTTGGTCAGCCTTCGAAGCTGCAGCGCCAGAACATAATTGGCCTGCTCTTCGTCGATCTGGAACCGCTCCTGCAGGCCTTGCCGGGCGTCGTCGACGGTGTCGGAACCGCGAATGACTGCGACGGCGGCATCAATGTCGAGGTGGATCAGCATCAGGCCCGCCACCAAATGGCGGCGCGCGGTGACCTTCTCCAGCCGGTACTCGCTGCGGTGCAGCACCACCGAGTCACGCAGATGCAGGAATGCGGAGATCAGCTCCCGCACCGACCACCAGCGCGGCACCCGGTCCTCATCGAGGGCGACGAGGCTGGCGGCGAACGACGATTCCAGCGGGGTCAGCGCCAAAAGTTGCTCGCGGATGGTCTCGGCGCTGTGGCCGCGTTTGGCGGTGACGACGATGCGCAGACCGTTGCGACGGTCGGTGAGGTCGGACATGTCGGCCACGCCGGACATCTCACCGGATTCGACCATTGCCCGGATCCTGTCCTGCACAGTGTTACTGGCGACCCCGGGTGGCAGCTCGGTAATGATGCAGTTCTTGCCCTCGATCGACACCGTGCCACGCACCGTGAACAAGCCGCGGCCGGTGGTGATGTACTCCCGCAGGCCGTTCGTCCCGACAACGGTGGCCCCGCAGCCCCAGTCGGGCCCGGGAATGAGCTTCATCAACGTGTCGTCGGTCGTGTTCGGCCTGGCCAGCAGAGCCCGGCAGGCGGCCATCACCTCACGCGGATTGTGCGCGGGCACCTTGGTGGCCCACCCTTCGGCGATGCCCATGGCACCGTTGCACAGCAGTACCGGCCACTGGGCCGGCAGCATCGTCGGCTCGGTCCACTCGCCGTCGAAGGTCTGCACCATGGGTACGGCGTGATCGTCCAACTCCGCGGTTAGCGCGGCACCGGGAGCCGACAGCCGCATCTCGGTGTAGCGGTCCGCGGCGGGAATGTCACCCTGGATGCGCGGGAACGCCCCTTGTCCGTCAATGACTTTCACGCGCTGGAACTCGGCGGCCATCAGCGCCGCGGCCCCGTACATCGAGGCTCCGCCGTGCGGGTGCAGGTTCCCGGTGACCGCCGAGCAGATCTTCGAGGACTTCTGCGGTTTGTTGCCGGGCAGCAGTTTCGACTCGTGCATCTGGTAGAGCAGGCGGCGTTGGCCCGGCTTGAGACCGTCGAACGCAGAGGGGATGGCGCGGTCGCTGACGCTGTAGAGCGCGAACGTCAGCTGGTAGTGATTCCAGTAGTCGTCGGCGCTCTGGTCGAGCACCAGGTCGGGATTCTGCTCAGGGAGGTCCAGGGTGGCAGTCACAGTGTTTTCCTACGTCCTAGGTCAAGTCGAGAGCGGAGGTGTCGACGCGGGCGGCGACTTCGGCCATCCAGGTGCGCCGGCCCTCCGGGGGACCGCCGAACAGAGTGTGGTGCAGCTTGGCTTCGCCGTCATCGAGATTCACCCGAATCACGGTGCGCCGCTGTGGATCCAGCACGGTGTTCCAGAAGTCGTCGGCATCCATCTCGCCGAGGCCCTTGTTCCGCTGCACCTCCACCTTGCGTTTGGAGGTGGCCTTCAAACGCGCCACGGCGGTGTCACGCTCGGACTCGTCCTGGCAGTAGATCCGCTCCTGACTGTCCTTGACCACGAACAGTGGCGGCAGCGTCACGTAGACCATGCCGGCCGCGACGAGTGGGCGGTAGAAGTCCAGGAACATCGAGATCAGGCTGGAGTTGATGTTGCCGCCGTCGGGGTCGGCGTCGGAGGCGAACAGGATCCGGTCGTAGCGGCACAGCTCGGGATCGCAGTGATCACGCACGCCGCAGCCCAGGATGCGTTCGATCGAGTCGAACTCGTCTTTGGCCCGTGCCTTGCTCAAGGCAAATCCATAGACGTTGGGCGGCTTACCTTTCAGCGGGAACGCCGCCTGGAACGTGGCGTCGCGCGCCGCTTTGATCGTGCCCAGGGCGGAATCGCCCTCGCACAGGAACAGTTCGGCGCCCGAGCCGCGGCCGGTCTCGCGGCTGGGCAGCAGCTTCGGCGGCAACGAGAGGTTCGTGCCCAGGCCCTTGGCTTTCGACGCCGCGCGGGAGCGGGCCTTCGCCCCTTCGGCGCTGCGCCGCGCCCGGGCGGATTCCAGCGCCAGCTTGGTCCACAGCGACACCGCGTCGTTGTTGGCGGGGTTGGCCGCCCAGATGGTGACGCTGCGCGCCACATCCGGGGCCATCGCCACATTCAGCGACCGCGAGGACACCGCCGTCTTGGCCTGTGAATCCCAGGCCACGTCCGGGGCGCGGGTATCCACGGCCAGCGCGGTGACTGCCACGAAATCCTGTGGCTCCGGGCCGTCTTCACCTTTGGCCAGACCGAGGTCGCGGATGCGGGACGCGCGGTCGGCCAGGGCCTCGGACAGCCCCTTCATCGCGGCAGTGAGGTGTGATCCGCCGTTGGGGGTGCGCACGGTGTTGCAGAACGCGGCGACGGTGGCCGGTTCGGCCGGGCCCGCGGTCAGCGACCAGCGGAACGGGGTCGCGCCACGGCCGGTGGTGTACTCACCGCGACCCTCCACGGCGGCCCGGACGCTGGGTGCGGGGTTGCCGGTGGTGGTGCACATGAGATCCAGCAGAGTGTCGGTGCCCCACGGGCCGCTGAATGGCTCCATCAGGGCGGCCGGGATTTCCTCACCAGGCCAGCCCTCGTCGGCGACTACCAGGTGCACCCCGGGTGACATCCGCGCCGCGGCGTGCGCCCGCAGCAGTACCTCACCGATGTCGACGGTCGAGTCCGGCACCACGGCCGGGTCGAACAGGATGCGCACCGTGGTGCCGTGTGCGTCGGGCTTGCGGTTGCCGGTGCCACGCAGTTTCTGCGTGTCCGAGCGAGTGAACTCCGCGTCCGGGTCAAAATCTTTGCCGTCGAAGGTGCCGGGATAGCCGCCGCCGAAACTTTGCAGGTAGGTCTTCCCGGCCCGGCGCACGGTGACATCGGTACGAGCGGAGATGAACACCGCTGCCGCGGCACCGATTCCGTTCAGACCGGCGCCGGTGCTGGTGGCGTCGGTGTGGGCGGAGAACTTGCCGCCGGCCCGCGCGGTGCCCAGCGTCTTGACGATGCCGTTCTTGCCGGTGGGGTCGGAGTCGACGGGCAGGCCGCGACCGTCGTCGGCGACGCTGACCGAGCCGTCGGCGTGCAGGGTGATGGTGACCGTGGACCCACCGTGGCTGGGATCGGCGACCTCTTCGATCGCGTTGTCCACCAGCTCGCGTAACGCCGTGTTGAGCACGTCGAGGCCCAGGTTCACCGCCGGCCGCAGGCGGGTGTGCTGGACATCGTCGAGCTCGGTGATGTCTGCGGCGTTGTAACTCACTGCTGGTCCTTTCCCACCAGGGCCGATGCCGGAGCGATCGGTTCGGACCGCTCGCTGTGGGCGGGCGGCGTAAGCATTCTCCCCTGGGAGGCAGACAGCCTCCGACAGCCACGGCCGAAAGAATGGGCGCCGGATCAGGACCCGATGCCTCGGGGATTGTGCCGGGCTGGCCCGCACCCTGACAAAAGTCATCTCGAATTGAGATGACTTTGATCCATAACAATCGTTGGACTTGATCGAATCTGTCGGGTCAGATGAAGCGTGTGACGTTCACCCCGGATGCCCGCCCGCGCGGATGCCGGGTGAATGTCTTTATGTCTCAGTTGAATCCCGAAGGAGCAAGACATGCCCGTGGTCCGTTTTCAGATGTCGTCAGCGCTCGACTCCGCCGCCCTCATGGACGTGCTGACGGACTTCGGGCCGTCCCGTCCACATCGGTGGCCGACGATCGACGAGGAACATTTTCAGGTGCACGCGCTGGGGGACACCTGGGCAGAGGTGACTGAAGGCACAGGTGCGGCGTGGGAGCGTGCCCGCTACGACTGGGATACCAAGCGCCGGCGCGTCACCGTGACCACCCATGACTCGAAGGTCTTCGGTCCGGGCGGTGGCTGGACATTTCAGCTCACTCCGCAGGCCACCGGTACGCGCGTCGACATCGAGCTTGTGCGCACCCCGGCCGGGCTCAAACGAAAACTGCTGGCCGCCCTGTTGCCGGCGGTTGCCCCGAGCGCGCTGAAGAAGTCGTTCGCCGGGCCGCTGGGTGCTAAGTGATCGACCAGAACTCCAGCAGGGTCCGGATGGTCGCCACCAGCGGCAGGGGTTGATCCAGCATCGGGTGGTGACCGGCTTCGGCGAGTTCGACGAACGGGCCGCGTAGTTGCAGCATCGACTGGATCTGGCCGGCCATCGGTGGCGGAACCACCCCGTCCTCGCAGTGCAAATACCCGACGCGGCAAGGGATTCGGGCAAACGTGTTCTCCAGCAGCTCCTCGTCGGTGGACGTTTCGTCCAGGAGGTGGCCGCCGAAGATGTCGGGGTCGAACTTCCACACCCATCCATCGTCGGTCTTGCGCACGGATTGCGCCGCGATGTGGTGACCGATGTAAGGCAGCGTCACGTCCTGCTTCGGTACCGCGCGGAACCGGGCCAGGATCTCTTCCTCGGTTGGGTATCCGGCGGTGTCCCGGCGGCGGTTACGCAACCGGGCTTCCTCGGGGGCACGTTCCCGGAGCGGCGAATCGATGACCAGGATGCTGTCGATCTGCGCGCCATAGCGCGTGGCGGCCGAGGCGCCGACCCAGCCGCCCATGCTGTGGCCGACGATCGTGGGCCGCGCCGAGGACCCGGAGGCGTCCGATGCGGCGAGGACCTCGCGGGCCCAGATCGCCAGGGTGTATTCGGTGCGGGTGCCGCTATCGCCATGCCCGCTCAGGTCGGGTGCGATGACGCGATGGGTGCGGGCGAAGAACGGAGCGATGTGATCCCACCAGCCGGAGTGAGCGCCGCCGCCGTGGACGAACACCAGCGGTGGATTGTCCGGGTTGCCCCAGGTCCGCACATGAATGGCGCAGCCGTCGACCTCGATTGTCGAGTGTTCGGGTGTCTGTTCCAGCGCGGAGGTGAACCATGCCGGGGCGTTCGCAAAGGGGTGCGGGGTCGGGGACGGTTCACGCCGGAACATGGGACTCACCTGGTGATTCTGTCTCATCCCGCGAGTTCGATCGAGGGGTGCCCCTTGTGAATCGTGGCACGCCGGGGCGCCGTCGACGGGCGCTCAGGACATCGCGAGGCTCGCGCCGAGCGCGATCATCATCACCGCGATCACTCCGTCGAGGATTCGCCAGGTCATCGGGGTGGCGAACAGTCCGGCCAGGCGGCGGGCACCCAGGCCCAGGCCGGTGAACCACAGTGCGCTGGCCGCGACCGCGCCGGCGCCGAAGAGCCACCGCTGCTCGCGGTGTTCGTTGGCCAGCGAGCCGAGCAACACCACGGTGTCCAGATACACGTGCGGGTTCAGCCAGGTCAGCGCCAGGCAGGTGACCAGCACCTCGGCCAGGCGGGCCGGAGTGCGTTCGGACGGATTGAGGGTTGACGGCCGGAAGGCACGGCGCGCGGCGAGCACGCCATAGCCGATCAGGAAGGCCGCGCCCCCGAACTTGGCCACCGTCATGGCGTCGGGGTGCGCGGTGATCAGGGCGCCGACCCCGGCGATGCCGGCGGCGATCAGGATCAGGTCGGAGACCGTGCACAACGCGATGACGGCAACGACGTGTTCCCCGCGGATGCCCTGACGCAACACGAAGGCGTTCTGCGCGCCGATCGCGGCGATCAACGCCATGGTGGTGAGAAATCCGATGAGCAAAGGTGAAGCCATGTGTTCGAGGCTATGAACCTGCGGGGATCAAGTACAGCTAATGATTCTTCAGATGCATTAGTTGTGCTTATTGCTGGTCCGACGCGGAGTGGTGCCCGCGAGTGTAGATTCTCAAAACGGGCGTCATCGTCTCAACCGGAATGCCATCCGGATGCCATTTCTGACAGAAGATGAGATTAAGTTTGGTCGTCGGCCCGGCTGGGCGCGGGCAGTAGTTGATGAACGAGCCCTGTCACCTCCGTTCACGTCAACGTAGTTGAACAGCCATCAGACCTACGCTACGAAAAAGCTCGACTTACAGCGGAATTCGCAGCCTCCGGGACGCGCCAGCAGACCGAATAGGCATTCCCGTAGCGTCGAAGACCAAAGGAGGCTCCCGCGTCCGATCTCCGGGCACCCTCTAATCGGTGAATGAAACGACTTCACCCCTCAGCAGAATGCTACGCAGTCGTTGTTCCGGGCTCATCGACCCGATGTAGGTGGGTACGTCGTCCGATTGGCCGGTTCCGGAGGGACGTCCACAGAAGTGGACCAGCCAGTCGAACTGAGCGGGCCCTGCCTCGGCGAGCAGTGAGTGACCTGTCAAAGGGTAGGGCTCTCAATTCTTTACTGACACACTGCTCAAGGACGTCCCGGTCTCATGATCGTACGCAACACCATCCTGGCAACCCGTTCATGTTCGCTCACTGCATATCCCCGGGGCGAGCCGCGGCTGGACTTGGCCGAAGCTTGACCGTCGACAGGTGCACCCCAGGATGCGGAGGGCGAACGGCTAAGCCACGCGGCGCGATGGACCGATGCCTTCGCGGTCGGGAGCTCTGTTCTACTTGCTATCCATCGGCGGTCGGTTGTTGATTTGGTAGACGTATTGTGTGCGCGGTGGGGTTCCGTCTTACGCGTGCTTCTCGAAGGCCTCGCCCTGAGGAAGTGGTGTCCAATCCGTCGGTTGCCAAGCCGACGCTGGTCAACGCCGACGTCGAGGTCCGTGATGTCAATGACGATCGGCTGAACCGTTTGCCCTTTTGCCGCCGAGTCGTGGAGCGAATCGACGCTGCTGGTCGCGGCCCAAGTGTGGTATTCGGCCTTGCGGGGCCGTGGGGGTCGGGTAAGACATCGGTCCTTAACTTCATCGAATACTTGCTGACTGAAGAGCGCGGCCAAGAGTGGGCGGTCGTCCGGTTCACGGCCTGGTCAGCGGGCGACGTCGGCGCGCTCACCGATGAGTTTTATAAGGCGATTGCAGCGGCAATGCCCACCGATACCGAAGCGGGACGCCGGGCGGCAGGCCGGATACTGTCAATGGCGCCAGTGTTCGCCGCGGCCGGCAAAGCGGTCGCGATATCCGCAATCGAAAGCAAAATTGGAAAAGGGGCACTACACAACACATCTGAGGCCATCGCGGGAGCGCTTGCAGACAAAGCTGGGAAATTCAAGCTCGACCCTGATCCGTTCTCCAATCGCTTCAAGAAGCTGTCCGAGGCGATCGAGGAAGCAGGCCAAAACGTTCTAGTGGTAGTCGACGACATCGACCGTTTGCATACCGATGAGCTTCTCGGAGTGCTCAAGGCGGTCCGGTTGCTTGGCCGATTCAGCCGGGTGCACTATCTGCTGTCGTACGACGAACAGACTGTCCTGGACGTGCTCAAGGCATCTGACATCGCCAACCGCGAGGAGAAGCGGGCACGGCAATACCTTGAGAAGATCGTCCAGTACCCATTTGCGCTGCCTCCGCTTGAGGTCAGCCAGCTCGAAGGCGAGCTGCGCGCCGAATTGCTTCAAGCGGCCGCCATGCACGGGATCTTCCCGCACGATGCGAATACACAACGATGGGATGATGTTGACCGCATCGTTCATGCGTTGCCGGACAACGATATTGCACGCATGACATTGCGACGAATCAAACGGCTTGCCAGTCAGGTTGAAGTACTGTGCGCCCTGGTCGGTGCGCGCGACCTCAACTTCATCGACGCCGTGCTCGTAACGTACTTACGATTGTGGTATCCGGCCGTATATGAGCAGCTGCCAGGCTGGCGGTCCGATCTGATCAAAGACAGCGGCGTGCAGAGTTTTTCGGCAGCGGATGCCAAAAAGTGGCCCGAACTTGTTAGTGAGGCACTGGATATCAAGGTGCGAACATCACGCGGCGACGCTGAACTCGAGGGTGTGCTGCGTTTGATGAGCACGCTATTCCCTGGCGCACTGCAAAAAGGTGGGATGCGCAAGGGTGACGAGCAGTGTCGCATTGACTCGCGGGACTACTTCGGCCGCTACGTCGCGCTGGGGATCCCCGCTGGCGACGTCAGTGACGACACGGTGCGCGATGAGTTGGCATCACTTTGCGCTACAGGAGAATTGGGCGCTGGTTCGGTGGTCATTGAGATGCTGGCGGAGCATCAGTCATCTGCGCTTGTTCTGCGCAAACTGCTCCGCGTCATTAGCGTGATCGCCGACTCGCCGTCCCAAAACGCCTGTAGAGCAGCGGTCTTCCTCAATCAGCAACTCCTCGAAGGTGATCGGTTATTCGGTCGCTGGGCTACGGTGCTGAATGCTCTGCTTGGACACGCTGTTGCCGGTGCGCCGACTCCAGAAGATGCCGAGCGGATGGTGGACGATTTCGCCGCGCGAGCTGGATTGCTCGCCACCGCAGAAGTCTTGTTTGGGTCTGTAGCTGTGCCGGGAATTGACTCGACTCCGATGGTGGCAGCCAGCAAGGGTGTGCGGTCGCACATTGTCGACGTGTGTCGGCGTGATCTGAGTACTGATGTTGCGGACGTCAGCGGCGGTACCCTTCGCTGCATCGACTTTGTGCGGCTGTGGAGAAGATTCCCGGCCGATATCGTCGAGCAGCTGCGGACGGAAGCTGACACGCTTATATCGTCGGGATCGGCTAAAGCCCATGAACTGGGTGCCCGCTTCGTGGTAGTGCCCCCGGCGAACAGCGACACAGCTTTCGCGACCGATCAACCAACGTTGCACGTTGATCAGTTCGAAACGATTGTGCCGCAGACGAAGTGGTCTATCGCTGAGCTGCCAACCAGAGACCAGGTCGCTATCATTGTGGGTGATGTCTCGCTCCGCAATCGCACCGCTGTTGCCGGTGTGGCCATGCGGCAGCGCTTAGCGGCCGCGAGCAGCGATTAGGTGATTGGTTCCACCACTCGATCTGCGCCGGCGCGGAGCTCCAGGCTCCATAGAGGAGCAGCAGGCGGTCGCGGCCGACTAGTTTGTATTTGTTTCGCATCAAGGACATCGAGGAGATTGCGTTGACGTTCGTCATAGCCAAGATCACTGATCGCGAGAGGGGAGCGGTCTCGCTTCTCGGCGACTCGAAACTCACCGATCGATACGACATCACACGGAATCGTCAGACTCTCACACACCCGTCGCAGAAACTGGTGATTATCGACGACGAAGTCGCGGTGGGGGTCGCCGGCGACACGCCGAGGTCCGCGCTCGAACAACTTGTTTCGCTGAGGGGGAAGCCTGTCGGCGTCATTGAGAAAGTGCTGCATGCGCACTCAGTTGAGATGAGCGAACTGGGTGTATCCAAGAAGTATCTGGTCGTTTCGCGACGTCCATCTCCAAGGATCGTGGTCATTGGCGATGGAAAACTCGACGACCGGACCGAAGTCGGAACCGGCTGGATCGGTGACCACGAGGCCTTCGAGGCGTACAGCCGCATCTATCAGAGTCCAGACCTAACGGGAATGCCTGATACAGATCGCTTCATGATGTCGATGGTGAATCTTGTCGCCATGGAGGACGTCGACAGCGTTGGAGGCTACATGGCTAGGGTCTACGGGCGAAGCGACAAACCAATGCGGTTCGGTGTCGACGCGGGCTTCGTACTTCCGGACTATCTGGAAGCCGCCATCACGTCCCAACCAGACGGAGGCTCAGATATTCAGTTCCGACTACCAGCAGGAGCTGACGCCACGAGACATCAGAGATTCACCGTTCCCGGTGCCGTCCCGACCTACAGTGCTCTGGCACATTACATACCGGAGTCCGGTACCGCCTGGCTACATACGCATGAGGAACCCTGGCAGGATGCCGTGAGAATGCGCGTGTCCTCGCTCGCCGGACTTGTTGCTGCTGCGCGGGAGGATCTCAACCAGGTCCTGGAACCATCGGCGACCGAATACGCGATGACGAAATACGGCTGGTAGCGGCCTTCCGGGCTCCGTATCAGCAATCGGGCCGCCGCCCTGCCACCGAAAGTCGTGGAGGACTATTGGTTCGCTGCGAGCGTCTGGGAATTCCGGTGGCGCGTTCGGACTGTGCAGTGGCTTTCGACTCAGTGTCGGCGCAGGCCTCCGTCGGCACATCCTGGGCTCGGAAAGCCTCCGCCGATCGCGGCGCTGTAAGCGCACCAGTTCGCCACTGCTCCAAAGATCCGTTGCAGCCATGATGAATCATGTCGGTCACCGTGGCCTAGGGTTGCTAGCTACAGCTTGCATAGGCTGGGTAAGTGGTTACCAAGCGCCCGCATTACGTTCCGCAGACGTACTTCCGCCCCTGGACGGGGGCGCCGGTAGACGGCAGATTGGCACATCGCCTCCGCAGCTCTGACTCAGCCCTTCTGAATAGCACCAGGAATATTGCCGTCGCTTCCGGCATATATGGGACAGGGGAGCTTGGGCAAGCTCGTGAGGAGCAATTTTAGCTGCTTGAGTATGAGTGGCCAGCCTTGCGAACAGATCTCATCCTGCAAGGTGCTTTGCAGGATGAACGACGGTCACTGCTAGCGGTGTTTATGGCGGTGCAGTTGATGCGGACATTCAAGCATTCCGATCAGATCAACTTCATCGCGAACGTGGCCGCCACCACGACCGAGTGGCCGCCTCGCAGGATGTCGTCCGCCCTTACCTTCACAAGCTTGATGGCAGCGACCGGACGACGCGGAAGTCTTTGCGGCTTGGACGTTTGTCTCAGCTGCGCCGGCCCCCATACCGACGATCGATGACGCGCTGTCCATCTCGATGGACATCGCCGTCAGACAGATTGCGCCGCGGCTTGAGGCGCGGCGCTGGGCAGTCCGGAACTTCAAGACGCCTGGCGTCATGACCAACGATTGCCCAGTTCATAAGTGGAGCAAGCAGACTGGACGCCAGCTCGTTGGAGGTCTCGGAGTTGAGAATGCCGATGAGATTCGATTCCCACTTTCGCCGAGTGCCTTGCTGGTGATAACGCGAGGCGATGCCGACCCGAGTAACGCATCCCTCAGAACGTTGAACGCTGAAATATGCAAGCAGGCACACCAATTCGTCGGCGCTCGTCCTGAGCACCTTTCAATGCTCGATCAACTCGTACTGCCGAAGTTCCCGCCCCGGATGCGGTTCCGCCTCATTGAGCGTCCAGATGGAGAGCTCGTGCACTTGTGGGCTGATTAAACGCGGTCCCGCATCTGGCGTTGGCGTGGATCGGTTCGAGTCCGGTGCCGAAAAATGAAGTGCGGTTGAGACTATTTGCATGTGACACAGCGTGAGACTGGCGGCATCGCCGCAGGTCAGCAGGTCGGGAAATGACACGCAGTTTGAGAATCGACAGCGAGGGTCATCCCCCGTGTTGTCGTTTCCAGTTCTCCGCTGGCAATTCCATCTTGGGTTCTGGGGGCGAATGCAACAGCGTCGGGCTGACGAGTTGTTGATGCTGGTGGAGTGAGACCAAAGTTTCGTGGCGAGTCGGCTCCGTGCCCGCGGCCCCGGCTTACTTGACGAGCGCAACGAGATCCAAGACGGTGTGGCCTGTGAGCTCAGGATCCAACCAGAGCTGGCATTCCGAAGCGCTGGCATCCGCCGACGCTGGGCCGTCGCACGGCGCACACGAAAGCCTGCCGACGCAAACGGGGACTGATCAGCCTGCCGACATCAAACGGCCCAGCCAACCTTCGCGAAACCATGCGCATCGCGGAAAAGCCGGGTTCACACCCCGGTCGATCAACACTGACATCCGACCGGAAAGCTAGATCGCGATGCTAGCTAGATCTCCGGGTGGACTACGCGTAGCCGACCCATCCCCGGAAGTTGAACGCCAGGAAGAAGTCTGCGACGTCGCTGAATCCTGCTTCCTCGAGGATGGTGCGGTCTTCCTCTGGTGACACGACGGGGACGCCGGATTCGATTGCAACACGAGCCTTCTGCGCATCCGCGGGATCGATGCCTGTTGCGACGAGGTATGCCACATGCCGGTCTATCCAGGTCTGTCGTTCAGCCTCATGGCGGTGCGCAATGCTGAGATGCATCACGACGAACGGGGCCCCGGGCGTCAGCCGGCGCCGTACCTCGGTCGCTGTACGCAGTCGTTCGTCGGGTGTAAGGAAGTGCAGTGTCAGCAGACTGGTTGCAGCGTCGAAGAGGCCAAGCGGTGCGTCGTCGATGTACCCGTTGTGCATCGTCACCCGCGACGCGTCTGATCCGAGGGTCTGTACCGCGAGATCCAGCATCGCAGCCGATGGGTCGACCGCATCGAAGGTCCACCCTGGGTGAGTCTCCGCGAGTGCCTTCGTCTCCAGTCCTCCGCCGGCCCCCAGCACCAGCAGCCTCGCGTCAGACGGAGCGCGTTCCTCGATGAGGACGCCGACAAGGCGGTGAATGTCGGCCAGGGCGGGCACCATCTGCCCGGCGCGCTTGGCGTACATGGCGACGTGGGCGGGATCGTCAAATGGGTTCGGTGGTGTGGTCACGCCACGAGGGTGGCCGCCTGGGGTCAAGGGTGGCAAGTGAACTTGCCATCTGGGCAATATGCACGTCGTCGCCGAACTTGCGCGGATAGGGCCTGGGCGCAATGACATCCTTCCAGCTCGCCGACGCCGGGCAAGCCAACTCAGATGTCACCTATCCATGTAGCAGACCCGACTGCGGCGGTGAAGCGTTGGCTGACAAGCCATCCCAGAGTCGTCCTGCATTACCCTGACCAAATCCTGGGCGGCATCGGAATCTACTGCACCAGAATCAACGACTCACGACTGGCCAGGAACCGCCCCGGCACCACATCAGAGGCGAGCAGCGGGTTCCGGAGCGTCGCTCGCATCGGTCCCGGTGCTGTCCCGGTGGATACCTGGGTCTATTCGTCGGTTGGCACGGCGGACCGCCCAGTACACCACCACCGACACCGCGCCGAGCAGTGGATAGCCCATGGCGATCCGGGCAAGCGCCAGCCAGCCGCTGAAGCCACCGTCGTAAAGCCATTGCTGCACAACGAATCGCGCGGTGAACAACGCCACGAATGCCAGCGTGGCGACGTCGAACGCGTGCAGCGCCACGGTGTCGGCGCGCCATGTCCGATCAGGTCCGGCGCTACGTAGCAGGTTCCATATCACTCCGACCAAGGGGCGCCGCACCAAGAGGGATACGGAGAACACGGCCGCCATCGCCAGACTGAGCCAGATTCCCGGCAGGAAGTAGTCTTCGGCGGACCCGGTGTAGTAGGCGATCAGCGCGGCGACGACGACCCCGAGCAGTCCCGATACCGCCGGCTGAATCGGCTGCTTGCGCAACAGCCGGAACACGATCAGACCCACGCTGACGCAAACGGATATCACGACCGCGGCGTTCAGGCCCGCTATCGCGTTCGCGATGACATAGGCAAACGTGGGCAGGCTGGCGTACACCAGCCCGGATACCCCGCCCATGCGTTCGAGCAATGTCGGTGAATGTTCTTGCTCCAGTTTGTCGGTCACGCTTTCCTTCCCTCACCGAGATGCTCTGCGAGGAAGCGGTCGACGGTCTTGTACATGTCGATCACGTTGTCCGGGTTGATGAATCCGTGCCCCTCGTCGTGTTTGATCATGTACTGCACCGTGACTCCGCGGCTGCGCAACGCCCCGACCAGATTGTCGGATTCGGACTGCACCACGCGAACATCGTTGGCGCCCTGGATGACCAGAAGCGGCGTGCGGATCTGGTCGACCTTCGTGATCGGCGAACGGGACAGCATGTCGGCCAACTGATCCGGGTCGTCGGGGTTGCCGACGAACAGGTGCCAGTTGTTGGCCAGGTGCGGGCGTGCGATCTCGGGTAGCGTCCGCATGAAGTTGCTCAGGTCGGAGATACCGACGTAATCGACTGCGGCGGCGAACACATCGGGTGTGAAGGTGACGCCGACCAGCGTCGCGTATCCGCCGTACGATCCACCGAAGATGGCGATCCGCTTCGGATCCGCATACCCCTGCTGGACGGCCCAGTCCACACTGTCGATCAGATCGTCGTGCATCTTGCCGGCGAACTCACCGACCGCGGCCTTGGTGAAGGCCTTGCCGAAGCCCGCCGACCCGCGGAAGTTGACCTGCAGCACCGCATATCCGCGGTTGGCCAGCAGCTGCACCGGCGGGTTGAACATCCAGCCGTCCCGCGTCCACGGCCCGCCGTGCACCAGCAGCACCATCGGCAGATTCTTCGGCGGCACCCCGACCGGCAGGGTCAGATACCCGTGCAGATCCAGCCCGTCGCGCGAGCGGATGGTGACCGGCTCCATCGCCGCCAGGACGCCGGGATCCAGCTGCGGATGCGACCCGAACAGCAGCCGGCTCTCCCCGGTGTCGTGGTCGTAGAGGTAGGTCATCCCCGCTTCGCGGTCATGGGTGAAGTTGACCACCCAGCGTCGGCCGGTCAGGTCGGAGCTGAGGGCGTTCACGTCGCCATCGGACAGCTTCTCCAGGTTCTCCAGCACCGCCGCGAAGTGCGGGTCCAGCGGCTGAATCACCTGACGCTCCAACAGGTACCGCACCCCGAGAAGATCACCGGTGCGCCGGTCCAGGATCAGCGGCTCGGCCAGCGTGGTGAACACGCTGGCCCGGGTGTCCACGTCGTAGACCGGATGGCTGTCGACGTGGGTCTGCTCGCCGGTGACGACGTCGACGCGCACGATGCGGGTCCGGTCGGTGCCGTCGTTGGAGCCGATCCAGATGCCGGTGCCGTCCGGGGTGATGGTGATCGGATACAGCCCCATCGTGTAGTCACGGCCGTCGAAGGTGACGATGGAGCGCAGCGTCTCCGTCCGCGGCTCCCACTGCAACAGCTCCACGTCACCGTCGGCAGTCAGTGCGGTGGAGAACAAGTCGCCGTTGCTGCTGGCTCGCCAGCCTGATCCCGTACCGGGGTTCTTCGCCACCATGGTGAGTTCACCGGTGGCGATGTCCAGTTCGTAGGCGTCCATCAGGGTCGGTGTGCGGTTGTTGGTGTACACCATCGCCTTCGCCGGGTCGCCGAGCAGTTCGTGGGCGGCCATCGCTCCCGGGAACGGAGTCAGGTCGACGGCACCGGGCTCGGGGTCCTGCGGGTCGGCCCGGAAGACGTGCCAGTTCTCGTCGCCGCCGGTGTCCTGCAGGTAGAGCAGCCAGCGGGAGTCCCTGGTCCACTCGTAGTGAATGATGCTGCGGGTGCTGTCGGCGGTGACGCGCTGCGGCTCGCCGTCGAGGTTGTCCACGTCCTGGATCCAGATGTTGAGGCGGTCCCGCCACGGCGCCAGGTAGGCGATACGGGTGCCGTCGGGTGAGATCGATGCCTGCGCGCGGGCGGGCGGCGCAAACAGATCGTCGACGGAGAGCAACTCAGGTGTTGGCATGCCTCCATCGCACACTCGGACGTAACGGCACAGTCAAGTCCCGGGCACGGGTATGGGCATGATGGACAGGTGGCGTGGAGTACTCGGGAGATCGCCGAACTGGCCGGAACCAGTCTGCGAGCCGTCCGCCATTACCACCAGGTCGGCCTGCTCCCGGAGCCTGAACGTCGGCCAAACGGGTACAAGAAGTACGGCGTGGCGCACCTGGTCCGGTTGGTCCGCATCAAACGGCTCGTCGACCTGGGTTTCTCGCTCCCGCAGATCGCGGCGTTGGGTGACACCGACGAGCATCCCGAACAGGCGTTGCGGGAACTTGACGCCGAGCTGGCGGCGACCATCGACCGGTTGCAACGGGCGAGCGAGGAGCTCGGCGTGCTTCTGGAGAACTCCGCGCCCACGGATCTGCCACCCGAGTTCGCGCCCGTAGACGCCGTCGCCAAGATGACCGACGCGGATCGCAAACTGGTGGTGGTCCTGAGCCGGGTGCTGGGCCCGCGCGGCCGACAGGTCTATGCCGACCTGATCAGGGACACCCGCGAGGATCCGGCCGCATCGGAGCTGGACGCGTTGTCCGCCGACGCCGACGAGACGACCCGCCAGGACCTCGCCGAGCGGCTGGCGCCCTACATCTGGTCGGTCCGGCAGGCCCACCCCGGGCTCACCGAGGCGCGCGTCGATGCGCCGCGCGGTGCAAACTTCGCCGAGAAGGCCATCGATGACGCGATGGCCGATCTGTACAACCCGGCGCAGCTGGACGTGCTGCGCCGGGCAGGTCAGATCGTGCGGCGGCTGGCCACCTAGGTAATCCCATGTGCGCCGCAGGAAGTGGTGCTGGCTGTCGATCGGGATGTGCTCGGCCTGTCAGCCTGCATGTGGCGTCCGTGTCATGCGCGATGGTGATGTTCCGAACTTGGCGTGCTTAACCCGCAGCGCCGCAACCAAAGTCACCCGCTCCGACGTACGGCCGGGCATGACAGATAAGACGACCGATTCGAAACGTCGTCAACCGAGGTATATTTCGACCGGCCCCGTGAGTCTGCAAGGACCGCCACTCGATTCAGAAGCATTCAATGACATCGGTCGAACCCAGGTAGGCGACGACGACGAGTGACATGGGATCAGCACAGACTGTCCCGTCGCGGCCGGGGCAACCACGGCCTTGACTGTGCCGTTACGTCCTGCTGTTCCATTGTGGCTGTGAATCCCGATGCCACAGCGGCCCCGCACGAGACGACCTTGACCGCCGCCGACTACGCCCGCGCTGAACAGATGCTGGCCCCGTACCGGGCACGCCGCGTGCCCGGAGCAGCGATACAGCCGCAGTGGCTTCCGGACGGACACCGTTTCTGGTACCAGGTCGGGTCGCGCTTCGTAGTGGTGGATCCCCGCAACGGCAGCCGAGACGACGCGTTCGACCACGACCGGTTGGCCGCGGCGTTGTCCTTGGCTTCCGGTCATGCGGTCAGCGTGGACGATCTCCCGATCAGCGCCGTCGAGTTCGGCGACGACGGGACGGTCGGCTTCTCCGCGTTCGGTTCATGGTGGGTGTGGTCGCCTGGGGCGGGCACCTGCGAACGGGCCGACCGCGGCGACCGCGCGCTGCCCTGGGAGGTGGAGTCGCCCGACAAGTCGTGGGTGGCGTTTCGCCGCGACGGCAACATCTGGGTCCGATCCCGCGACGGTAAGCGGGAATTCGCCCTCACCGAGGACGCCGAACCGCACTTCGAATACGGCGGGATGGCCGACGCGACCGGCGGGCGAGCGCTGATGCGGGTGCTTGGGCTGCCGCCCGTATTCGCCGTGCAGTGGTCACCGGATTCGACGCGGATACTGGCCCAGCGCATCGACCAGCGTGCCCTGCCCGAGCTGGTGCTGGTCGAATCGTCGCCCCCCGATGGCGGCAGACCAGTCGAGCACCGCACCCGGTACACCATGCCGGGCGAGCAGGCGCAGGCGATGCTGACCTGGAATGTCCTCCACGTGGCAGACCGCACCGTGGTTCGGCAGGCCGAACCCACCGTTATCATGCACGGCACCGCCGTCATGTACGCCTGGTGGACCGGCACATCGGGGGACGGGGTGCACTTCCTGAACCATTCCCGCGACGCCTGCAGGCTGGAGCTGCGCCGCCTGGACCCGGCCACCGGAGCCGTCACCACCCTGATCAGCGAATCCGGTGAGACGCGGGTGGACCCGACGCCCCAGCTGGGAGAACCAACGATGACCCGGGTGCTGGACTCCGGTGAGATCGTGTGGTGGTCACAACGCGATGGCTGGGGCCATCTCTATCTGTATTCGCCCGACGGACAACAGGTCCGGCAGATCACCACCGGGCAGTGGCCGGTGCGAAAGGTGCTCTGGGTCGACGAACATCGCCGGCAGGTGTGGTTCGTCGCTGCCGGCCTCGTCGCCGACGATCCCTATGTACGCCAGATCTGCCGAATCGGGCTTGACGGCCAGGGATTTGTGCGGCTCACCGAGGACGACACCCTCGACTATGACGCGGTCAGTCCCGACGGCGGCGACTACTTCGTTCAACGGGCATCCTCACCCAATCGCCCTCCGCACACGGTGGTACGCGACGGGGATGGCCAACTACTGGTCGAACTCGAGGCGCCTACCGCCTCAGCGCTGGAGGAGCAGGGCTGGAGCGCGCCGGAGCGGTTCTGCACCATGGCTGCCGACGGCAGAACCCGCATCTACGGATTGCTGTGGCGTCCACACGGTTTCGACCCACACCGCCGATACCCTGTGATTGAGCACATTTATCCGGGCCCGCAGATATGGAACGCGGGGGCCGCATTCGACTCACCGCACGTCGGCCAACCCGAGGCGCTGGCAGCGCTGGGTTTCGCCGTAGTGGTAATCGACGGACGCGGAACTGCCGGACGCAGCAAAGCCTTTCACGACCACTCTTACCGGGACATGGGCAACGCAGGCGCCCTCGACGACCGCGTCGCCGCGATTCGCGAATTGGGCCGGCGGCACAGCTGGTTGGACACCGAGCGCGTCGGGATAACGGGTCTGTCGGCCGGTGCCTTCGCCGCCGCCAGGGCGTTGCTTACGTACCCGGACTTCTACCGGGTTGGGGTCGCGGTGTCTGGCAACCACGACAACACCGTCAACCTGGCCATGTGGGCCGAGCACTACCACGGCGACCTCAGCGACAACGGCAGGAAGACGATCTCTAATACTCATCTGGCCGCCGAACTGCGGGGCAAGCTATTGCTGATCCACGGCGAGCTCGACGACAACGCCCATCCCTACCAGACAATGCGCCTGGCCCATGCACTCATCAAGGCAGACAAGGACTTCGATCTGATCCTCATTCCGGGCGGCGAGCACGCGCTGTTCGGCTACCAGCACTATGCCTATCGCCGCACCTGGGACTACTTTGTCGCCCACCTCCACGGGACCGAACCGCCTAGCTACCGCCTGGCTCCGTTGCCGCTTCCGCAGTGGTCGCTCGGATGATGTCGCGGCTACGGCGCAGCACGTCGAGCTGCGCTTCGTTGTAGAGCGCCTGCATGGCCTCGTTAATGGCCCTGCCGGCAAAGTGCGCCCCGCCGGGGGCGTCGGCGCGCGACTCCACGAGCCCAGGATTAGCCGCGCGCACCAGGGGGAGTCGACGACCACAGTAGGTGACATGTCCCGGAATAACGTGACATGTCACCTAGTTGTTGGATCTGAAACGCAACAAGCGTTTTCGACAACAGGAGGACGAGATGGCTCAGCTCGAAGGAAAGACAGCACTGATCACCGGCGGCACATCCGGCATCGGCTATGCGACGGCGCGCGCCTTCGCCGACGAGGGCGCCAAGGTGTTCATCACCGGGCGTACCCAACAGCGCGTCGACGCCGCCGCCGCGTCACTGGGTTCCGGTGTCGTCGGTGTTGGCAGCGACGTCACCAGCACCGAGGATCTGGACCGACTTGTCGGGGTCATCCGCGACGCAGGTGCCGGCCTCGACATCGTCTTCACCAACGCCGGCAGTGGCGAGTTCGCCACGCTGGAGGACGAGACACCCGAACACCTCATCGACACGTTCAACCGCAACGTGGGCGGGACGGTATTCACCGTGCAGAAGACGCTGCCGCTACTCAATCCCGGTGCCTCGATCGTTCTGTCCGGGTCTACCGCGGCCACCAGGGGTACCCCGGCATTCGGCGCCTACGCCGCGGCAAAAGCTGCTGTCCGGTCCTTCGGCCGTACCTGGGCCACCGAGTTGGGCGACCGTGGCTTCCGGGTCAACACGGTCGTACCCGGTCCCATCCTGACCGAGGGACTCACCGAACTGGTGCCTGACAAAGACCAGCGGCAGGTGTTCTTCGACGGTCTGGCGACGAACCCGATGAAGCGGATAGGCGATCCTGCCGAACTGGCCGCCGTGGTGGTGTTCCTCGGCTCCGATGCGAGCAGCTTCATGACAGGTGCGGAGATCTTCGTCGACGGGGGCATGAACCAGGTGTAGTTGGTCTATCTGAGGTCGGGACGCGGCAAGGTGCCCTCGCGCAACAGACCCTCGTGTACAACGGCGAGGATGTCGGCGAGGGTGTCCTCCTGCTCGGGATCTAGATCGGCGAAGAACGCCCGGCGTACCCACTGTGCATGCACCGGGGCGGCGTCGGCGAGCCGGTCCCAGCCCTCGTCGGTCAGGACGACGACAGTGCCACGGCCGTCGGTGTCGCAGGTTGTGCGCTCGACCAGGCCGCGGCGTGCCATCCGCATAAGGTGGTGAGAAACCCGGCTGCGTTCCCACCCGATCACCGTGGCCAGTGTGGTCAGCTGCAGGCGGCGATCCGGTGCGCGCGAGAGCGTACTGAGCACCGTGTAGTCGTAGAGTGAAAGACCGCACTCGGTGCGCAGGTGACGGTTCACCTCATATTCGAGCCGGTGATAGACCCGCATGAAATTCAGCCAGGCCCGCTGCTGCGTCGGCGTTAGCGGGTACTCGCCAGAATCAGTCATCGCGCATCATGGACAAGCATCTCGCCCATCTAAGCAAAACTCAACCCAGATATGCGGCAATGTTGCCGTCCGCCTTTGGCCCATAGCCGGAACGCATAGTGGCACAAGACGGCTCGTCAGCATTAGAGCGACAATTGCAGGCCGCTGCCCTCATACCGGAGTTAGGGTGCCGTATGTCCAACACTCAATTTGATCGTGGAGGACGGCCCACACGGGGGTTTAGCCGCAGGTGGCGATCGGGGTGCTCGCCGGTCTAGGAACCTCGGGTGCGATGACAGTGCCGTTGCTATCTGGCTGCGGACGCGGCCGCCCACGTGAACCGGCAACCAGCAGGAAGCACGATGGGATGGGAGAGGGATCGGTGGATACTTCCGACGACGCCTTGTTGTCTACGCCGGCCAGCCCGGAGGTGATCGCGTCCGGCCTTGAGGCCGACGGCTACCAGCTGGGGATCTCGGCGTACTGCTGGGGCTACCCGCTGGTCCGCATGGAGCGTGTTGTTCGGTCCTATTCCGATGTATCCGAAGGGGTTTCAGCCACTAGCTATCGCGCACCGATCAACACGATCGGGTGGGCGCGTGAGCTTGCCACGCCGTCGGCCAAAGACATGCCGACCGCCAACAACGACACGCTGTATCTGAGCGCGGTCGTCGTGCTCGATGAGCCCTATGTGTTGTCGGTGCCTGATACCGCCGACCGCTACTACGTCATCAATGTCTTCAACATGTGGCAGGAATTGGAGCACTACATCGGACGGCGCACCACCGGCACGCGTGCTGGCCGCTACGTGCTGGTGCCTCCGGGATGGGCTGGTTCGTTGCCCGCAGATGCAACCAGGCTGGATGTGTCGACGTCGAAGGTGTGGTTGTGGGGGCGGCTGCGCATGGCTCAAGGTGAGCCCGAAGGACCCGTTCACGCGTTACAGGACCAGTTCACGTTGGAGCCGGTCAGCGGGCACAGGGCCGCCGCGGAACTGCCGGCACTACCGCCGATCAAGGGCGACGGCCTGGGCTTCTTCAAGCATCTCGGCATCACGCTTGCCTCCAATGCGGTTAAGCCGGCCGATGAGCCGTTGTTTGCCCAATTCGCCCGGATCGGGCTGACGGCAAAGGGATTCGATGAAGGCAAGCTCTCCGCAGAGGCACGGACTGGTGTGCTGCGGGCACTGGCCGATGGCCCGTCAGTGGCGATTTCGTCGTTCGCCAGCACTGCGACGGTGCGCAACGGCTGGAACTGGGTCACCGGCCTGGACAGCTTCGGATTCAACTACCCCTTGCGGGCCATGGTGGCCGGGCCCTATCTTGGCGGCAACGGGGAACGTGAGGCGATGTATCCCATCCGCTATACCGATGCGGACGGCCAAACCCTCAACGGCGCAAACAAATACACCGTCACCCTGGCCACGTTACCTCCCGTCGACGCCTTCTGGTCGCTGACGATGTATAACGCCGACGACAAGATGCTGGTCGAAAATCCGATCCACCGCTACAAAGTGGGAACCGACACCCCCGACCTGCTTGCCGCTGCCGATGGATCGGTCACCATCGCGGTTCAACATGAGCAACCCGACCCGGCGACCCGTGCCAATTGGCTTCCGGCTCCCAGCGGGGACTTCTATCTGATTTTGCGGCTCTACCAACCCACCGACGCGGTCCTCGACGGCACCTGGCAACTGCCACAGGTAATTCGCCAGAACTGACCCGCACGTCATTCTGCGATCCTCTGCGAGGGGTCATGTCGCATCCGTAGAGGGTTACGGTGGGTTGATGGTCCAAGCGGACGGTGAGGATCCGGCACAGCGACAGGTGAGTCGCAGGACTGCGATCGGGGCGTTAGCCGGTCTGGGGGCCTCGGGTGCGGTGGCGGCGGCGTTGCTGTCGGGCTGCGATCGCACTCGTCCCAGTGAACCGACGAGCGGGCCCCCACGGTGGGATGGGAGATGCCTCGATGGAGCCGCAGGGCGGGCAACCGCAACAGGGTGCGACGTGCTCGATCACGGATTTCGACTACCAGCTCAAGTATCAGCGCGCGTTCGAAGCGGCATTGTGGTGTCTGCCGGCAGTCGCGATCTACAGCTTTCGGCGCGCTGCCGTCGATGATCTCGGCCTCAAAGACAATGACATCATCGCCTACTCGAGCACCGCCACCCCCAAACTCGAAGCGATCACCGCCAACAGCACCACGCCCTACATTTCCGCGTTCACCGACCTGTGCAAGGGGCCGGTGGTGCTCGAAGTTCCCGCGGCGAGCGCCGACGGAAGTGTCTACGGCCAGGTCGTCGATGCGTGGCAGCTCACCATCGCCGACGTCGGCCCGTCCGGTCTGGACAAAGGAAAAGGCGGCAAGCTGCTGTTCACCCCGCCGGGGTACCGAGACGCGATACCGGATGGGTACCTGCATGTGCCATCACCGAACTTCCGCATCGCCTTGGCTTTCCGTTCGGTGCCAGCGCCGGGAAAAGCCGTGGAAGACGCGTACCGCTATGCCCAAAGGCTGCGGATGTACTACCTCTCCGAAGCTGACAACCCACCCAACCAGCGATTCGTCGACCCCATCGATGACCGCTATCCCACGCTTCCGTTCTACGACGAGCGCCATTTCGTCGATCTACACGCCATCGTCAGCGCGGAACCGGCCAAGCCCCAAGACAAGGTGATGACGGGCATGCTGGCGTCACTGGGCATCGAGCAGGGTAAGCCGTTCACTCCCGACGAGACCGCCAAGCGGGCGATGAACCAAGCGGCCATTGATGTTTGGTTCTATCTGCAGCACTGGTTCGACAACTTCCCCACCGACAAGCTCTACTGGCCGGATCGGCACTACGCGTCACTGCTGCAGGCGGATGCCAACAGCACGTTCACGTTCGTCTATGACGACCACATCGACCTCATCGGCCGTGCCGCGGAATACTTCTGGTGCACCTACATGCCCAAGGCGCTCAGTGACAGCCCGGCGACCCAGTATCTGATGGCCCTGGCCGACAAGGACGGCAAGCTCCTGGAAGCGGGCAAACGCTACAAGCTCGATGTCCCAGCCCAGATGCCGGTCACGCAATTCTGGGCGGTGACCGTGTATGACCGGGCCACAAACGCCTTCATTTACAGCGACACAAATCGAACCACGCTGTCGTCCTACGATCTCGACGCGATGGCCAAGAACGCCGACGGCAGCGTCACCATCTATGTCGGACCCGAACCTCCCGACGGTCTGGAAAGCAACTGGATCCCGACCGCAGGAAAGCGGCCGCTGCCCGCGGTCAGGTTCTACGGCGGGACCAAGCAACTCAACGACAAGTCCTTTAAGCTGCCCGACTTCGAAACGGTCGGTTGACACAGTAGGCGGGCAACCATGGTCTTCCGCGGGGCATACACGGAGATGGCCAGGGGTTCAGCTGTCGTAGTCGACTGCGACAGATGCAGTGGTGGGATGTGATTGGCAGGTCAGGATGAAGCCGGCCTCGACCTCGGCAGTGTTGAGTGCAAAGTTCTGCTCCATCGATACTGCGCCCGTGGTGATCTTGGCCTTGCACGTGCCGCATGCGCCGCCGAGACAGGCATACGGTGCGTCGATGTTGTTTTTCAGCGCGGATTCGAGAACGGTTTCGCCGGGAGCGAGTTGCACGGTGTGGTCGGAGCCGGACAGCGTGACGGTGACCTCGGACTGGGGATAGTCGGCGACGTCCAGGGGTTGCTTCGTACCGCCGAACAGTTCGAGGTGTATCCGCTCGGTCGGCACGTCAACAAACGTGAGGTCATCACGCATGGCTGTGACGAGATCGCTTGGGCCGCAGAGGTACCAGCCGTCGATCGTGGTGAGACCACTGCCGAGCAGCCGCTGCACCAGTGCCAGGTCGATGCGGCCACGAAGCGCGGCGGGGTGGTGGGCCTCGGCTGAGCGGATGTGGAAGATGCGTAACCGGTCTGCATATCGCGCTTCGAGCTCATCGAGTTCGGTGGCGAACATGGTCGACTCTGCGGTTCGGTTGCCGTAGAAGAGGGTGAAGCGGCTCTCGGTCTCAATCTCCATGGTGGTGCGCATGATTGAGAGGATGGGCGTGATGCCGCTCCCGGCAGCGACGGCGACATAGTCGCGCTGAGCCAGCGGATCAAGCGGTGCCCCGAAGCTACCTGTGGGCGTCATCAGCTCCAACACGTCACCGGCGCACAGTGTCTCGACCGCGAAGGTGGAGAATGCCCCGCCTTCGACGTGCCGTACCCCGATGGCCAGTTCGCCGGATGTGGCCGAGGTGCAGATCGAGTAGTTCCGTCGTACCTCGTTCCCCGCGATGTGGTGTCGAATGGTCAGGTGTTGGCCCGCCTGGAACTGGAATTGGCCGGTGAGGTGATCGGGAACGTCGAACGTGACTTTGACGCTGCCCGGAGTCAGGGGCTCGACACTTCTGACGGGGATCGGGTGAGCGCTGGCATGGCCTGCCGCGGAGGAACGCGGCATCCGGACTGGCAGCAGCGCAGCCAGTTTGCCGTTGAGGCGCTTCCACTCGCGGTATTGCGGGGCGTCGAGTTGCTGCCCGAAGACGGTGCTCATGGCCGAGTCACGCTCGAGGTAGGCGGCCTCATTGCGCCGCCAGGTCGCGACGTAGCGGTGGAAGGGGATGGACGGGTGTAAGTGGTGGACCAAGTGGTAATTCTGCGACAGCAGTAGGGGGGTCAGGATCCACTCTGAGCCGACGCGGTTACGGGTTGCGCGGTACCGGTTCTCGCGTTGGGTGTCTTCCAGATCGTGGTGGGGTAGCCAGTCGAACCACCACGCCAGCACGAACATCGCCACCCGCTCCGGGATCAGGTAGACCAGCGCGAGCGTCCACAGATGTCCGGTGAAGGCAGCCGACACGATCGCCGTCACCGAGATGGCCATCAGGGCAACGGTTTCGAAAATCTCGGCCCGCGGGCGCCTGCGCACGTTCCGTACCAAGAAACTGATATACGGCACATCCATGGCCGGGAAGCGGATCGGCAGCTGCCACCAGGGTGCGGCACTGACGAAGTGATCGGGATCGGATCCATCTTCGTTCGTGTTGCGGTGGTGCTCGATATGGATGAACGCGAATGACTTGAACGAGATCAGCGGCGAGACGAAGAACATTGCGACGCGGCCGAACGCGACGTTGACCCAGCGACGGGAGCTGATCGAGTAGTGCGAGGCATCGTGGAGCACGGTGAACAGGACGAAGATGGCCGCAGCGCTCGCGGCGATGGTGGCGACCGCAGGCAACGCGTGGGTGAGGGCAGCAAACGTCGATGCGCCGAAGAGCGTAAGCGCGAAGGTGAAGATGCCGACGATCGGCCAGGACAGCGTAGGTACCTGCTCGCCCGGATCAGGCAAGGCGTGCTGCGAGGCTGCCGGGGGTTGGGAGTGCTGAGCCGTAGTCAACATCGGAGTCCTTCGCACTTCGGGATGAGATGCCTCGAAACCTACAAACGGCCGGTACCGGTCAACAAGGACCTCCCAGCCCTCCCCGATGTGCTGTCAGCACATTCCGGTGCGCCCGCGACCTGGTCAGCGTGGTTACGACTCGCGCAACACCGAGGCCCCCAGCACGTCGCACACGAGGAGGGCGGCGTGTAGTTCAGCGACCTTGGTCGTTGCGGGCCGGCCCATGCGCTCCTCCGCGCGACGCACCCTTTGCAGGACCGTGTTCTTGTGGATTCCCAGGGCCTGTGCCGCGGTCGTCAGACTCCCTTGCGCATCGAGAACGGCCAGGAGGGTGGCGCGCTCGCTGCGTTCTTTCGCGTCGTCCCGCGCGAGATCGCCGAGCTGCGAGGCAACGAAGGCCTTCGCGGCGTCCAGGTCGCGCGAGACGGCATCCACCAACGCGATATCGCCGAACTCGGTGAGCGATGGTGCCGTGCGCCCAGAAAGTTCGACGACCCGGCGAGTCCGTAGCGCCTCGAGGTGCGAGGTGCGAAACCCGGCGGGCCCCGGATGGGGCGAGCCCATCGCGACGTGAACGTTTTCCCACCCGCCGGGTAATTCCGTCACGGTGCCCGTCAGCGACGCTCTTGCGCTTCCGGCGATCGATACCCAGCCCCACACTCCGAGCGGGCCGTCCGCCACGACGAGTGAGTGAGCCGATCCGAGTGACCGACCGACTTGCCTGGCGAGTCCCTCGAGGTCGACGCCACGGTCGTCGACCCAGCACACGAAACCGATCTGCTGGCCGGTGAGCCGGTGGCTGAGTATGCGTTCGGCTCGAGCGTTGTCGACTCGTTCTCCGGCAAGCAGTGCCCGCACCACGTCGTCGCGCTCGGCTCTGGCCTGGTTCTGGCGTCGGTCGAGCTCGGCGACGTACTCGGCGGCCACCAGACTGGAGATGCGGTCGATGTATTGAAATCCGAACCGCTCGAGATCGATGAACGTTCTCAGCGCGATGGCAGGATCGTCGATCCTGTCGGTCAGCAAACCGGAGAGCTTCTCGGTGAAGTACGCATGGCCCAGCCGGTAGAACCGCAGCATCGCGTCGACGCTGTGTCCTCGTGCTGCCATGGCTCGCGCGTGTTCGAGCGCAGTTACCGGCGCCTCGACAGCCGCTACGTCAATCCCGTGCCGGAACATCGAAAGAACCGCTTCGAGATTCGACGAGCACGATCCCAGGGTCAGACCGCGAAGCTCGGCATCTCCGCCGACCTCCGGTATCCGCTCGACGATGTAGCTGTGCATGTCCTCGGCCAGGCTGGACACATTCGCCAGCAGGGACGCAGCGATGCGCCTTCCGGCGACCGAGTCGTCGCCTGGCTCTGGCGCGTCCATATCTGCACCCTAATGGCGGCCGCAACGGCCCGATCGCGATCGCTCAGGGCCAGCGCTGCAGAAAACCGACAAGAACTTCGGCAACCTCTTGGATGGCGCCCCGCCGGACGACCTCGTACCCATGGGTGCTCAACGTGGGGATGCACAGCAGACCGGCTCGTGCCGACGCGCCGGTGGCCTTCGAATGCGAGGCGTCGGACTCGAATGCACCCAGTACCGCTGCCTGAGGGGAGTAGCCGCACTCTGCGGCGACCGTCATCAATGAGTCGGCGATCGTTTTGTCGTAGACGCACTCGGCGTCGCTGTACGCGACAATCGGGCCACCTGAGCAGGTTGTGGCGTACTCGGCTTCGGTCGGCCCGACCTCGAGTGCGATTGTGAGATCTCCGGGCAGACTCCGGCTCGCGTACGAGCCACCGACGCCGCCGAGCTCTTCGTTGGTGGTGAACACCACGTACACGTCTCCTGCCAAGGTGCGGCCTTGTTGGGCCAGTTGGCGCACTGCCTGCAAAAGCGCTGCAACGGCGGCCCGATCGTCCATGAAGTAGCTGCCGAGATAGTCGCCGAACTCGATCAGATCCCGCTTGCTGCGGTGTACACATACCCGCGTTCCGGGGTGCACGCCGGCGGCCGTCAATTCGTCGGGCTCACGACCGGTGAAGACGTAGACGTGCAGCCAATCCATTGCCTGGTCGCCTTTGTCCGGTTTGGTCTCCCAGATCCGTCGACTCTCCTTTGTCGTGTGTTCTGAGCCGAGAGTAAGTACACCGCAGAGTGTTTCACGATCTCCGAGTATTGCCACCGGCCCAAGCCCGAAGTTGCCTGGATACATGGTCCCGAGTTGCGTCACGTGCAGGGATCCGTCCGGCTCGACGCGTTTGACGATCATCGACAATTCGTCGAGGTGTGCCAGCATCCGGATTGGTGGAGCGTCGCCCCCGCGGACGACGCCCACCAGATTGCCGGCCGGGTCCACCCATACGTCGTCGATCGCTCTTTCCAGTTCGCGTCGGCGCAGATCGCGAACAGCGTCCTCCTGACCGCAGGGGCCGTAGGCGATCAGCAACTGCTGCAACAAGTCTCGATCCATTTCGAGATTCACCGTGACAGTCCGCGCGTGGCCGGCCCCTCGATCAGTTCACCGTCGGCGGCGAAGCGCGAACCGTGAAGCGGGCACTCCCACGCGTGGTCGGCATCGTTCCACGTCACGACTCCGCCGAGATGCGGGCACACCGGTGACACCGTGTGTTCCACTCCGTCTCGCTTGCTGATGGCCTCTAGTCGCCATGGCGGACCCGCGACCACGCCGTTGCCCTCTTCGGGGTGGGCATGGCCGACAGTGCTCGGCGCCAGCCATCCCTTGGCCAGGTTGAAACCGACTTCGGCGTTGGATTCCACGGCAGTGAAGAGGCCTCTCAATTCGTGCCGGCTCCAACTGGAAAATGCTCGCGCCCAATCCTTTCGGCCGCCGAGGATTCGCGATGAAAGCACGAGGGCGGCGGCAACACCATTGGTCAGGCCCCACTTGTCGAAACCGGTTGCAACAAACACCGTCTCGGTGCCGGGCAGGATCGGGCCGACATAGGGGAGCTCGTCGATCGGTGTGTAGTCCTGGGCCGACCAGAAATGGGTCTCCGTGGCGCCTGGGTAATGCTCAATCGCCCAGCGGGACAGTTCGGCTACCGATCGAGCCGACGAATGGCCTCGTCCAACTGTGTGTCCCGCGCCGCCGACGATGAGCTTCTCGTTGACCGAGTTGGGGGCGTAGCGCACCGACCGGGTGGGGGAATCAACAGAAATGAACATCGGATGCGTGACGTCTCCGGGCACGTCAAAGGCCAAACAGTAGGAACGGTGTGGTTTGAGCCGCGCGAAATACCCGCCCCGGTCCAGGATCGGGATGCCGGTGGCAAGGATGCATTGAGATGCGCGGAGCTGCAGCGCGCGCGACGTGTCATCTTCTGGCCCAGAGCCGTCGGCCGTCAGGCGAAGGTGGACTCGGAGGGGCTGGTGTCCCGAGACGGATTCCACCCGCGCCCCGGTGAGCAATGTGCCCCCGTGCCTTTCCAATTCCGTCACAAGACTGCTCAGCAGGGGGATCGGATCGATCTGTGCCTGATCCGGTAAACGGACCCCGCCGTGATAGGGAAAGGGAACATCAGCCTCGGGCGCCCACCGGACATCGATTCCGGCGGCCTGCCCGGCGGCCAGTTCAGCCTCGGCGTCGGGGATTCCGGCGGCGGACTGTGCATAGCTGTATGCGTCTTCGATCTGGACACTCAGGCCGTGGTTCTCGCAGTACCGGAGCAGCCAATCTCGACCCTCGGTGTTTCCGGCGACGTAGGCGTTGAGCAAGTCGGTCCCGTGCTTGGCGGCGATCCGCGACAGCTTCGTGCCTTGCAGAAGGCTGACTTTGCCCGTGGTGTTGCCGGTGGTTCCCGCTCCCACATGGCGCGCTTCCACCACAACGACCCGCTTGCCTGCTCTGGCGAGCAACACGGCGGTGGCCAGGCCGGTCAGACCGGCCCCCACAACAACGACGTCGTAGTGGATGTCCTGGGGCACCCGCGTTGTGATGGTGGATTCGACGCGACCGTCGAGCCAAAGTGAGGGCATGCCCTTCCCTTCCCGTCAGGGGCGGGCGTCAAACATTCTCGAACTCAGGTCCGTGACCGCGTGATCAGTTCCTCGGTCAGGGCGCGGGCGGCTGCGATCGGCTCAGTCGAGCGGTCCAGCTTGGAGCCCAGCAGCGCGCCGTCGTAGAGCAACTGGATATGCCGGGCCAGGACTGTCGGGGAGTTGATGCCGGCCTGCTCCAGCTGGGTGGCCAGTGTGGCCCGGAGCCACTCACGGTGCGCCTGTACGGGTTCGAGGTCAACCCCGGGGTATTCGGTGGCGGCGTTGGCGTACAGGCATCCGCGGTAGTTGCGCCGGGTCGCCGCGCCCGAGGCGAGGTCGAAGAAAACCAGGATGCGCCGCACCGGATCGTCGACGTCGGTGGCCGCCTGCTCCCAGCGATTGCGGTCAGCGTGATCCAAATTGGTGAGGTAGGCGATCACCAAGGCGTCTTTGGAGCCGTAGCTGCTGTAGAGACTCGCCTTGGCGACCCGTGCCTCATGCAGGATCTGGTCGATGCCGACGGCACGAATGCCCTGGTCGGCGAACAGTTCAGCCGCGGTACTGAGCAATCGTTGCGCCGGCGGGACGGCGCCGGTCGTCGGCGCAGCGGGCGACGCAGTGACGGTCTGGGGCGTGCTCATGACGTCAGCCTAACGCGGAGGACCGCATAGACAGACCTGTCTGTCTATGCGACTGTCGGTGGCGTTCCACCCCTGCGACGCCGAGGACCAACCGACGTGACTCTGTACCTGTACGAAATCACTCCCGATGCCACCGACGCTGCCGCGGTCGGACAGCTGCTCAAATCGCTCGACACCGAGATCGGAAGCGGCGGTGGTGAACTGATCGAGGCTCAGGTCACCGGGAATCGCGGGCGGATTTTCGCGATCGCCGAATTCGCCGCCGAAGCGGCCACTCTGGACGCCACGCAGGTGGCCGCCACCGTGGCAGGCCCACATCAGGTCCGACTGGTCGGTGCCGACCTGTCGGTGCTTAAGGCGGCCCGCCCGCAGGCCGGCTACCTGGTCGAGTGGGATCTGCCGGCCGAGTTGGACATGGAGTCCTACCTGGCGCGCAAGAAGGCGAATGCCCCCAAGTACGCCGACGTACCCGAAGTTCAGTTCCTTCGCACGTATGTCCGCGAGGACATGGACAAATGCCTGTGTTTCTATGACGCCCCCGACGAGGCCGCCGTGCGCCGGGCCCGCGAAGCGGTCAGCACCCCGATTGACCGGCTACACGGACTGGACGGACCTCTCCTGTGACTGCGGTGCTCGCGGAATCCGCCCTGGCGCGGGTCGCGCACACCGTCGCCGCCCGTGCCGCCGATCTCGATGAGCAGCGCAGCGATGTCCGCACCGATCTGGCCGAACTCGGCCGGGCCGGTTTACTCGACCTCGAGCTGCCCGAGATGGTCCGTGTCGTCGATGAAGTGTCGGCGCACAGCCTGGCCGTCGGCTTCTCGGCCTGGGCGCACCACATGAGCATCCGGTACCTGCAGGTGGCGCCTGAAGGCGAATTCGGCGAGCAGATCAGTGCCCTCGCCACGGCCCAGCGGATCGGTGTCACGGCGATGGCAGCCGGTCTCAAACAGGTCGCAGGCCTGGGGCAGGTGCCGATCACAGGCGTAGCCGATGGTGCCGACCTGGTGATCAGTGGTCCGATTCGCTGGGCCTCCAACGTGTTCCGTGGTGCGCTGATCGTGTTGCCGGTCCGTGTCGATGACCGGACCCTGGTCGTCACGGTGGACGCCGATGACGACGGTGTGACCGTCAACCCGGCTCCGCCGCTGACGGCACTCGGGGCTACCGCGTCGACCTCTCTGCACCTGGACCGGGTCCGGGTGCCTCGACACCAGGTCGTCGCCACCGATCTGGCTGTGTTCGTCGGCGGGATCAAGCCGGCGTTCCTGCTGTTGCAGACAGCGTTCTGTGCCGGCGTCACTCGTGCGGCACTGACCGCGGCTGCGCAGGCACATACGGGCCCACTGGCCAGGTTCGGCACCGAACTCGACGATGTGGTGACCCGCGCCACCGATGTCACGGCGCGGCTGCACCGCTGGGCTGCGGACCCGGGTGCAGCGACGGTGGCTCAACTCATCCGGCTACGACTCGACGCGGCTGCCGTGGCCGTCGATGTCACCCGCCTGGAGCTCTCACTGACCGGCGGCGCGGCCTACACCCTGGGCAGCGCCGCCAACCGGCGGTTCCGGGAAGCCGCCTTCCTGCCCGTGCAATCACCCTCGGAAGGACAACTGCGGTGGGAACTCACGCGCTACGAATAGCAAACGGCGTCAGACATTTCGGCGCGACAGCGGCACTGATCGATATCGATCTGCAGATTCGGACAGGGGAGTTCCTCGCCGTCCTGGGTCGTAGCGGCAGCGGAAAGTCCACGCTGCTGCGGATCTGCGCCGGGCTGGACGCCCTGAGCAGCGGCACCCTGACCTGGTCGGGAGACGGTACCCGGCCGCGGACCGGGGTGGTCTTCCAGCAGCCACTGCTCATGCCGTGGCTGACCGTCGCCGGCAATGTGGCCTTCGCCCGCCGGTTCAGCGCGCAACGGAAAGGGTTCGACACCGACGATGCCGCGAAGCTCGTCGCCGGCTTCGGGCTGGATCACCTGGCCGCGCGTTACCCCGACGAGTTGTCGGGCGGACAGGCACAACGGGTCGCGATCCTGCGGGCCGTCGCCACCCGGCCGGAACTGCTGCTGCTCGACGAGCCGTTCAGTGCGCTTGACCCGGCCACTCGGTCCGACCTGGCCGGGTGGTTGCGCGAATTGGCACGGGAACTCGACGTCACCGTTGTGCTCGTCACTCACGATGTCGACGAGGCACTGTCGCTGGCACAACGCATCGTGCTGCTCGACGGGGGACGGGTCCGCGCTGACTGGGCAGTGGGCAGTGACGGAACCCCCACGCGCAGAGAGATTCTCGACCAGTACCACACCGAGACCGCAGTGGAGGTGCCGTGACGCTGGTGACGCGGCGCTCCCTGTTGGCCGGAGCGGCCGGGTTGACCGCCGCCGGTGGTCTGTTCGGCATCGGCGGGTTGGCGCGCAGTGCGGTCAACAGTCCGCAGGGCGCCGAGGGCCCGCTGCGGGTCGGCTATCTGCCCATCACCGATGCGGCGCCTCTCTTGGTTGCGCACAGCGCCGGGCTGTACCCCGCCGGGGTGGTCAGCTCGGCGCGACCGGTGCTGTTCCGCAGTTGGGCGGCTCTGGCCGAAGCGTTCATCACCCGTCAGGTCGACATCGCGCACCTGCTGATGCCGATGGCCGTCCAGCTGCGCTACACGCTGGGCGCCGGGGTTCGCGTGCTGGGCTGGAACCACACCAACGGCTCGGCACTGACGGTGGCATCCCACATCCGGGATCTGAGCGACCTGGCCGGTACCCAGGTGGCCATTCCGTTCTGGTGGTCGATCCACAACATCGTGCTGCAGCAGCTGCTCCGGGCACATGGATTGCGACCGGTGTTGCGGCGCAGTGCTTCCCGTGCAGACCGGACGGTTGAACTGATCGTGATGAGCCCCTCGGACATGGTGCCCGGCCTGGCGAACGGCACGCTGGGCGGATATGTCGTGGCCGACCCGTTCAACGCGATGGCACAGATCAAGAAGATCGGCCACATCCACACGTTCCTCGGCGACGTATGGCGCGATCACGCCTGCTGCGCGCTGGTGACACGTGAGGACGTCATCGCGAGCCGGCCGCAGGCCGTGCAGGCCGTCACCGATGCGGTGGTGGGAGCGCAACTGCGCATCGATGCCGACCGTGCGGCCGCGGCGACCGCATTGACAAGTGGCAAGTATCTTCCGCAACCGACCCCGGCGATCGCGCTGGCGTTGACCTACCCCAAACCTCCCTATTCGTTGGCACATCCGGACTGGCAGCCACAACATCTGGGTTTCCAGCCGTTCCCGTACCCGAGCTTCACCCGCCGCCTCGTCGAGGCGATGCACGACACCGTCGTCGACGGCGACCGCCGGTTTCTGGACCGGCTCGACCCGGCCGTCGTGCACACCGACCTCGTGGAGGAGCGGTTCATCCGTCGATCCCTCACCTCTCATGGCGGACCCAGCGCATTCGGTCTGGCCGTCGACCTCACCCGAACCGAACAGGTGCAACCGCTATGACCATCGTGAGTGCCGACAAAATCCGTGCATCGGTTGGTGTTTCGAATTCGTTGGGGCGGTTCGCGCCGCCAGCCGCTGCCATTGCGATCACCGTCGCGCTGTGGTGGCTCGCGACCTCCGTGCTCAGCGGACCTGAGTCGTTGCTGCGGCAGACCGCACCGCAGCGGGTGATTCCCGCGCTGGCCGGGCTCATCGAGCGCGGTGTGCTGCTGAGCGATCTCGGTGTCAGCTTGTGGCGGTTGGTGATCGGGCTCGCCGTCGCCGCTGTCATCGGGATACCGCTGGGGCTGTTGATCGGGCTGTCCGGTGTCGCCGAACGCGCCGGTGGGCCGATCATCGCCATTGTGCGGATGATCTCACCGTTGTCCTGGACGCCGATTGCGCTGGCACTGTTCGGCATCGGGAATCAGCCGGTGATCTTTCTCATCGCGGTCGCCGCGGTCTGGCCGGTGCTGCTGAACACCGCGGCCGGTGTGCGCGCGGTGGACCCGGGGCTGCTCAACGTCGCCCGCTCATTTCACGCCACGCGGTGGGAACTGCTGAGCGCGGTGATCCTGCCGGCGATCCGCACCGACGTGCAGACCGGGATCCGGCTGGCACTGGGTGTCGCGTGGATCGTGCTGGTGCCCGCCGAGATGCTCGGGGTGCGCTCGGGCCTCGGCTATCAGATTCTCAATGCCCGCGATCAGTTGGCCTACGACCAGGTGGTGGCGGTCATCGTCGTCATCGGTCTACTGGGGTATGCGCTGGACACCGTCGCACGCCGCTTACTGAACCCGGCGCGTCGCCCCTGAGCCGCACGGCAGGCTGCTCTGGTCACGGCTGCCCCTGGGGGATGTTCCACCGTCCTCGGGATGATTGCGGCGCCGCCGGTTGGAGCGGCCGAGGTGGCCGTGGCGTGCGCAACGGGGTGGTAGGCGCACTGGGTGATGGCGGTGTGGTCGGTACTGAAGTGGCCATCGCCCGGTTCTGTCGCTGCACTTCGTCGTCGATTCCGTCGGACAGGCGTCCGAGGTAGCCGATGAGTGCTGCGGCGTCGCCGTCGTCCCAGCGCGACAGGATGGATTCCAGCCGCGAGATGTTGAGCGCTCGTTGGCGTTCAAAGGTGGTGCGGCCCTGTGGGGTGAGCATGAAGCGCGGTGGTGCTGCTTGGTCGGTGGTCGGCGATCGTCCGACGAAGCCGTCGCGGATCAGGGTCGACACCCGCTCTTCGACCGTCTCATCCGCACTGTCGACCGAACGTGCCAACTCCTTCAAGGTGAGCGGTGGTCCGCCGCCGAGGTAGGAGGCGATGACATAGTCGCCGCGGTCCAGTCGGTACGGCGTCGACGGAATCTGCAAGGCGACGGCTGCCTGCCGGCCCATCGCGGTCAGGACGTTTTCGAGCCGTTGGGCGCGACGTCGGACCGGGACGGGCATGACAACCGGTTCGACGTCGGACACCGGCGGCGTCGGGACAGAGGTGGGGATCATCACGGCGAGCAGCGCCGAGACGATGGCCGCACCTCCGGCGATCACCATGGCGGTCTGGAATGCTGCCAGCGTCGGGAATGTGTGACCGGCGACGGCGATGGTCATCTGGGCCAAGACCGCACCCGTGACCGCGCTGGAGGTCGACGTGCCCAGTGAGCGGGCCAGCGAGTTGATCCCGTTGGCGGCAGCGGTTTCCGACACCGGAACGGCCGAGTTGATGAGGGTGGGCAGGGCGGCAAATGCGAAGCCGACGCCGGTGCTGCACACCACGCCGAACAGCAGAACGCCCGCCGGTGAACCGAGTAGCTGTGTTCCGCCCAGGTAGCCCGCCGCGATGATGACGGCACCGAGGATGAGCGAAAATCGCGGTCCGCGAGCGGCGATCACCTTGCCGGCGATCGGTGATGTGGCCATCATGGCCAGGCCACCCGGTGCCATCCACAGCCCCGCCATCACCATGGTCTGACCCAGACCATGCCCGGTCGTCGTGGGCATCTGCAGTATCTGGGGGCCGATCAGGCTGGTGCCGAACATCCCGAACCCAATGGCCACCGACGACAGGTTGGTCAGCAGTACGGGTTTTTTGAGCGTGGTGCGCATGTCGACCAGCGGGGTCGGTGCGCGGTACTGCCACCAGCCGAATGCCACGAAAGCCGCGATCGAGCAGGCCAGCAGGCCGAGCGTGAGGGGACTGGTCCATCCCCACGTCGAGCCCTTGGAGATAGGTAGCAGCAACAGCAGGAGGGCAATGGCCAGACCGGCCGCACCCGGTGCGTCGAACTTGCCCATGGACGACGAGGGCACGATATCGGGGACCATCGTCGCGAACAGGACGCCTGAGGCCAGGCCGAGACCTGCTGCGCACCAGAACAATACGTGCCAGCTTGAATGCTCGGCGATCACCGCGGACAGCGGCAGGCCCAGCGCGCCGCCTACCCCGAGCGAGGCGCTCACCATCGCCATCGCTGAACCGACGCGGTCGGCTGGTAGGGATGCTCGAAGCACGCTGATTCCCAGCGGGATTACCGGAGCGCCGAAGCCCTGCAGCCCGCGTCCTACGACGAGGAGCGGCAGGGAGCTGGTGAGCGCGGCGAGCACCGACCCGGCGGTGAGGAGCACCGCGCAGGCGATCAGAATCCGCCGGGGGCCGAACATGTCGCCGAGTCGGCCGAACATCGGCGTCGCCACGGCGCCGGTCAGGAGCGTGGCGGTGACCGCCCAGGACGCATTGGCCGCGGAGGTGTTCAGCAACTCCGGCAATTGCGGAACCAGGGGGACCACGAGGGTCTGCATCATCGAGACGCTGACCCCGGCGGCCGCGAGCACCGCAACCAGCAGGCCACCTCCCGTCGGGGCGGACGGGCGTTCGACCATCTGCTGAGTCATGCGGCGGACCTCCTTCGCTGCTGCGTGCGGTGCGTGGCCGTGGGGCCACGCCGAAGCGGGTCGGTACCTTACCTGATATATAGACTGCCTAACAAATTGGCTGCCGATCACGGCGCCGCGGCTACCATCGCCAACAGGGGCGCTGAACGGGGGCGACATGGAACGAACGGGAGCGTTCTGGGACGGTGTGACCGGGCGGGCGCCGATGCCACCCGCGGCCCGCACACTCGGCTTCGAACTTGTCGAGGCCCACCCCGAGGAAGGCTCGATCATCGTCGCCTTCTCCGGAATCGAGGCCTTCACGAATCCATTCGGAGAGATATTGGGCGGCTTTGTTTCTGCGATGCTCTACGACACGGTCGGTCCCGCGCTTCTGGCGACGCTGCCGGCCGGACAGTTCATCGAAACGCTCGATCTCCATACGAGGTTCCTCCGCCCGGCGAAAATGGGTCGACTGATCGGCCGAGGTCGGGTGCTGGTGCGGAGTGGAGCGCGGGCCGAGTTGGACGCAACACTCGAGGATTCCACGGGCGAGGTCGTCGCCACCGCCACCGCGACCGCGCGGATCATTGAGCGCACGTGAGTATTCGAAATGCTCACGCCCGATCCGCCCTGAAAATCGCTGGGACCTGTCGCGATGCGGTGTTACCGTGACGGCGTGACCACGTTCTGCGGCAGCTGTGCGCTGCTCGCCGGGATGCACGAGGCATCCACGGCGAGTTTGTCGTACGTAGGCACCATTGACGCTAAAGCCATTGCGCGGCAGTCGGTTGAGCGCGGCACCTTGTGGCATCTCGGGTGCTTCCGGTTAACACGTCTACAAACTTTCACCCGATCAGTGGGTGTGCGCCCCGGCCGGAAGCATGGGTCCGAAGAGCAATCTCACAAATCTCTCAACTTCGCCGTTGTCGCTGACAGGAACGTCGCCTGACGTCCCTGTAGTTCGACGCACCCAAAAGTGTTGGCGTGCAACGGGTTGCAAAGAAAAATACCCTAGACATTCGCAAGTTCGACACCGCATGCTGTTGGCGGCAACACACACGAACGAACGTGCGTAGAACGAAATGTCGGGACGAAATACCCTGTCGTGTCGAGCCTTTGAAAACTGCACAGTTTGGCATCCGCGCTCGTGGCGGAACTGGAAGACGCGCCTGGCTCAGACCCGGGTGCCCTACACGGGCATGCAGGTTCAACTCCTGCCGAGCGCACCATCGGCCCGCGACGAAAATCAGAGAGGAGGCACGCGGTCATGAAGCACTTTCGTCAACAGTCAAACCGTCGGCAGGCCGTGACGGTGTACAACGCCGACTACCGCGTGCTGACCCAGGTGACCTGGCGGGAGGCGGTACGGCTGCTGCTGCGGGGTTCGGTCTACGTGATCGAGCGCCACAGCCCAGCCGTACACATACACAGCCCGTCGACAGTCATCGAGCTCCCGGTATCGGTGGCGCTGCGTGAGTACGTCCACGTGCCGTACCGGCCCGGCCGCCGGGTCGCGCGTCTGGGGATACTGGACCGTGACGGCTACACCTGCGCCTACTGCGGTGGATACGGCGACACGCTCGACCACGTCGTTCCCGAGTCGCGCGGCGGCCCGAACACGTGGCTGAATCTGGTCGCCGCATGCGCACCGTGCAACGGACGCAAGGGGAATCGCACCCCCGAAGAGGCGGGAATGCGGCTGTTCTGGGAGCCCTACGAACCGCGCGAGCGGGACCGCTACCGCGTGCCGGCGATGGCCTGACCGGCGGTTCGAATCCCGTCCGCCACCCCACCCCGGTCCATGCCCCTGTAGCTCAAGCGGACAGAGTGTCGTCCTCCGACGGCGAAGGTTGACGGTTCGAATCCGTCCAGGGGCGCGGCACACGATGCCCGCGTAGCTCAACTGGAGAGAGCGCCTGTTTACGAAGCAGGAGGTTGCTGGTTCGAGTCCAGCCGCGGGTGCGCACCGTCGGTCACCACCACCGCCTGTCGGTGCCTCGCGGGTAGTTGCACCGTGATGCACAGCCCGCCGGCGGGGCGGGGGGTGAGGGTGAGGGTTCCGCCGTGGGCTTGGATGATGCTGTTGACGATTGCCAAGCCGAGGCCGACACCGTCGTGGTGGGTGCGGATGCGTTCGGAGCCGCGCTGAAACGGCTCGACAAGGGTCGAAACCAGTTGTGGGGTGAGTTTTTCACCGGTGTTCTCGACAGAGAGGACCACATCGTCGGCGCGGACGCCGGCTGTGACCCATGCGCTGCCGTGCTCCGGCAGGTTATGGACGATCGCGTTGTGCAGCAGGTTCGTCGTCATCTGCTGCAGGAGCGCGGAGGAGCCGATGGTGAGGGCCGTGTCGCCGGACGTCTCGATGGTGACGCCGTGCCTTTCTGCCAGGGGCAGAAGCGTTTCGGTGGCATCTTCGGCGAGGAGGGACAGGTCGACAGGTTCTCGGGAGAAGGATCGTTGATCGGCTCGGCTGAGTAGCAGCAGTGCTTCGGTGAGGTCGATCGCTCGGGTGTTGACGGCGTGCAGGCGTTCGACCAGCTCGCCGGTGACAGCGGTGCGATCCTGGCGGGCCACGTCGAGGAGGGTTTTCGTGATCGCCAGTGGGGTGCGCAGTTCGTGGGAGGCATTGGCGGCGAATCGCTGCTGTTCGGCGACGTGCGATTCGAGCCGCTCGAGCATGGCGTCGAAGGCGTCGGCCAGTTCACGGAGCTCATCTCGGCGGCCAGGCAGCCTAATTCGGTGCGACAGTGACCCTTTCGAGGCCAAACGGGTCGCAGCGGTGATACGGGTCAGAGGTGCGAGCATCCAGCCGGCCAGCAGCCACCCGCCTGCGAGGCCGAACACCAGCAGGAACGCCATCACGGCGGCCGCCCTCGGAGCGAACACGTGCAGGAGCCTTGACCGGATGGGAAAGACGTCGTTGGGGAAGGCGATGTCAGTACTGCCCGGGATGATCATCATCCGGTCTGGGACGTAACGCAGGAGGAACAACCACACGGCGGCGAGCAGCAAGGCGCCGGCGAGCATCAGGAACCCCGAGTAACTGAGGGCGAGTTTGAGTCGAAGGCTCAATCCCGGTGCTCTATCCATGGTTTCGTTCCTCAGGCTCGGAGCGGTCTGCGGTGTCTATGCGGTAGCCGACACCGGGCACTGTCGAGATGATCCAGGGTTCGCCGAGACGTTTGCGCAATGCTGAAACGGTGATGCGCACGGCATTGGTGAACGGGTCGGCGTTCTCATCCCACGCCCGCTCCAGCAGTGCTTCGGCACTGACGACTCCGCCCTCTGCAGCGACGAGAACTTCGAGCACCGCAAACTGTTTTCGGGTGAGCGCGACGTATCGGTCGTCCCGGTAGACCTCACGGCGGAACGGATCCACCCGCAGGCCGCCGATCTCCCGCACGGGTGGCCGGTTCTGGGCGCGCCTGCGGTCGAGTGCTCGCAGACGCAGTACGAGCTCTCGAAGTTCGAACGGCTTGGTCAGATAGTCGTCAGCACCGAGTCCGAACCCCGACGCCTTGTCGTCGAGCCGGTCCGCAGCGGTCAACATCAGGATCGGCGTGCCGCTGCCCGAGGCAACGATGCGTTCGGCGATCTCGTCGCCCGAGGGTCCGGGGATGTCGCGGTCGAGGACGGCGATGTCATAGGTGTTGATGCTCAACAACTCCAGCGCGGTGTCCCCGTCGCCGGCGATGTCGGCGGCGATCGCCTCCAGGCGCAGGCCATCGCGGATCGCCGTTGCCAGATAGGGCTCATCTTCGACGACCAGCACACGCATGCTCTCCAAACTACGAGCCATCCCATATCGTCGGCATATCGAAAATCGCATACGTGCTGACAACACCGCGGAGCCTTGACTGGCGCCATGACAAACAACAACTCAGCACACACCCGACGCCCGTTCATCACCGTTGCCATCGCCGCGTTGATCGGCTCGGCTGGTCTGGCCATCGCCGCCCAGGCTGTCGCCGATCCTGACGGTCAGGACCGGGCGACAAAGTACTCCGAGTGCATGCGGGCCAACGGCGTCGCGGATTTCCCAAATCCGAACGCAGAAGGCCATTTTCCCTACGGAGGCATCTCCGTTTCGAAGGCTACGTGGCAGACCGCAGTCGGCGCATGTGCGAATCTGCAGCCGCCGGGTTGGCCCGCCCACCCGCAGCGCACTCCCGCGCAGCAGGACGCCGCGCTCAAATTCGCGCAATGCGTGCGCGAGAACGGGGTGCCGGACTTCCCCGACCCGGCTACCGCCCGTGATCCGCTCATCGACACCTCGAAGATGCGCGGCGACGTCAGCGCCGGCGGTATTCCCGAGCTGAAGCCCGCGACGGAGGCATGCCACGACTTCTTCGCGGCCGCGCTACCGCCACTGGGGACCGGCTGGCCGGGCTGACCAGCTAAACGCTGAGGTCAGCGACCATGCCGGTGGCGATAGTCGCCGGTATGGTCGCCAGCGGTCGCACGCGTACAGCTCGTACCCAGGGCAGCGGTGTATATGTGAAATCTGTTCTGTATACAAGGAGAGCAGATGGCATACCAAAATGCCGCCGGACGGGTGGCTTCACGGCTGCGGACGGAGATCCTGCAGGGTGACATCAGCCCGGGCACGAGACTGTCTCAGCAGGGCATCGCCGAGCAGTTCGGGGTGAGTCGTATTCCGGTGCGCGATGCGCTCCAAATCCTCGCCGGCGAGGGGCTCGTACAGCCGTCGTCAAACGCGAGTGCGGTGGTGACCGGAATGTCGGTGGCTGAATTGCAGGAAATCTACGAGTTGCGGGAGGCGATCGAGCCGGTCGCCACGCATCTCGCCGTCTCGAATGTCGGTCGCGCCGAACTGCTTACGATGCGCAGGCAGCTCGAAATCATGGAAGAGCACTCGGATACGCCGACGTGGCTGGCTGCCAATACCGAGTTTCACGCCGTGGTCTATCGACGTGCGGGCCGTCCGCGCATGATCGAGCTTGTCGAGCAGTTGAGACGTCTCGGTGATCGCTATATGTATGTCCACCTTGAGGTCGTGGGCCAGACTCAACACCTGGCATCCGAACACCTCGCAATCCTTGCCGCAGTCGAGGAGGGTGATGCCGCCTTGGCTGCCCGGCTCACCCGGGAGCACCTGGCGACATCGCACGACTACATCCTCAACTATCTGCTGGAGACGCAGGCCACGGCCGGTGACGTGGACATCTTGACCGGTCTGCACGCCCTCCGTCATTCGGATACCGGACCCGAGCTCGCGACGCCGCTCGGCGAAACACAAGTGATGAAGGCCGTGGGCCGTCATGACTACCGGTGGTGAGGCTGGACGACCGAGGCGCAACGACGCGTCTCGAGCCGACCGGATGGGAACGGCGTTTGACGACGCAGTGGTTGGCGGCGATGAAGCAGATGTCCCCGTCGCATCGTGCGGTGATTCGAGAGGCGTACTTCAGGGGTCGGACGACCGGGCACATCGCTGCCGAGTGGAATGTCAGCGACGCCGTCGTGAAGGACGAGCTGCACACAGCTTTGTCTGCACTGCATCTGACGCTGTTGACGATGGCTCAGCGGCGCAGCGACCCGCAGCCCGAGTAACGGTGATCTGCCTACTCATCCCACCGTGATTCGTTGGCCGGCAACGCAACCCATTGGGGTGGGTCACCTCTCACGGATGCAGGTTCCACTGGCCGACATCTTGGGCCAGAGCATCGTTGACGTCGACTTCGAGCCCGCCGACCACGGGGCCGGGATTCGACGCGGTACTGACGATGCGCTGGTAGAGCACTGCGGCGGGGTGGACCTGACCGCCAGACCAGGACCGGGTTTGCCACGCCCACGCGCGGCCGGGCGTGCTCGACCTTCCGACAACGCCGTCAGCAATGGCCCACTGGCACGGTCTGATGCCCCCGTAGATGCCGGTGCGCTGCACCCCGATCACCGAGTTGATTCCGCGAAACCACGGCAGCGCGACGTTGTTCCAGGTGTTGTGGTCGATGTCGTCGTCGACGCTGAAGAAGATCGGTGCACTCTGGCCGCCACCTGCCGCGGTATGGAGCTGCCAGGCGGTGCGGGCATCGGCGACGCCGCCGGCGAGCCCGCGCGTGAAGTCCGACGGTGCTGTCCCGCCCGGCTTGCCGTATTGGTAGTTGCTGACGATGACCAGCCCGGCCGCGGTCAGCGACTTGGCATAGGGAAGGGTGATCGGTTTGGCGCCCATGGACGAGCCAGGACGTGACGTCGAGACGTAATTGATCACCCCGGAGTGGCCGGCCGCTCGGATGTGCTGCGCTGGAATCTGACGCATCGCGAAGTCGATCAGCGTGGGAGCGGCGGCTGCCGCCGTGGGTGCGCCGACACCGGCGGCTACCGCGCCCAGGCCGGCCAGTGCGGATGCGGCGCCGGCGTAGCGCAGCACGTCACGCCGGGTAACCGGGCCTGATCGCCGAAGGCGGTCGTTCCCCGGCAAGTCGTGCATTGCGCGATGTTACCAATGTGACTGTTGTTAACGGTGCAGCCTCGCCGGTGCGTCCGATCTTGCTGGTAGGGACGCACCCGCGCTCCGGGTGTCAGCTCACATCTGCGGATACGTGGGGTACTCGATGCCCGACAGGTACTGCACGGTACGCACGACCTGGGACGAGTAGCCGAATTCGTTGTCGTACCAGACATAGAGGATCACGTTGTCTTCGTCGACGATCGTCGCGTTCGCATCGATGATGCTCGCCGCCCGGGAGCCGATGAAATCGCTCGACACGGCGTCGGTCGCCGCGGTGTAGTCGAGGTTACGGCTCAACGGTCCCGACAGTGACGCCTGGCGCAGGTACTCCAGGGTTTCTTCCTTGGTGGTCGGCCGGTGCAGCTGCATGTTGAGGATCGCCACCGAAACATCCGGCGTGGGAACGCGAATGGAGCTGCCGCTGATCTTGGCCTTCAGGTCCGGCATTGCCTTCGCCACCGCGGAGGCGGCACCGGTTTCGGTGAGCACCAGGTTGAACGGCGCGGAGCGGCCACGACGGTCGGCGTTGTGATAGTTGTCCAGCAGGTTCTGGTCGTTGGTGAACGAGTGCACGGTCTCCACGTGACAGCGGGCGATGCCGTACTCGTCGTCCATCGCCTTGAGCGGCGGAACGATCGCGTTGGTGGTGCACGAGGCGCACGAGAAGATCTGCTGTTCGAGATCGAGGGTGCGGTGGTTGACGCCGTGCACGATGTTCGGCACATCGCCCTTGCCTGGCGCGGTCAGCAGAACCTTCGCGATACCGGGGCGCAGGTGCTTGGAGAGGCCGTCGCGGTCGCGCCATTTGCCGGTGTTGTCGATCAGGATCGCGTTGTCGATGCCGTACTCGGTGTAATCGACGGCCGACGGGTCATCGCTGTGGATGAACTTGATGACGTTGCCGTTGGCGATGAGGCTGTTGTTCTCGGTGTCGATCTTGATCGTGCCGTTGAACTGGCCGTGCACCGAGTCGCGGCGCAGTAGCGACGCCCGCTTGGCCAGGTCGCCCTCCCCGTTACTGCGGATCACCACAGCGCGCAGGTTCAGGCCGTTTCCGGAGCCGGCCTTCTCGATGAGCAGCCGCGCGACGAGCCGGCCGATCCGGCCGAACCCGTAGAGCACCACGTCCCGCGGGCCTTGTGGCGCGCTCTTGTTTTCCCCGGTCACGTCGCTGAGCACCTCTGCGGTGAACTCGGGTACGGACAGCCCGGCATCGCTGGCGCGGTACGCCATGATCAGCAGGCCGAGATCGATCTTCGACGGGCCCAGGTCCAGGTCGGCCAACGCCTGCAGGAAGGGGAAGGTCTCTTCGACCGACAGCTCGTCACCGCCCACCTGTCGAGCGAATCGGTGGGTCCGCAGGATCTTGATGACGGACTTGTTCACCAGCGACCGGCTGTGCAGCAGGACCGTCACGCCCTTCGCCCGGTACAGGGTGCCGATGATCGGGATCATCGCCTCCGCGAGTGCTTCCTGAGCATTCCAATGGGCGAGTTCTGGCGAGTTCAAATCAAGCGTCCTGTGGGTCGTATGGGCTGGCCCCTCGGATGAGTAGCGCTTCGATCGTAGCGATTGGCAGATCTCACAATGCGGCACGGTTCGGCGGTGAGACTTGCAGTGGCCCAGGTCACAGGGGTAAATGGCTGTGAGCAGAGGTCAGCTTCACGGTGCTTCCGCACGCTCCGCCCGTTTCCACACCCGGTAGTCGTGGGGCAGGCAGACCCCGCACGGGCGGTACCCGGCCGCGACGGCGGTCGCCTCGTCGGCGAAGAAGACCCTGTTGCGGACGTAGCCGCCGACGGCGAGGGTCCGCAGAGCGGACGGGCAGTCGAGGCGGCCGTAGAGCTTGCCGCCGCGGTGCCCGCCCAGGGCTCCGGGTGCCGCGCTGCGGTAGGGACGGCCATCCGCGTCGATCAATGTGTACCACTTGGCTTTTGACATCATGCGGCGTCGTGGAAAACGAGTCCCAGGGTGTATCTGGTGCCACTGCGGACCACCGAAACCCCGTGCCGTACCGGTGCGGCCGACCATCCGCGGGCCGACGGCACGGGTCGGTCCCTGGTGGTGAACACCAGTCCGTGACCCTGAGGAATGACGGTGGCGGTGCCACGTGATTGGGCGCGCGGACGCTGTTCGTAGAGCAGGAACTCACCGCCGGTGTGGTCGACACCGGGGCTGGTCAGATTGATGACCACCTGCAGCGGAAAGACGAGTTCCCCGTAGAGGTCGCGATGTAGGGCGTTCCAGTCACCGGCCTCGTACCTGAGCAGGATCGCGGTCGACTTGGTCTGCCCGGCCGCATGGCACATGCCCAGCCAGTCGTCGAGGCTGTCAGGCCAGGGCGCGTCCCGGCGAAGTTTGGCCCACCAGTCCCGCGCGATCGGCAGCAGCCGCGGGTAGAGCGCGTGCTTGAGCGCCACGATGGGGTCGGGATTGGGATGCGCGAAGTAGCGGTACTCACCTTCCCCGAAACGGTATCTGCTCATGTCGATCGTGGAGCGGAACCGGTGCTCGTCGGGGTAGAGCGCGGCGACCCGGCCGGCCTCGGCCGCGGTGAGCAGCGGGCCGGTGAGGGCGCAGCCGACCGCGTCGAGGTCCGAACGGACCGCGGCCCAGTCGGCTGCGGCGACCCGGCCCGGCCACGGACCATCCGATCCGGCGGTGCTCATGCCGCGGCCTCCAGGTCCAGCAGGAACCGTTTGGCCTCGACGCCGCCGAGGTAGCCGCCCATGGCGCCGTCACTGCGCACCACGCGGTGGCAGGGGACCACGACCGGCATCGGGTTGGTGGCGCAGGCAGTGCCCACGGCGCGTACGGCCTTGGGGTTGCCGGCGAGTTGGGCGACGGCGGCGTAGCTGGCGGTGTGGCCGTAGCCGATGTCGGGGAGGTGGTGCAGCACGGTGCTGCGGAATCCCGCGGACAGCCGCCAGTCCAGCGTGATGTCGAAGGTGCGGCGATTGCCGGCGAAGTACTCGTCGAGTTCCCGGACCACGGTGTCCAGGCGTGTTGGCGTGCGCAGGATGCGTGGGCTGATCTTGTCGGCGAGCTGTTGCAGGACCACATCGTGGTCTTCGCGGGCATAGGCCACGCGCACCAGGCCCTGCTCGGTGGCGGCCACCAGCAGCGGGCCCACCGGGCTGTCGACGGTTCGGTAGGCGACGTCGAGAACGCCGTCGTGATCGGCGGCGACCGCCAGTCGGTTCCGCAGGGTCGCCATCCGGTCGGTGCCGTCGGCCATCTGCGCCAGCTCGTGGATGAGATCGTGGTCGGTGTTCATCGGGTTTCTCCTCTCCGGGAGGTACTGATGGCGGCGGGCTCGCCGCGATAGGTACGTCGCAGGGTCGCGATGCCGTCGGCGGCAGCGCGCCTGGCGGCATCGGTGCTACCGCCGAGGATGGCGGCGACATCGGCATAGGGCAGGCCGGCCAGGTAGTGGTAGGCCACTGCTTGCTTCTGCTTGGCGGGCAGGCGTTCGAGCGCGTCGGCCAGGTCGTCGTCACGGTCGTGCGGCGGTGCGGTGGGTGTCTCCGGCACGGAATCGGTGGGGATCGCGTGCCGCGACCGGGCCCGGGTGATGTCGATCGCCTTGCGGTGAGCGACCGTCACCAGCCAGGCTTCGATGTTCGCGTCAGCCGGAAGGTCCGGATAGGCCTTCATCGCGGCCAGAAAGGTTTCCGACCACGCGTCGTCGGCGTCGGCTGGTCCGACGATGGCCCTACACACCCGCAGTACCGTGGGGCCGTGGCCCTCGACCACTGCCTCGAAGGGCTGTTTGGCTTTCACGACAGGTAGACGCTCCGACGGCCGTTTTCGTGAGGTCCCGTTCAAACCGGCGGCGCGAGTCCGTTGAGGATGAAGTCCATGACCTCGTCGGCGACGTCATGTTGGGTCTTCGCCGAGTAGATGACGTTGTGCAGCATGGCCGTCATCATGATGGCCCCGAAGATGCTGATCGCGGTGCCTTCGGGGTCGGCGAGGTCTCTCAGTGAGCCATCGGCGGCGCCGGCGCGCAGGACTCGGGTGATGGGCTGATAGAACGCGTCTTGGACGGACGACGTCAGTTCGGGTAGTCGGATGGCGCGCCCGAGGTCGCCGACCAGGGCCCGGCTGGTGCCGGGGCTCTTCATGGTGTGGCCGACCTGGACCCCGACCACGGCGGCGAGCCGGTCCCGACCCGATCCGGGGGCGTCTGCAGCCGCGGCGACATCGCGGGCGAGCGCATCCAAAGAGTCCCGCAAGAGGAAGGCCAGGATGTCGTCTTTGCCCTTGAAGTAGTAGTACAGCGTTGCTTTCGGGACGCCCGAAGCCGTCGCGATGTCCTCGATCTTGGTGTTCTGCAGCCCGCGGGCGGCGATGAGGTCGGTCGCGGTGTACAGCTTTTCGGCAACCGCGGGGGGCACGGTCCGTCCGTTCTGTGCAGCCACGAGCGCAGTCTACGAGGACCGGTTGCGCCGAGTTTGTACTTTGAGTACAAACTAGAAGTCTAGTTCGGCGGTCGACGATTTTCGGGGAGAGCTATGCCAGAGGCGCACACAGCCGATGTCGTCGTGGTCGGATACGGAGCCGCGGGCGTCTGCGCAGCTCTGGAGGCGCGCGCCAGGGGCGCCGATGTCCTGGCCATCGACCGATTCAACGGCGGCGGCGCGACGCAGGTGTCGGGCGGAATCATCTACGCGGGTGGTGGCACCTGGGTGCAACGCGAGGCCGGAGTCGCCGACGACGCCGACGCGATGTACGCCTACCTGCAGGCCGAGATCGGCGAAGCGGTGCGTGCCGAGACGCTGCGACGCTTCGTCGACACCAGCCCCGCGATGATCGACTGGCTCACCGAACACGGCGTGCCGTTCGAGGCCTCGGTGTGCCCGTACAAGACGTCCTACCCGAACAACAAGTACTACCTCTACTACTCGGGCAGCGAGAACTCCGGGCGCTTCCGCGCGATCACTCCGCCGGCGCAGCGCGGTCACCGGGCGAAAGGGCCCGGCGCGTCGGGCAAGAAGATCTATGAGCCCCTCGCCGAATCCGCGGCGCGCCTCGGCGTGCGCACACAGTTCCACACTCGTGCCGTCGCGCTGTTGACCGACCCCGGTGGCCGAGTGGTCGGCGTGCGGACGAGCACGCTCGCTGATGCGCCGGCGTGGGTTCGGCGCCGCTATCGCGCGTACGCCGAGCTGGCGGTCAAGCCGGGCATCTACTACCCGCCGCTGCGCGCCGCGATGGAAAAGCGGTTGAACCGCTTGGAGAGTCGGTATGCCCGCACCGTCGATATCCATGCGCGCAAGGCGGTCATTCTCAGTGCGGGCGGATACATCGCCAACCGGGAGCTGATCGCCGAGCATGCACCGGCATACCGCGACGGGCTTCAGTTGGGCACCACCGGAGATGACGGCAGCGGAATCGCCCTCGCGGCCGACGTCGGTGCTGCGGTCGAACGCCTCGACAACGTATCGGCGTGGCGCTTCATCACCCCGCCCAGCGCATTCCTGGGCGCATTGGTCGTCGATGAACACGGACAACGATTCATCGACGAGACCCGCTACGGCGCCGCGGTCGGCCACGCCATGGTCCAGGACCACGGCGGCCGCGGCTGGATCCTTGCCGACCACCGGCTGCTCAAGCAGGCCCGGGCTCAGCTTCCCGAGCAGGCCATCTGGTTCCAACGCCTGCAGATGGAATCCATGTTGCGCACGGACCGGGTGGTGGCGGACACGCTGGAAGAGGTGGCCGCCAAGGCCGGTGTCGATCCGGCGGGGTTGCTGGCCACCGTCGCGTCCCACAACGCCGCAGCCTCGGCCGGACTGCCGGATCCGATGGGGAAGCCCGACGAGTTCGTCAAACCTGTTGAGCAGGGACCGTTCTCACTGATCTCGATTTCGATCAGACGCAGCCTGCTCAACCCGTGCCCGATGTTCACGCTCGGTGGCCTGATCGTCGATGAACTCACCGGTGCGGTGACAACGCCTGCCGGTCAATCGATTCCAGGTCTCTATGCGGCGGGACGCACCGCCATCGGGCTGTGTGTCAATTCCTACGTCAGTGGCTTGTCGATCGCCGACTGTGTGTTCTCGGGTCGTCGTGCCGCGGAGCACGCCGTCGCGCTGGAACCCACGCCGTCACCGTAGCGCGCTGCCGCCGAGCCACTTGTCCCACGGCACACCCCAATCACCGTTCTGCCAGATGGGTAGTGGCTCACCGCCGGTGTTGCGGACCTCGAACACATCGCCGGGCTGGGAGAATTCGTAGAACCACCGCCCGTTGTCGGCGTTGACATTCAGGCATCCGTGCGACGTGTTGGTCTTGCCTTGCGCCCAGATCGTGCTGTCGAGTTGATGGACGTAGATCCCGCTGTTGGTGAGCCGTACCGCATTGTTGACGGTCACCTTGTAGCCCAGCCGTGAATCGACGGGAAGCCCGTAGGTGGAGGAATCCATGACCACGGTGTTGGCCTTGTCCATCACCGTATAGACGCCGGGCTGGGTCCAGAACGAAATATTCTTTCCGGCAACGGTTTCCGATCCACCCATACCCATGGACGTCGGGATCGTGCGGACCAGCTCGTCATTGCGGTAAACGCGGATCTGCTTGGTGGTGTCGTCGGCGACGGATACGTGCGACTCTCCGATGACGAAGGAAACCCGGCCGGCTCCCTGGTCGTCCGCAGCCACGACGACCTCGGTGCCGGGGCGGTAGTAGCTCTGTGGCCGCCAGTGCGCGTGCCGGTCGTCCATCCAGTACCAGGAACCGTCAACGGACGGAGTGGTTTTGACCGCCAGGCGCCGTTCCGCGGCCGCACGGTCGGCGACCGGTCCGGCGAAGTTGGCCACGACGACCGTGCCGACGCCGTAGGTCCCCCCGTCGACCAGTCCTGCGCCCGACGTCGCGGTGAAGCTGACCTGCGTCTGCTCGCCGGCGGTGAGTTTGGTGAACATCGACGTCGGCTGGGCCAGCCAGACGGCCGCGCTGATGGCGAGGAAGAAGACCATCGACAGGATTGGCATCGGCCGCCTCCGCGGTGAACCTACCGACATCCCGGCGCCTCCAATCTCGTCGGCCGCTTCCCGGCGGCACGGTGTGCTAGAACAGGATACGTAGCTACGGCGTAGCTACGTAGGGAAGGCTAGCATGGAGGTGCACAGTGAGTGGACGGCGAGAAAGCGTCAAGAAAGACCTCATCTTCATCGGAGGCCTGGTTGTCATCGGCGCCATTCTGATCGCCTACCTGCTGATACGTCCCGACACGGACGCCGTCTCCGCGGCGCCTGCCGCGGCGCCTGCCGCGGCGCCTGCCGCGGGGCCGTCGGTGACGTCGCAGGCAACCGACGCAGCGGCCGGTGGCACTGCTGGGAGTCACACTCCGGTGGAGCGTCGCCAGGCGGGTGATCCGCTGGCCTTGGGGGATCCCGACGCGCCCGTGGCGTTGGTGGTGTTCTCCGACTATCGATGCCCGTTCTGCGCCAAATTCAGCCGGGACACCGAGCAGGAACTCATCGAGCGCTACGTCGACGCCGGCCGGCTTCGCATCGAGTGGCGCGACTACCCGATCTTCGGCCCGCAGTCGATGTCAGCTGCGCGCGCCGGGCGGGCGGCGGCCGAGCAAGGCAAGTTCTGGGAATTCAACCGAGCCGTCTATGCGGCCGCCCCCGAGCGGTCGAAGGCGGACCTGACGGACGAGGATCTGATCGCCTTCGCCAGACAGGCCGGTGTCCCCGACATCGACAAATTCACCGAAGGGATGCGCGGAAACACCTTCGACGCCGCCATCAATGCCGATCTGGCACAGGGCAACGGCATCGGCGTCCCCAGCACGCCGGCATTCCTGATCAACGACGTGCCCATGCTCGGCGCGCAGCCCACGGAAGACTTCGTGCGTGCCATCGACGGAGCGTTGGCCGAACCGTGAGTGGCATCGGTCTGCTCGGCGCCTTTCTCGGTGGGTTGGCCTCGTTGCTCAGCCCCTGCTCGGCCCTGCTCCTACCGTCGTTCTTCGCCTACGCCTTCGACCGGTCAGGCCTGCTGATCCGGCGCACTCTCGCCTTCTGGGTGGGTCTCTGTGCGGTGCTGGTGCCGTTGGGCGCCGGCATCGGGGCGCTGGGCAGCGTCGTCACCCGCTATCGCGGCGAAGTCACCATGGTCGGCGGCCTGGTACTGATCGGATTCGGTCTGATGACGTTGTCGGGCAAGGGGTTCGGATTGACGGGCGTGCAACGGATGACGGCCCGGATCAACATCTCCGGCACCGTCTCGGTGCTGGCATTGGGGGCTGTGTACGGACTGGCCGGCTTTTGCGCGGGCCCGCTGCTGGGCGCGGTCCTGACCATGTCGGCGATGGGGGCGGACCCGGCCTACGGGGCACTGTTGATGGCGGTCTACGCCCTCGGGATGGCGGCGCCGTTGTTCCTGCTCGCCTGGTTGTGGGAGCGCTTCAACCTCTCCGAGCGGACCTGGCTGCGTGGGCGGCCGGTGCGTCTGGGTCCGCTGGAGACCCACACCACCTCGCTGCTCACCGGGGTGATCTTCATCGTTCTCGGCGGGGTGTTCCTGTTCACCGACGGCACCGCGAATCTCGGCGGCCTGCTTTCCGTCGACGCACAGTTCGACCTGCAGGTCTGGCTGGGCCGGCTGTCGTCGGGGGTCAGCGATCTCCGGTTGATCCTGGGCGCCGTGGTGGTACTCATCCTGTGGAGGTCGGTCCGGCTGTGGCGTCGGCGTGCCGCGAGCGGGAGCACGGCACGATGAGCAGAGAAGCTACTATCGCGCTACATAGGTTTGACGCGCGAGACCACGAAATGGTGACGGCGCACCCACGCGGGCGGTAATGGATATGGGAATAAACGGTTTTGGCGATCTCGAAGCTGTGGTGATGGAAGTGCTCTGGTCACGTGCCGAGCCCTCGACGGTGCGCAACGTGCATCACGAGCTCGTCGCCAAGCGCCAGATCGCCTACACCACGGTCATGTCGACCATGGACAACCTGTTCCGAAAAGGCTGGCTGGAGCGGGAGAAGATCGGTCTGGCGTACAGCTATCGGCCGGTGATGACCCGTGAGGAGCACTCCGCGCAGCTGATGCGCACGGTGTTCGAATCCGGGGGCGACAGCGAGCTGATTCTCAACTTCTTCCTCGAGCAGATCGTCGACGACGACTCGACGAAGCTCCGGCAGGCGCTCAAGAAGTTCACCGAGGAGCAGCCACGATGAACGCGGTCACGTTTCTCCTCGGCTACGCGATGGCTTTGAGCTGGCTGGCGCCGGTGCTGTTCGCCGGCCCGATCTCGGCCCGCATTCATCCCAGGCTCTCGGTTGCGGGCTGGCTGGTGGTCGTCGCAACCGCGTCATTCGCCTGGGTGGCGGCGTTGGTGATCCTGATCGCGGGTGCCGCCCACAGCCTGATCACTCGTAGCGCACCGACGTTCTGCGTCGAAACACTGGGGATCGCCAGCGCGGTGACGTTACCGCCCACTGTGGCTACGGTATTGGTCGTCGCCCTGCTTGCGGTCACTGCCGCGGTGGCGACCAATACCACGCGCCGTGTGATCGTCACGATGTACAGAACGCGGCGTGCCAACCGCCGACACGTCGAAGCGGTTCGGATCATCGGCAGGCCCACCGGCCACGACGGCGTCGTGGCCATCACGGCTGACCAACCGACGGCCTACTGCGTATCCGGCGGTCCGCAGAGTGCCATCGTCGTCACGACGGCGGCTTTGCAGCTGCTGAAGCCACCGGCGCTCGCAGCCGTTCTGGCCCATGAGCGGGCACACCTGCGGGGCCGGCATCACCACGTCATCGCGACGCTCAACACCCTCGCCGCGGCGCTGCCGCGGCTGCCCCTGATGCGGGCGGCGGCCCGGTCCGTGCCGGCGTTACTGGAGATGTGCGCCGACGACGCGGCCGCGCGCAGACACGGCCGTGAGCCGCTGCTGGCCAGCCTCGTCGCGTTGAGTACCCGGCACCGCGTCCCCGATGGCGTGCTGGCGGCGGCAGGGACTGCGGTGGCCGACCGCGTCACCCGGCTGCTGCAACCTCAGCGAGCGATCTGGTGGCGCCCACAGTCCCTGGCGATGGTGTTTCTCGTCCTCGCGACAGCCGCCACACCGGCCTTCGCGTTCACGTTGTGCACGCTCCAGCCGTAACCGTGGTCGGTCAGATGTGGCCGCTGCTGCTCGGGCCGGATCGGGGTCCGTAGCGTTCGGCGTAGGCCTGGTGGATGTGCGCGTTCTTCTTACGCGACAGCTCGTCGATGAGGGCCGGGTTCAGGCCGTGCTTGACGAGCATGTGACGCCGCCACACCTTGTTCAGGGCATGGGAGAAATACACGAACGGAATGAAGATCGGCACCGTCATGCTGGCGTGCAGGTAGAGCGACATCGGGATGAACCAGATCGGCGCCAGCACCAGGACCGCCGGGATCGCGACGCGCACCATCATCCGGACCGTGGCCCCTGGACCCGCCAGATCGTTGGCCACCCAGTCGCGCATCGAATCGGGCAACCGCTTGCCGTAGCAATACCCGATGTACTGCAGCGGGCCCGGTTTTGTGCGGGGGGCTTGGCCGGTGGGCATTGCAGAAGGGTAACGCCCGCTATTATGGATTGCGAATTTCGTCAATCCATCAATCATTGGGGCAGCGGTGACGGACAGCGTCCTAGAGGGTCCCGAGCGGCCGTTGTACGAGATCAAGGCGAACCTCTTCAAGGCGCTCGCGCATCCGGCGCGGATCCGCGTGCTGGAGATCCTGTCGATGCGCGAAGGTCCGACTCCGGTCAGCGAGATCCTGGCCGCGAGCGATATCGAGCCGACTCTGCTGTCCCAGCACCTCGCAGTCCTCAAGCGCCACCACGTGGTCAGCGGGCATCGGGTCGGCAACGCCGTGTATTACACGCTGGCTCATCCGAAGATCGCTGAACTGCTACTCATCGCCCGGACGTTCCTCGCTGACACCCTTGCTGCCCAGCGTGATCAGATCGACGCCATCGGCTCGCTGCCGCCGATCGGGACGTCGCGATAGGGCGAAAGTCGGCGCGGAAGACGACCCGAACTCTCACTTCCTGGCGTCGACCGCGTCGGGTACGGCCGCGAGTAGTTTCGCGTCGGCGGTGAGCAGCGTGAGCCCTTCCACGGTTGCCTGGGCGAGCAGGATCGCGTCGAAGGGATCCTTGTGCGGCAGCGCGGTGATGTCCGAGGCGAGGGTGTGGCGCCGCGTGATGGGAAGGTCCTGCAGGCCGGATCGGCCGACTGCACTCAACGATCAGCGCGGCAGCCGATCCAGCCAATCGGAGTTTCCGTCGACCGATTCGCCGTCGATGACCACCATCGGCACTCCGGAGTCGGGGAGCTGCCGCAGCAGCGGCAGGTTGTTGGCGGCGATGGCATGTCCGTCGAACGGGACGGGAAGTCCGAGCTTGATCATGTCCTGGGCCGACGGCGGTGCGCCGGCGCGGTCGGCCAGGCCGGCGAGTTGGTCGTTGCTGAGGTCCGTCGGGCCCTTTTCCTTCGGCTGCTGATCGGCGGCGTAGATCTGCTCGATGAACTGCCACGTGATGGCGCTCGATTGCGAATGGTCGGCGACGATGAATGCCGCATAGATCGCGCGACTGTCGTAAGTACCACTGGCCGAGTACTTTTCGAGAAAATTCACGAATCGCAGAGTGATGTGGAGCTTGCCGTCCTCGATGCGTCGGCCGATCTCGGCGCCTTGGTCTTGCACCATCTTCCCGCTGTAGGGGCACAGCGGATCCAGATAGAGGTCGATCTGACCGGGCGCCGCGGGGTCGCCGATGGAGAGAACATCCCCGGCCGACGATGCCGGAGCTGCCTGCGCGCGGCCGGCGCCGGGACCCCACATCACTGCCATCGTGAGTACGCCGACAAGCAGTGCGAAGTGAATCGTTCTGTGTGCCGACCGATTCGCAGCACCGGCTCCATTCGGGTTCACGTTCATGGGTTCCATCTTGTCTGACGGAGACGCGAGCGCCTCCGGACAGGGGTGGGCACCGGCCTCACGCTGCAGGTTAATCTTTTTTCTCTAGTTACTTAGAGGAAAAGTGGCAGAACGAGACAGTTTCTTGTTACTGTCCGGTAATGCGCAATGCCGGGGGGATTGTGGTCGTCCTCATGCTGATCATCGGGTCGCTCATCGCATCCACGACGTTGGCCTTCGCCGACACCGGCGACGAGCCGCAGTATGCAGATTTCTATCTCCCGCCGAACCCGCTGCCGGCCGGTGTACCCGGCGATGTGATCCGCACCGAACCGAGCCGGCTGGTACTCGAGCCGTCGGGTCAGCTGGGCGCCATCATGGCGACCGGAACGCGGATCATGTACCGCAGCACCGATTCTCGTGGGAACCCGATTGCCGTCACCGGCACCTATTTCGAGCCGTACAACGACTGGCCCGGAAAGGGGCCGCGTCCGCTGATCGTCTATGCGCCGGGTACCCAAGGGCAGGGCAACCAGTGCGCGCCGTCGCGGCAGTTCAACCAGGGCATCCACTACTCGGGTGGCTGGGACATCATGGTCAACTACGAGGAAGCGTTCATCGCGACCTTGGTGGCCCGTGGCTTTGCCATCGTGATGACCGATTATCAAGGCCTCGGCACAGACTCGATGCACACCTACGTCAACCGTCTGGCCGAAGGTCAGGCCGTCCTCGACGCCGGCCGGGCAGCCATGAAACTGCCCGACACCTCGCTGGATCCCCATGGCCCCGTGGCATTCTGGGGATATTCGCAGGGCGGTGGCGCAACCGCGTCGGCGGCGGAACTGGCGTCCGGCTACGCACCCGAACTCAACATCGTCGGCACCTATGCCGGTGCGCCGCCGGCCGACCTCAAGGAGCTGCTGCCCTACGCCGACGGAAGCGCGCTCGTGGGCGTTGTCGGGTATGCACTCAACGGCGTCATCGCCGCCTACCCCGAAGCCGCCGATGCCATCCGGTCGAAGCTCACCCAGCGCGGCAAGGACATGCTCGAGTCGGTGTCCCGCCAGTGCGTGGGGCAGACGATCGTCGACTTCGCCTTCCGGCATCTGCAGCCCTACTTCAACGAGGACATCAACAAGCTCGTCCACGAAGAACCGTTCAGCAGCCTGTTCGATCTACAGAAGCTCGGCCGGTACAAGCCGAATGCGCCAGCGCTGATCAACAGCAACCGTTATGACCCGCTGGTGCCGTGGACGGCAGCCAACCAGCTGGGCCGGGACTGGTGCGCGCAGGGTGCCGACGTCGAATTCCGCACCAATGAGGAACCGCCGTTCCTGAACAAGCTGGTGATCAACCATGCGCTCCCCATGCTCGTGGACGGGGAACCGGCCATGCAGTGGATCGCCGCGCGTTTCAACGGTGAACCCACCACACCCAACTGCGGGCAGTTCTGACCGTCGGGCGATATCGGCAGCCTTCGAACACTCGCTCGATAGACTGCGGGTATCGCTGAACGCAGGAAGTACAACGCCGCCCAGCGTCGCCGCGAATTGGCCGACGCTGCCATCGAACTGCTCGGCCAGGACGGTTCGCGCGGCGTCAGTCACCCCAAGGTCGACAGGAAGGCCGAGGTTCCCGACGGCACGACGTCGTTCTATTTCCGGACCCGAAATGCTCTGATGCACGCGATTGCCGGGCGCCTCAACGAACTCGACCTCGCCGACCTATCCCTGCTCACCGAGCTGACGGATGCCGACCCGACAGAGTTCGCCGGCACGCTCGGATTTGCCACCCTCGTCATGTATTCGGCCACCGAGCCCTGGCTCACCCGCGCCAAAGCCCGCTACGAGTTGGCGCTACAGGCCGGCCGCGACGAGGAACTGGCCGCAACGCTCAGCGAGTCCGTCGAGGGGTTCTACGGACTCGCACGCGCAGTCGTGACGGAATGGCATGCCGCGGACGAGAATCCGATGGCGCCCAACGTCGTCGACGAGCAGGCCAAGACCCTCTTCTCGTTCGTCAACGGAGTGATGATGACCTTCGTCATCGGACAACCGCTGGTGGACACCGCCGATCAGCTCGACCGGTTGATTCGCGGAGTCCTGGCGGGCTGGCCGGTCGATGGGGTTACCTGATGGTGGGGTCTGTGAGCACAGTGAGCACGTTTGGGAAGGGGATGCATCGTGACCGCGCCCAGTGAAGGCGAGGCAGACCGGACGCGCCCCGAAGTTGTGGCGTGGACTGCATTCGTCGACGGATTACGCACGGCCGGTGAGCAACTGGCGGCCGATACCGCCGGCCTGCCGGAATCCGAACGCGCCGACGGGTTCCGCGCGTTGCTGCGGGCAGTGTCAAATCAACTGGGGCGTGTGGAAGTCGATCGGGACAAACCCGAGTTCGTCGCATTCAACGGTTGGCGTCAGAAATTCCTGATGGACAACCCCGACTTCCAGTATTGGGTCGCCGACGTCCGCCCCGGCAGCCGCTACCGGATCCGTGGCAATCGTGGCGACGCCGCGTATGTGTCGATCACCGCCTATTCCGGTTCCAGCGGGGCTGTTGCTCAGGCGAACTCCCGGATCGACAGTGATGCAATCACGTTCGACGCCAACGGCGATTACCAGGTGGCGGTCGGCGGTGACCGGCAGGCGAACGATTGGCTGGAACTGCCCGATCGCGCGATCGTGATCTGGGTACGTCACTTTCACGATGACGCGCAGAGAGATCGCATCGGGTGGTGTGCCATCGAGGCGGTCGAATCGCCACCGGTCCCGGCGCCGATCGATCCGCAGCGCTTCGGCAAGCACCTGCTGAAATCGTCTGCGACCATCGCGGTGTTGCCGCGGATCTGGAACGGCGCGGTGGCCGTCGATCGCGAGCCACCGAACCAGTTACGCCACTGGACGGAGATGGCCGGGGGAGCGGTGTTCACCGAACCGGCCATCCACTACCTGCGCGGCGGTTGGCAGCTGGATCCCGACGAAGCGCTCCTCATTGAAGGCGATCTGGTGTCGTGCCGGTACTGGAACATCTTGGCGTACAGCAGATTTCTCAACTCACTGGACTACCGGCACCGGCGGGTCTCCTACACCGGTGCCACCGCGAACCTCGACGGCGGACGCTACCGATTCGTCGTCTCGGCCACCGATCCGGGTCCGGCCGCCGGAGACTGGATCGACAGCGAGGGCCGCGCCTTCGGCATCATCGTCATGCGGTTCCTGCAGCCTGAACAGCAGCCCGCACTGCCCACGACACGAGTCGTGCGCGTGGCCGACCTGACGGAGCGCGCATGACCGGTTGGACCGCGCCGATCCGCACACCGGATGCACTGAAGGTCTACGCGGCGGCTGAGCAGGATCAGGCTGCCCGCCCGGACCGCTATCAGCTCGGGGTGGACGCCGTCGACACGGTGATCGACCGGGCGACCCGCGGTGCCGGCGCCGGGGTTCTCGGCGACCCCGACGAGTGGCGTCCGGGTTTGGAGCAGTATCTGGCATCGGCCGAGGTGGACGGTCGGCTCAACGCACTCGGCGCATTGACCGCCCAGCGGACGGCGTCCGAGCGGCTGGCGGCCAGGATCGCGATGACGCGGTATCTGGGGGAACACCCCGCGACCGAGAACCGTCCGCTGTTGCCTCCGGTCATCATCATGGGCGGCTGGCGTACCGGCACCACATTCCTGTTTCGGCTGCTCGACCGCGATCCCCGATTGCGCGCCCCGTTGCCCGCCGAACTGGGCGCGCCGTGGCGGCTACCCGGCGACCTCGACAGCGAGGAACGTGACCGCCGCCTCGAAGCGGCCGCCGCGGGTCAGTACATGCTGCACGTCCTCAACCCGACGATGGCGGCCGTGCATGACTCCGGCCCGAACTTGCCGGAGGAATGTGTGCTCGGGATGGGCACCAGCCTGCGCAATTGGGGCTTTGCCGCCACCACCCGCCTCGACAGCTACGTGTCCTGGCTCGCCGGTGAAAGGTTCGCGAGCGAGTATGCGCAGCATCGGCGGATGCTGCAGATCCTCGACGCCGAAGATGGCCGACGCTGGGTGCTGAAAGCGCCGGCACATACCGCCGAGCTCAGCCACGTCATCGCGACGTACCCGGGCGCCTGCATCGTGCAGCTGCACCGCGACATCGTGGAGACCGTGGCGTCGGGCGCCAGCCTGTTCGCGATCTACCGGTCCACCTACAGCGACCATGTTGACGGGGTGGACGTGGGCCGGTTCCAATCCGAGCAGACCGAGCTGTGGCTGCGACGGGCCATCGACGCGAGGGCCACGGCGTCCACCGTCACCTGGCTCGACGTCCAGTACGCGGACCTGGTGGCCAACCCGGAGGAGACGGTGCGTCGCATCTACGCCGCGATGCAGGTGGAACCGCCGGACATCGCCGGAATGCTCGCCGAACATCATCGCGCCCAGCCGCGTCACGGCAAGGGCACACACCGCTATCTGCCGGAGGATTTCGGCATCAACGCCGCCGAGTTGCGCGAGCGGATGCACTTCTACACCCAGCTGTTCGACCCGTCCGACACGCATCGCATCGAGGCTTGACGGGCCATCCCGAGAGGGAGCGACTGGCGCTTATCGCGTCGCGCCATTACTTTCCCTGAGGTGATGTCCTCAGCCGTTGGCGCAGTCGCGCGGTCTATCGCTCCCTTTCTGACAGTCGCCTCGGTGGTCGCCGCGGGCCTTGCCACTGCTCCGGCACCGACGGTGCGCCTGGCCAGCGACGGCAACCCGCTCGAGGGGCATTCGTTCTACGTCAATCCCTCGTCGAAGGCCATGCGCGCCGCACAGGGCAACCCGAGCCCCGAACTGCAGGCGATCGCCAACACCCCCACGGCGTACTGGATGGACAACGTCTCCACCCCCGCGGTGGACGCGAAGTACATCGCCGCGGCCCAGGCCGCCGGCACCATGCCGATCCTGGCGCTCTACGGCATCCCGCACCGCGACTGCGGGAGCTACGCCGCGGGTGGATTCGGGTCGGCCGGTGCCTACAAGGGCTGGATCGACGGCGTCGCAGCCGCCATCGGGGGTGGGCCGGCCGCGGTCATCCTCGAACCCGACGCACTCGCCATGGCCGACTGCCTGTCGGGTGATCAGCGCGAGGAACGCTACAACTTGATGAGTTACGCCGTCGACACGCTGACCCGCAATCCGGGCACCGCGGTCTACGTCGATGCGGGGCACTCGCGGTGGACGGCTGCTGACGAGATGGCCAACCGGCTCAACCGGGTCGGCGTGGCCAAGGCGCGGGGTTTCAGCCTCAACACCGCCAACTTCTTCACGACCGAAGAGGAAATCGGTTACGGCGACGCCATTTCGGGGCAAACCGGCGGCAAGCCTTACGTGATCGACACGTCACGCAACGGTGCCGGGCCGGCCGAAGGCGAGATGTACTGGTGCAATCCGAGTGGGCGGGCCCTCGGCGTGGCGCCGACCACGGCAACCGGAAACGGCAACGTCGACGCCTTCCTATGGGTCAAGCGTCCCGGTGAGTCCGACGGCTCGTGCGGTACGGGCGAGGCATCCGCGGGCACCTTCGTCAATCAGTACGCCATCGACCTCGTCCGTAAGGCCCACGGGTAGACCGGCTTACTGGGGCGGGGGCGCCTCCGCCTCGCACTCAGCGAGCATCGGTGTGGTGAAGTCGACCGATCCGACACCGCCGAGGGTCATGCCGTTGTCGCGCAGCGTCATCGTCGTCGTGTAGCGACAGGTCTGATTGACCGTCAGCCCGGTGAGGAACTCGACGTCGTAGGTGTAGAGGAACGAACGGACGAGCTGGTTCGCGTCCCATGGCACATCGAGGGCGAAGCCCAGGGACGACCCGGACCGGGCGTTGAGCAACCGTGGGCCGACCTCACCGATGCCCGGCGTCAGGTAGAACGGGGCACCGTCGAGCTTGGTGCCGGACACGCTGACACTTCTGATGCGATAGCCGGTGGTGCCGGACGGGATCAGCGGACCGCGTCGGATGTTCGTGCTGAACAGGATTGAGTAGTTCGTGCCGCCGGCGATCGCTGTCGTGCTGAAACTCGTCGAGGTGAATTCCTGGGGGAGCTGGGCCGCGCAATTGCCGACTTTGCCCGATGGATCACCGCATTCCTGAGGTGCCGCCAGGGCAACCGGTGCGACGACCGCGGCTCCGATGATGGGTACCGTGACGGCCGCCCCGCGGATGAACGTGCGTCGGGAGAACGCACTTCCTGAACGATTGGTCATTGGTCTTCCTCCTTGTTCGCTCGTGCTGTCTGTCTCTCCAATTCCGAAGCTACAAGGGTCACACCGTGATTTGGCCGGGATTGGCAACTAGCGAAAGGAACCGGCTCCGCCGTCGACGAGCAGGGTCTGCCCGGTGAGATAGGTGGAATCGTCGCCGATCAGGAAAGCGACGACGGCACCGATGTCATTGGTGGGGTCGCCGATTCGTTTGAGCGAGGTGCTCCGGACGACCGCCTCATACTGTTTGGGCGCCATGTCGCGCAACACCTTCAGGCCGTCCGTCTCGGCGAGCGGACAGACCACGTTGACGCGGATTCCGTCGGCGCCCCATTCCAGGGCGGCAACTTTGGACATGCCGCGTATTGCTTCCTTGGCGCCGGCGTACGCGCCGAAGGAGTGGGTGCCGACAGTGCCCGCGGCTGAGCCCAGATTGACGATGGATCCGCCGCCGCCTTTGAGCAGGACCGGGTGGACCGCCTGCATGAGCCGGAACGTCGCCCGTGGCCCGGTGTCGTGGACCCGCTCGTACTCCTCGGCGGGGATGTCGACGAACGGGATGGGGCCGGCGCTGGCCACGGCGTTGTTGACCAACGCGTCCACCGTGCCGAATGCGTCGAGCGCCGCGTCGACGATGTGCTGCGCGCTGCCGGGATCCCGTAGATCGGCCACCGTCGATGCCGCCTCGAACCCGGCCTCGACGAATTCTGCTGTGGTGTTTGCCAATACCTCGTCGAGAATATCGGTGACCAGGACACGGGCCCCGCGGGAGAGCAGGGCAGTGGCGATGCCTTTGCCGACACCGCGCGCGGCACCGGTGACGATCGCGACGTGGCCGTCCAATGAGTGCGGATGGCTGTATGAGGACATGCGTTGCCTTTCTGGAGTCGACCAGATTTGGCACGCTAGCTCATATGATCAAGCGCTGACGAGGAAGTCGAGGAACACCATTGTTGAGTGATCTGCGTTTCTGCCATCTGGTTGTCGGCGTGACTGACATGGACCGGGCCCTGGACTTCTACCGCGGTCTGCTGGGCATGGATGTGGTGTTCGACCAGTTGATTTCCGGTGAACCGTTCGACGCCGTCCTGCACTCGTCCCGCCGGCAGGAGGGCCGTGTCGTCGGGGGAGTGGTGGGCGGCGTCATGCTCGAGCTGCTGAGCCTGGGCACCTCGACGCCGGCTGGATCGGGGAAACGGGGCATCGTCGGCAATCAGAACATCGCTTTGTCGGTCACTGATCTCGACGCGACGTATCGGGCCGTGATCGACGCGGGCTTCCAGCCCGTTCAAGAGCCGTTCCCCATCGACCGGGTCCGGATGTTCTTCGTCAACGATCCCGACGGCACGGCAGTGGAGTTCGTCGAGTTTCCCGGTGGCGCCCGCAGCAGCTATGAAATGCATCGCGGCACAGAGATCACTGCAGAAACGTAACCGTCTCGGACCGACAGCGAGGCCGCGGTACGACAGCACTTCGCGGATATCGCGAGTGCGCTGCTCCGGTAGAACTCACACACCGCCCGACGCCGGTGTGAACGGCTCCTTACCGGACGGATACTGCCGGGAAACTGGATCGCCGACAGGTGTTGCAACTGTGGGGCGATGACCGCAGACCCTGTTGACCCACTCTGGCTTCGGCCGGTGGCCGCGCCTGCGCCGGTGGTGAACCTGGCTCCTAGGGCCGGCGCCGATGTGCGTCAGGCACAGGCGTTCATCCCACTTCTCGAGGCTGAAATGGCTGACCTCCAGTCGCAATTGGAACGGATCGACGTGCGCGTCGCGGCCGGCCGGCCGGGAGCGCACCACCATCAGACAGCGCTGCGAACGCGACTCAACGAGGTCAGACGCCTGCTCGACGCTCTCATCTTCCGGTTTCCTTCCGCCTGAGCTTCCAGTCGCCGATGGCGGCCAGGCGGCGGCGCTGCTGGGCCGCGGCAGCGGTGTCCAGGCCGTGGCCGCGCTCTTCAAGGTTGGTGATGACGCGCTCGCGATGCTCGACGGGATTGGCGTCGTCGTATTTGAACTTGGCTTCCACACGCAGCACCTTCAGACGTATGCCGCGAATGCCGGGCAGCATCCGCCCGTACGGATCCTCGCCGGCGGCGACGTCGGCATGGCGCCCTTCAGGCTGGAAATCTCTGAGTTGATCCGCCAGGATGCGTGCCTTGCCTTCGGGGTCATCGACAATCGTTGGACGGCAGACGAACTGCACCGACGAGTAATAGCTCGTGGGCACCCCGTCCTCGTCGGCGCCGCCGGCCTTCGCGCGCCAGTAGGTGGGGATGTAGGCGTAGTCGCCGATCACCGTCAGGCGCACCTCGGCGGCCGCCTCCAGATGTGGCCACACCGGGTTGGGCCGGGCGAGGTGCATGAGCAGTTCGGCGCCGGCATGGGTGAAATGGCTCGGCACCATCAGCGGCGCGGCAGCCGGGCTGAGGTTGTTGACCGCAAGAATCCCGAATCGGTCCGTGCCGGCGAGCCAGTTCTGCCATTCGGTCTCGTCGAGCGCGGCGTCCCATGGGTGGATCAGCATGTCAATCTCCTTGCCGTCGTTGGGCGGTGCCGACGCCGGGTTCGAACACCGTCAGAGCGAACCGCGCGGGGGCGTCGTGCGGGTTGGCATACGCATGCACGACGTCGCCGGGGAAGGACACGGCGTCCCCGCGCTCCAACGCCATGACCTGGTCGTCGACCTCGACGTCGATCGCCCCCTCGAGGACGTGAATCAGTTCTTCGGTGCCGGCTGCGTGAGCCTCACTGGCGTGGCGATCACCGGGTCCGAGCGACCAGTCCCACAGCTCGACGACATCCGGTGGGGTGGTACCCGCCACCAGAACCCCGCGGCCACCGGCCGCGCCGGTCCACAGTTGCGCACCGTCACCGGCGCGGGTGACTTTCACGGGCCGGTTCTCCGGCGGTTCGACGAGGGCGGGCAGCCCGACGCCGAGCGCGTCGCTGAGTCGCAGGAGTGTCCCGACGCTGGGATTGACCTCACCGTGCTCGACGCTGATGACCATGCGCCGGCTGACCGATGCGGCAGCTGCGAGCTGATCCAGCGTCCAGCCCCGGGCCGCGCGTTCCTGTTTCACCCTGGCGCCGATCGCGGTGGCCAGCTTGGCCGCAGCCCCGTCCATCGGTGCAATATAGCGCACTATCAGTGATCGTATCTGCACTGTGTCGCAGGCATCAATTTGGACTTGCTGGTCCATTTTCCTCGGGGCACGCTCTGACGTATCAGCTCTTACTGGAGGTATGCGGTGAATCTCGGTGAATTTGGCGTGTGGCAACCGGCGTATGCCACTACACCCGAAATGGCAAAGCGGATCGAGGACCTGGGCTACACGGCGTTGTGGCTGGGCGGCCCGGAGCCAGATCTGTCGGGGGTCGACGACCTGCTTGCCGCCACTGACCATCTCGTGGTGGCCAGCAGCATCTACAACATCTACCGCGGTGAGGCGACCACGTTGGCGGCAGCGTACCGGCGTATCCAGCGGTCATATCCGGACCGTCTGCTGCTGGGCCTCGGGGTGGGGCACCCTGAGCAGGTTCCCGAGTACAGCACACCGATGGCTGCGCTGAACGGGTTCCTCGACGGCCTTGACGAGCACGACATCCCTCGCGAGAAGAGGTTGCTGGCTGCACTGGGGCCCAAGATGCTGGCGCTGGCGACCGGGCGGGCGGCGGGCTCGGTGCCGTACCTCGCAACGCCCGAGCACACCCGTCGCGCGCGGGCGGCGCTGGGGCCTCAGGGGATCCTGGCGCCTGAACAGAAGGTGGTTCTCGAGTCCGACCCTGAGCAGGCCCGTGCTCTCGCCCGTCCGCGGATCAAGCATCCGTACCTCGGATTGGTGAACTACACCAACAATTTACGACGGCTCGGGTTCACGGAGGAAGATCTGGCCGGAGACGGCAGCGACCGGTTGATCGACCAGCTCGCTGTCCACGGTGACGCAGCGGCGGTCGCGAACGGACTGCGCGCGCATTTGGCGGCTGGGGCGAATCACGTGCAGATCCAAGTGGTGGGTGAGCATTCGGCGCCGCACCCGCAGATGCCTGAGGTTCTGCTGCAGGTCTATGACGAGAGAGCGTTCGGGATCTACGAGTCCCTCGCCGGGGCTTTGGGAATTGCACCCGGGTGACTCACGTCAGCGGGTCGTGCTGCCCGCACCCTGCCAGACGGTGTCAAACGGTGCGTTGCCGCTGATCCGATTTACGATTCCGGCGGTGGTGAACTCCTTGGCCACGCGTACCGCCTCGGGGACGCTGGACCCCTTGGCCAGAGCGGCGGTGATTGCCGCGGCCAGCGTGCATCCGGCGCCGGCGACTCGGGCCTGTCCGACCTTTGGCGCGCGCAGGATCTCGGCGTCCTTGCCGTCGAAGAGGACGTCGACTGCGTCGTCACCGGGAAACTCGACTCCGCCCTTAACGAGAACGTGGGCCGGTCCGAGATCGGCAATGCGCCGCGCCGCCTCGACGAGATCGTCGATCGAGGAGATCGCGTCCATCCCGGCGAGAGTGCGCGCCTCGAACAGGTTCGGGGTGACGACCGTCGCGAGCGGCAGGATTTGCCGGCGCAGAGCGGTGTCGGTGTCGAGCGCAGCGCCGGGCTCCTGCCCTTTGCAGATCAGGACGGGGTCGACAACGATGTGCCGCCATGATTGCCGGGCGAGAGCCTCTGCGACGACGTCGATGGTGGCGGGGGTGCCGAGCATGCCGATCTTGACGACATCGAGGTCGTAAGCCGACGTCGCCGCCTCGATCTGATCGGCGATGACCTGTGGGTCGACGGGCACGAATCGGTGGCCCCAGTTCGACTTGGGGTCGAACGACACAATGCAGGTCACCGTGCCCAGGCCGTAGGTGCCGAACTCCTGAAAAGTGCGCAGGTCAGCTTGCAGGCCGGCGCCGCCGGTGGCTTCGGATCCGGCGATGACATACGAGAGGGCGACCACGTGGGTGAGCGTACGCCTGGGGCTACGAGCGTCCGACGTGTCCTCGGCGGATACTGGCGTACGTTGCTGCGCTCTTCAGAGGTGGGAGGACTATGCCCCGTCATCGTGCGTTCGCTCAGGTCGACGTGTTCTCGCGAACCGCGTACCTGGGCAACCCCGTCGCCGTCGTCCTCGATAGCGAAGGCCTGGATGACGTTGCGATGCAACGACTTGCACGCTGGACCAACCTGTCGGAGACAACGTTCGTGCTGCCTCCGACGCGGCCGGAGGCCGACTACCGTCTGCGCATTTTCACCCCGGGTGGCGAGCTACCGTTTGCCGGGCACCCCACGCTGGGTTCCGCACACGCCTGGCTCGGACACGGCGGGCTCCCTCGGAGTGAGGGATATGTCGTGCAGGAATGTGGCGCTGGACTCGTGGATATCCGGCAGCGCGATGCGGAGCTGTACTTCCAGGCGCCACCGACGCTGCGATCCGGGCTGCTCGAGGACGACTACCTGGGTCAGATCGTCGAGGCTTTCGGGCTGGCGCGCACCGACGTCGTCGCGCACCAGTGGGTGGACAACGGTCCAGGGTGGGCGGTGCTCGTGCTGGGCAGCGCGCAGCAGGTGCTCGAACTGGAACCCGACTTGGCTCGGATTCCCACGGCCATGGTTGGTGTCGTCGGTGCGTATCCACCCGGGTCGGCACATGACTACGAGATGCGGACGTTTGCACCGGGTGTGGGAGTTCCCGAGGATCCGGTGTGCGGCAGCATGAATGCCTCGGTGGGGCAATGGCTGACGAGTACCGGCGCAGCTCCGGCGGAATACCGGGTCTCTCAGGGCGCGCGGCTCGGCCGGGCCGGCGAGATCAGCGTGGTGGCTGAATCCGATGGGTCGGTCTGGGTCGGTGGTGTCACCACCACCTGCATCGAAGGTGTCGCCATCCTCTGACCGGTTCGTGATCGCTGGTCATTCGGGCACGAAAGTGAGTGATTGACAATTCAACAGGTTTTCGACAGCGTGCAAGGTGATCGCTTGCTACGTCGCGGTGCGGAAGCGCGGTACTCCGGAGGATCGCGTCGGTTGCTGCGTGCGGCGGAACCGCGACGTGGCGTTGTCCGGTCGCAGTGCGAATTAGGGTGTATAGCCCAGGTTTAGGACGAAATTGTTCCATTCGTGCGGGACTTATCCGGCAACCGCAAGCATACTTTTTTGTTAGCTGATAACGTCGCACTCATGAAGCTCGTGCAATGTATGGCCGCCGCCGCGGCTGCACTGGCGGTCTTTGGCGCCGCCGCGTGCAGCAGCGGGTCCACGGACCAGGCCCCGACTACCAGCCCTGTCCCGGCCGAATCCACTTCCAGCCACCATGGTCCGGTCAAATCTCCGGGTACAGCGCCGGCACCGGCTCGGCCTGGCCCGTCCACGCAGCCGATGATGCCCAATCCGAATGGGGACGGCTCGATGGTGCCGTGCGAGGGCACGATCTGCACGAACCCGAACCATGGGGCGGGTGACAACCCGGATGAGAATGGCGGGGCGGTGATGCCCAACCCGAATGGTGATGGCTCGGACGTGCCGTGCGAGGGCACGATCTGCACGAACCCGAACCATGGGGCGGGTGACAACCCGGATGAGAATGGCGGGGCGGTGATG
>NZ_JBVAXU010000001.1:0-504583 GCF_055419505.1 Mycobacterium sp. IDUB_9 | reverse complement strand
TGATGCCCAACCCGAATGGTGATGGCTCAGATGTGCCGTGTGAGGGCACCATCTGCACCAACCCCAATCATGGGGCCGGCGACGACGGGTAGGTCGCGCGTGCCGACACCGCCGGCGCCACCCAATCCTGCAGGTAGGTACGCAATCCGGAGTCCCGGCGCGACGGTCCGCCCGGGTCGATGATGAACGACTGCAGTGTCCTCAGCATGAACTCGACCAGCTGATCGAGTTCATCGCCATCGAACCCCACCGCAGGCCAGTCGATGTCGAAACGCCGCAGGATCGACTTGCCGAATTCGATGGCGAGATCCGAAGTCACGCCCGCTGTGAACGCACTGGCCTTGCCGGGCTGCAGGACCAGGCTCAGGTAGCGGTCATGCGGGATCTGTTCAGCGGTGTAGGCGATGCCCTCCACGACGGCTTCACTCGGGTCGCTGATCGAACCCAGTTCTGCGGCCAGTCGGTCGAGAAAGCCGTCCACCGATGACACGGCGGTGGCGACCATGAGGTTCTCCAGTGTGGGGAAATAGCGGTACACCGTTTGCCGCGTCACCCCGAGGGCCTGGGCCACCTCCGACACGCTCACCGTGCCGCGCGTGTCGATCGCCTGCCGGGCCGCACCGATGATGCGGCGGACGGCCTCGTCGTCGTCGGCGGGAATGTCTCCCGACCAGCCGTGCCTGCGCATCCGTTGATGGTCGCATGATTGACGATTCGATCTTGACAATGCAGTTGATAGTCATTGTATGGTCTGAATATGACTGTCAGCCCAGTGAGCAGTACTGATGAGGAACTGACCCGCCGCGCGCTGCGGCATGCCGTCGAGGGGACGACGGATATGGCTGACCGGGTGCTGAAGGTGCCGTTGCACTACTACCGGGATCCGAAGATCACCGAGATCGAGGAGTCCCAGATCCTGCGTCGGGTCCCGCTGGCCATCGTGCCGTCGGCCCAGATCGCGGCGAAGAACGACTTCGTCGTCCGCTCGGTGCTCGGGGACTCTCTGCTGGTCACCCGGGACCGCACCGGCGCCAGCCACGTTTTCCTCAATTACTGCCGCCACCGCGGCGCTATGCCGGCCTGTGGATCGGGCAACGCGTCCCGCTTCGTCTGCCCGTATCACGCGTGGACCTACCGCAACACCGGTGAGCTGTTCATGGTTCCGGGCAAGGCCGGCTTCGACACGATGGACACCGCGGAGTACGGCCTGGTCGAGCTGCCGTCCGAGGAACGCCACGGTTTCATCTGGGCGGTCCTGTCCGCTGATGCGACCATCGACGTCGACGGTCACCTCGGTGCGCTCGGACCTGAACTGGCGCAATGGAATTACGAGTCCTACGGCTACCACACCGATCGCGAGTTCTCCTCGGAGGTGTCGTGGAAGGGTGCGCTCGAGGCGTTCGCGGAGGGTTATCACTTCCCGTTCGTCCACGGCGAGAGTCTGATTGGGCAGAACACTCTGCCGAACACCGCCATCTACGACGAGTTCGGCAAGCATCACCGCATCGGCTTCCCGTTCAACTGGATCAAGAATCTCCCCGACGATGCCAGCGCCTCGTTCGACCCGTCGGCCAACATGGGCGTCATCTACTGGGTGTATCCCAACCTCATCCTGGCGAACAGCCCGGTCGGGGTCGAGATCATCGACATGTTGCCCGAGGGCGAACCCACCCGCTGCACGGTGCGGCACAGCTGGATGGGGCGGGTCCCGGCCACGAATGACGACATGCGAGCGGCGTACGACGCAGTCTACGAGGGGGTTCATGCCGCGGTGCGCGACGAGGATTTCGCCATGCTGCCGCAATGCGGTGAAGGGGTCCGGCACGGTCAGCATGACCACATGATCATCGGCCGCAACGAGATTGCGGTTCAGCACATGATCAAGGTGTTCGCCCAGGAACTGGGTGTCGCGCTGGCCTAACTCCCGGGCTCATTTGCCCGGCAGCATCCGCCGCGCCTGCAGGGTGATGCCGGGCACCGTGTTGGCCAGATCGGGACGCTGCTTGCCGAAGGCGCGGATTGTCCGATAGAACGACCACCATTGCTGTGGCGTCGGAACTTTCGGAACCCAGGCGAGTTCCCAGTGGATGCCGTTGATGGGATCGTCGAAGAACACCGCGTAGTAGCCCGGCCAGTACTGGGGGTAGTCCTTGGGCTCATCGGTGACCGGGATATCCCGGGCGATGAGAAAGTCGCGATGAAAGCGGTCCACTTCCTTCCGGTTTCGGGCCCACAATGCGATGTGGTTGATCCCGACGGCCTGGTCGCGGTGGGTGAGCTTGTCTCCGGTCCGCGCCGGCTGGATGCCGATGTAGCTGTGCGGGTTGAGGTATCGCGTCATGTAGTAGATCGACTGGTACTCCATGTTGAGCGAGGAGAAACTGCTGTACCCTAGCCAGCCCAGCATCGAGTCGTAGAACTCGATCGATTCGTCGTAGTCCAACACCGCGAACTCGACATGACTTACTCCGCGCCACCGCATCGTGCCTCCTTGGAGTCGACTACTACCGAATGTAGTACTGCATTGGGTGTGCTGTGAAGCCCTTGTGCACGTCGCTTTCTACTGCTGGGTCGTAGCCGGTGCCGCAGAGCAACCCTGCAGTAGAAAACGGCGCGCCGGCACGCCGAGATCAGTTGTTTCTGCCAACCCCCGCGCAATTTCTGCCAGCGGAATTAACCGCGTTGACCTGCGTGTTGTGAGAGTCAGACCGGGTAGGAATCTCCCGAACCGGAGGACAGACGTCCGAACCGCGACACTCACGCCACGGCTCGAACGCCCAGAGCGAAGGGCTTCGACATGAAGAAATTTGGTTTTGCGAGCATGATCGCCACCGGCTTCGCCGCCGCCATCGTTGGCCTGGCCGCGCCGGCACAAGCCGACGTCACCCACAACCAATGGGTGCACGACATCCAGCACCAGGCCACCACCGGTGTCGTCACATCGACATTCGGCAACGGTCGCTGACACCTGACACCAGCGAGGGGCGCCCACACCGGGCGCCCCTCGCTGGTCGCCGGCGCCGGATCGCCAAAACGTAAGGTGGCGGAATGACCACCACCCACCGGCTGGCAGTGATCCCGGGCGACGGTATCGGCAAGGAAGTGGTCCCCGAGGGCCTCAAGGTGCTGGAGTCGGCAGCGGCCGCCTTCGGTTTCGCCATCGACTATGAACAGTTCGATTACGCGTGCGCGGAGTACTACACCGATACCGGCGCCATGCTGCCTGAAGGATGGTTCGACGAGCTGAGCCGCTTCGACGCGCTCTTCTTCGGCGCCGTCGGCTGGCCGGACGTTGTGCCCGACCATATTTCGCTGTGGGGCAGCCTCCTACAGTTCCGTCGACACTTCGACCAGTACGTCAACCTACGTCCGGTCAAGCTGATGCCCGGAGTGAAAAGCCCGCTGGCGGGACGGGAACCCGGCGACGTCGACTTCGTCGTCGTACGGGAGAACACCGAAGGTGAGTACTCGAGCGTCGGCGGCAAGATGTTCGAGGGCACGGACCGCGAGACGGTGATGCAGGAGACGGTGATGACCCGCGTCGGTGTCGACCGGATCCTGAAGTACGCGTTCGAGCTTGCCCAACGGCGACCCGAGAAACACCTGACCTCGGCGACGAAGAGCAACGGTATCTCGATCACGATGCCGTACTGGGACGAGCGCGTCGAGCAGATGAGTGAGCGGTTCCCCGATATCGACGTGGACAAGTTCCATATCGACATCCTCGCGGCGAATTTCGTTCTGCATCCCGACTGGTTCGATGTCGTCGTCGCGAGCAACCTCTTCGGCGACATCCTGTCTGATCTGGGGCCGGCGTGCACCGGCACCATCGGCATCGCGCCCAGTGGAAACATCAATCCGGAGCGGCGTTTTCCGAGCCTGTTCGAGCCGGTTCACGGCTCCGCCCCCGATATCGCCGGACGCGGCATCGCCAATCCGATCGGCCAAATATGGAGCGCATCGTTGATGCTCGACCACCTGGGTGAACGTGATGCCGCGGCAGCGATCATGAAAGCCGTCGAGGACGTGCTGGCGCGCGGAGGTGACATCCTGACTCCTGACATGGGCGGAGCCTCGACGACGAGCGCGTTGGGCACCGCGGTCCGGGACCAACTGCAGGCGAATACCTCTGGTTCGCAGTAGGTCTCGGGCGAAAGGCTATTTGTCAGGCCGACATCTGGCACAGAAAGTCTGGACCGCCGGCGTAGACGATCCCGGACGGGTACGGCGCGGATGCCGCCCGAGCGATGGTGGTCGCCAGCTCGCGGTCAGACATCACCTCACCGGACACCACGGTGAAATCGATTCCCCGCCGGTCGAATTCGGAACGCATGGCATAGAGCGCGGTCTCGCCGGCGCGCTTGCTTGCGGCGATCGCTGCGTAGCCCTTCGGCACGGCCTTGTTGGGGAAGAAGTGGGCCTGATGGCTGGTGACGAACACGATCTGACCGCCCACCGGCATCAGTGGCAGGGCCAGCTTGACCAACCGGCGCTGGGCATCGCGGTTCAGCCGCATCGCGTAACCCGGATCGGCACCCAGATTCAGCCCGGTCGATGCATTGAGCACCAGCACGTCCAGCCGACCGAACTCGCGACCCACCCGTTCGATCATCGCGGCGGCGGCAGCCTCGTCGGAGATGTCGGCCCCGAGCGTAGAGGCGCGACCGCCCGCGCGGTGGATGGCGTCGACAACCGAGTCGGCTCGTTTCGCCTTCTCGCGGTAGTTGACGACGACGTGGGTGTCCGGACCGGCGAGCTGTTGTGCGACATCGGCGCCGATACCCCGCGAGGCGCCGGTGACAAGTGCGATCCGGGTGGCTGCTGCAGGTTGCATGTCGGGTTCCTTCCGTCACTGCCGGGGCGGGATGACCGCCCTGCACGCCCACCGTACCTCAACTCTAAGAAAAATAAGGCCCCTTTAAGGTAACGATAAGGGGTACGCCGTGTCGCGAGTGTGTTGCTGAGCTCAGGCGCTTAACCTGGCTTTATGACTGGCCAACGCGTGTCCGGCGGGGTGGTGCACAAATTGCCGGCCGACCTGCGCGAAGCCCTGATCGGAAACTCCACGGCGCTGGCCGCCTGGCAGGACATCACGCCGCTCGCGCGCAACGAGTTCATCTGCTGGGTCGAGGACGCCAAGCAGCAGGCGACGCGCGAGCGGCGGATCCGCCGGACGCAGGAGGAGTTGGAGGAAGGGCAGCGGCGACCGTGCTGCTGGCCCGGGTGCAAGCACCGCGAGCGCACCGGCAAATAGCCGCTGCTGACTAGCGGATCGCCAGTCCGGTAATGGCGCGAGAGATCACCAGGCGCTGGATTTCGCTGGTGCCCTCGAAGATCGTGAAGATCTTGGCGTCACGGTGCATCCGCTCGACCGGGTAGTCGCGGGTGTAGCCGTTGCCGCCGAGGATCTGGATGGCCTCATCGGTCACATAGACCGCGGTCTCACTGGCCACCAGCTTGGCCATCGAGCCCTCGGCGTTGTCGAAGGCCTGGTTGTTGCGGGCCATCCAGCCGGCTCGCCAGACCAGCAACCGGGCGGCGTCGATACGGCTCTTCATGTCGGCGAGCTTGAACGCGACGGCCTGGAACTCGCCGATCTTGCGGCCGAATTGCTCGCGCTGGCAGGCGTAGTCCAGAGCGTATTCGTAGGCGGCGCGGGCCACGCCGACCGCCATCGCGCCCACGGTGGGCCGGGTGCGCTCGAAGGTCTTCATCGCCGCCTGGCCGCCGGCCGAGGCGCCGGACTTCACGCGGGCGATGCGCTCCTCGAACTTCTCCCGACCGCCCAGGATCAGATCCTCGGACAGGCGGACGTTGTCGAGCACCACCTCGGCGGTGTGGGAGGCGCGGATGCCGTGCTTCTTGAACTTCTGGCCCTGCGTGAAGCCGTGGGTGTCCGGCGGGATGATGAACGTGGCCTGTCCGCGGGAGCCGAGTTCGGGATAGATCGAGGCCACCACGATGTGGACGTTCGCGATGCCGCCGTTGGTGGCCCACGTCTTGGTGCCGTTGAGCACCCACTCGCGGGTTGCCTCGTCGAAGCGGGCGCGGGTGCGGATGGCGCCGACGTCGGATCCCGCGTCGGGCTCGGACGAGCAGAACGCACCCAGGTGCGGCTCGCCGGGTGTGCCGAACATGGCCGGCAGCCACTGGCCGATCTGTTCGGGGGTTCCGTTGCCCGCCAGGGCCGCTGCGGCCAGGCCTGTGCCCAGGATCGACAGGGCGATGCCCGCGTCACCCCAGAACAGTTCCTCGAACACGGTCAGCATGCCGAGCCCGGTGGGTTCGGCGGCCTGCTGGGCGAACAGTTCGGGGGAATACAGGCCGACCTTGGCGGCCTCCTGGATGACGGGCCACGGGGTCTCCTCGCGCTCATCCCATTCCGCGGCGGCCGGACGCACCACCTCGGCGGCGAACTGGTGCACCCAGTCACGGACCTCGATCACATCGTCGCTCAGCTGCATGGAGAACGTCACGGTTGGCTCCTGAAATATGTTGGTGGTCAGTGGTTTACGAGCGGTGTTGTTCGATCACGCTGACGGTCTGGGTGACCCAGGCCTCGAAGAAGCGATCGTTGTCGACGTTGCCCGGCGTGCGTTTGGTCAGCGCCTGCAGCGTCGCGGCATAGGACAGTGCGGAGATCGCGACGGCTGCCGTGGCCTCGGGATCGGGGATCTGGGTGCGGCCCGAGCGATTCGATGCGGCCAGTTCATCGGCGAACCGTTGATAGGCGTTGTCGGTGATGACCTGCCACGTTTTCTCGTCGAGGTCACCGAGTTCGTCGGGTTCGCGCAGCATGACCCGTAGCAGTTCCTCACTCTGGGTCAGGTTGGCCCAGATCAATTGCCCGGCGCTGCGAACCGCCTCTTCGGTGGTCTTGGGATGGCCGGCGTCGTACTGCTCCCGGGCACTCACGATGGCCTCGATGCGGTGTGAGACCGCGGACTCAAGCAGTTCGCGTTTGGAGCCGAAGTGCTTGTAGAGCGCTCCCGAGCCCGGCGCCAGGCCGGCCGCCTGCTGGATATGAGCCACGGACGTGGCGGCGTACCCCCTGGCGGCGAACAGCTTGAGCGCTGTGGCCAAGAGTCGGTCGCGTCCGGATGACATGGTGAGAGAGTACTCACTCACCATGTCATGGGACAACTGGTGGGACAAATCGCCTCCGTGGAGGTCGCTGGATAGATACGTTCACCTGGACTGATCGGTCTGACGGGGAGGCGTGACGATGGCGATGCTGACACGAAACGACAAGATTTTGTGCGGCACCTATGCAGTGATCGCAGTGGTAGCGCTGGTGGCGACCTGGTGGAACAACATCGGCTACTTCACTACGGAAAGCACGAGCCTGATCGACTTCTTCCAGAGCGGCTACGCCAACTACGGGTCGTCCTCACTCACCAACGACCTGCTGTTGTTCGGGCTGGCGGCCTTCGTGTTCATGGTCGTCGAGGCGCGCCGGATCGGCATCCCGAAGGTGTGGATCTACATCGTGCTCAGTGCGGTCATCGCGGTGAGCGTGGCATTCCCGCTGTTCCTGATCCGGCGGCAACTGGTGCTGGCTGAGGGCCGGGTGGCGGTCGACAATCCAGGATAAAGACGGGTGGACATCGTCCGAGGCAGTTCGTAGCCTGTCCAGGAGATATACCGCCGGGCCAGGATCGGTCCTTGCAGCGAAGGATCGTGACTATCCGAATGATCGGGGTGCGCCGTTTACTTCGGCGAACGGTGTGCGGTGCGGCGGCCGCGGTCCTGATTCTGACGCCGATGGCCGACGTGAATGCGGAGCCTGCGGCTGACGGGCTGGCCAAGCTGAACGAGTTGTCCCGTCAGGCGGTTCAGAGTCGTGAGGCCGTCACGGCTGCCCAACGCGACGTCGATGCCAGACTGGCCGAGGAGACAGCGGCGACGGACCGCCATCGCGCCGACATGGAGGCCCTCGAGATCGCGAACACCCAGCTTCAGCCCTTTCAGGCTGCGGTCGACGGGGTGGCGGCGATGACGTATATGAGTGGACGCACCGGTGGAGTGGCGGCGGTGCTGACCGCAGGCTCCCCGCGGCAGCTGATCGATCAGCTGTCGGTGCAGCGGGCGGTGGTCGATGGGGCGGCCGACAAGATGGAGGCCTATCGATCGGCGCGTGAGCGCGCGGCCGCCGCCGCCGGTGCGTCAGAGAAATCGGCCGCCGACGCCCACACCGCGGCCGAGCGGGCGAACGCGGTGCGCGCAGACCTCCAGGGCAAGTGGCGTGAGCTGCTGCGTCAGATCGCCGAAGCGGAGGCGCAATACGGGGCGTTGACACCGCAACAGCAGGCGGTCGTCGACAACGCGGCGGCGGTGATGCCGGGCGGCGAGGCGGATATCCCGGAGTCGCTGCCCGTCGGTGTCGCCTCCGAGGCCGGGTTGCAGCCCAACACCATCGTGGCCGCCAGGGCCGTCAGCGCACGGTTTCCCCAGATTGCCGACATCGACGGGGTGCGGCCGGACTCGAAGCCGTGGCATCCGAGTGGGCTGGCGATCGACATCATGATTCCCAATCCGGAAAGCCCCGAGGGCATCGCGCTCGGCAATGAGATTCTTGCGTTCGCGATGAGCAATGTGGCCCGGTTCGGGTTACAGGATGTGATCTGGCGTGGCACCTACTACACGCCATCGGGCCCGCAGGCCTCCGGTTACGGGCACTTCGACCACGTGCACATCACCACGACGCCTCGTCGCTAGTCGGCAAGCCCGAGCATCCGGCGCGTCATCTGGTTCAACTGCACCCGAAGGGTCTCGCCGTCGATGTCGGCGAGAAGCGGATGCATGACGGCGACGCTGATGGCACTTGAGAGCATCGCGGCGTGGAGTCGAGCCTCCACGCCGGCCTCGGTGCCGAGGAGGGTCGCGAAGAGGCGTTCGATGAATCGCTGAAACGGCTCATACTCGGCCTGCAGGCGAATGATGACGGGATCGAACATCGGAATGCTGAAGGCGCCGCGGCGGTCGATGGCTTGCTCGATCATCCGGTCCAGCAGCGCCTCACGGGCTTTTCGGGGGGAGCCTTGGGCCTCAGCTTCCTCCAGTGCTTCCTCGAGGAAGCTCATCTCCCGTTCGGTGATCGCGATGACGATCTCTTCCTTGGTCTTGAACTGCCGGTACACGGCGGCCTTCGTGACACCCATCTCGTCGGCGATCATCTGCAGCGACGTGCCGCTCACCCCGTGATTGGCGATCAGTTTCAGGGCTGCATCCATCACCCGTGTCTGAGCAGCGGTGCGCGTGATCGCGCCGAAAGTGCGGGCCTCCTGAGTGGACGTCACAGCATCAACGGTAACCGACGATTGACCGCCTAGTTGCCGATCGGCTACCGTCCAAGTTGCCGATCGGCAACCAACGCGACGCATGAAGAGAGTCCGACCATGAGACGACCTGACGGTGAGTTGATCCTCTTAGGGACGTTGCCCGTGGTGGCGATCATCTGGATCTCCGCGTTCTTCTTGTTCCCCGGGTTCGCACATCCGATGTCCCCCAACATGTCTGCCGACCAGGTCGCGAGTTTCTATCAGGACAACACCGCACGGATCCGCTACAGCATGATCCTGTTCAACTGGTTCGGCGTCGGCCTCATCCCGATCGTGATGCTGCTGGCGATGCAGGTACGCCGGATGGCCCACCGCACGCCGATCCTGTCCTACAGCTTGATTGCCGCCGCCGGAGGTCCGCCGGCACTGTTCCTCATCGCCAACATGTTCTGGCTGCTCGGCTCGTTCCGCCCGGACCGCGCTCCTGAGCTGACCCAGGTGCTCAATGACCTCGCCTGGCTCACCTTCACGCTGCTGGTGCCATACCTGATCGCACAATGCCTGCTGCTGGCGCTGGCGATCTACTGGGACCATCAGGAACGACCGGTGTTCAAGCCGTGGGTGGGGTACTTCAACCTCATCGTCGCGGCAGCGCTGGCCCCGGCTACGTTCACCGCACTGTCGTTCGACGGGCCCCTCGCCTGGGACGGGGCGTTGTCCTTCTGGCTCAAGAACATCGCCATCGCGGTCTGGATTCTGGTGATGGGAGTCGTTCTCGCCCAGACGATCAAGCAGCAACGGGCGATGGACAAGGTGCCCGCGTGAGCGGCTCACGGTTGAGCAGGCTCAGGTGGAACCTCCGCCACCATCCCAAACGTGAACTGTGGTTCGCGTGGTACGTGATGGTGTTCTTCTACCAGCTCTACGGTGTGCTGTTCTTCTTCGTCACCCGCGTACAGCCCCCACCGAGCCCGGCCTGGGACACCCCGATGGTCGTGCATTGGATGACCGACCACCGGTTCGGCGTTCTCGCCGGCTTCGGCGTCGTCTTCCTCATCACGGGGTTGTGTGCGCCGATGAACGCCCTTCTCGCGTACTCGATGCGACGGATGTCGGTCAGTCCGGTCTTCGCGTACTCGTATCTGATCATGTACTCGCTGAGCGCAATTCCGGGCATGCTCGTCATGGCCATCGCGATGACCGCTGCCGCGCTACGGCCCGACCGCGATCCCGAGATCGTCCACTGGCTCTACGAATTCGCCTTCCTGTCGTTCAGCGGCACCATGGGTGTGTTCCTGATCGGCTCCCTGGTGTGGATGGCCGCGATCCTGCTCGACAAGAACCGCGTGTTCCCGAAGTGGTTCGGCTATCTCAACCTGTGCAACGCGCTGACCGAGGTGGTCGTCGCTCCCGCGTGGATCTTCCAGCGGGGCGCCTTCGCCTGGAACGGCGCAATCGCCTGGTGGGTCAACATGGTCGTGTTCGTCACGTACACAGGAGTTTTCATCGTGCTGCTACGCAAGATGATCGAACGCGAAGACTTCGGCACCGGCCCGCTACCGGACCTTCCGGGCAAGGATGCCGCAGACCAGCACGCGCCGGCGGAGGCGGTTCGATGACCCAGCAAGTCGACCGTGACCGCACCCGGGCGGTTCCCGGGCAGCCCGACATGTGGATGTTCGTGCTGTTCGAATCGCTGCTGTTCACCGCGTACTTCTCGGTGTACCTGGTGTCACGTACCCAGAATCCGCAACTCTTCCTGCAGTCGCAGTCCCACCTCGACCTACGCATCGGGGTGGTCAATACCATTGCCCTGCTGCTGAGTTCGTGGGCCATCGCGCGGTGCGTCCAGGCCTCACGTGAGGGCAACTACCGATCCGCGTTGACGAACGCGTTCCTGACGGTCTCGTTCGGTGTCGTCTTCCTGGCCGGAAAGATCATCGAATGGGTCACCCAGATAGGCATGGGGAACACGTTCACCAGCGATGAGTTCTTTCAGCATTACTTCTTCCTGACGTCGATCCACTGCATACACGTACTCATCGGCTTCGTGGTGCTGGGTGTGGTCGTCTACCAGTTGTGGAGTCCGGAGCGGCGATCCCAGCAGCTTGTCGAAACGGGTGCCACGTACTGGCACACAGTCGATTTCCTGTGGGTCCTGATTTTCGCGTTGATCTACGTCGTGAGGTGAGTGGTGCGCACCAAATTCAACAGCAGACTGCCGATCGTCTGGGTGATCCTGACGGCGATGACGCTCGCCTACGTCTGGCTGGACGAAGCCGTCGACCAGAACGGCACCCTCAAGGCCAGCACCGTCGTCACCGTCAGCGCAATCGTCATCGCACTCATCAAGGTGCGCATCATCTTCCGAGAGTTCATGGAGGTCCGTCACGCGCCCGTACTGCTGTGCCGCCTCACCGACGGATGGGTCGTGCTCATCGGAGTCTGTCTGCTGGGCAGTTACTTTGTCGGCTCAGCGGTGGCCGGCTAGTTCCCGTACAGATGTAGCGCCCGGCCGCTGAGTGTGGCCACTTCACCGCTCAGCCCGGCTATGGGCGGGGCGCCGCGCTGATGGATCACGTTCCCGAGAACGACGACGTAGGTGTCCGATCCCGGATCCATCCAGAGCGTCACTCCCGTGAAGCCGGTATGGCCGAAGCTGCCGATGGGGAAGACCATGCCCCGCGGCCGGGACTGGTCCGTGTCGATATCCCAGCCGAAGCCACGGAGGTCTTGTCCGGCTATTGCCGGATAGTTAGGTGCGAGCAGGGGATGTGTTGTGTTGGGGGTGTTTTCGATCGCCGCTCGGGTGGCGTTGTTCGCCGCCTCGACTTGTACCTCGCTGTGTCCGGGCTGCTGCGGGGTGGTCATCAACGTCAGGGTCGATTGCTTCAGCGGGAATGCACTCGGGCGGCCGGCGCGACGGTCGAGGAGGGCCTGAGCGAACCGGCCGACGTCGTTCACCGTCGAGAACACGCCGGCACTTCCGGCGACACCACCCATCCGGCGGGCCGTCGGATCGTGCACGGTGCCGCGCAGCGGGTGGCCGAAGTCCGGATTGAGGCCCGCAGTGTCTTCGTCGAGTGCCGTGGGTGCGACGCGCGCCAGGAGATCGGTGCTCCACGTACCCGCCGGGCAGTCGTTCACTTCATCCGCGCGCGGATCGACGGCGATCGCGGTTCCCCGGACCTGGTGTGGGCCACATGCTTTGGCCACCGGGAGATAGCGGGTGTCTGCCATCCCGAGCGGCGCGAACACGTTCTTCTGAATGTAGACGTCCTCGGGTTCACCGGTGACTTTCTCGAGCAGCGCCCCGAGGATGATGAACCCGATGTCGGAGTAGTGAAAGCGTTCTCCGGGCTCGGACACGACCCACGCGCCGAGCGCCCGGTGGATGCCTTCGGCCTTGTCGGGTTTGTCCAGCCCCCACGGCCCGTCCAGACTCAGATCTCCCGCGAGGCCCGACGTGTGGGTGAGCAACATCCGCGCCGTCACCTGCGCGCGGCGTGGATCGTTGGTCGGGTTGAAGTCGGGCAGGTACGTCTGCACGGGTTCATCGAGTTGAACCTGGCCCTGTTCGTATAGCTGCAGGATGGCAACGGCGGTCGTGAGGCACTTCGACAACGAGGCCAGGTCGAAGATCGTGTCCTCGGTCATCGGCTCGGCGGGGGCGGACGCTCCGTCCGGTCCCGGTTCGCCGGCCAGTTTGCGCGACCCGAACGCTTGGCGGAAGACGATCTTGCCGGCGTGCCCGACCTGGACCACCGCACCCGGTAGTCGAGGTACCGCAATCGCGTCGTTGACGAGCTGGGCGATCGGGGTGAAGTCACCCATGGGCACGACGGCGGCTGTGCTGGGAATCGGGACCGTGGGGACCGGCGCGGTCGTTGTCGACGTGGAACTGGCCGCCGGTGGACGCGCCGGCTGCCCGCACGATGTGGCCGCGACGAGGGTGATCATGACGGTTCCGATGGCGCAGAACCGGGCGAGGCGGGTCCGTGACATTGCCACCAGATCGACGGTAGCCGGGCGGTGGACCCCGTGCGGAGTTTGGCCTTTGAAACACGCCGCGTCTGGTCCGCTTCGGATCCCGGTCTTCGCTTCCTGGCATCCCCGCGGCTCACTGTGACGAACGTGCAGGTTCTGGTAGCGGCCCGCCACCGTCCTGCTGCAAAGGCTGCACGTTCGCCACAGGGCCCAGCTTGCAACCTCAGCGGCGGAACCGATGCGCCGGGCGCGGGGCAACTCGGCGTAATGCGACGATAGAAGCCATGACCGCAACGCTTGTCGCGAAGAATGTGGCCGGCGGATTCGCCCATCGCACCCTCTTCGAGGGGGTCGACCTGACGGTCGCGCCGGGTGATGTCATCGGGGTTGTCGGGGTCAACGGCGCAGGCAAGAGCACACTGCTGCGGATCCTGGCCGGGGATCTCGAGCCGCTCGACGGCACGGTCAGCGTGGCGCCGGCAGACGCATTCGTCGGATGGCTGCCGCAGGAGCACGAGCGCGTACCAGGGGAGACCGTCGCGGCCTACATTGCCCGCCGCACGGGATGCACCGATGCCACGCAGGCCATGGACGCCGCGGCCGCGGCACTGGCAGACCCGAGCTCAGGGGAAGAGGATCCGGCCGCTGCCTACTCGGCCGCGCTGGATCACTGGCTCGCCACCGGTGCGGCCGATCTCGACGAACGGCTGCCGGCAGTGCTGGCCGATCTCGGGCTCGACACCGATGCGGTGCGACCCGACTCGACGCCGATGACCGCGTTGTCAGGCGGGCAGGCGGCACGGGTCGGGTTGGCGGCACTGCTGCTGTCGCGGTTCGATGTCGTGCTGCTCGACGAACCGACCAACGATCTGGACCTTGACGGACTCGCCCGGCTGGAGCAGTTCGTCACGGAGCTTCGTGGGGGTGTGGTGCTGGTGAGTCACGATCGGGAGTTCCTCGCCCGCAGCGTGACTCGCATCCTCGAGCTGGATCTGGCACAGAACACCACCACCGTTTTCGGCGGTGGGTACGAAAGCTATCTAGAGGAGCGTGAGGTCGGCCGCCGGCACCGGCGCGAACAGTACGAGGAATTCGCCGAGAAGAAGGCCGACCTGGTGTCCCGCGCCCGCACGCAGCGCGAGTGGTCGAGCCAGGGCACCCGCAACGCGATGCGCAAGTCACCGGACAACGACAAGATCCGCCGGCGCGCCGCCACCGAATCCAGCGAGAAGCAGGCGCAGAAGGTGCGTCAGATGGAGAGCCGGATCGCCCGCCTCGAGGAAGTCGAGGAACCCCGCAAGGAATGGTCTCTGCAGTTCACCGTCGGCGCCGCGCCACGGTCGAGCTCGGTCGTCGCCACCCTCGACAATGCCGTTGTGCAGCAGGGTGATTTCGTGTTGGGCCCAGTGTCGTTGCAGGTTGATGCCGGCGAGCGGATCGGAATCACCGGCGCCAACGGGGCCGGAAAGTCGACATTGCTGCGGCTTCTGCTGGGGCGTCGTCAGCCCGATGCGGGGCGCGCCGGTCTCGGCGCCAGCGTCGCCATCGGCGAGATTGACCAGGCCCGTAACGATTTCACCGGTACCGCGCGACTCGTCGACCGGTTCGAGCAGCGGCTGCCGGCCTGGTCGACCGCCGATGTGCGCACCCTGCTGGCGAAGTTCGGGCTGCGGGCCGATCACGTCGAACGTCCGGTTGACGAATTATCGCCGGGGGAGAGAACCCGTGCCGGCCTGGCGTTGCTGCAGGCATGCGGCACCAACGTGCTGGTTCTCGATGAGCCGACGAATCATCTGGACCTGCCTGCCATCGAGCAACTCGAGCTGGCGCTTGAGTCTTATGACGGGGCGTTGTTACTGGTGACGCATGACCGCCGCATGCTGCAGAACGTTCGCTTGGACCGCAGGTGGCTGGTCGACAACGGGCGCGTTGCTGAGTTGTAGCGCCGGCATCTGAGGGACGATCTCAAACGGACGTCGGCGTCCGCGGCTCCAGATGCTTCGCCCATCCTGATGCGCACACTGCCGTGCAGATGATGGCCAGTACGCCTACCGCGGTCAGCATGACCGGATAGCTGAACCAGTGCGCGAGTGCGGCGAGCACCGCGGGTAGGAGGAACCCGAGATAGGCCAGTGAGTAGTAGACGCCCGAGATGCCGGCAAGCTCGTCGGGCGGTGCAATGCGTTGGATCTCAAGCAGACCCGACACGATCGCAATGCCGTAGGCGCTGCCGAGCAGCATCGCGACAAGCGGCGCGACGAGCGCCGATCGGGTCACGGCGGTGGCGACTGCGGCGAAGATCCCCAGCGCCATGAGCGCCATCGACACCACCACGGCCCGGGAGCTGGACACGTCGTCGAGCCGACGTGCAATCGGTTGGATCGCCACACCACAGCCCAGCGTCAGGACGGTCAACCCCACGGTATAGAGCAGGGCCCACGACCCGAGCTGGTCGGCGACGAGTGCGGGCACCACCGCGTAGGCGATTGCCGCCGAGCCAAAGATCCACGGCGCCATGGGAACAACGACATGCAGGAACCGGCGGTGGCCCGCTGCAGGCACCTTGAGGCCGTCCAGGAAAGGTCGAGAGGTTGTGCGCTCACGGGTCTCGGCGGTCCGATTCCACACCGCCCACAGCACCGGCACGCACAGGGCAGCGTGGACCAGGTAGGTCAACACCAGCGGTAGCGGCGCGTAGACGGTGAGCAGCCCGGCGCACAGAGGTCCCACCCCGAAGCCCAACGACAGGCAGATCGAGGCGCGTCGCGCTCCGGCGCCGTCCGAAGCGTCGTCGAAGGGCGGCCTGGACAGTTCGGTGATCCAGGCCGAACCCACTGCCATCGCGATCCCGACTGCCACCCCGCTGAACAACCGGCCGACGAACAGGGCCGGGAAACCCCAGTAGTCGCCGACTGCCAGGATGAGACTGCCCAGCGCCGCACTGAGCACACCGGCGGCCATTACATTGCGCCGACCGTGACGGTCCGACAGCGTCGAGGCGATCAGCAGGCCGGGAATCAGGCCGAGCACATAGGCGCCGAGCAGGATGTCGACGTCCACCCGGGTGTAGCCGGAGTGCTGGGCATAGGCGATCAGCAGCGGGGTGAATTGGTTTCCGCCCCAACCGATGCAGAAGACGGCGATGGCCACCGCGAGCCAGGGCTGTAGGCGGCGCGGCAGCCGAACCGGTGCTTCGGCGAATTCCGTTGCGACAGCGGTCATGCCAGCACCACCCGGTAGGTCGCTTCCAGATGGGCCAGCAGTGCTGCCTCGAAACCGGAGACATCGCGACGTCCGATGGCATCGGCCAGATCCGCGTGCTCGCCGATCAGTTCGGTGAGCCGGGCTGAGTCCGAGCGGGCGGCGTCGGCCATCATGCGGCGCTGCCGGTCGCTGAGCGATCCGTAGAAGCGCCCGGCGATCGAATTCCCGGCGACCTGCACGATCCGGCGGTGAAACGCGTCGTCGGCGGCTGCGAACTGATCGGCATCCCCGATCGCGGCGCCATGGCGCTGCCGCTCCACCAACTCGGTGAGTTCACCGAACAGGGTGTCGATGGATTCCGGTGATCGGCACAGCCGGCGCACCGCCGCGGTCTCCAGCGCCAGGCGCATCTCGAGCAGGTCGGTGGCTTCTTGCGCGGACACGGGGACGACGACGGCGCCGCGCCGCGGCACCAGATCCAGGAAGTCCTCGGCAGCCAGGCGCAGAAACGCCTCGTGGACAGGTGTGCGGCTGACGCCGAGCTGCGTCGCCACCTCTACCTCGCTGAGCAGCTGCCCGCCTCGAAACTCACCGGAGAGGATCTGGTCCTTGGTCATCCGGTAGACGCGCTGGCTGTTGCTCGATTTCTCGTCCGTGACCACGGAGGACGACTATACCCCTTGCATGCAAGCTTGCATGCAAGGGGTCTGGCCAGGTTGAACGTCAGAAGGGGCTGCTGTTGGTCTGACGCTTGGACGATTCGGGGCGCGGTCCGAACCGGCGGATGTAGTCCTCGTGCTTCTGCAGGTCCTTCTTGTACTGGATCTCGTCGACCAGATTGGGGTCGAGGCCGTGCTGTGCCAGCCGGTGCCGGCGCCAGATCTTGTTGAGCGCGAGCGCCATCAAAATCGCCCAGATGTAGATCGGCACGGTCATCTCGATGTGCACGTACAGCGAAGCGGGCAGCAGCCAGAGCGGCGCCAGCACGAACAGTGGCGGGATCGCCATCCGGATCAGATGACGGCGCACTGCGCCATGGTCGGCCAGGTCGTGGGCCACCCAGTCCCGCATGGAATCGGGCAACCGCTTGCCGTAGCAGTAGGCGATGTATTGGAAGAGGTTGGGACGGTCTTCGGTTTTCTGGCCGGCCATGGTGGACTCCTCGGGTCAGTCGGTGAGTGAGTTGGCCGCCAGTGCAGCCACGTTGATACGGCTCAACACTCGATGCAGCTCTTCGAGTTCGGCGAGGTCGACGCCCAGGCGCTCGACCACTGCGGGAGGGATCGCCAGGGCCCGTTCACGCAGGGCGATCCCGGCCTCGGTGAGCGCGACATCAGTTGCGCGTTCATCGCCCGCCCGGCGGCTGCGGGTCAGCAGGCCGAGTGCTTCCAGCCGTTTGAGCATCGGTGAAAGCGTCGCCGAATCGAGTTGCAGTGCGGAGGCGATCTCTTTGACCGAGAGCGGCGGAATGCCGCCCGAGCCGGACCGTTGGTGATCCCACAACGCCAGCATCACCAGGTACTGGGGATGGGTCAGCCCCAGCGGCTCCAGCAGCGGCCGGTAAACCGCGAGCACGGCGCGGTTGCTGACGGCCAGTGCGAAACAGACCTGTCGCTCGAGGGCCAGGGGATCGGCGCCGAGGGTTCCGGAGGGTGCGGTCGACGCTTCGGATACTGCGGTCATACTTAGAATGTACCCTAATAGTTAGGGTACTAACAATGTCTGTGCGGTCACACGTTCAGTGCGCGCGTTTCGCCAATCGCTCGGCGTTGTCGATCAGGATGCTGCGGCCCTGCACGCGGATCCAGCCGCGTTGCGCGAAGTCCGACAGCGCCTTGTTGACCGTCTCCCGCGAGGAGCCCACGAGCTGGGCGATCTCTTCTTGCGTCAGTTCGTGGTCGACACGCAGTGCGCTGCCGTCGCGGCTGCCGAATCGCTGCGCCAGGTAGAGCAGTTGCTTGGCAACCCGGCCCGGCACATCGGTGAAGATCAGGTCGGACAGGTTGTCGTTGGTGCGACGCAACCGGCGGGCCAGCACCCGCAGCAGTTGTTCGGCGATCTCAGGTCGATCGGCGATCCAGCTCCGCAGCACGCTGCGGCTCATCACCACCGCCTTCACTTCGGTCAGCGCGGTCACCGTCGAGGTTCGCGGACCCGGATCGAAGATGGCGAGTTCGCCGAACATGTCCGACGGGCCCATCAGCGTGATCAGGCTGTCGCGGCCGTCCGTCGACTTGCGGCCGATCTTCACCTTGCCCGCGGTGATGATGTACAGCGTGTCGCCGGGCTCGCCCTCGGTGAACACGACCTCGGTCCGACGGAAGGTCACCGGCTCCAACTGCCGGACGAGCGCGGCCACGGCGTCTGGCGACACACCTTGGAAGATGCCGGCGCGGGCCAGCACTTCATTCATGTTTCCCCCTTGGTGGATGTGCCGAACCTCGCTGCCCGGAACGTTTGTGCAGGTGGCAGCCGAAAGGAAGGCCGCCGTTTTACTTTACAAGGGCGTTCGGCGGGCCTGCGGCTCCGGGTTTACACAGGAACCTCACTTCGTAATGGTTCAGACCCTTGAGGGTCAGATTGTCGTGCAACAGATCCGTTGGGCTTCGGCGACGGATTCCGCGAGCGGGCGGCGCGTGTTGACGAGATGGGCGTCAGGCCAATCGGCGTCGGTCGCCAAACCTTCTGCGATCTGCGGGGTGGCATCTGAGTTGGTGACCTGCCGCTGGACGATGCGCTGCTTGGCTTCGTCGAGAGGCGCAGTGCACGCCAATTCCACTGTCGGACAACTCTGTTCCGCTGCAATCTCCCGCGCTCGCCGTCGAAGGTCTGGATCTCGCCAGGTACCGTCGAGGATCACCGACTGTCCCATGGCCAGTGTTTGTCGGGCCTTCTCCAGCACGGCCGCATAAACGGCGGACACGTTCTCCTTGCTGTACAGCCCCTCGTTCAAAATCCCGGCCGCGCCGTCGAGGACTCCACGCTCCTGCAGTTCGCGGCGCACATCATCGGTGGAGATGACTCGCGCAGCCACCTGTTCAGCGAGCGCGTGCGCGAGCGTGGTCTTGCCGGTTCCGGGGCCACCGCCCACGATGACCAGTCGCACGGCACCTCGGCGGAGGCGATCGAGGGCGATGTCGAGATGGCGCCGGGCATCATTCGTCGCGCTCTCGTTGCCCTGCTGAACCCTGATGCAGTCGACCTTGGCGCGGACCACGGCACGGTAGGCGATGTAGAAGTCCACCAATGCGCTCGGCGGCACATCCCCGGAGAGCCGCTGGTACTCGGCGATGAAGTAATCCGCCAGGTCTCGGCGGCCGAGGAATTCCAGGTCCATCGCCAGGAACGCGGCGTCGTCGCTGCAGTCGACATGGCGTAGGCCGTCGTCGAACTCGAGACAGTCAAGGATGGCCGGACCGTCTGGCATGCAGAAGATGTCTCCGGTCGACAAGTCGCCGTGGCCGTCGACGACGCGGCGGTTGGCGATGCGGTCGCCGAACAGTGCGGTGCGACCCGTGATGAACTGGTCATAGAGCCGATCGACCTCGGCCAGTGATTCAGCGGGCACCACCGTTCCCGCGTACCGGCGCAATTCAGTGAGGTTGTCCCGCCAACGGCCGGCGACCGCGGGCACCGCCGCTGCGCGGTCGATGTCGCCGGACCGTTCGGCGTCAGCGTGAAACCGCGCGATCGCATCGGCGATCGCTGACAGATGCTCAACCACAGGTTCACCACTGGCGACGATCGACGTCAACCGGCGCGAATCAGGGTATCTGCGCATCACGATCACCGGCTCGGGCTGACCACCTTGCAGATCGGAGAGATGGGCGACCCCGAGGTAGCTGTCGGGCGCGAGTCGCTGGTTCAAGCGAACCTCACGTACGCACACCTGTTCACGGTGCTCGACCGAGCTGAAATCGAGAAAGTCAGTGGTGACGGGTTTCTTGACTTTGTAGGCCCTGTCGCCCACCAACGCGACGATCCCGGTGTGTGTTTCGTGAATTTCCGCTGCGGCCATAACCGATGATTACTCTCCGTGGGCAACGGAGGGTAGCGGTCATCCGTCGGTATTCTCCTGCCGAAAGTCCTTCAGGCGACGGCCGAAAGACTCTGTTACTGGGGGCTGACCAGCCCGGCGTCGTACGCGTGGATGATGGCGGCGGCACGGTCACGCAGGTCGAGCTTGATGAAGATGTGGCCGATATGGCTCTTGACGGTGAGCCCGGAGATGCAGAGTTCATCGGCGATCTCGGCGTTGGAATGCCCCTTGGCGATCAGCGTCAGCACGTCGAGCTCCCGTGCGGTGAGATCGCCGACGGCGCCGTTGCGACGCGGCTCGGCGGACTTGCGGTACGTGGTGAGCACCCGTGAGGTCACCGCCGGGTCGAGATAGCTGTCGCCCTGGGCCACCGCGCGCACCGCCCGGATCAGTTCCTCGGCGGAGGAATCCTTGAGTACGAATCCGCTGGCCCCGGCCCGCAGCGCGCCCGAGAGCAACTCGTCGTCGTTGAACGTGGTCAGCGCCAGCACCGGAGGCCCGTCGACCGCCGTCACCTGGCGGGTGGCTTCGATCCCGTCGACACGTTTCATCCGCAGGTCCATCACCACCACGTCGGGCCGATACTGGCTGATGGCATCGGGCACCTCGTCGCCATCGGCGCATTCGGCGACGATCGTGAAGCCGTCCTTGCGCCGCAGAATGCGTCGCAGCCCGGAGCGCACCAGATCCTGGTCGTCGACCAGGAGGACCGCGACCTCGGTCACGGGGTCCGTCATGACACCACGGGGCATCGCCGGGGCGCCCGGTCGGTGTCATCCAAGGGAATGTTCGTGCGCACCGACCATCCGTCGTCGCCGGGACCGACGCTGATGATCCCGCCGAGCAGCTCGACGCGCTGGCGCATACCGCGCACACCGCGGCCCTCCGCATCGCGGCCGTTCCGGACGGCGAGAGCGGCCACTGGCAGTCGGTTGGCGACGGTCAAGGTCGCCGAGTTCCGTGAGATCCTCAGCAGCACTGTCGCTTCCGCATCGGGCGCGTGCTTGGCGATGTTGGCCAGAGACTCCTGGGCAATGCGGTACAACGCCAAGCCCACCGCGGCGGAGACCACATCGGTGCGGCCGGTCGCGTCGAACCGCACGTTGAGCCCGGCATGCACGAAATCGTCGACCAGGCAACTGATGTCGTCGACTCCGGGTTCGGGAGCCATGCTCATCGGGGCGCCGTCGAGTAGTCCGACCGTGCGCCGGATATCGGCCATGGCCTGACGCCCCAGGCGTTCGGCCTGCTCCAATGCCTCGACCGCGTCGTCGACGTCGCGGTCCTGCTGCAACCCCCGACGTGCCCCGGTCACGTGCAGCAGCGTCACGCTCAGTGAATGCGCAATCACGTCGTGGACCTCGCGGGCGATACGGCGCCGTTCGTCGGCCGCGGCATGGCGGGCCTGCGCGGCCTGCGACTCTTGCTGCTGTCGCATGAGTTGCTGCTGGGTGTGCACGAGATAGCCCACCAGCCAACCCATCCCGAGGATCCCCAGATAGAGCGGCAGGGCATCGAGACGGTGTTGCGAGGCAGCGGTCAGCAGCAGGGTGGCCGCGGTCAGCGACGCCAAGAATCCACCCCACACCCCGGTGAGTGAGGCGACCTCGCCGACCATCAGCACCGCGATCAACGGAGCGAAGTCGTTGGATACCGGTGTTGCCGTCGCGAACAGCAACACGGCAGTCGCGGTGGTCCAGGTTCCCCAGACGATCGGCGCCTTGAAATCGACGCCCGACAGGTAGAACAACGCGAAGGGCGCAGCGCAGACGACGAACGCGAGCAGGCCGGCCTGAAGGTCGGCCGTCGGGCGCTGCAACATCGCCACCAGGCCGGCACCGATCACCGTCGTGTCGAACGCCAACACGATGGCCCAGTTGTAGCCCACCGGGAGCGCATAGCCCCGCCGGTGTACGTGCGCACGGAACCCGCGCGCGATGCTACCGAGCATGTTGTGATCGTAGAAGGTGAAGGCGTTGCTGCGCCTCCTACTACGGTTGGATTTTCGGGGGCCGGATTTTCTGGGGCTGGATTTTCGGGGGCCGGATTTCAGCAATTCAGAGTCGCCACATTTCGCGTGACATCGCGGCGTCCTCGACGAAGCGTTCGCGCACCGGCGGATAGTAGGGCTGCTTCAGGTCGGGGCGGGGCACGGTGGCCAGTGCTGCGCGCACCGCGGCCACCGCGCGCCGCCACCGGCCGGCGTCCTGGGAGCCCTGGTGCGGCGGTGTCACCCGGTCGGTCACCGGTGGGGTGACGACGGCATCTTTCGCCGTCCATCCACGGGCGACGCCTGTCACTGAATTCGCTATCGAGATAGCTGGGGAACGCTGTGCTCGTGTCATGGCTCGACGCTACGAAGAACGCAGGTCAACCCACATCGCTCTGGTGTCCGATCTTGACCTACGACCGTAGTAGGAGAACTGAACCGACCACAGGACGATGGCGCCACAAGTGGTTAGGCTCCTCTTGTGGTCTCGAGCTCGACCCATAGACGTGGTCCCCGGCGTGATGTCGACACCCGAACCCTGATCGTCGATACCGCTGAGCGAATGTTCGCCGAGACGTCGATCGGTGCGGTGGCGGCGCGGGCAGTGGCCCGCGAGGCAGGCGTGGCCAGCCGCGCGGTGGCCTACCATTTCCCGGCCAAGCGGGACCTGGTGCTCGAGGTGGCACGACGGCGGGTGCCGACGGTGTTCGGGGCCGTCGTCCAGGAGCTGGTGCGGGTGGCTGAGTCCGGGAACGAGATCGGTGTCTGCGACGTCGTCGAGGCTCTCATCGCGCCTTACGTCCGGCTGCTTGACGAGGATCCGATCGGTGGATTGCGCTGGCTCAAGGTAATGAATCAGCTTGCCTTGGACGAAGATCAGATCTGGCTCGATCAATTGGCGGGCACACCGAGCCTGCCCGAGTTGTTCTTCGCCGCCGCGGGACGGGCGGTGCCGGACATCCAGACCACAGAAGGTCAGCAGCGCAGCACGATTGCCATCTTTGCGATGATCGGTGCGCTGGCCAGCTCCGATCTGACTCTCTACGGGCGGCCTTTGGGGCCCGGCGGACTGGACCGTGGGTGGGTCGACCAGTTGGTCCGGTTCACCGGCAGCGGTTTGCGCGGCGACGGGGGTCTGCCCGACTAGGATCGGGGCGTGCAGATCGACGGCCAGCAGCTTGCTGCCTTCGCCGCGGTGGTCGAGCTGGGAAGCTTCGATGCAGCCGCGCAGCGTCTGCATGTGACTCCTTCGGCGGTCAGCCAGCGCATCAAGGCCCTGGAGCAACGTGTCGGGCAGGTTTTGGTGGTTCGCGAAAAGCCCTGCACAGCAACATCTGCCGGCGTTCCACTGCTCAGGCTGGCGGCGCAGACGGCATTGCTGGAGTCCGAGGCACTGGCGGAGATGGGCGGCGGCACCGCGCAACGCACCAGGATCGCGCTGGCCGTCAACGCCGATTCGATGGCGACCTGGTTCACCGGGGTGTTCGCCCGGGCCGCCGAGTTCCTGTTCGACATCAGGATCGAGGATCAGGACCTTTCGGCACGACTGCTGCGCGAGGGCGTGGTGATGGGAGCCGTCACCACCGAGCGGAACCCGGTGCCGGGCTGTCGGGTGCACCCGCTGGGCGCGATGCGCTACGTGCCGGTGGCCAGTGCGGAATATGTGCAGCGCTACCTGCCGGAAGGGTTCACCCGCGACGCGGCGCACGCGGCGCCCTCGCTGTCCTGGAACCGTGATGATGCGCTACAGGATCAATTGGTGCGCAAGGTATTCCGCAGGGACGTGGTCAGGCCGACGCATTACATCCCGACTGCCGAGGGTTTCGGCGCCGCAGTGCGCGCCGGGCTGGGCTGGGGGATGTATCCCGAGGAACTGGTGGACGACGACTTTGTCCGGATCACCGAACAGTATCTGGACGTGCCGCTGTTCTGGCAGTGCTGGAAGCTCGACAGCCCGATGGTCGCCGCCATCACGGCCGCGGTGCGCGACGCGGCTGCCGGCTTGCGCGGGTAGACCCCGAGACGGAGCTACCGCACGAGTGGGGCCAGATGCTTTCGCGCGTAGGAGCGAACCGCCGTGTCGTCGTTGACATCCAACACCGGCGTCGGCATCTGGGCCAGTGAGCACGCCAAGCGGATGTGCAGTTCGGCGACGGCCAGCAGGTCGGGATCGGGCATGGTCGCGCCCGCCGCGCGAAGGGCCTTGGCCATCGCCGACGAGGCGTGGTGCAGAAACGCCGGAGCCTGGTCGTAGGCTCCGGCCACTGCCGTGAAATCGGTGTCCAGGCGCAGGAACCTGCGCATCACCGGCTCGGTCGTCAGCAGCCGCACACCTTCGCAGAACGCCGCCACCGCAGCCTCGTTGGGGCCGGAATCGATTGCGACGGTGCGCAGCCGGTGCATCGCCGCGTCGAAGGTGCGCCGCCCGAGTTCGGTGATCAGCGCGTCGCGGGTGGGAAAGCGGCGGTAGAGCGTACGGCGGCTGACACCGGCCTGCTTGGCGATGACATCCAGACTGGCCCGGCCGAGGCCGACGAGCGCCACCTCCTCGGCGGTGGCCTTGAGGATGGCGTCTTCCTGTTCGGATTGGCTGGCGTTGCTGCGTGGTGGCATCGCTACCAGTGTGTCAGCCCGCTGCCGGGCATCCCAGTGGCGCGAACGAATCCAGCGCCACCGATCGGTGCAGGCGAACCAGCTTCTCGTACTGCAGCCGGTTGTAGGCCAGAGGCACCAGCAGTAGCCGGTCGGGCAACACCCGCCAGGCCAGTTGGAGCAGTCGGGTGTAGACGGCGAATTCCCGGTCGTGCCGGGACTGCCAACGGAACCCTGTCATCTCCCGAATCCCCGGATGCATGATGCCGAATGAGCACACTTTGATCACCCGGCCGGCGATCGGTCGAACTGCTGTCCAGGATGGGGTCAACGCCAGTCGCACCGGGGCGGGCAGCAGTAGGGTCGGCAATGGAAGCTGAGTCAGTCCGGCCGTCACGCGGGTCAGGAACTCGTTGCCCTGCAACTGGTTTTCCACCATGTCGTCGTAGTAGCGGGACGCCTCGGCGTACGTTTCCGGGAGTTTCGCCGACGCACCCGGCAGCTCGATCGAGCGAAACGCCTCGAGTAGTTGACCGTAGGCGGCCTCCTGCTCGGCGGCGTTCATCGTGATGCCGGTCGCCGGCGTGAACGAATGCAGGACGACGAAGATCCCGCTGATCGCGATCCAGTTCCACAGCTGCGGGTTCAGGGCGCTGTAGCGGACCTCGGCGAAGTCGTCTTTGCCGTGTCCGCGGACGTCGCGGTGCATCGTTTGCAGGCGGCGCCCCTCCGCCTCGCGGTCCGTGGCGTCACCCCAGATCGCCAGGAACGCCGAAAATCCGCTGCGCACACCGCGATCGAGAAAGTTTCGTTCGAACCGGCCGCTGCGGTCGACGGCCGCGGCCACCGGGACCAGGGCGACTTCGTCGAACGCGGCGGCGCCGAAGGCGCCGCCCAGGATGCTGCCCGAGTGCCTGCGGAAATCCGCCAGCACGTTCGGTCGCACTATGTCCGTGTCGGCCGCGCTGACATTAGCCATGGCACAAAGTCTAGTTATTCGTGCCAATGTGTCAATGGGTGCCGGCTCGCGAAGATCCGTGGTGCCGTCAGGTCAGGTTGCCTCTGAAGAAAGCGGTCAGTGTGTCGAACGGGATCAGGTCGACCCGGTCGTAGAGATCGACGTGGCCGGCCCCGGGAACGATGGCGAGCTGTTTTGGCTCGCCCGCCAAGCGGTAAGCGTCCTCGCTGAACTCCCGCGAGTGGGCCCGCCCTCCCGTGACGAACAACATGGGACGCGGCGAGATCGTCTCGATGTCGTTGAACGGATAGAAGTTCATGAACTTCACGTTGCTGGTGAGGGTGGGATGTGTGGTGAGGTCGGGTGACTGGCCGTCGGGCGTGAAGGCGCCGCGCCGCGTCCGGTAGAAGTCGTAGAACTCCCGCTCGACAACGGTGGAGCTCTCGGTCAGTTCGTGCACCGTACCGCTGGTGTATTCGGTTTCGCCGCCGATGAATTCGGCATCACGTTGACGGGCTGCCCGGTCTATGAGCTGTTGCCGCTGTTCCAGACTCAGGCTATTGCGCAATCCGTGACGGTTGGCCGCGCCCATGTCGTACATGCTGACCGTCGCGACGGCCTTGATGCGTGGGTCGATCTTCGCGGCACTGACCACGAAGCTTCCGCTGCCGCAGATCCCGAGGGCGCCGATCCGCTCCCGGTCGACGAAGGATTGCGTGCGCAGGTAATCGACAGCGGCACTGAAGTCTTCGGCATAGATGTCCGGTGACACCGCATTGCGCGGCCGGCCCTCGCTCTCACCCCAGAACGACAAGTCCAGCGACATGGTGACGAAGCCCTGTTCGGCCATCTTGGTGGCGTAGAGATTGGCGCTCTGCTCCTTCACCGCACCCATCGGATGCCCGACAACCATGGCGGCGGTTCTTCCTTTGCGGTTCAGGTCTTTCGGGACGAACAGGTTGCCGCCGACCTCCATCTGATACTGGTTCTTGAAGGTCACCTTCTGCACATCAACCCGATCGCTGACAAAGAAATTGTCGGCGCCGTGGCTCATGTCGCCGGCAGGAAGATCGGGCGTACCGGCGGTGGCCGGCAATGGCGGAGCGATACCGGACGGCCGTGACGCGCACGCCGAAGCGGTCAGTGCCGTCAGGGCCGACGCTCCGGCTCCGGCCAGCTTCAACGCCTTGCGTCGGCTCAAATACGTTTCATTGAAGGTCATTTCGATACTCCTTGGGCGATGAGATGGAAGAGGTACTCACGCGGCCAGGGTGCACTCTGGGGTTCGCGGTGATGCAGAAGCTCTCGGCCGGAGCGTGATCAGCACGGCAAGCGGAATCAGCGCCGAAGCGGTGATGGCAGCTCCGAGAATGGCTGGGCCGCTCAGCCCCAACGCCGTCGAGATGGTGGCCGCGGCCAGGGCCGACCCGCCCGCGGTACCGAGATTGAACGCGGCGGTGGCCAGCGATGACGCCAGGGTGGAACTGCCACCGGCATGCTGCAGCGTCTGCGCGATCAGCACCGGATTGGCTCCGAGCCCACACGCACCCAACAGCACCACCACGATGACCGCGACCGCAGAGTGTTCGGCAGTGGCTGCCAGCACGAGCATCCCGGTCGCCGAGGCCGTCACCGCCACCGCAATGGTGGTCAGGGGATGGCGGTCGCCGAAGCGGCCCCCGATGGCAGTGCCTGCCAACGCACCGATGCCGAACGCGACCAACACCACCGGCACGAGCGCCGGTGCAATACCGGCACGGTCGGTCAGTAGCGGACTGATGAAGCTGTACATGCCGAGGAATCCGGCCTGGGCAAGCACTATGACCGCCAGCACAACCCACATCCGCCACGGCCGCAGCCCGGCCACTTCGCTGCGCACGGACACCTTTGCCGGAGATTGGCCGAGCGTGGGAGGCGCGATGCGAAACACCGCCACGCCGATGACCAACGACAGCCCGGCAAGCATCCAGAACGGGCCGCGCCACCCGGTGAACAAGCTCGCGAAGGTGCCCAGTGGAACGCCGGCGACGACTGCCAGGCTCAGGCCGCCTGACATCACCGCGATCGCCCGCGCGCCGGCACCGGGCCCTGCGACAGCGGTGGCGACCACCGCTCCGATTGCCCAAAAGGTTCCGGTGGCCAGGGCGGTGACCACCCGCGAGACAACGACCACACCGTATGAATCGCTGAGCGCCGCCACCACGTGGCCGGCACTGAACACCGACAGCGCCCCGACGAGCGTCGCACGCGCGGGCAGTCGCAGTGTGGCCAACGCCATGGCCGGTGGACCGATGATCATTCCGACGGCAAACGCGGTGATGAGCAGACCCGCTCGAGTCACGTCGACGCCGAGGTCAGATGCCACATCGGGTAACAGACCGGCCAGCATGAACTCGGTGGTACCCATCAAGAAGATGCCGGCGGCGACGACGTACACCAGCGTCGGCAGCCGGGTTGAGTGGGTTGTTTGTTGCATGTCACCAGGGAACGCGACACCGACGGGATCAGGGAGTCCCGGTCGAGACGTGTACTGAGAGTGCATCCCAGGAACCTTCTGTCAGTCGTACCGTCGAATACGTGAACAATCGAGCCGAGGTCAGCGAGTTCCTGACTTCGCGGCGAGCCAAGATCACCCCGCAACAGGCGGGTATTCCCGACGCGGGACACCGCCGGGTCCCAGGTCTTCGCCGCAGCGAGGTCGCGACGTTGGCCGGCGTCAGCGTCGAGTACTACGCCAAACTGGAACGCGGCTCTCTCGGTGGTGTGTCAGCGTCAGTGCTCGACGCGCTGGCTCGGGCACTGCAACTCGACGACGCCGAACGGGCGCACCTGTTCCACCTCGCCCACGCCGCCGACGGCACGAGTGCCGGAATGCGTCCGAGGCGACGTCCATCCGCACGCTGGACGCCGCGGCCGGCACTGCAGTGGGTGCTCGACGGTATTGCGCCCCCGGCCATCATTCGTAACGGCCGCATGGACCTGTTGGCGACCAACCACCTTGGCCGGGCGATGCACTCCTGCCTGTACGACAGCGAGCCGGGCGACGTACCGAACTTCGCCCGCTACACGTTCCTCGACGAGGATTCGCAACGCTTCTACCCGGACTGGGACACCGCCGCGGACACCGCCGTGGCTATTCTGCGGACGGAGGCCGGGCGCGACCCGCACGACAAGGCGCTGCATGATCTGGTCGGCGAACTGTCCACCCGCAGTGAACAATTCCGCCGCCTGTGGGGTTCTCACAACGTACGTCTGCACGGTGCCGGGGTGAAGCACTTCCACCACACCGTCGTCGGGGACCTGGAACTGGCGTACGAAAGCGTCGACATGATCTCCGACCCCGGCCTCACGCTGACGATCTATGTGGCCGAACCTGCTTCGGCCACAGCGCACGCCCTGGAGCTGCTCGCCTCGTGGGCCGCCACGTCGGCTGCCGAGGGGGGCACTGTTGTCCGTGAGGAGATGAGCTGACGCAGCGATTGGTATGTTCGCGAACATGGCCAATCGGACTCACCGCTACGAAGTCGAGGTGACCTGGACCGGCAACACCGGTTCGGGAACCAGTGGTTACCGCGAGTACGCGCGCGACCACGACGTGACGGGCGTAGATGCGCCGGGCAAGCCCGCAATCCTGGGTAGCGCCGATCCCGCCTTCCGGGGAGACCCGCAGCGCTGGAACCCCGAGGAACTGCTGGTGGTCAGCCTGTCCCAATGCCACATGCTGTGGTATCTCGCACTGTGTGCCCGTGAACGCATCACCGTGACCGCCTACTCTGACCGGCCGGAAGGCACAATGAGTGAGAATGCCGAAGGCAGTGGCCTTTTCACCGATGTCACGTTACGGCCGCAGGTGATCATCGCCGAGCCGGACCGGGTCGGCGACGCCACGGAACTGCATCACGAAGTCCACCGGATGTGCTTCATCGCCAACTCGGTCAACTTCCCGGTGAGTGCTACACCGATCGTGACAGCACCGAACGGGGGATGAACGACGCGTCGACCGGGATGAACCGGGGTGCGCTCCAGCTGGATTCGTCGGGCAATGATCCGGATTCGATGACGACTCCCGTAGCGTTCCCATGGTCGCCGTCGATGTCGATGGACGCACCCGGAGCGCCGTACGAACCGTTGCAGTCGCTCGAACATTGTCCGGTCACGGGATCGATGTTGCCTTCGAACATGTCGTTGATCCATCCCGCCATCAACCACTGCACGGCCGGTGGGTTCTGCGGCTGCGGAATGCCCGCAACGAGGTAGGCCGCGAATTGGATCAGCGGGTTGCCGCCGAGCATGGAGTCCATGTGCACGCCGCCGTCGACGACGACGCCGTTGAACTTTCCCGGGCGGGCAGCCGAGAGATCGTCGTTCACACTGCTCGTGGAGTTCAGGAAATTCGGTGGCGCACCGATCTCGTAGACCGGCACGTAGTCGGACGGATCATTGCCGTTGCTGGCCTCGAGGAGTGCGAGACGCTCCATCGCATTGGGCATGATCGGCGAGACGGGAACCGCATCGAGCAGCACCACGCCGGCGAGATCGTTGGCGACATCCTGGCCGTCGGCTCGCCGCGCCACCAACCCCTCTGCGTAGTAGCCGGCGACCCCGGGAGCGAATCCACCGCCGAGTGAGTGCCCGACGAGGACGAACTGTTGCGGGACGGCGAAGCTCTCCTGGCCCGCCTTCAATGTCGCCGTGGTCATGCTGGCGTTCAACGCTTTTCGGTCGGGGTCGAGGAAGAGCTGAGCGACGGCCTTGTGCATGTTGTCCCCGCCGAGCCACATCCCGCCGTCAGCGAACGGATTGGACGTCACGGTGGTGACCACCACCACGCTGTTGGTTCTTTCCGCGAGATAGGACGCGGTGTAGCTGTACATCGGACCGGTGGCCAGGACTCCGTGCTGGAGGTAGATCAACCGTTCCGACCCGCCCTGCGTCGGGATATACCAATCGGCAGGCACCTCGGTGCCCGGGGCGACGACCAGCGTCGAACTACTCACCTGGACCGAGTCGCGGAGCGCGGGCGGCACCACCGGCGGACCGTCGACGGTCTGGATCAGTCCGCCGATGGCATTGAAGACGAGCGACCCGACGGCCCTGACCAGCGGTGGATAGTCGGGTTGGAAAGGGCCGAGTATCGACGTGGGGGATGGGCTGGTCTGGTCTGCGGTCGGCGTTGAAACCTTGTCCGCCACTTGAGCAATAACGGCCTGTGCGCGGTGGCTGCCGATGACTGGTGCGCGTTGCGGATCGGCAGTCGACGGCGCCAGACGGTCGCGTACTTCGTTACGCAGCACGGCCAGTCGGTGGACCGGTGCCGACGCTGTGAGGGTTCTCGAAATGGGCGTCTCCGCCGTGTCGTCCGTCTTCTCGGCAGCCGGGCGGTGACGCGGGATCGCCCCCGACGGGCGGTCACCCCGTTTGGCGGAGCTCTTGCGGCTCTGCGGCCCGGCGGGCGTGTCCGAGACCCGTTTCTGATGGCGCCGGTTGGCTGTTGTGGCGCTTGATTTCCCGCTGTCGGCCGACGATGTCTTCGCCGGTCCTGGATCAGACGCGCCGTCGGAGTCGGCGTTGGCTGCGCCGGCTCCGACGAGCAGCGCCGCGGATACTCCGGCGGTCAGTACACCGGCTCCGACCCAACCCGAAAACTGCGTCATGTGTCCCCCGATAGGCCGATGCGTGAATGGCTGGATGCTAACTCGCCGGTACCACTCCCCGCGGCAGGATCAGCGGGAGATCGTTGTAGGTGACGATGCCGGGTGCGGCGTTGATCACCGCGGGGATCGCGTTGATCGGGGGAGTGGCGGTCATGATGTGCCCCAGCACCATGAACTCCTCCAGGGTGGTGGCCTCGAAGTCCGGCGGCGGCAGGAAGCCGACCTTCATCGTCACGGTCGGACGACCGGCCACCTCGATCACCCAGCCGTCCTGGTCGATCTGCCAATCAGGTTGCAGTGTCTGGCCTTTGCGCCACCGCAGGGTGAGCTCCACCCGAGTGATGTCGCCGATGATGCCTTTCCAGCTGACGAACACCCCCGCCACGCCGCCGGCCGGGATGGTCCATGAGCCGAGGTCGAGATCTTCTGTGGTCTGGGCGTATTCGGCGTCGCAGCGCACCTCGTCGAACTCGATGCCGAGCGCGTCACCGATCATCCGGACCGCCTCGCCGAAGACCCCCGTGCCATGCGCCGTCATGGCCTGCAGGTCGGGATGGTCGATGGGCTGACCGAACCCGACCGGCTTCTCGGTTTCGGGCGAATCGTAGAACGTGGTGTCGGCCGCCTCGTTGACGGTGATCTTGTCCACCCGGTCGCAGATGCCGGCCGCCACGATCGCCAACTGGTTCACGTAGCCGGGGCTGATGCCCGATCCGAACATGGTCGAGCCACCCTTGCGGCAGGCCTCGGCGATGCGTTCGCGGCCCTCGCCCTGGTTGTGGCCGGTGATGAATGACGCGGTTGCAACCACATTGACTCCGGCGGAGAGGATCTCGACGAGTTCGTCGACATCGATCCACATCGGGTTGTAGACCACGACGTCCGGTTTGAGGGCCAGCAGTGCCTGGACATCATTGGTGGCCGCGACGCCGAGGGGCTCGAGGCCGACGAGCTCGCCGACATCTTTGCCGGCCTTGTCCGGTGACCAGGCGTAGCAGCCGACCAGTTCCAGGGTGGGGTTGCGGGCGATGGCCGCAACCGAACTCTTCCCGACGTTTCCCGTCGTCCACTGGACAACCCGGTATGGCGAAGTTTGTGACATCGCAGCAGCTCCTTGCTCGGTTTCGGGCAGTTTTCCACGACCGTGAGAAAAAGGGAAGAGTGGCGCTCCGGCGGCGTCGTGAGGAACTAGAATTGCCTGTGTGACCACCGGAAATGCGCCACGTCGGGGCCGGGGACGTCCACCGCGCATCGATCAGCAACAGATCGTTGCCGCGGCACGCGCCATGCCCCCGGGTGCGCTGACCATGCAGGCGGTCGCCGATGCGCTCGGGGTGGACCGCACCACGTTGCACTACTACGTCGGTGATCGCGACGGCCTGCTGGAGCTGGTGGTGGCCGATCTGTTCGAGACCGAGCTGCGCTCGATCAAGTTGCCCGAAGGTGCGAGCTGGCAGGAGATTCTGCGGGCCTACGGCAACGCGATCCGCCACGGCGTACTCAAACTCGGGGTGACAGCGACGAGTTTCCGGTTGAGCGGCACCGGCGGGGCGGCGAGCCTCGCGCTGGCCGAACAGGTGCTGCAGGCTTTGACCGACGGTGGATTCAGCACCGACGACGCCGGGCGGGTGCTCACCCTGGTGTCCGGACTGGCGATGTCGGCCGCGCACGATGTGCTGGGCTCGGCGGAGTCACGGCTGCATCATCAGACACCCGAGGTGGTGCGTGCGCTGAAAGACCTTCCGTCCAGTGAATTTCCACTGCTCAGCCGTGTGGTGGCCGATCGCGGTGTCGCCGCGACCGCTGCCCAGGACTTCGAATTCAACCTCGACATCGTGATCTCCGGGCTCGAAAGGTTCCTGGCCGAGTAGGTACGGGTCGTGACGCAAGGGCGGCTCGGGTACAGTGCTCAGCATCCTCTTAGGCGGAACTTGGGTTCCGTCTGGGTAAATTTTCGAGTGTCACAGTCGGGGAGGCGCAACGGTGTTCAAGTTGCTCAAGAAGGCGTGGATACCGCTGGTGCTGGTGGTGGTCGTCGCTCTGGGCGCCTACGCGATCCTTCGAATTCGGGGTACTGGGCAGCAGGAACCGAACGTGGCGGAGGGCTCCGGGATTACCGAGAACTTCAATCCGAAGCACATCAAGTACGAGATCACCGGGTCCGGAGGCACGGCGAACATCAACTATCTCGACGAATACGGTCAACCCAACCTCATCGAAAAGGCCCCGTTGCCTTGGTCATTCACGATCGTGACGACGCTGCCATCCATGTCGGCCAACATCATGGCTCAGGGCGAACGGAACGTAACAGACCTCGGGTGCCGGGTAACTGTCGATGACGACGTGCGTGACGACCGGACGAGCACCGACACCTTCAAACCGTTCATCTACTGCTTGGTGAAATCCGTATGAGCAACGCGCACACGAAGTCCCATCGCCCGTTCCTGGGTCGGATGGTCCGGATCTTCTCGCTGCCGATCATCGTTTTCTGGGTGCTCCTCACAGTTGCTCTGGGAACGCTTGTCCCGTCACTTGACGAGGTCGCGGCGTCTAGATCGGTACCACTGAGCCCCACCAGCGCCGATTCGTATCAGGCGATGCTGAACATCGGCAAGGTGTTTCAGCAGTACGATTCGGACTCCACGGCGATGGTGGTGTTGGAGAGCGATGAGCCGGTCGGCGAGGCTGCGCACAAGTACTACGACGAGATCGTCGCCAAACTGAAGGCCGATCCCGAGCACGTCCAGAACGTTCAAGACTTCTGGAGCGATCCGATGACCGCGGCGGGCTCGCAGAGTGTGGATGGTAAGTCCGCCTATGTCCAGATCTTCCTCGCCGGGGACCAGGGCACCAGCAAGAGCTACGCGTCGGTGGCCGCAGTACGTGACATCGTGGCCTCGGTACCCGCCCCGCCGGGCATCATGGCCCACGTCGCCGGAAACAGTGTGCTCAACGCCGACACCCAGGTGGCGGGGCATCAAAGTATGGCGAAAATGGAGTTGGTGTCGGTCGGCGTCATCATCGTGATGCTGCTCGCGGTGTACCGCTCTGTCGTGACGCTGCTCGTTTCGATGGTTGTTATTCTTCTGGAACTTTTTGCTGCACAGGGTGTTACGGCCGCTACCGGCTACCTGAACATCATCGGCCTGACCCCGTACGCGGTGAGCATGGTGACCATGCTGTCCCTGGCGGCGGGAACCGATTATGTGATTTTCCTCCTTGGGCGATATCACGAGGAGAGATCGAAAGGCCTGGAGCGGGAAGACGCGTTCTATGTGGCCTACAGCGGCGTGTCTCACGTCATCCTGGGCTCCGGGTTGACGATCGTCGGGGCGTGCCTGTGCCTCACCATGACGACGCTGCCCTACTTCCAGACCATGGGTCTGCCCTGCGCCATCGCGGTTCTGGTGATCATCATTGCCGGACTGACGTTGGCACCCGCGGTCCTCACCGTCGCGTCGAAGTTCGGTCTACTCGATCCCAAGCACAAAATCGCGTCGCCGGGTTGGCGAAAGGTCGGCACGTCGGTGGTTCGCTGGCCCATCCCCATCGTCTTCGTCACCAGCCTGATAGCCGTCATCGGCTTCGTCGCCCTCATGACCTATGTGCCGCAGTACAACGACAAGCAGTTCACCCCCGCTGATATGCCGGCGAACCTCGCCATGGGCGTTGCTGACCGGCACTTCTCCCAAGCCCGGATGAACCCCGAGCTGCTGATGCTCGAGGCCGATCACGATCTGCGCACCCCCTCGGACATGCTGGTCATCGAAAAGGTCGCCAAGAACGTGATGCACATGCGGGGCATCGAACGAGTGCAGACCATCACCCGCCCATTGGGTGCCCCGATCGAGCACAGCTCGATCCCGTTCCTTCTCGGCGCGCAGAACGCCAGCACACTGCAGTCCGCCAAGTTCAACAACGACAACTCGGCGCAGATGCTCGAACAGGCTGACGAGATGAGCAAGACCGTCGCCAGCATGGAACGCATGTACGCCATAACCAAGGAGCTCACCGAAACCACTCACAGCATGGTCGGCAATACCCACGAGATGGTGGAAGCGACCAAGGAGATGCGGGACAACCTGGCCAATTTCGACGATTTCTTCCGGCCGTTGCGCAACTACCTCTACTGGGAACCGCACTGCTTCGACATCCCGATGTGTCAGTCGATGCGGTCGATCTTCGACACGCTCGACGGCATCGACACGCTGACCGACAAGATGCAGACGCTGACCACCGACATGGACCGCATGGATCAGCTGATGCCGCAGATGTTGCCGGTGCTGCAGGACACCATCGGGACGATGAAGAGGATGCGCGACTTCATGATCGCGACCCACAGCACCATGGCCGGCACGCAGGCCGCACAACAGGAAGCGGCCAAGGGCGCGACGGAGATCGGCCTGTACTTCGATCAGGCCAAGAACGACGAAATGTTCTACCTGCCGCCGGATGTTTTCGAGAACCCGGACTTCAACCGGGCGGTCAAGATGTTCATGTCGCCCGATGGCAAGGCGGTCAGGATGATCATCACCCACCAGGGCGACCCCGCCTCGGTGGACGGCATCGAACATGTCCGCGACCTCAAAGGTGTTGTCGCCGACGCCCTCAAGGGCACCCCGCTGGCCAGTGCGAAGGTTTCACTCGCCGGTACGGCATCGCTCTACAGCGATATGCAGAACGGTGTGAAAACCGATCTCATGATCGTGGTGATCGCGGCGATGATCCTCATTTTCAGCATCATGTTGATCATCACCCGAAGTGTGGTGGCCGCCTTGGTGATCGTGGGCACCGTGGCCGCGTCCCTGGGTACGGCGTGTGGCTTGTCGGTGCTGCTCTGGCAGGACATCCTGGGCCTGGGCGTGCAGTGGATCGTGATCCCGCTGTCGATGGTGATTCTGCTGGCAGTGGGTTCGGACTACAACCTGCTGGTGGTCTCGCGCTTCAAAGAAGAGATACACGCCGGGCTCAATACCGGGATCATCCGCGGGATCGGGGCGACCGGACGTGTCGTCACCGCGGCCGGCCTGGTGTTCGCCTTCACCATGATGTCGATGATCGTGTCGGACCTGCGGGTGGTCGGCCAACTCGGTATGACGATCGGTATCGGCCTGATCGTGGATACGCTGATCGTGCGCTCGTTCATGACGCCGTCGATCGCCGCGGCGCTGGGCCGCTGGTTCTGGTGGCCGCTCAACACCTTTGAGATCACCAGGCGCGGTCGCGAAGAGCGTGCCCGGAAGGCGGGCGAGACCGACGACAACACCGCGCCGATACCGACAACGACGGTGTGACAGCCGTGACTGGCCCGGATTACCCGCCTGACGCAGAGTCGAAGTCGAGATTGCGCCAGCGGACTGACGGCCGACTCGACCGGTCGCGTGATCCGGCCATCCTCGACGCGGCGTTGGCCGCGTTGGCCGAAAACGGTTATGTCAACACCAACATGAACGACATCGCGGCGCGCGCCGGTGTCGGTAAGGCGGCCATCTACCGTCGCTGGTCGTCGAAGGCCGCGTTGATCACCGACGCGCTCGTGTACTGGAAGCCCGACCTGCTCGACGACGATGCGCCCGACACCGGCAGTCTGGAAGGCGATTTCGACGAAATCGTGCGGCGCACGGCGCGCAGCGACAACGACCTATTCTCCTACGATCTGGTGCTGAGGGTCGCGGTCGAGGCCACCCACGATCCGCACCTCGGCTCTGCGCTCGAAGATCTGATGCTGCTCAAGGGTAGGCGGGTGATGACGACGATCCTTCAGCAAGCCGTCGCCCGCGGCGAGGTGTCGGCCGACCGGGACTGGTCGTTGGTCGCTGATGTGCTGACCGGGATGGGCCTGATGCGGGTGGTCAACGGTCAGAGTGTCGACTCGAAGTACGTCCGGGACGTCATCGACAACTTGATCCTGCCCGCCGTACGGGGCCGCTGACGGCGGTGCCCGGGGTGCCGGGCCGTCGGCGTGCGGTTCATCGGGGGTAGGATTGTGATCAGGCCGGATACATCAGTTGGTCAACCGTGACGTTCGACAGTCACGATTTTCGATGTTGAACCGTCAGCAGCCGGCGATTAACCATCGCTTGCTATCCAATACCAGTGCGGTAGTCCCGCACCTCTCAAGGACACTCTCTATGGAATCGTCCGAACTGTTTTCACACCCTGAACAGCAAGAACCTATGCCGGATGTCGACAGCTCGAGTGACCCGGCCTGGGGGCTGGTCTTCTCGGATCGGCCCACGGATCGGCCGGCGCCACCGCCTCGCGCAGACGCCCAGTCGCCGTCGTGAACGGCCTCAACGGGACTCGACGGCTGGCCAGTCCGGTCCGGCTCGCCCTCGCCCGTCAGTTGGGTGCCGATATTGACGGAGCGTGGTGGCCGCACACCGCCTCCGTGGCGAACGAACTGCCGGAGCTCGTCGGAGTTCTGCATCGATCGATCGGCGAAGTTGTCGATATTCGCGTCAACTGGTCGGCCGCCCAGGGGCAGCTGGACCTCGACTCGATCGTGACCGGCACCCGCCTGCCCACCGGGGTGAAGCTGAGCCGGCCCCGTCTGATGATGGTGGCGGGCCGGGACCAGTGCGTGAAACTGCTTGTCGTCCCGTGCAAGACGTCCGTCAATCTCGGCGGGTTGGTGATGCGCTGCGCCGCGTCCATGCCTGTGGAGGAAACGGTGCGGCGTACTCCCATGTTCGACACCGCAGATCGCGTGCTGCGCGTCGCCCAGGTCGAATCTGCGAGATGGCTGGGGGATCTTCAGGCGCAAACGCCTGTGTGAACGAAAGAAAATGGGCTGGTACGGAATTCATCCGTACCAGCCCACCATCAGGTCTTGGGGCGGTTAGACCGCGGTAACTCCCGTTGCCTGGGGGCCCTTGGCTCCCTGGGTGATCTCGAACTCGACACGCTGGTTCTCTTCGAGCGACCGGAAACCACCGCCGGTGATCTCGGAGTAGTGGACGAAAACGTCCGGGGCGCCGCCGTCAGGAGCGATGAAGCCGAAGCCCTTTTCGCCGTTGAACCACTTCACAGTTCCCTGTGTCATATTTTTACTTCTCTCATCGTGAAACTGGACGTACCAAAAACGTCCGGATCAAGTATGACACGTCGATGGGTGGGGCGCCTAAAAGAATTTGCTTCTGCCGCAGACGTTTGGCTGGGTGGGGCCCCGTGCCGTTCGGTCGAATCAGGTGGACCGGCGGTGACGATCACGCAGGAGCGTCGTGATCGGCTTTCTTGCCGAACGGCAGCACGTGCATGATCCCCACCACCACGGTGCCGATCACCAGACCGATGACGGCTGACACACCCGTGTTGACCAGCCAGGCCAGCAGGCCGCCGAACCCACCGCCGACTGCATGGCGCGCCGCCTCCTCGGCATGGTGGACCAGGCCGTAGAGCGTGTGCCACCCAAGGGTGTCGGTACCGACCAGCAGGATGTGTCCACCGACCCAGAGCATCGCCACTGTGCCGATCGTCGACAGTGCCGAGAGCAGCTTGGGCATCCCGGCCACCAGGCCGCGGCCGATCTTCTGCGCCGCCTTCGATGAGCGTTGGGCCAGCAGCAGGCCCATGTCGTCCATCTTCACGATGCCGGCCACCACGCCGTACACCGCGGCCGTGATCACCAGCGCGACGATCACCAGGATGATGAGCCGCGGCAGGAAGGGCTGGTGAGCGACCTCGTTGAGCGCGATCACCATGATCTCGGCCGACAGGATGAAGTCGGTGCGGATCGCACCCGTGATCATGAACTTTTCGGGGTCGCCGCCGACGGCCGTGGTGGGCGCGTCGTGGGCGTCGTGACCGCCGTGGTTGAGGAAGCGTCCCCAGACCTTCTCGGCGCCCTCGAAACAGAGGTAGGTCGCGCCGAGCATCAGGATCGGCGTCAGCAGCCATGGAGCGAACTGGCTGAGCAGCAACGCCGCGGGCAGGATGAAAACGATCTTGTTGCGCAGCGACCCGATCGCGATGCGCTTGATCACCGGCAGCTCGCGATCGGCGGTGAGGCCGTGGACGTACTGCGGCGTCACCGCGGTGTCGTCGATCACCACGCCGGCGGCCTTGGCGGTCGCCTTCCCGGTCGCGGCACCGATGTCGTCGATCGACGCCGCCGCCAGCCGGGCCAACGCCGCAATGTCGTCGAGCAAACCGAACAGGCCGGCGCTCATGTCGTCACCATGATCGTGAAGGTTACCGGCCCTCACATGCCGATGAGCGACTCGATCCAGCCGCGGGCGAAGTACAGGATGAAGCCGGCAGCCACGACCCACAGCAGCGGGCTGACCTCGCGGGCCTTACCCGCGGCCGATCGCAGCACGGCCCAGGCCACGAAGCCCACGCCGATGCCGTTGGCGATCGAGTAGCTGAATGCCATGGTGGCCACCGTCAGCACGACCGGCAGGGCCACCGAGAACTCCGAGAGATCGATGTGGCGCAGCTGCGACACCATCATGGCGCCGACGATCACCAGGGCCGCGGCGGCGACCTCGGTGGGCACGATCGAGGCCAACGGCGCGACGAACATGGCCGCCAGGAACAGCGCGCCGGTGATGAGGTTGGCGAATCCGGTGCGAGAACCCTCCTCGATGCCCGCGCCGGATTCGATGAAGACCGTGTTCGACGACGCCGATGAGGAGCCGCCGACGACGGCACCGGCACCTTCGACGATCAATGCGGATTTCAGCCGCGGGAAGTTGCCCTGGGCGTCGGACAGTCCGGCCTCCCGTGACAGCCCGGTCATGGTGCCCATGGCGTCGAAGAAGTTGGCGAACACCAGGGTGAACACCAGCATGATGGCCGCCAGGGCGCCGATCCGGCTGAACGCGCCGAGGCTGACATCGCCGACGAGGGACAGGTCGGGCAGTGCGAACGGGGAGCCCGACAGGGTCGGCACCGACAACCCCCACCCGCCGGCGTTCTCCTGAGCGGAGCCGAGGTGCCAGATCGCCTCGACGATCACGGCGACCACGGTGCCGGTGACGAGACCGATCAGGATGCCGCCGCGCACTTTCCGGGCCACCAGGATTCCGGTGAACAGGAGAGTGAATACGAAGACGACGGTCGGTACGGTGTTGATCGAGCCGACACCCCCTGTGCCGAGACCGACCGGGGGAGATGGCAGGCCGGTCGAACCGACGAATCCGGCGTCGACCAATCCGATGAACAAGATGAACAACCCGATGCCCGCGGTGATCGCCAGCTTGAGTTGCATGGGTACCGCGTCGAACACCAGTCGGCGGAATCCGCTGGCCGCCAGTGCCACGATGATCAGACCGTCGATGACCACGAGGCCCATGGCCTCGGGCCAGGTGACCGTGCCCACCACGGTCGTGGCCAGAAACGAGTTGATGCCCAGACCCGCGGCGAACGCGAACGGCAGCCGCGCGATGATCCCGAACAGGATCGTCATCACCCCTGCCGCCAGGCAGGTGGTGGCCGAGACCTGAGCGAATTCGAGCTTGTTGCCCGCGACGTCGGCGGAACCGGAGAGGACGACCGGGTTCAACACGATGATGTAGGCCATCGCGATGAAGGTGACCAGGCCTCCGCGGATCTCGGAGAGGGCCGTCGAGCCGCGGGCCGAGATCTCGAAGAAGCGATCGAGTCGATTCATAACCGATGAGCCTAAGGCGGGAACGGCCCGGTTTCGCGGCGTATCGCCGATGACCGTATGGGCGCGACTGGCGGCCTCCGGCTCGATCCCGGCGCGCGCGGAAGGCTGTGGAGCCCAACACCGTCTGAGTCAGCTGCTGTGGAGTCAATTTTGACATGTTGAAGGGCAACAGCCGCAAAGAGATTGGCGCCAGAAAACCATTTGACCTCAACTTGGGTTGAGGTGTCATGCTGCGTGCATGACAGTTCGGCGCGACCGGTGCGGTGTGGAAAACCGCCGCGAATCCGGGGGTAATCCCCCTGGGGAACGGCTGCGCCGCCGGATAACTTCGAGGAGCGAACTGTCTGAGGCCGGCGATATGAGCAGTGGCAGGAGCGGGGGCCATGCCGATGAGCACGGATATACACGTGAGTGACGATTGTCGCGCGGAACGGTTCGAGCGCGATGCACTGCCGTTGGTGGATCAGCTCTACGCGGCCGCGCGTCGATACACGCGCAATGCCGCGGACGCCGAAGATCTGGTTCAAGAGACAATGGTCAAGGCGTACAGCAGCTTTCACACCTTCCAGGACGGTACGAACATTCGGGCCTGGCTGTTTCGCATCCTGACCAACACGTGGATCAACGCGTACCGCACCGCGCAGCGTCGACCGCGGGAGGTCTTCGCCGACGCACTCTCGGATGCCCAACTCGCAGAGGTGGCGCAGCGCTTCCCGCTCGGCGTGGTCTCGGCGGAACTGGCGGCCCTGGAATCGATGGGCGATGACGACGTGCGCCAGGCCATGCGAGCGTTGCCGGAATCGCAGGGCGTCGTGGTGTACTACGCCGACGTTGCAGGCTTCCGCTACAAGGAGATTGCGGAGATTCTGCAGATTCCGGTCGGAACAGTGATGTCGCGATTGCACCGCGGGCGTCGTGCGCTGCGTTCGAGGTTGGTTGAAATGGCTGTCGCCCGAGGCTATCTCGACCGTCCGTCGGGCAACGGCACGGCAGCCTAGCCGCGCGGGCTGGTGGGCAAGGCCGGGACTTTCAGGTAACCGACAGCAAGTTCTCAGGCTGCGGGCCCCGACTGCGTTCCCGCTCACGGCGGTGTAAAGTTCCTCCCCGCTGTACATAGTTATTCGAACTAATTCGCCGATCGCCGGGGCCTGTGCCAGTGGCGGGTGCGGGCAATCGTCGGGAGGTACCGGTGAGTCCTGGTCGGGCTGTTCGTCGTTCGCTGAAATACGCATGGATTCCGATGGTTCTGATTGTCGTACTGGCCGTATCGGGCCTGGTGGTCTCCCGTCTGCATCGCATGTTCGGGTCCGAGGACCTCAACGCGAATGCCGGCGCCGGGATCGAGATCGTCCAGTTCAACCCCAAGGTGGTCTTGTACGAGGTGTACGGACCGCCCGGAACTTCCGCCGAGATCAGCTATTTCGATCCGGACGCCAAGGTGCACTCGGTCAACACCCCGCTGCCCTGGTCCGTCACCCTGTCCACCACGTTGCCGACCGTCAGTGCGAACCTGATGGCGCGCAGCGACAGTGAAAGCAGCGGCGACCACATCGGGTGCCGGGTCACCGTCAACGGCACTGTCCGCGAGGAGCAATCCGCCAATGGCGTCAACGCCCAGACCTACTGCCTGGTGAAGTCCGCATGACCACATCCGCCACCTCGCCTGAGCCCACCGGCAAGCCGAAACGACCTGTCTTCCCGCACCTGCTCCGCATTCTGGCGTGGCCGATCATCCTGATCTGGGTCGCGATCGCGGTCGTCGTCAATGTGATCGCGCCGCAGCTCGAGGTCGTCGGCGAATTGCACGCCGCACCGATGGCGCCCGAGGACGCCCCGTCGATGCAGGCGATGAAGTTGATGGGGGCCAACTTCAAGGAGTTCAACTCCAACAGCACGATCATGGTCGTCATCGAGGGCCAGGAGCCGCTGGGCCCGGACTCGCACCAGTACTACGACGAGATCATCCGCAAACTGCAGCAGGATCCCGAGCACATCCAGCACATCCAGGACTTCTGGGGTGACACGCTGACTGCGGCCGGCGCGCAGAGCGCCGACGGCAAGGCGTCGTACGTGATGATCAACCTCGCCGGCGAGCAAGGCATGACGCTGGCCAACGAGGGCGTCGAGGCGGTCCGCAAGGTCATCGAGGAAACGAAGGCTCCCCCGGGGGTGCAGGCGCACGTCGCCGGCCCAGCCGCACTGACCAATGACATGCATGTCATCGGCAACGCGAGCCTGGCCGAGATCACCCTGATCACCCTGGTCGCCATCGCAGTCATGCTGCTGGTGGTCTATCGCTCGATCAGGACCACGCTGATCCAGTTGTTCCTGACGTTCCTGGCGCTGCTGACCGCCCGCGGCGTGGTGTCCGTGCTGGCGATGCACGACGTATTCGGGTTGACCACCTTCGCGGGCAACATCCTGACCATGCTGGCGATCGCCGCTGCCACCGACTACGGAATCTTCATCTTCGGCCGGTATCGCGAAGACCGCGGCATGGGCCTGGACCGGGATGACTCGTACTACGCGACTTTCAAATCGGTCGCGCCCGTCATCGTGGGTTCCGGTCTGACCATCGCCGGAGCGACCTACTGCCTCAGCTTCGCGCGACTGCCCTACTTCTCCACCATGGGTGCCCCCGTCGCGATCGGCATGGTCGTGGTCGTGGTCATCTCGGTCACGCTCGGCCCGGCGGTGCTCTACCTTGGCAGCCGTATCGGGCTGTACGAGTCCAAGCGGCCCCCGCAGAGCAAGTTCTGGCGCAAAGTCGGCACCGCGGTGGTGCGTTGGCCCGCACCGATTTTCGTGGCCAGCCTGTTCATCGTGCTGATCGGGGTGGTGGCCATCCCCGGGTACAAGCCGGCCTACAACGACCGGTACTACCTGCCCGAGGACGCCCCGGTGAACGTCGGTTTCGCCGCTGCCGACCGGCACTTCTCCCAGGCCAGGATGAACCCCGACATCCTGATGGTCGAGTCCACCCATGACATGCGCAATCCCGCCGACATGCTTGTGCTGAACAAGATTTCGAGCAATGTGATGCACGCCGAAGGCATCGCGATGGTGCAGAGCATCACCCGGCCGCTGGGAATCCCCATCCAGCACAGCTCGATTCCGTTCCAGACCAGTATCTCGGGGCAGACCAGCAATATGAACCTGCCGTTCCAGCGCAAGCAACTCGAAGACCAGCTTCGGATGATCGACGCGACCAACACCTCGATCGACATCATGAAGAGGCAATACCAGCTCTCGCTCGAACAGACCCACCTCACACAGGACTCCGCGGCCAAGTCGCAGGAGCTGCTCGAGGTCACCAAGAAGATGCGGGACAACATCGCGAACTTCGACGACCAGTTCCGGCCCATGCGCAACTACTTCTACTGGGAACCGCACTGCTTCGACATCCCCATGTGTTCGGCGGCGCGTTCGGTCTTCGATGCTCTCGACGGGATCGACGAGCTGACCGACAAGACGTCGTCGGTGCAGGTCAATACCGACCAACTGGCCGACCTCGCCCCGAAACTCACTGCGCTGCTCCCCCAGACGATCGCGTCGATGGAAACCAGCCGGGACCTGTCGCTGGCGTCGTACAACTCGCAGAAGGCCCTGATCGACCAGATGCAGGCGATGAACGACACGGCGCTGTCAATGGGTGCGGCCTTCGACGACGCCAAGAACGACGACCTGTTCTATCTGCCCCCGGAAGCCTTCACGAACCCCGATTTCGAGCGCGGCCTCAAAATGTTCCTGTCGCCGGACGGTAAGTCCGCCCGCATGTTCATCACCCACCAGACCGACCCGGCGACGGTGGACGGGATCGCACGAGTCGATTCCGAGCGCAAGGCCGCGCAGGAGGCCCTGAAGATGTCGTCACTGTCGGACGCCAAGATCTATCTCGGCGGTGTCGCGGCGACGTACAAGGACATGTCCGACGGTGCCCGCTACGACCTGATGATCGCGGTGGTGTCGGCGCTGACGCTGATTTTCATGATCATGCTCATTCTGACCCGCAGTGCGGTGGCCGCGTTGACCATCGTGCTGACGGCCGGTAGCTCGATCGCCGCGTCGTTCGGCATCTCGGTGTTGCTCTGGCAAGACCTGTTCGGGATGCCAGTGCACTGGTTGGTCATGCTGATGTCGGTAATCATCCTGCTGGCGGTCGGATCGGACTACAACCTGCTGCTGGTATCCCGGTTCCAGGACGAGATCCACGCCGGCCTGAAGACCGGCATCATCCGGTCCATGGCCGGCACCGGTGGCGTGGTCACCTCGGCCGGGCTGGTGTTCGCGGCGACGATGGCCGGCATGATGGCGAGCAAGCTGATTGTGCTGGCCCAGATGGGCTCGACCATCGCTATCGGCCTGCTGATCGACACCTTCATCGTGCGCTCGCTGCTGATGCCGTCGATCGCCACCCTGCTGGGTCGGTGGTTCTGGTGGCCACAAGTCGTTTATCCCCGCGGGGACAACCACTTCCGGAAACCGGTGCCGCCGCGCACACCCCGCGCCGACGATGAGGACACAACGTCGATTCCGGTGTCCACCGGCTAGATTCACCGGCGATGACCTACTTCGGCGAGTTTCGGACCAATTGGCAGCCGCTGGCCGCCGCGACCGCCGGCCTCAGTGCGGGTCTGAGCCTGAGCGCCTACACGAACGCCGTGATGGGGCCGCAGTTCGTGGCGGCGTTCGGGTGGAGTCGTTCGGACTTCGCGCTGACGGGCGCGATCACGTTGCTCACGTTCGTGTTCCTGCCGGTCTACGGCCGCCTCGCCGACGTTGTCGGGGTGCGGCGGGTCGCGGTCATCGGCGTCGTCGGGCTGCCGTCGTGCTGGATCGCGTACGCGTTGATGTCCGGTCCGATCTGGCAGTACTTCGCGATCAACGTCGCACTCATCGCGCTCGGGGTGACCACGACGCCGGCGATCTACAGCCGGCTGGTCGCAACGCGTTTCCAGGCGGCCCGGGGTCTCGCCCTGGCCATCGCGATCTCAGGTCCACCCCTGTTGGGTGCGATCGGCGCTCCGGTGGTCGATGCCGTGAACCGCGCACATGGTTGGCGGGCCGGGTGTGTGGCCATCGCCGTCACGATCGCGGTCATCGGCGTCATCGCCCTGATGCTCGTGCCCAGGCGCAACGGCGACGCCGTGCCGGCCGCGGGAGAACGCAAGGCCGGCAGGGATTACCGCGCCATCGGGCGCAGCAGGGTGTTCTGGATCCTGCTGCTGGGTGTGCTGCTGTGCAATCTCTACCACTCGGTCACCACCACCCAACTCGGCATCATGCTCGGCGACGCCGGAGCCGGCGGTGACGTCGCGGTACTCATCACGGTGTTCGCGACCGCCGTCATCGTCGGCCGCTTTGTGTGCGGTGTGGCGCTCGATCGACTGCCCGCGCAGGCGGTTGCCGCGGTGGCGATGGCACTGCCGGGTCTCGGCTGCCTGCTCATCGCCTCGTCGTGGGACGGCATCGGTGTCCTCGCCGTGGCCGTCTGCTGTCTCGGAGCGGCCTGGGGAGCTGAAGGGGACGTGATCGCCTACCTGGTGGCACGCCACTTCAGCCTGGGCGTGTACAGCACGGTCCTCAGCATCCTGTCCGCGGTGATCGGGGTGTCGTCGGCCCTGGGTGCGGTGGTGTTGAGTCGTATGTTGGCTGCCACCAACAGCTTCGACGGGTTCCTGGTGCTGGCCGGAATCGCCGCGTTCATCGGTGGCGCGCTCCTCCTGCTGCTGCGACGGGGGCAGGTCGTATTTACAAATGACGATGAAAGTGTCACGGTGTCCTGATGGACTTCTCCCATGTCGAGCTTGCCGAGGAGGACGTGGCCTTCCGGGAAGAGCTGCGCGCGTTCCTGGCCCGCGTCGTCACCGACGAGGTGATCGCGCGTGACCGCGAGACCGGGGAGAACTTCGACGAGGCGGTGCATCTGGCCCTCGGCGGGGCCGGGTATCTGGCCGGGGATTACCGGGCCGAGGCCGACGGCGGATTCAGCGCGGTCCGGCGCCGCATCTGGGAGCTGGAGATCGGCCGCGCGCACACCCCCTGGTTCCACTGGGGGACGACTGCCATGGTCGCCCACACCGTCGAGAAGTTCGCCTCGGCCGAGCTTCTCGACGAGGTGCTGCCGGGAGTTCTGGACGGGCGGTTGCGGCTGTGCCTGGGTTACACCGAACCCGAAGGCGGGTCCGATGTCGCGACCTGCAAGACCCGCGCGGTGCGGGAAGCGGATGGATCAACTTGGGTTATCAACGGCTCCAAGATGTTCACCTCGAATGCGCACAACGCCCAGTACGTGTTCCTGCTGACCAACACCGATCCGTCTGCGGCCAAACACAAGAGCCTGACGATGTTCCTGGTGCCGCTGGATTCCCCCGGCGTCGAGATCCAGCCGATCCGCACCGTCGACGGAGACCGCACCAACATCACGTATTACAGCGATGTGCGGGTCGGTGACCGCTACCGCGTCGGTGAGGTGAACGGCGGCTGGACGGTCCTGCGCGGTGCCCTCGAACTCGAACATGGCACCTTCGAACGCGAGACGCGTGGTCTGCAGAAGCTCGCCACCATGACCGAGCACATCAACCTGATGGCCGAAGCGGTGGACCACGTCGCGGCCGTCGCCCCCGACGACGCGGCGTCGAGCTACCGACTGGGCCGAGGCGTCGCCCGGTTGGAAGCCGCTCTGAGCAGTCCCGGCATGTACGGCCGCGTCGCGATCGCCCAGACCATGCGCGAGGTATCCCCGGACCTGATGGACCTCCTGGGGTCGGCTGGTGCGCTGCCCGTCGGCGCGACCGGGGCGGCAGACGACGGAGGTGCCGAGTACATCTTCCGGTTGGCCGGCCCCACCGGCATCTACGGGGGCACCCTCGAGGTGTTCCGCAACATGATCGCCCAGCAGGCACTGGGGTTGGGCCGGCCGAACTACTCGCCGGCGAAGTAAACCGGCTGAACCGACGCCTTGCCGCGGCACGCCCTTGACATCTGTATGGGACAGGGGGTCCCATACAGATAAGAGGAATGGGACTCACGGTCCCGGTAAATGTGGCCTGGGTGTGTTGGGGAGGGGACGTCATGGCATTGACGAAGGCGGTCCGGCGGTGGCGGGACCGGATGGACGTCAGCGACGATGCGGATTACTGCACGAGGCTGGCGACCCTGTCGGCGGGATCGGTGCACCGCAACTTCAACCCGTATCTGGACATCCCGTGGGATTCGCCGCAGTTCACGGTGACGGCGAACGACCCGCGATGGGTGCTGCCCAAAAGCGACCCCATGGGCGGGCACGCGTGGTACCAGGCGCAGCCGCTGGAAAAGCAGATTGCGATCGGCATGTGGCGTCAGGCGAATGTCGCCAGGGCCGGCCTGCAATTCGAGAACATGCTGATCCGAGGGATCCTGAACTACACATTCTGGGTTCCCAACGGCAGCCCCGAATACCGGTACTGCCTGCACGAGGCGGTGGAAGAGTGCAACCACACCCTGATGTTCCAGGAGTTGGTGAATCACACGGGCGTGGACGCTCCGGGGTTGGTGCGGTGGCTCAGATGGATCCACTGGCTGCCGCCGCTGTTCGCGAGTCCGATGCCGACGTTCTTCTTCATGATGGTGTTGTGCGGCGAGGAGCCGATCGACCACTTGCAGAAATCGATCCTGCGCGAGGGCGGCAACGTCCACCCGATCATGGAGCGCGTGATGGCGATACACGTCGCCGAGGAAGCTCGCCACATCTCATTTGCTCACGAGTTCCTGCGTCGCCGAATCCCGGAAATGCGGCGGTTCAACCGATTTGGGCTGTCGATCATGTATCCGCTGAGCTTCCGCCTGGCGGCCAAGCTCATCGCCAAACCACCACGCTCCTTCTGGCGTGAGTTCGACATTCCGCGATCAGTCATGAAAGACATCTACTGGCGGTCGCCCAATTCCAGGGCGATGCTGCGCGAGATCTACGGCGACGTGAGGATGCTTGCCGAGGACACCGGCCTGATGAACCCGATCGCCAAGATCCTGTGGCGGATTCTGCGAATTGACGGTCCCGCGTCGCGTTACCGCAGCGAACCGGTGCGCAAAGCGGTCACCGTCGCCTGACAGCGGGCGATCCCGACGCCACGGTGGAGAAGTGCTGCCACCTCGGTAGTGTGGCCGGGTGCATCCCTTCGACAAGGCCCTGGAACTCGAACCGTCCGGCGATGATCGGTGGCGCGGGCGCACAATCCCCGAGTGGGCCAACATGGTCGGCCCGTTCGGTGGCATCACCGCGGCCGCCATGCTGCGGGCGGTCGAGTTGCACCCGAAACGGCACGGCCAGCCCATCGCCCTGACGGTGAACTATGCGGCACCGATCGTCGACGGCAACTTCGACATCGTGACCAGGGCCGTCAAGACCAACCGATCCAATCAGCACTGGATCGTCGAACTCAGTCAGGACGGTGAGGTCAAGACCACCGCCACCGCGGTATTCGGGCTACGACGCGACGGCTGGTCCGACACCGAGATCGAATGGCCGCAGGCTCCGGCGCCCGAGGACATCGAGCCGACGGTGCCGCCGTTCGGCGTGACGTGGTTCGACAACTACGACATGCGGTTCGTCGACGGGGGGATGCCCGACATCGGCAGTGAACCGACTGCATCGGCGAGTTCCACCACGAGCCTGTGGGTGCGCAACAAGCCTTCCAGGCCAATGGATTTCGCCGCCCTGGCCGCGGTGAGCGACATCTTCTATCCGCGGGTTTTCCTGCGTCACGGCCAGTTCGTACCGGCCGGAACGGTGTCGATCACGGTGTATTTCCACGCCGACGGCGAGCAGCTCGCCGCGCAGGGGGACGACTTCATGCTGGGAACGGCGCGGGCGCACAAGTACTCCGGCGGCTACTTCGACCAGACGGCGCAATTGTTCGGCCGCACCGGCGCATTGCTGTCCACCAGCCACCAGTTCGTCTACTTCAAGGCCTGAGACTTCACGGCCCGCGGTCCTCGGGGACCGATTGCAGGGCGATCCAGGCGCTCACTCGGGTCTGCGGATCGTCGAGCTTCCCGGGTAGCACCGCCTCGATGGCCGCGAGACGATTGCGCACCGTGTTGCGGTGCAGGCCGAGTTCTTCGGCGACCTTGAGCCGGGATCCGTGGTGGCGCAGGAAACAACGCAGAGTCTCCAGCTGCTCGGAATCGAGCCCGCGCAACCAGGATTCGGCGAAGGCGGTGGCTTTCTCGGGATCGATCAGCCCGAGCGGGCCGTTGTCGATCACCCGGTCCCACACCACCGCACCGGAAACATCGGTGGCCTGACCCAGTGCCAGGCCGGCGGTGCGGTAGCCGGTCTCGCCGTCGCCGGGTGTGACCGAATTCCCGATGCCGATGAGCAATCCTTCCTCGGCCAACCGGGAACCGGTCGCTTCGGCACGGGAAGGCTCGGTGGCCGCGCACAGCTCACCGGCGTACACCCCGGCGAGGATGCCGCGTCGCTCGAGGGTGGCTACCGCGTTCTCGATGGCGGATTCGTCTCCGGCGCCTCGGAGGAAGCGAATGTGCTTCGGTAGCTCGATCGCCGCCTGGTCCATCTCCAGCACTAATTGTGCTGTGCGGAGGTCACTTTCGGCGAGGAGCTCTAGGGCGCGGCTGCGCAGGTGCCGTCGGGTGGTGGCACGGCTCCGGTCCTGCTCGTCGATGAGCCCCAACAGCGCCACCGCCGTCGTCACGGCCTGACGCTGTCCTTCCGACGCCCGGGCCGGCATCAAGGCGGCCAGATAGGCCGATGCCCGCCCGCTCAGACCGATCGGGTGGACCGACACCGAGGTTGTCGGATTCGACTGTGCGGCAGCCGAACGTAATCCGTGTGCCTGAAGTCTCTTGACGTCGCCGGCGACCTCGTCGAGTGGAAATTCGGCGCGGCGGGTGCCGACCGGGCCGGTGACGACGCGGCCGTCGGGATTCATCAGGCACGTCGCGCCGTCGAGAGCCGCGGCCAGCGCCGTGATGACCGCAACGGCAGGTTCCGGTTTGGCCGCGGCCGAGATGAGCTTGCGCTGCGTCTTGAGCGACTCGCGTGTGGCAGTGGACTCCTGTTCCTCCAACAGGTGCGCGACGTGCCGGCTGATCGCGACGAACGTGGTCGGCCGCGGCACCTCGAACAGATTCACCTGGTGTCGCCGGCATGCGTCGGTCAGTTCAGCGGGCGTCTCGGCGTGGGTGAGTCCGACGGCGAACCCCACTGCGGCCACGCCGGCGTCGCCGAGCCGGTGCACGTAGCCGTCCCACTCGTCGTGCCAGGTGCTGGTTTCGAGGCCGGTGGTCAGCAGGATCTCGCCGCCTTCCAGGAATGGCCCCGGGTCGGCGAGCTCACTCGTGGCCACCCAGCGGACCGCTGCCTCGGGGCGACAGACCTGGACGGCACGCAGCCCGAGTGCGCGTGCTTCCAGCAGATCGCCGACCAGGACCACACCGACAGTGTTGCACAAGTACAGACGAGACATATGTGCACTTCTGACCTGCTGGCGGCGCCGACGGTTGCCTAGCGTGAGGAACGAATACCGCCAGCTGCAGGAGGAACACGTGACCATCGCTGAGATCGCGGGTGCGGCCGTCACCCAGGAACGCCGGCTCGTCACCACCATTCCGGGCCCGGTCTCCCAGGAGATGCAGGCGCGCAAGACCGCCGCGGTGGCCGGTGGTGTGGGGACCACATTGCCCGTCTATGTGGTGGCCGCAGGCGGCGGAATCCTCGTCGACGCCGACGGTAACCAGCTCATCGATTTCGGCTCCGGCATCGCCGTCACCACCGTGGGCAACAGCGCACCCGCCGTGGTGGACGCTGTCACCCAACAGGTCGCCGCGTTCACCCACACGTGCTTCATGGTGACGCCGTACGAGGGCTATGTGCGGGTGGCCGAGGAGCTCAACCGGCTCACTCCCGGCGACCACGACAAGCGCAGTGTGCTGTTCAACTCCGGCGCCGAAGCCGTCGAGAACGCCGTGAAGATCGCGCGCGCCTATACCCGCAGGCAGGCAGTTGTGGTGTTCGACCACGCCTACCACGGCCGCACCAACCTCACCATGGCCATGACCGCCAAGAACCAGCCGTACAAGAACGGCTTCGGGCCGTTCGCCGGTGAGGTGTACCGGGTGCCCACCTCCTTCCCGTTCCGTGACGGCGAGAACGACGGCGCTGCTGCGGCCGCCCGCGCCCTGGACCTCATCGACAAGCAGGTCGGCGCCGACAACGTCGCCGCCGTCGTGATCGAACCCATTCAGGGCGAAGGCGGATTCATCGTTCCCGCACCGGGATTCCTGCGCGCACTGCAGAACTGGTGCACCGACAACGGCGCGGTGTTCGTCGCCGACGAGGTGCAGTCGGGCTTCGCTCGCACCGGTGCGATGTTCGCCGTCGAGCACGACGATGTCGTGCCGGATCTGATCGTCACCGCCAAGGGCATCGCGGGCGGCCTGCCACTGTCGGCGGTCACCGGGCGTGCCGAGATCATGGACGCGCCGCATGCCGGCGGCCTCGGCGGTACCTACGGCGGCAACCCGATCGCGTGCGCCGCTGCCCTCGCCGTCATCGACACCATCGAGCGGGACGGACTGCTGGCCCGCGCCGTGGAGATCGAGAAGACCATGATCGGCCGCCTCGACGCGATCGCCGCCGAGGATTCCCGGATCGGCGAGGTCCGTGGCCGCGGCGCCATGATCGCCGTCGAACTCGTCAAGGCCGGCACCACCGAACCCGACGCCGACCTGGCCAAGCAGGTCTCTGCCGCCGCACACGCCCAGGGCTTGGTGGTGCTGACCTGCGGCACCTACGGCAACGTGCTGCGGTTCCTGCCGCCGCTGTCGATGCCCGACCACCTGCTGGAGGAGGGCCTGGACATCCTGGCCGCCATCTTCGCCGAGACCCGCTGAGTCCGGGGACCTTTGTTGTGAATACGCACAACGCGATCGCTGAACTCGACGCCAAGCACGGCATTGTCATCGACGGGCAGGCCCGCGGGGCCGCCACCACGTTCGACGTACACGACCCGGCCACGGGTCTGACCATCGCCGAAGTGTCCGACGGCACCGTTTCCGATGCCCGCTCCGCAGTCGACGCCGCGCACCGGGCCTTCGGTGACTGGGCCCGGACCAGCCCGCGGCAACGCAGCGACATCCTGCGCCGGGTGTTCGACCTGATGGTCGCTGACACCGAGCGGCTGGCCGCGCTGATCTGCGCGGAGAACGGGAAATCGCAGGCCGACGCCCGTGCCGAGGTGGGCTATGCGGCCGAGTTCTTCCGCTGGTTCTCCGAGGAGGCGGTGCGGACCGACGGCGCCTACGGCATCAGCCCCGCCGGCGGCACCCGCACGCTGGTGACCCACAAGCCGGTGGGGGTCGCCGCACTGGTGACACCGTGGAATTTCCCGGCCGCGATGGCAACCCGCAAGATCGCCCCGGCATTGGCCGCGGGCTGCACCGTGGTCCTCAAACCGGCGGCCGAGACACCCCTGACCGCACTGGCGATCGCCGGAATCCTGTCAGCCGCAGGTGTTCCCGACGGCGTGGTCAACATGGTTCCCACCACCGATGCGGCCTCCGTGGTCGAGGCCTGGCTGGGCGACGCGCGGGTCCGCAAGGTGTCCTTCACCGGTTCGACCGGCGTCGGGCGGGTACTGCTCAAGCAGGCCGCCGACCGGATCGTCAACGCGAGCATGGAACTCGGCGGCAACGCCCCGTTCGTCGTGACTGCCGACGCCGACGTCGAAGCGGCCGTCGCGGGCGCGATGGTGGCCAAGTTCCGCGGCGGCGGTCAGGCCTGCACCGCGGCCAACCGGTTCTACGTGCACGCGTCGGTGGCGGACGAATTCATCGCCGGCTTCGGTGCTGAGGTGGCGGCGCTGCGGGTGGGCCCCGCGTCGGATCCGGCATCGCAGATCGGCCCCCTGGTCAGCGAGCGCGCTGCCCAGCGGGTGGCGGCCGCAATCGATGCCGCGGTGGCCGGCGGCGCCATGATCACCGCGCAGGCCCAGGCGCCCTCCGAGGGCTGGTTCGTCGCCCCCACGCTGTTGACGGGAGTTGCCCCGGACGCCGCGATCCTCGCCGACGAGATCTTCGGACCTGTTGCCCCGGTAGTGGTGTGGGAAGACGAGGCGGATCTTCTGCGTTGGGCCAACGACACCGAATATGGTTTGGCCGCATACGTTTACGCCGGACGGCTGCAGGATGCGGTACGGCTTGCCGAATCCTTCGACGCCGGCATGGTCGGCATCAACCGGGGCGTCGTGTCCGACCCGTCGACCCCGTTCGGCGGGATGAAGCAGAGCGGTCTCGGTCGCGAAGGCGCGCGTGTCGGGCTTGAGGAGTTTCAGGAGACGCAGTACTTCAGCGTCGCCTTTGACTGAGCGGCCGACTCAGAACGGTGCCGAATGCTGCATCAGGCTCAACATCAGCACGACCATGCACAACAGTGAACTGAACATGATCAGCCCCATGACGAGGACCACGAACCACGACACACAGCGCTGCTTGCCGCGTGCCAACTTCGCGATCCGCTCGTCCTTCATGAGTTCGTCTGCTACGAAGGCGAACTCGACATGTTCCAGTTCAGTCTCGGCGGCAGGGGCACCGGAGGAGATTTCGCGAAGGCGGGCCGCGGCGATGCCCACGCCCACCCCGGCGAACCGGCGGCTCAGCTGACGCGCCTGTCTGCGGGTGAGACGGTGGTCGAGCGCAGGCACCGAATGGGGCCACTGTGCCCATCCGCCGTGCGCGTTCGACGGGGTCGTCATAACTCGTTGATTCTACGAGCGTGCCCGGTTCTCAGGAAGCATTCGTGGGTGACTTGTTCACGTGCGCAAGTACTTTCTTCAACCGATGACACGGTGCACGTCCTCCGTCACGTCGCCGCCCTCCTGGGCGATCCACGGCCCTTCGATCGACGGGTCGATGATCCCGTCCTCCAGCCAGGTGTACCGGCTGCCCAGCACGTCATGCGCCAGCGTCCGGTCAGAATCGTCGCTGTTGTCCCAGAGTTCGGTGAACAGCCGCTCGGCCCGCACCCGGGATTGGCGGCAGAACGCGTCGGCGAGCTCGACCGCGGAGTCCGGTGCGTCGCTGCTGGCCCGGACGCAGGCCGCGGTCATCGCGAACAATTCCGCGCCGATGTCGACGATCCGGCCAAGGAAGCGCTGCTTGTGCTCCAGCTTGCCCTGCCATCGGGACATCGCATAGAAGGTGCTGCGGGCGAGCTTGCGGCTGGCCCGCTCGACATAGCGCAGGTGTTCGCCGAGCGCTCCGAATTCGGTGAATGAGGTTGGTAGTTGGCCTTTCCCGGTGACCAGGGTGGGTAGCCAGCGGGCATAGAATTTACCGGCCTGTGCCGCCGCTTTCGCCTTGTGCTTGAGGTCGGCGTCGGGGTCGATGATGTCGCCGGCCACCGAGAGGTGGGCGTCGACGGCCTCGCGGGCCAGCATCAGATGCATGATCTCGGTGGAACCTTCGAAGATGCGGTTGATCCGCATGTCGCGCAGGATCTGCTCGACCGGCACGCCACGCTCACCGCGGGCTGCCAGCGATTCGGCCGTCTCGAAGCCACGCCCGCCACGAATCTGCACCAGCTCGTCGGCGATCAACCACGTCATCTCCGACCCGTACAACTTGGCCAGGGCAGCCTCGATCCGGATATCGGTCCGCCCGGCGTCGGCGAGCTCACTGGCGAGCTCGACCATCGACTCGATTCCGTAGGCCGTCGCGGCGATGAACGCCACCTTGCCGGCCACCGCGTCGTGCTCACCGACCGGCCGACCCCACTGCACGCGTTCCTTCGACCATTCCCTGGCGATCTTCAGACACCACTTCGCCGTCCCGGTACACACCGCCGGCAGCGAGAGCCGTCCCACGTTGAGGGTGGTCAGCGCGATCTTGAGGCCTTCACCTTCGCGACCGATGCGGTTGGCGGCCGGCACCCGTACGTCGGTCAGCTTGGTCAGGCCGTTCTCGATGCCGCGCAGTCCCATGAATGCGTTGCGATTGGTGACGACGATGCCGGGCGTATCCGCTTCGACGACGAACGCGGTGATGCCACCCTTGTGCCCCTCGCTTGCCGGCACCTGGGCCATCACCACGAGCAGGTCGGCGATGACGCCATTGGTGGTCCACAGCTTGACCCCGTTGAGCAGGTAGTCGTCACCGTCGGGGGTGGCGGTGGCGTGCAGTCTGGCCGGGTCGCTGCCGACATCGGGTTCGGTGAGCAGGAATGCGCTGATTTCCCGCGCGCACCGAGGCAGCCAGGTCTGCTTCTGCTCGGCCGTCCCGAACATCGACACCGGCTGCGGGACTCCGATCGACTGGTGTGCCGAAAGCAGCGCCCCCAGCGCGGGATGGACCGAGCCGACCAGGGCGAGTGCCTTGTTGTAATAGACCTGGGACAAGCCGAGCCCGTCGTACTCGGTCGAGATTTTCATGCCGAACGCGCCGAGTTCCTTCAACCCACGGATCACCTTGTCGGGGATCTGCGCGTCGCGTTCGATGACCGCGGCGTCGATCTGCGTCTCGCAGAACTGCCGCAGCTTGGCCAGGAATGCCTCACCCCGCTGCGTCGTCTCGGCCGGACCGCGTGGATGTGGGTGGACCAGATCCAGCCGCAATCTCCCGAGGAAGAGCTCTTTGCCGAAACTGGGTTGGCGCCACTGGGCTTCACGCGCCTGCTCGGCGACCTGCCTGGCCTGTCGTTCGTTGACTTCTCCGGTAGCGGTCATCGCCGGCCTCCATACATCCGTCCGCCGGTGGCATACCCGCGCCAAATTTCGCCGAAACGGCATTCCGGCAGGGCTGCTCTCGAACTTCTTCAGCCGGAATGCCGTTTCGGCGGGGCCCCGATCCGGGCGGCGGTCTCTCGCTACACTTACCGTAAGTGCAACGGTTAGGAGCCGCGTTGATCAAGGTCATGCAGGGCGTGCGAGTACTTGAGGTCGCTCAGTTCACGTTCGTCCCGGCGGCGGGCGCCATCCTCGCCGATTGGGGTGCCGACGTCATCAAGGTGGAACATCCCGTGCGCGGCGACACGCAGCGCGGCTTCATCAACATGGGTGGGCACCAACTCGACCCGAACCGGCATCCGCTCATCGAGCACCCCAACCGTGGCAAGCGAAGCGTCGGTATCGACGTCTCGACCCCCGGCGGGCAGGAGGTGCTGTACGAGATCGCCAAGACGGCCGATGTCTTCCTGACCAATTACCTTCCCGCCCAACGGCAGAAGAACAAGTTCGATGTCGAGCACATCCGTGCGGTGAACCCCGACATCATCTATGCCCGCGGAAGCGCATACGGCGACAAAGGTTCCGAGCGTGATACCGGTGGCTTCGACGGCACCGCCTTCTGGACCCGCAGCGGCGTCGGGCACGCCCTCACCCCAGAAGCGATCAATGGTGCTCTGTCCCAGGGTATCCCGGCCTTCGGCGATTCGATCGGCGGGATGAACATCGCCGGAGGCATTTCCGCGGCCCTGTTCCACCGTGAGCGGACCGGGGAAACCGCCGAGATCGACGTGTCGCTGCTGAGCACGGCGTGGTGGGCGGCCGGCGCCAGCGTCACCCAGGGCATGGAGACCGGGGAGACCATGCGCTCGTTGATGCCGGACGACGCCACCTCGGTGAATCCGTTCATGGCCAACTACCGGACGTCCGACGGCGGGACCATCAACCTGTGCATCGTCAGCCCGACCGGCTACATCCGCGACGCCTTCGAACACCTCGGTCTGCCCGAGCTCGCCGATGACCCGCGCTTCTCCGACGTGCTGCCGCTGATCGAGAACGCCTCGGAAGGTGTCAAACTCATCGCCCAGGCGATCGGAAGTAAGCCGTTCGAATACTGGCGCCAACACCTCAAGACCATGAAGGGTCAGTGGGCGCCGTTCCAGAGCCTGACCGACCTCGCCAGTGATGACCAGGCCGTCGCCAATGACATGATCGTCGAGGTCGAGGCCACCGACGGCGGCAAGCCGTTCAAGGTGGTGCGGGGGCCGGTGCAGTTCAACCACGAACCGCTGGAGACCACCCGGGCACCTCAGGCCTCCGAGCACACCGAGCTCGTGCTGATGGAGCTCGGTATCGATTGGGACCGGATCGAAGAACTCAAGGACTCCGGCGCGATCGCCTGACTCGCTGAGTCCGGGGCCCGCTCTGCCCGGACGCCGGTTTCCACGCCAGGGCTGTTCACCGACCGCGGTCACAACCCCTGGGTGGAAAACGGTGCATGTCGGCGAAATCGGTGCACGCCGGCGCGATCGCCTGAGTTAGTTGCAACCGCCGGCGTGGACCCACCGGCCGTTGTAGCCGATGCAGCCGCTGACGTTCGAACCCGGTGGGGGCGGCGGCGGTGGCACGTCCTCCGGAAGCGGGGCGTAGTAGGCCGGCGGCGGAACGTATGGCGCGACGGCGTCGGCGACGTTGACGCACCCGCCGACCGAGATCCGGCGTCCGGCGCTGGCGCACACGTCGGCGCTGGCCGTCCCGGCCGGGGCGGCCAGGACGATGGCGCCGGGCAGCGCGGTGAAGGCGAGTGCGACCGTGGCCGCGCGGAGCCATGATGATCGAGGCGTTGGGTTCTTCATCATTGTCCTAAGGGCTGATCGGGTGGCTTGATCCCGCAACGGGCGCGGAAGTCGGTCAGCGGTTGACGGATCCCGACCAGGTCAGCGTGTGCCTGGGGGTTGCCGTCGAAGAAGGTTCGGGTGGCGTCCGGCACTTCTTCCTGTGGGCGGCCGTGCAGATTTGTGTAGAAATCGTTCACGTCCGGATGGGCCCACAAATAGGTGGAAGTTGCGGCGGCGACCCCGGAGGCGATGCCGGCGAGATCGGCGGCCGTGCAATCGGGTGGGCGCGGTGGCGGCTCGGCGGCCGCTGTCACGGGGCTGAACAGACCCACGACAACCCCGACGGCACCGGCGGCGAAAGCCGGCACCATTCCGTAGCGCGCGGTGGTCAGAGTGCGGGACACAGCGGGACTCCTTCCCGAGGCGGGCAGGTGCCGATTGCATCGCCCGGCGGGCCGAACTTTAGCAGGTGAAACAGGGTGTGTGCGACGAATCGTTCGCTCGGCAAGGACGTGGCTCGCCGTGACGTGTCAGCATTTGCAGGAGCGGGTGAGGACACTTTGCCCGGCGCAGCCGAGTCGGTGAGAATCGATCCCCGGGATGAGAGCTACTCTTACTGCGAGTGCAACCCGTTCACCGTGCAGCGCACCAAGATTCGATTCGAGAACAACTTCTCGGCCACGCCCGGCCGGACCGCTCGACATCACATAGACCCTGACAGAACGAAGCGGCTGCCGGACCAGGTCCGGCAGCCGCTTCGAAAGATGTCTTGTGTGCGTTGGGCTTAGATGTGCACCACCCGGTGACGATGGCGAAGCAGGCGGGACAACCAGCGGACATCGATCAACATTGCGTTGGCCTTTCTCTCAGGCGCTCTTGGTAAGCAGGGGCAGCAACCGGCGGCGTGCCGTGTTGCCTTCGGCGAAGTGATGCAGGGCTTCTGGCACCGACGAGCTGAGCGGGACGCCCACCTCCTGGCGGCGGATCTCAGCGGTGACCGGCTGGCTGGCGACTACCGCCCAGTCCACGCCCAGTGCACCGCACCGTTCATCGATATCGTAGAAAAGCGAGATCGCGTGCGGTGCAAAGCTGTTCACGCCACTCAGATCGAGCGCCAACGGCTTCTCCGCAAGGATGAACCGATTCACATATGACGCGATCTGATCGATGTTGTTGCTGTCGACGTCTCCCTTGATGGTCACCACTGTCGCCAGTTGGCGGCACTGCGCGCGCATCGATGCGCCCTCGCAGATGACTGCCGAGTTCCCGTACCGAAAGTGTCGATCCATTGCCGGGGTGTTGTTCGTGAAAGTCATGATCAGCCTCCCGCCGTCTTTCTTGAGCTCGGGCTGAGCTCCGTCGCGTCAACCTGTCCATGACGCTATGCGGGCAAAATAAGGCTGCTGGGAGCCAGCGTTAATACTTTGCTAAGAACCCTCCGAGGCTTACTCGTCAGTAAGGTTCACACGACCAGCACGTCGAGCGTTCGGGGCCCGTGGACTCCTTCTACCCGCTGTAGTTCGATGTCGCTGGTGGCGCTGGGGCCGGAGATGAACGTCAGTGGCCGCGTCGGCGTCAGCTCGGCAAATGCCTGCGGCACGGTATCGAGGATCTGATCGACCCGGACCACGCAGATGTGATGGTCGGGCACCAGGGTCAGCGCACGCCGCCCCTGTCCGGGCCCCGCATCCAGCACGATCGTGCCCGTCGCGGCGATCCCCAGCGCACACCCGGTCAGCACCGCATCGGCTCTGTCGAGTTGCTCGACACGCAGCGCCGGCATGTCGGTGACCGTTGTCAGCCCGGTCGCCCACTCGGGCGGCAGATCGGCCGGGATGACGACGGTGGCCTCCGGCCCGACCAGACCGAGGACGGTCGACGCGATCTCGTCAACCCCGATGCGATGGACCCGCGCCCGGTACTCGGCGACTGTCTCGGCGAACCGCTCGACGTCGCCGGCGCCGGTCAGCGGCTCACGGTGGTAGTCCCTGGGCACCGCGACCGCGGGCGGGGGTGCGGAGGCCAGGGCGCCGCGGATCCGGCCGAGAACCGTGGCCCGAGCCGCGTCGGGGGTCGGGCCGGTCACCCTCGGCCGCCCTCGTGGGTGCGGCTCCACCACTGCCGGAACGTCTCGGCGGGCGGCTCGGGAATGTCGCGGCTGGCCGTCCACTTGGACGCGGGCCAGGGCAGCGCGGAGATGCGGTGATCGCGCCCGGCGATCAGCCGCCCGGCACCCAGAGCCTTTTCAGCCAGCGCGAACCGGCCCGCGCCGGACATCGCCCAGCCCGCGGCCTTCATCGCCAGATCCTGTCCGGACGGAAGGGCCCCTCTTTCTTTGTCCACCTGCTGCGCGCGCAGGTGCACCAGGATCAACGGGATGTCGATGCGCACCGGGCAGGCCTCGAAGCACGCTCCGCACAGCGAGGAGGCGAACGGCAGGCTGGCGTTGGGATCGTCGTGACCGGTGGTGCCGGTGAGCTGAGGGCTCAGGATCGCCCCGATCGGGCCCGGGTAGACCGAACCGTAGGCATGCCCGCCCGTGCGTTCATAGACCGGACAGACGTTCAGGCAGGCGCTGCAGCGAATGCAGTGCAACGCGGCGCGACCCACCTCATCGGCCAGCACCCGGGTGCGGCCGTTGTCGAGGAGGATCAGGTGGAATTCCTGGGGCCCGTCGCCGGGGTGCACACCGGTCCACATCGAGGTGTACGGATTCATCCGTTCTGCCGTCGACGACCGCGGCAGCAACTGCATGAAGACTTCGAGATCGGTGAACGACGGGACGATCTTCTCGATACCCATCACCGTGATCAGCGTCTGCGGCAACGTCAGGCACATCCGGCCGTTGCCTTCGGATTCCACCACGGCCAGCGTGCCCGTCTCGGCGACACCGAAGTTCGCCCCGCTGATCGCGACCTTCGCGGTGAGGAATTTGCGCCGCAGATGGGCCCTGGCCGCCATGGCCAGTACCCGGGGGTCGTCGGTGAGCTCGCCCGCGTCGGGCATCTCCCGGTTGAAGATCTCGCGGATCTCGGCCCGGTTGCGGTGGATGGCCGGCACCAGGATGTGGCTCGGTTTGTCGTGGCCGAGTTGCACGATGAGCTCGGCCAGGTCGGTTTCGAACGCGGCGATACCCTGGGCTTCCAGATATTCGTTGAGACCGATTTCCTGGGTGGCCATCGACTTGACCTTGACCACTTCGTCGGAGCCGGTGGCGCGGATGAGCTCGGCGACAATGCGATTGGCCTCATCGCCGTCGCGGGCCCAGTGCACCACGCCGCCTCGCCGGCTGACGTTGTCCTCGAACTGCTCGAGCAACTCGGGAAGGCGCGCCATGACGTCCTGTTTGAGGGCACTGCCCGCGGCACGCAACTGCTCCCAGTCGTCGCATTCGGCCACGGCGGCCAGCCGTTTGGTCCGGATGGTGTGGGTGGCGTGGCCGATGTTGCGACGCAGTTGGGAATCGGCCAGCGCGGTGCGGGCAGCTTTCGGGAAGGCTTCGTCGCCCCTCAGGTTGCCGACGCCGGGGGTGCCCAGGAATGTGGTCATGTGGCCGCCAGGATCTCGGCCAGGTGCACGGTGCGCACGCCGGAACGCAGCCGGCTCAGCCCGCCGCCGATGTGCATCAGGCACGACGAGTCCCCGGCACTGCAGACCTCGGCCCCGGTCGCTGCGATGTGGGCCATCTTGTCGGCCAGCATCGCGGTGGACGTATCGGAGTTCTTGATCGCGAAGGTTCCGCCGAATCCGCAACAGGATTCGGCATCCGGCAGCTCCACCAGTGTCAGGCCTCGCACGTTGCGCAGCAGCCGCAGCGGCTTGTCGCCCACCCAGAGCATGCGCAGTGAGTGGCAGGTCGGGTGATAGGTGACGCGGTGCGGATAGTAGGCACCGACGTCGTCGACACCGAGGACGTCGACCAGGAATTCAGACAACTCATAGGTCTTTTCGGCCAGTCTCTCGGCGCGCGTGGCCAGGTCCTCGTCGCCGGCCCGGCGGGCCACCATCGCGTGTTGGTGGCGGGCCGAACCGACGCACGAGCCCGAGGGCGCCACCACCGCGTCGCAGTTCGCGGATTCGAAGGCCTTGACGTGGTTGCGGACCAGCGCCGTGGCTTCTTTGAGATAGCCGGTATTGACATGCATTTGGCCGCAACAGGTTTGGCCTTTGGGAAACTCCACCTGGTGGCCGAGGCGCTCGAGCAGCTGAACCGTGGCAATCGCCGCGGGTGGGAACATCGCATCCGCCAGGCAGGTCGCGAACAGGGCGATTCGCATACGCACTCCTAAGTGTTTCCGCCGCGCTGCCACTGTGCGCCGCGATAGTGCTCCCACGGGCTGTAATCGGCGATCAGCTCTTCCTGCGGCGGGCGGTCGGCCTCCGGCACGTGCAGCAGGTTGATCCGCACCCGGTACCAGATCGAACTCGGGCCGCGCATGCCGTCGAGCAGGATGTCGACGGGCTCCAGTCGCGCAGCCACCGCGGGGTACCGCTCACGCCACACATCCAGCGCCGCCATGGCCTCGTCCTTGGTCTTGGCGCGGGCGATCTCGATCAGCGGCATGCTCGACTGTCTGCGCCCGTCGTGGGAAGCGCCCTTGGGCGCCTTCTCGGCCGGGCCGAGTTCTTTGGCGAGCCCGAGCAGCGCGTCCAATTCGCCGACCGCGAGATCCATGCCCTCCCACGGGTCGCCGATCTCGGCGAACCGATCGGGCACCGTGGCGATCGTGAATGCCTCGGGCCGGCAATCGTCGACCTCGTCCCAGCGCAGCGGGGTCGACACCCGGGCATCGGGGGTGGCCCGCACGGAATAGGCCGAGGCCACCGTGCGGTCCTTGGCGTTCTGGTTGAAGTCGACGAAGACCCGGGTCCCCCGTTCTTCTTTCCACCAGCGCGCGGTCGCAATGTCCGGTGCCCTGAGCTCTACCGCCCGAGCCACCGTCTCGGCCGCCAGCCGCACCTTGGTGAACGGCCACTTCGGCTGGATGCGCGCATAGATGTGGAAGCCACGCGAGCCCGACGTCTTGGGCCACGCGGTCAGGCCGTGCTCTTCCAGGACCTCGCGGGCGACGTGGGCGACATCGACGATCTGCGACCAGCCGACCCCGGGCATCGGATCCAGGTCGACGCGGAGCTCATCGGGATGGTCGAGATCCTCGGCCCGCACCGGATGCGGGTTGAAATCGACGCATCCCAGGTTCACCGCCCACGCCAGGCCCGCGACATCGCGCAGGACCGCTTCCTTGGCCGACGTGCCCGACCGGTACTTGAGCTCGGCGACGTCGACATAATCCGGCCGCTTCTCCGGCGCCCGCTTCTGGAAGATGGCTTCGGTGGCGATGCCTTTGACGAACCGCTTGAGGATCATCGGGCGTTCGTAAACCCCGCGCAGCGCACCGTCGGCCACTGATCGGTAGTAGTTGATCAGGTCCAGCTTGGTGACGTGCGCGTCAGGGAAAACCACCTTGTCGGGGTTGCTGACGGCCACTTCGAGGCCATCGATCTCCAGCGACATTGCACCGGCCATGACCACATGGTAGTTACCGCCCGCAGTGCGATAGATGTCACTTATTGTTGCGACATGCCAAGTCTGTCTGATCTGCCGGCGAACCTGACCGCGAAGGCCAAGCAGTACGCGGAGCGAGGCGCGGCCGAATTGCACTACGCGCGCAAGATGTTCGAGGCGGGCGCGCTGCGGCTGGAGTCACCACAACATATCGCGGCCATGCTGAACGACATCCGGACCTGGGGTGAGATCGGGATGATCCCGGCACTCAACGCGCGCCGGCATCCCAACCGTGTCGCCGTCATCGACGACGAAGGTGAGTTGACGTTCGGTGAGCTCGACGCTGCGGCGCACGCAGTGGCCAACGAATTGCTCACGATGGGCGTGCGGGGCGGCGATGGAGTGGCCATCCTGGCCCGCAACCACCGGTGGTTCCTGATCTCCCAATACGGTGCGGCGCGCGTCGGAGCCCGGATCATCATGCTCAACTCCGAGTTCTCGGGACCGCAGATCAAGGAGGTTTCCGAGCGCGAAGGCGCGAAAGTGATCATCTACGACGACGAGTACACCGCCGCGGTCGCCCACGCCGAACCCGAACTGGGCAAGCTCCGGGCCCTGGGGGTCAACCCGGACAGTACTGGATTGTCGGGCAGCACCGACGAGACCCTGGCCGACGTCATCGCGCGCAGCAATGGCAAGCCCGCACCCAAGGCCACCAAACATCCCGCGATCATCATCCTGACCAGCGGCACCACCGGAACTCCCAAGGGTGCCAACCGTGCCGCCCCACCGTCGCTCGCGCCGATCGGGGGAGTGCTGTCGCACGTCCCGTTCAAAGGCGGTGAGGTGACCGCACTGCCCGCGCCCATGTTCCACGCGCTCGGGTTTCTGCACGCCACCGTCGCGATGATGCTGGGCTCGACCCTGGTGCTCCGTCGCCGGTTCAAGCCGGCCACCGTGTTCGAAGACGTCGAGAAACACGGGGTCACCGGGATGGTGGTGGTGCCGGTGATGCTGTCGCGGATGCTCGACCATCTCGAGCAGATGAAGCCCAAACCCAATCTGTCGTCGTTGCGGATCGTGTTCGTCTCCGGATCCCAGCTTGGCGCTGAACTGGCGTCCCGCGCACTCAAAGAACTCGGGCCGGTCATCTACAACCTCTACGGATCGACCGAGATCGCCTTCGCGAGCATCGCGCGTCCCAAGGATCTGTCGATCAATCCGTCGACGGTCGGGCCGGTGGTCAAGGGCATCACCGTCAAGATCATCGACGACAATGGCAAGGAGCTCCCGGCCGGCCAGGTGGGCCGCATCTTCGTGCGAAACACCTTCCCGTTCAAGGGATATACCGGCGGTGGGGGTAAGGAGATCATCGACGGCATGCTGTCGTCGGGCGATGTCGGATATTTCGACGAGCACGGCCTGCTCTACGTCAGCGGGCGAGACGACGAGATGATCGTCTCCGGCGGGGAGAACGTCTTCCCGGCCGAGGTCGAGGATCTGATCAGCGGGCACCCCGACGTCATCGAGGCCACCGCGCTCGGTGTAGAGGACAAGGAGTGGGGTGCCCGGCTCAAGGCCTACGTGGTGAAGGCCGAGGGCGCCAGCATCGACGAGGACACGATCAAGACCTACGTCAAGGAGCATCTGGCGCGGTACAAGGTGCCGCGTGAGGTGGTGTTCCTCGACGAGTTGCCGCGCAACCCAACCGGCAAGATTCTCAAGCGCGAGCTCCGCAACCTGGAATAGTTCGCTCCGAACGGTGGTAGTACAACCTTGTGAACATCGACCTCAGCGGAAAGACCGCGCTCGTCACGGGCTCGACACAAGGCATCGGGCTGGCCATCGCCGATCAACTGGCCCGCAGCGGTGCCCGGGTCGCCGTCAACGGCCGCACGTCGGCCCGCGTCGATGAAGCTGTCTCGAAGTTGGGCGAGTTCGACGTAATAGGTGTTGCCGCCGACGTCTCCACCGAGGAGGGAACAGCCGACCTGCTGCGTCAGCTGCCCGAGGTCGACATCCTGGTGAACAACCTGGGTATCTTCGGGGCGGTGCCGCCGTTGGAGATCACCGACGCGCAGTGGCGCACCTACTTCGACGTGAATGTCCTTGCCTCGGTGCGGCTTATCCGCAGCTACCTGCCCGGGATGACCGAGCGAGGCTGGGGCCGGGCGATCCAGATCGCCAGTGACTCCGCCATTGTCACGCCGGCGGAGATGATCCACTACGGCGTCTCGAAGACGGCACTGCTCGCGGTATCGCGCGGTTTCGCCAAGGAAGCCGCGGGTACCGGCGTGACCGTGAACTCGGTGATCGCCGGGCCGACGCACACGGCCGGCGTGGAGGACTTCGTCTACCAACTCGTCGACAAGTCCTTGCCGTGGGACGAGGCGCAGCGCGAATTCATGATCAAGCACCGGCCGCAGTCATTGATCCAGCGCCTGATCGAGCCCGAAGAGATCGCAAACATGGTGGCTTACTTGGCCTCTCCGCTCGCCTCGGCCACCACCGGCGGGGCGTTGCGGGTCGACGGCGGTTACGTCGACTCGATTTTGCCGTAATCCCCAGTCGGGCAACCACCGGCGGGGCCCCGAGATCGAACGTATTCTGCGGTCATGGGGCGGAGTGCGTCGGGAAAGATCGCTGTCATCACCGGTGGTGCGTCAGGTATCGGTGCGGCGCTGGCGGCCAGGCTGGCCGGCGAAGGCGCTGAGGTCTGGATCGCCGACCGGCAGACCGACGCTGCGCAGGAGCTCGCCGGCCGCCTCAATGCGGGGGGTGGAACAGCACACGCGATCGAGCTCGACGTGCGCGACTACACGTCGTTCGAACGCGCGGCCGCCAGGATTGTCGAGCAGTCGGGCCGCATCGACTATCTGTTCAACAATGCGGGCATCGGGGTCGGGGGCGAAGTCGACTCGTACACGCTCGATGACTGGAACGACGTCTTCGATGTGAACCTGCGCGGTGTGGTGCACGGCATCCAGGCGGTCTATCCGATCATGATCAGGCAGCACAGCGGGCATATCGTGAACACGGCGTCGATGGCAGGCCTGATGACCGGCGCTGGGCAGGCGAGCTACTCCGCCACCAAACATGCAGTCGTTGCCATCTCGCGGACCCTGCGAGTCGAAGCCGACCGCCACAACGTGCGGGTTTCGGCGCTCTGCCCGGGTGTGATCCGCACGCCGATCCTCACCGGCGGCAAGTTCGGGCGGCTCAAGGCCCCTGGCGTCAGAGATGAAGAGTTCATCAAGAAGGTATGGGAACCGTTGCGGCCCATGGATCCTCACGTGTTCGCCGAACGGGTGGTGCGGGCCGTGTTGCGCAATGACGCGATCATCATCGTGCCTGCGTGGTGGAAGGCGTTCTGGTACCTGGAGCGGCTGTCGCCACGGTTGTCCTTACGCCTGGCGAAAACGGCGCTCGACCGGAGTCGCGTTGTGGAAGCCGCACTCAGCGAGGGTGCGTCAGGAGAGTAGTGCCGAGCCCGGCACCGCCAGGCACATCAACGACAATGCCAGCAGGAACCAGCCTGCGCCCTGCCAGATGGGCCAGGTGCCCTCGGCTCGCCACACCTGGTAGGTCCGGATGAATGCCCCGACCCCTCCGACGAACATGATCGTCGGAACCAGCGTTGCCGAGAGCACGGAATGGTCAAAGGCGTAGAAGATCATGGCGACTGCGGCGACAGCGACCACGGCCAGCACGTAACCCACGGCCGATCGGAACATCTCCGGATCGTGCCAACGCTTTTCTACGTCGTCCTCGTCGCTGCCCATGGTGCGCGCTCAGATCGTCACGGCGGACCGTTGACGTACCAGCCCAGACAGCCCGGCCTGCCGCGGCACGCGATGATGGCGCCGGCATCGGGAGCGGACCCGCGGACTCGCGGCGGTCTTGGCTGCAGGTTGCAGTTCACCACATACGGGTTCCACGGAATGACGCCGTTCACACATGGTTCCGCCTGGATCTCGGCGGGCCCCGGGGACATCTGCCACGACACGGCGGTCGGCGCGAGGACGACAGACAGCGCCGCTGCACCCAACAGCACTGGGCGCAGAATGCGAAGTCGTGACGTGCTCATCGTCGAATTTCAACCGTTTCTGGTGGTCGCCTATTTCGACGGTACGCCTGCGGTGGCGAACGGGCAGGTCGCTTTGTCGCCGGTTTCCGGGGCCGGCCGGCGGAACTGCCTAGGACCAAGCGGCCCAGTCGGCCTTCCGGATCATGCAGTGCACTCCCTTGACCGCGTCCACCACTTGGCTCACCTCGAAATCGCCGGCCGCCGAGAGGTACGCGAAGGCGACATCGCGCGGCACGTTCAGCCGAGTGTTGAGAAACGTGACGGCATTTCGGACCGCAATGCGCATGGCCTCGTTGAGGTCGGCGTCCATGCCGGTCGGGATCCAGTGCGTCGCGGTTTCCACCACCGGATTTGCGATTGCGCCTACCGCTGCCCGCGCGTCGTCGGACTTCAGAACGGACAGTCGCATGGTGGCCCGCAGCGGTGCTTCGAGCGCCGTCAGCGCGACTTCGCCGTTTCCTTGTGCGAAATGCGGGTCGCCCGTGAAAAAGCCGGCTCCGTCGACCTGCACAGGCAGATACAGGGTCGAACCCGCCACAACATGTTTGATGTCGATGTTGCCGCCGTGGTCCCCGGGAGGTACCGATGGCACCGGTTCCTCGGTTGCCCGGGCGACGCCCATGATGCCGAGGAACGGGTCGATCGGGAATCGCACGGTGCGGCCGGTGCAGCTGCCCGCCGACAGCATGCCGTAGGGCATCCCTTGATGCTTCTCGACCCAGCTGAAATGACTGATCGTGCCCATCGAGACGATCTGGTCGACCGCACGCACCGGCTCGGAGTCGGGAAACTCGGGGAACTCGCCGGCGAGTGCGCCGTAACCGTGCCTGCTGCTGATGAAGCCGTAGGGAACACGCATCGCGAGGTCGAGAATCTCGACCTTGAGTACGTCGCCGGGGCGCGCCTCGCCGACATGGATCGGCCCCGTGACGATGTGCGGCCCACAGGTGTCGTCATGGGCGAGGGGACTCGCCGCGATGTCGATGACGTCCTTGAGGACGTTATGGATGCCGAACTGCGCGAAGTACGAAACAGGGTCTCGCCCTTGGTCTTCGAGGATCCCCTCATGGCTCACGGTGTCGATCGTCACCGTCTCGCCAGAAGCCACCGAGAGCACGGGCTTTGTCCTCGCGTTGGGAAGCCATCCCCACAGCACGTCGTCGGGGTGTGATTGCAGGTAGTGCTCGCCACCGATGTGGCCTTCGCCTGGATGAAGAGTCGGGAAGATCATCATGCCTCCATGGGTGCGGGGATGGGGTTGGACTGGGGCCGGGAAAGTCCGACGATGAGATCGATCTCGACGGCCGCTCCCACCGCAAGACCGGTGACCCCGACACAGGTACGGCTGGGCAGCGGGCCGGCGAACCACTTGACGTATTCGACGTTGAACACGTCGAAGTCGTCGAAGTCGGTGAGATAGACGCGCACCATCAGGGCGTCGTCGAGCGTGGCGTCGAACTGGGCGAGTACTGCCGAAAGATTGGCCATGACTTGATTCGCCTGCTCGGCCACGTCGCCGGCGATGAGTCTGCCGGTCCCGGGATCGGTGGGCATCTGGCCGGTCACGTACAGGGTGTCTCCCCACCGTGTTGCGTGGGCGAACGGACCGACCTGCGGCGGAATGCCTTCGACGGCAGTGAAACTGAAGGTCTGTTTGGCGATCATGCGATTCCCTCGCAGGCTCGGGTCTCACATATCGGTTGCTGATTCGCTCCGCAAGCGTGGCTCATGCGTCCGCCAGCTGCATCGCGTTGACGAATCGGGCGGTGACCGGGTTCTGCGGCCGGGTGATCACCTGCTCGGCGGTGCCCTCTTCTACGACTACTCCGCCCGCCATGAAGACGACCCGGTCGGCGACCTCAAGAGCGAACCGCAACTGGTGCGTCGCGATGATCATCGTGAGGCCGTGGTGGTGGGCCAGCCCGCGGATGACGCTGAGGACCTCCGCGACAAGTTCGGGATCGAGCGCGCTTGTCGGTTCATCGAGCAGCAGGACCCTGGGACGGGCGGCGAGGGCGCGCGCGATCCCGACCCGCTGTTGCTGCCCGCCGGACAGCCGGTGCGGGAGAACATCGGCTTTGTCCGCCAGCCCTACCTGCGACAGCAGCAGGTCAGCACGCTCGGCAGCTTCCTCTGGAGGCAGGCGCTGGATCCAGCGCAGCGGCGCCGCGATGTTCTCCTTCACCGTCATGTGTTTGAACAGATTGAAGTGCTGGAAGACCATGCCGATTCCGGCGGCGATCCGGGCGCGCGCGATCTGTCTTTCGGGAAGCGGGGTACCGGACTCGCTGTAGCCGAGGGCCTGCCCGGCGACGCGAACAGTTCCGGTGTCGACCGACTCGAGGTGGTTGATCGTGCGCAGCAGGGTGCTCTTCCCGGATCCGCTCGGCCCCAGCAGCGCAATGACTTCGCCCTGGCGCACCGACATGCTGATGCCGTTGAGCACGCGGTTTTCGCCATACGCCTTGTGCAGGTCGCGGACTTCGAGAATGGTCTCCCCGATGTCCTGACGCTTGGCAGCGGCCGAGGGCGCGACCGCGGGCTTCGTCGGCGGAGTCGGTGTGCTCGTCCTTCGCCGGAACCCCAGCCGTGACAGCAGGGACTTGTGATCGCGGTCGAGGTTGAGTGTGTCCTCGAGAATCAGCTGGACGACGCTGAGGACGGCGGTGAGCGTGAGGTACATGACGGCCGTCGCGAAGTAGATCGAGAAGTAGTCGAAGGTGGCCGAGGCGAGTTGTTGGGTGCGAAGGGTGAGCTCGGGCACAGCGATAACCGACGCCAGCGCACTGTTCTTCATGGTGGAGATGAACTCGTTGCCCAGGGCGGGGATCATCGATCGGAATGCCTGAGGGGCGATCACGCGCCGCATGAGCTTGCGGGGTTCGAGGCCGAGAGCTCGACCGGCGAGTGACTGTCCCGGGTCGACACCCTTGATTCCCGAGCGCAGGATCTCGGAGATGAAGACCGCTTCGTTCATCGCGAGGGCGACCGAGCCGGCGACCAAGGGCGGCAGGGTGATTCCGATGTGGGGTAGCGCGGTGAAGACGAACACCAACTGCAGGATCAGCGGCGTGCCACGATAGATGACGACGTAGGTACGGCCGATCGCGGTGAGCGCGCGAGACCTTGTAAGTTGCAGTGCGGCAAGGAGAGCGCCGAGCACGATACCGCCGCCAAAGCCGTACAGCGTGAGTTGGAGGGTGAACAACATGCCGTCGAGCAGCCAGGGCAGCGTCAGGTAGTGCAGGAATTGGTCCATGAGCTCACCTCACTTCTGTCATTTGCGTTGGGTCGCTGTGATGTTGAGTGGCGATATCAACCGACGCTGAGGATCGTCGGTTCGGCGACCGCGTTCTCCGTCAGCTTCCATTTGGCGGCCAGCTTGTCCTGCAGCCCGCTCGACTGCACTTCGGTGAGGGCGGCCTGGATGGCATCGCGGAACTCGTGCTTGCCCTGTGGCACCCCGATACCGATCGTGTAGTCGAGCATGACGGTCTCGGCGGAGTCGAGCTTGTCCGGATGGGCCGCAACGAATCCGTTGACCGTGTTGACGTCGTTCATGTACGCGTCGGCGCGGCCGGCGAGGACCGCTTGCGTGCAGTCGGCGCTCGAGTCGAACAGGCTGACGGCCGGCTCCTTGAGGCCGGCTGCCGCGCAGTCGGGTCCGATTGCCTCGACGAGCGGCACTTCGACGTATCCCTTGTTGAGCCCGACTGTGAGACCGCACAGCGAGGTGTCGATCCCGGTGATCTTCTTCGGGTTGCCCTTGGCCACCAGTATGCCGTCGAATACCTTTGAGTAGCTGATGAAGTCGACTCCGCCGGCAGCGCGCTCCTTCGTCGCGTAGAGGTTGGAGAGGATCCAGTCGGCCTGGCCACTGGCGACCGTCGGGATGAGTTCGGAGAACCCGACGGGGATGTAGTCGTTGTCGAAGCCCAGGCAGGCGCCGAGCGCATTCCCGAGGTCGATATCGAAACCGTGGTATTCGCTGGGGTTTTCCGGATTCACCGTCTCATACCCGGGCGTGTAGGGGTTGATCGCATTGGTGAGGGTCTTGCCGTTGAGATCCGGATTCTTGGCCCGCAGGTCAGTGCATGCCGCGGATGATGCCAGATCGCTGTATTCACTGGATTTTTCGGTGGTGGCCGCCTCGGTCGAGGAGGAACAACCGGCGAGTGCGACACCGACGGCCACGGCGAGAAGTGCAGTGCAACGCGAGCGATTCATGGCAGGTCCTATTCACTGACGCGGAAGGGGAGCGGGGCGGTCATGGCCGGATGGTCCGGCCAACTGGCATTGAAATTAGGTGGCCGCCAAAGGAGCAGCACGCCGGGAACGCGTCTCGTAACACGAGTAACAAAGAGTTATCTCGACGGAAACGGCCAGCGTCGTTTTTTGGACTGCTTGGCCCGACCATCGGACCTATGTTGGGATCTGAACAGGGAGGCAGAAACCGTGTTGAACGCACCTGCAGGCGGGGCGATCCCGCCGTTGATCCAGCGGCCGCAAAGTGTATCGGTCGCGCTGGCAGCACATTTCGAGCGTCTCATCGCGACCGGCGAGATCTCACACGGGACGCGACTCCCGTCGGAACGTGAGCTCGCGGCGGCGATGTCAGTATCGCGGTCCTCGCTTCGCGAGGCGATGCACGAACTCGAATCGAAGCGTCTCGTCTCGCGCGTCCGGGGCCGCGGAACCATCGTGTTGGCGCCGACGGCGAGCGTCGACGAGCTACTGGCGATAGCCGGCGGCGGCACAGAGCAAGAGCATGCCGCCGAATTGCGTTCTGTCATCGAGCCCTCGATCGCAGAACTCGCGGCACACCGGGCTACGTCGGCGAACCTGCTGCAGCTTCGCGACGTACTCGACAAGTCACACGAGAACCTTCTGCAGGCTGAGTCACTTCGCCTCGACGTCGAGTTTCACCTGTTGCTCGCGCAGGCCGCGCAGAACCCACTTCTGACCGCACTGCAGACCTTGGCCAGCGAGTGGACCGGTGAGGTGCGTAAGCACTCGCATTCCACGAGGCACGGGCGCTGCGCGTCGGTACGTGGTCACCAGGAGATCTTCGATGCGGTTCGGACTCACGACCGTCTCGCCGCGCGTCGGGCCATGGAAGACCACCTGCGCGACGTACGCGAACTCGTCGCCAAAGCAACGCGCTCATGAGCCGCCTCGGGCCTACGGATCGCGCGGCAGGCCCAGCAGGCGTTCGGCGATGATGTTGAGCTGGACCTCGGTGGTACCGCCGTAGATCGTGGTGGCGCGGCTGGCCAGCAGATACTCGGCCCAGCGGCCGAATTCCTGCTCGGGGTCGGCGACGGCGCCATCGGTGCCGAAGGAGGCCACTGCGAACTCCGCGTAGCCCTGGCCGGTCTTCATCGACAGCAGTTTGGAGATCGCGGCGGCGGGCATGGCATCGCCGCCGGCCAGCGTCAGCAGGGTGGAACGTAGGTTGAGCACCCTGGCCGCGTGCCCCTCCGCGATCAGTTGGCCCGCACGATTCTGGTCGATCTGGTCGAATTGGCCCGCACCCAGGAACGCCACGAACTGCTCGAGGTTGGCCAAAAACGGCGGCTCGCTGCTGCCGATCGACACCCGCTCGTTGGTCAGGGTGTTGCGGCTGACTTCCCAGCCGCGGTTGACCTCGCCGAGCACCATGTCGTCGGGCACGAACACGTCGTCGATGAACACGGTGTTGAACATCGCGTTGCCGGTCAGCTCGCGCAGCGGCTTCACCTCGACGCCCGGAGCCTTCATGTCCAGCAGGAAGTACGTGATGCCCTGGTGCTTTGGCGCGCTGGAGTCGGTGCGCGCCAAGAGCGCGCCCCACGCCGAGTACTGAGCGCCCGTCGTCCAGATCTTCTGCCCGGTGATCCGCCAACCACCGTCGACCTTGGTGGCCTTGGTGGTCAGGCTGGCCAGGTCCGAACCCGCACCTGGCTCGGAAAACAGCTGGCACCAGATCATCTCGCCGCGGAACGTCGGTGGCAGGAACCGCTGCTGCTGCTCATCGGTGCCGAACGCCACGATGGACGGGATGATCCAGGAGGCGATGCCCATCTGCGGGCGCCGCACGCGGCCGCTGCCGAATTCCTGGGCGATGATGATCTGCTCGATCGGCTCGGACGCGCGGCCCCACGGCTTGGGCAGGTGGGGCTGTACCCAGCCGCCCTCGGCGATCGCGGTGTTGCGTTCGGCGCCGCTCGGAATCGCTTTCAATCCAGCAACTTCCGCGCGGATCTCGTCGCGCAGTTTCTCGGTGTCGGGGTCGAGGTCGATGTCGACCGGCCGCATGCCGGTCGCGGTCGCGGTATCGACCACCAGCTGCGGGTAGTCCGAGGCCCGGCCGAAGCAGGCCGCCAGGACGAGCGCGCGACGGTAGTACACGTTGGTGTCGTGTTCCCAGGTGAATCCGATACCGCCGTGCACCTGGATGCAGTCCTGGGCGGTGTGTTGCGCGGCAGCAGGTGCCAGCGTGGCGGCCACAGCCGCAGCGAACTCGAAATGGGTTGTCGCCGAGGGGTCTTCCTGGGCGTCGTCCAACGCCCGGGCGGCGTCCCAGACTGCGGCGGTAGCCCGCTCGGTGTCAGCGATCATCCCGGCGCACTTGTGCTTGATCGCCTGGAACTGGCCGATCGGCCTGCCGAACTGTTCGCGGATCTTCGCGTACGCGGTGGCCGTGTCGGTGGCCCAGCGCGCGACACCGATCGCCTCGGCCGAGAGCAGTGTGGTGATCAGTGCCCTGGCGTGGGCGCGGCTCAGGTCGGCCAGCACCCGGTCGGCTTCGACCTCGACCGCGTTGGCCCGCACATGGGCCAGCGGGCGCAATGGATCGACGCTGCGCACCGGCTCGATCTCGAGCTGGGCGGCGTCCAGCACCACCCATTGGACACCGGACTCGATCGCGACCGGGAGCACCAGGATCGATGCCTGCGCCGCCGCGGGCACCGCTCGAGCCTCACCGCGGATGACCAGTCCGTCACCGTGGCGGGTCGCGGTCAGGCCGGAGTCGATGGCGTATGCGGCAATGGTCTCGCCCGAGGCCAGGCCCCCGAGGATCTCGGCCTCGGGGTTGGCGGCCGAGATCAGTGCGCCGGCGATCGCCGACGGGACGAAGGGCCCGGGGACCGCGCCGTAGCCGAACTCGGCCAGCGTCACGGCCAGCTCCAGGATGCCGAAGCCTTGCCCGCCAACGGATTCCGAAAGGTGGACACCCTGCAGCCCCTGCTCGGCCGCGGCCTTCCAGTACGGCGGAGGGTTCGGGACCGGAGTCTCGAGTGCCTCGTGCAGCACCTCCGAGGGCGCCACCCGTGCCACCAGGGATCGGACCGAATCGGCCAGGTCGCTGTGCTCAGATGTGATCGCGATGGGCATGCAGTTCCTCCATCCGGGGCATATCCCTATTAACCGGTCGGTTGGGCCGAGGGTACCCCGGCGTGACGCGCGCCACTCCGGCGGCCTATCGCACTCCGTTAACTACGTGGGCCAACGGTTCGCCATCGCGAATGCGCCGGCAGTTGTCCACCGCCATGGTCAGATACCGCCGCATGGTGTCGGCCGTGTACCAGGTGACGTGCGGCGTCAGCACCACATTGGGTAGTTCCAGCAGAGGGTTGCCCGGCGGTACCGGCTCCTCGGCAAACACATCCAACCCGGCCGCGGCCAGCTGCCCGGACCGCAGCGCTTCCACCATGGCCGGCTCGTCGATGATCGGTCCGCGCGCGGTGTTGACGACGACCGCACCGGGCTTCATCGATGACAGGGCTTTCTGGTCGAGCAGGCCCCGGGTGGCATCGGTCAGCGGGAGATGAAGCGAGACGATATCGCTGGCGGCCAACAGGTCCGGCAGACTGCGCCACCGCGGATGACCGGTGTCGCGGGTGCTGGTGTGCAGTACCTGTGACGGCTCGGCGCCCATGGCGACGACGATTTTCTCGACCCGCTTGGCGACGTTGCCGTAGCCGAGCAGGCCCACCGTGCACCCGCTGATGTCGCGGACGGTCTCGCCCAGGCTGTGATCCGACGGCCAACCTTTGCCGTCCCGGGTGGCGCGGTCGAGTTCGGGCAATCGGCGCAGCGCAGCCAGCATCAGCAGCACGGTGCCCTCGGCCACCGAAGGGGCATTGGCGCCGGGCATGTTGGCCACCAGGATGCCCAGCTGACTGGCGGTGTCGACGTCGATGGTGTTCACCCCGGCGCCCATCTTGTGCACCAGCCGCAGCCGCAGGCCGCGCTGCAGATCGTCACCGGAGACCGGCCGCAACACGTGCCAGAGCACCTCGGCGTCGGGAAGCTCGCGGTAGAACGCAGCGTCGTCATCCTCGGCGCAGAACCTTACGTCGAGCCAGTCCTTATGGGGCGCAATAAAATCCAGCACATTGTCGCCCGGGGTGAAGTGGGCGAGGACCCGGATCGGGCCGGGGTTCACCGCCACCGTTTCGCGATCCATTCGGCGATGGTATCGGCCTGCTGGTCGCGGGCGCCGGAAGTGGTGAAGTAGTGGTCGGTGTCGATCGAGCACTGCGCCTTGTCCGTGCTCGCCAGCGCGTCGTGGATGCGTTGGGCGTCGGACGGGTACACGCCGGTGTCCTGCCCGGCGTTGATCACCAGTGCCGGGCAGGTGATCCGGGCCAGGTGCGGCTCGGCCCGGGTCTGGGCGTGGCGCAGGCTCCACATCCCGATCCAGTTCCGCACGGTGGTGGCCGCGGCGATTCCCCGGGCCGACCGGTTGGCCTTGATCGGTACCCCGGCATAACAGAGGTTGGCCTGCCTGTTGGTCGGCTCGACGGTCGGGTCGACCATCCTCGGGTCGGCCCAGGTGCGCATGACGGTGAACGGGCGATCCGAATATCCGGCCGCCTGAACCCTTTTGAGTTCGCTCTCGGCCCAGTCGGTGATCTTCTCGTTGCGCGCGATCTGCGCCGCGCGGTACCGGGCCACGAATTCGGCCGATAGAGGTGCCGCGTTGCGCTCGTCGAACAGGTCCAGTTCCGGGTCGGCGGCAACAGCGTCGTTCTCGTCGACGACGGAGGCGTCCATCCAGGCGGTCAGCACGTCCGGCCGACCCGGGTGGGCCGCGCTCGCCACGTACCCGTCGGCGGGCAACAGTTCGGTCGCCCCCGGCGCCGGCCGCATGCCTTCCAGTGGCTGCACGTTCGGCTCGACGGCTTGGGACTGGTAGGCCGCCATCAGTGATCCGCCCCCGGAGTTGCCGAGCAGCACAACGGTTTCGAGTCCCTGGACCTCGCGCAACCAGCGCACTCCGACGCCGATGTCGACCAAGGCATGGTCGAGCAGGAAGCTGCTCTCGAAACCGCGGAAACGGGTGTTCCAGCCGAGGAAGCCGATACCCCGGGTGGCCAGGTAGTCGGCGATGTAGTGCTCGGAGAAGTCGATCTGGTAGTGCGTGGCGATCACCGCGACCGTGGGTTTGCGTCCCGCGCCGCGGTAGTAGAGGCCCTGGCACGGGTATCCACCCGCGCCGGCGCGCTGAGCCGTGGGGGATTCCAGCCCGATGAACTCGCGGACCACCTCCGGTGACGCTGTACTCATGAACGCGGGCTCTCCTCGTGGTAGATGGTCCGGTAGAACACGTTGGCAAGGGTGGTGACGCAGGCGGCGTCGTCGGCGACGGCGTCGCGGCCGCCGGACAGTTGGACGTAGCAGAACTGGTTGAGCATCGACACCAACGCGACGGCGGTGAGGTGGGCGTCGTCGTCGGGGCAGAATCCCTGCTGCTGAGCATGTTTGATCATCTCGGTGATCATGGCGATCGGTAGCTGGCAGATCTCGTCCCAGTATTCGGCGAAGTCGTCGTCGATCATGGCCATCTGGGACACGCTGATGATCTCCGCCAGGCGGTGCCGGTAGGTCATCCAGTGTGCGGAGGCCGCCTGCCGGCAGCGTTCCCGGTTGGTCAGGTTGGGTCCGGTCGCCGGAAGTGCGCGTTCGCGGGCCTCGTTGCGGAAGCGCAGGGCCCATTCGCGGACCATGGCTTCTTTCGAGGCGTAATAGTTGTAGAACGACGCGGCCGATCGGCCTGCTTCGGAGGCGATGTCGGAGATCGTCGTGGCCAGGATGCCCTTGCGGGCGATCACCGCGCGAGCTGCGTTGTCGATCGCCGCCTGGGTTTGGCGGCCGCGGGCGGTCGGCAGCGGGGTACGGGGGCTGACGGTCACGGATTTCCTCACTCCCGGCGGGCCGGGAAATCTTGAACGGCCATTGATCACATCTGAATCTGATGTTAGATTCAGATTCGCAGCTGCGCCAGTCCTTGGTGTAATCGCCCCGGGAGGTTTATCGACGTGATCAAGCCCAGCAATCCCAACTCGGAGTTCGAGTTCGGCGGAATCAACCATGTGGCACTGGTGTGCGCGGACATGGCGCGCACGGTCGACTTCTACACCAACGTGCTCGGCATGCCGCTGATCAAATCGCTGGATCTGCCCGGCGACATGGGGCAACACTTCTTCTTCGATGCGGGTAACGGGGACTGCATCGCGTTCTTCTGGTTCCGTGACGCTCCCGACGGGGTGCCCGGCATCTCGGCGCCCGCCGCCATCCCCGGCATCGGCGAATTCGTCAGCGCCACCGGTTCGCTGAACCACATCGCCCTGCATGTGCCCGCCGAGAAGTTCGATGAGTACCGGCAGAAGCTCAAGGCCAAGGGCGTGCGCGTCGGGCCGGTGCTCAACCACGACGACAGCCCGATGCAGGCCTCGGCCACAGTGCACCCAGGCGTCTACGTCCGGTCGTTCTACTTCCTCGACCCGGACGGGGTCACCCTGGAATTCGCGTGTTGGACCAAGGAATTCACCGACAACGACGCACAGACGGCGCCCAAGACGGCGGCCGACCGACGTCCGCCGGTGACTGCCGGTCGGTAGTCCGGTCCGTTACCGCTTGGTGGCGGTGACGAAGTAGCCGCGCGGCACGCCCGGAACGTCGAGCGGCACCGCCGGCGCGAACCACCGGTTCCACTTGTTGCCCGGCTCGGCCACATCGGTGACCACCGCCGACCAGCCCAGCGGTTCGCACAGTTGCTCGGGGGAGTCGGTGCCGAACAGCCACGGCGCGCCGCTGCGCTCCATCTGTTCGCGGACTGCCGCCAGCATCACGTTGTCCAGCAGCGTCTTGCCGACGATGTCGTAGAGCAGCACCGAACCGGGCGCCGACAATGCGTCGACCCGCTCGAACACCATGTGGACGGCGTCCTCGTCGAGGTACTGCAACAGTCCCTCGATCAACCACACGGCCGGTATCGTCGGGTCAAAACCGTTGGACCGCAAGGTATCGGTCCAGTCCTGCGTGAGGTCGACGCCGATGGCAACCCGTCGGCAGCGTGGTTCGTCGCCGGCCAGCACATCCGCCTTGGCGGCGATCACAGCAGGCTGGTCGAGCTCGAAGACCGTGGTGTCGTCGGGCCAGGGCAGCCGGTAGGCCCGGGCATCGAGTCCCGCGGCGAGGATCACCACCTGTTTCACCGGCGGTACGGCAGTCGACAGCGCCTCGTCCCAGAACCGGGTGCGCACCACGATCTGCACCATCGACTTGTCACCGGTGGCTGCGACCGCCTCGGCGAGCAACCGCCGGCCGGATTCACCGGAGAGTTTCTGAGCGAACGGATCGTCGAAAAGCCGGTCGGGGCGGCGGGTTTCCTCGGCGCGGATGGCCGCCACCAGGACTCCGGTATCGGCTACGGCCCGACCTGAGGTCTGTCCAGAGTTGGTCATATCGCCATCATGCGCGCCCGGCCGTGCTCGGGGCTCGGATATTTTTGCCCGGCGTCGATTGCGCCAGGAGTTGCAGCGTGTCCGCTGAACCCGAGCCCTCCGCCGTCGTCACCACGCACAGTGATTGCTCGACGTCCCGCGCGAGGTTGAGGTTCTGCATGGTGACGGTGAGCGGGCCGACGAGCGGATGGCGCAGGTCGTAGGAGTCGGCCTCGCACGGTTTCACCCGGTGATCGGCCCACAGCGTCACGAATTCCTGGTTCTTGACCGACAATTCGCCGATCAGGGCGGACAGCAGCGCATCGTCGGGATGCCGGCCGGCGGCCAGACGGAGGCTGCCGACCACGGCCCGGGCCTTGCGGTGCCAATCCCCATACAGGTCGCGTGTATGCGAATCGAGGAACAGCAGGCGGGCCAGGTTGGGCCGGTTCGCGGGGTTGTCCACCGACGTGAAATTCAGATGGCCGGCCAGCAGGGCATGGCCCAGCTCATTCCAGGCGAGTACATCGGTGCGGCGGCCGATCACCAGTACGGGCAGGTGATCCATCGAGCGCAACAGCTCACGGGTCAACGTGCTGACGCGCTCAACCGGAGGGCGGCGCGGCGGCTGTGTCCGCTGGGATGCCAACTCCCGCAGGTGTGCATGCTCGTGGCTGTCCAATTGCAGGGCCCGCGCCAGCGCGTCGAGGATCGCTTCCGAGGCATTCACCGACTGCCCCTGTTCCAGCCGCGTGTAGTAGGAAACGCTGACTCCGGCCAGCTGGGCGACCTCTTCCCGCCGCAGGCCCGCCACGCGTCGTCGTTCGCCGTACCGGGACAGCCCCACGTCCTCTGGATGCAGGCGCCCACGCCGCGCCCGCAGGAATTCGCCGAGTTGTCCGGTGGCCACCACCCCACTATGCCTCCGGTCCGACGCGCCGTGCCTGACCCTGTCAGGGGTAGGCACCGTTGGGCCTGGTTGGCCGGTCGCTGTGTTGCCAGGCTGGAGACATGAACGAAATCGTGTTGGGCGACGTCACGGTGACCCGGGTCATGGAGTACTACGGCTCGGTGCGGCTGTCGCCACAGGAGTTCTTCCCGGAGAGCCCTGCCGAGACGTGGCGGCGGAACGAAGATTGGCTGGCACCTGACTTCTACGACGCCGACCTCGATGTATGTATCTCGGCGATCCAGACCTGGTTGCTGCGTAGTGAGGGCCGGACCATCCTGGTCGACACCGGGGTGGGCAACCACAAGGAGCGGCCCCATGCCCCGGTGTGGCATCAGCTCGACACCGATTTCCTCGGCAATCTGGCCAGGGCCGGCGTCGCCCCCGAGGACGTCGACGTGGTGATCAACACCCACCTCCACGTCGACCACGTCGGCTGGAACACGTACCTCGAGGACGGCAACTGGGTCCCGACGTTCCCGAATGCCACCTATCTGATGCCGCGCGCGGACTTCGATTTCTGGAATCCGGCGAACCGCGGTGAGCCCGTCTCAGGGCGGGACAACGTCTTCCTCGACAGCGTTGCTCCCGTACACGCATCGGGGAAAACACGATTGTGGGAGAACAGCTTTCGCATCGATTCAAACCTCGCGCTCGAACCGGCGCCCGGGCATACGCCGGGCTCCGCGGTGGTCCGGCTGGAGTCTGGCGGTGACCGCGCGGTGTTCGTCGGCGACATGATGCACACCGCGCTGCAGATCGCCGAACCCGACACCAACAGCTGTTACTGCGAGGACCCGAGGCAGGCGCGGGAGACCCGGCTGCGGGTGCTGGGCGAGGCGGCCGACACCAACACACTGGTGATCCCGGCTCACTTCGGTGGCCACGGCGCGGCCGAGGTGATGCGGGACGGCGACCGGTTCGCGATCAAGGAATGGGCAGCGTTCGACCGGGTGAGAGGGGCCTGAGCATGGCTCGACCGATCGTCGAGACGACCGCCGGCGCCGTGCGGGGGTTCCAGACCTCGGAAGCGCAAACGTTTCTCGGCATCCCCTACGCCGCGCCACCCGCCGTCGTCGGTCGCTTCGCGGCCCCGGAGGTGCACGAGTCGTGGCGCGATGTCCGCGATGCCACGAGGCCCGGGCCGACCGCGCCGCAGCCACTTCGAAACAGCTTCGGGCGCTTGGATATGTCGCCCTTCTTCGGGCCCGGCTGGGTGCGGGATCCCGACTACCTCACCGTCAATGTGTGGGCGCCGCCGGACGCGCGGGATTGTCCCGTCATGGTGTTCGTCCACGGCGGTGGCTTCGTGGCCGGCTCCACCCGCTCGCCGCTCTATGACGGCGGCGCCTTCGCCCGCGACGGCGTCGTGCTGGTGACGGTGACCTATCGACTGGGGGTCACCGGATTCCTGGACCTGCCCGGAGCGGTCGCCAACCGTGGCCTGCTCGACGTGCTGGCCGCGCTGGACTGGGTGCAGGCCAACATCAGGGCCTTCGGCGGAGATCCCGGCAACGTCACCCTGTTCGGCCAGTCTGCCGGCGCGACGCTCACTGCGGGAGTGCTGGCCACACCCGGCGTGCACCGGTTGATCCGTCGGGCAATCATGCAGAGCGGCAATGGATTCGGTGCGTTCAGCCCGGACCAGGCCGCCCGGGTCGCCGCGGCGGCGGCCGAGGCTCTGGGTGTCGAGCCCACCGTCGCCGGTTTCGACCGGGTGTCTGACGAGCAGTTCGTCGAGGTGCTCCCCAGGCTGGCCGGTCTGGATCTGCGCACCGGAGGGCACTTCGACCCGCTGCTGGGTCTGAGCCCGTTCAGCCTGGTGCTGGAAGAACAGCCGGTGCTGCGTCTCAATCCCGACGTGGGGCTGTTGATCGGGACCAACACCGAGGAGGGCAACCTGTATCTGGTTCCGCAGGGCAAGTTCGACGCATCGACCCGTGCGGACGTCGAGCAGCTCGCCTCGCAGGTGGGCAGCGACCCGGCCGCGCTCGTCCGGCGGTATCGCTTGCGCTTCCCCCACGCGGGGTGGGGTGAGCTGCGTTCGGCAATGCTCGGTGACGCGTTGTTCCGGACGGGCAGTGACGGTACGGCGCGAGCCCACGCGGAGCAGGGTGGCGCCGCGACGCACCGTTACGAATTCTCGTGGCGGTCAAAGGCGGTGGATGGCGCGTTGGGGGCAGCGCATGCGGTGGAGCTGCCATTCGTGTTCGACCGGATCGGACTGGAGTCGTTGCGTGGCCCCGGCGCCCTGCTCGGCCCCGACGAACCTCCGGCTGGTTTGGCCGCCGAGATGCACGCCGCCTGGGTCGGTTACGGCAGCACGGGGGACCCTGGCTGGGAACCTTCGGCGACGCGCCGATTCGCCGGGCCCGGCACGTCAGCTCCCGGGTTGTTGCATACCGGCCAGCGCGTCGAGCATCGATCGCAACTGGTCGATGAGCTGGTCGGGGGAGTGGGTGATCTCGCCGGACAGCCACGCGCTGATCGTCTGGGTTACCCCGCCGACGGCGAAATGTGATGTGGCTCTGAGGTAGTCGTTCGTGCGGAGCTGCAGCGCATCGCCGGCGTGCTGACCGAGCAGCGCGGCGAAGAGTGCAGTGGATTCGGCACGCTTACGCGCCAGTACGTCGTTGGACAGTTTGACGCTGAACAGCAGCCGGCCGATCCGCGGATCTTTGGCGATCAGATGCACGATGTTGGTCATACCGGCGGTGGTCTGGTCGGCGAGCGGCACAGCCGCGACGGCGGCCTGCGTCGAGGTCGCGATATCGGCGATCACCCAGTCGTAGACCGCGGCGATGAAGTCGTTCTTGTCGGTGAAGCTCTCGTAGAAATACCGTGCGGCCAGCCCCGCGGTGCGACACACCGCGCGCACGGTGACCTCGGCGTCCTCGGCGCCCAGCAGATCCAGCCCGGCCTCGAGTAGCTGGCTGCGACGCTGCGCCAGGCGGTCGGCCGCTTCGACGCCGCGGTACGGGCGGACCTGCTTCACCCACACATCTTGACACCTGTCAGTCTGGCAGGCCAGTATCAGGAAACACAGGTTCTCAGTTTCCAGGAGGAGTGGCCATGACGGTCCGCGAACCGATCCCGCACGTCGAGCGGCCGATGAACGAGTCGGCGCGTCCCGGGGCCGTGCCCAAGCGTCGGCGGGGCGCCGGTTTCGACGACGGGCTGATGGGTGTGGCGCTGCTGGCGGGCCCCGCCAACGTGATCATGCAGCTGGCCAACCCCGGCGTCGGCTACGGCGTCGTCGAGAGCCGCGTCGAGAGCGGCCGCACCGACCTGCACCCGGTCAAGCGGGCCAGGACCACCTTCACCTACCTGGCCGTGGCCACCCGGGGCAGCGACGCGCAGAAGGCGGCCTACCGGCGGGCGGTCAACAAGGCGCACGCGCAGGTGTACTCCACCGAGGACAGCCCGGTGAAGTACAACGCGTTCGACAAGAACCTTCAGCTCTGGGTGGCGGCCTGCCTCTACAAGGGCGGGGTCGACGTGTTCCGGATGTTCATCGGTGAGTTGGACGACGAGACCGCCGACCGGCACTACCGCGACAGCGTCACGATGGGCACCACTCTGCAGGTGCCCGAGGACATGTGGCCGGCTGACCGGGCCGCGTTCGACCGGTATTGGGAGGAATCCCTGGAACAGCTGCGCATCGACGACACCGTGCGGGGCTACTTGTATCCGATCGCCGCGGGTCGGCCGAAGAATCCGAAACTGCCCCGCTTCGTGCAGAGCCGACTCGATGCGGTCGCCCTGCTGATCACCACGGGATTCCTGCCGCAGCGGTTCCGGGAGGAGATGCGGTTGCCGTGGGACACCGAGAGCCAGAAGCGGTTCGACCGGCTGATCTCTGTGCTGCGCACGATCAACGACCTGCTGCCGTCGGTCCTGCGGCAGTTCCCGTTCAACGTGCTGCTCAAAGACCTCGACTGGCGGATTCGGACCGGTCGACCGCTGGTTTAGAGGGGCCGGATGTGCGGCACCGAGTTGAACCGGGCGAAGTCCCGATCCAGCGTGACCACGTCGCAGTGGTGTTCGGCAGCGATGGCCGCCAGAACCGCGTCCGGTATCAGGTCGCCTACGGCATCGGCCTCATCGCACAGGTCCTGCAGCAGCGTGAGATGGCGGGCTCCGGGCCCGACTCTCAAGTGATTGGGCTGGGCTTCCACCGCCGTGATGAACGAGAACGCTGCGTTGCGGGGCGTGGGGATCTCGAAGATTCGCCGATTGGTAGCGATTCGTAGAAACGAGCCCCACACCACTGCTGGGACTGAGAAGGGTTCCTCGGCGTCGAGCATCCGATCGAACCAGGTGATGACGGATTCGTGATCGGGGTGGTCGCTGCGGTGGACTGCGAGTACGACGTTCACGTCGAGTAGATGCACGCGTGCCTACCGCAGCGCGTTGAGTTCGACGCCGTCGTCGAGGGTTGCGTGCAACTCCCGGTTGGACCGCAGATCAACGCCGGGGCGCGGCCCGTTGCCCCCGGTGAACACCGGAATGGCGGGCCGAGGCGCCGAGCTCTGCTCGGCTGCCAGCTCACGGCGCAGCGCGTCTTCGACGAGTGAACCCAGCGACTGCCCCCGTTGCCGAGCGCGATGCTTGGCAGCAGCCAGCAGTTCGTCCGCGATGGCGATGGTGGTGCGCATGATGTCATCCTATGCGCATCACACGCATCAACGAGCGATGATGACGCGCGGACGGGTGCCAGGCTCCCGGCGTATTGTCGCGCGCGTGAGTACCGGACGAACAGACAATGACAACTGGGATATCACCACAAGCGTAGGCTCGACGGCGCTATTCGTCGCTGCCTCAAGGGCATTGGAGGCCAGGAAGCCCGATCCGCTCGCCGTCGACCAGTATGCCGAGGCGTTCTGTCGCGCGGTCGGCGGCGAATGGACGGCCGCGGTCGAGGGCACCGACCCCGAGCATCCGCTGCAGACCGAATTCGGTGAGAGCTTCGTCAACTTCCAGGGCGCCCGGACCAAGTACTTCGACGAGTACTTCCTCCGGGCCATCGACGCCGGGATCACACAGGTTGTGCTGTTGGCGGCCGGTCTGGACTCGCGGGCCTACCGCCTGCCATGGCTCGACGGCACCGTGGTCTACGAGCTGGATCAGCCCCGGGTGCTCGAGTTCAAGCGCGAGACTGTCGAGCGGCTGGGTGAGGCGCCGACGGCCGAGCGGCGCGAGGTGGCGATTGATCTCCGGGAGGACTGGCCGGCGGCGCTGCGCGCGAGCGGCTTCGATCCGTCGCGGCCGTCGGCCTGGATTGCCGAGGGGCTGTTGATCTATCTGCCCGCCACAGCACAGGAACAGTTGTTTGCTGGCATTGATGCGCTCGCCGCGCCGGGCAGCTTCGTCGGTATCGAGGAAGCGATGCCGATGCCGGACGAGGCGTTCGAGGCCAAGCGCGCCGAAGCCCTGTCATCCGGTGAGGAGAACGCGTTCTTCACTCTCGTCTACAACCAGCAACACGCGCCCGCAGAGCAGTGGTTCGGCGCGCATGGCTGGGAAGCCGCTGTGACACCGCTGCACGACCTTCTGCGCCGAGCGGGCCGGCCCGTTCCCGGTCCGGAATCAGAAGCAGGCCTGATGACGGGAACTATCACCTTGGTGGCTGCGACCAAAAGGTGAGGCAGTTCACGAGCTAGCCAGACTACGTGCCTCTCGACAGTTAAGTTATGCAATGCTAACTTCAGCAAAAGTTAGCTTAGCCATACATAAGGGAGAGATTCGGGGGCTTAGTCGCTCCCGTGCACGCATATGGGTAGTGACACGCTTGCGGCTCCGCCTCAGGGAGCGCCCCGGCTCGATCGCGATGTGATCAGCCGTTTCGCCACATGTTGTCGTGCGCTGGGCTTGACGGTGAACGACCGGCAGCGTCCGGCCGATCTCGCCGCAGCCCGGTCCGGCTTTGCTGGACTGGCACACATCGCGCACGACCACTGTGACGCCTGGACCGGACTGGCCGCCGCGGGCGACGTATCCGGTGTGGTCATCGACGCGGTGTGGCGGACCCGGGCCAGCGCCGGTCTGCTGCAACGCGAGATCGACCTCGCTGCCGGCGACCTCGGTTTCACCTATGACAGCGGGCTGTACCTGCAGTTCCGTGCCAGCGAGGTGGACGACTTCCAGCTGGCCTACGCGGCGCGGTGCGCCGCGCAGGGCCAGCTCGCCGAGGCCGACGCGCTCGTGGGCGAGCTGCTCGCCCGCCGGCCGGGCTGGTTGAACGCCACCTGGCTGCGGGTGGCGATCAACCACCGGGCCCAGCGCTGGAACGACGTGGTGCGGCTGCTCACCCCCGTCGTCACCGACTCGTCCCTCGACGAGGTCACCGGTCACGCCGCGCGAATCACCCTGGGCATCGCGCTGGCCCGGCTCGGCATGCCGGCGCCCGCCTTGTCGTACCTGGAGGACCCGTCCGGCCCGGTCGCGGTGGCCGCGCTCGACGGCGCGCTGGCGAAGGCACTGACCTTGCGCGGGCAGGGCGAGGATGAAGACGCAGGCGAGGTGCTGCAGGACCTCTTCGCCGCGCACCCCGAAAACAAGCAGGTCGAAGAGGCTCTGTCGGATCCGACGTTCGGGCTGCTGATCACCAACGCCGCACGCATCGACGCCCGGTCCGACCCGTGGGACCCGGACACCGAACCGTCAGAATCCGACTTCGTCGACCCGGGGGCCAAGGAGCGCAAGGCACATCTGCTCGTCGAGGCCGAAGCCGAGCTCGCCGAGTTCATCGGCCTGGAAGAAGTGAAGTTCCAGGTGGCGCGGCTCAAGAGCTCGGTCGCCATGTCGATCCGGCGCCAGGAGCGCGGGCTGGCCGTGGCGCAGCGCACCAACCACCTCGTGTTCGCCGGCCCGCCTGGAACGGGTAAGACCACCATCGCCCGCGTCGTCGCCAAGATCTATTGCGGCTTGGGGCTTCTCAAGAAGGAGACGGTCCGCGAGGTGCACCGCGCCGACCTGATCGGCCAGCACATCGGTGAGACCGAGGCCAAGACCAACGCCATCATCGACAGCGCGCTGGACGGCGTGCTGTTCCTCGACGAGGCCTACGCACTGGTGTCCACCGGCGCCAAGAACGACTTCGGTCTGGTCGCCATCGACACGCTGCTGGCCCGCATGGAGAACGACCGCGACCGGCTCGTCGTGATCGTCGCGGGCTACCGCAAGGACCTTGACAGCTTCCTGGACACCAACGAAGGTCTGCGCTCGCGCTTCACCCGCAGCATCGACTTCCCGTCGTACTCCTCGTCCGAACTCGTCGAGATCGCCGAGCGGATGGCCGAGAAGCGTGACAGCACGTTCGAAAAGGCCGCGCACGACGACATGGAGAAGCTGTTCGGTTATCTGGCCGAGGCAACCATGCCCGACGCCAACGGTGTTCCGCGCCGCAGCCTCGACATCGCCGGTAACGGCCGCTTCGTCCGCAACCTGGTCGAGCGCTCCGAGGAGGAGCGCGAGTACCGCCTCGATCATTCCGACAATGACGACTTCACCGACGAGGAGATGATGACGATCACCGCCGGTGACGTGAACAGTTCTGCCGGCCCGCTGCTGCGCGGCCTGGGTCTGACGGTGCCCGCATGACCGCGCCCGGCCCTTCCGACGAGCGTCGTTCCTTCACCTCCCGCACGCCGTCCAACGAAAACCCCGACCAGGTGTCGTACCGGCGCGGCTTTGTCACCAAGAACCAGGTCACCGGCTGGCGATTCGTCATGCGCCGCATCGCTTCTGGCGTCGCGCTGCACGACACCCGCATGCTGGTGGACCCGCTGCGTACGCAAAGCCGTGCGGTGCTGACCGGCGCATTGATCGTGATCACCGGCTTGGTCGGCTGTTTCTTGTTCTCCTTGTTCCGACCCGGTGGGACTGCCGGGAACGATGCCGTTCTCGCCGACCGGTCCACGGCTGCGCTGTACGTGCGGGTGGGCGAACAGTTACATCCCGTGCTCAACCTGACCTCGGCGCGATTGATCACCGGCAAGTCGGACAACCCGAGCACGGTCAAGACCAGTGAGATCGACAAGTTCCCGCGCGGCAACCTGCTGGGCATCCCCGGCGCGCCGGAGCGGATGGTGCAGAGCGCCGGCACCGACGCGGATTGGACTGTGTGCGATGCGGTCTCGGGCGCCAACGCCGGAGTGACCGTCATCGCCGGCAACCTCGCATCGGGCGGTGAGCGTGCCCTGACGCTGACGTCCGACCAGGCGGTCCTGGTGCACAACGCGGAAGGCCCGACGCCGGGCGACTGGCTGCTGTGGGACGGCAAGCGCAGCTCGATCGATCTGGCCAACCGCGCCGTCACCGATGCCCTCGGTCTCGGCGGGCAGATCCCCGCGCCGCGGCCGATCGCCGCCGGCCTGTTCAACGCCATCCCCGAAGCCCCGGCACTGGCGGCTCCGCACATCGCCGACGCCGGTGCGCCGACGAGCTACGAGCTGTCGACGCCGGTGCCCATCGGCGGCGTGGTGGCGGCGTACGACGCCGACAACACCGCCCGCTACTACGCGGTGCTGAATGACGGTCTACAGCCGGTCTCGCCGGTCCTGGCCTCGATCCTGCGGAACACCAACTCCTATGGCTTGGACCAGGCGCCGCGGATCGGGCCCGACGAGGTGTCGCGGATGCCCGTCTCACGTGCCATCGACACCGCCGGTTACCCGAGCACACCGGTCAAGCTGGTTGCGTCGTCGACCGCCCCGGTGACCTGTGCCCAATGGATCAAGCCGACGGGTGCCACCGAGAGCAAGCTGGCGGTCCTCTCCGGTGCGGCATTGCCGGTGCCGGACGGCCTGCACACCGTCGATCTGGTCGGAGCGGGCAGCAACGGCGCCGCAAGCCGGGTCGCGCTCACCCCGGGCAGCGGTTACTTCGTCCAGACCGTCGGGGCCGAGCCAGGTTCGCCGACCGCAGGCTCGTTGTTCTGGGTCAGCGACACCGGCGTCCGCTACGGCATCGAAACCGCCGGTGACGACAAAGTTGTTGCGGCGCTTGGCCTCACCTCGCCGGCCCTACCCATTCCCTGGTCGATCCTGACGCAGTTCGCGGCCGGCCCGACCCTGTCCCGTGGCGACGCCCTGACCGCTCATGATGCGCTGTCGTCCAATGCCAATGCTGCCCGCCTGGAGGCGACCCGCTAATGAGTAGGCTGATCTTCGAGCACCAGCGCAGGCTGGCTCCGCCGACCACCCGCAAGGGCACCATCACGATCGAGCCGCCGCCCCAGTTGGAGCGGATCGTTCCCCCGTCACTGCTGCGCCGGGTGCTGCCTTACCTGATCGTCATCCTGATCGTGGGCATGATCGTGGCCCTTTTCGCCACCGGGATGCGGATGATCTCGCCGACCATGCTGTTCTTCCCGTTCGTGCTGCTGCTGGCCGCCACCGCGCTGTACCGCGGCGGCAACAAGATGCGCACCGAGGAGGTCGACGCCGAACGCGCCGATTACCTGCGCTACCTGTCGGTGGTGCGCGACAACGTCCGTGCGCATGCCGGTGAGCAGCGTGCGGCGCTGGAGTGGTCGCACCCGGAGCCCGAGGTGCTGGCCACCGTCCCGGGTACCCGCCGGCAGTGGGAACGTGACCCGCGTGACCGCGACTTCCTGGTGCTGCGCGCCGGGCTGCACGATGTGCCACTGGATGCGGCGCTGAAGGTCAAGGACACCGCCGACGAGATCGACCTGGAGCCGGTGTCGCACAGCACCCTTCGTGGTCTGCTCGACGTGCAGCGCACCGTGCGCGATGCCCCGACCGGCATCGACGTCACCAAGCTCGCCCGGATCACCGTGATCGGTGAGGCCGAAGAAGTCCGCGATGCGCTGCGCGCCTGGATCGCCCAGGCCGTCACCTGGCACGACCCGACCATGCTCGGGGTGGCCCTGGCTTCTCCCGATGTCGACTCCGAGGCCTGGTCGTGGCTGAAGTGGCTTCCGCACGTGGACATTCCGTCGCAGGCCGACGGTGTCGGCCCGGCCCGGTACCTGACGACCGGCGTCACCGAGCTGCGCGGACAGCTCGATTGGGCGCTGACCGGCCGGCCCGCGTTCCCCGCCGAGGCGGACCAGGTCCTCAAGCATCTGCTGGTCGTCCTCGACGATCCCGAAGCCGATCCCGACGACATCGCGCGGAAGCCAGGTCTGACCGGCGTCACCGTGATCCACCGCAGCGACAAGCTGCCCAACCGCGAGCAGTACCCGGATCCCGAGCGGCCCATCCTGCGGGTCACCGAAGGCCGGATCGAGCGCTGGCAGAGCAGCGGCTGGCAGCCCTACGTCAATCAGGCTGACACGATGTCGGCTGCCGAGGCGGCCCACATCGCGCGGCGGCTGTCGCGTTGGGATTCCAATCCCGGCTACGTGCGGTCCACCGCTACCGGCGGCGCCACCTTCGGCACGCTGCTCGACATCCCGGATGCTTCGGCGCTGGACGTGGCGAGCCTGTGGGCCCCGCGCAACCGCGACGACGAGCTACGGGTGCCGATCGGCGTCACCGCCACCGGCGAGCCGCTGTACTTCGACCTCAAGGACGAGGCCGAGGGCGGTATGGGCCCGCACGGCCTGATGATCGGTATGACGGGCTCGGGCAAGTCCCAGACCCTGATGTCGATCCTGTTGTCGCTGTTGACCACTCACTCCGCTGAGCGGCTCATCGTGATCTACGCCGACTTCAAGGGTGAGGCCGGCGCCGACATCTTCCGCAATTTCCCGCAGGTCGTCGCGGTCATCTCGAACATGGCCGAGAAGAAGTCGCTGGCCGATCGGTTCGCCGACACCCTGCGCGGTGAGGTGGCCCGCCGTGAGCAGGTGCTCAAGGAAGCCGGCCGCCGCGTGCAGGGCAGCGCGTTCAACTCGGTCACCGAGTATGAGGCTGCCATCGCAGCCGGACATGACCTGCCCCCGATGCCGACGCTGTTCGTGGTCGCCGACGAGTTCACCCTGATGCTCGCCGACCATCCCGAGTACGCCGACCTGTTCGATTACGTCGCGCGCAAGGGCCGCTCGTTCCGGATTCACATCCTGTTCGCGTCGCAGACCCTGGACGTGGGCCGGATCAAGGACATCGACAAGAACACGTCGTACCGGATCGGTCTGAAGGTGGCCAGCCCCAGCATCTCTCGTCAGATCATCGGGGTCGAGGACGCCTATCACATCGAGTCGGGTCGCGAGCACAAGGGCGAAGGCTTCCTGGTGCCCGCCCCGGGCGCGGTGCCGGTCAAGTTCCGCAGCACCTACGTCGACGGCATCTACGATCCGCCGCGGGCCGAGAAGTCGATCGTGGTGCGGGCGCTGCCGCAGCCACAGCTGTTCACCGCCTCGCGCGTTGAGCCCGAGCCCGATACGGTGATCGTCACGAACGAGCCAGAGGTCAACGTCGCGCCACCGCGCAAGCTGATCGCCACCATCGGCGACCAGTTGGCCGCCTACGGCCCGCAGGCACCGAAGCTGTGGCTGCCGCCGCTGGACGGCGCGATTGCGCTGGACGACGTGTTGGCCCGCACCGAGATCGAGCCCGGTCAACTGCGTTGGCCGCTGGGCGAGATCGACAAGCCGTTCGAGATGCGCCGGGATGCCTTGGTGTTCGATGCCAACTCGTCGGCAGCCAACGTGCTGATCCACGGTGGTCCGCGCTCGGGCAAGTCGACCGCACTGCAGACCTTCGTGCTGTCGGCGGCTGCGTTGCACTCGCCGAGCGAGGTGAGCTTCTACTGCCTGGATTACGGCGGCGGACAGCTCGCCGGCCTGGCCGATCTGGCGCATGTCGGCAGTGTCGCCACGCCGCTGGAGCCCGAACGCATCCGCCGCACCTTCGGTGAGCTCGAGCAGCTGCTGCGGGCCCGCCAGCGCCAGGGTGCGGTGAGCCGGGTGGGCAGCTCCACCGGAAAGTATGAAGACGGCTACGGCGAGGTTTTCTTCGTCATCGACAACCTGTACGCGTTCAGCCGGGACAACACCGACACGTTCAACACCCGTAATCCGCTGCTGGCCAAGGTGACCGAGCTGGCCAACACCGGCCTCGCCTACGGCATCCATGTCGTGATCACCACGCCGAACTGGCTGGAGGTACCGCTCGCGATGCGTGACGGCCTGGGCCTGCGCTTGGAGCTCAAGCTGCACGACAGCCACGACAGCATCGTGCGGGTGGTCGGTGCGCTGCGCCGCCCGGCGGAGTCCGTACCTGCCGATCAGCCGGGCCGAGGCCTGACCATGGCCGCCGAGCACTTCCTGTTCGCCGAGCCAGAGCTGAGCGATATCGCCGTCATCAACTCCCGCTACCCGGGGCAGACCGCACCGCCGGTGCGCCTGCTGCCCACCGCGCTGGCCCCCGCCGTGCTGGCGCCGCTCTACCCGGCCCCCGAGCGGGTGGTCATCGGTCAGCGCGAAGAGGATCTGGCACCGGTGGTGCTGGACTTCAAGGACAACCCGTTGCTGACGGTGTTCGGCGATACGAAGTCGGGTAAGACCACGCTGCTGCGTCACATCATCCGGACCATCCGGGAGAACTCCCGGCCGGACGAGGTGGCCTTCACCGTCGTCGACCGACGGCTGCACCTGGTGGAGGAGCCGTTGTTCCCGGACAACGAGTACACGGCCAACATCGACCGCGTGCTGCCGGCGATGCTGGGTCTGTCGGCACTCATCGAGAAGCGCCGTCCGCCGGCCGGTTTGAGCCCGCAGGAACTCAGCGCGTGGAATCAGCGGTCAGGACCCGACGGTCACATCCACTACCTGATCATCGACGACGTCGACCAGATTCCCGACGGCCCCGCGGTCAGCGGTCCGTTCGCCGGGCAACGCCCGTGGACCAACATCGTCGGACTGTTGGCCGAGGCCACCGATCTGGGTCTGCGCGTCATCGTGACGGCCCGGGCCACCGGATCGGCGCACGCCGTGATGACGGCACCGCTGCTGCGTCGTCTCAACGATCTGCAGGCGACCACCCTGATGCTGTCGGGCAATCCGGCCGACAGCGGCAAGCTCCGCGGACACCGGTTCGCCCGGTTCCCCGCGGGTCGCGGCATGTTGCTCGGGGACGGCGACGCGCCCGAGTTCGTCCAGCTCGTCAACCCACTCATCGATGACACGGCACTTTCCGTGAACAACGGGCGAAAGGAATTCTGATGACATTGCGGGTAGTTCCAGAAGGATTGACCGCCGCCAGCGCGGCCGTCGAGGCGCTCACCGCGCGGCTGGCCGCCGCGCACGCCGCGGCCGCACCCCTGGTCTCAGCGGTGATTCCGCCTGCGGCCGACGCGGTTTCGCTGCAGACCGCGACCGGGTTCAGCACCCACGGCGCCCAGCACACGGCGATCGCGGCCCAGGGCGTGGAGGAGCTCGGACGCTCGGGCGTCGGCGTCGGCGAGTCCGGTGCCAGCTACATCACCGGTGACGCGATGGCGGCTTCGTCCTACATGACTGCGCGCGGCATCTGAGATGACTGCCCCCATTTGGATGGCCCTACCACCCGAGGTGCACTCGACGCTGCTTGCCAGCGGCCCGGGCGCCGGGTCGTTGCTGGCCGCCGCGGGGGCCTGGCAGTCGCTGAGTACCGAATATGCCTCGGCAGCAGCAGAACTCACCAGCGTGTTGGGTGCGGTGCAGGCCGGGTCGTGGGAAGGTCCGAGCTCGGAGCAGTACATCACCGCGCACGGGCCCTACCTGACCTGGCTGGCGCAGCAGAGCGCGAACAGCGCTGCGGTGGCCGTGCAGCACGAGACCGCGGCCGCGGCGTACACCACGGCGGTGGCGGCCATGCCGACCATGCCCGAGCTCGCGCTCAACCATGTGGTGCACGGCGTGCTGATCGCCACGAACTTCTTCGGTATCAACATGATTCCGATCGCGGTCAACGAGGCCGACTACGTCCGGATGTGGATCCAGGCGGCCACCACCATGGCCACCTACCAGGCTGTCTCCGGGGCCGCCGTGATGGCGGCACCGACCGGCACGCCATCGCCGATGCTGCTCAAGCCAGGTGCCGGGGAAGTCGGCGCCGCCTCGGCCAACGCACAGCAGATGATGGCGCAGGGCACTGCGACGGAATCAGGTTCGGCCCTGACCAGTGCCGACGCGACGGCCGACAGCGAGTACCCCAATCTGCCGCAGTGGCTGGTCGATTACCTGGGCAATGACTCGATGATCGGCGGCAAGGAGCTGCTGCGGTTCCTCAACGATCCGCTCGGAACCATCCAGAGCATGCTCACCGACCTGATGACCAACCCGTCCGGCTTCCTGACCACCTGGGGGCCGTTCCTGTTCGGCGTCATCTATCAGCTGATCTTCCAGCCGGTGGGCTGGGGCACGTGGATCGGTGTCGCGCTGTCGCCGTTCCTGGCCCCGCTCCTCGGAATGGGTCTTGCCGCACTGGGTTTCCTCGACCTGCTTCCCACCGACGACGTTGCACCGGTCGACGTTCCGGCCGATGGGGACGCTCCGGTGGCACCGGTCCGCAGCGATCAGGGACTCCCGATGGCCGGCCTGAGTCCTGCGGGTGTCGGGGGTGGGGCAGGAGCAGCCGCCGCGCCCGCCGCTGCACCTGCCTCCGGAGGGGTTGCGGCACCGGCGCCTGTCGCAGCAGCGGCTTTCGCGCCGTATGCGGTGCTCGGCAGTGACCCCGATGAGGGGTTCAGCCCGACTGTCGGCGGCAAGTCCAGCGCTTCGGCACCGGCTTCCGGCATTCCTGCGGCGGCATCGGGTGTGGCCGCGTCGCTCGCGGCCCGGCGTAAGCGGCGTCGTAAGCGAGGTGCGGCACTGGAAGACCACGCCTATGCGGACGCCTACATGGATTACGAGCAACCCGATCCAGACCCCGAGCCACAGCCGGAGCCGCGGGTCCGAGCGTCCGAAAGCGGTGCCGGCACCATGGGATTCACCGGTACCGAAACGAAATCCGATGCCACCGCGGCCGGGCTGACCACGCTGGCCGGCGAGAGCTACGACGACAGTCCTGTCTCGCCGATGCTGCCCGGCTCCTGGGAACCCGGCGATTCGCAAGGGGGTAACCGCAGCTGACCAGATCATCGTCATCACGTTCGTCGCACCGCCAAATGTCCACGACCCGAAAGGAAAATCCATGAGCCTGTTGGATGCTCACATCCCCCAGTTGATCGCCTCCGAGGCCGCCTTCGGCGCCAAGGCCGCACTGATGCGCAGCACCATCGCGCAGGCCGAGCAGGCCGCCATGTCGTCTCAGGCCTTCCACATGGGTGAAGCCTCGGCCGCGTTCCAGGCCGCCCACGCCCGGTTCGTCGAGGTGTCGGCCAAGGTCAACGCGCTGCTCGACATCGCGCAGCTCAACCTCGGCGACGCCGCGGGCACCTACGTCGCCCAGGATGCCGCCGCCGCCAGCACCTACACCTCGGTCTAACCGAATCACCCCGGATACAGGAGTTTTCATGTCTCAGATCATGTACAACTACCCGGCAATGCTGGCTCACGCCGGAGAGATGAACACCTACTCGGCTGCCCTGCACGCCGTCGGTGCTGACATCGCCAGTGAGCAGGCCGCGCTGAGCAGCGCCTGGCAGGGTGACACCGGTATGACCTACCAGGCCTGGCAGGCCCAGTGGAACCAGGCGATGGAAGAGCTGACCCGGGCCTACCGTGCGATGGCGTCCACTCACGAGATGAACACCATGTCGATGAGTGCCCGCGACGCGGCTGAAGGCGCCAAGTGGGGCTAGTGCCGGTGGCTCCGCATTGAGTACCGGAGCTAACGCCGTCGAGCTGACCACCGATCAGGCCTGGTACCTCGCGGAGGTACTCGGCGCCGGGGCGTACCCGTGGGTGCTGGCCATCACGCCGCCCTACAGCGAACCGGCACAGCGGGCCGGCTTTGTCGCCGGACGGGCCGCTGAACTGACCAGGATGGGCGTGCTCGACGCCGGTGGCGGAGTCAATCCGCAGGTGGCGCAATGGGTTCGGTTGGCTTGTCGGCCGACCCAGTGGCTCGATCTGCGGTTTGTCTCCGGGCCGGGAGATCTGCTGCGGGGCATCGTTGCGCGAGGAGTCGACGAGCACAGCGGAGACCGGGCCGGCCGGACAGTTGTCGTCCTGCGCAACGCGCAGTTGGTGACGTTCACCGAGATGGACATCGCCCACCCGCACGCCTTGGGACCGGTGCTCACAGCCGGACTGTCGCAGCGCAGGCCCGCGCGGTTCGAGGAGTTCGCGCTGCCGGCCGCGGCCGGCGCCCGTGCCGACGAGCAGATCCGCAACGGCACGCCGCTGACCGAGGTGCTGGGATTCCTCGGAGTCCCAGCCTCGGCCCGCCCGATCGTGGAGGCGGTGTTCGACGGGCGACGGACGTATGTCGAGATCGTGGCCGGAGAACATCGCGACGGCCACCGGGTCACCACCCAGGTGGGGGTCAGCATCATCGACACCCCCGGAGGGCGGATTCTGGTCTCCCCGTCGAAAGCCTTCGACGGGGAGTGGATTTCGACTTTCACGGCGGGCAGTGCCGAGGCGATCGCGATGGCGATCGAGCGGCTCACCGCCTCCCTGCCGAGCGGTTCCTGGTTCCCCGACCAACCGCTCATCCGCGACTTCGACAGCGAAGCCGTCAACCAATATTTGTCCAATGGCTCTAATGACGTTGTAGCCCACCGAGATCCACGCTCCATGAGAAGAACCCAGAAAGCATAGGAATGTCCGACAACACTGTGATGCCGATCGTCCGGGTGGCCGTGCTGGCCGCCGGAGACGACGGTGGCCGGCTGACCGAGATGGCCCTGCCGTCCGAGCTGCCGCTGCGCGAGATCCTGCCCGCGGTCCAGCGCATCGTGCTGCCCCCCAACGCCGGCGGTGACGACGGCGCCAACGACCCGGTGCGGCTGAGCCTGGCCCCGGTGGGAGGTGCACCGTACAGCCTGGACGCCACACTCGACACGGTCGGTGTGGTGGACGGTGATCTGCTTGCGCTGCAAGCCGTTCCCGCCGGGCCGGCCGCCCCGCGCATCGTCGAGGACATCGCCGACGCTGCGGTGATCTTCTCTGCGGCTCGCCAGCGCCCGTGGGGGGCCGCCCATATCGCGCGGTACGCATCGCTGGCCCTGATCGGGCTGATCCTGGTGGGCACCGGCCTGGCCGTCGCCCATCGCGTGCTGACCGGTGAACTGCTCGGGCTGTTCGTGGCCGGCGGCATCGCCATCGCCACCGTGCTCGCCGCGCTGTCGACCCGGAGCCGGTCAGGAGCTCTGGCCACCGCGTTGGCGCTCGCCGCGCTCGTACCCGTCGGCGCAGTGTTCGCGCTCGGTGTGCCAGGCGAATTCGGTGCGCCCAGCATCCTGTTGGCCGCGGCCGGAGTGGCTGCCTGGTCGTTGATCAGCATGGCCAGCTCGCCCGACGACCGGGGTATCGCGGTGTTCACCGCGACCACGGTGGTCGGAGCCGGCGTGTTGTTGGTCGCCGCGGCGGCCACGCTGTGGGAGATCAACGCGACAGTGATCGGGTGTGCCCTGATCCTGATCGCCTTGCTGGTCACGGTTCAGGCCGCTCAACTGTCCGCGATGTGGGCGCGCTTCCCGCTGCCGGTCATCCCGGCGCCCGGTGATCCGTCCCCGTCGCCGCAACCGCTGTCGGTGCTGGCCGACCTGCCGCGTCGGGTTCGGGTGAGTCAGTCTCATCAGACCGGCGTGATCGCCGCGGGTGTGCTGCTCGGTGTCGCGGGATCGGTGGCCCTGGTCGGTTCGTCGACCGCGTCGCCGTGGGCCTGGTACGTCGTGGTCGCTGGCGCGCTCGGCGCCGTGCTGAAGGCTCGCGTCTGGGACTCCGCCTCGTGCAAGGCCTGGCTGCTGAGCCAGCCCTACCTCCTGTCCGTTGTCCTGTTGGTGGCCTTCGCGATCGACGGCCGGTACCAGGCGGCCTGGTTGGCGCTGGCAGTGCTCGCCGCGCTCGTCGTGGTGTGGGTTTTCGCCGCACTGAATCCGCGCGCGGCGTCTCCGGACACCTACTCGCTGCCGATGCGGCGTCTGGTGGGCTTCCTGGGGACCGGGCTCGATGCTTCGCTGATTCCGGTGATGGCCTTCCTCGTCGGGCTGTTCAGCCTCGTTCTCGACAGGTGATGAATCGGTGATCCACAAGACTCTGGGTGTTCTGGCCACAGCCGGCCTGGTGCTGTTGGTCGGCTCCCCGTCGGCGGGTGCGGTCAGCCCGCCCGAGGTCGACCCGCAGATCGCCCCGCCGGCCGGCAGTGCCGGCCCGGTGGAGGCGATGGCGCAGCGTTCGGCGTGCGTCAGCACTGAAGCCAGGCCGGGTACCGATCCCGGTGCGGTCAATCCGAACCAGTTGGCACTCAACCTGTCCGGAGCCTGGAAACAGAGCCGCGGCCAGGGTCAGACCGTTGCGGTCATCGACACCGGGGTGCAGCCGGGACCCCGGTTGCCCCATGTCGAGGGCGGTGGAGACTTCATCGAATCCACTGACGGCCTGACCGACTGTGACGGCCATGGCACCGCGGTCGCGGGTCTCATCGCCGGCCAACCCGGGCCCGACGGTTTTTCCGGGGTTGCGCCGGAAGCCCGGTTGATCTCGATCCGGCAGAATTCGCCGCGATTCGCGCCGCGCACCCCCAGCGCCGATGCCGCCCAGGCCCGTGCCGCCGCCGATGTGGCAAGTCTGGCCCGGGCAGTGGTCCGTGCTGCCGACATGGGTGCGCGTGTCATCAACATCTCGGTGGTGACGTGTCTGCCCGCCGACAAACCGGTTGACCAGACCGAACTCGGTGCGGCACTGCGCTATGCGGCGCTCGAGAAGGATGCGGTCATCATCGCTGCCGCCGGCAACACCCAGGGCGGGGTCACCACCGGTACCGCGTGCGCATCCAATCCGCTGTCCGGAACCCCCGATGATCCGCGCAACTGGGGCGGTGTCTCCTCAGTGTCGATCCCGTCGTGGTGGCAGCCCTACGTGTTGTCGGTCGGCGCACTCAACGCCACCGGCCAACCGTCCGGATTCACCATGGCCGGCCCTTGGGTGGGGATCTCGGCGCCGGGCGAGAACATCTCCTCGGTGAGCAATGCGCCGGGCGGAGGGTTGGCCAACGCGCTGCCCACCGACCAGGGCAAGCTCATTCCGCTCAGCGGCACCAGTTATGCGACGGCCTACGTGTCCGGCGTTGCGGCCTTGGTGCGCAGCAAGTTTCCTGATCTGAACGCCCGACAGGTGGTGCACCGGTTGACCACGACGGCCCAGGGCGCGGCCCGCTCGCCGTCGAACGTCATCGGCGCCGGCGGTGTCGATCCGGTGGCCGCACTCAGCTGGGATGTCGCCGACATGCCGCTGGACGGACCGGCGGCTCCTGCAGGCAAACCCATTGCCGCACCACCAGAACCAACCCCGCGTGACAACACCGGCCGAATCGTCGCTTTCGCCGGCACCGGGGTACTTGCGCTGGCGGCCATCGTTGTCGCGTTCGCCGCATATCGACGGAAGGACCCCACCACATGACCGCCCGACTCGCGCTGGCATCCCTCTTCATCGTCACGGCGGTGCTGGCCCGGCCATGGCAGACCAACACCGAACGGTGGGTGCTCGGGGTTTCCATCGCGGCAGTGGTGCTGTTGCTGGCCTGGTGGGGAGGGTTGTTCCTGACCACGCGGGTCGCCCGGCACCTGGCGATGTGGCGGCGGAACCTCGCCAAAAAGCAGCCTGAGCAGCCGGCCGATTCAGAGACCGTCACGCTGCGTGTCGATCCTGCGGACCCGGCCCAGTTGCCGGTGGTGGTCAGCTATCTCGACCGCTACGGCATTCGCTGCGACAAGGTCCGGATCACCCACCGTGACGCCGGCGGTACCCGCCGCAGCTGGATCAGCGTGACCGTGGCAGCAGTGGACAATCTCGATGCGCTGCGTGCGCGTTCATCGCGAATCCCGTTGCGGGACACCACTGAAGTCGTCGGGCGTCGGCTCGCCGACCACTTGCGTGAGCAGGGTTGGACGGTCACGCTCGTCGACGGGGTGGATTCCCCGCTGCCCGACCCCGGTAAGGAAACCTGGCGAGGGGTGAAGGACGACTCGGGATTTGTCGCGGCCTACCGCGTCAGCGTGAGCGACAAGCTGTACGCGGTGCTCGCCGGGCTCGGCGCGCTGCCGGCCCAGGAAACCTGGACGGCACTGGAATTCAGCGGATCTCCGACTCAGCCGCAGCTGACGGTGGCCGCGGCGCTCCGCACGGAGGACCGGCCCGCACGCAAGGGCCCACTGGCGGGCCTGAAACCGGCGGGTGGCCGGCACCGTCCGGCATTGGCAGCGTTGAACCCGTTGTCCTCGGACCGTTTGGACGGTACCCCGGCCGCGACGCCGCAGACGTTGCTTCAGCGGTCAGTCGAACATGAAATCCCGCAGGAAGCGGGTCATCCGGCGTAGGTAGTCCGGCTGGCTCACATGTAGCAGGTGGTTGCCCGGGAACCAGTGGAACGCACAGCGATCCCAGTGTTCCCAGAGCATCTCGGCTTGCTGCGGTGGAGCCAGCCGGTCGCCGAGGCCGGCGATGATCATTCGTCGCTCCTTGGGTACCACCGGACGATAGTTCAGCGGTGAGGCATACCGTGCCGCCGCTTCGGTCAACGCGGGATCGATTCGGGCCACCCGACGTTGCAGGGCCACCAACTTGTTGGCCGGGAACCATTCGTCGACCGTGCGATCCGGTGTCACCACAGGAACATTCGGGACCACGGCCTGTATCCGGTCGTCCACACTGGCCAGTAGCGCCGAGGAGAATCCGCCCAGAGAGATTCCGGTCAGGGCGATCCGGTCGACGCCGGTGAACTCCAGATAGTCGATCACCGAACGGAAGTCGTGCACCGCCTGGGCCATGGCCTCGGAGAACCCGGCGAACCCGTGGGAGAAGTATCCGTAGCCGCTGAACGGTGAGAACCGTTCGGCGCGTTGACCGTGAAACGGCAGGGTGTACAACAGCACGTCGTAGCCGGAGCGGTAGAACCACGGCAACGACAGGAACAGGCCGTTCGCCAGATACGGCGACCCCATGAAACCGTGGATCACACATAACGTGGGGTGCGGGCCGTCGTCATGGCGCCAATGCTGGGCTCGCACAACATTGTTGCGGGTGAACCCGTCACACATTTCGCGCAGTGCCGGGTTGACTGCGGTGAAACTGCTCTCGAACCGGATGTTCTCCACCCGGCCGTGAGCGATCACCTCGGCGATCGGGTTGGCCTGGCGGGTGGATACCCGGGGCGGCCGGGTGGGCGCCGGAAATGACACCGCGGGATCTTGCGCGGCAGCCAGATCGGCGTAGAACCGCATGTGGTCGTGCTCGGCGCGGGATTGCGACGGGTCCCGAATCGAAGCCAGCATCGACGCAAGGGTGGTCGGCACCATCGACGTGGCCACGATCGAGGCAACTCCCGTGCGCAACGCGATGTCGGCGATCGCGGAGGCATCCACGATCGCCCGCTGGCGCACGGTCAGATCGGCCCGCCGGGGCAGACCGCCCGCACCGGCATCACCGCCGGGGACATCGGGAACAGGGATCGGGGGTTCGACCGGATCTGCGCTGGACGGCTCCACGCTTCCCGATGCTAGCCAACCGCTCAGCTCAGCCCGAACAACTTCGCGGCGTTGTCGTGTAGGACATTGCGGCGCCAGGCGTCGTCGATACCCGGAAGGTCGGTCAGGTGGTGTATCGCCTCGGCGTAGCCGTATGGGATGTTCGGGAAGTCGCTGCCGAACAGGATGTGTTCACCCATGGCTTTGAGCCGGGCGACGTCGGCGGCGGGGAAGGGCATCATCGCCTCGACGAACGGGGTGAACGCCATCGTGGTGTCCAGCCTCACCTGCCCGAACTGCTCGGCGAGATCCAGGAAGGCGGTGTACTCGGGCATCCCCATGTGCGCGACGATCAGCACCAGGCGTGGATAGCGGCCCAGCAGTTTCGCGATCGGCTCTGGCCCGGTGAACCGGCCCGGCACCGGACCGGAACCACAGTGGATCACGACCGGGACGCCGGCGTCTTCGATCGGCCCCCAGACCTGGTCGAGCAGGGGATCATTCGGGTCGTAATTCCCCACCTGGATATGTGCCTTGAACACCTGCGCACCTGCGGTGATCGTCTCCGCGACGTACTTTGGGGCCTCGGGTTCCGGGAAGAACGTGGCGGTGTGCAGGCAGTCCGGGGTGTCCCTGGCGAAGTCTTTGGCCCATTGATTGAGCCAGGCGGCCATCGCCGGCTTGTGTGCGTAGATCAGCGAGGTGAACCTGCGCACGCCGAACTCCCGCAGCGTGGCGACCCGTTCCGCCTCGTCGGCGCGGTAGGTGATGGGCCATTCGCGGCCGATCATCGGGCCCTGGCTGTCGAAGTACTGCCACACCTTGTCCATGACGTTCTTGGGCATGAAGTGAGTGTGTACGTCGACGATGCCGGGCAGGCCCAGCTCGGTCCAGATCTTCCGTACTTTGTTTGCTTCGTCCATCGCGCTCTGACGATAGCCGTCCTCGAAAATGCGACCGCCGGGCATGATCGGGGCATGTGGAATCCGGACACCTACCTCGCCTTTGCCGATCACCGCGGACGTCCGTTCTACGACCTGCTATCGCGGGTGGCTGCGTCGGCTCCGCGCCGCGTGGTGGACCTGGGTTGTGGGCCGGGCAACCTGACCGAGACGCTGGCGCAGCGTTGGCCAGATGCGACGCTGGAGGCCTGGGACAGCTCTCCGGAGATGGTGGCAGCCGCGCAGGGGCGCGGGCTCGAGGCACACGTCGGGGCGATCGAGGAGTGGACGCCGCAACCCGACACGGACGTGGTGATCTCCAATGCGGCACTGCAATGGGTGCCCACGCATCGCGAACTCGTGGTGCGCTGGGTTGGACAGTTGCCTGTGGGTGCGTGGATCGCTTTTCAGGTGCCGGGCAATTTCGACGCCCCGTCCCACCACGCGGTGCGCGAGCTGGCCCGCCGCGAGCCGTTCATCGAGCCGCTGCGAGACATGCCGTGGCGCGATGTCGGCCAAGTGGATACGCCCGTCGAATATGCCGGGCTGTTGACCGACGCGGGCTGCGTGGTGGATGCCTGGGAGAGCACTTACGTGCACCAATTATCTGGTGAGACACCGGTTCTGGACTGGATCACCGGGACGGCGTTGACACAGGTGAAAGGTCGGCTTACCGAAGAGCTGTGGGAGCAGTACCGGCAGGCCATCATCCCGATGCTGGCCGAGGCCTACCCCAAACGCGATGACGGCATCACGTTCTTCCCGTTCCGGCGCGTGTTCGTGGTGGCCCAAATCGCGGGGTAGGCATTACCTACGACGTAATCGACATGCGTACCTGTGCGGTCGACTATCGACGCATGCCTACGCTAGAGACGGCCGACCGAACCGACATCCACTACACCGACACCGGATCCGGGCCGGTGTTGGTCTTCACCCACTCGTGGGGCCTCAATTCGGGCCAGTGGAATGAGGTGGTCCGACGCTTGGTGGACAAGGGCTTTCGGTGTGTCGCCTATGACCGGCGTGGGCACGGGAGCTCGGGGGCCCACCACGGTGAGTGGACGGTGGATCTGCTGGCCGACGATCTGGCCCGAGTGCTGGGACACCTCGAACTCGACGACGTGACACTGGTGGGGCATTCCCTGGGATGCGGTGAGATCGTGCGTTACCTCAGCCGGCACGGGACGGCGCGGGTGAACCGCGCGGTACTGGTGGCGGGCCAACTTCCGCTGGTGGTCAAGACGCCGGACAACCCCGAGGGGGTCGACGAGGCCATCCTCGACACCATGCTCGTCGAGCTGGAACGCGATGTGCGGCAATGGTGCATCGACAACACGCCACCGTTCTTCGGACCGCACACCGTGGCGCCCGAGATCGTCGAGTGGACCGTGGACCAGATCGCTGCCGTTCCTGTCGAGACCCTGCTGGCCACCCAGCGGATGGGTGCGCACGCCGACTACCGTGCGGAGCTCGCCGAACTCGACCTTCCGGTGCTGCTGATCCACGGCGACGCCGACGCGTCGACGCCCATCGAGCTCACCGGACGACGCACGGCTGCGCTGCTGCCGCATGCGGAGCTCATCGAGATCGCCGGCGCCGCACACGGGCTGTACCTGACCCACGCTGACCGCGTCATCGACGCGATTTGTGGAGTTTCAGCCGTGGCGGGTGCGGCTAAAACTCCACAAATCACAGGTTAGAGGGCACGCCGGGCAGGTCAGCCAGGCCGGCCAAACCCGTCAAGTCCGTCAGACCAGGCAGACCCTGGTCCTCGGCGTCGCGGCGGTAGCGGTCGACCCATTCGTCGGATCGCTGATCGGCCTGACGTTCCAGGACCGGCTGTGGCGCCAGGCGCGGGTCCAGGCCCAGCGCTTCCAGCACGGTGGCCACCACGGTCGTCAGGTTGCGCCACAGATACGGGTAAGACACGTCGATGGGGGAGACGTTCTCCTCGGCGAACCAGGAGCGCCAGCCCTCCTCCTGGGCCTGCAGCAGCTTGATCACGTGGGCGATGGCACCCGCGTGGTATTCGGCACGCGCATCGCGCGCCGGATCGGCCCGGCCGCGCCACACCCTGGTCTGCACCGCACGCCAGAACGAAACCGCTTGTGACACAACATCGGGCCGGTAGACGTGGATCAGCACCGGATCGCCGCCGGTGACGGCGCGGATCGCGGCGAGCAGGCCGGGCCCGGATCTGTCGGGCAGGCCCTCGGCGCGCTCCAGTAGCAGCGGGGTCTGGTTCCACATCAGCTTCCCGCCCCACACCCCGTTGGGGGTGCGGCCTACGGTGCGGACGTAGTCGCGCCAGACCTCGGCCGGGGCCAGGTCCGGCTTGCCCTCGACCAGTGGGTCGAGCAGGCGCAGTATCGACTCGTCCTCGACGCCGGCGAACCATTCCCGCGGCTGCGGCGACATGCTGGTGGTCGGCAGGTACTGGAAGAACTCCTGGGGCTCGCCGGCCATGCCGGTGGCACGTAGGGATTCCACCAGCAAGGTGCTGCCGCTGCGCTGAGATGCGAGCACCAGGTAGGCCGTCGGATGATCTGGCATGGGCGAGACTCTATCCATGATTTGTTTGCGGCGCCTATTTAAAACGGCGTCAAGAGGTTTCGTTCACCGTGATGAAAACTAATGGCGGGTATCGGTGATACCGCGGTCGGTGGCGATGGCCGATCTGCTGGTGGCCGGACGGCCGTGGATATGCAGATACGTGTCGGTGTAACGCTCCGATATCCGGGTGCCGGCGAATTCGGACGGAATGACGTCGAGCGTCTTCTCGCGCCAGTCGTTCAGCAACAGTGCCAGGTCGTTCGCGATCGCCTCGGCCTTGTCGGTGGCGTCCGGTCCCAGCAGGTTGTTGCTTTCGGTGGGGTCTGCGACGAGGTCGTACAGTTCGCGGCCGGGCCGGGGGCTCCGGACGGTATCGCCGAGTGCACGTCCAGAGGGGCTGTCGGCGATATCCCACGGCAGGTCCAACAATGGTCGCGCCGCGTAATTCTCGATATAGCTGTATTCCTTGGTGCGAATGGCGCGAATTGGGTCGAATGAATCGTGGTACGTCTTTGTGGTGTACACCTCGGAACGGACCTCAACCGTTTCAATGGGGGTTGCCGTGAGGTTGCTGGCGTGTGACAGACCCTCGACCTCGGCGGGAATCTCGACGCCGAGAAGTTCCAGCAGGGTGGGCAGCAGATCGACCCCGCTGAACAGTTCGTCGTAGCGGCGCGGCGCCAGAGCAGACCCCCGCGGTGGGCGCACGATCAGCGCGATGCCGGTGCCCGCGTCGTACAGCGTGGACTTGGCCCGGGGCAACGCAGGCCCGTGATCCGTCATGAACACCACCCAGGTGTTCTCGTCGAGACCGCTCGCGGCCAGGGTGCCGAGCAGTTCCCCGACTTTCGCGTCGGCTACCGCAATCGAGCCGTAGAACTCGGCGAGGTCGTCACGCACCGCAGAGGTGTCGGGCAGATAGTCGGGTACGGCGACGTCGTCGGCCTCGGCGGGTTCGTATCGGTCGCGCGGATAGGGCCGGTGCGTCTCGAAGAATCCGGCGGTGAGCAGGAACGGTTGCTGCGGTGACGCCCTCAGCCAGGCGTTGGCCTGCTCGACGACGTACTCGCAGAACGAGTTCGACACGTCGAACTCGTCGTATCCCAGATTGGCAGGTTGCGAGGTTTCGTGTTGCATGCCGAACAGAGCTGTGTGCCAACCTGATTCAGCAAGGAAGTGGGGTAGTGTGCGCACCCCGGCGCGGTACTCCCAGCCGTGGTGGGCCAGGCCCACCAGGCCGTTGCTCTGCGGGTAGCGGCCGGTGAACAACGAGCCCCGCGACGGTGAGCACAGCGGTGCGGTGGCGTGGGCCCGGGTGAACAGGATCCCCTCGGCGGCGAGGCGGTCCAGGTGCGGGCTGGCCACATCAGGGTGGCCGTACACGCCGAGATAGCGCCCGAGATCATGCCAGTGCACGATCAACAGGTTCTGCCGTTGCAGCTCGCTCACGTCACATCCTTTCGGTCCACCCTACGACCGAACAGCCCGAATGCGCCGCCCGCAACCGTTTGGCTCATCGAGAGCTACATATGCGGCGCGTCGTCGTCGGTAGGGTGGACTCCATGCCGACCGCCACCGATCCCGCTGCGGCGAGCGGCTACGAGGCCCGTTGGGAGCAGCACAACACCGAGCGGCGCGCCCAGATCCTGCAGGCCGCGGTGGCATTGGTCGAGGAGAATCCGCCGGGCGCCGAGATCTCGATGGTGCGTATCGCCGAACGCGCCGGAGTGGCGAAGTCAGTGGTGTACCGGCAGTTCAGCGGGAAGGACGAGCTCGAGCGACGCGTCCGGTCCTGGGTGTTCGATGATTTCGCCGCGATTCTCGACACCAACCTCGATGTCACCAACGGCTCGTTGCGCGACATCCTGACCCGCACCGTGGCGGCGGTCGCGGACTGGATGCTTGATCACCCGCGGCTCGATGACTTCGTCCGCCGCGGGCCGACGTTCTCCAGCGACGGCTCGCTGGATGCGGTCAGCGAGCTCAAGCTCCGGATGACCAGGCAGTCCGAAGGCGTCATCGCCGCGATCGCGCAGACCATCGGCGTGGACGACGCTGCGTTCAAGACCGTTCCGTTCGCGGTGGTGACCATGGTGGAGGCCACGCTGTCGGCGTGGATCCGCGGTGCGGCGCCGGAGCGGTCACGGGAAGAGATCGTGACGCACCTGGCCGATTTCGCCTGGTACGTCCTGGACGGCGCCGCCCGTGCCAGCGGGTTGGAGATCAACCGCGACGACGAGTTGACGGCCGTGATCGCCGCGCTGACCAAACGCTAGAGCAGCCCGGCGTTGTAATCGTCGACCAGGCTGCGCACGGTTTCCTGGGCGCAGGACTTGTTGGTCCCGATGAATCCGGTCGGCCCGCGTTTGATCCACCCGGTGACGTACGCGCCGTGGGCCTGCGTGACCCGGCCCGCGTGATGGGGCACGGTGGCGGTGGCGTCGTCGAACGGTAGCCCGGCCACCGGCCGGCCCCGGTAGCCGATGGATGTCAACACCAGACCGGCTTCGATGAGCCGTTCGCGCCCAGTGGCTTTCACCCGGACCGATCCGTCGGGCGCGGCGATCAGTTCGTTGTGGACGAACTCCACGCCGGTGGCTGCGGACTGGCCGTGGACCGCCGTCGGCGACAGTAGGTATTCGAGGACGATCCGGCGATTGCCTGCTCCGCGCGATGCCGCCCGCAGGATCGTGGACCGGGGATCCGGGCCAGGCAGCATCCGCAGATCCTCGTCACGGACGACGACGTCGACACCCGGTGTGGAGCACAGCCCGACCAGTTCGGGGACGGTGAACGCAGACTGCTCGATCCCACGTCGGCCGACCACGACCACCTCTTCGATTGCGCTGTGGCGCAGTGCTTCCAGGGCGTGCGGGGCGATCGACGTCGAGGCCAGACGGTCTGGGTCGATCGTGAGGATGCGGGCGACGTCGAGTGCGACGTTGCCGTTGCCGATCACGACGGCGCGGCGATGAGACAGGTCGAAGGTCCGACCGGTGTAGTCGGGGTGGTTGTTGTACCAGGCGACGAATTCGGTGGCCGAGGTGACGCCGGGCAGTTCGCTGCCGGGGATGTCGAGCCGACGGTCGGTCGAGGCACCTACCGCGTAGATGACGGCGTGGTGCTCGGCGAGCAGATCGTCGTGGGTGACGCCGCTGCCGACCTCGACACCCAGATGCATCTCCAAGCGTGGGCTCGCGGTGATGTGGTCGAACTGCCGGGTCACCTTGCGGGTGCTCTGGTGGTCGGGGGCCACCCCGTAGCGGGCCAAACCATAGGGCTGCGTGAGCTTTTCATAGATCCGCACCCGGGCCCCGGGAATGGTCAGCACCTCTTCGGCGGCATACATCGCGGCCGGACCCGATCCCACGATCGCGACCCGCAGGTCGCCGGCTCGGACCTGCAACGGCGGCACCACCGGCGCCAGCACGGGCCGTGGCCGTGGTGTGGTGTAGAAATCGGCGTTCAGCGTGGTGAACACGTCCTCCGCGCCGGTCAGCTTGGTATGCGGTTTGATCGCATCGACCGGGCACGCCGATACACATGCGCCGCAATCGACGCATGCGACCGGGTCGACATAGAGCATCTGCGCGGTGTGGAAATCGGGTTCGTCGGGCGTGGGGTGGATGCAGTTCACCGGGCAGGCATAGACGCACGAGGCGTCGCTGCAGCAGGACTGCGTGATGACGTGGGGCATCAGAGGAGGGCAACCGCTTCGCGGTCCGGCACGCCGCGGTAGCGGGCCGGCTGACCGCCGATTCCGCACCGGTTCCACGTCCACCGTCCGACCCGATTCATCAGCCCGAGTTCCTCACTGAGGGAACGCATTTCACCGAAGTAGCCGTTCAAGATCTTGCGTGAGTGCGGGCTACGCCAGAACGCATCCTTGATCACCTCCCGCGGAATCCCGAACTCCTCACCGAATGACTTCGGCGGAGCCATGATCTCGTGGGCGAGCCAGCGCAGGGCCAGCGGAAATGCGACGGACGCGAAAGCCTTCATGCGCCACGAGCGTTCCGGCAGATGGGTTTTGAGGAATTCGTGCGCCCAGGAGATATGGCGTGCCTCCTCGGCGATGTGGATCTGCATGGTCCGCAGCACCGCGGGTGGGATGTTGGCGCCCTCGCGGATCAGCCCCTTCTGGAAATGGTCGATCGGCTCTTCGCCGGCCAGGATGCCCGCCATGAACGCCGTCGGCGAGTACTGGCCGACGAGGCCGATGTACGGCGATAACCGTCGGAACAGTGGCCGCATGCCGGGCACGTCCAGGCCGCTGCGGTTGACCAGCTCCTGGAACATCTGGATGTGGTTGCACTCCTCGGTCATCTCATGCAACGCATAGCGGAACTCGGGCGAGTTGTTGGGCAGCTTCATGATGAAGGCCATCAACCCGCGGATGAGGATGCTCTCGAAGGCCGCGCCGACCTTGACGGAGTTGAGCGTCCGCCAGCGGCCGATCGCGATCTGCCGGGCCTGCGGCTGGCTCTGATACCAGGCCGTGGCGCCCAGCGGATCGACGCTCGGTGACAGCACCCAACGTGGATCGTCGAGGTCGATCGCCAGATCGGGGGAGTCCCACGCGATGTCCAGATAGGGATCGAAGCGGCGGCGCACGGAACCCTCGGACAGTGTCTGCAGTAGATCCCGGTAGTCCGCATCCAGCGATGCGGCGTCGGGCGAGGTGGAAACCATGGCCCCAATTTACCGAGACATTGAGTCTCGGTAAATACCCGATTTCCGGTGGGGTTTGCTACGGGTGGTATGGCACGCCGACCGCGCGGAGGACGTACTCCGGGCCGACGTCGAAGGCCAGCAACCGGCGGGGCAGTTGCGTGAGAATCTCGTCCGGGATGTCGGTCTTGTAGTGCAGCGAAAGCCGCCCGTGACCGCGCCGGTCGATCTGGGCCACGTCGGCCTGCAGGGTGAGTCCGGTGTCGCTGATCTCGGCCTGCACCGCACCGACCTGCGGGGCCGACCACGGCTGGTCGATGCTGCGGCCGGCGAGCTTGGGCAGGGTGGACATGGTGGCCAGTGCCCGGTAGTTCGTGAGAACCAGTGAACCGGCGTAGCTGGCAACACTGCCTGCAGAACGCGTGCCCGGGATCGATCCGGTGAAACGCCTGGTCACCGGGATGTATTCGGCCAGGAACAGAATGCCCTCGGCTTCTGCCTCTGACCGAAGACCGTCCGGCAGTCCGCCGATGTGCATCAGCTTTCGCAGGATCAGAGCCATGCCCTCGACGGTAGCGCGCAAACATGGCAAATCAGTGGGAGCTGGTAGAGATTGTCTGGTGAGAACCCGTGTCAGGTGGCTGATCGCAACCGCGGTGCTGGCCGCCGCGGTGTACGCGGCACTGTGGATCGGCTACGAGCGGCAGTGGACCTGGCTGGCCGACGTCGACGCCGCGGGCCTGGCGGGTCCGTACCGGTTCGGATCGGCGCACCCGGGCTGGGTGACCGCCTGGGACGTGTTCTGTACCGTGCTCGGGCCTTTTGCCTTCCGGTTGCTGGCACTGGTGATGATCGTTGTCGCGCTTGTGCGCCGCCGGCGGCGCATCGCGTGGTTCCTGCTGTTGACCATCGAGCTCAGCGCGGTGACGACCGAGGTGGCCAAGTCCCTGGTCGACCGTCCGCGTCCGTCCACCGCGCTGGTGCACGCCCTATCTACCTCGTTCCCGTCCGGGCACGCGATGGGCGTCATGGTCTCGGTGCTGGCCCTGCTGACGCTCGCCTGGCCCATGCTGCGGCCCGCGCCGCGGGGCTGGTGGGTGGCCGCCGGAGCACTCGTTGTCATCGCGATCGGCGTGGGCCGGGTGGTGCTCAACGTCCACCATCCTTCGGATGTGGTGGCCGGGTGGGCGCTGGGCTACGTGTGGTTCGTGGCGGTGTTCCTGCTGTACCCGCCGTACCCGCCGGCCGTCACGGCAGTGGACGAAACACCGGCAGCACCCGGTAGCGCACGGTGAAGCTCGCTTCGCGCAGCGCCTCGCCCACCTCGCCGTCGTGGGCGACGGTGGTGGGCCCGTCGACAGCGACGAACCGGAACTGCGGTACCTGCAACTCGTGATAGAGCGGGCTGCGTTCGAGCCGGCCCAACGCCACGGACGTCGCGATGCGCAGCCGGCTGAATCGCCGCCCGGTTTCCAGTATCCGCACGTCGATGAGACCGTCGTCGAGACGCGGCCGCAGCGACGGGGCGAACCCGGACGGGAAGTAGGTCGAATTGCCCAGGAAGAACAGTTCCGTCTCAAGTGTCTTGTCGTCGTAGCTGATCCGCACCGGGGCCTCCCGGCGCAGCGTCAGATACAGCGCGTACATCCCGGCCAAGCGCTTGCCCATCCGGTGTTCGAGCTTCTCGCGCATCCGCACGTAGTTCGGGTACGCGCCGATGCTCGCGGTGTTGATCACCATGCGTTCCTCGTTGAGGCACACCAGGTCGACATAGACCGCGGAGCCGTCGGCGATCGCTTTCACGGTCCGGGCCACCGAATCGCAGCCGATGTCCTTGGCGAAGTGGTTGAAGGTCCCGCCGGGGAACACCGCGAGCGGGACATCTGCCTCGACGGCGATGCCCGCCGCGCAGGCCACCGTGCCGTCGCCGCCGCCCACCGCGAGCACGTCGACGCGGGCAGCGGTCTCGCGTAACACGGTCTCGATGTCATCGTCGTCGCCGAGCTCGACGATCTCCGTGCGCGGTAGGGCTTTTCGCACGTCGTCGATGATCCGTGCGCCCGTCCCGTCACCGGAGGCCGGGTTGATCACCAGGGCCACGCCGGCACCGTCCGGTCGGGGCTCCGTGTGGAACCGCAGCGGATCCGACGTCGGCAGCGTGGCGGCCGGGATGGTCGGGACGATGCGTGCGCCGAGGACCGCGATCGCGGCGCCGATGCCGAATCCGGCGAATACATCGCCCGGATAGTGCGCACCGGTGGCCACCCGGGACAACCCGACCAGGCCGGCGAGCAGTGCCAGCGGCAGGCCGGCGGATGCGGACTCCAGGCCGACGCCCACCGCAAAGGCCGCGGCGCTCGCGGAGTGCCCCGACGGCAGGGAATGCGAGGTGGGTACGCGTCGGGTCCGCCGCGCCAGCGGGATCAGGCTGCGGTCGGGCCGAGGGCGCCGCCAGATCCGTTTGGCCACCTGGTTGGTCACCAGGCTGGTCACCGCCAGGCTGACGACGCCCCGCGCGGCGCCACGCCGCAACGACGCGCCGCCCAGCGCACCCATGGCGGCCGCGATGGCGAACCACAGCTTGGAATGGTCTGCCGCCCTGGTCAGCCCGGGCATCACAGTGTCCAGCAGCGGGCTCGGCGATTCGGCAACCGCCTCGAAGACCTCGCGGTCCAACGTGCCCAGGCCCTTGCCGATCGCGCGCGCGTCCATGCCGCCAACGTAGCCGTCGGGACCGGATCGTGCCCCAAGCTTTATCGGGCCGAGAGGGATGCCGACGACGATGGACGGATGCGCCGACTGCTCGCGATGCTGTGTGCCGGGGTGTTGGCTCTCGCATGCGCGCCCACAGCCGGTGCCGTCGATCCGCCCTGGTTCGCCTCCTCGGTGGGCAACGCCACCCAGGTGATCTCCGTTGTCGGAGTGGGCGGTTCGAAGGCAAAGATGGATGTCTGGCAACGTGGGCCGGCGGGGTGGCAACCGGTCGGTGCCGGGATCCCGGCCAACGTCGGCTCCAACGGCATGGCCCCGCAGACCCATGACGGCGAAATGAAGACGCCCATGGGCATTTTCACCCTCGACTTCGCCTTCGGCACCGCCCCGAATCCGGGTGGCGGGCTGCAGTACGTCCAGGTGACGCCCGACCACTGGTGGGACGGGGACATGAAGAGCCCCACCTACAACACCATGCAGGTGTGCAAGAAGGCGCAGTGCCCGTTCAACACCGATCCGGCCAGCGGCACCGAGAACCTCGACATCACGGCCTATAAACACGCTGTGGTGATGGGCGTCAACAAGGCGCGGGTGCCCGGCAACGGTGGTGCGTTCTTCGTGCACACCACCGATGGCGGGCCCACCGCCGGTTGTGTGGCGATCGACGACGCCACGCTCGTCAAGATCATGCAGTGGCTACGGCCAGGCGCGCTGATCGCCGTCGCGCAATAGCTCAAAGATTCAGGGCGGCACCGGGTTCCAGCTTGAAGTTGAGCCCCTCCAGCGAGAGAGTGGCGTCGTAGGTGCGGTCGTAGCCGGTGGCGCTGATCTTCCAGCCGTCAGCGGTGCGGCGGTAGCGGTCTTGATAGAACGCCGACCCGAACAACATGAAGTTCATACTCGCGACGATCACCCGGTCCTGCAGGTACCAGGTGGCGGTGGCCTCGTCGCCGTCGACCACGATCTCAGGGTGCGCGACGCGGTGCTCGGTGATGACCTCCGGGCCCAACGAGGCCTTCATGTACTCCACCAGCGAATCGCGCTCGGTGAAGTGCAGGGTCTGGCCCATGGACTGTCCGTAGTCGCCCGCGACGTCCTCGGTGAGGGTGTCGGCGAACTCGTCCCAGTGCTTGGTGTCGAGCGCACGCAGGTACCGGTATTTGACTTGCTTGATGTCGTCGATGTCACCCATGCACGACATTGGAGCACACCTCCGGCGGGCGCAATACCTTCTGTGTCCACTGTGGCGAACGTGCAGGCTTTCGCGGCAGCGAAGCGGTGTTCGGCGACAGAAGCTGCACACTCGCCCCAGGGGCTGAAGCGGTTTGCCGGTCGACTGATTCAGCCGCGGAGTTCGGTGACCATCGTGGTGGCTATGTACCCGCTGAGTGTTGCTGAGCTGGTCAAAGGCGCACCGGCGGAACGCGCTTGGCCCGGCGGCTGCGGAGTGTCGAAAGGCCGCGGAGCCGCGCGGCGGCTATCGTGGCGTGCGTTATGAGCGGCCCGTTGGGGTTGTCGATCGGGACCACCAACTTGGTTGCGGCGCGAGTCGGCAATCAACCTGTCAGCCGGCGTTCGGTGTTGACCTTGTCGACAGACCGGACGCCGCAGGTCGGCATGCCTGAATCCGGTCCCGGTGTCACGCTCAGTGGATTTGTGGAGCGGGTCGGCGACCCGGTGCCCTTGGTGGCGCCCGACGGTGCGTCCTATCCCGCCGACACCCTGCTGGTCGAGGCCCTCGATGCGATGGTCGAGCTGGTCGGCGGACCCTCCGAACAGCTGGCGGTCGCGGTGCCTGCTCACTGGGGCGCACCGACCTTGCGGGCCCTGCGCAACGCGCTCCGGCACAATCCCAGCCTGTCGCACGATGGGCGGCCGCCCCGGCTCATCCCGGATGCCGTTGCCTCGCTCGCGGCGCTGCGCGCCAACCCGGGCCTGCCGTCCAACGGCGTGGTGGCACTGCTGGATTTCGGCGGCGGCGGCACCAGCATCACGCTGGCCGACGCCACGTCGGCTTTCGAGCCGATCGACGAGACCACCCGCTATCCCGATTTCTCCGGTGATCAGATCGATCAGGCCCTGCTGACCCATGTACTCGACGGTGTCGCCCAGGCCGGCGGTATCGATCCGGCCGGAACCGCCGCGGTCGGCTCCCTGGCCCGGCTGCGTGAGGAATGCCGTCAGGCCAAGGAACGACTGTCGGCAGAGACCGCGACCGACCTGGTGGTCGAGCTACCCGGATATTCGGCCACGGTGCGGGTGACCCGCACCGAACTCGAGGGGCTGATGCAGGCGCCGCTCGCCGGTGCGTTGGATGCGCTGGAAAAGGCGTTGGAACGCAACGGGATCAGCTGGCCGGCAGTCTCGGCAGTGGTGACCATCGGCGGCGGGGCCAGTATTCCCCTTGTTACCCAAAGGCTTTCGGAACATTCGCAGGCGCAGGTCGTGACGACACCGCAACCGGCGCTGGATGCCGCGATCGGGGCCGCGTTGTCCGCCGCCTACTCCGCCGATGCCGATGCGCAGACCGGCGTGGCCCCCACCCTCGGCGTGGCGGCAGTCCCGCCGGCCGGAATGCCTTCCGGCGCAGAGGGTTCTGAGGGTTCATCCACCTTCCGTGCACTGGCCTGGTCGGAGGATGAGGCGGGCGACGACGTGGTGCCCTACACCGGACCCGATTTGGTGGAGTCCTACGGCACTGAGACCTCGGCGCGTCCGGCTGTGCAGTACGTGCCCCCAACGGGTCCCATCGAACAACCGCGTGGCGGGTGGGAGCGGTTGCCGTTGACGGTTTTCGCCGTGGCCGCCGCGCTGGTCCTGGTCGCCATCGGTGGTGTGACGTATGCGTTGACCAGCGCGACGGGTACCGCGCCGAGTTCAGAGGTCAAGCCACCCGAGCCCAAGCCGTTGCCTCCGCAGGAGGTGGCACCGAGCCCCGTCGCGCCGCCGCCGGTCGAGCCGCCGCCGGCCCCCGAGCCTGTGACGCAGGCCCCTGAACCGCCGCCGGTCACGGTGACTCAGGCGCCACCACCGCCGGTGACGGAGACGCACGTCGTCACGCAGACGACGACGCCTCCGCCCGTCACGACCACCACCACGACCACGACGACGACAACCACAACGCCGCCGACCACAACGACCACGACGACGCCGACCACGACCACCACGACGACGAACCCGATGACGACTACGTATGTCACCGTGCCGTTCGTTCCGGTGCCCATTCCGATCCAGGTGCCGAACCGCGGCGAGACGCAGCAACCCCAGTACCCGCAACAGCCGCAGTACCCCTACCAGCAGCAGCCTCAGTATCCGTACCAGCCGTATCCGTGACGCCCGTGGTGCTGCCGGTTCATTACTGAGCGGTATTTGGCAAAGGTTGGAGCGGCGGATCGCCTGCCTGCCCTTTTTCGCTCATTCTGCCTTGCTGCGACCTGGTTCGTTGCGCGCGAAAAGCGTTGTGCGCATTGTCAATACAATGAACTGACGGCGGCGTAACGTCTCGGGCCATGGTGGGAATGGGTGGGGCCAACCAGTTCTCCGGCATCGACCTCAATGCCGCGACGGCGGACGTCACCTGGGCGTACGACGTGCTGTCGGATGAGCCCGTCACGCTCAACCCGGTGTGGTGGCCGAATTCCATTGCTGCGTCCATCTTTCTGACGAATCTGCTCGGCGGCGTCGAGATCAAGGGCGATGCCCCGAACGACATCCTGGTCAACGTCGGCGCCATGCTGGCCGGCGCCCTCATCGACGTCACCCCGACCGGAGGCTCCTACTACCTGACCGCTGTACCGAACGCGCCGGGCAGGCAGATGCCACGCCGGAAATCGCTGCACCGCTGAGTCTTACAACCTCGAAGTCCGAGGCCCCAAGGCCGGCGAGAACGCCGAGGGTGACACGAGTCGTGGCGGGAAGGCTGCGGCGAAGGGTTCGGCCGCCGGCGACGACTGAGTGCGGGGTTCGGCAATACGCTGCCCGGAGCGTGGTTCGGCTGTACCTTCTCGGTCAAAACCGGGAGGAAAGATGAAGCACATTCATACCGTCGCCGTGGTTGCCGTCGCCGTCGTCGCCGCAGGTGTGTTGGCGGGCCCGGCTGCGGCAACTCCCGCCGAGGGTGACGTCGTGCGCACCGATCTCGGCAAAGGCACCACCACCGCGCCGATCTGGGTCGTCACGGCGGGGCAGCCGACCACCTTGCACGTACAGGGCCTGCTGCTCAAACCCGGGGCCGGCAGCGGTTGGCACACCCATCCCGGGCCGGAGCAGTCGGTGATCAACGAGGGCGCTGTGGTGGTGCGCAGCGCGGGCAATTGTGCGCCTGCGGTGTACACGGCGGGCCAGATGGTGGTGATCCCGGGCGGGGTGGCCCACCAGGTGACCAACGAGGCGGCCGACGATGCCGATGTAGTCGTGACCTACACGCTGCCCGCCGACGCTCCGGTGCGTGACGACGCGCCCGCCCAGTGTCCCTAGCTGGGGAAATGGTCTTGTAACCACGAAACTTTGGGTAGGGAGCGAGTATGTGGGTAAGAGTTCGGTTAAGGTTCTGCTGTGCCTGAGATGGATCGTCGCAGTGTGATGTTCATGATGGGTCTGGGGGTGGCAGCCGCAGCGCTGCCCGCCGGGACGGCCAACGCCGACCCGGCCGCACCTGGTCCCGCCGCGCCCGGAGCGCCTACCCCACCGGCTGCTACCGCGGCGTCACCGACCTTCCTGTTCCAGGATGAATTCAACGGTCCGGCCGGTTCCCCGCCGGACCCGGCGTGGTGGCACCTGGTGCCCGAGCGCGAGACCATCAAGAACCCGGTCGAGTGGGACAAGCCGTTCAACATGGGCCGCTACGTCACCGATACCGACCACGCGTTCCAGGATGGCAAGGGCAACCTGGTGATCCGCGCGACCCGCGGTCCGGGCACCACCGTCCAGGAGAAGTACGCCAGCGCCAAGGTCATCGGAAACTGGCGCGGCGGCATCGGCACCACGTGGGAAGCCCGGGTCAAGCTCAACTGCCTGACCGACGGTGCCTGGCCCGCGTTCTGGCTCCTCAACGACGATCCCGTCCGTGGCGGCGAGGTGGACCTGGTCGAGTGGTACGGCAACCGTGACTGGCCGTCGGGCAGCACTGTGCACGCCCGGTTGGACGGCGAGTCCTTCGCCACCAACCCGCATGCCATCGACAGCGGGTGGCACACCTGGCGGATGTCGTGGACGCCGCAGGGCATGTACTTCTGGAAGGACTATGCCCCGGGCATGGACCCCTTCTTCGAGGTCCCGGCGAACTCGCTGGACGACTGGCCCTTCAACGATCCCGGCTACACACTGGTGCCGGTGTTCAACATCGCAGTCGGCGGATCCGGCGGCCGCGATCCGAGCGGTGGCAACTACCCCGCCGAGATGCTGGTCGACTGGATTCGCGTCTTCCAGGGCTGACTTTTCCCTGCTTTGCCGCCGAAGCTACGGACAGACCGCAGTGCGGAGCTTTCCTGGTGGCGGCGGATTCAGCGCCGACGCAATCTGTTTGAGCGGCACCGCGGGGACGACCAGCGCTTCCCACGGAAAGCGCTCGCGGGTGCGGTCGAGAAACTCGACGGCCCGGTGCAGATGCCGGGGCTCGTAATTGTGCACGCCGGTGATGGTCAGCCATTGCCGCACAACGGTTTCCGGGTCCACCACCATCGGCGGCCCAGGGGTGACGGATCCGGCCAGTACCAGGGTGCCGCCGATGTCGAGGCGCGCCAACGCATCCGACACGGCCGCGCAAGACCCGGTGTAGTCGATCGCCACATCGACAGGCCCGCCGTCGGAGTCGCGGCCACCGAATTGCGGTACCGACGCCAGACGCTCGGCATCGAGGTCGATCACTTGCACGTCGGCGCCGGCGTCCGCGCAGGCCGCGACCGCGGTCAGCCCCAGCATGCCCGCCCCGCCGATGAGCACGCGCCGGCCGGCCAGTTCACCGGCGGCTTCCAGCGTGGCCATCACCGTCGCCGTCGCACACGCCGCCGGTGCGGCAACCGCATCGGGCAGGGTGTCGGGGACTGCGGCGATCGTGGTGCCACGCGGCAGAACCACATGGGCGGCATAGGAACCCGACAACGGCCAGTCCCCGTCGAACGGCTCATGGCCCACTTTGCGTACCGACAGGCATTTGGCGCTCAGCCCGGACCGGCAACGCGGGCACTCACCGCAGGCCACCGTCACGGACCAGATAACGCGTTGCCCGACTTGGGCATCTGCTTCCGGACCAGTGGCGATGACGTCGCCGACAGCCTCATGGCCGAGGACCGACGGACAGGCGGCGGGACGCCGGCCCGTGACAGTGTGCAGGTCGCTGCCGCACACCGTGGCCAGTCGCACCCGGACCAGCACCTCGCCCGCCCCGAGTTCGGGGACCGGGACCGTCCGCACGTCCATGCCGGAGCCGGTCCAGACGGCGGCCGACGTCACACGAGGCGTGATCGGATCCATCCGGACAACCTTTCGATGGCGTAGACGATGACGAAGATGACGATGACGATCGCGCCGGCGACATCGAAGTTCAGTGTGCGGATCGACTCGAACAGCAGATAGCCGACTCCGCCCGCACCGACGATGCCCAGGATCGTCGAGGTCCGCACATTGACGTCGAACATGTACAGGCTGGAACCGACCATCGCCGGCATGGCTTGCGGAATCACCGCGGAGAACAACATCTTCCACCAGCCGCCACCCACGGAACGAACGGCTTCCAGCGGCCCGGGATCGATCTCCTCGACGGCATCGGCGACCAATTTACCCAGGAATCCGATCGAGCCGATGGCCAACGCACAGGTACCGGCGATCGGGCCCAGTCCCAATGCGGCGACGAACACCACGGCCAGGATCAGTTCGGGTACCGCCCGCACCATCAGAATCCACGTCCGGGCCAACCAGTAGACCACCGGGTGGGGCGTGACATTGCGGGCAGCCAGGATTCCGACCGGGATCGACAGCACCACGCCGATGGCGGTGGACACTACGCCGATCGCCACGGTTTGCCAGGCGGCCGCGACCAATTCGCCTCCCAGCGCACCGAAGTTGGGCGGGATCATCCGGGTGAAGACCTCGATGGCTGGTCCGACCCATGTCACCAGGGACACCGGGTTGACCTTCAGCGCCACCAGGGCTGCGAGGCAGGTTGCGACCAGGGCACCGCTGAAGAAGAACCGGGCGGCGCGCTCGCGGGCGGGATTCGACTGCGCCGAATCCAACAGCATCCGCCGGATCAGGATGGACAGCAGCTCCATGGCGGCGATGATCGCCAGGATGACGCAGGCGATTCCGAGAGCGCGCGGATAGATCAAGCCGCGCAACGCATCCTGCAGTGCGAAACCGATTCCGCCGGCGCCGACGAAGCCCAGCACCACCGACATCCGGAGGTTGATGTCGATGCGGTAGATGAAGGTGGCGATCCAGGAGGGCACCACCTGAGGAACGACCGCGTTGAGCATCTCGCGGAGGTAGCCGACGCCGGTGCTGCGCACCGCCTCCCGCGGACCCGGATCGGTCTGCTCGATGGCGTCTGCGAATACCTTGCCGAGCATGCCGATGGAATGGATGGCCAGCGCGAGAATGCCGGGCAGTACCCCGATTCCGAGGGCCCGGACGAACAGCACGGCGAACAGCAGGTCGGGCATGGCGCGGCAGAATGTGATGATCGCCCGGGCGACCGCCTGGACGGCCGGGTGCGGGGTGGTGTTGCGGGCGGCCAGGAAGGCCAGCGGCACCGAGGCGATCGCTGCGAGCACGGTTCCCAGCACGGCCATCAACAGGGTCTCGATGGCCAGGCCGCCGATGCGCCCCGGATCGTCCAGCCGGGGCGGAATCATGCGCTCCAGCAGGGCCATCACTTCGTCGACACCGTCCAGCAGCGTGCCGGGGGCGAAGTCGATGTACCAGGCGGCGGCGATGGTGGCGAGCAGCGCGGCGACGGCGACCAGGTGCAGGAGGCCGGGCAGCGGCCTGCGCTCGGGCGTCGGGGCCGACGGGGTGGGCCGTTCGGCGAGTTCGGTGCTCACGATGGACGGGCCGCCGAACGGGCAGCGGGGTCGACGCGTTGGTAGATCTCCATGACGTCCTCGCGGCTCATGCCTACCGCGGGCCGGTCCAGGATCTTCTGTCCATTGCGCAGGCCGACCAAGCGATGCGCCCAGCCCAGCGCGAGGTCCACCTGGTGCAGCGTGCACACCACCGTCAGCTTCTCCTCGATGCACACCCGGAACAGCAGATCCATGACCACACCGGCATTTTCGGGATCCAGTGAAGCGACGGGTTCATCGGCCAGCAGCAGGCCGGGTTTCTGCATCAGAGTGCGGGCGATCGCGACGCGCTGCTGTTGCCCGCCGGAAAGCGTGTCGGCGCGACGCTCGGCGTAGTCGGCCAGACCGACCCGGTCCAGATAGGTCAGGGCTTCGGCGCGCAACGTCTTGGGATAGGTCAGCGCTCCGTAGCGGGGGAGCCGCAGCTGGCCGAGGCCGCCGATCAGGACGTTCTCCAGGCAGCTCAACCGCCCGACCAGATTGAAGTGCTGAAAGACGAACCCCACGTTGCGGCGCAGTGCACGCAACTGCTTACCGGAAGCCGTGTCGACATGGGTGCCGCCCACCTCGACGCTGCCCGAGGTGACGGGTTGCAGCCCGTTGAGGCAGCGCAGCAGGGTGGACTTGCCCGATCCGGACAGGCCGAGCAGCACCAGCATCTCGCTGCGCCGGACCTCAAGGCTCACCCGGTCCAGAGCCAGGGTGTCACCGAAGCGTTTCGTGACGTCTTTGGCGATGACGACGAGATCGTCGCCCGCGACGGGATGGTGGGGTCCGTTGGTGCTCAAGGTTTTCAGCCCTTGCACTTCTCGGAACCGGTGACGTCACAGACGTGGCGCACGCCGCTGTAGTCCGAATCCTCGACCGGGACGAATCCCCAGGCGCGCTCGTCGGTGATCCGGCAGGCGTCGCCCTGGCAGAAGCCTTCTGCCTCGAGGTTGGGCACGTTGACCTTGTCGGCGAAGAGAGTCTTGAGCTTGCCGATGGCCTCGCTACCCAGGGAGTCATTGGCGGCGAACACCGACCCGGCGATCATCTCCGACTTCCACACCGTCTTGAGCTGACCAGGTTTGAGGTCACCCTTGGCGATCATGGTCTTGTCCACCATGGTGTCGAACGCGAAGCCGGCGTCACAGTCACCGTTGGCGACCGCCAGGGCCGAGGAATCGTGGCCACCGGCGAAGATCGGGGACATCGCCTTTGACAAGTCGCCCTCGGAACCGGATTTGATCACTCCCGCCTCGATCAGCCCGGCGGTCGGATAGAGGAATCCCGACGTCGAACTGGGGTCCACGAAGCAGACCTTCTTGCCGGCAAAGTCCTTGAGGCCGTTGATGTTCGCCTCGTCCGCGCGGGTCAGACCATAGGACTGGTAGCCGGGCTTTGCACCCTGCTCCTGGATCACCGCGCCGACCGGAGTCGTCTTTGCCCCGTTGACACCGGCGACCACATAGGCGAAGGGGCCGAAGAAGGCCAGGTCGACGTTGTTGGCGATGATGCCCTCGACCACCCCGGCGTAGTCGGAGGCCTGTACGAACTCGACCTTGGCGCCGGTCTCCTTCTCCAGCAGCTTGATCAGCGGCTGGTAGCTGGCCTTGAGGTCGGTCGAGTTCTCAGCCGGAATCGCGGCCAGGGTGAGGGTTTCCGGGAAGCCCTGGGCGGTCTTGGCGTCGGAGTTGTCGGAACTGGAGCAGCCCGACAATAGGACCGCCGTACAGGCGGCTGCCACGGTCGCGATCCGGGCTGACGTACGAGAGGTACGGAACTTCATGGCGCGCGGGACCTTTCGGGGCGGGGACGTTTGACGGGCAGTGCGCTTGCGGGAGCGGAGAACTGCCCTGCCCCACACCCTGTGGGTTGGTCTATACCAACGGGTGCATCGAAGTTGGCGAGGAGGTTAACAACACGGCAAGTCTTGGTCTATACCAAAACTTGCTACGGTGAGCGGGTGGCGACAAGTGCCGAACCTCGGGTTCTCAAGCACCAGGTAGTGCGCGCGCAGCTGGAGCGATTGCTCGACGACCTGGAGGTCGGAGACTCGTTCCCGGCCGAGCGCGAGATCGCCGAGCGATTCGACGTCGCCCGCGAGACAGTCCGTCAGGCGTTGCGAGAGTTGTTGTTGGCCGGTCGCATCGAACGACGCGGCCGCACCACCGTCGTCGCGCGGCCCAAGATCCTGCAGCCTCTGTCCATGGGGTCCTACACCGAGGCCGCCAAGGAGCAGGGCCGCAGCGGTGGGCGCATCCTGGTCGGCTGGAGCGATCTGGTCGCCGAAGACATCCTGGCCGGGCAGCTTGCCATCGAAATCGGCGCACCCATCCTGCAATTGGAGCGGGTCCTGACTACCGATGGCATCCGGGTCGGGCTGGAGACCACCAAGCTGCCGGCCGCGCGATATCCGGGTCTGCGGGAAGCTTTCGACTACCGCAACTCGCTCTATGCCGAGATCCGCAGCCGTGGCGTTCATTTCGCGCGGACTGTCGACACCATCGATACCGCGCTGCCAGACTCGCGGGAATCCGCACTGCTCACTGTGGACAGTCGCACGCCGATGTTCCTGCTCAATCGAGTGTCCTACGACGAGGACGGGATCCCGATCGAGCAACGGCGCTCCCTGTATCGGGGTGACCGGATGACTTTCACCGCGGTGATGACTGCCTCGTAGAAGTCTCTTTACATCGCGATCGATCCCCGCCTGATCGGTGGACGCGCTCGCGGAGCGTGTCGACGCGCCGGCAGCTATGCGTTCAGCGGCCGACGCGGTAGGCCCGGGGTGACACCCCGACGCGACGCCTGAAGGCAGTGGAGAAGTGGCTCGGGGTCGTGAACCCCGCCATCGCACTGACTTCGGTGATGGTCCGCGCGGTGTTCTTCAGCAGGAATTTGGCGCGTTCGAACCGCCTGTCCAGCAGATACTGGTACGGGGTGGTGTGGAACGCGGCGCGGAATGCGGTGATGAAGACGGGCACTGGCATGTCCGCCTTCTGGGCAAGCGTTTCGAGCGTGATCGCCGAGTCGATGCTGTCCTCGAGGAACTCGATGATCTTCGCGCGGGCGGCCGAGTCCAGGGTGTCGGGCCTGCGATCGGTCACAGGTGGTGGGTCCACCCCACACACATCGGTGATCACCAACTTCAGGGTTTCACCCACGGACTCGGTGAGGAGTCGGGTGGGAGCGTCGTCGCGATCGGCGACGGCGTAGATGCGCTCGACCATCTGATGGATCAACGGGTTGCGGTGTTTGATGCGTGGAATCAGCGTCGTCGCCCCGAGCAGGTGCTCGGGGATGGCGATCTCGCAGTATTCGGCCGTGTCCCCTTCGACCAACGACGCGCATTTGTCACCCGCGGGGACCACCCAGATGTCTCCCACCCTCGGCACGCCCCGGCCCGAGGGGCCCCAGTCCAGGTCGGTCTCCATCGAGCGCAGTCTTCCGGCGCGGTGCACGTAGACCAGGTGTTGGGCGTCGTCGCGACAACACCAATCGGTCGCGGTGTGAATCTGCTCGGTGGCGAATCTGATGGACAAGCCACGGGTGGCCACGCGGGTCTCACCCAGCACGATGCGCCGGGTCAGGGGGCGATCGTCATTCCAGGGCTTCATCACCACACGGAAACCTCCTGCGCGATCTGCATATCCATCACTGCTGGGCAGCAGACTAGCGAGCGCAGGTGGGCGGGGTGATCGTTTCAATTCAAAAATTTGACCCGTACGCGATTGTTCGGCGGTGGTCATCGCCGAGAAGGGGTCGGGTGCCCATTTCTGAAGGACCTCTGACGCAATCTCTGAGCATCTTTCAGACCACGCAAGGAGCGACTTGCTTCTGTTGAGCACACCTCGCAGCGCATCACAGAAATTGCAGTGTCAGTGGGATCTTCGACACCGGCCCAGTTCGCGAAGGCGAACGATATCGGCCTACCGGACGACGGCCTGGCCGCGAGCGATGACGATTCGCGGCCAGGTCGATTGCGCCGGTGCTACTTGGTGTCCCCCGAACTGCTGGGGCCGGCCCCCTTATCGGCACCGGTCGACGGACTCGTTGACTTCTTCTCAGGCTTGGCGAATGCCTTCTTGACGTTTTCGCCAATCTTGTTGACGGTAGCCGAGATTCCGTCGCGGACATCGGAGGCCACTTTCGTGGCTGGCTTGTCGGCGTTGCCGAGAGTGCCGGTCTTGCCGGGAGTTGCGGCGAGGCTCTTACGCACGAGCGGAACCGATTCCTGTTTGGTGGTTTGGGATCCCGCGGCTTCGGTTGGTGCGGAATCGGCTGGGGCTGCGACGACATCAGTCGGCGAGGCCGCGTTGGCCTCCGCCTCGACGGGAGTCGCATTCGCCGGCAGAGTTACTGAGGTTGCGGTGGCAGGCACGGACGAAGCCGATGGCAGCGCGGTCGGCTCGGAAGTCGGGGCGACGAGCCGTGACAGCGCCCCGGTTGTTGCGGGATCCTCCCAACCCAGCGCTTTCGCAATTGTGAGCCGGCTCTTCAGTAGTGCTGCCGGAAAGCCGTCAGACCACCAGGGATCCCAGGGCTCCGCGTCAGGCGATCGGGGATGCGAGACAGTGAGAAGCCCTGAGTAGAGGCCGCCGTCTGGACTTGCATAGCCATTTAGGAGGGCGTCTGCGATCGTGGCGGGCATGGCGGCGAGCGCGTTGACTGCCCCAACGGGGTCCCCGCTTTTGAACGCGTCTACGACCGCTTGGGCACTCTCACCCGTCGCTAAGGTGGTTCCGGTCAGCGTGATGAGAGCGCCGAGACCAGCACTGACCACAGGGCCCGCGAACCCGGGGAGGGTAGCGACTACATTTGCGAAGTTCTGTGTGATGTCGGCGGGGATACTCAGGACGTTCAACATCGGGAACCCGATGCCCTGCACCAGGTTGAGAATGGCGCCGCTGAACGTTTGTGCAGCGCCCTGTATATCACCGGACATCAGCTGATTGGAGAACGTCTGAAGGGCCGTCGGCAGTTGGGTCGTCAGATAGTTGCTGAGGCCCGTCCCGGCCATTTGGAGCGCGGCGCCGTATGTCTGGGCGTAGCCCGACCAGTTGGCGACGATCTGCCCGAGGATCGGGGCGGGATTCTCGGCGATCAGATTTCCTAGCGCCAACATGTTCTCGGGTGTGTGCGTGAACAAGTCCGCCCATGCCGCGATGGGATCGACGGCGGCAGTAAGTTCCACCAAAGCTGTCGAAACTTGCGGTAGGGCGGCGTCGAAGTCAATCGGGGGAGGACTTATCGGCGTGACGGCGATGACGCTGGCGCCGACAAGGGCGACGCCTGCGGTTACGTAGGGTCGTAGAGCGAGACTCAACTCGGTCTCCTTCGGTTCAGATGAGGGGCGTCAGTTGTCACTGACGGGCCGAAAAATACGGACTGAACCGCACGTGCGCATTCACATTCTGTTTGCCTTGCCAGATATTCCGGTCAGGAGCCATCGGGATGTGGTGGGTCGGCGGAAACGGTCGGTTTGGGGCGGACGGGGGCGTAGCCTGGCGCCGATCGAGATCGTTGTGCCTGGGGGTTTTCGCATGGGATTGAAGCCGTGGGATGGTGGCCGGCCGCTGACTCCGCGCATCGTGCTGGAGCAGAAAGATGTCGCGGCTCGAGGCCTGTCGTTCACGTTCGGGACTGAGCGGATAACGGAACCCACGGATTGGTGCAGCTTCAGCGACACCCATCATCCGGTGTACGTATACCGCGGCGGCGCGATGCATTCGATGCAGACGGCGCTCGATTGGGGGCCAACCGGGCAGATACCGCCGAAGGCCGGGGAGATCTGGTGGAAGCCCGCCGGTATTCCCTGCGCAGCTCTGGTTCAAGGGGGCGTCGCGGGATACTGCGAGATCGCCATCCCGCGGCAGGTGATCGGCGATACCGCACTGCTTCCCCGGATCAAGTACCGGGATTTACTGTTCCATCACCTGGTCGAGGAGATCTACAGCGTCGCCGATCGTGATGATGCGATCGCGCGGTTGCTCACCGACTCCGTCGCCGAGACCATGCGGCTTCTGATTAGGGACAAGTATGCCGAGGCGCCGCCGAAGGCGCGCGAACACCGGGCTTTCGACACTGCTACGCGCACGATGCTGGTCGATTACCTCAACGACAGCCTGGATTCGGAGATCCATCTGGACGCTCTGGCGCAGCTGACCGGGATGCCTGTCCAGGGTTTCATCGGGGCTTTCCGCCGCGCTTTTCACACCACGCCGTACCAGTTCCTGTTGGACCTGCGGATCGAGCGCGCCAAGACACTACTGCTGACTAGCCCGCGGAGAATCGCAGAAATCGGTGCGTCAGTGGGCTTTTCCACGCCGAGTCACTTCGCGAACGCGTTCCGGAGACGCGTGGGAATTTCGCCCAGCGAGTATCGCCGGCGTTCGTAGTCGACTGAGCATGCGTCGCCCCCTCCCAAGCGGGCGGGGGCGACGCGGCGCTGCTACTTGGTATCTCCCGAACTGCCGGAGCCAGCCCCGTTGTCGGAACCGGTCGACGCACTCGTTGACTTCTTCTCGGGCTTGGCGAATGCCTTCTTGACGTTTTCGCCAATCCTTTTGGCAGTGGCCGAGATTCCGTCGCGAACATCGGAGGCCACCCTCACCGCAGGCTTATTGACCTTGCCGAGAGTGCCGACCTTTCCGGGAACGGAGAGGAGGCTCTCGCGCACGGCGGGTTTCACTGTTTCCGCTGAATTGGCCGGCGCGGCTGCGGCGGCATCTGCTTCAGTTGCGCCGCCTGCAGTTTCGCTCACGTGTTCAGCGATAGGCGCCTCGATCGCGGGAGTCTCGACTGCTGGCAGTGCCAGCGTTGTCACCTTCGAGGTCACCGCAGTGGTGAGCTCCTCCGGGTCCGGCGGCGGCGGGTTCAGGATGTCGCGGAACTTTTGACGGGTGTCGTCGAAGGAGAATCTCCAGAGGTCGGCAGCACCGAGGGCCGTGGTCGCGATGTTGGCGATGCCGTGCTGGATGACGTTGATGACCTGGCCGGGATCACCTGTCGGCACCGCCTTCACGAGTCCGTCCAGGGTGCCTGTCACCGCGGCGATGACGCCGTACACCGACAGAAGCTGGCCAGGGCCGAGGCCGTAGGCGCCCATGATGGCGGCGTTGGTCAAATCCCTAGTGACATCGAACTGGGTCTTCACGAAGCTTTGGAAGTTCATAAGCTGCGTGAACGTGGCGAAGAACGGTCCGATGGCGATGGGCATGAACGCGCCGACCGCTCCGGTGAAATCGCCGGCCGCCAGTTTCTGCGCGTAGGTGGTCAATGCCCCAGGGAGGCCGGCCACAAGCCCGCCGTAGGACTTCCCGAGCGCATTGGCGATGTCGCCAAGCGTTTTGCCGTCCGCGGCGAGCTTGCCGGCCAGCCCGACAATGATGGGGAACGGATCGTCGATTTCGGCTTGGATCGCATTCTGAATCACGGTGCTCGCCTGAGTGAACACCGGGGAGAAGACCTCGATCGGGTCATCGATCGCCGCACTGAGTTGTATCGAGTGGGATTGCATCTGAGGCGGGGGCGCGTCCACCGGGGTCACGGCGATGACGCCGGCGCCGACCAAGGCGACACCGGCCGTCATATACGGCCGTAGAGCGAGGTTCAAGAAGGTCTCCTTCGCAACAGCGGGATGTCAGCTATTGCTGACCGCGCGAAGGTATCTGGAAAGTCGCCGAACAACATTCGCATTCTTTTCGACGTTTTGAATTATTGACGCGGCGAGGCTGATGCCCTTGATCAGCGAGGGTCGCGGTAGTTGCGGGGCGACATGCCGACCCGGCGCCGGAAGGCGGTGGCGAAATGATTGGGCGTAGAGAACCCCACCATCGCGCTGATCTCGGTGACAGTCCGAGTCGTGTGCAGCAGCAGCGACTTTGCGCGTTCGATGCGTCGGTCCAGTAGGTACTGGTAAGGCGTAGTGTGGTATGCGGCCCGGAATGCCTTGATAAAGCCGCCGACTGACATCTTCGCTTGCTGCGCAAGCATTTCGAGAGTGATCTCCGAGTCCATGCCGTCCTCGAGGAATTCGATGATCTTCGAGCGGGTCGCTGCATCCAGGGTGTCGGGACGGTGCTCGGCGCGCTGCGGCGGGTCGACTGTGTACATGTCGGTGAGCAACAGCCTGAGCGTTTCGCCGATCGAATCGCCGAGGAGTCGCGCGAGCGCGTCGTCGCGATCGGAGACTTCGAGGATGCGCTCCACCATCTGATGGATCAGCGGATCGCGGTGTTTGACCCGCGGAATCAGAGTCGTCGCGCCCAGCACATGGTCGGGGATGGCGATCTCGCAGTACTCCGCGGTGTCCCCCTCGACCAGGGACGCGCACTTGTCGCCGGCCGGCACCACCCAGATATCGCCGACGCTGGGAAGGGCCCGCCCTGACGGGCCCCAGTCCAGGTCCGTCTCCATCGAGCGCAGTTGCCCGGCGCGGTGGACGTAGACCAGGTGCCGGGCGTCGTCGTAACAGCACCAATCGGTCGAGGAGTGGATCTGTTCGGTGGCGTATCGCAGCGACAGGCCACGGGTCCCGACTGCGCGCTCGCCCAGCAGGATGCGTCGGGTCTGAGGCCGTTCGCCGTTCCAGGGCTTCAGTGCCACACGGAGACCTCCTCGCGGTCTGCGGCTGCGTCAATCCGGATCGGAGCGTAGCGATAGGGAAGTGCACGGGATGGTGTTTCCGTTTTGAATACCGGCCGAGCGGCTCCGGTGTGGCGCCCAAAACCCTCTTAGGCTGCTCTTATTTTCGTGACCAATTTGTAACCAATGACCTGCGAAAACACGCCGCGGAGATGCTTGACACGTTTCTGAGGAAACTCGTAGATCGGGGGAGGGGTTGCTGCGTTACTCCGGAAGTGCCCGTATGGTGCCCGTGTGGGCCGACACGCATTAGCCAGCCCCCGCCAGCGCAAACTCCCGGCGGTAGCGGCTGCAATCCTTGCGCCGGTCGCTGCGTTCTTCGCCGCCGGCGGCGATGCCCACCCGTATCCCGTCAAGGACACCGCCCAGCCCATCGCGGCCCCCGAAGCCGCGCCGTGCTGCATGGAGATCGTCGCCGCACCGGCCGCGTCCGCGTCGGCTCCCTCGGTACAGAGCCTCTCGTTGAGCGCGGCGCAGGCACAGCCCGGCACCGCCTCGCGCTGGCGCGTCATCAACATTCCCCAGCTGTTGCCCGTCGGCATCGCACCCGAGCGGGGCCTGCAGGTCAAGACGATCCTGGCCGCCCGCAGCGTCCACGCCGACTTCCCGCAGATCCACGAGATCGGCGGCGTCCGTCCCGACGCGCTGCGCTGGCACCCCAACGGCCTGGCACTCGACGTGATGATCCCCAACCCGAGCAGTTCTGAGGGCATCGCGCTCGGTAACCGGATCGTGGCATATGCCCTGAAGAACGCTGATCGGTTCGCGCTGCAGGATGCTATCTGGCGCGGCACCTATTACACGCCCGACGGCGGCGCGAAAGCCGGCGGCTACGGTCATTACGACCACGTTCACCTGACCACCAAGGGTGGCGGATATCCGACCGGCGGCGAGCTCTACCTGCGCTGAGCGTGGCGTGTCCCAAGACCAGGGAGCCCTGGGCCGCTTAGATTCGCGTGATGGCGCGAAGAATGTCGTTCCGCCGGGCGCGCTCCGTGATGAGTGCCGAGATCGCCTCGATCCGCCGCACCGATCCTGACCTCGATGCCGGCGACATCGCCGGATTCACCCTGCCGATCCTGGTGCGTGCCCTGGGTGTGGTGGCCATCGGGCTGGTGCCGCTGCTGGTGGTCCGCAACGGGGAGACCGCGAACGAGCAATTGGTTCCAGTCATCGGATCCCTCGCGCTGGTGATCATCTGTGCGGCCGTGGTGGCCTGGCTGCTCTCGATCGTCATCTCCGGGCTGGTGGTGATGATCCTGTACCGGACGCGGCCGTCGTCCTCGTCGCGTCTGGTGATGCGCATCCTGACCGATTCGTTTATGCGCGTCGACGACTCCACCTCGGCGCTGATGCTGCTGGCCCTATTGGCCGGCCTGCTGTCCCTGGCGTTCGGGCTGCCGACGCGCAGCGGCGACGAGCTGGCGAACTCGGTGCTCGACGATCTGCTGGCGGCGCAGATCGGTGTGCTGTTGGTGGCGTTGGGTTTTGCGTTCATCGCCGAATCGATCCGATCGGCCGCCGACATCGTCGACGACCAGTCGCTCCTGCTGGCCTGGCCGTGGGCGCTGATCATCGCGTGCCTGAGTTGGGTGCTGTCCACCGTGGCGGGCCCGTTCGAGGCCACCCGGATGCTGACCATCCTGTTGCACGAATGGCTGCCGGCCGTCGTCGACGATCAACCCAGCTCTCAGGTGATCGCTGAACTGGTGCCGCCCTCGGCGCGGTGGTGGGTGGCGTTCGGCCCGTTGCCGATCATCGCTGCGATCTGGGCCTACGAGGCATACCGGCGCGGTGGGTTCCTCGCGATCCGCGAGTTCTTCTCCGACGATGCGCCGGTGCCGTCGGAGGCTTCGCGCGACAGCAACGACGCCGCAGGTTAGCCTTCGCAGGACGGAGGGGGTGCACGTGGCGGACGTAGCATCGTCGCTGAATCTGGTGTGGCGCAGTCTCGGCATGCTGCGGGCTGTGCGGGGCGGGCTGGTACTGCTGCTGCCGATCGGGGTGGTCGCCTCGGCGTTGCCTTACGTCACGGTGGCCGCCTTCGGGCCGATGGTGCAGGTCATCTCCGAGGCCGGGAACAGCGGAAACCTCAGCAGCGTATGGGATCTGAGTGGCCCGCTGGTGGCCCGTCAGGACGGCCTGCTGAAATCGCTGGCCGGGCCGGTGCCGTTCGTGGTGCTTCTGGTGGTCTGGGCCGGCTCGCTGATCCTGACCCAGCTCATGTACTTCGTCAACGCCTGGATCGGGGCGAAGGTCGAACGGGTCCTGTTGGTCGATATCCGCCAGCGCGTCCACGATCACCTGCAGTCGCTGTCCCTCGACTTCTTCCTGACCTCACGCAGTGGCGAGTTGATGCACCGGGTGATGACGGAATCTGCTGGTGTGCAACGACTCTTGACCGACTGCTTACTACCGCCGCTGATCGACATCGTCGTCTTGGTGGTGGTGATCAGCTACCTGTTGGCCATCTCGTGGCAGATGACGGTGGCCGCGTTGGTGCTCACGCCGCTGGCTCTGATCACCCTCAGATTGGTCGGGCGCCACGTGCAGGCGGTGATGATGCGCGTGATGAATGCGGAACGAGCGATGGCCACCGAGGTGGAGCAGACGATCAGCGGGATCGCCGAAATCCAGATGCTCAACGCGCAACCGGTCCGCAGCAAGCGATTTCACGAGGTGTCCGAGGAAGCCGCGAAGGGATCGGCGGCCTCAGTTGTCTGGATGCAGGCCACCGTCAACGGCTCGCAGATCTTTGTGGCCCTCAGCACGGTCATCGTTCTGTTGGTCGGTGTGGGGCTCAGTGCGCACTTCGGACTGACATTCGCAGGCCTCCTGGTCTTCGCAGGTGTGGTTCCGGTGATGTTCAGTGCGGCTCAACGGGTTCTAGGGGCGTACACCACATACCAGTCCCTGGCGCCGAACGTGATTTCGACCTACGAACTGCTGGATACTTCGCCGTCCGTGCGCGAGGCCGAGGATGCCGTAGCGCTGGGCGAGGTGCACGGCAACCTGGTTTTCGAGAACGTGACTTTCGGCTACACCCCCGGCCGGAACATCGTCGAAGGGCTGTCGTTCTCGGTCGCCGAGGGGGAGACAGTCGGACTGGTCGGTGGTATCGGCTCGGGCAAGTCGACGGTGTTCAACCTGATGCTGCGATTCCGGGACCCGCAGAACGGGCGGATCCTGTTGGACGGGAACGATATTTCGACCGTCACCATAGAGTCACTGCGCGATCAGGTGTCCAAACTCGCCCAGTTCCCGTTCTTCACCAAGGACACGATCCGGGAGAACATCCGGTTGGCCCGGCCGCCCGCCACAGATGCGGACATCGAAGAAGTCTGCGCCGAGGCACACATCCACTCGGTCATCACGACCAAGATGCACGATGGCTACGACACGGTGGTGGACGTCCAGATCCCCTCCGGCGGGCAGAAACGCCTGATCGCGCTGGCGCGCTGTCTGTTGCGCCGACCCGAGGTGCTGCTGCTCGACGAGCCGACCGAGAATCTCGACGCCGACGAGAGAGCCCGGATGATCGGGGTGATCCGTGGCTACGCCAAGGACCGCACGTGCGTGGTGGTCAGCCATGATCTGGATTTCATTGCCGCGGTGGCCGACCGGATCCTGGTGCTCGAAGACGGGCGCATTTCGCAGAGCGGTGATCATCAGACCCTGATGGCGCAGGACGGCCTGTACAAGCGACTGCACGAAGTGCAGAACGGGAGCTGATGGGCGCCGCGGCTACAGGTAGAAGTGGTCGGCATACACCAACCGCTCGACGGGCGTGAGCCCCGGCGTTCCCGGAGTTTCGTCAGCCGAGAGGATTTCGTACTCCTCGATCTGCACGCGCAGGTCGTCGGCCGTGCCCGGGGTCTGCAACTGTTCGGACGGCTCCAGCGCCAATTCTGCTGTCCACGTTGCCTTGTATGTGGTTGCATCGACGCCGGCCAGCGCACACGGCACCTCACTGCCACTCTTCCACTCCAGGTCCGATCCTGAGGTCTTGCTACGGACCTGCAGTGTCGCAACCACCCGATGCGACGTGGTCAACCGCTCGGTGAGGGTGGCCGGCTGGTTGGGCAGCGTGATGCCGGGTGCGTTGGTCACCGAGGTGGTGCCGGTGACACTGATGCGGACATGATCGGCGTCGGGACGGCTGAGGGTGCCCATGCGTTCCGGTGGCAACTGGACGAAATCGGTGGCCACTACTTGGGAGAACTCCATCCCGGCAATCGAATTCGGCTGATAACGCGCGACGGCGAGTCGCAGGAAGGGCCAGTTGACCCCGGCTGATTCGAAGACCGCGTCGACGTACCAGCGCTTACGGTCCTTGTCGAAATCTGGGGTGTAGGCGTAGGCGTTCATCACCTTGTCGCCTGCGGTCGGACTGCCGGGTTTGACCACGTGCAGCTCGGGCCGACCCGGGAGGCTCTCCGGTTCGAGGTTCAACTGCACCGCCCGTTGCTGCCACGCCGTGAGCACCGGCACCTCGTAGGAATCGGGAATCTTGGCCCCGGCCAGGATCGGGTCGCGAGCCCACAGGCTGACGCTGTCGGTCTTGTCCTTCGCCAGCGCTGGATCACCGGTGGCGATGATCGCCAGCATCTCGCCATCCCCACTGGAGAACCACGGCCGGTCCAGCCAGATCCGGACCCCGCTGCGACGGCTACGCCGGATCGCGAACGGATGTTCGGGTTCAGTTGTCTGTTCCCACAGGAACATCGGAATCACATCATGGACCACCGGCGGCGCGGGAACCGCCGAGTTCGGGATGCTGACCTCGACCTTGTTGCCCATCGAGTCAGGGTCATCGACAGCCGGCAGTTCATCGGGGACGAAGAACTCCCGATACCGCGACGATCCGTACAACTGGTAGGTCACCGTGCGTGCCTTGGTATCCGGCAGCGTGTGAACGGCACGCCTGACCGGCACCTCGGCGTCGCGGGAGCCGACGTGTTTCGCGTTCGGGTCGAGGGTGAGCAGCGAGAAGCGTTCATTCTCCTCGATCCGATGACTGACGACGACTTCCCGCGTGGTGCGGAACGTCCACTCGGATGCATTCGGATCATCGACGCGCTCAGTCCATTCCGCGCGCAACTCGACCTTGTCGGTACTCGCCCCGTGGACGTCGAGCACGCCGTCCAGATTGGCTGCGACGACGTTGGCCGAGCGGGGTTCGGCGACGAGCCTGGAGATCTTCGGGGGTATTGCCGGCCGCGCCGTGGCGTGGACCAGGCGCAGGTCTTCGTCCGGGGTGAGCCACCACAGCCAACCGTCGCGGGCCGCCGCGGCCAGCACCTCACGGTCGGCCTCCGGCACATTGGGATCGTTGATCGGGCTGGTCACCCACAGGCCCATCTTGTTCAGATGGGCGTCATCGAGGGTGGAGGACACCTTGACCGCGACCTGCTCACCGGGTGGCAGCCCGACGTGGATGACGTTGCCGACCTGCTCGGCGTCCAACCGCGGGGCGTTGTGTAGCACCAGGCGCAGTGGCTGTAGCAGCGGCCACTCGCCGGCGTACTTGAGCGTGACCGACTGCAGCACACGAGGGTTGGTGAACTTGTGATCCGCCCCGGCTTCGTAGAACACCAGCGCCACGCCGTCGGCCATCGGATCCGGCAGATATGGGATCAACAGGTTGTCGACGTCGTGCACGATGTACTGTCCCGCCGCGGGCTGCACCTCGGGGTCCTGGATCTCTTCCAACGTCAGGGGATTGGTGACATTGGGCATCGAGAGCAGCTTGATGCCGGGCTGAATGATGGTGCCCTTCGGATTGTCGAGGTCCTGGACCTCCTTGTAAAATAGGCTGCCGCGCTCCTTGAGGGCGATCGCGTAAGCCCGCGCCACGTGGCCTTCCCGCATCAGCCCATCGAGACGGCCGTCCTGCTCGGCTTCGAGTTCGCTGCCCTTCGGTGGCACGATGTGGCGTTCGGTCACGCCCGGTGTTCCCGTCAATCCGGTGCGGATCACCATGCGCTGTAGGGACTCACCGGTCACGTACGCCGCGCGAGGTACGAGGGTGGGCGCGGTGATCGGATCCCAGCGCAGGAACGGTTTGGGCACCGTGATGGTCGCGGCGTCAGCATCGGCGATCAACCGGGCCAGGTCCTCGGGCGGGGTGTCCAGCTCCGGGCGGGTCCGCACCGACGACGCGGTGCTGATCACCGAGGCCATCGCACGTTCGGCCTCGGCGCGCACCCCGTTGCCGGTGCCCAACGTCGGAGCCTGCAGCTTGCCCCGCGTCCGCAGGTCTGCCGTGACACTGGCGTTGTCGCGTGCCGTCGTCTTCGTGCGGACGCCGTCCAGATAGGCCGTCGCGGCCTGGATCTGGGCTTCTGAGACGACGGGCGGCAGATCCGTGTTCATCGGCACGCTGTTGCCGGCCAGGTCCACCCCGGCGATCCGGAACGAGTACCTGCAGCCGTACCGCAGTGCCGGCAGTGAGCCGTGCTTGGCGGTCGACCGTACCCCGAGTCCCGGATTCGCGGTGGCCTCCTGCTTGTCGGTGATTCGTTCTTTACCGGGCTCCGGGGCATCGGAAGGGTTGTGAATCACCAGCTTTCCCGGTCGTGGCGCCGAAAGGCTCCAACCATCCCAACCGGCCAGCACTTCGTGCACATAGAAGGGGTTGTTGGTCGGATCGCCCGATACCTGGCTCATCGGCGGGTTCTGCAGATGCCCGGCGTCGTCGTTGGCTTTGAAGATCTCGTCTTTGCCGAACGATGCGACCACCGACCGCTCATGCAGACTGTGCCAGCTGTTGGTGAGGTCGTCCCACACCTCGAGCCGGGTACCGCGCAGCAGGTGCTCGAGTTTGAGGTCGGGACCCGGCTGTGCGCCGCCCTGGTCGACGGCGGGTTCACCCTTCGGGCTGGTGTCGAGTTGATCCTTGAGCCGGTCCGGGCGATCGATCTCGGCCACCGCGAATCCCGTGGCGCGCACACTAGGTGGCGCGAAAGAGCCGCCGTCGCCGTTGACTTCGATCGCCAGGGCACGCAGCACGCTCCGCAGCATCTGCTCCACGGACATGCCGCCCGCGTCGGGATCCAGATCCAGTACCCGGTAGCGGTCCTCGTCACCCAGGCGCAGCCGCCCGCCGGTCCAGCGGTCAGGCTCCCTGGCCTGTGCCAGCAATTGTGTGCCCGAGGTGGTGCACAGCGTGACCGGGGAGACGTACTTCTCGGTCTGCGCGATCGTGACGTCGCACCAGATCCGGTTAGCGGTGGCTAGTTTCGCCAGATCGTCCTTGTGGACCTTCACGTCGACCACCAGGCCGAGTGCTCGGGCCAAGGTCTTCACACTGCCGGCTGCAGCCGCCCGCTCATGGAAATCCGGATCGGGATGCGGTGTGCGGGGAGGAGCTTCGTCCGCCAGGTTGTCGGTGTCGTGTGGCTGCTCTTCGGGACGGTGGTAGTAGCCGACGGCGGCGTGCACATCGCGCAGCATCTTCTTGACAGGCGTATTGGCGGTGGTGTCATCAAGCTGCGCAATGTAATTGCTGACGTGATTGTCGACATTCTCCGCCGAGAGCAGGAGGTCGATCGGGGACTTGGGAAGGACGATCGAAGCCTCTTGTCCTCCCTCTTCCTGAATGCCGAGGTGCGGTCCGCCGCCCCCGCCGCCGCCGGCGGGTGGCCCGGCATCGGGCGCAGGCTTGGTCGGCGCCAGGGCTCCCTGCACGGTTCGGGTCCGCGCTGCCTCCAAGTTGTCGAGGTCGCGGTCGCGGCGCGCGCGGTAGTTCAGCAACCCGGCTATCAATTCCCGGAGTCCCTCGATGTCACCGAGTGTGGTGAACAGCTCCGCTGCCAGCGGGGCCGTGGTGACCGCCGGACGGCTGACCGGGGAGGCGCATGCCGACGCGTTGTGGGCGTCGAAGGCGTGATCGGGCGTGCGGTGGGCCGGGTAGCTCTTCCAGTCATTCTGCGTAACATCGGGATTCGGAAAGTCGGCAACCGTGGTGGTGTCCGCGGGAAACGCCTTCAGCCACACACTTTCATCTGTCACTCCGAGTAGCGGTGTGCACCGAACCGGGTCCAGGGCATCGGTGTGCAGAGTGAACGTGGCCGCCTTGAGCGACTTCACCCAGTTGACCACCGCCGGATAATCGGACAGCTTTGCGCTGCCGGTAAGCCGATGCGAGAACAACAGGGACACATGGAAGGTGCCGTCCGGGTCGACCGAGTACGGCAGCACCGTGGTCATCACGCGGGTGGTGGTCGCCATGGTCTACGCTCCGATCGCGAACGAGGTGTAGTAGTTCTTCCACATGTCCTGTCCGCCCTCGTCGGGCGGCATGATGTCTTTGAGGGACGGATCACCGTCGCGAGTCGCGATCTTGCGTTCGCAGGTGATCTCCACCGACGCGGAGAAGAACGCCACCTCGATCTCGACGACCAAGCTGGCCCGCCCGGTCAACTTGCCGGTCTTGGTGTCGTACGTCATGGACAGCTCGAGCGTGATGGATGCCGAGGCGATGCCCAGTACCTCCACCTCGCCTCGAATCCGGAAGTACGCGGTCAGCTTCCCTTCGTCATCTTCCAGACGCAGGTAGACACCGACCATCACCGACACCGATCCCGAGGCGACGCCCAGGTCGACGCTCAGCGAGGCCCCGGCCTCCAAGCCCATCTCCAGCAGCACCAGACCCTTTGGGGCCAACCGGAGTCCGACCCAGCCACCGCCACCGATCGCCAGCACGGTGAGCCGGAACGGCGCCTCCTTGGTGCAGAAGAAGAAGCCGACGGTGACGGCCTCGCCGAGGAACGGCACCCGGCAATCGGCGCCCAGGCGGATGTTCTCCAGGCTGAACACACCGATCGCCAGGCTCGGCAGCGCCAGGTCGAATCCGGCCCGGGCGGCTTCGGGGGTGACGTCGACATACGGCGGATCGGAGAACCCGTCGAACGGGATGACCTGACGCAGCTTCTCGATGAAGGACAGCACGCCACCGAACACCATGTTGCTGAAGAGGACGTCGACCTCCGGTTTGCCGCCGGTCGATATCCGGAATCCCAGCCGGGCGAATCTCATCGTGATCAGGGGATCTGTGGCAGGGAGCAGTCTCAGTTCGAAATCGCGAAGCTGTGCACTGATATCCGATTGCGGCTTGCCGTCCTTGGGGGTGCGCACCTCCACCGAGATCGCCAGGCCGTCCGGAGCGTTGGGGTGGAAGATGTGCTTGACGTCGGCGCCGGCCGGCCAGCCTTTGATTGTGGGGAACCAGTCGTAGCGGACGACGTTGCCCGCGCTGGATGCGCGGAGAGCGGCCAGCAGGTCCGTGCTCTTCTTCGCAGTGGCGAGCACCGATTCCAGTGACTGCAGCGACCGTTGGACCATCGAACGGAGGAAGGCAGCGAGATCCGGACTGCTCGCCAGCTGTTTGGTCTTGCCGAGCGTGCCGAGGATCGCGTTGGCCTCCGCGGCGGCCGTGCCGATGTCCAGTTGGGCTAGAGCCTGCACCAGCTGATCCGGCCCGTGTCCGCTCAGCGCCTGAAGTGCGTCGTTGGCCTGTGTCAGCAAGGCCTGGGACCGTTGCTTGAGGGCATCCGGGGTGCTCGGATTGCTGACGTCGGACTGGAGAGTCGTGACGGATTTCTCCAGTGCGAGTTTCAGGTTCGCGTATTCAGCGGGCACCGAGGCGACGAAGCCCAGCTGGTTGGCGATGAGCTTGGGTGCCTGCGTCAGAGGGGTATCGAGTTCCAGGATGTCCGCCAGACTGAGCAAGCCGAAGAGTTTCGGGCCTGCGCTGCCGAGGAACCGTGTCGGGTCGAACTTGCCGTCGTCGATGCCTCCCGCTGCGCCCCCGCCGGCGTCGCCGACCGCGCCGTGCTTGCGCGACAGCGCGGTGATCGCGGTACTGGGCTCGATGAACCCGCCGCCCTTGTCGCTGCCGCCGGAGAAGTCGAGCTTGGTGGTGTCCGCGGGATCCAGCGTCAGGAAAATCTCTGATTGGTTGGCCGAGAAGCCGCCGGCGATGTACTTGTCGCGATACGTCACGCCGATCGGTTTACGACCCCCGTTGAGGGCGGTGAGCGCCGGAATCTCGATGTGAGCCTTGAGCATCGAAGGTGTACTTGTTTCCGGCCCCGCGACGCCGGTGAACTCGATGTATTGCACCCGCGAGGTGGTGTCACCCCGGTTGGCCTCCGGCGCGAAGGCCACCTCGGCGCCGCCGACGTCGATAGGGTGCACGAGCTCAGGGGGTTGCGTCGACTTGACGACAGAGTCTTGCCAGGTCTTGAGTGCCTGCCCGAACGCAGTGCCGTTGCGGGGAACGGCGACCAATGCCGTTGTCAGCGTGACCAGATGCCCGGCGTGGTCGACCCCGGTGATCTTCCAACCGAACGCTTTTCCACCGACGGCCGGGACAAACGGCTGGTCCGGGTGATCGATCTCATCGAGGTCAGGTGAGACCACGGGATCGATCGACACCGCGACGAACGGTAGATCGGTCGGCGCCTTGGTGGCGTCGTAACGGCGCGTGCGTTCGCGAAGCACGATGTACGTGCGCTGATACAGGTAGGCCGCCGGATTCGGCGTGTTCAGTTTGATCTTGCGTTCGGTGATCGTGATCTTGGTGCCGCGGTGCCCGAAGGGGAAGAGGTAGATGGGTTCCTCGACCCGCACATACTGGTCCCGGCCCTGTGTGGCCAGATGCCGGTAGGCGCTGAGCTTATCGCCCGGATACAGGTTCTCATCCCACGTGACCCGCCAATCCAGCCAGGCACCAAGCGAACTCAGATACAGCCGATCGACTGCGAACGGCTCTGGCTCGACTTTTTGCGCATCCGCGCTCTGGTGCACGATGAGACGGCGATACCGCGGTGTCAGCGATCCATCGAATCCTGTATCGGGCGGGGCCGGAACCTCCAGCTCCTTATCGCGAGCCCAGATCGGCCGCACGGTCCGGTGTTCAGCGTCGTCTTCGTCGATGCGGACGAACGTGCCGTCCTTCACTACCCGCACGCCCAACCGCGTATGCCAGAGCTCGACACGGGACGTGTCATCGTTGGCGGTGTGCGCATCCGCAGAATGTACGAATCCGCAATACTTGTGATTGGGCGACAAGACAAGTCGGTACGGAGCTTCGATCGCTGTCTGATCCAGTTTGGGTGCCGTCGGAATGCCGTTCGCACCTTTCGCGGAGGCAGGGCGCTCATCCCCAGGGGCTACGCGCGGCAGCGCGAGTGGTGCCACCCGCAACCCGAGAGTGGTGAGCGCGGCCAGAACGCCGGACACCGTGTAGTCGATGCGGGTCTTCGGGGGCAGTTCGAACACCACCCGTGACGAGTTCGCGGCACGAGCTCGCGATACCGCCGACGGCTGTTTGTCGGCGTCGGGGAAAGCCGTTTTGAGGAACCACTCTTCGTAGATGTTCTGCACCCCGAAGTGCACGATCATGTGTGCGCCGTCGTCGACCGCGACGATCTGAGACCGCGGCGGTGGCGGCGGCGTCAGCCGGGGGATGGTCAGCCGTTGCCCGACGATGATCAGGTTCGGGTTGGCCAGGTGGTTCGCGTTGGCGATCAGGTGGTACTTGAACGGATCGTGGTAGAAGTGGTTGGCGATGTCCCACAACGTGTCTCCGGCCTGCACCACATGGGTGTCGGCCACCGGCGTCGGCGTCGGGACAATCCCCGAACTGGAACTCAGCCGACAGCCGACGACGTCGATCTCCAGGTGCACCAGATCGTCCGGGCGCAGGATGCGGAACGAGAACGGGCCGCTGGCTTCGTCGCGGATGGCGAGCTGCACGGAACCGTCGTCGGAGATCCACCACACCTCGGTCGTGGTTTCGGTTCGTGACATCGCCGCCAGACCACCGGTTTTCGAGGCCGTACCGGGCCCTGAGACCGGGTCGTCGTAGCGACGCCAGCCCACACCCTCGTTCCAGGTCGCCCCCTGCACCGAGCCGTCGGTACCGATCCACCACACATCGATGCTGGCGTCGGAACGGGCTACGGCGGCCAGACCGCCGGTCTTCGACGCGCTGCCGGCAGGTGCCAGCGCGTCGGGGTAGCGGGCCCAGTCGTCACCCTCATTCCAGAAGGCGCCCTCGACACCGCCGTCCGGGGTGATCCAGACGACGTCCATACTCTTGGGCCTGCGGGACACCCCCGCGATGCTGTGTGTCTGAGAGGCACTGCCATTGGGCGCGACCGTGTAGGTCTGCCACGGCTTGGTGTCAGTGGCGTAGTAGTAGCCGCCCTCCACCGAGCCCTGCGGGCCCACCCACCAGATCTCCATCGCCGTGTCGATCCGTGAGACCGCGGCGATGCCGCTGGTCGGGGAGGCCTGGCCGAGCGGCGCGAGTTCGTACCGCTGCCACGCATCGTGATGCTGGCCCTTGTACCAGAAAGCGCCCTGCACCGACCCGTTCAAGCCGACCCACCAGATCTCCATGCTGGTGTCGATGCGTGACAAGGAGGCCACGCCGCTCGTGGGGGCTGCGGCCGTCGGGAGCGCCACAGGGTCGTGATACGCGCGCCAACCCTTGCTGTCGTCGTACCAGAACGCACCGCGCACCGAGGTTTCCGCGCCGATCCACCACGCCTCCATGCTGGTGTTGATCCGCGAGGCGGCGGTCAGGCCGCCGGCCGGCGTCGACCCGACCGGCCCGGGCACGACGTATGGGCCTTTCCAGCCTTGGCCATCGTCGTACCAGAAGCCGCCGTGCACAACGTTATCCGGCCCGGTCCACCAGACTTCCAGGTTGTCGCGGAATCGGGATACTGCGGTGATATCGCTGTCCGGTGAGGCGGACCCCGGTCCAGCCACCTGTTGCCGGTCCCAGCCGACTGATGTCCCCATGCACAGAGCGTCACATCGCGGTGGCCGGATTACATGAGTAGCGGACTACTCGATTCTTGGCCGGCTACTCGGGCTCGGGCTCGGGTTCCGCGTCGGGCACGTCGCGTCGTCGCGAGAACATCAGCACGATGTCACGGATCGGCGCCTCGCGCCGCCCACCCCACTCCGGGCCGACGGCGTAGTCGGCATCGGTGGCGACGAACCGGTAGCCCGGCAGGTCCCGCTGCGGGGCGAACGGAAACTTCATGTGCCACAAGCGGTCCGCGACGGCGACGGCGGCAGCAGTAGGCATCGGCCGGTCGATCCCGAGCGGGATGCAGATGTCCTGTGTATGGATCAGGATATCCAGCAGCGGATCGACCTCTTTGGTCAGCGGCGGGCGTTTACGCGACCCCGCCATCGCGCGCAGCCGCGCCGTGACGGCGGCCGGGTCGGACGGGTCCTCCAGCGCCGCCCGGCGGACCATGGCGTCGAACCGGAAGCCTGACTTGAGCGCTGCCGGCAACATCTCGCCGACGCTCGCGTGGGACTGCGTGATGTGGATGGCGACCTCGCGCACCGTCCAGCCCGCGCACAGTGACGGCGTGGCCCATTGTTGGGGTCGGAGGGTGTCGAGGAGATCAGCGAGCTGTCCGCGCTGTTCATCGACATTGCGCCAGATGGTGTCGGAGTCCACGGCTGTTCCAATCGTCAGGGTTCTCTGATCAAACTAGTCGCGAGGGGCGCTGTGACGAACGTGCAGGCTTTTGCCCCCGGGATTCGCAGTTTCGCCTCAACAGCCTGCACGTTCGCCACAGGGTGTCCATACAGCACTCTGGCCCAGCACCCGCTGCTGGGCCAGAGAGTCGCCGTCGCCGCCTGATCAGTCGGTCGCGAACGCGGCCTGCGCCTCCCGGTTAAGGTCGACGTACTTCTCCTCGCTCACGTCGACCGCGACGCCCCTGATGGTGCCGCCGGTGAACCGACCCGGCGTCTCGTAGAGCTCGGACACCCTGTCGCCGCTGTCGAAACCCACGCACAACCCGTCACCGGCGAGAGTGAACTTGCCGATCTGGGCCCGCATCGGCCCCTTCGCGGCCTCCTTGCCGTCTACGTAAAGGATTGTGGTTCCCAGGGATTCGCCGTGCTCGCCCTTCTTTTCCCAGATGAACTCCATGCCCAGCGCGTGCTTGCCCTCCGGCAACGGACCGGAGACGAACACCTGCTCGGGCTTGATGCCCAGAAAGTTGTAGACGTAGTGCAGCTTGTTGTCCTTGATGAACAGTGCGTGCCCACCGAAGCGCGAACCATGGGCGAACAACACGCCCTGGGCATCCTTGGTCATATCCACATCGGCGATGACCTTGTAGGACCGGCCGCGGATGTTGACCGCCACGCCTTCAGGCACCGGCGCGGTATCCGGGTAGTACAGGTAGCGATTGCGTGGCGGTTCGAACTGCGGCCGCTCGATGGTGGTCATTTCGACGGCAACGCGATCGTCGAGGGGCAGGACGTAATTGTTCTTGGCCTCTTCGTTCCACGCGTCGATCAGCTCCTTGAGCTTCTCCGGATTCTGATCGGCGACGTTCTTGGCCTCGGAGCGATCCTCGTCGACGTGGAAGAGCTCCCACTTGTCCTGATCGAAATGGCCCTTTCCGCTGATGGGCGCGTGTAGTGCCGACGCCTTCCAGCCGTCGGCCCAGATACCGCGGGTGCCCAGCATCGCGTAGTACTGCCGCTTTTTGGCGGTGGGGGTATCCGCACCGTCGAAGCTGTACCGCATCGACACCCCGTTGACCGGATACTGCTTGATGCCGCGGTACTCCTCCGGCATCTTGATTCCCGCGACGTCGAGGATCGTCGGGACAACGTCCGTGGCGTGGTGATATTGGTGGCGCACCTCGCCCTTGGCCTTGATGCCCTTGGGCCAGTGGATGACCATCGGATCGCACGTGCCGCCGGAGAACTGCGAGTAGCGCTTGAACATCTGGAACGGCGTGGAGAACGCGACCGCCCAGCCGGTCGGATAGTGGTTGTAGGTGTCGGGGGTGCCGATCACGTCGAGCATCTTCATGTTCTCGGCGAGGTCGTCCGGGTAGCCGTTGAAGAACTTGTTTTCGTTGACCGAACCGTTCGGAGATCCCTCACCGGACGCGCCGTTGTCGGCGCAATAGAAGATGACGGTGTTGTCCAACTGCCCGGTCTGCTCCAGATAGTCGACGACACGGCCCACCTGGGCGTCGGTGTACTCGGAGAAACCGGCGAACACCTCGGCCATCCGGCTGAACAGCTTCTTCTCGTCGGGGTTCAGTGAATCCCACGGACGTACCGCATCGGCCTCCGACGCGACGTCCTCGGGTAGCGGATTGATGGGGGTCAGCTCAGTACCCTTCGGCATGATGCCCTTGTCGATCATCCGGCCCAGCACCCACTCGCGGTAGGCCTCGTAGCCGTCGTCGAACTTGCCCTTGTATTTCGCCGAGTACTCCTCGGGGCTGTGATGCGGGGCGTGGTTCGCGCCCGGGCAGAACCACATGTACCAGGGCTTGGACGGGTTGCTGGAACGCTGATCGCGCAACATCCGGATCGCTTGATCGGCAAGGTCCTTCGACAGGTGATATCCCTGTTCGGGGGCGTACGGCTGCTCAATGAACCGGTTGTCCTCCGTCAGGTCCGGGTACCACTGGTTGGTTTCGCCGCCCAGGTAGCCGTAGAACCTGTCGAAGCCTTTCTGCAGCGGCCACTCCGATTTGCTGCCACCGCTGGAGACATCCTCTTCCGGCACGTTGTGGTCCTTACCGACCCAGAACGTGCTGTAGCCGTTGTCCTGCAACACTTGTCCGACGGTCGCGCACTGGGCGGGCAGTCGGGCCGCCGCGCCCGGGAAGCCGTCGGACCCCTCGGTGATGCTCGCGAACCGATTCACGTGGTGGTTGCGGCCGGTCAACAAACAGGACCGGGTGGGCGAACACAATGCCGTGGTGTGCCACTGCGAATAGGTGAGCCCGTTGTCGGCCAGCTTTTGCAGCGTCGGCATGTTGATCCGTCCGCCATATGGCGACCATGAGGCCATGCCGGTGTCGTCGAAGAGCACCACCAGGACATTCGGCGCACCCTCCGGGGCATGCTTGAGCTCGAAGGGCTTCCAATCCGGCTTCGAGTCACGAACATCCAGTTCGATCTTCCCGTCGAAGCCTTCGTTGATGCCGGTCCCGTAATCGGGCGGGCCGGCTTTTCCGCTAGGGCCCGGCTTTCCCGAGTTGTCTTCACATCCGGCGACGAACGCGCCGGCTGCGGCTACTCCGACTCCGGTAGCGGCGATGCCCCCCAGCATCGAACGTCTCGACAGTTTGCCGCGCTTGTTGCCATCGGTCTGGGCCATGTCATCGTTGTTCGATTCCATGTTGTTTGACACTATGCCCGATTGGGCACATTGTCCGGATAAATCACCGCACGAGCTAATAAAAGTTGAAATCCATTGTGGGCCAAGGTATTTACCTTTGAGAAAGGCGCCCTGTGCTCACCCGTTAAGGGTGATATTCCTACAAGGGAATCGGACGGTTCAGATCGTCGGCGTCATCATCTGCGAGCAGGTCATGGAAATTCCGCAACACCGACGCACACGCCGCCCGCTCGGCCGGATCGAGCCGGTCCAGCACCTTGCTCAGTTCCCGCCGCCGCCGGGAGTTCACCTGCCGGACCAGTTTCCGGCCGCGCTCGGTCAGCTCGAGGGTGACGACACTGCGGTTGCTCGGGTCGGAACCGCGCGTCAGATGGCCGGAGGCATCCAGCCGGTCGGCCAACCGCGTCACCGTCGACCCGACCACCCCGAGGGCCTGGGCGCACTCCGTCGACGCCGACTTCCCGCGCTCCTGCAGCACGCGCAACAGCCGGAACTGCGGCAGCGAGATCTCCAGTTGCTCCACGCTGCGCAGCGCTACGCCCACCAGATCTCGGGTTGCGACCTCGAATGCCGACAGTTCGTCGACCGGAGTTCGGGTCATCTCGTGCTGCTGCGCGCTACCCATCCAGGGAGTATCCCATGCCGACGGGTTCGGTGGTTGTGAGTCTGCTGTGGTGGTCTGTGCGCTGGAGTTGATTACCTGTCGAACGACAGTATTCGTGGCTAAATATATTGGTACACAATATATTTCAACACAGGACGACTGGGGGTCGACGGGGAACTTTGCGTCACGTCAGCACTATCCCGGCGGGCGTCCAGCCGTCGAGCACATACTGAATGCTGTGCGTCCGAGGTCATGGCCGTCGGCGGTGTGGAGATATGTGCGCAGCGCCCCGCTGACCTATGCCTGGCTGGCCGCGCTGCTGGTCACCACGATCATTCAGCACCAAATGCCCGGGCGGGAGCTGCATGCCCTATTGGTCGAGAGATCGACCAACATCCATCACCTGGGGACGGACCCGCTCTACGTGTTGGTCACCAGCCTGTTCTGGATCGACGGCCGTTACTGGACGCCGTACCTGGTGTTGTTCACCTTGATTCTCGCGCCGGCAGAGCGCTGGCTCGGCCAGATTCGTTGGTTGGCAGTAGGTTTGATCGCACACGTGCTGGCCACCTACATCAGCGAAGGCCTGCTGTATGTGGCGATCCACGATCACGTCGCACCCGAACGCCTCGTGCACGTCCGCGACGTGGGGGTCAGCTACTTTCTGCTCGGGGTGGGCGCGGTGCTGGCCTACCGCATCGTGCGCCCATGGCGGTGGGTGTATCTCGGCGTGGTGTTTGTGTACTTCGGTGCAGCGCTGGTCACCGATGTCAACTTCACTGCGATCGGCCATGTAGCGGCGCTGTTGATCGGGCTGTGCTGTTATCCGCTCACGCGGCAGCGGGATCGGCGGGCAGCAGCGCCGCTTTCCACCGCAGGGTCGTAACTACCGCCGCTCAACTGCCCTGGCGTAGAAATCGCGGCGGGTTGGGGAGGTTTACGAGCGCGCCTCGGATAGCAACGCCACCACGGCGTCGGTCAACGTCGCGCGGGCGATCTCCAGGTCCGAGGTGAAACCGATCTGACGCTCGTTGCTCAGGCCCCGGATCGCGGCGGGCAACAGGCACCGCACCCGGTACAGCTGGTCCGGGTCGAGGTCGAGGCCCTCCATCAGGTAGTCGAAGCCTTGAATCCAATCGAGTTCTCGTGCCGCGAAAGCCGCAGCCGTCAGCGGATACTCGGCGGCGATGTCGGAACGACGCGCGGGCAGTGACGTGCGCAACGCCGTCAGCGCCCGCCCCTCGGTGGTGTCCAGGTACGTCCAGACCGAGTCGATGGCTGCGGTCACCCGTTCCCGCAAGGTGCCACTGCGCACCGACGGCCCGGAATTGGATGACCAACTGCGGGAATGAATCTCGGTGATCACCGCCACCCACAGGCCGTCCAGATCGCCGAACTGATGCTGCACCGTGCCCCAAGTGACACCCGCATCCTTGGCGACGCGATTCGCCGACACCGGCTCGCCACCGCTGTCGGCCAGACAGTGGATGGCGACGTCGAGCAGGCGTGCCCGGGTCTCCAACCCGCGCTTGTTCAGCCGGGTGCCCGCGGCCGACTGAATGTCGGCAGACGGGACCGCCGCCACCCACTGTTCCCGAGCGCGGGTGGCCTGCGGGGATTCGCGGGTGTTCAGGCGAACCGTCCAGGGTTCGCCGCGACCGCTCGGCGCAGGGTCGGCCGGTTGTCCCGGTATGCCTGCACGACGGGCGCGAGCTCGTTCGGACTCGCGCCATGCATGATGACCGAATGAGTGCCCAGGTCATACTGCCGGGCAATGGTTTTCGCGCAGTCCTGTGGTGATCCCTTGGCTACCGAGTCCAGCCATTCGGTGGGGATCAACTCGGCGATGCGCTGCAGCGTCTCGAATGAGGCACTGGCGTCGATCGGCCCCGCAGTGGCCGCATCGGCGAACAGCTCGGTCTGCTTGATCCGCTCCCACACCGCGGGATCCCAGCCGTTGGCCGACACCAACACGTCCGCGTATGCCTGCAGGTAGGTGGCCAGCCGCCCGACCCCGCGACGCATCTGATCCTCCGGCGACAACGCGTCGGGGACTGTCGCCAGGCACGCCCAGATGCGGACGCTGTCGGGATCCCGGCCTGCGCGTTCCGCACCCCGGCGTACCGCCGCGACCGACGACGTCGTCGCCTCATCGGAGAAAAAGGTATGGAGCACAACGAAATCTGCGATCTCGCCGGCGAGTTCCATCGTCTTGGGGCCGACCGCCACCAGGCCGATCGGAGGTCCGTCGGGCAGGCCGCTGGCGTGACGCAGGAACGGCCACTTCCCGGCCGGACCGTCGTGATCCAGGATCATCTCGCCGGCCCAGAGCCGGCGCAGGATGCCGAAAAAATCGCGCAGCCGGGCCTCGGTCACCACCGGCAGGCCGATCGCCTGCCAGTACGCCGCCATCCCACGCCCGAACGCCATCGCGAAGCGGCCTTCGGTGAGCGCGTGCATCGTCGAGCCGATCGTCGCGGTGACCGTGGGATGCCGCGTGTGGTAGTTCGTCGACGGCGCGATACCCAGAGTGGTGCTGGCACCCGCGACCGCACCCGAGAGGACCGCCGGGTCTTTCACCGTGAAGCGTTCACCGATGTGGCAGGAGCCCAGGCCGAGCGTGTCCGCCGTACGGGCTTCGGGCAAGACCACCCGGACATCCGCGGGGTGGCGGGTCACGGCGTAATAGCCGAGCTCGTTGAGCTGGCCGTCGGGGTGGTTCGTGCTCAATTCCGTGCCTCTCGTCGCGTGGATGCCTAGCACTGTCGGCTGCCGAGAGCACAATTGTCAATGAGGGTTCTCAATGAATGGGAGGATCTGGCGGCGTGAGCCGGGCGCTGGCAAGATCAAGCGCGTGCACGACGGTGAAGAATGCCGTCCGCCATCGTTCGCTGAAGTATTGCGCTGCAACCACTTTCGTGGGTTTCTGGTGCTGGAGCAGCGGCAATCATCGACGGTCGGTGACGACTCGCCCGCTACCGGTCCGGCCTACCACCGGGTGCCGTCGAGCCCAGGAATCACGCACCGGCCGTCAGCAGCCACCCGCCCAATCACCATGCCGTCGTACCCCGTGCACGATGAGTTGAGCGGCTCGCAGGTGTTGACGGACGTGATCACCTTGCCGGGGCCGCAGGCGGAGCCGGGTGCTGGCGGGTCGGCATTGGCGACGGCGGTGCTGAAGCCCAGCGTCAGTATTGCTGCGGCAGTAACGACGAGCGAGCGTTTCGAGTCGAACATGATCGGTACCTCCGGCTGATGGTCCCCGACAAGTAGTAATGCTACTCGTGTGGTCGACGTCGTTTCCGATGATCGCGCGCCAGATTTGCCAGGTGAGCTGGAGGAGTGACCGGTCGTCGCTGCGGGAAGCACTCGCCCGTCGCGAACGCCTCAAATGGGTGACACCGCACAGCTTCCGACGTCTACCGGAACTGTTGTCGGGCATGGCTCGGCGTCGAGGCCGCGCGACACCAGCTCGGTCACGCGCAGCTCGGAGCACCGAATGCCACTATGTGCAGCGGGTGATCACTGGTCCGCCGATTCGAGTTAGCCGGCAAATTGCTATACGGCGCTAACCTGCATGTATGGAGCCGATGACGGGAATCGAACCCGCGTATTCAGCTTGGGAAGCTGATGTTCTGCCATTGAACTACATCGGCATGGTGCTGACGAAGGATAGCAATACGACCCGGGTCGTGGGTAAGCCGGGCGGATATCGTCTCGGCGAGTCTAAGAAATTGACGCCGGTGTCCACCGGGTGATGGTCGAGAACTGGCGAAGGTCGCCGACGTGGCCGACGCACGGCTGCCCAGTGCGGACCCGAGGCCACGGAGCGTGTGGCGAAACATATGACCCCAGAACATGATTGCTGTTCACGCCCGACCCTGAGAGTCACGTAAAACATCGGGCTGTCGTTCTCAGGCGCCCGCTCTACCGTGGGTGTCACGGGCTCCATCCGGCGCTGAATGGAGCGAACAGGCCCGCAGATCGGACCGAACCAACCGAGGGGTTTTACCCATGGATGTTGCTATCGGTATTGCCATGACCTCGCGCGACGCCCAGCTGCTCCTGGTGGAGGGCAGCCACGGCGACGGCGCGGTAATCGACCATGACTCGTTCGACACGGAAGCTCACATCGGCGTCGAGCATCCGAGCTTCCGCGAGCACGTCGTCAACGCGGTGATCGACAGCCGCGCCGCCGCGCCGGCAAATGGGCACACCGTCACGCGCGTCGCGCTGACCTGGACCGAAGCGGTGGCCAGTGAGGCCAAACTGGTCCTGGGTGACCTTGAGGAGCTGGGTATCGCCCAGGTGGTGGCGGTCTCCACGGCCGACGCATTCGAAGCCGCCGCTGAATACACCGTCCAGATCGCTGACTGCGATTCCATCGCGATGTGCGTGGTGGAACCCGACGAGACCATGCTGGCGGTGATCGGGGCCGAAGGTGAGGACGGCACACGCCGATTTCGTAGCCGCCGCTTGGACGGACCCGATCAGCCCACCGCGCTGCTGGCGCTGCGTGGCATGTGCGAGAGCTTCCCCGAGCCGATCGCCGAGGTTGCCATCGCGGGATCGGCCCCGAACGCGGAAAGCCTTGTCGAGGAAACGAATTCAGTGATGGCGCGCCCCGTCGTGCTCGGTGACGATGCGGCCCTCCTCCTGGCGCGTGGTGCGCTGCTTGCCAGCGCCGACGTTCGGGACGAGGCGGCGTCGGCGCCCAAGCGCGACCCACTGATGCGCACCTTGGCGATGATCGTGACGACGGCGGTGCTGATCGTGGCGGGGTCGGTGTTCCTGGCGATCACTGTTGATGGGCACGACGGCAGCCACCCGTCGCAGGCGTCGACCCCGGCCGAACACACTGCGCCGGTCTCGCCGCCAGAGCCGCCGATCCACGCCGTGGTACGCAAGGTGGAGCCTCTGGCTGGGCGGGCGGCTCAGAAAACCTTGGCGACGCCGTATGACGACGGCGTCGCGCCACCGTTGCCGCAGGTGGTCCGTCGGTAACCGATACGCTCGTCGGGTGCTGCTCTCCGATAGGGACATCCGGGCCGAGATCACCGCGAAACGCCTGGCCATCGAGCCGTTCGACGATGCCCTGGTGCAGCCGTCGAGCGTCGATGTCCGCCTGGACAGCCTGTTCCGGGTGTTCAACAACACCCGCTACACGCATATCGACCCGGCCAAACAGCAGGACGAGCTGACCACGCTGGTCGAACCGACCGAGGGGGAGCCGTTCGTGCTGCACCCCGGCGAGTTCGTGCTCGGCTCCACGCTCGAGGTGTGCACGCTGCCCGACGACCTGGCCGGACGTCTCGAAGGAAAGTCCTCGCTGGGGCGCCTCGGATTGTTGACGCACTCGACGGCGGGGTTCATCGACCCCGGCTTCTCTGGCCACATCACCCTGGAGCTGTCCAACGTCGCCAACCTGCCGATCACGCTGTGGCCCGGCATGAAGATCGGCCAGCTGTGCCTGCTGCGGCTGACCAGTCCGGCCGAGCACCCGTACGGCAGCGACAAGGTCGGCTCGAAATATCAAGGTCAGCGTGGCCCGACGCCGTCGCGCTCACATTTGAACTTCATCAAGTCCTAGGGAGCCACGCCTGCGTCGTTTTCTACGTGTGGGTTGTGGAAATCGCCGATCGCAGCCCTGGCGTAGAAGTGGGCGAGGGGTGACGAGCCACGCCTGCACCGATTTCTACGCCTGGGCTGTGGAAATTGTCGATCAATAGCCCTGGTGCAGAAAGCGGCGACACCAGCGGCGACACCAGCGTCATCCGCGCAAATCCGGTGAACTTTCAGTAACCACACCGCAACACGAAACACGGCTGAAACACGCCCGCCGCGCACCTGAAACGCGCGCCGGAGATTCTCGTCGGGACCGAAGGAGCCCGACGTGCACGAGATCGATCCGGCCGCCACTGCCTGGCTGCTCGCCAGCACCGCGCTGGTCCTGTTGATGACCCCCGGCCTCGCCATCTTCTACGGCGGCATGGTCCGCACCACCGGCGTGCTCAACATGATCATGATGAGCTTCATCTCGATCCCGCTGGTCACGGTGGCCTGGCTGCTGGTCGGCTACACCCTGGCGTTCTCCGACGACGCGGGCGGCGGCCTGATCGGCGGCCTGCAGCACTTCGGCATGCTCGGCATCACGCCCAGCACCGCCCACGGCTCGGTACCCGAACTGCTGTTCGCCACGTTCCAGCTGACCTTCGCCATCATCACTGCCGCCCTGGTCAGCGGGGCCATCGCGGACCGGGCGAAGTTCGCCGCCTGGATGGTGTTCGTCCCGCTCTGGGCGGTCGCGGTGTACGCCGTCGTCGCCCACTGGGTCTGGGGCCCGGGCGGCTGGCTGGCCGGGCTCGGCGTGCTGGACTACGCCGGCGGCCTCGTCGTCGAAATCGTCTCCGGCTCGTCGGCCCTGGCACTGGCCCTGGTGCTCGGCCCCCGCATCGGCTTCAAACAGGACGCGATGCGCCCGCACAACCTGCCCTTCGTGCTGCTCGGTGTCGGTCTGCTGTGGTTCGGCTGGTTCGGGTTCAACGCCGGCTCGGCGCTGGCCGCCAACGGCACCGCTGCCGCGATCTTCCTCAACACCCTGGTGGCCGGTTGCCTGGGCATGCTCGGCTGGCTGACGGTCGAGCAGGTCCGCGACGGCAAGCCGACCACGTTCGGCGCGGCCTCCGGTGTCGTGGCCGGTCTGGTGGCGATCACCCCGTCGTGCGGCACCGTCAACACCCTTGGCGCGGTCGTGGTGGGCCTGGCCGCCGGTGTGGTGTGTTCCTTTGCGATCGGCCTGAAGTTCCGGTTCGGCTACGACGACTCGCTCGACGTGGTCGGCGTGCACTTCGTCGGCGGCGTGGTCGGCGTCCTGCTGATCGGATTCCTGGCCACCGAGGTCATGACCCAAGGTCCGCAGGGCCTCTTCTATGGCGGCGGGCTGACGCAGCTGGGCAAGCAGCTGCTCGGTGCGGTCGTGGTGGCGGCCTACGCCTTCACGATGTCCTACCTGCTCGCCAAGGCCATCGACCGGTTCATGGGATTCCGCCTCAGCCCCGAGGATGAGACCACCGGCGTCGACTTCACCCAGCACGCCGAAACCGCGTACGCCGAGGGTGTGCACGGCCATCTGCCTGCCCGCCGACCTGGATTGTTCGGCGGGACGCTCGGGCAGCTGGGCCAGCCCGGGAGCCTGACGCAGCGCCCGGATCCGGCCGAGGAAGACAGCGCGGGATGAACCGGGCGGCGCTCTTTGTCGTAATGCCGAGTAGGGTCTAACTAACCGGCGCCGGCGTGCACCACACCGTCGCGGTCCGACCAGAATCTCAGCGCTGTAGCTAATGCGCACGGGTGTAACGATCAAGCTGGTTACACCGAAAAAGGTTCTAGTTGTCGGTTCGTGCGGAATGTGTGCGCAATGGCGACAAAGGCAGTGCAGCAAACACATTGGAGGGCTCGGTGGACATCGTATTGGGTGTGGCGATGGCACCTACGACAGTCCGCATGGTGCTGGTCGAGGGGGAGAAGGCAGACGGAGTTACCGTCGATCACGACGTCTTCGATGTCACCGCCGGTGATGATTCGGCAACCATCAGTACGTCCGATCAGGTGGTCGCGGCCATCCTCGGAACCCAGGAGAGCGCCACCACGGGTGGGCATCATCTGAAGTCAATCGGCGTCACCTGGACGGACCATTCGGACGCGGCCGCTCTGCGCGACGCACTGTCCGCGCACGGCATCGACGACGTCATGCTGGTCTCCGAAAGCCACGCCGCCGCGGCACTGGCCCAGGCGGTCGGTCGCGCGGTCGGCTACGACACCACGGCGCTGCTGTTCATCGACCGTGATGCGGCGACGCTGTCGGTGGTGAAGACCGACGACGGTTCGGTGGTCAAGGTGCTGGCGCAGTCTCTGCACACCACCGACGCCATGGCCGTGCTCACCGATATGGCTGCGGCGGTCGAAGCTTCCGATTCCGCGCCTGACGGCATGTTCGTCCTGGGCTCCGGTGTGGACGTCGCCTCGGTGAAGGCGCATCTGGAGAACCTGGTGTCACTGCCGGTCAGCGCACCAGACGAGCCGGAGATGGCGCTGGCCCGCGGCGCAGCGCTGGCCTCGGCCACCGCGCCCGCGTTCGAAGCGACCACGGTCGGGCTGGCTTATTCGCAGGATCCCGACGGCACCACCGCGGGCAGCGCCTACGCATTGGCCGGTCTGGCCACCGCGATGGCACCGCTGGGCGATGCGCCGCTCGACGGCGTGGAACTCGTCGGCGACGAGATGCCGATGGAAGAGGAGCGCAAACCGTTCCTGCTCGTCGGTTCCGCGTTGACGTCGGTGTTCGTGGTTGGCGTTGTGGCGCTGGTTATTTCGCTGGCCGTGAGCATCCGGCCGACGGTCGATCAACGCCCGTCTCCGGCGCAGGGCGCCGTGGCGCCCAGCGCCCCGGCCAAGCTCCCCGCCCCGGCGCCGCCGCCCCAAGCGCAGGTACCGCCGCCACCAGCCCCGCCGCCAGAGACCATCAAGGCGCCGATCCCGGTGGTCCAGGAGGCCCCGGCGCCCGCACCGCAGGCACCGCCGCGCACGGTCTACGTCGAGCAGCCCGCCGCGGCCCCGCCGCCGGCGCCCGAGGCTCCGGCTCCGGCCCCCGAAGCACCCGCTCCGATTCCCGTGGCACCGCCCCCACCGGCGCCGATCTACAACCCGCCGGCGCCCTACATCCCGCCGCTGGTCGTGCTGCCGCCTGCACCGCGACTGCCGAACATCTTCCGTCCCCCGTGGGATCCGCCGCAGCGTCAGCGGCCGTGGGAGCCCCCGTCGCGCCACGAACCCGAAACCCCGCAGTGGCCGGGCTCAGGTTCGGATGACTCGGGTCCGAGCTCAGGCTGGAACCCGGGCCGCGGGTCGGGCGATTGGAATCCCGGCCGGGGCTCGGGCGACTGGAATCCCGGTCGTTCAAGTGGCTCGGGTGACTGGAACCCGGGTGGTTCGGGATCCGGCGATTGGAACCCCGGTCGGTCCGGGGGTTCGCGCGGTGGCAGTGACGGCGGTGGGCTGTGGCCCTTCCCGTCATTTGGCGGGCACTGAAACCGTCACCTGACGTTGGCCTGCCGCTCAGTGTCACGTAGCGGCTAGCTCATACTTGCGGCCTATCCAGGCAGTATGCGATGCACCGTATTCGGTACCGGCTATCTGGGCGCGACACATGCCGCGGGGATGGCCGAGCTCGGCCACGAGGTGATCGGGGTCGACATCGACCCGGGCAAGGTGGCCAAGCTGGCCGCCGGTGACATCCCGTTCTACGAACCTGGCCTGCGCAAGGTGTTGAACGACAACCTTTCTGCCGGGCGGCTGCGGTTCACCACCGACTATGACGAGGCCGCCGATTTCGCCGATGTGCACTTTCTCGGCGTCGGTACGCCGCAGAAGAAGGGCGAATACAGCGCCGATCTACGCCACGTGCACGCCGTCATCGACACCCTGGTGCCGCGGCTGCGCCGGTCCGCGGTGATCGTCGGCAAGTCGACCGTTCCGGTCGGCACGGCCGCTGACCTGGCTGAGCGGGCCCGGGCACTGGCTCCCGCGGAGGTCGACGTCGAGGTGGCCTGGAACCCGGAGTTCCTCCGCGAAGGCTACGCGGTGCACGACACCCTGCACCCCGACCGCATCGTGGTTGGGGTGCAGCACGATTCGCTTCGGGCGGAGGCAGCGGTCCGCGAACTCTACGCCCCGTTGATGGAGGACGGCGTGCCGTTTCTCGTCACCGATCTGCAGACTGCCGAACTGGTCAAGGTGTCGGCCAACGCGTTCCTGGCGACCAAGATCTCGTTCATCAACGCGATCTCCGAAGTGTGTGAAGCAGCCGGCGCTGACGTCACCCTCCTGGCCGACGCACTGGGCTACGACCCACGCATCGGGCGCCGGTTCCTCAATGCGGGCCTGGGTTTCGGCGGTGGCTGCCTCCCGAAGGACATCCGCGCTTTCATGGCCCGTGCAGGCGAACTCGGCGCAAACCACGCGCTGACCTTCCTGCGCGAGGTCGACAGCATCAACATGCGTCGTCGCACCGCGATGGTGGAACTGACCACCCGGGCCTGCGGTGGATCCCTGCTGGGTGCCAACATCGCCGTCCTCGGCGCGGCATTCAAACCCGAGTCCGACGACGTGCGCGATTCACCTGCCCTCAACGTCGCCGGCATGCTGCAACTGAACGGGGCTGCGGTAAACGTGTACGACCCCAAGGCGATGGACAACTCACAGCGGGTTTTCCCGACGCTGAACTACTCCACCTCGGTGATCGAAGCCTGCGACCGGGCCGACGCGGTGCTGGTGCTCACCGAGTGGGCCGAATTCGTCGACCTGGACCCGGCCGAGCTGGCCGACACGGTGCGGGTCAAAGTCGTTGTGGACGGCCGCAATTGCCTGGATGCGGAGCGGTGGCGGGACGCCGGATGGCGGGTGTACGCACTGGGACGCCCCGTCGCCACTGTTTGACACTTGTAGAACAAATTCCGCGGTCGTAGGCTCGGGCCATGCGGGAACGAATCCGGTGGATGGCCCTGCACGGGGTGGTACGAGGTATCTCTGCGGTCGGCATGCGTCGGGGCGATCCGCAGGCTCGGTTGATCGCCGACCCGGCGGTGCGCGCCGACCCGGCGCCGTTCGCCGACGAAATGCGCCGTCGCGGACCGCTGGTGCGTGGCCGCGCCCTCCTGATGACGTTCGACCACGACGTGGCCACCGACCTGCTGCGCTCCGACGACTTCCGGGTGTCGCGGCTGGGCGGCAACCTGCCAAAACCGTTGCGCTGGGTGGCCGACAAGACCGACACCGGGATGCTGCACCCGCTGCTGCCGCCGTCACTGCTGGCGACAGAACCCCCAGATCACACCCGCTACCGCAAGCTGGTCTCCTCGGTATTTACCACCCGCGCGGTCGCCCGGCTCCGGGAACGCGTCGAGGAAACCGCGAACGAGCTGCTGGACTCGATGGACAGCGGTGTGGTCGACATCGTGGACCGGTACTGCGCCCAACTGCCGGTCGCGGTGATCAGCGACATCCTGGGCGTACCGGACGCCGACCGGCCCCAGATCCTGCGCTTCGGTGAGCTAGGCGCCCCGAGCCTGGACATCGGGTTGACCTGGCGGCAGTACCAGAAGGTGAACTCCGGCATCCACGGATTCGAGACCTGGCTGACCGATCACCTGCGCCGGCTGCGGCGCAATCCCGGCGATGACCTGCTCAGCCAGATCATCCAGGCCTCCGATGCCGGAGCGGCCGGGGAACCGCTCAACGAGTCGGAACTGCGGGCGCTGGCCGGGCTGGTGCTGGCGGCCGGCTTCGAGACCACGGTCAACCTGCTGGGCAACGGAATCCGCATGCTGCTCGACCAACCTGAGCACCTGCAGACCCTGGCGGCCCGCCCCGAGCTGTGGCCGAACGCGGTGGAGGAAATCCTGCGGCTCGACTCCCCGGTACTGATGAGCGCGCGGGTGGCCCTCCGCGACACCGAAGTCGCCGGCACCGCGGTGCAGGCCGGGGAACTCGTCATCGTGCATCTCGCGGGCGCCAACCGCGACCCCGCGGTCTTCACCGACCCACACCGTTTCGACGTCGAACGTGACAACGCGGGCCGGCACCTGTCGTTCTCCGGCGGCCGGCACTTCTGCCTCGGCGCGGCACTGGCCAGGGCGGAAGGACAGGTAGGCCTGCAAACCTTCTTCGATCGCTTCCCCGACGCCCGGGCCGCCGGCGAAGGCAGTCGCCGCGACACCCGGATCCTGCGCGGCTGGTCGACTCTGCCGATAACACTCGGAAAGGCACGCACAGCGGTAGGTTCGTGACGTGGACTTCCGAGCTGCTCTGCTCGACCAGACCCGGAGCTTCGGGGAACTGATCGCCGCCAGCGATCCCGAGACGCTGGTGCCGACGTGCCCGGACTGGACGCTCAAGCAACTGTTCCGACATGTCGGGCGCGGAAACCGTTGGGCGGCACAGATTATCTCCGAGCGCCGGGTCTCACCTCTCGACCCCCGCGAGGTCCACGAAGGGAAGCCGCCCGACGATCCGGACGCCGCGATCGACTGGCTCAACGCGGGTGCGGCCCAGGTCCTCAAGTCGGTGGACCAGATCGGCACCGACGCCAGGGTGTGGACCTTCCTGGGCCCCAAACCCGCGGGTTGGTGGGTACGGCGACGCGTTCACGAGGCGGCGGTACACCACGCCGACGCCGCACTGGCCGTGGGAACCGAGTTCGTGCCACCCGCCGATCTCGCCGCCGACGCGGTCAGTGAATGGCTCGAGATCGCCACCGGCATGGCCAAGAAACGGCACGGAGTACCGCTCGCTTTGGGCACCAGCATCCACCTGCACGCGACCGACGACGGCCTGGGGCCGACGGGGGAGTGGACGGTAGAGCACGACGAGGACGGGCTCGGGTGGTCTCACAGTCACGGCAAGGGCACGGTCGCGCTGAAGGGCCCGGCTCACAAGCTACTGATGGCGGTCACCCGCCGGGGCACGGCTGCCGACCTCGGTCTGGAAGTGTTCGGCGACACCGCAACCTGGGACGCCTGGCTCGACCGCACACCGTTCTGAGAGGCGTAGGTTTCGTTCATGACCACATCCGAGATCGCGACGGTTCTGGCCTGGCATGACGCGCTGGACGAGGACGACATCGACACCCTGATAGCGCTGTCCAGCGATGACATCGAGGTGGGCGACGCCAACGGTGCCGCCCAAGGGCACGCCGCCCTGCGTGAGTGGGCCGCGTCCGGCGGGGACACCGTGACGCCCGGGCGGATGTTCGTGCACGACGGCGTGGTCGTCGTCGAACAGACCATCATGGCGGCCGACGGAACCACCCGCACCGGCGCGGCGGCGTTCCGGGTGGTGCACGACCACGTCACGTCGGCGTTCCGTCACGACACCCTGGCCGCAGCCCTGGCGGCCACCGAGCTCACCGAAAAAGACCTCGCGGGCTGACACGCCGTCAGGGCAGGCCGGCGAGCACCTTGTCGAGAGTGACCGGCAGATCCCGGACGCGCACCCCGGTGGCGTGGTAGACGGCGTTGACCACTGCCGCGGCGGCGCCGACGATGCCGATCTCGCCCGCACCGCGGGAGCCCATCGGATTCAGGTGCTCCTCGACCTCGTCGAGCCAGATCGCGTCGACATCGGGAACATCCGCGTGCGCACTGATGTGGTACGACGCGAGGTCCTGCGTGACGACATGCCCGAAGCGCGGGTCACGGACGCTCTCCTCGTGCAGCGCCATGGACAAGCCCATGGACATGCCGCCGATCAGTTGGGAACGCAGCGTGCGCGCGTTGATGGCACGCCCCACCGAGAACACCCCGAGCATCCGCGGTATCCGGATCTCACCGGTGTCGCAGTTGACGTGTGCCTCGACGAAGTGGGCGCCGAACGACTGCACGGTGAATTTCTCGGCGTCGGGGTTCTGCGGTGCCTCCGCCTCAGCCGTCACACCGATATGTGGATGGTCCCCGTGTTCGCGGCGAAACTGCTTGGCGGCAGCCACGATTGCCGAACCCCAGGAGGTGATGCCGGACGAGCCGCCCGCCACCGAAGCCTGCGGCAGATCCGTGTCCCCGATCTGCAGGTCCACCGCCGCAACATCGCAATCCAGGGCATCGGCGGCGATCTGAGTCAACGCCGTCCAGGTGCCCGTGCCGATGTCGGCCGCACCGATCTGCACGGTGTAGCGGCCCTGCTCGATGTGGGTGATGCGGGCCGTGTTGCCCTCCATCGCCATGCCCGGATAGGTCGCGGCGGCTACCCCGGTACCGATAAACCAATGGCCGGCAAGATATTTCGCAGGCCGCGGGTCACGCGGCGACCAGTCGAAGCGCTGAGCCCCGACGCGTAGGCACTCGATCAGGTGGCGCCCCGACCAGGGCTTGCCCGTTTCGGGATCCACCTTGGGTTCATTGCGGACACGCAGCTCGATCGGGTCGAGATGGCAGGCCACCGCGAGTTCGTCCATCGCCACCTCGGCGGCGAAGGTGCCCGGGCACTCACCCGGCGCCCGCATCCAGAACGGAACGGGAACGTCGAGCGTGGCCAGCCGGTGCGACGTGCGCCGGTTCGGGCAGGCGTACATCTTGCGGGATGTCACGCCCGTCTGCTCGGCGAATTCCTTGACCGCCGAGGTCTGTTCGACCACCTCGTGGGCGAGGGCGACGAGCCGGCCGTCTTTGTCGGCGCCCAGCCGTACCCGCTGAATGGTGGGGGTTCGGTAGCCGACGAGTGAGAACATCTGCTGTCGGGTCAATGCGAGTTTCACCGGGCGGCCGTCGCAGCGCTGAGCAGCCAGCACGGCCAGCACATCGTGGGCGTGGGGTGCTCCCTTGGACCCGAAGCCGCCGCCCACATGCGGGGCGACCACTCGCAGCTGTTCGGGCTGCAGGTCGAACAGTGGGGCCAGCGTCTTGCGCACGACGTGAACACCTTGGGTGGAGTCGTACAGAGTCACCGCGGGTTGACCGTCGCGTATCGCCCACTGTGCGATACAGGCGTGTGGCTCCATGGGATTGTTGTGCTCGATCGGCGTGCGGTAGGTCTGATCGACGGTCACCTCGGCTGTGGCCAGCGCCGTGTCGACGTCACCCTGTTCGGTGTCGGGAGGAAACGACGGATTGACCGACTCGGGGGTGTACAGGCCGGGGTGATCGGCGGACAGTTCCGTGTCCTGCGACTCCTCGTCGTAGTCCACTCGCACCAGAGCGCTTGCCTCCCGGGCGATTTCGGCCGTCTCGGCGAGAACGCCACCGATGAGCTGCCCGCGGAAGTGCACCTGGTTGTCCTGCAGGATCGCCAATTCGCCATCGGATGTATCGGCGAGCCTCGGAGCGTCGAACACGGTCAACACGTCGAGTACGCCGTCGAGAGCGAGGGCTCCGGTGGTGTCCATCGCCACGACGCAGCCACGTGCGATGGTGGCCTGGATGGGATGAAGGTAGGCCGGATGCTCGACCTGCTGCTCGAAGGCGTAGCGCGCGGTTCCGGTGACCTTGGCCCGGCCATCGGTGCGGGCCAGCGGCTGACCGATGGCATGGGGTTCGACGAGGGTCATGGCCGCCTCCGCTCGGTCAGCATGCGTAACTGGGCGATCAAGGTACGGCGGGCCAGGGCAACCTTGAACTCGTTGCCCGGTAACGGCTCGGCCTGCTTGAGCTCTGCGTCGGCCGCCGCGGCGAACGTCTCCGCCGAGGGTTGATCGCCGGTGAGAACCTGCTCGGCGCGCCGCGCCCGCCACGGCTTGTGCGCCACACCGCCCAAGGCGATGCGGGCCGAGCCGATCTGGAACGTCGAGGTGAAAGTCAGCTCGGCGGCAACCGACACCAGCGCAAACGCGTAGGACGCCCGATCACGGACCTTGCGGTAATCCGAGGCCGCCCCTTCCGGCGCGGCGGGCAGCTCGACCGCTGTGATCAGCTCGCCGTGCCCCAACACGGTGTCGCGGTCCGGTTGGTCGCCCGGAAGGCGATAGAACTCGTCGACCGGTATCCGGCGTTCCCCGTCGCCGGTCTCGACCACCACCTGCGCATCCAGCGCGCACATCGCCACCGCCATGTCCGACGGGTGCACCGCGATGCAGTGCGGGGACGCCCCGAGGATCGCGTGGTAGCGGACGTAGCCGCCCAACGCCGAGCAGCCGCTGCCGGGAACCCGCTTGTTGCAGGGTGTGGTGACATCTTGGAAGTAGGCACACCGGGTGCGCTGCAGCAGGTTTCCGGCCGTGGTGGCAGCGTTGCGCAATTGACCTGACGCACCGGACAGCAGGGCCCGCGCCAGCATCGGATAGTGCGAGCGGATCACCGGGTTGGCGGCCAGATCGCTGTTTCGGACGTTCGCACCGATGCGCACGCCGCCGTCAGGCGTGGTCACCGTCTCCGCCAGATCGAGCCGGCTGACATCGACCAGCAGGTCCGGTTCCGCAACGCCGAGCTTCATGTGATCGACCAGATTGGTGCCACCGGCGAGATACGCGGCGTGCGGGTGCTCCGTCAGCATCGCCACCGCCTCGGCGGGGCTGGTGGCGCGGTGGTAGTCGAACGGTTTCATTGCGTGGACGCCAGCCCGATCGCCGCGACGATGTTCGGATACGCCGCACACCGGCACAGATTGCCACTCATCCGTTCGCGGATCTCGTCATCGGTCAGCGCCGGTGGGAGTTCGAGATCATCGGTGACGAAGCTCGGGGCACCCGCCTTGGCTTCGTCCAACATGCCTACCGCAGAACATATCTGGCCTGGTGTGCAATAGCCGCACTGGAACCCGTCTTCGTCGTAGAACGCCTGGGCCACCGGATGCAGTTCACCGTCGTGCTCGAGCCCGGCGGCCGTGGTGACCGACGCTCCGTCAGCGGCTGCCGCCAGCAGCAGGCAGGTGGTCACCCGGCGACCGTCGAGCAGGACGGTGCACGAGCCGCACTGGCCGTGGTCGCAGCCCTTCTTCGGGGCAGTGACGCCGAGCCGCTCACGCAGGGCGTCGAGCAGCGTCATGCGGTTGTCGACGGTCAGACTGCGCCGGGTTCCGTCGACTTCGAGCGTGACCGCGCTGCGGTGACGATTGGGCTGACTCACCGTCGCCGAATACCCCTGCCGACGGTAGTCAAACGTGTCGGGTCAGTGCCTGCTGGTCTGCCTGCCGGCCTGCGGTGTCGCCAGCACCGCGGCGATGCCCGTCGTCAACGGGACCGACAGCGCCAAGGCGATGCCGCCCACCGCGGAGCGGGCGATCTCGATCGCCACGCTCTCACCCGTCAGCACATCACCCAGTGACCGGTTGGCCACGCTGAACAAAAGCAGCAGCGGCATCGCACTGCCGGCATAGGCCAGCACCAGGGTGTAGACGGTGCTGGCGATGTGGTCACTGCCCACCCGCATCGCACCGACGAAGATCGACCTCCGAGACCCACCGTGCTGGGCGAGCTCGAACACCGCCGAGGCCTGGGTGATGGTCACATCGTTCAGCACACCGAGCGAGCCGATGATGAACCCGGCCAGCAGCAAGCCGGTGATCGACACGTTGCCCATGTACGCTGCGACCTCGTTGTTCTGGTCTTCGGACAAGCCGGTCAGATGGGCCAATTCGATTGCCGCCCAGGACAGGATCGCCGCCAGCAGTAGCGAGGTCAGGGTGCCGAGCAGGGCCGCGCTGGTACGCAGACTCACGCCGTGGGCCAGATAGATCACCGCGTACAGAATTGCTGCCGAGGCCACCAGTGACACCGGGATCGCGGGGGCGCCGTCGCGCAGCGCGGGCAACAGGAAGATCATCAGGACCGCGAAGGCCACCACGATGCCGACGATGGCGCGCAATCCGCGCCACCGCGCCACCGCCACGATCACCACCGTGAACGCCGCGGCCAGGGCGATCAGGGGCCAGGTGCGCTCGTAGTCGAAAAACGCATAGGTCGTCGTGCCGGCCTCGTCGACCTGTCGGCTCACCCGGATGCTGTCCCCGGCAGCAAGATTCGGCTGCCCGGGACCTGTGGTGAACTCCAGCAGGGTCTTGGCCCCCTGGTTCGGGCCGGAATCGATGGCCACCAGGTTCTGCACACACGTGCCGCCGCCCGGCTCGGCAGGCCTCGGTGCAGACGTCAACACGCCGCCCGCCGATGGGCTGCCGCAGTCGGCCAGGGTGCTGGATGTGACATGGCCGGCCTCGGTGGTGACGGCCCCGCCCGCGGCGTTCTGGAAGGGCAGCGGGATGTCCACCTTCTGATGGCTGGGCCAGAGCACGCCGGCGCCGACGATGACCGCCAGCCCGATGGCGATCAACAGGCCGACGACGATGCGGGCGGCCAGCGGACCCAGCGGAGACGGGCCGGCCAACGAGTGGGAGTGGGAATGCGTGTGCGCCACCCCGACAGAGTAGAGCGAGCGGCTGTCGGGTTCCTGGCGCCTACTGGCGGTAGCTCACCAGGAAGTTGCCGAGCCGCTCGATGGCCTGGGCCAGGTCGCGGGCCCACGGCAGGGTGACGATGCGCAGGTGATCCGGTGTGGGCCAGTTGAATCCCGTGCCCTGGGTCAGCAGGATCTTCTCCTGCAGCAACAGATCGAGCACCAGCTGCTCGTCATCGTGGATGTCGTGCACCTCGGGATCCAGGCGGGGGAACGCGTACAGCGCACCGGAGGGCTTCACACAGGACACCCCGGGGATCTCGTTGAGCTTGGTCCATGCGGTGTCGCGCTGCTCGAGTAGCCGGCCGCCCGGCAGAACCAGGTCGTCGATGCTCTGATGGCCACCGAGGGCCACCTGAATCGCATGCTGCGCAGGCACATTCGGGCACAGCCGCATATTCGACAGCAGGCTGATGCCCTCGATGAAGCTGGTCGCGTGCTCCTTGGGCCCGGTGATGACCAGCCAGCCGGAGCGGTAACCCGCCACCCGGTAGGCCTTGGACAGCCCGTTGAACGTCAGGGTCAGCAGGTCGGGCGCCAGGGTCGCCAGCGAGATGTGTTCGGCGTCGTCGTAGAGGATCTTGTCGTAGATCTCGTCGGCCAACAGCAAGAGCTGATGCTTGCGCGCCAACTCCACCATCTGCTCCAGGGTTTCGCGGCTGTACACCGCACCCGTGGGATTGTTCGGGTTGATCACCACGAGCGCCTTGGTGCGCTCGGTGATCTTCGACTCGATGTCGGCGACATCGGGATTCCAGCCCTGGGTCTCGTCGCACATGTAGTGCACCGGGGTGCCGCCCGCCAGCGCGGTCGATGCCGTCCACAACGGGTAGTCGGGCGCCGGGATGAGCACCTGGTCGCCGTTGTCCAACAGGGCCTGCAGCGTCATCGTGATGAGCTCGGAGACACCGTTGCCCAGGTAGACGTCTTCGATGTCGAACTTGGGGAAGCCCTCGACCAGCTCGTACCTGGTGAACACCGCGCGGCGGGCGCTGGCGATGCCCTTGGAATCGGAGTAGCCCTGCGCATACGGCAGTGCTTGGATCATGTCGCGCATGATCACATCGGGTGCCTCGAAGCCGAACGGCGCGGGGTTGCCGATGTTGAGCTTGAGGATGCGGTGCCCTTCAGCTTCCAGCCGTGAGGCGTGCTCGTGTACCGGTCCACGGATCTCGTACAGGACGTCCTGCAGCTTCGTGGACTGGGTAAACGTACGCGGCTTCGGGTGCTGACCGGTCTGCCACGGCAACTGATGGGTAGTCACGCTCACCATGGTCTCATCACCGTCCACCGAATTTGGAATTTGCCGATCTTGTGGGTGGCCACCGCCACAGTCCGCCGATTTGCCGGTACCTGGCATATGTGGGCGTCCCTGGGATTCGTATGCGAGACCGCTGTGGATCCGCTTGGGTGGCCGCGCGCCGGCCAAAAACCTGCGCAACCATGGCTGGAACGCAAATGGCCGACGATTTCCCCAGGTCAAAGGGTATTTGCGTCGGCAACCATTCGACACGATGGGCAATCACATGGCACGAATTACCAGCATGTTCCGGGTCAGCACCCTGGCCCCGGTCCTCGGCGGGAGCGCCGTCGTCGCAATGGGCGTCGTCGTTGCGACCCTCGGCGGGGCGCAGCAGGAGGGCCCGGCGACCGTCGTCTCGGGCGGAGCGATGACCCTCGGTGAAACCACGACCGTCACCTACACCGGCACGATCGCTCCCGCGGTCGCGGCGCCTGCGGTCAAGGCCCCGCCTTACGGCGGCAGCGGAGGCTGACGCCCACCGGCACCGCTGCCGGAAGCTGCTTCGGGCCCGATGTTGCCTGAGGTCCACTGTGACGAGCGTGCAGGATTTTTCACTGATCCGCGCTGGACGGCGCAATATGCTGCACGCTCGTCACAGTGGTCGGGCAGGGACATGCCGGCGGAGACACGCGTCGCGCTCCCCGATACGCCGAACGGCCACCTCCTTGCGGAGATGGCCGTTCGGTACGTCAGGGACGTGCTCAGCGCTTACCGGGGCGTTTGACGCCCGCCTTCATGCCGAGCCCGACCACCGGGGGTTCCGGCTTGGCCGGTTCGGCGGCCGCAGGAGCGGCAGCCGGTGCCTCTGCCGCGGGAGCCGACGCGGCCGGGGCCGCAGTCTTCTTGGCACCCGGACGCTTCGCGCCGGCCGCCATGCCCAGACCCTTCACCGGCGCCGCGGGAGCGGCCGGAGCTTCCGAAGCGGGAGCCTCGGCGGCAGGAGCTGCCGGAGCCGCAGCCTTCTTGGCACCCGGACGCTTCGCGCCTCCGGCGATACCCAGACCCTTCACCGGCGCCGCCGGGGCGGCGGGCGCCTCGGCGGGAGCTGCCGACGCAGCCGGGGCTGCAGCCTTCTTGGCGCCGGGACGCTTGGCGCCTCCGGCCATGCCCAGACCCTTGACCGGCGCCGCCGGCGCGGCGGGTGCTGCAGGTGCCTCCGCGGTGGGAGCCTCGGCAGCGGGTGCTTCTTCGGTGACAACCGGTGCTGCGGCCTCGGCCTTGGCCTCCGCAGCGGCACGAGCCTCGGCCCGCTTCTCGGATTCCTTTGCCGCCGTGCCCTTTTCGGGCAGCGTGACGGTGCTCGTGTCCAACGAGTTCAGGAGCAGCTGAGCCACGTCGAGCACTTCGGCCTTTTCGACGTTGCGCGCAGCGGCCACGTCGTCGACACCGTCGGTGATCATCACGCGGCAGAACGGGCAGCCGGTCGCGATGGTCGAGGCGGTGTCCATCGCCTCTTCGGTGCGCTCCACGTTCACGCGCTTTCCGATGTGCTCTTCCATCCACATCCGCGCGCCACCGGCACCACAGCACAGGCCGCGGTCGGCGTGGCGGGGCATTTCCTTCAGCGTCACGCCGGAGGCCTCCACCAGCTCACGCGGAGCCTCGTAGACCTTGTTGTGACGACCCAGGAAGCACGGGTCGTGGTAGGTGACCTCGGGCCCACCGGTGGACTTGACCGGCACCAGCTTCTTGTCCCGCACCAGCCGGTTGAGCAGCTGGGTGTGGTGCACGACGGTGTAGTTGGCACCCAGTTGCGGGTACTCGCGACCGATCGTGTTGAAGCAGTGCGGGCAGGTCACGATGATCTTGCGGTCGACGGTCTCGACGCCCTCGAACAGCTCGTTGATGGTCTCGACGTTCTGCCCAGCCAGCTGCTGGAACAGGAACTCGTTGCCGGAGCGGCGGGCCGAGTCACCAGTACAGGTCTCACCCGTACCCAGCACCAGGAACTTGACGCCCGAGGCGGCCAGCAGCTCGGCGACGGCCTTGGTGGTCTTCTTGGCCCGGTCCTCGTAGGCGCCGGCGCAGCCGACCCAGAACAGGTACTCGAAGCCGTCGAAGCTTTCGACATCCTGTCCGTAGACCGGGACGTCGAAGTCGACCTCGTCGATCCAGTTGGTGCGGTCCTTGGCGTTCTGGCCCCAGGGGTTGCCCTTGGTCTCCAGGTTCTTGAACAGCACACCGAGCTCGCCGGGGAACTCCGACTCGACCATGACCTGGTAGCGACGCATGTCGACGATGTGGTCGATGTGCTCGATGTCCACCGGGCACTGCTCGACGCACGCACCACAGTTGGTGCAGGACCACAGCACATCCGGGTCGATGACGCCGCCCTGCTCGGCGGTACCGACGAGCGGGCGCAGCGCCTGCTCGGGGCCGGAACCTTCGATGCGGGCGAAGCCGTCTTCGGGCACACCGTGTCCGTGCAGACTGTCGCCCAGCTTGGCGAAATCGACCGAGCCCTCCTCGGGCATCGGCTTGCCCTCGATGATGTAGGGAGCCTTGGCGAACAGGTGGTCGCGCAGGTTCATGATCACGAGCTTGGGCGACAGCGGCTTACCTGTGTTCCAGGCCGGACACTGCGACTGGCAGCGACCGCACTCTGTACAGGTGGCCATGTCGAGGTTGGCTTTCCAGCTGAAGTCCTCGATGCGGCCCTTGCCGAACACCGCATCCTCGGCGGGATCCTCGAAGTCGATCTGCTCGCCCTTGTATTCCATCGGCAGCAGCGGGCCGAGGCCGTCGGGCAGACGCTTGAAGGTGACGTTGATCGGGGCAAGGCCGATGTGCAGGTGCTTGGAGTGCAGCACGATCAGCAGGAAGGCCAGCATGACGCCCAGGTGGGCCATCAATGCGATGGTCTCCAGCCAGACGTTGGCGGTGTGGCCCAGTGGAGCGAGCAGGGCGGCCATGCCGTCGGAGAAGAAAGCGCCCGTCTGGTAGGGGAAGTTCTCGCCCAGCACGTTGACGGCCGCGCCGCGGAAGACCGCGTAGGTGGCGATGACCAGGAAGATCATGATCAAAATCGTCCAGGCGCCGCCGTTGTGCGAGCCGTAGAAGCGGGACTCGCGGCCCAGCTGCTCAGGGTTCTTCCGGATGCGGATGATCGCGAAGACGATGATGCCGGCCAGCACGGCGACGGCGAAGAAGTCCTGCAGGAAGCCCAGCACCGCCCAGCGGCCGACCAGCGGGATGTGGAATTCAGGGTTGAACAGCACCCCGTAGGCCTCGAGGTACACCGTGGCGAGGACGAAGAAGCCCCACATGGTGAAGAAGTGCGCGAGGCCGGGGATCGACCATTTCAGGAGCTTCGACTGGGCGAAGACTTCCTTGTTCTGGTTCAGGAAACGCTGGACGAGATGGTCCTTGCGGCCACGCTCGTCACCGACCTTCTGCCCCGAGCTGATCAGCTTGGTCAGCCACAGCACGCGCTTGCCGGCGAACGCCAGCACGACGAGCGTGGCGAGCACACCGAGAATCAGCCGCGACACAACCAGGGTGTGTTCGAGACTCTCCACAGAAACGCCTCCATTCGGATGTTACCCACGGGTAACTTGGGCATAGTTACCCGTCGGTAACTTAGCTTCCTTCTGCTCATAGTGACATTTCGGTGTTTCTCACCGCTACCGAGGCTTGCCTAACTTTGAGATCACTGTGGTATAGCTCTCAGCCCTGGGGCGCCAGCATCGCCCGCAACATCGACAGCATTTCGGTGCGTGACTCGGCACCGAGACGGCGCCGGATCCGGGCGACGTGATGCTCGACTGTCTTCGCCGAGATGAACAACTGACTCCCGATATCGCGGTAGGGCATTCCGAGCAGCAGCAGTTCGGCCACCTCGCGCTCGCGGTCGGACAATTTGGTGGACGACGGAGCCGGCGCCTGAGGCGCGGCGCCCAGGGGGGTTACCGGAGCAACCTCGACGTCCTCGACCGCGCTGGCCTGCTTGAGGTCGCGGGCCAGTTGCAACATCGCCTGGGACACCCGGGCATCCGGCGTCTGCAACGCGGCCTGGCTGGCCAGCCTGGTGCCGTCCCAGGTCAGACCGAACTGAGACAGGGCCCGGGCCGCAGTGGTGACCTCGTCGGTGTCGACGTGATTGGCCAGCACCCGCAGCCAGGTGCGCCCGGCATTGGCCAACGCCCGGGCGAAGGCGCTCTGAGCGGCCGCTGCGGTCAGCGCCTGCCCGTGCGGGGCGACGGCTCCGGGCGAGTTGGCGAGGATTCCGGCGTGCACACCGGCCCAGTGCAGCGGCACCGACCACAACACCGGATTGCCCAGCGCCTCAAGCAGGCCCCACGCCTCCGACAGCGTGTGTTCCAGTCGGTCGACCTGACGCATCCTGGCACCGGCCACCCACAACTCACCCAGCGGCAGCAGCGAGAACAGGTCGATCGAATACTCGGCGAGCACCTCGACCGCGGCATACCAGTGCTTCTGGACGGCGCCGCTGTCCCCACTGCGCCGGGCGATCGCGGTACGCAGCGCCGCGGCCCACAACGCGTCTCTCCGGTGCAGATCGTCACCAGCTTCGGCGGCGTCCGCGCCGGCCGCGCCGAGCTGGCCGTCCTGCATCTTCACCCACCCCAACAGCAGGCGGTGGCGCGCCGCGCTGAACGCCTCCTCGCCGGCGCTGCCTGCCCGCACCGCACGGCTGATCACACTGCGTGCCCGCACTGAGTCGCCGCCGTGCAGCGCCGCCAGGGTCACCAGCGCCGCCGGGGTGTCGGGGGCGACGCCGCCGGCCTGATATTCGGATGTGACAGCCTGCCCCAGCCGGGCCACCGTCACCGCGAACGGCTGATCCAGCGACAGCACCAGACCTTCGGCCAGGCTGCGTGCCGCCCGCGCCGTCGAGGTGGGTGGTCCGGCCACCTCGGTGCTCGAGGACGCCCGCGCCGCATCGACGTCGCCGGCGGCGAGAAAGGACGTCGCGGCGGCTGAGCTGATCAAGGTGTCCGGGTACGGGCCGAGCCAGCGGAAGAGGTCCGCGGCCTGTGCTGCGCCGCCGTCGTGCATGGCGACGCTGGCCGCCACCCGGACCGCGGTGGCCCGTTCGGACGGCTCCTCGGAGCCGAGCAGCTCATCGGCCATGCGCGCCGCGGTGGTGCAGTCCCCGGCCAGCGCCAGTGCGTCGGCCAGCCGGGTGCTCACCGCGGCGGCCCCGGCCGTGACCGCGGCGCGGTAGAGCCGGGCCGCCCGCGCCGGCCGGGTGCGATTGTGGGCGGCGTGCTCGGCCAGTGCCTCGGCCAGCCGGTCATCACGCAGTCCGTGTTCGGCCAGGCGCACCGCGAGGTCGGCAGACAAGGTCGACAGCTCGATTTGCGAAGTGAGCAGGGAGGTTTCGATCTCATGATGGCGGGCGGCACCGGCGATCTGGGCGAGCGATTCATGCACCAGCCGCACGAACCGCCGGTCGTGGGACGGTTCCACCAATCCGCCGGCGCGGGCCCGATCCACCAGTGCCGACGCGTCAGCGCCGCTCAGGCGCAGCGCCGCCGCCACGTCGTCGGGGCCGAGATCGTGGCTCAGCGAAAGGATCAGCAGCGCATCGCGAGTGGCGTCGTCGACCCGGCGCAACCGTTGCAGCAGAGCGAACCGAGCCGCTTCGGCCGGCGCCTCGACCGCGTCCGCCGCTGCGCGCAACAGAAACGGCAGGCCCGCGGATGCAGTGAGCACCGATCGCACGGTTTCCGCCGTGGCCGGCGACCCCAGCGCCGTGGTCAGCACCCGGCCCACCTCGTCTGCGGCCATGGGCCCGAGCCGCAGCACCGGGTTTTCCCGCTCGAGCGCGGTGGCCAACGCCTGCAGCGGCGGGCGGTGGGTCAGCGGTTCACAGGCCACCACCACAGTCGCCGAAGGATCCGCGACTTTCTCTGCAAGACAGTCGATCTCGGTGTTGCCCAGCTGGTCTGCGTCGTCGATGACGAACGCCGCCTCGGCTGCATCGCCCGGACGAGGTGCACGGGTCAGCACAGTGCGGCCGGCCTCGCGCAGTGCGCTGCGGATCTCGGTGAGCACCGTGCTCTTCCCGGTTCCGATGCCGCCGGACAGCAGCAGCTTGACCGGCGCGGCGGGATTGGCCAGTACCGCACCGACCGCCGATCGGGCAGCCGACGGGAGCTCCGGAACGGGTTCCGGTGCCGGGGCGGTCATCAGCGTCGCCCTAGGCTCCGCCGCCTGGGGCCTCCGCCGCCGCAGTGGTGGTCACCGGCGGCTGGGTGGTGGTCGGAGGCTTCGTTGTCGTCGGGGGCTGCGTTGTGGTCGTCGGCGGTTGCGTCGTTGTGGTCGTGGTCGTAGTCGGCGGCGTCGTTGTCGTGGTGGTCGTCGTTGTTGTGGTGGTCGTGGTCGGGCTCGTCGTCGTGGTGGTCTCCGGCGCGGACGTCGTCGTCTCCGGCGGCGGGGGTGGCGGCGCGATGACCGTGGTGGTTCTGACTCCGTCGGGCCCTTCGGTCACGGTGGTGACCGGCTCGGGCGGCGGCCCCTCGGGGGACGGCCCCATCGAATAGGTGGTGCTGGTCTCGGTGACCGGGGTGGAATCCCCTTCGGAGCTGGTCAACGTCACCGCGAGGCCGCCTGCGGCCAGCAGCACGGCCGCGGCTGCCGCCCCGAACAGGATCCCCGGGCGCTTGTACCAGGGCAGCGGCGCCGGTCCGGCGTCGAACATCTCCTCTTCGTGGCTGAACTCGACGGGTGGCCGCGCCGCGGTCGTGCCCGGCGCTGTTTCGTATTCGCCGCCCGCATAGGGCACCGGTTCGTTTCCGGGCGCATCATCCTGCGACCAGGCGAGGGCACCGACGTTCGCCCCGTCGGCGCCGTTGGCCGACGGCTGCGCCGCAGTGGCTCCCGCCGCCCAGGCCGCCGGACCGAGGCTGGTCGGGGCCATCCCGGTCGGAGCGTCGGCGGCCGCCACCTCTGGGGCCATGCCGGTCGCCGCAGCGGCGTCGATGACTCGTTCGGCGACGAGAGCGGCGCCCAGCGCCGCATCGAGCTGGGGTCGCTGGGTGGTCACCACCGGGGCTCGCAACCGCTCGGACAGTCGCTGGGTGACCAGGGGGATCGCCGCTCCGCCGCCGACGGTGGCGACCGCGTTCACACTCGACAGCGCAATGTTGTTGCGCTGCAACGTGTCTTCGACGGCATCCAACAGACCGGCCAGGGCCGCGGACATGAGTTGCTCTAGTTCGGGGCGGGTCACCCTGACATCGGAGTTGAACCCGGGCAGTTCGGTGGGAATCGCCGTCGCGGTGTCGGCGGACAACCGCTCCTTGGCCTGCCGGCATTCGGCGCGCAGTCTCGCCAGCGAACCGACCGCCGCGGTACCCGCCGGATCGGCGTCGTTGGCCGTCGCCACTCCGCTGAGCACATGGTTGAGCAACGCCTGGTCGATCTGGTCGCCGGAGAAATCGGGATAGCGAACAGTCGGTCCGATGGTGGCGAAATCGGCACCGGCGTCGGCCAGTGTCACGCTCGTCCCGCTGCCACCGAAATCGCACAACACCACGACGCCGTCAGCGGGTAACCCGGGATCGGCCTGCAGCGCCGCCAGCGCGGTCAACGAGTCGGGCACCAGGCCCGGCGGAACGCCGTCGGGCGACAGCGCGGCCTTGTTGCGTAGTGCGCCGCGCAACGCGCCGACGGTGCTCGGGCCCCAGTGCGCCGGTACCGCGATCACCACGGGCGCACCGCCGCCGGCAGTGCGGGCCATCACGTCCAGCGCCTCGGCCAGCACCAGTTCCCCGCGGTGCTGGGACCCATCGGCAGCGACGAGAGGTACAGGGTCGCCGACACGTTCCACGAAGCCGGCCAGCGGCAGTCCGCTGCCGATGTACTCGCCCACGTCCGGTGCGCGGTCGTTGTGCAACGTGAAGATCGATCGGCGGATCACCGGTTGGCGGCCTTCGCGGGCTGCCACCAGGTTGGTCATCCCGATCGACAACCCCAGTGAGTCAGTCATCAGGCGTCACTCCTGTTGTCTCGGCCGACCCTCACCCTAACTGCTGGTGCGTCAAGGGCCCGGCATTGTTCCCCTAGTGGCGTCAATCCCCTAATGTCCGCCCCCCTAATGGCGGGCGGGTAGGGGTGGGTTCGGCACCGATCCCAGCACCCTCACAGCTGGCTAGCATTCGAAGCGAACTGTTGAGGAGGTGGAGCATGGCGAACACATTGCTGGACTTTGTGATGTCGCTCGTACGCGACCCCGACGCTGCTGCCCACTATGCCGCCGACCCGGCGCAGGCCATCGCCGATGCGCATTTGACCGATGTGACCAGCGCGGACGTGAACAATCTGATTCCGGTCGTGTCGGAGTCGCTCTCGACGGCCGGCACCGGCGGCTCGTTCGGCGACCTCGGTGCCACCGATCCGGGCGGCAACGTCTGGGCCAGTGGCGCGGCCACTGCGGCATTCGATGCCTTCGGCGATCACGTGCCGGTCGATGCGCCCAACCATGCCTGGGATGCGACGGCGGGCCAGGTGATCGACCAGTCGGACTCCCTGGACCATGTGGTGGCCTCCGGACCGGTCACCGACGACTCCGGACTTCTCGACCAGCCGCTCGACGACATATCACTGCAGCTCAACGAGCCCGTGATCGACGATGCGCCTGTCGTCGACCCGGCCCTGGCGCCCGATTGGGGCCAGCCGATCGTCGATGACCAGCACCACATCGACGGGGCCGGCGGATTCGATATCTTCGACTGAAGCACCCAGCTCTCCGATAAGCGCGCGACCCATGTGGTCGCGCGCTTATTGCGTTTAGCTGCGCAAACGTCAATAGAGTCGGGGATGCTCACCCATGCCCCTACGTATCCCCTATGCCCCTAGTGGGGTAGCCCCCTGTACCCCGGGTGGGGGTGTTGCGGGGAGGGGAATCGACCCCGTTTCCGGTGCCGCGGCGCACCCATAACGTTGTCTCCAGATCGCCGGAGAGCCCGGCGGGGGAACTCACCAGAGACTCCCAGAAACATTCGAAAGGTTGGAGAAATGACCTCTCTGATCGACTTCATCCTGGACCTGTTCCGTAGCCCCGCCTCGGCAGCTTCGTTCATCGCCGATCCGGACGGCAGCCTGCGTGACGCCGGCCTCCCCAACGTGACCGCAGCCCAGCTGCATGCCGTGGCGGCCACTGCCGCCCCGGCCGGCGTCCTGCTCGGTGGCGGAAACCCGGTGCTCGGCCTGCAGCGCGCGGTCGCCGACCACCACAGCCTGCCGGCCCAGTTCGCGAACCAGGTCGCCTCGCCGTTCTCCCCGCAGACGCAGTTTGCGCCGGAGGTGGCCAGCCGCAACAACACCGACTTCGCGAGCCACAACGACACCGATTTCGCCAGCAACAACCACACGCCGATCATGAGCCCGAATCAGGACGCCGGCGCCAACGCCCAGCAGGGTGCATTCAACCTGGGCTTCGGTGACATCACTCTCGGCGACAAGAGCACCAACACCGCCACCAACGGCGGCGTGGTGGTCGACGGCGAGAACAAGGGCGACATCGTCAGCGGTGACGGTGCCGTACTCGGCGACGGCAACACCATGAACAACGGCGATATCTTGGCCGGCTCCGGCTCACACGTCGCGGTCGGCAAGGACAACGCCATCGAGGACAGCTCGCAGCACGCCGGCGGCGACGTGGTGTCCGGTAACGACGGTCCGGTGATCAAGGACGTCGACATGAGCGGCGGCCACGGCGGCGGCGCGTCCGGCGGCGACAGCCTGATCGGTATCGGCAGCGGCGGTGCGTCCGGTGGCGACGGCGGCAACGCCGGCTCGATCATCCTGACCGATGCCTCGACCCACGCGGTCGGTGGCAACCAGACCACGGTCGACGGTGATTACGGCAGCCGCAACACCCAGGACAACTCGACGCACACCTCGGTGCAGACCGAGTCGACGCACAGCGTCGAGGACAACTCGTCGAGCTACACCTCGAACATCGGGTCGGGTAACGACACCGCGTTCGCGTCGAACAACGACACGGCGGCACACAACGACACGTCCTTCGGGTCGCACAACGACACCAGCTCGGCGCTGGGCTCGGGCAACAGCTACGACTCGCAGTCCCACACCGATGTCGCGTCGCACAACCCGATCGAGACCGGGTTCGACGCTTTCTGATCCGATCCCACAGGGGCGGGGGCCATCCGTTACGCGGGTGGCCCCCGTCCCGTTCGCACGCCTACCGTTGAGCCCGGCATGCAGGAGGGACTTCCATGACGCAACCCAACGACCCCAGGCCAGGGGCGGCGGCCGGCACGCCGGCCCGACCGGTCAAGGTGATCGTCGAACTCATCGACCACACCAGCACGATCGCTGCCACCTATGACCGCGGCGACCTGGTGGAGCGGCTGCGGTTGGCGAAGATGCGCATCAGCGACCCGCAGATCCGCGTGGTCATCGCGGGCCAGCTCAAGCAGGGCAAGAGCCAATTGCTGAACTCGCTGCTCAACATTCCGGTGGCCCGCGTCGGCGACGACGAGTCCACCGTGCTGGCCACCGTCGTCGCCTACGGTGAGCAGCCGTCGGCGCGCCTGGTGGTGGCCCGGCCCGACGGGGCCGAACCCGAACTGATCGACATCTCGCCCTCCGAGGTGACCAACGACCTCCGTCGCGCCCCACAGGCCGGCGGCCGTGAGGTCTTACGGGTCGAGGTGACCGCCCCGAGTCCCCTGCTCAAAGGCGGGTTGGCATTCGTCGACACCCCGGGCGTCGGAGGCCTTGGGCAGCCGCACCTTTCGGCGACCCTGGGCCTGCTACCCGACGCCGATGCGCTGCTGATGGTCAGCGACACCAGCCAGGAATTCACCGAACCGGAAATGACCTTCATCCGGCAAGCGATCGAAATCTGCCCGGTGGCAACGATTGTCGCGACCAAGACCGACCTGTACCCGCACTGGCGCGAGATCGTCGGCGCCAATACCGCCCACCTGCAACGGGCTGGTATTTCGACCCCCGTGACTCCCGTCTCCAGTGTGCTGCGCAGCCATGCGATCCAGCTCAACGACAAGGAACTCAACGAGGAATCGAACTTCCCGGCCATCGTGAAATTCCTGTCCGACCGGGTGCTGACGCGCGAGAGCGACCGCATCCGCGATCAGGTGGTGGATGAAATCCATTCAGCAGCAGAGCATCTGCTGCTGGCGGTGAATTCCGAGCTGGCCGCGTTCACCGATCCGGGCGAACGTGAGCGCCTGACGGCCGAGCTGGAACGGCGCAAGCAGGAAGCCCAGGATGCTCTGCAGCAGACCGCGTTGTGGCAGCAGGTGCTCAACGACGGCATCTCGGACCTGACCGCCGATGTCGACCACGATCTGCGCCACCGGTTCCGCAACATCACCCAGCACGCCGAGAAGGAGATCGACACCGGCGACCCCACCCTGCACTGGGCCGAGATCGGCTCGGAGCTGGAGGAGGCGGTCGCCACCGCCGTCGGCGACAACTTCGTCTGGGCCTATCAGCGTGCCGAGGCGCTGGCCGCGGAGGTGGCCCGCACCTTCACCGAAGCCGGTCTGGAGGCCGTGCAGCTGCCACAGATCGACGCCCGTGACATGGGCGCCGGATTCGGCGAGATGAAATCGCTGGCCCGGCTGGAGGCCAAACCGATCAAGGCCGGGCACAAGGTCATCACCGGCATGCGCGGCTCCTACGGCGGCGTGCTGATGTTCGGCATGCTCACCTCGTTCGCCGGGCTGGGCATGTTCAACCCGCTGTCGCTGGGCGCCGGTCTGGTGCTGGGCCGCAAGGCGTACAAGGAGGACATGGAGAACCGCATGCTCCGGGTCCGAGGTGAGGCCAAGGCCAACATGCGCAAGTTCATCGACGACGTCGCCTTCGTCGTCGGCAAGGAATCGCGGGACCGGCTCAAGGGCATTCAACGGCAACTGCGCGACCACTACCGCGGCATCGCCAACCAGACCACCCGCTCGCTCAACGAGTCGCTGCAGGCCACCCTGATGGCGGCCAAGGTTGAGGAGAACGAGCGCAACGCCCGGGTCACGGAGTTGGAGCGCCAGAAGAACATCCTGACCCAGGTGGTCCAGCACGCACAGAATTTGGCCAGAGAGGCCCCACTAGGCTCCAACAGTTAGTTTCGATGTGGTTTTCGGGTTGGAAGGGTTGGATTCCGCAGCGTGAGCACGGCCGATCAGGTGCGCTCGATTCTGGGCGGCACCATCAAGGCGTACCGGGGCGATCCGGCGTACCGAAATCGGCCCGACGTGCACAACGAGCTGGACCGCATCGGGCGCCGGCTCAACCAGCCGATCCGCATCGCGCTCGCCGGCACGCTCAAGGCGGGCAAGTCGACGCTCGTCAACGCACTGGTCGGGGAGGACATTGCGCCCACCGACGCCACCGAGGCGACCCGCATCGTCACGTGGTTCCGGCACGGCCCCACACCGAAGGTGACCGCCAACCACCGTGGCGGGCGGCGGGCCAATGTGCCGATCGCGCGCGATCCGCATGACCGGGGCCTCACCTTCAGCTTCGCCGGGCTGAATCCCGAGGACGTCGTCGACCTCGACGTCGAGTGGCCGGCTGCCGAGCTCATCGACACCACGATCATCGACACCCCGGGCACCTCATCGTTGTCGCGCGACGTCTCCCAGCGAACCCACCGGCTGTTGGTCCCCGAGGATGGGGTTCCCCGCGTCGACGCGGTGGTGTTCCTGCTGCGCACCCTCAACGCCGCCGACATCTCCCTGCTCAAGCAGATCGGTGAGCTCGTCGGCGGGTCCTCAGGCGCACTCGGCGTCATCGGGGTGGCCTCGCGGGCCGACGAGATCGGTGCCGGGCGCATCGACGCCATGATGTCGGCCAAGGATGTCGCCAAGCGGTTCACCGAGGAGATGGACAAGACCGGGATCTGCCAGGCCGTCGTCCCGGTGTCCGGACTCCTCGCCCTGACCGCCCGCACCCTGCGGCAGAGCGAGTTCGTGGCGCTGCAGAAGCTCGCCGGCATCGAGCCCGCGCAACTGACGAAGGCCATGCTCTCCGTGGACCGCTTCGTCCGCGAGGACAGCTCACTGCCGGTGGACGCGGCCACCCGCGCGGCCCTGCTGGACCGGTTCGGCATGTTCGGTATCCGGATCTCGATCGCGGTGATGCATGCGGGGGTGTCCGACTCCGTCGCCCTGGCCGACGAGCTGCTGGAACGCAGTGGTCTGGTCGCCCTGCGCGATGTCATCGACCAGCAGTTCGCCCAACGCTCGGAGCTGCTCAAGGCGCACACGGCGCTGCTGTCGCTACGCCAGTTCGTGCAGCAAAACCCGATCTACGCGACGCCCTACATCCTCGCCGACATCGATCCACTGCTGGCGGACACGCATGCCTTCGAGGAGCTGCGGCTGCTCAGCCTGCTCCGTTCCCGGCCCACCACGCTGAACGAGGACGAGATGGCCTCGCTGCGCCGCATCATCGGCGGCTCGGGCACCGACGCGGCCAGCCGGCTCGGACTACAACCCGACGCGCCGTTCGACGGGCCTCGCGCCGCATTCGCAGCCGCGCAACGCTGGCGGCGGCGGGCCGATCACCCGCTCAACGATCCATTTACTACGCGAGCCTGCCGGGCCGCAGTGCGCAGTGCCGAGGCATTGGTGGCCGAGTACTCGTCACGCCACTAACGAATTCGGGCTCACCGTCGACATACAGGTATGCGTGATTGCCTGGGGTTGTCTGTGGGGGCGACCAATCTGGTGGCGATCGCCGACCAGACGCCGTTGGTGCGGCGGGCGATGCTCACCGTCTCCGGGCATCGCGGGCCGGTGGTCGGCGCCCCTTCGGCCGGCGGCGGGTTGGTGTTCACCGATTTCGTGGGACGGGTGGGTGACCCGGTGCCGCTGGTCGCCGCCGACGGGTCGACGCATCGCGCAGATCAACTCTTGGCGGGCGCAGTCGAGGCATTGACCCGTGAGGTCAGCCCGGCGCATCGTCCGGACACGACGGTGGTCGCGGTGCCCGCGCACTGGAATGCCGGAGCTCTGGAGGCTGTGCGTGGCGCGTTGCCCGGCGTCCGGGTGGTTCCCGATTCGGTCGCGGCGTTGACGGCCATCCAGTCGTATCCCGGCCTGCCGGCCCGAGGCGTCGTCGCCCTCTGCGACTTCGGCGGCTCCGGCACCAGCCTGACCTTGGCCGACGCTGCCGCCGGGTTTGCGACCATCGGCCAGAGCATCCGCTACGACGAGTTCTCCGGTGACCTGATCGACCAGGAATTGCTGCGCGGCGTCCTGAGCAATCTGGAGACCGAGCCCGCTGGTACCGCGGCGGTGGCCGCACTGAGCCGGCTCCGCGATGAATGCCGGGCCGCCAAGGAGCGGCTGAGCGACGAGGGGGCAACGAGTCTCGTCGGGCCCCGCGGTGCGATCAGGCTCACCCGCGCCGAATTGGACGCGGTGGTCGACCAGCCGCTCGGTGGAGTGATCGAGGCCCTGCTGGACCTGCTGCGCCGCAACGGTATTCATCCAGCGCAGCTGGCGGCGTTGGTCACCGTCGGCGGCGGTGCACGGATACCACTTGTCACCCAACGGCTTTCATCGGCATTCCGCCTTCCCGTCACCACCGTGCCGCAAGCTCAGGTGATCGCCGCCGTCGGGGCCGCGCTGCTGGGGCGTCGGGGTGCCGACGAGACCGCGACGCAGGTGGCGGTTGCTCCTGCATTGGTTCCTCTCACGGGTACCGGCACCCTCGCCGCGTCCGCTCTGGCCTGGTCGGTGTCTGACGATGCCGCCGAAGTCGCCGAGTTCATTCCTGCATCGGTGACCGAGGATTCGGCCCGGCCGGAATTCGCGTTCTCCGAGCCGCCGTTACCGCCCGCTCCGGCGCGCGTTGCCTGGTACCGGCGCGGGGGAGTGGTGGCCTACGCGGGGGTGTTCCTGGCCGTCGTCGGCACGGTCGGCATGGTGCTGTCGGCGCGGGCCGATCGGCTCGACGCCGCCGTCTCCGGGTTGTTGGCGCCCCAAACTGTCCCCGCCGAGTCCCCGTTGGCCCAAACCGCACCGGCACCGCCCACGCGGACCGTCGTGGTGCGCGATCCATCCTGGCCAGGGCCCGCGGCGTCGGCGGGTCCCGCGCAGGCCGCTTCGCCACGGCCGGCGGCTGCGCCGCGGCTCGTGCAGAGCCGGCAGAGCGCACCGATGGGTCCGGCCCCGCAACGGGTGGCTCCTGCGCCGCAGGCGCCCCTCCCGCGGCCGGCCGCTCCTGCTCCTCTGCCTGCGCCTCCTGCAGCGCTCCCACCGATTCCGGTGCCGCCGTTGGTGTTTCCACCTGTGACCATCCCGCAATTGCCGGTGCCACAGTTGCCGATCCCGACGTTCAAGCCGCCGGTATCTGAGCCCTCGCCCAGCCCGAGCCCGTCGCCCAGCCCGTCGCCGAGTCCGTCGCCGACGCCGACGCCCACTGTGGAGCCAAGCCCGTCGCCGACTGCCACGCCGGAGCCGACGCAGGCTCCTGAGCCCACGCCCACTTCCGAGGCGCCGACACCCTGAATCGCGCTTGAACCGAGGATTACTGCTTGATAGTGACTGGAATCCTCGATCTTGATGACTATGCGGCCCGGTCGAGTCGAATGAACGCACACCCCGGGCCACACGGGTGGCCGGCCACCGCGATCCCGTGCCGCTGCAGCACCTGAGCGATCTTGCCGGCGGTCCGGCATGGCCGGTCAAAGATCTGCCCGTAGGAGAGCCTGACCGTCGAACGGCCGTCGACGGCGGCGTCGAGATCCCGCTCGAAGTCCGCATCCCGCCTGGTCGCCGAGTCGTGGTACATCCGGCCGTCGAGCTCGACGATGAGCTGTTCTCCGTACTCGGCATCGCGATAGCAGACCCCGACGGATGATGCGGCCCGCTTCTGTCGGGTTGCCCTCGGCAGACCATGCGGGCGCTCGACGCGAACGAGATAGCCATGCTCGAGAACTGAACTGGTGCCGTCGGCGATATCGACCAACACCGCGCGTAACCATCGGCGACGGCGGACCCGTGTCCGAGAATCAAGCACTTGCAGGAGCCGATGCGCGGTGGTTCGACGCGATTGGCAGGCGTTGGCGAGGACCGCGATGGCATCGAGTTCGGACGCGGCGCGGCACGCGACGTCGAGCGCGGCTTCGTCGTAACGCATCCGCGGTGGGCTGACGTTCCAAAGGACCCGCTCCTGAAGGTCCACGAGGTGGTGAATGCGGACCCCCGCCGGTTCGGCCAATATCGCCCGCTGTTGCGCGACCGCGACATGGATGGGCAACGCGTCGGCTCCAAGGGCAGAATCGAAGCACAGCGCGGCCGGAGCAGCGTAAAGAACTGCGGCCCAAGCGCGTTGCGACCACGTCAGCGGTCCGGTGTGGTTGACGTACACGCCCACGTGGACCCGCGCCCACTCATTGCGTCTGAGCAGTCGCCGGATCTCGTGCTCCCGCAGGCCCGCGTCCAAAGCCTGCCGGCGTGAAATCACCCCGTCCTGTTGACGGAGCACATCGTCGACGTCCACGTTTCGATACTCGTGGACTGGCGCGTCTGCGACCAGGAGCACTTCGAGGATCTGTGGATAACTGCGGAGTGAGTGTTACCCGCCGGCAGCGGGCGCCGGACTTGTCGTCGTCGGCGGGGCCGTTGTCGTAGTCGTCGGCGGCGCAGTGGTGGTGGTCGTGGTCTCGGTCGTCGTAGTGGGCTCGGTGGTCGTGGTCGTGGTCGTGGCGGTGGTTTCCTCGGCCGTAGTCGTCGGCGCGACCGTCTCGGTGACGGTGTGCGTCGGCGCCGGAACCACCGGCGCCGTGGTTGCGACCGATGTGGTGGTGGTCGGTGTGGTCGATGTGGTGGTGGTCGTGGTCGTCGATGGGGAGTCGGACGAGAACAGCTGCACCAGGGCATAGATGACCAGCGCTGCGATGACTGTGCCCGCGGCGCCCATGCCGATCAGTGCGGCGGGCTTGCGGTACCAGGGGACGGCCTCGGGAGTGGGCGGCGCGGGCGGCTCGGAGTACTCGCCGTAGCTGGGCGCGTACTGCGTCGGCTCCTCGTCGTCGTAATAGTTCGACACGCGCCGATGGTAGGCGCGCTCAGCCGCCCGGCGGCGGATACAGCGTGCGTGTCACGTTGGTGCGCGGTCGATAGTGCGTCGTGGGGTACTCGCCGTAGCCGGCGCCTGACGAGGTGGTCGTCGTCGTCGTGGTCGTTGTTGTCGTCGTGGTGGTGGTCTCGGACGACGTGGTGGGCGAGGTCTCGGAGGTCTCCGAGGGCGACGTCGTCGTCGTGTCCGACTCGCCCGGCACACCGAATTCGGTGGTCACCGGTAGGCGGCTGGTGGTGGTCCGGGTCGTGGTGGACTTGGAGGTCTTCATCGTCGTCGACGTGTAGGTAGGTGGCACGAAATCGATCGGCGCGTCCTCCGGCCCTCCGGAGCTCGTCAGCGAGATCGCGGCCCACAGCACCAGGCCGATCACGGCGAGGGCCGCCGCGCTGGCCCCTGCGACAGCCGGCGTCGAGTGATGCCAGGGCGCCTCGGCAGGCTGCCCCTGATCGTCGTCACCGGTCACGGGCACCGATACTATGCCCGGCCTCGGACCGGGCTTCGGTCAGCTCAGCTGACGGATGACATCGCCGGCGAACAGCTCGAGGTGATCCAGATCGGACTGGTCGAGCATTTGCAGGTAGACCCGCTGTACACCGGCCTCCAGGAACGGGCCCAGCTTGTCGACGATCTCGGCGGGCGTGCCGACCAGCGGCGAATTGCTGCGCAGCTCGTCCACCTCGCGGTTGATCGCCGCGGCGCGTGTGGCGAGCTGCGACTCGTCGCTGCCGGCGCACAGCACGAAGGCCGCCGAGTAGGTCAATGCGTCGGCCGGACGCCCCGCCGCTGCGACGGCAGTGGCCACCCGCGCGAACTGGGTTTTGAGGGTGTCCAGCGGCACGAACGGGATGTTGAACTCCGAGGCGAACTCGGCGGCCAACGAAGGCGTGCGCTTGGCGCCCATCCCGCCGATGACGATCGGCAGGTTCGCGCCTTGCGCGGGCTTGGGCAGCGCAGGGGAGTCGACGACGGTGTAGTGCTTGCCCGCGAAATCGAAGGTCTCGCCGACGGGCGTGTTCCACATTCCGGTGAGGATGCGCAGCTGCTCTTCGAGCCGGTCGAAACGCTCGCCCAGTGGCGGGAACGGGATGGCGTACGCCTGGTGCTCGGCTTCGAACCAGCCCGCGCCCAGGCCCAATTCGACACGGCCACCACTCATCTCGTCGACCTGTGCCACCGAGATGGCCAGCGGTCCTGGGTGGCGGAAGGTGGCCGAGGTGACCATGGTGCCCAGCCGGATCGTCGAGGTCTCGCGCGCTATGCCGGCCAACGTCACCCACGAGTCGGTCGGCCCGGGCAGGCCGTCACCGCTCATCGCCAGGTAGTGGTCGGATCGGAAAAATGCGGAGTAACCGAGCGCTTCGGCGGCGCGGGCCACCGCGAGCTGATCGGAGTAGGTAGCGCCTTGCTGGGGTTCGACGAACACTCGGAAATCCACGACGCCAGCCTATCGGCGATCTCAAGTGTGCGGCTGCTGAGCGCCTGCTTTACAGCCCGCGACGGGCGGCACGCAGCGCGGCCACGGCAGCGTCGTCGCCGGAGAACTCCACCCGGGCCGGCTCGCGGCCGGCAGCGAACATCAACAACTCGCCCGGCTCACCGGTCACCGTTACTTCCGGGCCAGAGCCGACGGTGGCCAGCGTCTTGCCTCGCGGTGTCGTCAGGCTCACCCGGGCGGGGGATTTACCCATCGTCATCCGGGCCATCGCGCCGATGCCGCGGGACAGCGCGGATACCGTCGCGTCATCGAGAGGTCTTGGCTCCCAGCCTGGTTGGGCGCGGCGGACGTCCTCGTTGTGGATGAACATCTCGGCCACGTTGACCAGTGGATCGAGCAGTTTGAAGGGGGAGTACAGGGGAGGGCCCGCGGCGATCTGGTCGACCAGGTCTGCCCAGTCGTTTGCGGCCACCTTGCGCTGAACCCGCTCGGTATAGCCGGCGAGCTGGGGCACCAGGATGCCGGGCGCGGCGTCGAGGCGACGCTCCCGCACCACGAGATGCGCGGCCAGGTCACGGGTGGTCCAGCCCTCACACAGGGTGGGCGCATCGGGGCCTGCGGCACGCATGGATTCGACCAGTGCGGCACGTTCCCGCTGAGCGATACTCATGAAACGACTCTAGAAGCTCTAGAACGTTTTCACTCCCTGGACAGCGATGGTCATCCCGTGCCCGGTGCTGTCGTTGCTGATGCGCGTGCCATCCTCACCCGCATCGATGGTCCAGCCCACCGCGCTGTATTTGCGGTAGTCGAGGGTGACCACCGGAATGTCGCCAAGATTGCCCAGCACCCATTTGATCTTGCCGTCGGCGGTCAGCCTGACCCCGTTTGCGTGGTCCCCATCGACCACCGGTGCATCGGCGAAATCCGATTCGCACCCGACCTCCTGCTTGGACAGTTGGCAACGGGTCTTACCGGACTTGGTCTCGATGAACACGTACCCGTTCTGCGGCTGCAGTGTTTCGGTGCCGGACGGTGGGGCGGACGCCGAGGTGCTCGACGGGGCCGGGGTGCTCGACGGAGGCGCCGGGCTGGACCGGGTGGGGCGTGCGGTCGGGAAACTCGGTTCGGTCGGTGATTGCGGGCTGGTGGCCGGAGTGCCTTCGATGCTCGATTGGCAACCCGACAACAGCACACCCGCGGCCAGCAGGGCGCTCAGTGACTGCCACGCCTTCACGCCGCCAAGGCTACGCATCGCTCGTGATGACGACGGGCTATGACGCGCCGAACAACCCCGCGTAACCGTCGGAGAGCGCCCGCAATTGTCCGGCGCCGTCACCGCGGAACGACGAGCCGTGCATCAGGGCCAAGGTGGTGGGGTTCAGCTCGGCGAGCTGCATCAACGTGGGCGTCAGATTCGTGGTCAGGCCGGTGGCGTGAAAGAGCCCTTCGGCCTCCAATGCGGGTGCCACGCAATCTGATTCGGTGGTCGCCGGACATTGTCCGGTGTGGGTGAACAAGTCGCCGGCGAGCAGTGTCGACGTGGTCTCGTCGAACCACAGCCCGGCTTCCCAGTTGTGCGGCACATGCGGTGTGGCGATGAACCGCAGGCGGTGCCCACCGATGTCGTGCAGACCGTCCAAAGGCGCTGCTACCGGCGGCCGATCACACATGTCGGTCAGCGACAGCATGATGGCCAGCGGGCCGTGAATCACCTCGGCGTGGGGTGCGGCGTCCAGGAAGAGATTCATCGCGCCGCACTCGTCGGCTTCCAGGTGACCGAACGAGATCCAGCGCAAGTGGGTCAACGGCAGGACCCGCTCGATGGCCGCCGACACCTGGGGGAACAGGAACCTTTGACCGGTGTGGAACAGGAACGGTTCGTAACCGGTCAGCAGGAACTGATTGAAGGTGAAGCCATGCTCGGTGATCCCCGGTATCCAGGTGGACAGCCGGTAGATGTCCGGAGCGATCTCGTCGACGCGGGTTTCCAGGTCGGAGGCCATGCGACCATGGTCCGCCCAACGATTCCCGATGGCCGGCTTTTGCTGTCTTGGGAATCTCCCAGCTGCGTCACCTACCGTCGTCGCGTGCTCGGCAAAGCCCTCGACGCGTTTCTGGACTCTCCGTTGTCCGGGATCGTGCCGTGGGCGCTGATGGCGATTCTGGCCGGTCCCGGGCGATACGAGATCGCGGTATGGGGCGCGCTCGGTTTCTCGCTGCTGGTGCTGGCACTGGACCGTCGCCGCAACATTCCGGTCCACGTGTTGGAGATGCTCGGAGTGGCCTTCTTCGTGGTGCTGGCCGCTGTCGGCCTGGTGGCTTCCCGAGGGCAGAAGACGTGGCTGGAACTGTGGTCGGGGGAGGTCACGAATGCCTCGTTGGCGATTTTCGCCCTGGTCAGCCTGATGATCGGCCGGCCGTACACGACGGCGTACGCGCGCGACGTCACCCCGCCGGATCTTTGGGATACGCCGCTGTTCAAGCGCACCCACATGGTGGTGACCGCGGTGTGGGCGGCGGCATTCGGCTTCTCGGCGTCGGTCGGCTGCCTCGGGGACGTGCTGTACGGCAGTACCGACAATTTCTGGACCGGCTGGATTCTGCAGTTGGCCGCGCTGTTCTTCGCGGTGGCCGTCACCGAGTTCTATCCCGAGTACGCCCGGGCCAAGGACGCGGCCCACGCGTTGCACCCGGTGCCGTCATGGTCGCGGATATTCGAGTGGCTGCCACCGTTCGTACTGGCGACCGGTGTCGCCGGCTGGCTGCTGGCCACGGTCAGCAGCGGGGTGGCTGCTGATCTGGTGGTGGTCGGCGCGTTCGGCACGGCACTGCTGCGACGGCGCGACCGTCGGGCACAGGTGGCGTAGGCGGCGTCCGGGTCAGTGCGGGCAGGCGTTGGCCGGTTTCCCGGACATCACCGCGTCCACGAAATCCTGCGCATCGCGTAGTGAAGCGGGGATGGTCCCGCGGTGGTCCTGGCCGGCGTACACCCGGTAATCGACTTCGACGTTCTTGCCGCACATGGCCTTCGCGAGCGCGTCGACGCCGGGTTGGGTCACCGCTGTGTCGGCGGTGCCCTGCGCGATCATGATCGGTACCTGCGGGGTGAGGTGGGTTGGGTCCTGGTGGTCGAGGTAATCCCGCAGCGGGCCGACATCCGCACCCGGCGTGAAGACCTGTGCCGACGGCACCGGCGGAATGGCGCGGATCTGGGCTATGCACGCGGTGCGGCCCGCGGTCAGCAACTGCTGTGCTTGTGGGGTGATGACCTCATCCGGCTTGACGGCCGGATCGACCACGGCGGCGCCGAGCACCAGGAGCGGCAGAAACGCTTGTGCCGCATCGGCTTCGGGTCGGCCGGAACGCACGAAGTCGATCGCCTGGGCAATTCCCACCCCGCCGGGGGCGATCGCCACCGCCCCCCTCAGCTTGAGCTCGGGTGCGCGCTGTCCACCGTCCTGCGCGGTGAACAGCGCGGCCTGTCCACCCTGGCTGTGGCCGATGGTGACCCAGTCGGTGCCGATGCGGGAGTCGAGCTTGCGGGCGGCCCGGACGATGTCGGTCACCGCGTTCGCCTCGCTGGTGCCGTCGATGTAGGGATGCCCGCCGGGGGTGCCCAGCCCCTGGTAGTCGGTTTGGACGACGGCGTAGCCGCGGGCCACCCAGGTGTCCAGCATCGTGGTCACCGGTCCGAGGTAATCGTGGGCGAGGCCGTCGGCGGTGTCCACCGACGGGGCACAGGTGTCGGCGTAGCCGGTGGTTCCGTGGGCCCAGCTGATCACCGGCCAGCCGCCCTCGGGCGGCGGTGACTTCGGGACCGCCACGGTGCCCGACACCACGATCGGCTGGCCGTGCGAATCGTCGGAGGCATAGGTGATCAGCCGAGTCTCAGCACTTGGCAGCGCGGCGACGGTGGTCAGCGGCCGTGCGGTGAGCAGCTCTCCGGACTTCAGCCCGGGGTCGGTGGCCGGCGAACAGCCGGTCACCATCGCGGCAACGGCAACTGCGCCAAGTAGGCTGCGGTTCCTCGACATGGCTCCCATTGTGTGGGTACCGCCGCTTACGAGGCAGGCTTCGGCAGGAACTGGTTGTCGAGTAACTCTGCGTAGTTGGGCAGTTGCGTGTCGGGAGCGATGGACTTCTGAGTTTTGGCCCACGTCCCGAGTTCGGCCAGCTTCTCGGCCAGGTCCGGATTCAGCTGGAGCGTGAAGTCGAACTCGTCGAGCACGGTGCCCAGTAGCTCGGGGTCCAGTTGGGTGGCTTTGGCCACGGCGTCGGTGGCGGCCTTGTCGTGCTGGGACAGGGCAGTGCCGGCGTCCCCGAGTGCGGCCAGGAAGGCGGTGATCGCCTTGCCCTTGGTGGCGACGGCGGATTCGGTGGCGACGAACAGGCTGTGCTGGTTGTAGGTGCCACCACTCAGCGCCACCGCGTCGTCCCCGAGTGCCTTGATCGTCTGCGCCTGGTAGGGCTGGAAGATCGATACCGCGTCGACGTTGCGTTGGGTGGCGGCGGTGACGATCGCCGACGGCGCGACCTGGACCAGCTCGGCCTTGATGTTGTTCTGCGCCAGGGCATTCGACACATAGTAGGCAGCGCTGGTGCCCAGCGGAGTGCCGATGGACTTGCCGGCCAGGTCGGCAACGGTGTTGATACCGGCGCTGCGCCGGGCGACGATACGCGAGCCCTCCCAGCGAGATCCGTCGGCGATCACGCGCAGGGAAGGGGTGCGGGTCAGTGCGGCCGAGGTCGGTACGTCGGCGGCAGTGGTGATGTCGACCTGCCCGGCCGCCGCGGCCTGCAGCGCCTCGACACCGGATTGAAAGTTCACCACCTTGACGTTGACGTTGTGCTTGCCGAACAGGCCGGTGTCGGCGGCAACCGGGACCTGCGCCCAGGACGGATCGACGACGAACCCGACGGTGAGCTGATCGGCGTTCGCGGTACCGGAGTCGCTGCAGGCGGTGCCTGCCACGGAGAGCGCGGCAGCGGCAACTGCTGCGGCGACGATGCGCCGAAGAGGGGTCTTCACGGATGGGTTCCTTTGTGGGGTAGAGGGTCAGTGCACGACGTGGTCGATGCCGAGCCGGTGGTGCAGGGTTTTGCGGATCTCGCTGTAGCCCGGCTGATCTGCGAGCGCATCGGCTGGGCGGGGACGGCTCAGCGGGTTGGTGATCTGGTCGACGATCTGCCCGTCGCGTAACACGCTGACGGTGTCGCCGAGCCGGATCGCCTCGTCGATGTCGTGCGTGACGAACACGATCGTGCGGTTCAGCCGCGTCCACAGATCGATCAGCAGATCCTGCATGCGTAGGCGGGTCAGCGCGTCGAGCGCCGCGAACGGTTCGTCCATCAACATCACCGTCGGCTCTCCGGCCAGCACGCGGGCGATACTGACGCGCTGCCGCATGCCGCCGGACAACTCACCGGGATGTTGTGCGGCCACCTCGTCACGCAGGCCCACCAAGTCGAGAAGCTCGTGAATCTTGCCCCGGCGCTCGCGTTTTGACAGCCGCCGGGCCGCCAGGGCGAAGTCGATGTTGTCGGCGACCGTCATCCACGGGAACAGCACGTCGCGCTGGAAGGCGACGCCGCGGCGGGGATGCGGTGCGGTGACTGACTCGCCGTTGTCGGTCACCGAGCCTGTGGTGGCCGTGATGAGACCGGCAAGGCAGTGCAGCAGAGTTGATTTGCCGCTGCCGGAGGCGCCGACGAGTACGGAGAAGGATCCCTCGGGAATGGTCAGGGAGATGCCTTTGAGGGTCGGCTCCTGCTTGCCGGGGAACCTCACCACGAGGTCGTGGGTCTGGATGGCCATCTCAGCGCTCCTCGTGGGCCCAGCGGGTGAACGGGGACGTCACCGAGGCGACCAGCAGGTCACACAGGGCGCCGACGATGCCGAGGACGATCAGACAGAAGATCAGCCGATCGGCCTGTGAGAACAGCTGCGCCTGCGAGATCCGGTATCCGATACCCGATGTGGTGCCGGTCATCTCGGCCACGACGATGAGCACAAACGCCATCGCTGCACCCACCCGCAGACCTGACGCGATGTCGGGTGCGGCCTCGGGCAGCACCACTCGCGCAAGGGTCTGCCAACGGCCGGCACCCAGGCAGCGGGCGGCCTTCAGATAGTCGACCGGGGTGCTTGCCAACCCGGAGTGGCTGTTGATCCACACCGGCACGAACACTCCGAGGGCGATGACCAGGAGCTTGCTGTTCTCACCCAGCCCGAACCACAGGATGGCCAGCGGCACGAGACCGATCGTCGGGATCGGTGAGAACACCCGCAGCACCGGCTGCAGCAGGTTGCGGCCCGCGGCGGTGGTGGCGGTGAACACCGCCACGATGATCCCGATGCCGGCGCCGATTGCGAAACCGACTGCTGCTCTTTGCAAACTGGCGACGATGTCATCGAGCAGCAGGCCCTCGGCCCACAGGGTGTGCCCGGCGGTGAGGATCTCGGGCACGCTCGGGAACAGCTGTCGTGGGAACCCTCCGATTGCCACGATCAACGACCACAGGGCCGCGGCGATCCCCAGCCCCGCGAGTGTCCAACCGAGGACGCCCAGCCGGGCGAACGCCGACCGCAGCCGGGCAGGGGACGGGTGCCGCGGCGCACGCGCCGCGGTTCCGCGCACCGCCAAACCGGCTGTCACGGAACGCGTCCCGGCTCAAGTCCCACGGCGTCCAGCGGAGCGCGCAACGTGCCCTCGGGAATCCAGTCGAACGGGACGGACTGCGACCGGTATACCAGTGCCGTCCGCGTGAGCCGGTCGACCCCGGGCACCCTGGTCTGCTTGACTTCGGGCTCGCCGGCCACGCCGTAACCCTGGTAGGGGCTGTGGTACTCCCACACCACATCTCCGTCCGGGGTGACCTGGAACAACCGGCCCTGCATTCCCTCGGTGATCAGGGTGTTGCCGTTGGGTAGGCGCTGCGCATTGCTGACAAACGAACTGAAGAAGGTCCACGACGGCAGGCCGGAGTCCTCCGCGGTGTACTGCCACACGATTTCCTTGGTGGCGGGGTCGATTTCGAGCACCCGCGATCCCGCGTAGATGCCCAGCGGCGCCGGGGGATATCCGGCCCCGCCCTGGTTGTCGAACACCAGGATGTTGCCTGCGCCGGGAAGGCCCGCGGCGATCATGTGCGGGTTGTGCTGACCGGAGGTCTGATCCACCGGTCGCGGCACCTTGTGCACATTGATGCGCTGATGCTGGGCGCCGAACTCGGCGTCGTGGTAGGGACCCAACTTCCAGGCGATCGATCCCGACGACTTGTCGATCAACGCGATGATGTTGGCCTTGCGGAAGCTGATCAGGATGTTGTCGGGGTGGAAGACGGAGTCCGGATCCTCGACGTACCACCGGTTTGGCCCAAGGGTTTTGGCGCTGTTCATTTCCAGATAGCCCCAGGGGTCGTCGGGGTCGCGAGCGACGGTCTGCCGAAGGGCATCCCAGCCGGCATCGGAGAATCCGAACTCGTCGAGATGGTCGCCGGCCAGCCACTGCCAGACGAGCTCGCCTTCAGGTGTCACCTCGTAGAGCCCCTGGTCACCCACTGTGTGGTCACCGAGGCCTTGCACGACACGGGGAACCGTCGTCAGGATCAGTCGATTGCCGTTCGGCAGCAGCTCCCAGTCGTGGTTCTGTCGCGCAGCGCCGCCAGGTGCCTGAGCACCCCATTCCCAGACGATCTCGCCGGCCCAGTCGAGTTGGCCGACTGTCCCGTTGGCGTAGATGCCGCCGCGGGCATCGTCGCTGTCGGACAGTTGCACCCCGACATCGCCGATACGCCCGCCGTTGAGCGCCGGGTCCAGGATGCGCGGTGGCACACCGGCATACGGCCACTCGTGCACCACGGTGCCATTGAGATCGATCAGTCGGGTGACCCCGTCGGCGCCGGTGAACAGGACGTAGCTGTCGTAGGCGAGTTCGGGGTCGAGGTAGCTGACTCCGTTGAGTCGTACGAATGCCATGTCAGCTACTCCACCAACGCCCGGTTACAACCATGGGTCCTCCTCGTTACGGTTCTAATCGATTAGCGTAGGCGGGCGAATCCTGGACGGAACCGTCACAATCGAGGTGATTCAAACTCTTTCGAGTGGTCACCGACGAGCGGAAGGTCCAGCCGTTGTGAGTGGTAAACGTCCGACCCTGGCCGATGTGGCCAATCGCGCCGGCACCTCGACGGCGGTGGTGAGCTACGTTCTGAACAACGGGCCGCGGCCGGTATCAGAGTTATTGCGGGCCAAGGTTATCCGTGCGATCGACGATCTGAACTACCGCCCGGACGGCCGCGCCAGGGCGTTGCGTCGGCCGCGGCGCTGGCGGCAGATCGGACTGCTGGTTCCCGATCTCACGCTGCCCCTGTTCGGTGAGTTCGTGGGGCGGATCGAAGTGGAAGCGCGGGCGCGCGATCACCTGACCCTCATCGGCAACACCGGATACGACCCCGAGCGTGAGCTCGAGTTCGCCACCGCGTTCGCCGAGGTCGGTGTCGACGGGCTGCTGGTGGTCGGCGCGGCGAACGCCCCGCACACAGCGAATCTCTGTCGCCGAGAACGCATTCCCGTGGTGTGGATGCACAACATCCGCGGCGCGATCGACACCGACATCATCGGGGTGGATCACGTCCAGGCCGGCGAACTCCTCGCCCGGCACCTGCTCGACATCCACGACTGTCGCGACGTCGCGTTCGTCGGCGGTGTCACTGCGGACGATGTTCGTCACGGCGACCGGGAAACCGTGCAGCAGCGGTTCGAGGGCGTCGCCTCCGTCGTCGGCCAGAGCCTCCCGCACGTCCGCACCGATCTCACGCCGTCCGGCGCCTACCGTGCGGTCACAAGGTTTCTGCGCGGTGGCGCCCTGCCGGGGGCGTTCGTGGTCGGGACCTACGGGCAGACAGCGGCCACGATCCGGGCGGTCGCCGATGCGGGCCTGCGGATCCCCGACGACATCCGGGTCGTCGGCTTCGACGGCGCCGCGGCCGACTATGGACGGCTGCGACTCACCACAGTGCAACAGCCGGTCGATGCGCTGGCCCGTCAGGCTCTCGGCCGGCTACTGGGCGACACACCGCGCGTCGACGATGGTTTCGTGCCGACTCTGAGGGTGGGCGAGACCTGCGGGTGCGGCTCAGGTATCAGGTGAGCTGGCGCTCCAACAGTTCGGGGCGAACCTCGGAGATCCGCGCATAGTCGCGGTCCTGGTGGAGAACGCCTGCGTTGTGTGACAGCGCAGTTTCGGCGATGAACAGGTCCGGAAGTGCCGTGCGATGCCACATGCCGTGATGGTGTGCAAGGTCGCGTTGTAACCGCCGCACTCGGTCGAAGATGTCTGCCGGCGCCGACAACACCGGAAAGATCTCTCGTATCGACGACCGCTCCCGGTCGTAGTCGGCCGCAGACCTCGCCGAGTGCAGCCACTCCAACTCGCCGATCTCGCACATGGCGAGGTCGGCCAGGTCAATCTCCGGGGGCGGTGAAGTGCCGTTCATGAGCCGAACGTGGGCACTCTTGTCCAGCACCCACAGCGTCATCGCCAAGCCTCATCTGTCTGCAGCACGTCTACGTCCACCGCGTTGTGGGCGATGTCCAGGTGCGTCGTAACCCGGGCGCGCCTCGCTTCGCGTTCCTCCTCGGCAGTCGCGACCAATCTCCGCAGACCTTCCTCGACAGTCGATCGGACCGTCTGTCCCGTCACACGTTGCGCGGCCTTCACGAGATCCTCGTCAAGCTCGATCGTTGTTCTCTTCACCGGCATGAGTACATATTATTCGGAGTGCTGTACATACAGCTAGTGATGCAGGAAGGTGCGCAGCGCGATGGCCTCGGGATCGTGCCCGAAATGTTCGATGACCTGCACCTGGATCTCGCCGACCACACCACCGAGAACGGCACCGACGGCGATCATCGTCGGCTCGTCGTCCTTGAACACCGGCCGCAGAATCGACTCGTACTCCTCATGGGTGAGCAGACCCATCTTGTCGATGATGGTCTGTTCGAGATCGAGGGCGCCCATGGCGTAGTCCTGTGCGTCGACCAATGTGGTGGGGAGCCGTTCGAGCACCATCTGCACCAGGTTGTCCTTGAACGCGTTGTAGCGCTGCGTGCCGACCGCGAACTTGACGAGCGGGGTCGCGATGCCGGTCTGTGCGTCGATGGCGGCTTCGACCTCCTTGCCGACGAGCGAGAACAATTTGTCGGCACCCGGTCCGCGGAGTACACCGTCGAACAGGATCTCGGGGGAGAACAGGTCCTCGGCAAGGATCCGCGCGTAGTCCTTGGTGATGATGTCGCGCTGGGCGTGCAGCAACCCCTGGAACGGGATGAAACCGAGGTACTTCGTCGGGTGGACGGGCCGGAACAACATGTTCAGCGCGATGTAGTCGCTGATGAAACCGACGCCGAAGCCGAATGCCGGCATGATCCAAGGGTTCTGGAACAACGCCCACGCGATCATCTGGACCACACCGATGACGAGCCCAAAGTAGATGCCGCTGCGCCGGACGAACGCCATGGCGTTGTCGCCGAGCCCGCGCATCAGCTTGTTCAGCTTGTCCTTGTTGCGGACCAGTGTCGTGACGGCCAGGTACTGGATGTCGACGAACCGGTTGAGGTCCGCCCGCATCTCGTTGAGCATCTTCTCCACGACCTTGGGGGTCTGGTCGTGGATGCGGGCCTGAATGGCATTGCGCGCAGCATCGGGCAACGAGTCCCACAGGCCGGGTCGGATCTGCTCGGCGAGGTCGCGGGAGATCTCGTCGACCACCTGGGTCAGCGGCTCACGCAGCGCATTGACGGCTTCCTTCGCGTCGACCCGTTCGAGCAGTTCTTCCGGCTTGAGGAGGTTCTGGGTGAGCAGCTCGATGGTCTTCGAGCCCACCTTTCCCGCCCGGCGTGGCACGATGCCCTGCCAGCCGAACGGCCCGATGCCCTTGAACTCCATCGGCCGGTAGATCATCTCCAGCGCGACGATCTTGGTGCTCCAGCCGACGAACGCGGCGACGAACGGCATGGACAGGTAGATCAGCCAGTTGACGTTGAAATCGGCCTTGATCTCCTGCCACGTCTGGATCGCAAGGACCGTGGTCACGAACCGTCCCGGAGCACCGCGGACTCCCACAAACCGCGCCCGAGCCCCGACAGGGACAGGGTCAGCTTCTCCACCCGTGCGGCCAGCGGCCCGCGGGATCCGCTCTTGACCGCCTGCAACACCATCGGCTCGGCCAGGAGCACCTCGTACTCGGATTTCTGGGAGGGATCCTCCGGACCCGTCTCGACCAGACCCAGCGACAGCAGATGACCGACGTACTGCGGGACCATGGCGGGCAACGCCACATTGGCGGTGCGGCCGATCAGGCAGGCGTTCTCCAACACCGCTTGACCGGGGGTGCGCGATCGGGTCCAGGTGTGGATGTTGACCAGCGGCGAGGCATCACCTTCGGAGAGCGCGCCGAGGATCCGCGCTTCGTCGGCCACCAGCTGGTCGAGCAGCCGGTGGTACAACTCCACCTGACTGCCCGCTGTGCTCTGATCCAGGGCCCGGTCGAGCAGGCGGTCCATCTTGGTGTTGAGCGATTCGGGCGTCGGCTCCTCCGGCGTGGCGACGGTCACCGGTCGGGAGGCGGCCGAATCGATGGCCTCCAGCCGGTTCTTCACCAGTGTGGCCAGTTGTTCCTCGCCCCAGGCGGCCAGCTTCATGCTTGTCTTGGCGGCGTCGAGCGCGCGATCGGCGATGCCGAAGGGGTCGTACCGCTTCGGCAGCAGCGGGCGCTCGTTGCGCGGGGTGCGGATCGCGATGGCGATCTCGCCGACGGGTGTGGCGAACCTGAACGCCCGCCGCTGCATGTTCTTGCGGCGTACGGGGACGTCATCGGACACCGTGTCGTCCGGACCCCTCTTCGACAGTTCCTCTGACATCACTGATCGATCGCCTCCCCACCTACCGCTGTCCCCGAGCTGTGGGCACCGTACCTGGTCACCTGGTGAGGTGCCGAAGTCGCAGGTGGTTGGTGGGGTTTGTGAGCTAGGAGGTGGTGTTGGGGAGCAATCCGCGCAACGCGGTCGCGGCCAGTTGCCGGGCATGCTCCTCGGTCAGCGAGTAGTGGCCGGTCATCCGACGGAAGATGAGCGGACCGAACAGAATGTCGATCACATCGTCGATCGCGGTACCTGCGTCTGCATTGCCGCGGTCCACCCCGCGCCGCCACAACTCGGTGATGGCCGCACGCCGGCCGCTCAGGAAGTACTCGCGGAAATACGTTGCGCCCGTTGCATCCTCGACGCAGGCGGCGAGCAATTGGGCGAACACGTCACCGCGCGAACTCGCGTAGAACGCCGAGACCCGAACCATCTGCTCGGTGAGATCCCCTGCAGTGCTACCGGTGTCGGGTAACGGCAGCGCTTCGGCCATCATGGTTCCGAATGCCTCGGCCGCGACGGCGGTCCGCGATGGCCAGTGTTTGTAGAGGGTGGCCTTGCTGGCGCCGGACCGCGCTGCGATCGCGTCCATCGTGGCTGCCGGAAATCCGCCCGCGTCGAGCAGTTCGGCAGTCGCGACCAGGATGGCCTCGTGGATCCGGTCGCTGCGCGCGCCGGTGGGGCGGACGAAATCGCCCGTCCCGACGGTCGGCGCGTCAGACCTGGGCGACATCGTCGAAATCTGTTGATTCCGAGACACTTCGCCACTGGGCCAGCTCAGCTTGAACATAGGCGATCTTGGCCTCGACTGCCGCGATGGTGTCGTTGCCCAGCAGTAGACGCAGCGGCGGCTGTGCGGATTCGACGACATCGATGATGGCCCTGGCCGCCTTCACCGGATCGCCCGGCTGATCGTGGTTGCGGTCGGAGGCGGCGGCGCGCATCTGTCCGGCGGGACCGTCGGCGTAGTCGTCGATGACGTGGCGCTGGGTCTGCAGGCTCGAAGAGTCGAGGAAGTCGGTCCGGAAGTAGCCGGGCTCGACCACCATGGCGTGCACGCCGAGCGGCTTCAGTTCGGCGTTGAGGGCCTCAGAGATGGCCTCGACTGCGAACTTGGTGGACGCATACACACCCCAGCCCGGCGAGCCGACGAATCCGCCGACCGAGGAGATGTTGACGATGGTGCCCGACCGTTGTGCCCGCAGCACCGGCATGACCGCGCGGGTGACGGTCAGTAGCCCGAACACGTTGGTTTCGTAGACGGCCCGTACCTCGGCGTCGGTGGCCTCCTCGACAGCGCCCAGCAGCCCGCGCCCCGCGTTGTTGATCAGGACGTCGATGCGGCCGAAACGATCCACGGCGGCCTTTGCCGCCTGTTGCGCCTGCTCCTCGTTGGTGACATCCAGGGCCACTGCGAGCACGCTGTCGTTCTCTCCGAGGGCTGCGGTGACGGCAGCCGCGTCGCGTGCGGTCGCTACTACTTGATGACCGCGCTCCAATGCGTCGCGGGCGATCTGCAGTCCGAATCCGCGGGATGCTCCGGTGATGAACCAAACGCTCATGTTTTTGACCACCTGTTCCGGTGTCTAACTGAACTGTACGATCAGTTTAGTTTTGTTGGACGGACGGTGTAACCGCGCGCCGGGCGCAGGTATTCCAAAGGATCCAGATCGCAGGAAAATGCACCCAGTCAGATCGACAGGCGCCGCTCATGGCCGGGAGTAGCATCCGTTACACAATTCAAAATGTCGATGACGCATTGTGGGAGAACCTCCGAGTCCGGAGGTGCCGTAGGTGCAAGTCCTCTCCGGGAATCTCTCAGGCCCAATACCGCAGTGCCGAGGCAACTCTGGAGAACAGCGTGCGTATCCGCCGCGCTTACCGAAGGGGAAACGGCGCCATGCGCCGAAGCTCTCAGGTTTCAGGACAGAGCGGGGAGGTGTCACCACACGATGCATCGCGTAACCGCGATGCCCGAAATTGGAGTCATCTCATGGCGGTCAGCGTGTTCGATCTGTTCTCGATCGGGATCGGTCCATCGAGCTCACACACGGTCGGCCCGATGCGGGCAGCCGGTTTGTTCGTCGACGAACTCGTCGGTCGCGATGTGGTCGGGCAGGTCGCCGAGGTCACGGTGGACCTGTTCGGCTCGCTGGCGGCGACGGGTGCCGGGCACGGCACGATGCCGGCGATTCTACTGGGTCTGGAGGGTTACCGGCCCGAGACGATCGAGACCGACGAGATGGAACGGCGCCTTGCGACCATTCGCGGCCAGGGCACGATCCTGTTGGCGGGCCGGACCGCCATCGCGCTGACTGAATCCGACATGCACCTGCACCCGGGGCGCCGGCTCGCCCAGCACCCGAACGCCATGACATTGAGGGCACTCTCGTCCGGTGGTGACACGGTCCACCGTGAGACCTACTTCTCGGTCGGCGGCGGTTTCGTCGTCTCCGAATCCGAGGTCGCCGAATCCGAGGCGGTCCGCTGCGAGACGGAACGAGACGCCGACGGGTCCTTCCACACCGCCGCCGAGTTGCTCGCCCTGACCGAGCGCGACGGACTGTCGGTGAGCCAGGCGATGATGCGCCACGAATGCATGGCCCGAAGCGAAGCCGAGGTGCGGGACCGTCTCCTGCGCATCCGTGAGGTCATGGACTCGTGTCAGGCCAACGGGATGTCCCGGGACGGCTACCTGCCGGGCAACCTGATGGTCCGCCGTCGCGCCAAGGACTGGTACGTCCGGCTCAATGCCGAAGACCCACAGCGTGATCCGGCCTTCGCCGAGGACTGGGTGAACCTGGTCGCACTCGCGGTCAATGAGGAGAACGCATCGGGCGGCCGGATCGTGACCGCGCCCACCAACGGTGCGGCCGGGATCATTCCGGCGGTCCTGCACTATGCGTTGCGCTACACCCCGGCAGGAATCGCGGATCCGGACGACGCGACCGTGCGCTTCCTTCTCACCGCCGGTGCCATCGGTTCGCTGTACAAGGAGCGAGCCTCGATTTCGGGGGCTGAGGTCGGGTGTCAAGGTGAGGTCGGCTCCGCGGCGTCCATGGCTGCCGGAGGTCTGGCCGAAATCCTGGGCGGCACACCGCAACAGGTCGAGAACGCCGCCGAGATCGCCATGGAACACAGCCTCGGCCTGACCTGTGATCCGATCGGCGGTCTGGTGCAGATCCCGTGCATCGAACGCAATGCCATCTCGGCGGGTAAGGCGATCAACGCGGCCCGCATGGCACTGCGGGGCGACGGCACCCACCGGGTGAGCCTGGATCAGGTGATCGAGACGATGCGCGCCACCGGAATGGACATGAGTGCCAAGTACAAGGAGACGTCCATGGGTGGGCTGGCGGTCAACGTCGCCGTCAACGTCGTCGAATGCTGAGCACCACCCGGGAACAAATCCGCCGAAACCACCGTTGACGTGTTCGACAGCAAGTTGAGTGTGGGTGACTCAAGTCTGGGTTGACAATCTATGCTCGCCCGGAGCAAGCTTGAGCGCAGTCCGCTCAGACCCTATATCTCTATCAGGAGGCAACACCATGGCTCGTGCGGTCGGTATCGACCTCGGGACCACCAACTCATGCGTGGCGGTCCTGGAAGGCGGCGACCCCGTCGTCGTCGCAAACTCTGAAGGCTCCCGGACCACCCCGTCCGTCGTCGCGTTCGCGCGTAACGGTGAGGTGCTGGTCGGCCAGCCCGCCAAGAACCAGGCAGTCACCAACGTCGACCGGACCATCCGTTCGGTCAAGCGCCATATGGGCACCGATTGGACCGTCGAGATCGACGGCAAGAACTACACAGCGCAGGAGATCAGCGCGCGTGTGCTGATGAAGCTCAAGCGCGATGCCGAGGCCTACCTCGGTGAGGACATCACCGACGCGGTCATCACCGTGCCGGCGTACTTCAACGACGCTCAGCGTCAGGCCACGAAGGAAGCCGGACAGATCGCCGGCATGAACGTGCTGCGCATCGTCAACGAGCCGACTGCGGCCGCCCTGGCCTACGGCCTGGACAAGGGCAGCAAGGAACAGACCATCCTGGTCTTCGACCTGGGCGGCGGCACGTTCGACGTCTCGCTGCTGGAGATCGGCGACGGTGTCGTCGAGGTCCGTGCCACCTCCGGCGACAACCACCTCGGTGGCGACGACTGGGACGACCGGATCGTCGAATGGCTGGTCGACAAGTTCAAGGCCACCAGTGGCATCGACCTGACCAAGGACAAGATGGCCATGCAGCGGCTGCGTGAAGCCGCCGAGAAGGCCAAGATCGAACTCAGCTCCTCGCAGAGCACCTCGATCAACCTGCCCTACATCACCGTCGACTCCGACAAGAACCCGCTGTTCCTCGACGAGCAGCTGACCCGCGCCGAGTTCCAGAAGATCACGCAGGATCTGCTGGACCGCACCCGTCAGCCGTTCCAGTCCGTGATCAAGGACGCCGGCATCTCGGTCGGCGAGATCGACCACGTGGTGCTGGTGGGTGGCTCGACCCGTATGCCTGCCGTGACCGAGCTGGTCAAGGAAATGACCGGCGGCAAAGAGCCCAACAAGGGCGTCAACCCCGACGAGGTTGTCGCAGTGGGCGCTGCGCTGCAGGCCGGCGTGCTCAAGGGCGAGGTGAAAGACGTTCTGCTGCTTGACGTCACCCCGCTGTCCCTCGGTATCGAAACCAAGGGTGGCGTGATGACCAAGCTGATCGAGCGCAACACCACCATCCCGACCAAGCGGTCGGAGACCTTCACCACCGCTGACGACAACCAGCCGTCGGTGCAGATCCAGGTCTTCCAGGGTGAGCGTGAAATCGCTGCGCACAACAAGCTGCTCGGCTCGTTCGAGCTGACCGGTATCCCGCCGGCCCCCCGCGGCGTGCCGCAGATCGAGGTCACCTTCGACATCGACGCCAACGGCATCGTGCACGTCACGGCCAAGGACAAGGGCACCGGCAAGGAAAACACGATCAAGATCCAGGAAGGCTCCGGCCTGTCCAAGGAAGAGATCGACCGGATGATCAAGGATGCCGAGGCGCACGCCGACGAGGACAAGAAGCGTCGCGAAGAGGCCGACGTCCGCAACCAGGCCGAGTCGCTGGTCTACCAGACGGAGAAGTTCGTCAAGGAACAGCGTGAGGCCGAAGGCGGCTCCAAGGTTCCCGAGGAGACGCTGACCAAGGTCGACGGCGCGATCGCCGAGGCGAAGTCGGCGCTGGAAGGCTCCGACATCTCCGCGATCAAGGACGCCATGGAGAAGCTCGGCGTCGAGTCGCAGGGGCTGGGTCAGGCGATCTACGAGGCCACCCAGGCCGAGCAGGCCTCGGGTGCTGACGCTGGAGGCTCTTCGAGTGCCGCGGACGACAACGTGGTGGACGCCGAGGTTGTCGACGATGATCAGGAGACCAAGTGACCGAGAACGATTCGCACGAGCCGGTGACCATCACCGACAAACGGCGCATCGATCCCGACACCGGTGAGGTTCGTGAGCAGGCGCCGGCCCCTAGTGGGTCGGCGCCCGCCGCCTCCGATGCCGGTGCGCCGGCGAACGACAGCGACGAGGTTGCCGAGCTCAAGGCCACGCTCCAACGCGTGAAGGCCGAATACGACAACTACCGTAAGCGGTCACTGCGCGATCAGCAGGTCACCGCTGACCGGGCCAAGACCACCGTCATCACCCAGTTGCTGGGTGTGCTCGACGATTTGGACCGGGCCCGTAGCCACGGTGACCTGGAGTCCGGGCCGCTCAAATCGGTTGCCGACAAGCTCGTCGGTGCCCTTGAGGGGCAGGGTCTTTCCGGGTTCGGCGCCGAGGGCGACGAGTTCGACCCGTCACTGCACGAAGCCGTGCAGCACGAGGGCGAGGGTACCCACCCCGTCGTGGGGACCGTGATGCGTCGTGGCTACCGGATCGGTGACCAGGTGGTCAGACACGCCCTCGTCGGTGTGGTCGACACGGTGCCCGAAGACGAAGCCGGGGCTGATTCCCCGTCGGGGACAGCGGATAACGCTGACGCCGCCGGCGATCAGGCCGCAGAATCAGACAATTAAACATTCCGACTAGAGAGAAGAGGTAAGGAGGTGGCGCATGGCCCAACGCGAGTGGGTCGAGAAGGACTTCTATAAGGAACTCGGCGTCTCCTCTGACGCCAGCGCCGACGAGATCAAGAAGGCCTACCGGAAACTGGCCTCCGAGCTGCATCCCGACCGTAATCCCGATGCGGGAGCGGCCGAGCGGTTCAAGGCGGTTTCCGAGGCGAACAGTGTTCTGTCGGACCCCGCGAAGCGCAAGGAGTATGACGAGACCCGTCGGTTGTTCGCCGGCGGTGGCCGTAGGTTCAACACCGGCGGGAACTTCAGTGGTGGATTCGGTTCCGATGGGGCCGAATTCAACCTGGGAGACCTGTTCGACGCTGCCGGGCAGAGTGGCGGTGCCAACATCGGTGACCTCTTCGGCGGGCTGTTCGGGCGCGGTGGGCAACCACGCCCGAGCCGGCCCCGCCGGGGTAACGACCTGGAAACCGAAACCGAGCTGTCCTTCTTGGAAGCCACCAAGGGCGTGGCCATGCCGCTGCGGCTGACCAGCCCGGCACCGTGTACCAACTGCCACGGCAGTGGTGCGCGACCGGGAACCAGCCCCAAGGTGTGCCCGAACTGCAACGGCTCCGGGGTGGTCAACCGCAACCAGGGGGCGTTCGGGTTCTCTGAGCCCTGCACCGAATGCCGGGGCAGCGGTTCGATCATCGAGCACCCGTGTGCCGAATGTCAGGGCACCGGCGTCACCACCCGGACCCGCACGATCAACGTGCGGATCCCTCCGGGTGTCGAGGACGGTCAGCGCATCCGGCTGGCCGGCCAGGGTGAGGCCGGGCTACGAGGTGCACCCTCGGGTGACCTCTATGTCACCGTGCACGTGCGGCCCGACAAGGTGTTCGGACGTGACGGCGACGACCTGACCGTCAGTGTTCCGGTCAGCTTCCATGAATTGGCTCTGGGGACAACGCTTTCCGTACCCACCCTGGACGGCAAGGTCGGTGTTCGGGTGCCCAAGGGCACCTCCGACGGCCGGATCCTGCGGGTGCGCGGGCGCGGGGTACCCAAGCGCTCCGGCGGCCACGGTGACCTGCTGGTCACGGTGAAGGTCGCAGTGCCGCCGAACCTGGAAGGTGAAGCGGCAGAGGCGCTGGAGACGTATGCGAAAGCCGAACGGGCCAGTGGTTTCGATCCGCGGGCCGGATGGGCAGGCAACATATGAGCCAGCGGAAAGAGGAAGCTCACACGTTCTTGATCTCGGTGGCCGCCGAGCTGGCCGGTATGCACGCGCAGACTCTGCGTACATACGACCGGCTCGGGCTGGTCAGCCCGCAGCGCAGTTCCGGTGGCGGGCGCCGATACTCCGAGCGCGACGTCGACCTGCTCCGCGAGGTGCAGCGGCTGTCGCAGGACGAGGGCGTCAACCTGGCCGGTATCAAGCGCATCATCGAACTGACCAATCAGGTTGATGCACTGCGGACCCGGCTGTCCGAGTTGACCCAACAGGTCGAACAGCTCAGTGCCAACCAGCGCCATGAGGTGTCGGTGGCGTCCAAAGCTGTGGTCCTGTGGCAGCCCGGAGCCGCTCGGCGGCGACATAGGCCGTAGAGCCGCTCGGCGGCGACATTCGCAGTAGCGAGGTTGGCTTCAGCCGATCCTGATCGAAAAGGTGGCCGTCTCCGGACTTCCGGGGGCGGCCATTTTGTAATTTCCGCGGCGTAGCGCGTCGGTCGGTGCGGCCATCGGCTCGATGCCCACCACGCTGTCGCTGAGCGGCGCGAAGAGTTGCGCAGCGCGATAGCCCCGGTCGAAATTGACCTCCACCCGCTGCGCCCCGCCGGTCAGGGTGAACACCGCACCTTCGTCGACGTCGTCGAATCCGTCATCCAGCTCGGTGCTGTCCAGGCGTCTCATCCCGGCCGGCCACCGCTCGGATGCTTCGGTGGGAAGGCCCCGGTCATCCACGAGCAGATGTCGCATCGATGGGGTCTGCAAATGCCAATCCTCGCGCGGCACACCGGGAATCGTCACGTAGGGGTGGTAGCCGTAGCACAGCGGGACGTGTTGCTGGGCGGTTGGTGTCACGGTGGTGGCCACGGTGAGGGTCCGGTCGGCGAGCGTCACGGCCATCGTGAGGCGGTGGGGGAACGGGAACGTCGCCAGCAGCCGTCGGGCGGTATCCCAGTCCAGCGATGCCACGAGGGTGTTCTCGGACCGGGCGCTCACCTGCCAGTCCGGGTTGGCGGCGAGCACGCCGTGGATCGGAGCCCCCCGCGCGTCGCCACGCACCCCGTTCGCCCCGGGGGTCACGTCCACCACCGTGTCCTCGACCCGGTATTCGTTGGCGCCCAACCGGTTTGCCCACGGGTAGAGGATCGGAATGCCCATCGTCTTGCCGTCGGTCAAATAGGCCTGCAACCCGCGCCGCTGGCCGAGGTATTCGACGCCGCCGTCGGCCAATGACGTACAGATCATCCCCGCGCCGGGAACATACGTGGCCGTCAGCGACGACGACGGGTCAGACAGGGTGACTGGTTGAACCTCGGACATGGCGCCAGTCTGGCACTCTCAGCGCGTCAGCGGGTCGTGCTGAATGCGGTCGGCGGGGGCGCCACGCTCGACCAGGGCGGCCTTGGTGGCGGTGACCATGTCGGGTCCGCCGCAGACGAGGATCTGTCGATCGCCCCAATTGCCGAATTTCGTCACCACTTCTGCGAGCGTGCCGGTCTGGCGCACGTGTAGCCCTCGCGGGGGCCGGACGTCGGGATACTGGCCGGCCCACGGGGGATCGGTGCTGTACTCCGACACCGGGGTCACCGAAAGCCACGGGTTGGTCGAGGCGATGTGCCACAGCGTTTTCAGGTCGTACAGGTCGCACGGATAGCGGCCACCGAAGAACAGGTGCACGCGAGGATTCTCACCGTGCAACGTCATGTCCATGATGATGTTGCGCAGCGGGGCCAGGCCCGTGCTGCCGGCCACCATCAGCACATCTTCGCCGTCGCGGTCGACGTGCAGGCCGCCGTGTGGGCTGGACTGCCGCCAACGGTCCCCGATCTTGGTCTCGGCGACGACCGCGGTGCTCACCATGCCGCCGGGGACGGACCGGACGTGGAACTCGATGGCCCCGGAGCGGTCGGAGGGAATGGCCGGGCTCAGGTAGCGCCACCGTCGCGGCCATTGGGGCACCTGGACGGTGACGTACTGACCGGGGTGGTAGAACAGCGCCTCGTCGAGCTGCAGCCGGATCACCGAGACGTCGCGGGTGACCCGGTGGTGTTCGATGACGGTGCCGTCGCAGTAGGCCGGGGCTTCCTCGGCGTCGGCTGCGCCGCGCATCACGCCGATGATCAGGGCCACGGCATCGCGGGTGGCTTCGGCCAGGCTGTCATCCCAGTCGGACTCGAGGTGGTCATGCAGCGCGTTGTACAGCGCATCATGCATCGAGTCGTAATGCCCCTGCGTCACACCGTATTTGCGGTGGTCTCTGCCGAGCTGGGCCAGGAACGCCACCGGCTCCTCGGCGCGCTGGGCGATCAGCTCCCCGAACAGCCAGGTCAGGGCGCGCGCGAAGACATCGCGCTGGTGGTCCATGTCGGGGGGGAACAGATCGCGGGCGGAGAGGTCGGTGGCGAACCATCGGGTGTAGAAATCGCGGATCAGTGGCGCCGCGCCCTGCTCCGGGTCGACGGCGTTCTGCAGTGTCTGCAACGCGTCGCGGTCATCGAGTCCCACGGAGCTGCATCTTAGGCGCGGTACGCCCGGGCCGCCGCAAAGCGGCGCTGATCACCAACATCAGCCCGACGATCGCCCAGCAACTGAGCACGATGATGGCGGTGTCGGCGCCGGCACCGCCGAAGTAGGCAGTGGACCGCAGCAGGGTGGCGGTCGCTCCCTGGGGTAGCAGTTGGCCGAGCTGGCCCCAGCCTGACGGCAGCATCTCCGGTGCGGCTGTCAGTCCGGACAGCGGGTTGCCCAACAGCAGCGCCAGCGCGGCACCCACCGCCAGGCCGACTTTGCCGAACAACGAGCCCAGCCCGAGTACGACCAGGCCGGCCGCCGCGATTCCGAGCGTCAGGCCGGCAGCCACTCCCCAGAGATTCGAGTCGATCGAGCCGAGCACGTATTGAAGCAGGGCCGCCACCGTGACGCCGGCGACCGCGGAGAACACGATGGTGGCGGTCAGGCGGGTCCACACCTCACGCCGCAGCAACAGCACCAGCGCGGCGGCGGGCAGCATCCCGGCCAGCGTGATCGGCAGGGCAGCGGCAGCCACTCCCGTGCCGCGTGGATCTTGACTGCTGAGTGGGGCGAGGTCCTCGGTGTGCAGGGTCACGCCGGAGTGTGTGGCGATGCCGTCACCGATCTGGGTGAGCAGCTGCGCGACGGCCGGGCTGCCGCCGGTGGCGGTCAGCAGGGTGGGGTCCTGCGGGCCGAATGCGATGCCGCCGTACACGTTTCGGTCGAGTATCGCCTCACGCAGGGTGTTCTCGCCGGGGTAGTAGGTGACCTTGAACGCGCCGGGGGCCTGCTGTTCGAGGCGCTCGGCGATCTGGCTCGTGGCGACCTGGGGGCCGGCGGCGCCGATCGGGATGTCGTGAGGCTTGGAACGCGACGCCGGCAGGGCGAAGGCGATGGCCACGATCGCGATCGCGATGGTCAATACGGCCACGATGCCCGCAGCACGCAATGCTGCGGGCGGCTCGTGCTCGGGTGCTGCGTGATGGACCGGCGTGGGTGTCGGTAGCGAGAGCATCGTCTCCCTCTTTTCATCAGCCGTTGAAATAATCGGTTGAGATGAGGGTAAGCCTTGCGGGGGCGATATTTCAATAGACGTTGAAATGATAATGTCGACGTATGGCTTCACCTGGGAAAACCGCTCCGCGCCGAGGCCGCCGCCAGGGTGACCCGGTGTCTCGGGACGCAGTGCTGGCTGCAGCCAAGCAGCGCTTCGCGGCCGAGGGCTACGAAAAGACGACGCTGCGCGGGATCGCGTCGGATGCGCACGTCGACGCGTCGATGGTGCTGTACCTGTTCGGGTCGAAGGCCGACCTGTTCCGGGAGTCCCTTCGGCTGATCCTCGATCCCGACGTGCTGGTGGCCGCCCTGGAAGGGCCAGACGGCGCCATCGGCGAGCGCATGGTCCGCGTCTACCTGAAGATGTGGGAGGCCCCTGACACCGCAGCGAGCATGCGGGTCATGCTGCAGTCCGCGACATCGAATTCCGATGCGCACGTGGCATTTCGAACGTTCATGCAGGATTACGTGCTCGCCGCGGTATCAGGTGTACTGGGTGGCGGCGAGCAGGCCCGGCTCCGGGCGATGCTCGCCGCATCGAGCCTGGTCGGTACCGCGATGCTGCGCTACGTGATGGAGGTACCGCCGTTGGCGACGCTCGCCGGCGAAGACATCGTGCGGTTGCTCGCGCCGACGGTGACCCGCTACCTCACCGCGGATGCGGCAGAGTTGGGATTGCCGGAGTTGTAGGTGGTCGGTTCCTACTGGCCGAACGTCGCGCTTGATGCCACCTTGGTGTATTGTCCGACGACCTTCCCTACCTCGACAGCATTGGCTGCTGACTTGGCGGACATCACCGACATCTGTCCGGCAGCAAGAGGTACTGAGCCGGCGACAGCCCCGACCTCAATTGCCAATGCGACGGCAGGACCTTGCGGACCGGAGACCTTCGCAATCATGGCGGGCAGGATCGCATAGCCGAGGACGGTCGCGCATGTGCCGAGGAACGAGCGCGTCTGATCGACTTGACTCGCCTGTTTGCTCACGATTGCTGCCATGGCCTTGTCGGCTTCCGCAATCGAGCGTGCGCGGTCCTGCTGTTTAGCGTCTTGACCCGTGTAGGCCTGCGAGGCGTCGCCTTGCCACCCGGATGTCGGCTTCGCCGATTCCAGGGTGTCATGGACTTGGCCCAACTGCTCTGCGCCCTGCCCGAACCTGTCGCCAGTATCCGGATTGCCGATTCCGCAAGTGAGAGTCATACCCTGGATGCCCAACAGGCCGACGTTGATGATGGGAGTTGCGACAGACTTCCCGATGAGCATCTGCACGAGCCCAATTGCGTCGGAACCCAGCCCGAGCTTGTCCCCGGCATCGTTATGAGACTTCGTGGACCACAGAGTGTTGGCATCCCCGAGATCGCTCAACTCGTCGCTCTTGCCGAGAGTCTTGCTGACCTTCTCCGCGGCATCCCAAAAGCTCATTCTTGTCTGGCCCTTCCTTCGCTGGGGTGAGCCTAACAGCACGCCAACATGTTGCTATGCACCAATTTTGGGTGTTCAAAACGCGGCTTTGGCGTTCTCTGGGGCAACCCTGAATGCACTGACGGCTGGTGTCTAGACTGACGGCACTCTCATCGGGCCCACCGCGAGAACGGCGCTAGCGAATCGAGATGGTCATACAGAAAGTGTGCAAAAGTGGTGGCCAGCAGCAGCGTAGGCATTGGTGGGGACGTGGGATGCGCACAGTCGAGCCGGTAATCGAAAGTCGCGTACATGAACATGGCTTCGAGCTTGGATTGGTTCCGTTGACTATGTACCCGTCCGATCTCTGTAGTGGTGTCGTAAATCGGTTCGTCGAGTTCCAACTTGGTGAACTTGGGGATGTAGGAACGTATTTTGGTGGCGCCTAGCGATTGGCCCTGATACTCGAGCTCGAACGAAATTTTTGGGGTTCGGAAGAATTGCCAATACGAGCTGGTCTGCCGAAGGCAACCGAGTTCACGGCCGTCGGGGTCGTGAACGTGCAGACCATGTTTGCCATGACCCCGGAATCCAACGGATCGGACGAACTGCAGCAGTTGTGTTCCGTCGGGCCGAACGACCTCGAATACGAGTTCGCTGATTGCCTCAGCCCCCCAGGGGGGTGCTTTCAGTAGTTGGATCAACGCGAGTATTTGCCCACGCGGGTTCGTAATCGAGCAACGGATATCGGAGCCCGCCCCACCGCGGATTGGTTGGAGGAACAGAGTGGGCTCCCCGAACGGGTACCCGCCTGAAGTCAGCGGCGGGGCAGGGACCTTGGCCGCGGTCGGCGGTTGCATCGGCGGACCAGATGCTACGTGGGCTGACCACTGCCTGCCGTCGAAGTACCGGATCTGCTGAGTGTTCCAAGGGTCGGTAAACCATCCCGCCTGCGGCGGTGGTGGCACGCTTTCGCTGATGGTCGCCCCTCGGTCAGTCTTCGCGCTCGGTGTGGCGTGCGATGAGCGCGACGTCGGCCTCGTGGGCCTGTTCCGGTGTGGCGAACGGCATGTTGGTCTCCACGAAATCCCGCGCGTCGCGCAGATCCATGCCCTGCTCGACGAGCATGTTCACCACGCCGACGTGCACGGCAGCCGTAGCTTTCTTGGCCGCCACGCCTGCCACGAACCGGATCTCTTCAGCCAGTTGGGATTCGGTCAAGGTGGTTACCTTTGGATCCAGATCGACCTGGGCGACCGACCCGCCGAGGTAGGCCGTCACCGAGACGGTGCCCGGCGGGTTGATCGCCTGGACCACGGGGCCCTGTGCCTCGTCCGCGGTAGCCGCGTCGGCCTCGACCGCGCCGAAAACGTCGTCCTCATCGTCTTCGACGTCAGTGCTGGTGAAGTCATCGACACCATCGAGGCTGGTTCCCTCGTCGATTTCACCTACGGAGTAGTCCGGCAGTGCGTCAATTCCCGACCCGCCATCGTCGGGTTGGGGTGGTGTGTCGAAGTCGAGCGCGTCCAAACCCGTGTCGTCGGAGTGGAAGAACTCATCGTCCGGATCGTGTGTGGTCACGTATCTGAAGTCCCGATTCTGATCGGCGGCCGGCGCGAGCCGAGACAAATGGCTTTGATCCGTACGTTACCGCTGACGAAGTTGCCGGCTGGTAGTGGTCTCAGCGTGGATGCATCTCTTTACCGAGTTTGCCAGCCCCTTGTGCATCGGACTGGTCGTAACGTGACGCTGCCACCCCCAGCCTGCTCGACAGGCTGGTCGAGACGGAGTTCAAACCGGCGCAGGCGGCAGCGCGTGCTGCTTCTGCCGCTGCGACGGCCGCGTTGGATGTTGAGCAGATGACGCCGTGATTTACCACCATGGACGTGCTGACACCATGCGACGCTGTGGCCGCCGCGAGAATCTGTTCCGCGGCGGTGGCCTGCATTTGCGCAAGTTCGAGCACGTGTGAGGTAATCACGCGCAGTTCGCCGGACATGCTTTTCTCCTTGTGCGTGTTCGCAGTTGGTGGCGACCGCGGTCCCAGTGCCACATCTGCAGGCATTCACTCCCGTCTTGGAGGAGACCCTAACAGCGCGCTGAGGCACCTCGTCGCACCAATTTCGGTACGCGGCCACCTGTAGTCGTCCGCCGCTTGGTTGTTTGATTGCGGCCAGTGCGGCCCCCAGCGCCGAGTGGGCCGCCCATCTGGATTCGGTCATACATGTAGTGCGCGAAGGCGGTAGCCAGCATCAGCGCAGGGAGTGGATGTGGTGTTGGCGCCGAGCAGTCGAGGGTGTAGTCGTAGTGCGGGTTGCGTGATCCGAAGTTCGGCAGCCATCGACGATCGACGTGGCCGAGCACCGCGTCAGCCGCATCGTAGATGGGTTCGTGGACCTTCTTGTTCATCTGCAGAACGCTGGTGGCGATGTCGGACTGCCCAAGACGCTGTCCGTTGAACTCCAACGCCATTGTCAGGCGGAGAACCCGCCAGCGTGAGCCCGCTTGACGCAAACAGCCGAAGTCGTGTCCAGCGGCATCATGCACTTGGATGACATGTCCGCTGTAGCCTCCGTAACGCGTCAAGTACAGCAACGGTGCTCCGTCAGGACGAACCATGACGAAATGCAGGTCAGCGGTCGCGCGGGTAGTCCACGGAATGCTCGCTCGCGGTTGAATAAACCCGATCTGCTCGCCGCGCACGTTCTCTACCCCGCACGTGATGCTGGCGTCATTTGGGGTCGCGATGGCGCGAAGGATCAGAACCCGCTCCCCGAACGGGTAACCGGTGTCCCAGGCATAGTCGGCGGCGGCCACCGGGGCAGGAGCGGTGTGGCTGGTCCATTTTTGGCCGTCAAAGTAGCGCAGTTGCTGGGGACTCCAAGGATCGGTAAACCAGCCGGCCGGCCCGGCTTGTGGAACTTCGTTGTCGATGATTCGTGCCCTTCATGTCTGCCAGGATCTGCCGCAGACGGAGCAGGCCCGTCGCTCAGCTGCCTTCGAACTGATTCTGGCCCAAGGTCTCGACGAAAGACGGCCCCCGGCGCTCGAGTTCGCCCCGGTACTCGTCAGCCCAGGTACCAAATGGCTTGTGTGCCAGGTATTCATTGCGGAACCGGTCGTCCTCGGACACCTCGGAAACGCAGAAAGAGGGAATGGCGAGATCGACCACTGGCCCGCCGCGCTCGACTTCGGAAAGCAGTAGCGGTGCGTTCCGGCCGAGGAACTGGTCGATGATCCAGCCATCCTCGCCGAGCCACATCGAATAGCGAACCTTCGCGACGACGTGTTCGGACCGACCGACGATCTGTGCCGCGATCAATGGATCGAGCTCGCGTTCGGCTTCGTAGCGGGTTCCCCCGATGGCGGGACCTTTGGCGGTCATGGTCCCGAGCGATTCATCCCCCAGTGTCGCTACGAGTTCGGCGGGAGTCGCATCCAATTCGGCGGGTGCCGGCCCCTGCACGCGTACGCGCACCGCGTATCCGTCGGACGCGAAAAGGTAGGCCTGGACGATCAGGGCTGGTGCGGGATCCGATGCTGCCACTGCGGGCAATTCCCGGACAAAGAACTTCCGCTCGAATTCGAAATCACCGAAACCGGATTCGGACATGCGCACACCGTAGCCCGATCTGCGCCGAATGCGTCGCCTATAACCCGTGAATTCCCTTGTAGAGCACGAGCAGGCCGATCACCACAAGAATCGCGGCGACCAAGATGGCATGGTTGCGCTCCATCCATTCCTTGAGCCGGGTGAGCGCCGGGTCCAAACGGTCGCCGGACACCGCGTACGCGAGGATCGGCAGCGCCACGGTCGATCCCGCTGCCAGCACGTAGTAGAGCCCGGCTGCCCAGACGCCGGGCTGGCCGAGGCCGGAGCTGCCGATGGCCAATCCGGCTGCCGCGGAGATGAACAGCACCTTGGGGTTCACCACCGTGAGCCCTACCCCGGCGGCGCCCGCCCGGGCGGGGGTGAGCTTGCTCAGGCCGGCCATCCAACCCGGCATGTGTTCTGACTTGGCCCGGGTGAGAAAACGGTAGGCACCGAAGACGATCAGCGCGGCGCCCACCACGATGCGCAGCCACGACGCCCACGCCGGGGGTTTGTCGAGCCCGCCGAGCAGGCCCGAGACGCCGACGAATATTGCGGTCAGCGCCGCGAGACCGAGCAACCAGCCGGCGAGGAACGCCAGGCCGGTCGGCCGGGGGCGCGGGGTGTGCAGCACCAGCACCGCCGGAATGATCGACAAGGGTGACAGAGCCACCACCAACGCCAACGGGATGAGTTCGGCAAGAACCGAACCCCAACTTTCCGTCATGGCCGCCCTCTCGACGCAGTGCCCGAGCAAAACCTAGCAAGCATCGAGTCGCCCTGGAGGTAAGTGCTCACCAACGCCCGGTCGCAACGTCCTCGACCGCATCGGCGGCGTGTGCCGGGCCGCCGTGGGTATGGACCTCGTCGCTGATGGTGTCGAGGTTCGCTCGGATCCGCTGATCGGCGGCGACGTCGAGCACCGCGTCGCGGATCTGGGCGGCATCGGGGAGATGGTCGACGAGGTGTCGGCCGACGCCGATGGTCTCCAGGCGGGCGGCATTGGCGGGCTGATCGACGGCTTGCGGGATCGCCACCATCGGCACCCCGAACCACAGACCCTCGGTGCACGAGCCCATGCCGGCGTGGGTGATGAAGCAGTCGGCCCGCCGCAGCACCGCGGGCTGGGGGACGGTCTTGCGCAGCTGGACCCACGGCGGGACCGCGCCCAAGCCGTCGACGTCGGCGCGTCCCGTGGCCAGCACCAGGCGCCAGTCCTGTCCGTCGAGTGCTTCGATCACGTTGCGGTACACGTCGGCTCGGTCGGTGTAGGCGGTGCCGAAGGCCAGGAGGGCCAGCGGGCCGTCGCCGTCGGGCGGGGTCCAGTCGCGCGGATCTTCGCGACGTGGATCGATGCACGGCCCCACGAACCGGTAGCGGTCACCGACCCGGTCGGCGTTCCGTTGCATGGCCCGGGGGATCAGCACCAGGCAGCGGCGAGGCGCCCCGGTCACGTCATCGAACGTCAACCCTGATCGCGAATCGGTCAGCCAGTCATCGAACGCCTGGCGGTAGGCCAGCCCGCTGGGGCTGCCGAGGATGGGACCGAGTGTCTCGGCCATGTCGTCGTGGTAGCCCTCCCAGGCCACCTCGCTCGGGGAAAGCTGAGCTGACGGCACACCCCATTGCTCCGCCGCCACCGGACCGGCCATGCCGCCGATGTCGTAGAGCACGAGGTCGGGCCGGTCGTCATCGAGGGCGGCGTGAACCTGGGGCAATACGTGGATGGCCTCGTCGAGGAACATCCGCATGCCGGCCGCCGGGTCGGAGTCGTCGAACGATTCCGGTGCGCCGGGTGCCCCCGGGAGTACGGACGTGCACTCCACGACGTCGGCGCCGGTCGGGCGGACCAGCCAGCTCAGGTGGCCACCGACCAGGTAACTCACCCGATGACCGCGGCGTGCCAACTCGTGGACGACCGCCAAATGTGGGTACATATGGCTGGGAGCGGATGCGGCGATGACGGCGATGTGCACGTCGCTGAGTCTGCCCGCCGAAAATTTCTAAAGTTGAGCGGAACAGACTCAACCTTGACTACGTTGTACATCGCGACAAGCATTTTCTTTATCGAAAAAGGGAGGTGTCGTGGACTCGTTCAACCCGACGACCAAGACTCAGGCGGCGCTGACCTCAGCGTTGCAGGCGGCCAGTTCCGCCGGCAATCCGGAGATCCGGCCCGCCCATCTTTTGATGGCACTGCTCACTCAGAACGAGGGCATTGCCGCACCACTGCTCGAGGCCGTCGGCGTGGACCCCGCGACGATTCGCGCAGGGGCGCAACGACTGCTCGACCAACTGCCCAGCGCCAGCGGCGCCAGCAGCCAACCCCAGCTGAGCCGGGAATCGCTCGCTGCGATCACCACGGCCCAGGGCCTGGCCACCGAGATGGACGACGAGTACGTCTCCACCGAACATCTGATGGTCGGCCTGGCCACCGGCGACTCCGAAGTTGCCAAACTGCTGACCGGACACGGTGCCTCACCCGAGGCGCTTCGCGAGGCCTTCACCAAGGTGCGCGGTAGTGCCCGCGTCACCAGCCCTGATCCGGAGGGCAGCTACCAGGCGCTGGAGAAGTACTCCACCGACCTGACCGCCGCCGCCCGCGAAGGCAAGCTCGACCCGGTTATCGGGCGCGACAACGAGATTCGTCGCGTCGTACAGGTGCTGAGTCGTCGTACCAAGAACAACCCCGTGCTCATCGGTGAGCCCGGCGTGGGAAAGACCGCGATCGTCGAGGGCCTGGCCCAGCGCATCGTGGCCGGCGACGTTCCGGAAAGCCTGCGGGACAAGACCGTCATCTCCTTGGACCTCGGGTCCATGGTGGCCGGCGCGAAGTACCGCGGCGAATTCGAGGAACGCCTCAAGGCCGTCCTCGACGACATCAAGAATTCGGCGGGCCAGGTCATCACGTTCATCGATGAGCTGCACACCATCGTCGGCGCCGGTGCCACCGGTGAGTCCGCGATGGACGCGGGCAACATGATCAAGCCCATGCTCGCCCGTGGCGAGCTGCGTCTGGTCGGTGCCACCACGCTCGACGAGTACCGCAAGTACATCGAGAAGGACGCCGCGCTGGAGCGCCGGTTCCAGCAGGTGCTGGTCGGCGAGCCGTCCGTCGAGGACACCGTCGGCATCCTGCGCGGACTCAAGGACCGCTACGAGGTGCACCACGGTGTCCGCATCACCGACTCCGCGCTGGTGGCCGCCGCAACCCTCTCGGATCGCTACATCACCTCGCGGTTCCTGCCGGACAAGGCGATCGACCTGGTCGACGAGGCCGGATCCCGGCTGCGTATGGAGATCGACTCCCGGCCCGTCGAAATCGACGAGGTCGAGCGGCTCGTCCGTCGCCTCGAGATCGAGGAGATGGCGCTGCAGAAGGAGGAAGACGACGCCTCCAAGGAACGGCTGGAGAAGCTGCGCGCCGAGTTGGCTGATTACAAGGAGAAGCTGGCCGAGCTGACGACCAGGTGGCAGAACGAGAAGGGCGCCATCGACATCGTCCGCGAGCTCAAGGAGCAGTTGGACACGCTGCGTGGCGAGGCCGACCGGGCCGAGCGCGACGGTGACCTGGCCAAGGCTTCCGAGCTGCGCTACGGCCGCATTCCCGAGGTCGAGAAGAAGCTCGACGCCGCGCTGCCGGTGGCCGAGGCTCGCGAGAATGTGATGCTCAAAGAAGAGGTCGGCCCCGACGACATCGCCGAGGTGGTCGAGGCGTGGACCGGTATTCCGGCCGGCCGGATGCTCGAAGGCGAGAGCGCCAAGCTGCTGCGGATGGAGGAGGAGCTCGGCAAGCGCGTCATCGGTCAGAAAGCCGCGGTGACCGCGGTGTCGGATGCGGTGCGACGCACCCGGGCCGGGGTGGCCGATCCCAACCGGCCGACAGGTTCATTCATGTTCCTGGGCCCGACCGGCGTCGGTAAGACCGAGCTGGCAAAAGCGTTGGCGGAGTTCCTGTTCGACGACGAGCGTGCCATGGTCCGCATCGACATGAGTGAGTACGGCGAGAAGCACTCGGTGGCTCGGCTGGTCGGTGCACCTCCCGGATACATCGGCTACGACCAGGGCGGTCAGCTGACCGAGGCGGTACGGCGGCGTCCGTACACGGTGGTGCTGTTCGACGAGATCGAAAAGGCACACCCGGACGTGTTCGACGTGCTGCTGCAGGTGCTCGACGAGGGCCGGTTGACCGACGGTCAGGGCCGGACGGTCGACTTCCGCAACACGATCCTGATCCTGACTTCCAACCTGGGTGCCGGTGGCACCGAGGAGCAGGTGATGGCGGCGGTGCGGGCGGCGTTCAAGCCGGAGTTCATCAACCGGCTCGACGACGTGATCCTGTTCGACGCACTGAATCCCGAGGAGCTCGTGTCGATCGTCGACATCCAGTTGCAGCAGCTGCAGAAGCGGCTGTCGCAGCGCAGGCTCACCCTCGAGGTGTCGCTGCCCGCCAAGACATGGTTGGCCGAGCGTGGTTTCGACCCGCTCTACGGTGCCCGCCCGCTGCGCCGCCTGGTGCAGCAGGCCATCGGCGACCAGTTGGCCAAGATGCTGCTGGCCGGCGATGTGCACGACGGCGACGTGGTGCCGGTCAACGTCACCCCCGACGGAGAAGGCCTGGTCCTGGGCTGATTTAGCCCGCCGAAAAGACGCGAATGTCCCCCAGAATCGCGGTTCTGGGGGACATTTGCGTCTGCTCGCGCTGAGATGAACGGGTGATCCCCTCCGTCACGCCGCTCCCCGGCAAGCCCAAACTGCTCCTCGGCTCCTACGACCTGGACACCCTGGGTTACCGCGCCGAGGAGTTCTTCGTCTCGGGGACGGCTCGGTCGTATGCGCCGGAGGGTTCGGCGGATTACACGACGCGCATCGTGGTTGTTCGACCGACTGACGAAGCCAAGTTCAACGGCACCATCCTCGTGGAGTGGCTCAACGTCAGCGGCGGTATCGACGCTCCTGCCGTGTGGTTCATGGCGCACCGTGAAATCGCGCGGTCGGGTTACGCATATGTGGCGGTGTCGGCACAACAGGTCGGCGTGGAAGGCGGGGACAGTCTTGTCGGCGCCAACATGTCTCTGAAGGCGCAAGACCCCGAACGTTATTCGATCCTGCACCACCCGGGTGATGCATTTGCCTACGACATCTTCACCCAGGTCGGGCGCCTTGTGCGCGATGGCACCATCGACGGTCTCGAACCAGAAACCGTTCTCGCGGTCGGGGAGTCGCAATCAGCGATGTTCCTGACCACGTACGTCAACGATGTCGATCCCGTCGTCTCAGTCTTCGATGGCTTCCTCGTCCACTCACGGTTCGGCCCGGCCGCTCCCCTCGACGGAACCAGCGCGATACGTGCGTCGGGCCCCGTACCGTTCCGGGACCACCTCCGGGTCCCGGTCCTCACAGTGCTCACCGAAACTGATGTGGTCGATGGGCATCTGCCCGGGTATCACCGAGCTCGACGGCCGGATGACGCGCTGTTCCGGGCGTGGGAGCTGCCCGGCAGTGCCCACGCCGACAACTACACGATCCGTGTCGGGTTCATCGACAGCGGAGCCGTCCCGGCCGAACAACTCGCGGCGGGCTACGCGCCCATCGACGAGCTGATGGGAACGAAGCTGTCGTACTTCATCAATTTCGCCCCGCAACACCACTACGTCCTGCAGGCTGCGGTTGATGCGCTTGACAATTGGGTGCGCACAGGTGAGCAGGCGCCAGTGGCCGCGCCGATAGAACTATCGGACGGCGACCAGTTGGTGCTCGACGCGAACGGCCTTGCCAAGGGCGGAGTTCGCACGCCATGGGTCGACGTGCCGACGGCCCGCACGTCGGGGCTCGCCGACAACGAGAGCCCCATGTCGTTTCTCTTCGGATCGGGGGAACCGTTCGACTCCGGCACGCTGCGGGCGCTGTATCCCGGTGGCCCGGCCGAGTATCTGGCCCGGTTCACCGAGTCATTGGACGCGGCTGTCGAAGCAGGATTCCTGCTGCCGCAAGATCGTTCAGAAATCCTGGAGCTCGCCACGGTGATGTTTCCCGGCTGAATTTTTCCGCCGAGCAGACGTAAACCTGCCCTTTCGCAAGTGGAATTGGGCAGTTTATGTCTGCTCGCCTGGGAAACGCTACAGACTGAACCTCCCCGCGAACCCACGCAGCGGCACGTCGGCACTCGTCAACAACCCTGGCGGTGCGGCAACCACCGACGCGATCGCATTGAGTGCGGGCAGCCCCGTCACGGTCATGCCGATCGAGGCGAACGAGTCCGGATCGGACAGGTCCACACCGGGTTTCGGGAAGATCATGTGCTTGTTGTAGACACATGGGTCGCCCTTGATCTGCGTGATGTAGCAGCCCTTGATGTCCCAGCTGGGATCGGTGTGCGGGGTCATCTGCCATTCGAGATGGGTCTCCACCCGCGGCACGCCGTCGACCATGCCCTGGTATTTGATGTAGTTGCCGCCCAGCGATCCCTTGGGCAGCGTGTACCAGCCCAGATCGACGTCCTTTGTGCACGCACCGAGTTCGTAGGTGAACTTGACCTCGTCGAGCTCCAGCCCGAAGCAGTCGGCCATCATCAGCACACTGTCGGCGAAGACCCGGGTGTATTTCTCCAGCTTGCCGGGGATCGACGGGTCGTCGACCGGCAGGCCGTAGCCGACCTCGATCCAGGTGTCCTTGCTGTGATGGCATGACACGTCGACGGATTCGATGGTGGTGACGTTTTCGATCTCGGCGACATCGGCCGAACACACCACGCCCAGGATCTGATTCACGCCGGGGTTCATGCCGGTGCCGTAGAACGTAGAACTACCACGTGCGGCCGCTTCCGCCAGGACCTGGGTGACCGGTCTCCCGGAGGGATGCGGGTGGTTGGTGTCGCGGTGCCAGCCGGTGATCCAGTCGGCGGTGGTGACGATATTGATGCCGGCCTCAAGGACTTTCACGTACAGGTCCTCGTCGGGGAAGACGCCGTGAAAGGTGAGTACGTCGGGACGCGCGGCGATGATCTCATCGATCGAACCTGTCGCGGTCACTCCGATGGGATCGATCCCGGCGATCTCACCCGCATCGCGGCCGACCTTTTCCGGTGTGTAGCAATGCAATCCGACCAGCTCGAGGTCGGGGCGCTTGCCGATGCGCTTGATCATCTCGGTGCCGACGTTGCCGGTCGCCACCTGGAATACGCGGATCTTCTCGGTCATAGGGTGTCTACCTTTCGTATGCGCGCCAGGTCTGCGGCACTGCCACCGCGACCGTCGGGATAGAACTGCATGGCCCACTTGCGGATTGCGGTGAAGCCCTCGTACTCAGCGGTGGCCAGCGCCGGGGGATCGGAGTAGCGCTGGTGTGACCAGATGTGGATGTCCTGGGTGAACTGGCGGATCACCTCGTCGCCGAACTCGGCGGCCTTGGTCGCCGCTCGCTCGGAATCTTTTCCGGGTGTGCGGCCGATGTAGACCATGAACCGCACGTCGGAGGTGGACTCGTCGACGGGGGTGACCGCCGAGATGGTGCGGTTGTCGATCATCCCCCAGCTCTTGGTCACCGCGATGCCCAGACCGCCGTTGATCGCCTCGACACCGCTGCGCACGTCGTCGATCGACTGTTGATCGTCACCCTCGAACGTGATCGTGAAGTCGACGTAGGAGACCGGTGCGGCGAAGTCGTGGCGGGTGAACACCGGCACGATCGGGGTCTGGTGGACGTACTTGAAATGCGCGAAGTCGACGCCGTTCTCCAGGACGTACTGCGGATGGAGTTCGAGCCCCTCGCGGAACAGCCGCTGCTGGGGGTAGTAGTCGGCCGCGCTGCTGCCGTCGGCGAAGGACGCGAATACGTCCGGCGCGTCGAAAAACGGCTCACGCCCTTCGATGTCGTGCCAGATGTAGATGATCTCGTTGCGTTCGACGACGGGGTAGGTGCGTATCCGGCGGCCGCGGTTGGGCCGGTCCTGGTAGGGGATACAGACGTTGCGGCCCTCGGTGTTCCACTGCCAGCCGTGAAATGGGCACTGGATGGCCTCGCCGACGACATGGCCACCGAATCCCAGGTGGGCGCCCAGGTGCTCGCAGAAGGCGTTCATCACGGTCACCTGCCCGGACTCCGAGCGCCAGGCCACCATCTCCTCGCCGAAGTACTTCATGGCGTGTACGGCCCCGACGTCGACCTGGTCCGACCAGGCGACCTGGAACCATCCTGTCGGTTTCATCGACAACGGTGGTTTGGCCATGACGGGAATCGTAGGAGCTTCTGTGAAACTTTGGAAGAGGGTTCTGTGAAAACGGGGTAATCTCTCGAGATGGCCGAGACCGAGGCGGGTGCGCGCCGCACCAACCGGCGCGGTGAAGCCACGCGGGAGAGCATGCTGGAAGCCGCGCGCAAGGCGCTGGCCACCGGTGATCCCGGAGCGGTGTCGGCCAACCGGATCGCCAAAGAGATCGGTGCCACCTGGGGCGCGGTGAAATACCAGTTCGGCGACATCGACGGATTCTGGGCGGCGGTCCTGCAGCGCACCGCCGAACGCCGCGCGGGCATGCTGAGCCACCGTGACGACGGTGCGCCGCTACGTCAGCGCGTCGCCGGCATCATCGACCTGCTCTATGACGGGCTGACGGCCAGCGATTCGCGCGCGATCGAGAATCTGCGTGCCGCACTGCCACGGGACCGCGCCGAACTGGAACGGCTCTACCCGAAGACCGCGGCCGAACTCTCGTCGTGGGGGCAGGGTTGGCTGCAAACCTGTCAGCAGGCCTTCGCCGATCTCGACGTGGACCCCGAGCGGGTCCGCGAGGTCGCCTCGTTCATCCCCGGCGCGATGCGCGGCATCACCTCCGAGCGTCAGCTCGGCACCTATACCGACCTCGATGTGGCCCGGCAGGGCCTCACGAACGCGATCGTCACCTACCTCGAAGAGTCTCGGTTACAGCGCTCTGATCACCAGTAACCGGGTTGTGACCTCACAAGGTGGGGGCATTTCCGCCGTCAACAAGTAGGCTAGGCCCGATGGTCCCGCTCTGGTTCACGCTGTCCGCACTCTGTTTCGTGGGTGCGGCCGTATTGCTGTACGTCGACATCGACCGTCGGCGTGGGTTGGGACGGCGCCGTAAGTCGTGGGCGAAGTCGCATGGCTTCGATTACGAGCATGAGTCGCACGAGATCCTCAAGCGCTGGAAGCGCGGGGTGATGTCGACCGTCGGTGACGTCACGGCCAAGAACGTCGTCCTCGGCCAGATTCGTGGCGAGGCGGTGTTCATCTTTGACATCGAAGAGGTCGCGACAGTGATCGCGCTGCACCGCAAGGTCGGCACGAACGTCGTCGTCGATCTGCGGCTCAAAGGCATCAAGGAGCCCCGGGAGAGCGACATCTGGCTGCTCGGCGCGATCGGTCCGCGGATGGTGTACTCCACCAACCTCGACGCCGCTCGCCGCGCGTGCGACCGCCGGATGGTCACGTTCGCCCACACCGCTCCCGACTGCGCCGAGATCATGTGGAACGAGCAGAACTGGACGCTCGTCAGCATGCCGGTCACGAGCACTCGCGCCCAGTGGGACGAGGGACTGCGCACCGTTCGCCAGTTCAACGACCTGCTGCGGGTACTGCCCCCGCTTCCGCAGAACGGCGTGGCACCGCAGTCCGGTCAGGGCAGCCAGGCTGCGCTGGCCCGTCGCGCAAGCTCGCCCAGTCGCCCGTTGGCGCCGACCCCCGCCGGGCGTCGGGAGCTGCCGCCGGGCCGGGCCGATGCGGCACCCGGACGTGGTGATGTCAGTCGTTACACCCAGCCGCGCCAGGAGCCGGGCCGCCCGGATGTGATTCGTCGCACCCCGCCGCCGGCCCGCAACGGACGTCACGCACCGCACTACCAGCGGTAGGCGGCACAGCCAGAGCAGTTGAGTACCCTCTAGGTCGTGTCTCGCCCCCTCGCGCTGAACTTAGGACAGAACTGACGTGGCAGTGCGGGCGCTGATCGCGGCGGTGATGGCGGTATTTCTCGTCGTCACCGCGGGCTGCACATCCGATCAGCCGCAACGCACGTATGAAGCGTCCACCGCAGCGATCGGGGACTCCCTCGACATTCTCGGCTGGCATCTGACGGTGTCGAATCTGCGGTTCGACGCCGAACACGTACTGGTCGATGTCGAGGGCTCGGCCTCGGGCGATGCCCGTGCCAAACCAGAGGACATCCGGTTCGGTCTGTACGGCGCGCTGGCGCATCCGATCGAGGCCGATGCACTCCATGGCTGCGATGCGATGACCAACCTGGGGATCCGGCCGCTGTCGGCGCCGTCGCCTGACAAGCTCAGCGGCACAGTATGTTTGGGGCCGCAACGTGAACAGAACCAGGTGCGCGGAGTCTATGTGTACTCGCCACGCGAGCGCATCCCGGGAACCACGGTGGCCTACCCGGCGGCGTTTCCGGTGGGGATGATGCCCACCAGCGTCAATGACACCGGCGTCACCGTCAAGACCTCCAGCGTCGATGCGTTCAGTGCCGACGGCGGTCAACTGGCGCCGACGGCGATCGGCGATCCCACCGCCTTCGCCGGCCAGGGGTACATGCTGCTCGGACTCGAAATCGACGGTGCCGCAAAGCGTTACGGAGAAGACGCGGCCGCCCGCGGCGGGCCGTTGATGGTGGTGACCGGCCCGACGCTGCCGCCGCCGGGGCTCAGCCACCTCTGCTCGGTGTACGGCTCGTCGGTGCTGCTCCTGCCGGAGGCCTCGCGTGAGGCGGTCAACGTCCGGGCGTCGCTGTGCACGCAGGGAGAGATCAACGCCGCGCTGCTGTACGCGTCGGTGTCGGTGATCGGCACCCACGCCGCCCTGTGGACCACCGGTGGCTGAGAGCGCCGGCCCGACGGAGTGGGGCGAGGCCCCGGGGGTGGGCCCGTGGGAGGGGCCACTACCCGTCGGGGACGCGCGCTACGATCCTGAGCTGTTGCGCGACGGGGATACCCGCAATGTCGTTGACGCCTACCGGTATTGGACCCGGGAGGCGATCATCGCCGACATCGACCGGCGGCGGCACCGGCTGCACATCGCGATCGAGAACTTCGGCAACGACGCCAATATCGGTGCGGTGGTACGCACCGCCAACGCCTTCGCAGTAGACACCGTGCACATCGTGGGCAAGCGCCGCTGGAACCGGCGCGGCGCCATGGTGACCGACCGGTATCAGCGGTTGTGCCACCACGACACCACCGCCGAACTGCTGTCGTTCGCCGCCGACGCGGGGCTGACCGTCGTCGCGGTGGACAACGTGCCCGGCGCCGTGCGGCTGGAGCAGACCGAACTACCCCGCGACTGCCTGCTGATCTTCGGTCAGGAAGGCCCGGGCATCACCCCGGAGGCGCAGGCCGGGGCAGCCGTCACCGTGTCCATCGCGCAGTTCGGATCGACCCGCAGCATCAACGCCGGAGTCGCCGCCGGAATTGCCATGCACGCGTGGATCACTCGCCACGCGGATTTTTCTGCGGCCTGGTAGCGCCCACCCTCACGCGCGATACATGCGGAAAACTGCCCCACATGCCGCCAATTCGGCGGCCCGGTAGGGCAGGATCGTGAGTATGGATCAGCTATGGGCTAACCGTGCGGCCAGCGCCGAAGCTGCGATAACCCAACGGCACCTGACAAAACTCTGGGGTCTGCCGGGTACTCAGCTCGGTGTGGTGGCTTGGCCGGCGACCAAGAAGTACCGCAAGTTCGGAACCTGGCACTACTGGTGGCAGGCACACCTGCTCGACTGTCTGGTCGACGCGCAGGTGCGTAATCCGCAGCCGGAACGCAGAACCCAGATCGAGCGCCAGATCCGTGGACACTGGCTGCGCAACAACCTGTCCTGGACCAACAACTACTACGACGACATGGCCTGGCTGGCACTGTCCCTCGAGCGGGCCGGACGCCTGGTCGGGGTGGAAAAAGCCCATGCGCTCAGAAAGCTGTGTTCGCAGTTCGTCGACGCCTGGGTGCCCGAGGACGGTGGCGGCATACCGTGGCGCAAACAAGACCAGTTCTTCAACGCCCCGGCCAACGGTCCCGCCGGGATCTTCCTGGCCCGCTACGACGACCGGTTGCGCCGCGCCCAGCAGATGTCCGACTGGATCGACGACACCCTCATCGATCCGGAAACCCACCTGGTGTTCGACGGCATCAAGGCCGGCTCGATGGTGCGGGCGCAGTACACCTACTGCCAGGGCGTGGTGCTCGGTCTTGAGGTCGAACTCGCGGTGCGGACCGGTGACGCCCGGCACGCCGAACGGGTCCGCCGTCTGGTGACCGCGGTGGGCAAGGAGATGACCACCGACGGTGTCATCAAGGGGGCCGGCGGCGGCGACGGCGGGTTGTTCAACGGCATCCTGGCGCGGTACCTGGCGCTGGTGGCCACGACGTTGCCGGGGGACAGCGCGCAAGATGAGGCCGCTCGCGAGGCGGCCCGGTCGATCGTGCTCAAGTCCGCCGAGGCGGCGTGGAACGGCCGCCAGACGGTGGACGGGTTGCCGTTGTTCGCGGCATTTTGGGACCGGACCGCCGAGGTGCCGGTTGCCGAAGGTAAACAAGCCGAGTTCGTCGACGGCGCGGTCAACGCGTCGGCGATCCCCGAACGTGATCTGTCAGTTCAGGTTTCCGGCTGGATGTTGATGGAAGCAGCGCACACCCTGTCCGAGTAGTCCCCGCGTCGTCACTAGGGGCGGCCCGAAACTGAGCGTGCGCTCAGCTGGGACTAGGTTAAGCATCGTGAGAGATGTGCTCGCCGGACTGCTGGCAGTTTGGCGTGCCGGCGGAACCGCGGGCCTGGCCACAGTGGTACGGACGTTCCGTTCCGCACCGCGGGCTGCCGGGGCCTCGATGGTGGTCGCGCCCGACGGCACCGTGACGGGTTCGGTATCCGGAGGCTGCGTCGAAGGAGCGGTGTACGAGCTGGCCGGCGAGGTGGTCGCCGGGGGCACGCCGGCGCTGCAGCGGTACGGGGTGAGCGACGACGACGCCTTCGCCGTGGGGCTGACCTGCGGCGGCATCCTCGATGTGTTCGTCGAGCCCGTGTCGAAGCGGACGTTTCCGGAACTGGAAGCTCTGGTCGACGACATCGAAGGGCACCGGCCTGCCGCGACCGCCACCGTCATTGCCCACCCTGACCCCGCCTGGGTGGGCCGGCGACTGGTCATCCGCACCGATGAGGTGACCGGCACACTCGGTTCGGCCCGTGCCGACAGCGCGGTCACCGATGACGCCCGCGGTCTGCTCGACACCGGCCGCAGCGCGGTCCTCACATTCGGACCCGACGGTGAACGCCGGGGTGAAGGCATGGAGGTGTTCGTCGCGAGCTTCGCGCCACCTCCGCGGATGCTGGTGTTCGGAGCGATCGACTTCGCGGCCGCCGTCGCCCGTCAGGGCTCGCTGCTCGGCTATCGCGTCACGGTGTGCGATGCGCGCCCGGTCTTCGCCACCCCAGCCCGCTTCCCGACCGCTGACGAGGTTGTCGTCGACTGGCCCAACCGATACCTGGCCGCGCAGGCCGCTGCCGGCGCGATCGACGGCCGCACCGTCATCTGCCTGCTCACCCACGATCCGAAGTTCGACGTGCCACTGCTCGAGGTGGCGCTGCGGTTGCCCGAGATCGGCTACATCGGTGCGATGGGTTCGCGGCGCACGCACGATGACCGCATGGTCCGGCTACGCGAGGCCGGCCTGACCGGCGAAGAACTCGCGAGGCTGTCCAGCCCCATCGGGCTGGACCTCGGTGCCAGAACGCCCGAAGAGACCGCGGTCTCGATCGCGGCCGAGATCATCGCGCAACGTTGGGGCGGCACCGGCACGCCGCTGACCGGCACCGGCGGCCGCATTCATCACGAGCACAGTCATCATGAACACAGCGAACCGAGTGAATTGAGGAGTGGTCAGTGACCCGAGCCAGGATCGATTTCCCCAGCCGGATCGGCGTGTGGTGGGCCAGTGACACCTGGGCCATGCCCGAGGCGCAGCAGGTTGCGCGGGAGATCGAAGCTCTGGGCTTCGGCTCGTTGTTCCTGCCCGAGGTGGTCGGAAAGGAGGCGCTCACCCAGTCGGCAGCGTTCCTGGCTGCCACCGAACGGCTCGTAGTGGGGACCGGTATCGCCAACATTCACGTGCGGGTGCCGTCGGCCGCTGAATCTGGAGCCCGCACCCTCACGGCGCTCTACCCGGGCCGGTTCGTGCTCGGGCTGGGTGTCAGCCACGGACCGCTCGTCGAGCACGGCCTGGGCGGCACCTATGCGAAGCCGCTGGCCACGATGCGCACCTACCTGGAGCGCATGGCGGCGGTGCCCGAACAGATCGAACCCGGGGTCGGACGTCCGCCGCGGCTGGTGGCCGCGCTCGGCCCGAAGATGATCGAGCTGTCCGGCACCCACGCCGATGGCGCACACCCCTACCTGGTCACACCGGAGCACACCGCGACGACGCGCGAGATCGTGGGCACCGATCCCTGGGTGGTGTCTGAACAAGCCGTCGCCATCGGCGGAGACGACGCCGACCAACTGGCACGGGCGCACAAGCACCTCGACGTCTACAGCGGTCTGCCCAATTACCGGAACTCGTGGCTACGGCAGGGTTTCGACGACACCGACCTGGTTCGCGGCGGATCGGACCGACTGGCCCGCAAGCTCGTCGGCATGGGTTCGGTCGGGCAGGCGGCCGCGGCGATCACCGCGCACTTGGATGCCGGCGCCGATCACGTCGTCGTGCAGGCACTGGGAGAGAACCCGACGGCCGATCCGCGCCCGGCGCTGCGCGAGCTCGCGGCCGCGCTGAATCTTACGTAGCCGGGGCGGCTAGACCTGCTCGGCGGCCTTCTTGGCGGCGCGGCGGCGCCTGAGCCACTCGATGAACATCGGTGCCACCGACGCCACGACGATCAGGATGAAGATCGGCTCGAGCAGCTTCTGGATGATCTCGAACTGACCCAGCCAGTAGCCCAGGAGCACGAGGCCGACGCCCCACACCACCGCTCCGAGGACGTTGAATGTCGTGAACACCGAATAACGCATCTTCGCGGCGCCGGCGACGAGCGGTGCCAGCGTCCGCACGATCGGCACGAAGCGGGCGATGACGATTGCGAACGGGCCGCGCTGCTCGAAGAATCCGTGGGCCTCGTCGAGGTACTTCTGCTTGAGGATCCGGGCGTCGGGCTTGAACATCTCGACACCGATGAACCGGCCGATGAGGTAGCCGACCTGGCCGCCGAGAATCGCCGCGACGGGGATGAAGACCAGCAGCTGCCAGAGTGCGAAGTTCGCGTCCACCGACGTTCCCTGCGCGGCGGTGCCCGCGGCGAGCATGCCCGCGACGAACAACAACGAGTCACCGGGCAGGACCGGGAACAGTACCCCGGACTCGACGAAGACGACGACGAGGATGCCCACCAGGGCCCAGGTGCCGAAGGATCCGATGAGGTGCAGCGGATCCATGAAATCCGGCATGAGCGCCAGATTGGTCGTAGCCTCAGGGAGGGCGATGTCGATCACGACTCCCTAGGGTACCTGGGCCCCACCAGCGGTCTTCACCTGCGATAACTCGCGTCCAGATGGAAGGACATGCCATGCCGATCGCCACTCCTGAGGTCTATGCCGAGATGCTGGCCCGGGCCAAGGAGCATTCCTTCGCGTTCCCGGCCATCAACTGCGTCGGCTCCGAGAGCGTCAACGCCGCCATCAAGGGTTTCGCCGACGCGGGAAGCGACGGCATCATCCAGTTCTCGACCGGCGGGGCCGAGTTCGCTTCGGGGCTCGGCGTCAAGGACATGGTGACCGGTGCCGTCGCGCTGGCCGAGTTCGCGCACGTGGTCGCCGAGAAGTACCCGATCACGGTGGCCCTGCACACCGACCACTGTCCGAAGGACAAGCTGGACACCTATGTGCGTCCGCTGCTGGCGATTTCCGGCGAGCGCGTTGCCGCGGGCCGCAATCCGCTGTTCCAGTCGCACATGTGGGACGGCTCGGCAATCCCGATCGACGAGAACCTGGCCGTCGCGCAGGAACTGCTGAAAATCGCGGCCGCGGCCAAGATCGTGCTCGAGGTCGAGATCGGCGTGGTCGGCGGTGAAGAGGATGGCGTCGAGGCCGAGATCAACGAGAAGCTCTACACCTCGTCGGAGGACTTCGAGAAGACCATCGACGCGCTGGGCGCCGGCGAACATGGCGCTTACCTGCTGGCCGCGACGTTCGGCAACGTGCACGGTGTCTACAAGCCCGGCAACGTGGTGCTCAAGCCCGAGGTGCTCGCCGAGGGGCAGCGGGTGGCCGCCGCGAAGCTCGGGTTGCCCGGTGACGCAAAGCCTTTCGATTTCGTCTTCCACGGCGGGTCGGGTTCGCTGAAGTCCGAGATCGAGGATTCCCTCAAGTACGGCGTGGTGAAGATGAACGTCGACACCGACACCCAGTACGCCTTCACCCGTCCGCTGGCCGCGCACATGTTCACCAACTACGACGGTGTGCTCAAGATCGACGGCGAGGTCGGCAACAAGAAGGTGTACGACCCGCGGAGCTACCTCAAGAAGGCCGAGGCGTCGATGACCGAGCGCGTCATCGAGGCCTGCAACGACCTGCACAGCGCGGGACGCAGCGTCACCGCCGGTTAGGCGGTCAACCGGCCGTAGCCGATGATCCCCGCGATCTCGGCGTCATCGAGGGTGTGCACCCGGATGCCGCCCTCCTCGTTGCCGCCGATGGTGGTGATCGCGTTGTCATCCACGGTGACAACGAAATTCGTGTGCAGCCCGAGCGGGCTGCCATCGGCGTACATCACTACGTCACCGGTGCGCGGTCGGTATCCCGCCGGATCGGTGAACCGGCCCGCGGCCTGGTAGTACTCCTGCAGCGTGTACACGCCCGGGATGCGCCAGCTCCCCGAGTTCGGGTTGGCCAGCGGTTGGCCCGCCTCGTTGAGCACCCAGCTGACGAAGTCGGCGCACCACGGCTCCTCGACGCCTTCGGAGAAGTGGCTGCCACCGGGCTGAGCGTCGTACTGCGACTGCAGCACATCGACGATGCGCGCCTGCGCCGGATCGAGTGCGGTGCGGTCGATCTCGGGGAAGGTGCCGGGGTGCCGGACCAACAGGGTGGTCAGGCCCACCACGATGACCGCGCCGAATGTGCACAGTGTCAACCACAGTTTGGGGCCGCGCAGGGTCACCGGACCAGATTAGCCGGTAGGTGCCTGGCAGATCTTCCACTGATTGTCGCGGAACTGGAGGTCGAAGCTGCGGGTGGACCGGGTTTGCGGGGCAAAAGCCATGAAGCTGGTGACGTTGGCCTCGGCGTGGTCGCCGCTGACGACCACCTGGTCGATGCTGGCCACCACTGGGTACTGCTTGGCGCCCTCCACCCGGGCGTGAGTTTCGTCCCAGGCCTTCTGGTCGTATTTGACGTAGTTGTCGCGGGTGGAGCCGCAGGTCATCGATCGCAGGGCGGCCAAGTCGCCACGCTGGATGGCCGAGTCGAAGTCCTGGATCGTCGTGCGGACGTCGTCTTCCTGGGAGGACGGCGACGATGATTTGCGGGTCAGCAGGACGGTCCCGAGCACTGCGATCGCCACCAGGGCCGCGATCACCAGTACGACTGCGACCACCCATCCCCAGCTGCGGCGGGCAGCGGGCGCCGGTGGCTGATCCGATTCCTCGCGCGGCGGGATAACTTGCGGAGCAGCGCCTTTCGGTACTTCCTCGGTGACCGTGTCGCCCTCGGTGGGCGGCGCGAACACCTCGGTCTCCGGGTCGGGTGGAGTGTCGATCTTCTGGGTCGATCCGTCGAACCCGGACGGTGCGGTGAAGCGTCGTTCTTCGTTGAGGTGCACTTCCCCTGTGACTTCGTCGGCCGAGCCGAAGATCTCGGTGGCCGGCTCGGACAGGGCGGACAGGTCGGCAGCGGAAGGCAACTCCACCTTCTCGGTCGGTGTGTCGCTATGGTCGGTGCGATTTTCGTCAGGTCCCGTTGGGTTAGACATCCCTGCTGCGGTCCTCCCGTACGTCGGTACCGGTGGAGCTTATCGGTCGGTGCACAATAGGCCCATGACACGGATGGGTGATTTGTTGGGGCCGGATCCGGTCCTCCTTCCCGGGGACCCCGAGGCCGAGGACGAATTGGCTGCGGGTGAAAAGGCTGCCGTCGTGGCGGCCGCCCACCCGTCGGCGTCGATCGCATGGGCGGTGTTGGCCGAGCGGGCGCTCGCCGACGACAAGGCCGTCACCGCATATGCGTATGCCCGCACCGGGTATCACCGTGGGTTGGATCAGTTGCGGCGGAACGGCTGGAAGGGTTTCGGCCCGGTGCCGTTCGCCCACGAGCCGAACCAGGGATTCCTGCGGTGTGTGGCCTCGCTGGCCCGGGCGGCCGACGACATCGGTGAGACCGACGAACTCCAGCGGTGCCTCGATCTGCTCGACGACTGCGATCCGTCGGCCCGGGCCGAACTCGGCCTGGCCTAGTCTTTCGCCTCGCAGGAGCAGTCGTCCGCTGATTCGGGCGGCTCCACCTGCACGGTGGCGTGGGCCAGACCTCGGGCGTTCAGTACTGCGCGCGCGTCGTCGAGCACGCGGGCGGTGTCTGCATTGCTGGTCAGGTGCGCGGTGACCATGTCTTTCCCGGGGACCAGCGTCCACACGTGCAGATCGTGCACGCCGGTCACGCCTTCCACCGCCCCGAGCGCGGTACGCAGCTCCTCGACGTCGATGTGCTGCGGGGAGGATTCACTCAGGATCCGCAGCGCTGCCCGGGCCAACGCGATGGCCCGCGGGAGCACCCACAGGGCGACGAGGACTGCGACCACGACGTCGGCGTAGGGCCAGCCGGTGGTGACGGTGACGATGCCGGCAATTAGGACGCCGATGCTGCCGACGGTGTCGGCCACGACCTCCATGTAGGCGCCTTTGACGGCCAGGCTGTCCTTGGAGTGCGATCGGAGCATCATCACCACGACGGCGTTGGCGGCCAGTCCGGCCAGGGCCACGACGATCATGGGCACACCTGGGACGTCGGGCGCATTGCCGAAGCGTTCGATGGCCTCGTACAGGATGAAGCCCGCCACGCCCAGGAGCAGGGCGGCGTTGGCCACGGCGGTGAAGACCTCGGCCCGGTGCCAGCCGTAGGTGCGGGCGGGGGAGGAGCTGCCGCGCTTGGCCAACAACACCGCGGTCAAACCCATGAACATGGCGACCAGATCGGTGAGCATGTGGCCGGCGTCGGCGAGCAGGGCGATCGAGTTGATCAGTAGCGCGGTGACCAGTTCAAGGACGAAGAATGCGCTGAGGATCGCCGCGGCGATGATCATCCTGCTGACGCGGGTATCGCTGCTGTGACTGTGATCGTGGCCGGCACCCATGCCCCGAAATATATGCGGAAGTACGCATATGTCGCAAGTGTCAGAGCCAGCCGGACCAGAAGCGGGTCAGCCGGCTGCCGAGCGAGACCAGCACACTCGGCACTCCGGAGAGGTCGACGAACCAGAAGACGACCGAGAAGAACCACCGGTTGAGCGTGGGTGTGATCAGCAGGATCAACAGTATGAAGAAACCCCACTGCTTGGCCGGCTCCAGCGCCCGCTGGGTGTCGGGGCTCAGGTGTGGTTCCAATGCGCCGTATCCGTCCAGCCCGGGGATCGGCAGCAGGTTCAGCAGGACCGCAGTGACCTGCAGGAAGCCCAGGAAGGCCAGCCCGGACCAGAACACCCCGTGGGCCGGGTCGAAGAAGATCCGGGTGATGCCCAGCAGTAGCGCGCCCAACACCAGGTTGGCGGCCGGGCCGGCGAGGCTGACCAAGGTCTTCTGCCGCGCAGTCATCCACGAGGTGCGGACGTAGACGGCCCCGCCGGGCAGGCCGATGCCGCCGAGGGCGATGAACAGCACTGGCAACCCCAGTGACAACAGGGGGTGTGAGTACTTGAACGGGTTGAGTGTGAGGTAGCCGCGGACCGCGACGTCATGATCACCGAATCGCCACGCGGTGTAGGCGTGGCCGAACTCGTGGAGGCACAGCGACACCAGCCAGCCGGCGATCACCAGGATGAAGACGCCCACATATGACAAGGGCTTCACGTTGTCGGCGGACAGCCAGGCCAGCACCCCGCCGGCCACGGTGATCGCGACGACGGCCAAAAAGACCGGGCTGGGCCGTACCGACTGATGCAGCGGGCGGATGTTCACGATTCGACGCTACCTGCAGTGTTGGTAGATCAGCCGACTCTCAGCCAGCCTTCGGTGTGCCGGTAGAACGTCGAGCGCCGGACCGTCCTGGGCGCGGCCACCCCATCACGGATCACCTGGGCGCCCGGGGTGCCCAGCTGCGCGGCGCGGCCGACGACCCAGCCGCGCGTGCGGCCACGGTCGGAGACCACGCTCGCGCGCAGCCCGGGCATGTTCACCGTCGGCTCGACGCGGACACCGGGTGCCTCACCGTCGAACAGCACGCAATCGTCGACGATGGCCTCGCCTTGTAGCGGCGCGCCGTCGACTCCCTGCCAGTGCGCCGCGCTGACGAGCACCGTTCCCGTCTCATCGCGGATCAGCGGGACACGCCGGGCGGTGGCACGGAGCGCGCGTCGGGCCGACCAGATACCGGCTGCCGCAGCGACCTCGACATCGAGCCGATCGGTGCGCAGCAACGCGGTGAGTACGGCAGAAAGCTCGGCTTCACCGCCGGTCACGACCACTCTGCGGTGGGTGCCGAGGTCATCGACGCCGACCCTCGGCAGGCCCTGGAGCGGGCGCGGAACACGGCCTGTACCGACCACCGCGACCCCATGTGAGGCGGACAAAACTGCTCCTCGCGGTCAAGAAAATGTGTTCGCAGCGTGTGCTGGGATAAGGTGACCTACCGGCTGCACCACACTAGTGCGGAAGATTGAGCGGGAGACTACGCCATGCCGGCAATCGTCCTCATCGGCGCCCAATGGGGCGACGAGGGCAAAGGTAAAGCCACCGATCTGCTCGGTGGTCGTGTGCAATGGGTTGTTCGCTACCAGGGGGGCAACAACGCCGGGCATACCGTCGTCCTGCCCACCGGCGAGAACTTCGCGTTGCACCTCATCCCCTCGGGCATATTGACGCCGGGGGTCACCAACGTCATCGGTAACGGTGTGGTGGTCGATCCCGGTGTGCTGCTCACCGAGCTCCAGGGCCTGGAAGAGCGCGGTGTCGACACCTCGGGCCTGCTGATCTCGGCGGACGCGCATCTGCTGATGCCGTATCACGTCGCCATCGACAAGGTGGTGGAGCGCTACGCGGGTAGCAAGAAGATCGGCACCACCGGCCGCGGCATCGGTCCCTGCTATCAGGACAAGATCGCCCGCATCGGCATTCGGGTCGCCGATGTGCTCGACGAGCAGCAGCTGGCCGAAAAGATCGAGGGCGCACTGGAATTCAAGAACCAGGTGCTGGTCAAGATCTACAACCGCAAGGCGCTCGAGCCGGCCGAGGTGGTGGAGAACCTGCTCACTCAGGCCGAAGGCTTCAAGCACCGCATCGCCGATTCCCGGCTGCTGCTCAACCAGGCGCTGGAAAAGGGCGAGACCGTCCTGCTGGAGGGATCGCAGGGCACCCTGCTCGACGTCGACCACGGCACCTACCCGTTCGTCACCTCGTCGAATCCGACGGCCGGCGGCGCCGCCGTCGGCTCCGGGATCGGGCCGACGCAGATCACCACCGTGCTCGGAATCCTGAAGGCCTACACCACCCGCGTAGGGTCGGGTCCCTTCCCGACCGAGCTGTTCGACGAGCACGGCGCCTACCTGGCCAAGACCGGCGGCGAGGTCGGCGTGACCACGGGCCGGGCCCGGCGCTGCGGCTGGTTCGACGCCGTGATCGCGCGGTACGCCACCCGGGTCAACGGCATCACCGACTACTTCCTGACCAAGCTGGACGTGCTGTCCAGCCTGGAGACGGTCCCGGTGTGCGTCGGCTACAAGGTCGACGGCAAGCGCACCAACGAGATGCCCATGACGCAGTCTGACATCCACCGCGCCGAGCCGATCTATGAGGAGCTGCCCGGCTGGTGGGAGGACATCTCCACCGCCCGTGAGTTCTCCGATCTGCCCGCCAAGGCCCAGGACTACGTGCTGCGGCTGGAAGAGCTTGCGGGCGCTCATGTTTCCTGCATCGGTGTGGGTCCGGGCCGCGAACAGACGATCGTGCGGCGCGACATCCTGGCGCCTTCATGAGTGACGGGAATCCTTACGTCGATCAGCACGGTGGATTCCCGGTTTTCGAGCCGGCCGATCCCGGGCCGGGTTTCGAGCGGTTTCTGACGGCCATGCGCCGGGCCCAGGACCTTGCCGTCTCGGCCGACCCCGACAGCGACACCTGGGATGACGCGGCTGACCGCGTCGAGGAACTCATCAAGCTGCTCGACCCGTACCAAGCTGCCGAGGGTGTGGGGCCGGCCAACCGGGTGCCCTCGTTGCCGGGCGCGGGCAGCCTCCTGATGCCGCCGTGGACCATGTCGAAGTTCGAGCCCGAAGGCGTCGAATTGCACGTGCAGTTCAGCCGGTTTCACGTCGGCGGCAACTATGCGGTGCACGGCGGTGTGCTGCCGCTGCTGTTCGACTCGGTGTTCGGCATGGTGATCCATGCTGCAGGCCGACCGATCAGCCGTACCGCTTTCCTGCACGTGGACTACCGCAAGGTGACTCCCATCGACACCAAGCTCACCGCGCGCGGCTGGGTGCGGGAAGCCGAAGGGCGCAAGGCATTTGTGAACGCCGAACTCCGTGACCCCGACGAGAACCTGCTCGCCGAGGCCAACGGTCTGATGATCAGACTGTTACCGGGACAGCCTTAGATCGCGGTGCGGCCGCCGTCTGCAGGCAGCACCGCACCGTGGATGAAACTGGCGTCGTCGCTCACCAAAAAGCCGATGGTTCTGGCGATTTCGGCGGGATCGGCGTAGCGGCGTGCCGGGGCTTGTGCCGCGAGCGCAGCCAGGCGGTCAGTGCCGTACTGAGCCGCGGTCCCTTCGGTGAGTGTCGGTCCCGGAGCGACGGCGTTGATCCGGACGCCCTTGGGTCCGTATTCGGCGGCCCACGACTTGGTCAGCAGATTCAGCGCGGCCTTCGATGACGCGTAGACCGCCGAGCCGGCGGTGCCGAACATGGAGACCATGGTGCTGACGTTGACGATCGCGCCGTCTCCGCGCGCAGCCATGGCCGGTGCCACCGCTCCCACGAGGAAGAACGGAACCTTCACATTGAGGTCGAAGCAGGCGTCGAAGTCCTGTTCGGCGATCGCTGCGGTAGGTCCGAAGACCGCTATGGCGGCGTTGTTGACCAGGATGTCGATCTGACCGGTGATATTGGTTGCGCTGTCCACCAATTCGTGCGCGCTGGCCGCATCGGTCAACGTGGCGCCGAGAAAGTCGGCGGTGCCGCCGGCGTTGCGGATCGCGGTCACCACCGCAGCTCCGCGGTCCGCGTCCCGACCGCTCGCCAGGACATGAGCGCCTCGCTCAGCGAGATGTATTGCGGTGGCATAGCCGATACCGCTCGTCGCACCGGTGACCAATGCGGTTCTTCCATCGAGTGGCACCTGGTCATATTAAAGGGGCCGATCTCATCGCAGTTTGGGGCTCGGAGTGTCACTATGACGCCGTGGTTCAACAACATTTGCACCGCTTGTCGACGCCGCGGGCGGCGGCATTGGCCGGCGTACTGTTCGCAGTGCTGTTCGGGGTGGCCCTCGTGATGATCCGTACTGCGTTGCCCGAGGGCGCGGAGCCGGGCTCGCAATGGGTCGACGGCGCGACTACCCGCTTGCGGGTCGCGTCGGTGTTGATGCCGTTCGCAGGTATCGCGTTCCTGTGGTTCATCGGGGTGGTGCGCGACGGCTTCGGCCGCTATGAGGACCGGTTCTTCTCTTCGGTGTTCCTCGGCAGCGGAATCCTCTTCCTGGCGACGATGTTCGTTTCCTCGGCCGTGGGTGCCGGGCTGATCGCCAGCCGGGCAGGCATTGCCGACGCCACCTCCTACAGTCACGTCGCCACGTTCGGGCAAATGGTATTGATGGCGTTGAGTAAGACCTACGGCGTCCGGATGGCGGCGGTGTTCATGATGTCGTTGGCGACGATCTGGTTGAAGACCGGCCTGATGCCGCGCCCGCTCGTATACGCGACTTACCTTGTTGCCGTGGCGCTTCTGGTCGCCGGCAATGTCAGCATGTGGATCGTGCTGGCGTTCCCACTCTGGGTGTTTGCGGTCAGTCTCCTGATCCTGATCCGGGCCGGGGTGATCGACCTGCCGGGCGAACGCGAGGAATCCGCGTAGCTCTCATCACCGGCCGGCTCCAAGCGCCCGCAACTGTCACCGATGTCCTGAGACACCATCGTTTGTCTGCCCGCTGTGGCATAATCGAACATGTGTTCGACACCGATTCTGCTGCTGACCTGATCGACCGGGTCAGTGTCGGGGCGCGGGCCGAATCGGCGGCGATCGCGGGCCGCCTGGCGGCGATCGGGGAACTCGACACCCGCCGCGCACACGAACTGGCCGAATCGATCTTTTGGACCACCGACCCCTTCGCCGAGGTGGCCGCCGAAATCTCGGCTGCCCTGCGGATCAGCCGGCACCGGGCCGGCACCCAGATCCACCACGCCCGGGTGTTGCGCGACAAACTGCCCCTGGTCGCGGCCCGCTTCGCCACCGGGGACATCGACTATCGGGTGGTGCAGATGATCATTGCCCGCACCGGCATCGTGGACCCCTCGGTGTGGGCGGGGTTGGATGAGGAACTGGCCACCCGCGCACACCGGTGGATGCGCCTGTCCGAAAACCAGCTCCGCGACCGGATCGATCAGTGGATCGCCAAACTCGACCCCCACGGGGTACGGGTGCCACCCAATGTGGCCGAGGAACGGTTTGTTCAGGTCGAGGTGGGCAGCCCGGGCAAGGCCACCGTGTGGGCCAATCTGGACGTCACCGACGGGGCCGCCCTGGATCAACGGCTGGACGCGTTGGCCGACACGGTGTGCGAGCACGATCCGCGCACCCATGCCCAACGCCGCGCCGATGCGATCGGTCCGCTGGCCCGCCTGCAGTCCCAACTGCAATGCCTGTGCGGGTTACCGGACTGCCCGGCCGGCCAGCAGCGGGCCGCGGCCACTGCTGCAATGGTCCATGTGTTGGCCACCGAGTCGACCCTAGACGGCACCTCTGATGATCCGGGGTATCTGCCCGGCTATGGGATCCTGCCCGCCGAGACGGTGCGTGACCTGGCCGCCAACGCCAAACACAAACCGGTGGTGGTGCCCGCCACTGACACCGGCACACACACCGGCACCGACACACACACCGAGAACACTGCGCTGACGGCCCACACCGAGAACGCTGACGCCGGCGCGGCTGAGCCGCAGTACCGGCCGTCAGCAGCATTGTCGGAGTTCATCCGGTTCCGCGATCTCACCTGCCGCTTCCCCGGCTGTGATGCCCCCGTCGAACGCTGCGATATCGACCACACGGTGCCCTACCCCCTGGGCCCGACCCACCCCTCCAACACCAAGCTCTATTGCCGCGCACACCACCTGGTTAAAACGTTCTGCCCCGGCTGGTCGGACCGCCAATATCCTGACGGCACCATCGAATTCAGCTCACCCACCGGACACACGTATCTCACCGAACCCCACGGCGGCGCGATGTTCCCGACCCTGGGCCAACCCACCGGGAACCTGAACCTCCCCGAGCCCGAGCCGCAAGCGCCAGAGACGAACCGGTGCGCGAAGATGCCGACCCGCCGACAAACCCGCGAACAAGACCGCCAAGACCGCATCGCCGAAGAACGCCGGCTACGCGCCGAACTCAACGGCGACATCGAATTCGAACGCGACTTCCAAGCCTGGATCGCCGAAGAATACGGACCGCCACCACCCTTCTGAGCGCCAGCACTGGCGTTACCTCGAAATGCCGAGCAGGATTGGCGCATGAGCATGCCGTGGTGGGAGAAGTACATCGGCTTGCCGATGCTGATGCTGCACGACAAGGTCTACAAGGCCACAGGCGGACGGATCGGGCATCACATCCCCGGCGGTCCTCCGACCCTGATCCTGCACACCGTGGGAGCCAAGACCGGTCAGCAGCGGGCCAATTCGCTCGCCTACGCCCGCGACGGAGACGACTATCTGGTTGTGGCGTCAAAGGGTGGCGAACCAACCGCACCCGGGTGGTATCACAACTTGAAGGCCAATCCCCGCGTGGAGATCAACATCGGCCCGAAGCGGCTGAAAGCGACCGCCAAACCCGTGTTTCCAGACGGTGCTGACTATCCGCGGCTGTGGGGGATCGTCAATGACATGCCAGGGAACAAGGACCGCTACATCGGATATCAGAAGCGAACGTCGCGGCCGATTCCGGTGATCGTCCTGACGCCCGACGTCACTCCCCGGTGAGCTTCAATGCCGATGCCGGGCATAGCTTGACGGCCTCGCGTGCATGCGCGATCTCATCGTCGGGCACCTCATCGACGAGGACTTCGACCACGCCGTCATCGTCCTGATCGAAGATGATGTCGGAGACCATCACGCAGTTGCCCGATGCGATACAGGCGTCCCGATCTGGTTCTACTTTCATGGCACTCACCACGTTACCGCCAACGATTTGAGCCCGTAGATGAAGTGGAAAGACCGGTAGGCGACGTCGTCGAACGGCTCGGCCAAGGCGAGGTCCGGGAACCGTTGCAGCAGGGCCGGGAAGGCGATCCGCATCTCCATGCGGGCCAGCGGAGCGCCGAGGCAATGGTGAACGCCGTGGCCGAAGGCCAGATGGCCGGGTGCGCCGCGGCCGATGTCGAGCGTGTCAGGGGTGTGGATGAAGTCCGGGTCCCGATTGCCCGCGGGCAATGAGGCAAAGACCAACTCGCCCGCGGGAATCCGCACGCCGGCAACTTCGACCTCGGTGGTGGTGAAGCGCGGGATGGCGTTCTGCACGATGGACAGCCAGCGCAGCAGTTCCTCGACAGCGGGGCCGACTGCATCCGGATCGTCGCGGACTGCGGCCAGCTGGTCGGGGTGGCGCAGCAATGCCAGGACACCGAGGCCCAGCATGTTCGACGTGGTTTCATGCCCGGCGAGCAGCAGCAGCCCGGCGATGCCGACGAGTTCGTCGTCAGTCAGCTCGCCGCCATGGTCGCGCACCAGCATGCCGAGGATGTCCTCGCCCGGATCGCGGCGGGCCCGCGCGACGAGGCCGCGCATGTAGTCACGGCTCTGCTGTTGCAGTGCAAGACGTTCCGCGATGGGAAGGGACAGGTCGAGCTGGTGTGTGGACCGTTGCTGAAAGTCGTCGCGATCCTCGTAGGGCACGCCGAGCAGTTCGCAGATCACCAGAGAGGGGATGGGAAGCGCAAAGTCGGCCACCAGATCCGAGGGTGCGCCGGCCGCCGCCATCGCATCGAGCCGGGAGTCGACGATCTCGAGGATGCGAGGTTCCAGGCGTTTCATCCGGCGGATGGTGAACTCCGCCGTGAGCATCCGGCGCAGCCGCTGGTGTTCGGGCGGGTCAAGGCCCAGCAGGTTGCCTGCCCGTGCGCTGGCCAGCTCCTCGTCGGACATCGCCGGCGCGCCGGGCAGGGTGAAACCGGGTGGTCTGCTGTTGGAGAACCGTTCGTGATCACCCAGCATCGCCTTGACGTCCTCGTGGCGGGTGACCAAATACACGGCGTTGCCGAGCGCACTGATGATCTTGCGCACCCCGTCGGTCTCACGGATCTCACGCAGGTCCGGGGTCGGGTCGAAGGCATTGCGCCGCATGTGCAATGGCGGCAGCGTCGTCGGCCCAGTCATGCCACGACGCTACTCGCGTGCCAGGAACTGCCTGATCAACGTGTTGACGAGGCGGGGATTCTCCAGCGCGGCCAGGTGTGCGACGCCGTCGAGCACCGTCACGTCGGCCCCCGGAATGGCGTCGGCCATCGCGATGGTCTCCCGCAGCGGGAACGTCGCGTCTTCGGCGCCGGCGACCACGAGCACCGGTGCCTTAACGCGGGAGAGCAACGTCCGCTGGTCCGGGCGCTGCGGTACCACGCTCTGCACCGCCCACGCGGCGGAATCGACGTCGACGCGGTGCACGGCGTTCCGCACGAAGCTGACCACCTCGGGACGCGTGTGAAACGTCGTCGGGCCCAGGAACGCCGCGAGCACCGGTCGGGTGAGGGGACCGCGGATACCCCTGAGCGTTTTGGCCATCCGCAGCAGCAGGCCGTACTCCAACTTCTGCGCTCGCCCGGCGGGTGACGCCGTGCAGTTCATCAACACGGCACGGCCGATGCGGCTCGGGTGCAAGGCCGCGAACGTTCCACCGATCATCCCGCCCCACGAGTTGCCGACGAAGTGCGTGCGTTCGACGCCCGCGCCGTCGAGAATGTCGGCGACGACATCGGCGCAGTCGGTGAAACTGAAGGGGGCCGTGAGCTTTTCGCTGCCGCCGTGACCGGGCGGGTCGACGACGATGACCCGGTGATCGGGCTCGAACTCCTGCACCTGCCCGGCCCACATGTCGCCGGTCATCAGCAGGCTCGGCCAAAACAGGACGGCATCGCCGTCACCGCGGACCTGGACGCGAAGGCGGCCGAGTTTCGTCGGCACTCGCAGCTCCTGCACACCTGCCAAGCTAGCGGTCGGCACGTAGTCCCGGCCACCAGATCCGCGGGCCGATCAATGTGAACAGGGCAGGAATGATCACGGTGCGGACCACGAACGTGTCCAGCAGGATGCCCAGACCGACGATGATGCCCAGTTGGGTCAGCACGATCAGCGGCAGCACACCCAAAACGCAGAACACTGCCGCCAGCACCACACCGGCGCTGGTGATCACCGCTCCGGTGGCCGACACGGCACGCACGATGCCCTGCCGAGTTCCGTACTCCGGTGTCTCTTCGCGAGCCCGGGTGACCAGGAAGATCGTGTAGTCCACGCCGAGGGCCACCAGGAACAGGAAGGCGAACAGCGGGGTGCTGTTGTCCAGGGCCGGGAATCCGAATATGTGAACGCTGGCCCAGCCGCCCAGTCCGAGTGCGGCCAGTGCGCTGAGCACCGTGACCCCGACCAGTACCAGCGGCGCGAACACCGACCGCAGCAGCAGGTAGAGCACGGCCAGCACCACCGCCAGGATCGCCGGGATCACCACCAGCCGGTCACGCTGCGCTGCTTTGGCGATGTCCCTGGCCTGGGCGTCGGACCCGCCCACCAACGCGGTGCGGTCCGCCGAATGTACTGAATCACGCAGGGCGTCAATGGTTTCGAAGGCTTCGTCGGAGGCAGGTTCGGCCTTGAGTACGACCGACCATTGGGTCAGCCCGGTTGGGGATTGGCCTGCAGGGGTGGCGGAGACGACGTCGGGGGTGTCGGTGATTGCGCGCTGCACCGCACCGGCTTTGGCTGTGGACGCGACGACGCGCGTGGGGTCGGTGAGACCGCTCGGGAAGTGGGCGGCCAGTGTCTGATAGCCGGTCACCGATTCGGCCTGCACCCGGAACTGCTCTGTCTGGGTCAGCCCGATCGGGGTGGACAACAGGGCGGTGCACAGGACGGCCAGGCCGGCCAGCGAGGCCACCGCCACGCGGGCCGGTTTGCGGGCCACCGAGTCCGCAACCCGGTGCCAGACACCGCTTTCGGTCAGTGGCGTGGCACCCACTTGCGGAATGAACGGCCAGAACAGTCGCTTGCCGCACAGCGCGAGCAACGGCGGCAGCACGACCATGACGAAGATCGCGGCGACCACCAGACCCGATGCGGCCTGCACGCCGAGGCTGCGGTTGCTGGGTGCGGAGGCGAACAGCAGGGTCAGCAGGGCCAGCACCACGGTCGCGTTACTGGCGACGATCGCCGGGGCGGCGGCACGCACCGCCGTCACCAGGGCCGCGCGATGCTGCTCGGTGCGCCCGAGTTCCTCTCGGTAGCGTGAAATCAACAGCAACGCATAGTTGGTGCCCGCGCCGAATACCAGCACGCTCGTGATACCCGAGGTGGACCCGTCGGGGCTCAGGCCCAGCCCGGAGGCCACCGCGGTCCCGACGACGGCACCGACGCGGTCGGCGAAGGCGATGACCAGCAGCGGCACCAGCCACAGCACGGGTGAGCGGTAGGTGACGATGAGCAGCAGGGCCACCACCGCCGCCGTCACCGCGAGCAGTGTGATGTTCGCTCCGGCAAACGAATTGGCGATGTCGGCACCGAACGCCGGGCCTCCGGTGATCTCGGCCCGCAGCCCGGCCGGGAGGCCGTTGGCCGCGGTGGCGCGCAGATCCTTGACGGCGTCGTTCAGCCCGAAACCGGACAGGTCGGCCTTCAACGGCACGGTGGCCACCGCGGCCTTGCCGTCATCGGCGACCACTACGGGCGGCCCCGGTGCATCGGTCATCCGGTGGCGTGCGTCCGCGGTGGCGTCGACGTCGCTGCTGGTGAGTTCACCGCCGTCGGTGCGGGTCACCACCAGGATCGCCGGTACCTGATCTCCGCCGGGGAATTCGGCCCGCAGCGCGTCAGCCCGTGCCGACTCGGCATCGGACGGAACGGCGACCGGCGACTGCGAGGCGGCCTCGCTGCCGCTGAGCAGGCCCAGTAGCGCGCCCGAGACGATCACGACCAACACCGCGAGCCACGCCAGACGCCTAATCACGATTCAGTGTCGCCTCTTCCAAGTCGAGCCCATGGAGCACAGTACGCAGAACCTCGTCGTCGATGTGTCCCGCATCGCGTTCGGCGATGAACGTGTCCCGTTCGGCGGCAAGCATTTCGAGGCGTAACCGGCGGAATGCCGACGTCGGGCTCTCCCCGATGTCGGCGTCGTCACGGCCCAGACGTTCCCAGGCGGCATTGCGGCGCCGGGTGTTCCATGCCCGCAGGACGTCGGCGGCACGTTCGGGCACATCGGTGGCTGACTGTTCGGACATCAGGGCGTCGAGCCGTTCAGCGGCGGCCCGGGCCGCCTTGTCCTGCGCCGCGGCTGTGGCGACGGCGTCGCTGTGCGCCTCGTCCCCCTGGGCCCCGAGCACCCGGATGAACCAGGGCAAGGTCAAGCCGTGCAGCAACAGCGTGCCGACCACGACCACAAAGGTGAGGAACACCAACTGCGGGCGGCCGGGGAACGGATCGCCTGCCAGCGTGGTGGCCGGAACACCGAACGCCGCGGCCAACGACACCACGCCCCGCATGCCCGCCCAGGCGACGACGAACACCTGACCGCTCGTCGGTGCCGTCTCGCGCGCGCACAGCTTCTTGGACAGCACACGGGGCAGATAGGTCGAGACGTACACCCACACGATGCGCACCCCGATCACGGTGGCGAGCACGGCCGCCGACGAGATCGCCAGGGTGGCCGCCGAGATACCGGCCAGCTCGCTGATCACCTTCGGCAGCTGCAGGCCGATCAGCAGGAACGCGAACGATTCGAGGATCAGCTGCAGGGCCTTCCACACCGCCTTGTCCTGCAGCCGGGTGGCGTAGCCGGCCTGTGTCTCCCGCTGGCCCAGGATCAACGCCGCCACCACCACGGCGATCACGCCGGAGCCGTGGATCTCCTCGGCCAGCAGGTAGGTGAAGAACGGTGCGATCAGGCCGATGGCGCTCTCGACCAGGGGATCGTCGAGGCGGGTGCGGATGAAGTGCACCACCATGCCGATCACACCGCCGACCACGGTGCCGCCGACTGCGGCCAACCCGAAGGTGGCCAGGCCGTCGCCCCAGCTGGCGGCCGTGCCGATGGCGGCTCCGAGCGCCACCTTGTAGGCGGTCAGCGCGGTGGCGTCGTTGAGCAGGCTTTCCCCACCGAGCAGGGTCATGGTGCGTCGGGGCAGACCGAGGCGACGGCCGACCGCGGTGGCCGAGACCGCGTCGGGCGGGGCGACGATGGCGCCGAGGGTGAGGGCCGCTGCGATGGTGAGTTCGGGCACGGTGTGAAACGCGACGATGCCGACAGCGAACGTCGTGGCCAGCGGTAGCCCGACGGCGAGCAGCCCGATCGGCCGGATGTTGCGGCGCAGCGCCACGTAGCTGCTCTCCAGTCCCGCCGACCACAGCAGTGGGGGCAGGATCACGAAGAGCACCAGGTCGGGATCCAGCTGGACGTCGTGGAAGGCGGGCAGCGTGCTGCCGGCCAGCCCGGCCACCACCAGCGCCAACGGCGCCGAGACGTCGAAGCGGCGGGCGACGGCGGCCAGCAGGATCGCGGCGACCAGGGCCGCCAGGAGTGAGGCACCCACGTTGTCGTTCCTCCTTCTTGTGCCGTGCCTATCCTTGATCAACATGTTGAGGAGATCACGTCGGCGTGAGCAGAGTCCGACGCCTCGCACCTGTGAACATCTCGATGCAGAGGTCCCCGAGCCGCAACCGTTGACTCCCGGACAGTGCCAGGAATGCGAGGAAGACGGCGAGAACAGCTGGGCCCATCTGAGGATGTGTGTGACGTGCGGTCACGTCGGTTGCTGTGACTCGAGCCCGCATCAGCATGCCACCAAGCACTTTCAGCAAAGCGGTCATCCGGTGATGCGCTCGGCGGAACCGGGCGAGAGTTGGCGTTGGTGCTATATCGACCATCGGGTCGGTTGACGATCTGGCAGGCTGGTGCGTGCGATGAGTGAATCGATAGAGGACGTGCAGACCGAAGATCAGGTCGACGGCGCCGAAGCGGGCGCCGACAAGCCCACCGACCCCGCGGCGACGGTGCTGCTGCTGGGCTCGGGCGAGTTGAGCCGGGAGCTCGCGCTGGCGTTCCAGCGGCTCGGCGGTGTCGTGGTGGCCGCGGACCGGTACTACGCCCCGGCGCACGGCGTCGCGGACCGCTCGGCGGTGATCAAGATGAACGACGCCGAGGAACTCGCCGCGCTGATCGAGCGGGAGAAGCCACGTTACGTGGTGGCCGAGTCCGGCGTCATCGCTGCCGACGCCCTGGTCGCGGTGGCCGAGCGGGGCGGTATCGAGGTTCTGCCTGCCCCGCGTAGCATCCGGCTCAGCCAGGACCGTGAAGGTCTGCGCCGGCTGGCGTCGGACGAGCTGGGCCTGCCCACGGTGCCGTTCTGGTTCGCCGGTTCGGTCGAGGAACTGACCGCGGTGGCCGAGCATGCCGGCTTCCCGTTGGTGGTCAAGCCGGTAGTGGGCGCGCAACGCGACGGTGAGTCGGTGCTACTGCGACCCGACGACGTCGAACCAGCCTGGCAGCGTGCGACCACCGCCGGACACATCGCCCAGAACCGCGTGTTGGCCGAGTCCGTGGTCGAGGTCGAATACGAGATCACGATGTTGACGGTGCGCACGGCCGGGCCGTCGGGTGCCGGCGTGCAGTTCTGCGAGCCGATCGGGCACCGTCAGGTCGGTGCGGACGTGCTGGAGTCGTGGCAGCCTCAGCCCCTGTCGCCGGCCGCGCTGGACGCCGCGAAGTCCATCTCCGCGCGGATCGTCAACTCGTTGGGCGGACGCGGGGTGTTCGGTGTCGAGCTGCTGGTTCAGGGCGACGACGTGTACTTCTCCGATGTCCGGATCCGGCCGCACGACAGTGGGCTGGTGACGCTGCGGTCGCAGCGGTTGTCGGAGTTCGAGCTGCACGCCAGGGCGATTCTGGGTCTGGCGGTGGACACCATCATGATCTCCCCGGCAGCCGCCGAGGTCAGCTACGGCGGGGCCGATGCCGGCGAGCTGGCGGCCGACATCAGCGGTGTGTTGTCCGAGGCGCTGGCCACGTCGGAAAGTGATGTGCGGTTGTTCGGTCGGCCGGGCGAATCCGAGGCCCCACGGCGCCTCGGGGTCGCACTGGCCACCGCGCCGGATGTGATCATTGCCCGTGACCGTGCCCGCCGGGTCGGTTCTGCGCTGCGCAAGCTGTGGTAGCCGGGAATGGCTGAGGACACCGACGACACCGAGGATCGGCCCACGATGGCGCCCTTTCTCGGCGCGCTGGCCGTCATTGTGCTCGTGGTGATCGTTGTCGTTCTGCTCAACGTCTTCGGCAGCGACGGGCGCAGCGAGGAGCAGAAGGTCAGCCTCGCAGCGGTCGGCCAGAACGACGCCCTGCAGCGCGAGAACTTCGGCGAATTCTCGGTTCACACCTGCGCCGCGCAACGCGGCACCGAGGCAGATTTCATTGCCCGGCAGCGTGATTCGGTAGCCAAGCAGGGCGCCAGGTATGTCGACGATGTCTCCGCGGTGCAGGTCGAGGGTGACCGCGCCACCGCGAAGGTGGTCTACCACTTCGGCAATACCCCGGACGCCAAGGTGAACACCGAGACGGCCTTTGTGCGTGAGGACGGCGAATGGCGCGTCTGTTCGAGTATGGGAGACTCACGCCCGTGAGCTATGCAGGAGACATCACGCCTGAGGAGGCCTGGAAGCTTCTGAGTGAGAATTCCGAGGCCGTGCTGGTGGACTGTCGTACCGACGCTGAGTGGCGCTTCGTCGGGGTGCCGGATCTGTCCAGCCTCGAGCGTGACGCGGTGTACGTGGAGTGGAACCGGACCGACGGCGGCCACAACGATGCGTTCGTCGACGATCTCCAGGCTTCCGGAGTGACGCCGGGGGAGCGGCCGGTGGTTTTCCTCTGTCGCTCCGGCAATCGCTCGATCGGCGCTGCCGAGGCCGCCACCGCGGCCGGTATCGCGCCGTCCTACAACATCCTCGACGGCTTCGAGGGCAATCTCGACGAGAACCGCCACCGCGGCGGTACCGGCTGGAAGGCCGTTGGTCTGCCTTGGAAACAAAGTTGAGAGTTCGATGACTGACATCCCATCTGTCCGGATCCCGGCTGCCCTGCCCGAGGGCGTGAGCCAGGCCACCATCGGTGTGCGCGGCGGTCTCCTGCGGTCGGAGTTCGAGGAAACCGCCGAGGCGATGTATCTGACCTCGGGGTACGTCTACGAGTCCGCGTCCGCGGCCGAGCAGGCGTTCACCGGCGAGATCGACCGCTTCGTCTACTCCCGCTACGGCAACCCGACCATCTCGATGTTCGAGGAGCGGCTGCGCCTCATCGAAGATGCGCCCGCATGTTTCGCGACGGCCACCGGCATGGCAGCGGTGTTCACCGCGCTGGGCGCACTCCTGGGTGCCGGTGACCGCCTGGTGGCCGCCAGGAGCCTGTTCGGGTCGTGTTTCGTGGTGTGCAACGAGATCCTGCCGCGCTGGGGTGTGGAGACGGTGTTCGTCGACGGCGAAGACCTCGCGCAATGGGAAGAGGCACTCTCGGTGCCGACGACGGCGGTGTTCTTCGAGACGCCGTCCAACCCGATGCAATCCCTGGTGGATATTGCCGCGGTGTCCGAACTGGCCCATGCCGCGGGCGCAAAGGTGGTGCTGGACAACGTCTTCGCCACGCCACTGTTGCAGCAGGGCATGCCGCTCGGCGCGGATGTGGTGGTGTATTCGGGCACCAAGCACATCGACGGGCAGGGCCGCGTGCTCGGCGGGGCGATCCTCGGCGACAAGGAGTACATCGACGGCCCGGTGCAGAAGCTGATGCGCCACACCGGCCCGGCGATCAGCGCGTTCAATGCCTGGACGCTGTTGAAAGGCCTTGAGACGCTTGCGGTCCGGGTGGACTATTCGAATCGCTCGGCGCAGCGGATCGCCGAGTTCCTGGAAGGCCACCCGTCGGTGAGCTGGGTGAAGTACCCGTTCTTGAAGTCGCATCCGCAGTACGACCTGGCCCAGCGTCAGATGCGTGGTGGCGGCACCGTCATCACCTTCGAGCTGAAGGGCACCGATGGCAAGGCGCGCGCATTCGAGGTGCTCGACAAGCTGCGCGTCATCGACATCTCGAACAACCTCGGCGACGCCAAGACTCTGATCACCCACCCGGCCACCACCACGCACCGGGCCATGGGCCCGGAGGGTCGCGCCGCGATCGGGCTGGGCGACGGCGTCGTGCGCATCTCGATCGGTCTGGAAGGCACCGAGGATCTGATCGCCGATCTCGACCAGGCGCTGAGCTAGGGGTCAGACGTGTCCAAGGGCTCCGATGCCAAGAAGGCCCGCCGCAAAAAGCGGCAGGCCGACCGGGGCGTGAACCGGGTGTCGGCGGAGTCCGTCGAGCAATTGGCCGACATCCCGGATGCCGTCGTCGCCGATCTGGCCGAGTTCGATGAGCGAATCACCGCCCGCGGCTGGACTTTCGACGAAGACGAGTCCAACGACGACTATGCGGTGTGGTTCTACGAGCCGTCCGGCGCCCAGGTGTCCGACGGCCTCCCGGTGACCTCACTGTGGCTGGACGCGGCCGAGGACGGCGAGATCGTGCGGGTGGTGTTCGTCGGCAGCGTCGAGCGCTACGAGTTCACCCACGACGAATTGCGCGGCGGTGCCCTCGACGTGATCGAGGGCTACCGCGCCGGTCAACCCCTGCCGAAGTTCTAGCTTTCGATGACTCCCTGAGCTTTCTGGGCCCGGTCCTCGTAGCTCTTGCGTTCGGCGGCGTCGAACTCCAGGAACACGTTGTCCAGGCCCAGCTTCTTGTTCATCCAGCGCCGGCCCTTGGGCGGCAGCATCTGCGCGGCCTGGGCGGTGAAGCGCAGCGGTGGCGGCACTGACACGTGGGTCTTGGGCTTGTTCAAGGTTTTGACGATGGCGGCGGCGATGTCCTCGGGCTCGACGGGCTTGATCGCTCCACCGGACTTGGTGCCCGCAATCAGGTCGGTGTTGGTGAACGGCGGCATGACCACCGACACGTCCACCCCGTGCGGGGCCATTTCATCGGCGAGCGCGGTGGTCAGTCCGACGACGGCGTACTTGGCGCCGACGTAGACCACCTGGCCCGGCAGTGGGATCAGGCCCGACAGCGAGGCGATGTTGATGACGTGGCCGCTGCGGCGCTTCACCATCTCCGGCAGCGCCAACTGGCAGCCGGTGAGCACGCCGTACACGTTGACCTCGATGTTGGACCGGATCGACTGTTCGCTCTGTTCCAGGAACGGGCCGACCGGCATGACACCGGCGTTGTTGATCAGCACGTCGATGTGTCCGCCGCCGTCGGTACGGGCCTTGTCCAGGAATGTCGCAAAGGACTCCCGGTCGGTGACGTCGAGCGGGTAGCCGGAGACCTGTCCGAGCTTGGTCAGCTCGACGACGGCCGACTCCTGAAGGGCGACGTCACGGTCGCCGATGACGACGCGGGCGCCTTTGGCCAGCAGGGCCTTGGCGGTGGCGTAACCGATGCCGCGGGCGGCGCCGGTGATCGCGATGGTCTTGCCCCGGATGTTGTCCATGGCGCCGAACTTTACACGTGTCAAGTTTGGCGCGGAAGGGGGTGGCCGAGGCGGCGTAGTCTGGGCGGGCGTGATGGTGAATGGCACTGACCAGCCGGTAGTTACCGAGACCGTAGAAGACTTCTCCGAGCGGATCACCTCCGCGATCGACAGTGCGGGCCTGGTCCTGCTGATGAGCCTGGGCCACCAGACCGGGCTGTTCGACGCGATGGCGAAGCTGCCGTCGGCAACCAGCGCTGAGATCGCCGAGTTGGCCGGCCTCGATGAGCGCTACGTCCGTGAATGGCTCGGTGGGATGGCCGCGGGGCGGGTGGTCGAGTACGACGCGGAGTCCTCGACGTATCGATTGCCCCGCCACCGCGCCGCTGCACTCACGCGCGACGCCGGTCTGGGCAATCTGGCGCGCCTGGCGCAGTACGTCCCGCTGATGTGCGAAGTCGAACAGAAGATCCTCGGCTGCTTCCGCGATGGCGGTGGTCTCAGCTACGACGACTATCCGCGCTTCCACACCGTGATGGCCGAGCGGAGTGGTGAGGTATTCGACGCTGCGCTGATCAGTGCCGTGCTGCCGTTGGTCGATGGACTTCCTCGACGGCTCGAGAGCGGAATCGACGTCGCCGATTTCGGTTGTGGCAGTGGGTACGCGATCGGCCTGATGGCCCGGTCCTACCCGGCCAGCCGTTTCACCGGTATCGACTTCTCGCCGGAGGCGATCGCCACCGGGGCCGCGCAGGCGGCGCAACGTGGTTTGACCAATGTCTCGTTCGTGGCTGCCGACTTGGCGGACCTCGACCAGACCGCGGCGTACGACGTCATCACGGCATTCGATGCGATTCATGACCAGGCGCAGCCGGCCCGCGTACTGGAGAACATCTATCGCGCGTTGCGGCCGGGTGGCGTGTTGGTGATGGCCGACATCAAGGCCTCCAGTCGACTCGAGGACAACATCGGCGCTGCGATGAGTACGTATCGCTACGCCGTTTCCCTGACGCATTGCATGTCGGTCTCGCTCGGCCTGGGAGGCGCCGGGCTGGGCACGATGTGGGGCAGGCAGCTGGCTGTGTCGATGCTGGCCGACGCCGGATTCACTGACGTGAAAGTCTCCGAGGTCGAGCAGGACCCGTCGAACTACTACTACCTCGCCAGGAAATGAGCAGCTCGCCGGGCTTTTAATCAGGCTGAGCCGGTGGGCATGTTCCCGGCATGACCCGCGTTGGAAGTGCCGTGGGTATCGAAACGGTGGTTAAGTCAGCCCCCGTGAGTGGTGTGCGGTTTGTCGCGGTCGGCCTGGAGGACCCACTGGCTCTCCCGCTGATGACCGAGCTGGCGGTGGAGTACTCGGGGCGCTACGGCGGAACGCCGGAGCAGATGATGGGTTGGCTGCGCGGGAAGTCGGCGGACGAGTTCGCCCCGCCGGGCGGCGGCCTGTACATCGGCGTGCTCGACGGCGTGCCGGTGACCGGCGGGGCATTCACCCGATTCGACACCCAGACCGCCGAGCTCAAACGCATCTGGACCGACAGTCGCTACCGGCAGCGTGGATACGGCCGCGTGCTGCTCGCCCATCTCGAATGCGAGATCGCCGCGCGCGGGTACCGGAGGGTCTACCTGACGACGGGTCACCTGCAGCCGGAGGCCGAGGCGCTCTACGACTCCGCGGGCTACACCCGGCTGCTCGCACCGTTGCCGCCCGAGGGGGAGGGGACGGTCTTCCCGATCGCCTTCGAGAAGGAGCTGACGTGAGCGCGCCGCTCTCGATCCTCGACCTGGCTCCGATCAGTGCGGGCAGCGACGCCCAGACGGCGCTGCGCAACACCGTCGATCTGGCCCGTCACGCCGAACAGTGGGGCTACCAACGGTATTGGGTCGCCGAGCATCACTTCGTATCGGTCGCCAGCTCGTCGCCCGCGGTGCTCGTGGGCCAGATCGCCGCGGCCACCGAACGGATCAGGATCGGCACCGCGGCCGTGCAACTCGGCCACACCACGGCGATCTCGGTAGTCGAGAGCTTCGGCACGCTGGCCGCGTTCTACCCCGACCGGATCGATCTGGGCGTGGGCCGCTCGGGTCAGAAACGCGCCGAAGCGGTGCGGGACAAGCCGCGTGAGCCCAGACCGCCGCGCCAGTGGCACGAGATCGACGGTGTGGTGATCCCGGCGCCCTACGACGTCAGTGCACTGATTCGGGACCCGCGGCTGCGGTCGCGGATGGCGGTGTTGCAGCAACCCGAAGCTCTCACACCGGATTTCGCCGAACAAGTGGACGACATCCTGGCCATGCTCGCCGGGCGCTACGAGGTGGGCACAGCCGTTCCCGGTGCGGGCGCCGGCCTGACACCGTGGGTGTTCGGCAGCAGCAAGGGGCAGAGTGCGCGCGTCGCGGCCGCGCGCGGGCTGCCGTTCGTGGCGAGCTACCACATCACGCCGGCCACCGCGCTTGAGGCAATCGAGGTGTACCGCAACGGATTCACGCCGTCGGAGAGCCTGTCCGAACCGTACGTGGCGGTGTCGGCCGACGTGGTCGTGGCCGACGATGAATCCACCGCACGACATCTTGCGTCGAGCTACGGCCACTGGGTGTATTCGATCCGGGCCGGCGGCGGCGCGGTGCCCTACCCGGATCCCGCCGATTGCGGGCCGCTGTCCGACGAGCAGCTGGACGTGGTCCGGGACCGTATCGCAACACAATTCGTCGGCGACCCCGATCAGGTGGCCACCCGGCTGGAGGCACTCCATCGGGTCAGCGGGGCGGACGAGCTCGTCATCACCTCGGTGACGCACCGGCACTCCGACCGGCTGCGCTCCCACCAGCTGATCGCCGAGCGGTGGCACCAATAGCGGCTAGGCTGGCCTGCGATGCCGAGTCTGCAGGTAATCGTGGGATCGCTGCTACTGGTAGCGGCTGCGGTGGTGTTTGCGATCGGGGTGGCCTTGCGGCTTTTCATCGGTCGCCGGTCCGAATCGGCGGAGTCTCGGCGGCGGATGCACGCATTCCGCCGGACCAAGTTTGCCCGGGTGCTGTTCGGGTCGGTGTACGACGACGAGGAGTTCGACCCCGACGAGCTAGACCAGATGGTCCTGATGCCGACGATCGTGCTGGCTTGCGGCCTGTGCCTGACCGGGTTCTTCCTGCTGGGGTACCGGATCCTGCAGCACTAGGCGTGGAGAGCGGCGGCCGCGGAGGCGGCGTCGGCGATCGGTCCGCGCCACACCGGGCCGTGTCCGGGCAGCATCACCTCGGCCTCGACTGCCGCCAGCGTCGTCAAACTGGCCAGGCAGCCGTCCTCGTCGTGGTTGAACAGCGCCGGCAGCAGCGTCGGGCCGGTGTGGCGCAACAGCGGGTGCCCGGTGACCAGGGCGTCGCCACTGATCAGGACCCCGTCGACGATGAACGAGCAGTGGCCGCCGGTGTGCCCCGGCGTGGGGACCGGCGCCGGCGTCCCGGGCAGGCCCGCCGCGGTCTCGGCTGTCAGCGCCTGCGCGGTCGGGATGCCGGCGTGGTTCATCCCGCCTTTGGCGGTGATGGTGGCCGCCCACTTCAGCCAGCGGGGCTGCCAGATGTTGCGGACCACGTCAGCGGGGGCGGCTTGTTCCAGATATTCACGTTTGGTGTGGCCGAGTTCGGCGTCGTGGCAGAACACCGGTGTGCCATGGGTTTTCGCGAGCCAGATGGCAGTTCCGAAATGGTCGATGTGGGCGTGGGTCAGCAGGACGGCGGCGATGTCGTCGACGGTGAACCCCAGCCGGCGGACCGATCCGATGACGTCTTCGCGCTGCCCCGGGAACCCGGCGTCGATCAGCATGACCCGATCCCCGTCGGTCACGAGCGTCCAGTTGACCAAGTCGGTTTGCGCGAAGTGCACATGCTCGGTGATCGCGGTCAGGGCTGCTGCCATGTCGCGAGTTTAAGCATAGGAGTAGAAACGAACCGTGGCTGAACTGAAACTGGGATACAAGGCATCGGCGGAGCAGTTCGCTCCGCGTGAACTGGTGGAGCTGGCGGTCGCCGCAGAGGCGGCGGGCATGGACAGTGCGACGGTCAGCGACCATTTCCAGCCGTGGCGTCACGAGGGCGGGCACGCACCGTTCTCCCTGGCCTGGATGACGGCGGTCGGTGAGCGCACGGAGCGGCTGGTGTTGGGCACCTCGGTGCTGACGCCGACGTTCCGGTACAACCCTGCGGTCATCGCGCAGGCCTTCGCGACCATGGGATGTCTGTACCCCGACCGGATCTTCCTCGGGGTGGGTACCGGTGAGGCGCTCAACGAGATCGCGACCGGCTACGAGGGCGACTGGCCCGAGTTCAAGGAGCGCTACGCCCGGCTGCGCGAGTCGGTCAAGCTCATGCGCGAGCTGTGGCTCGGCGACCGCGTCGACTTTGAAGGCGAGTACTACAAGACCAAGGGCGCCTCGATCTACGACGTCCCCGAGGGCGGCATTCCCATCTACATCGCCGCCGGTGGACCGCAGGTCGCCAAGTACGCGGGCCGGGCCGGTGACGGGTTCATCTGCACGTCGGGCAAGGGCGAGGAGCTCTACAAGGACAAGCTCATCCCCGCGGTGAAGGAAGGTGCCGAGGCCGCCGGGCGCGATCCAGAGGACATCGACCGGATGATCGAGATCAAGATCTCCTACGATCCCGACCCGCAGAAGGCGCTGGAGAACACCCGGTTCTGGGCGCCGCTGTCGTTGACCGCCGAGCAGAAACACAGCATCAACGACCCGATGGAGATGGAGAAGGCCGCCGACGAGCTTCCCATCGAACAGGTCGCCAAGCGCTGGATCGTGGCCTCTGATCCCGACGAGGCCGTCGAGATGGTCGGCCAGTACGTGAAGTGGGGCCTGAACCACCTGGTGTTCCACGACCCGCGACACGATCAACGCCGGTTCCTCGAACTGTTCAAGACGGATCTGGAGCCCCGGCTGCGCAAGCTCGGCTGATTTGATCCGAATTCTCGCGACCCTCTTCGGGGTGGTTGCGGCGGTGATCGCTGCGGTGGGCCTCTCGGTGCGCTACGTACCGCTGGGCCGCCACGGCACGGTGCTGTTGGCCACGGCGTCGCCGTACCTGACCTTGGCAGCGCCGGTGGCGGTGCTGATGTTGATGCTCGGCCGGCGGCGGGTGCTGGCAACGCTGGCCGTGGTGCTGACGCTGGCGGCCGCGGTGATCCACGTGCCGCAGTACCTGGGTCCGGAGGCGGTGACGGCACAGTCGGCACCGGTTCGGGTGTTCAGCTCGAATCTCGGTATGGGGCGGGGTGACCCGGCCGCCGTGGTGGCCGCTGCCGAGCGCACCGCTGATGTCGTAGTGCTGCAGGAGCTCACGCAGGAAGCTGCCGACGGCCTGATCGCGGCGGGGCTGGAGAAGTCCTTCGGCCACCGGATCTTCGACCCGGAGCCGATGGCCGGCGGCCTGGGGATATGGAGCCGGTTCCCGCTGACCGACAGCGCTCACGTTCCTGGTTATTCGATGGTGATGCTGCGGACGCGGTTGCACGTGCCCGAGGTCGCGGTGGCCCCGGTCCTGGTCGGTGTCCATTTCGCCGCGCCGTGGCCGCAGCCTATCGAGTCATGGCGCCAGGACATGGAAAGGTTCCCCACGATGCTGCGGCAGCTCGCCGCCGACGCCGGACCGGGCCCGGTGATCGTTGCCGGGGACTTCAATGCCACTTACGACATGCTGCCGTTCCGGGAACTGCTGGCCACCGGCTACCGCGACGCCGCGGAGCAGGCCGGCGGGGGCTTGATCCGCACCTTCCCGGTCGGCCCCAGGCGGGTACCCGCCGTCGGCATCGACCATGTGCTGTTGCGCAATGCAGATGCCACCGCGGTACGAACGGAGCTCGTACCAGGTGCCGACCACCTGGCACTCATCGCGGATATCGTCGTCCCGCAAGGCATTTGACCTCAGGCGCTGTTCACCGACCGCCGCACGGCGCCGGCACTGCCGTGGCTGGTGGCGGTGAGCCGAACCCGGTCGGCCCGGAACAGGTCATAGGCGTACTCGAACGGCTGGCCGGTACTGTCGCGGGTGACGCGCGTGATGGCCAAGAGCGGTTTGCGCTGGGCGATGTCGAGCCATTGTGCTTCGCGCGGGCTGGCGCTGACCACTTCGATGGTCTCGGTGGTGGCAGCGGGGGTCAGGCCGTACCGTACGCGCACCAACTCGTAGAGCGAACCGCCGAGCGGCTGTTCCAGCAGGTCGTCCATGCGCTCGGCGTCGAAGCAGGAAAGGTCCACCGACAACGGTGCGCCGTCGGCGTACCGCAGCCGCCGGATCGTGAATATATCTGCCCCATCGGCGATTTCGAGGGCGTGCGACTCCACCGGGGTGGCCGGTCTGCGGTCGGTCGCCAGTACCCGGGTGGCGCTGGTGTGGCCGCCGCTGTGCAATCGGGCAGGTAAGCCGGCCAGTTCGGCGGCGTTGCGTTCGACGACGTCGGCGCGCACGAAGGTGCCGCCGTTGCGTCCGGTGCGGCGCTCCAGCACGCCGGCCTGGCTCAACGGCAGCAGTGCGCTGCGCAACGTGGAGCGCGACACCGCGAAGTCCGCCGCCATCTCACGCTCGGTGCCCAGCCGCGAGCCGGGCCGCAGGGCGCCCGCGGCCAACATGGACAGGATGCGCCGGCGCACGTCCTCGGCGACGGGGCCGCCCGATGTCGTGGACATAGCGCGAGTATGGACCAAATCGACCGCGCAGAGCAGACCAAAACCGACCGGTTAACCTCCCCGTTTCACGGTTCCCAGGTTCGTAACGTAGCTGCAACAAATGACTTGACCTGCAATAAGTTTCGAGTTGCCGCCGCCGCCTCTGCGGGCTAACAATGTGCTGCGTCGCACCACAATGCCGTCGGCGACCCCCGAACAATCAGACCAAATAGTGGTCCGAAAGTCGTCCTCAGTTAGGACCCGCAATGAGCGAGATCATCGATCCGCCGGCACCGTCGAGTGCCGGAATCCAGCGCCTCAAACCCAACGCCGTGGGACTGGTCGGCGTGCTGTTCATGGCAGTCGCGACCGCCGCCCCCATCACGGCCATGGTCGGCAACGTTCCGATCGCGGTCGGCTTCGGCAACGGTGTCAACGCGCCCGCCGGATACTTCGTCGCCACCATCGTGCTGACCCTGTTCGCCATCGGCTACGCGGCGATGAGCAAGCACATCACCGCTACCGGTGCCTTCTACGGATACATCTCGCACGGACTGGGGCGTGTCGTCGGTCTCGGTGCGGGATTCCTGACCGCATTGGCCTACATGGTGTTCGAGGCCTCGCTGATCGGCATCTTCTCGTTCTTCGGCAACGATCTGTTCAAGTCGTTCTTCAACGTCGATGTGCCGTGGATCCTCTTCGCCGTGGTGATGCTGGCGGTGAACGCCGTGCTGACCTACTTCGACATCAACCTGGCGGCCAAGGTGCTCGCGGTGTTCCTGATCACCGAGATCATCATGCTGGCCATGATGGCGCTGTCAGTCGTGTTCACCGGTGGCGGCCCGCAGGGCTGGTCGCTGGGATCGCTCAACCCGCTCAACGGTTTTCAGAGTCTCTCGGGCGAGGTGGCCGGTGTCGACGGCAGCATGATCACCGTCGCCGGATCGGCCGGCGTCGGTCTGTTCTTCGCGTTCTGGTCCTGGGTGGGCTTCGAATCCAGTGCCATGTACGGCGAGGAGTCCCGCAACCCCAAGAAGATCATCCCGATCGCGGTGATCAGCTCGGTGGTCGGCATAGGCGCGTTCTACGTGCTGGTTTCGTGGTTGGCGATCGTGGGCACCGGGCCGCAGAATGCCATTGCGCTGGCGCAAGATTCGACGACCGCGGGTGACATCTTCTTCAACCCGGTGCGCCTGCACCTCGGCGACTGGGCCGTCGACCTGTTCAAGATCCTGCTGATGTCAGGCTCCTTCGCCTGCGGCATGGCGTTCCACAACTGCGCCGCCCGGTACCTCTACGCCCTCGGACGCGAGAACGTCCTGCCGGGAATGCGCAAGACCATCGGCTCCACCCACCCGGTACACGGCTCGCCCCACATCGCCGGATTTGTGCAGACCGGTTTCGCGACCGTGGTGGTGATGTTCTTCGACATCACCGGACGTGACCCCTACACCGGGCTCTACGGCCTGATGGCGTTGCTGGGCACGACGGCCATCATGATCGTGCAGGCCCTGGCGGCGTTCTCGGTGATCTCCTACTTCCACGTACAGAAGCGCCACCCGGAGACGGCGAACTGGTTCACCACCTTCCTGGCGCCGTTGCTGGGCGGAACCGGCATGCTCTACGTCATCTATCTGCTGGCCAAGAACGCGTCGTTTGCTGCGGGCACGGCCGCTTCCGACTGGATCTTCACCTCGATCCCGTATGTTGTCGGCATCGCCGGGATCGGGGGCGTGCTGTGGGCGCTGTTCCTGAAATTCAGGGATCCGGAACGTTATTCCGATATCGGGCGCACAGTGTTGGAGGAAGCGCACGAACGTTAGCGGGTGGCCGCATGTCGCGAAAGGGATGCCATGAGTTTTTCCAACATCATGGATTCGAACAGCTACAGCGGTATTTCGACCGATCCTGACACCGAAAAGCTGATCGAGGCCCGCACCCACCTGCTGGGCCCGGCGTACCGGCTGTTCTACGAACGGCCGGTACACCTGGTCCGCGGGCGCGGCAGCCATCTGTTCGACGCCGACGGTGCGCGCTACCTCGATGCGTACAACAACGTCGTCAGCGTCGGGCACTGCAACCCGCATGTGGTGGCAGCCATCACCCGCCAGGCCGAGACACTCAACACCCATACCCGCTACCTGCACGACGGCATCGTGCAGTACTCGCAGCGGCTGCTGGCCACACTCCCGGGTGAAGTCGACCAGGTGATGTACGCCTGCACCGGTTCGGAGGCCAACGACCTGGCCCTGCGGGTGGCTCAGCGGTACACCGGGGCACGCGGCGTGATCGTCACCCGCGACGCCTACCACGGCAATACCGAAGCGGTGACGGCGATTTCACCGTCGATCGGTGGTGCCACCACCATCGGTTCGCATGTACGCGCCGTGGCCGCACCGGACAGCTACCGCTCGGGTGCCGATGTGGCAGGCCGGTTCCTGGCCGATGTGGAAACCGCGATCGCCGAGCTGAAGGCGGCCGGTGTCGGGCTGAGCTGCCTGATCGTGGACACCTTCTTCTCGTCCGACGGCATCTACCCGGACCCCTCGGTGCTGGCGCCGGCGGTGGCGGCGGTCCGTGCGGCCGGCGGGGTGTTCCTCGCCGACGAGGTGCAGCCCGGTTTCGGCCGCACCGGGGAGTCGATGTGGGGCTTCACCCGGCACGGTGTCGTGCCCGACCTGGTCACCATGGGCAAGCCGATGGCCAACGGGTTGCCGGTTGCGGCCATGGCCGCCCGCAGCGACGTGCTCGAGGCGTTCGCCCGCGAAGTGCCGTACTTCAACACCTTCGGGGGCAATCCGGTGTCGATGGCCGCGGCGGCCGCCGTCCTCGACGTCATCGAGGACGACGGGCTGATGGCCAACGCGGCGCGGGCCGGCACGGCCCTGCGCGACGACCTCACCCGGGTGGCCGCCGACAATCCCCGCATCGGGGATATCCGCGGGTCTGGGCTGTATGTGGGCGTCGAAATGGTCACCGACCCCGACCTGAGGACCCCTGACCGCGCCGGCGCCCATGACCTGGTCAACGCGATGCGCGACCGCAAGGTGCTGATCTCGGTGTGCGGCACGCACGGCAACGTTCTCAAGGTGCGTCCACCGTTGGTGTTCTCGATGAGCGACGTGGACTGGTTCTGTACGGAATTTGCGGGGGCGGTGGCGGCGCTGCCCTGATCTAGGGAATGCTGGAGCCGTGCCGGATGGAGACATCGCGACCGCGATCTACGTAGCCTCACCCGAAGGTGACACCGGCAAGTCGACGATTGCGCTGGGCATCCTGCATCGACTTGCTGCGACGGTGCCCAGGGTGGGGGTGTTCCGTCCGATCACACGCCTCGGCGAGAATCGGGACTACATCCTCGAATTGTTGCTGGCCAGTGCCACGGCCGGGTTGAGCTACGACGAATGTGTCGGGGTCAGCTACCAGCAGGTGCACGAGGATCCCGACGTCGCGATCGCCGATATCGTCGACCGGTTCCACCGCGTGGCCGAGCAGTGTGATGCCGTGCTGATCGTCGGCAGCGACTACACCGACGTCGCCACCCCCAGCGAGCTCAGCATGAATGCGCGCATCGCGGTCAATCTCGGTGCGCCCGTCGTGCTCGCGGTCAAGGCGGCGGACCGCACGCCTGAGGAGGTCGCTCATGTGGCCGAGGTGTGCCTGGCCGAGTTGAACCATCAGCATGCGCACGCCGCCGCCGTGGTCGCCAACCGGTGTGACCCCGCGCAGTTGGATGCGGTGGCCGAGGCCCTCAAGCCGCTCGGCACGCCCGCCTATGTACTGCCCGAGGAGCCGTTGCTGTTCGCCCCGTCGGTGGCCGAACTGCAGGTGGCGGTCGACGGCACGGTGATCGCCGGGGATCCGGCGCTGCTGTCGCGCGAGGCGATGGGCGTGCTCGTGGCCGGGATGACGGCTGAGCATGTGCTGGAGCGGCTGACCGAGGGTGTCGCCGTGGTGACGCCGGGTGACCGGTCCGATGTGGTGCTCGCTGTGGTGAGTGCCCATGCCGCAGAGGGCTTTCCGTCACTGTCCTGCATCATCCTCAACGGTGGGCTCGAACTGCATCCCGCTGTTGCGTCGCTGGTCGAGGGGTTGGGTCTGCGGCTGCCGATCGTGGCCACGAAGTACGGCACCTTCGAGACCGCAAGCCGGGTCGCAGGTGCACGCGGCCGCGTCACGGCGAAATCGCAGCGCAAGATCGATACCGCGCTCGCGCTGATGGACAAGCACGTGGACGTCAACGATCTGATCGCGCAGCTGAGCATCCCGATTCCCGCGGTCACCACGCCGCAGATGTTCACCTACCAACTGCTCGACCAGGCCCGCTCCGACCGCAGGCGCATCGTGCTGCCGGAGGGGACCGACGACCGCATCCTCAAGGCCGCGGGCCGGTTGTTGCAGCATGAGGTCGCCGAGCTGACCATCCTCGGCGAGGAAAGTCAGATCCGCTCCCGGGCAGCAGAACTGGGGGTGAACATCGATGCGGCCGTGGTGCTGGACCCGCGTACCAGCGAGTTGTGCGACCGGTTCGCCGAGCAGTACGCCGAGCTGCGCCGAAAGAAGGGCGTGACTGTCGAGCAGGCCCGCGAGATCATCCACGACGTCTCGTATTTCGGCACGATGCTGGTGCATAACCAAATGGTCGACGGCATGGTGTCGGGCGCCGCGCACACCACTGCGCACACCGTGCGGCCGGCCTTCGAGATCATTCGCACCGCGCCGGGGATCTCGACGGTGTCGAGCATCTTCCTGATGTGTCTCGCCGACCGGGTACTGGCCTACGGCGACTGCGCGATCGTGCCGGACCCGACCTCGGAGCAACTTGCGGACATAGCGGTCTCCTCGGCGCGCACCGCCGCGCAGTTCGGCATCGATCCGCGGGTCGCCATGCTGTCGTATTCGACGGGAACCTCGGGTACCGGGGCCGACGTCGACAAGGTTCGGGCGGCAACCGAACTGGTGCGTCAACGCGAACCGGATCTGTTGGTGGAGGGGCCGATTCAGTACGACGCGGCGGTGGAGCCGTCGGTGGCGGCCACCAAGATGCCCGACTCGCCGGTGGCGGGGCGGGCCACCGTGCTGATCTTCCCCGACCTCAACACCGGCAACAACACCTACAAGGCGGTACAGCGCAGCGCCGGCGCGATCGCGATCGGCCCGGTGCTGCAGGGTCTGAACAAGCCGGTCAATGACCTGTCCCGCGGCGCCCTGGTGGAGGACATCGTCAACACCGTGGCGATCACGGCGATCCAGGCACAGGGGCAACCATGACGGTTCTGGTGGTCAACTCCGGATCTTCGTCACTGAAATATGCCGTGGTGAAACCGGATTCGGGAGAATTCCTGGCCGACGGCATCATCGAGCAGATCGGCTCGGAGCAGGTGCCCGACCATGACGCCGCACTGCGGGCGGCGTTCGATGAACTGGCGGGTCAGGGTCTGCACCTCGACACCCTGGGTCTGGTGGCAGTGGGGCACCGGGTGGTGCACGGTGGCAGGGCCTTCTACCAGCCCACCCTGATCGACGGCGATCTGATCGCCAAGCTCGAAGAGCTGTCGCCACTGGCCCCGCTGCACAATCCGCCGGCCATCCTCGGTATCGAGGTAGCCCGCAAGCTGTTGCCCGATCTGCCTCACGTGGCGGTCTTCGACACCGCGTTCTTCCACAACCTGCCCGCGGCGGCGGCGACCTATGCCATCGATCGTGAGGTGGCCGAGCGCTGGGGTATCCGGCGGTACGGCTTTCACGGCACCTCGCATCAGTACGTCAGCGAGCAGGCCGCCACGTTCCTGGACCGGCCCTACGAGTCGCTGAATCAGATTGTGCTGCACCTGGGTAACGGTGCGTCGGCCAGCGCTATCACCGGCGGCCGGCCCGTGGACACGTCGATGGGGTTGACGCCGATGGAGGGCCTGGTGATGGGCACCCGCAGCGGCGACATCGACCCCGGCATCATCTTGTATCTGCGCCGTGCGGCGGACATGGACGTCCAGGACATCGACACGATGCTCAACCGCCAGTCGGGTGTACGTGGCCTCGGTGGCGAGAACGACTTCCGGAAGTTACACGCGCGCATCGAATCCGGTGATGAGAATGCGCAATTGGCGTACGACGTCTACATCCACCGGCTACGCAAGTATGTCGGAGGATATCTGGCGGTGCTGGGTCGTACCGATGTCATCAGCTTCACCGCGGGGGTCGGGGAGAACGACGCCGCGGTGCGCCGCGACGCATTGTCCGGACTCAGCGCACTGGGGATCGAGATCGACGAGGAACTCAACAAGGTGCAAGCGCACGAGGCCCGGCGGATCTCGACACCGGACTCGTCGGTGACGGTGCTCGTGGTGCCGACCAATGAGGAATTGGCGATCGCGAAGGCCTGCGCGGCCCTGGCCTGATTCAGAAGGTGCTCATCGGCCGCACACTGTTGGCCAGGTCGATCAGGGCGTAGCGGTGCGACTGGGTGGGGGCGACGCGGGCCAGCGCCCGCAGCGACGCCTCGACGCCGAGCTTGAGACCGTGTTCGGTGAACGGGAATCCGAGAATGTGATTGCTGCTCGCAGTGTTGTCGGCCAGCCAGTCCATCGCGGTGCCCAACACGAGGGCCCGGATCTGCAACACCCGTGGTTCCGAATCGGGCAGCGCCTCCACCCGCCGCGCCGCATCGCGGATGTTCTGCTCGGTGATCTCACCGGTGGACCGCCCCGACAGCAGGGTGACCGCACTCGTCAGCCGGGCTGTGGTGAAATGTCGTGAGGTGGGTGGAACTTCGTCCAGGGTCTGGACCGCCTTGTCCCGCGACCCGGCAACAGACTCGGCGCGGGCGAACCCGAAGCCGGCCGAGATCACGCCGTTGTCGGTGCTCCACACGGTGTTGTAGAACTTCAGCTCGTCGGCGTTGCCGGCCAGTTCGGCCGTCGCGGCCAACGCCAGTTTGGGGGCCAGCTCCCCGGGCAACGTGTCCAGGACTTCGGTGAAATGCTTTGTGGCCGAGTCGTAATCGGCTGAGAGCATCTCGGCCACGGCGCGGAACCAGACCAGTCGCCAGCGCCAACCGGCCCACACGGCGAGCTCGTCGAGCTTTCGGGTGGCCTTGGCGACATCGCCCAGATCCAGCAGGGCGCGTGCCTCCATCAACGGCAGTTCCACCGATTCGGACACGTCCACGCCCTCGGCGTCGATCGCGCCGTGGCGTGCTGCGCGCAGCTGGTCCAGGGTGTGCACGGGCTGGCTGAGCACACTGGCCACCAGCAGCGGAGCCCCGACGTCGGTGCGGTCCACCAGCGGCACCGGCAGCGCCCGCACGATCTCCTGTGCGGTCAGCTTCTCCGAATGGACCTGCCCGTCAACGTAAACGTCGGTGTGTGCCACCAGCAGATCGACCCCGAACGTGGACCGGGACGGGCTGAACACCGTCGACAGGCCGGGGCGGGGAATTCCGGAGTCGGTGGCCACCACCTCGCGTAGCACGCCGAGCAGCTGGGACGACATCTCCTCGGCGCTGGTGAACCTGCGTCGCGGATCCGGATCGATGGCGCGGCGCAGGAACCGGCCGAAGGAATCGTAGGTGTCGAGTACCGGATCTTCGGACGGCAGCCCGTCGACGTAACGACCCCGCCGGGTCCGCAGTTTCAGGGTGAGCGCGGCCAGCGTGCGTCCCACGCTGTAGATGTCGGTGGCCACCGTGGGCCCGGTACGCACGATCTCGGGAGCCTGGAATCCTGGTGTGCCGTAGAGGTATCCGTAGGAGTTGAGCTTGGATACGGCTCCGAGGTCGATCAGCTTGAGCTGCTCCTCGGTGATCATGATGTTCTCGGGCTTCAGGTCGTTGTAGGCCAGCCCGATCGAATGCAGATAGCCCAGCGCGGGCAGGATCTCCAGCATGTAGCCGATCGCCTCGGCCACCGGAAGCCGAGTTCCCCTGGCCTGTTTGAGCGATGTCCCGCCGACGTACTCCATCACGATGTACCCGACCGGATTGCCGTGCTTGTCATCGTGTTCGACGAAGTTGTAGATCTTCACGATCCCCGGGTGCGTCACCTCGGCCAGGAATTGGCGTTCGGCCATGGCGATCACCTGGGCCTCGGCGTCACCGGAATGCACCAGGCCCTTCAACACGACGGGACGTTCGTTCACGTTGTGGTCGAAGGCCAGATACACCCAGCCCAACCCGCCGTGGGCGATACAGCCCTTGATCTCGTATTGGTCGGCAACGATCTCGCCCGGGGACAGCTGCGGCAGGAACGAATACGCGCTGCCGCAGTGCGGGCACCAACCCTCCGACAGGGCATGCCCGTCGGATGACGATCGACCGACGGGCTTGCCGCAGTTCCAGCAGAACCGCTTCTGTTCGGCCACCACCGGATTGGTCATCAGCGCTGTCAACGGATCGCGCTCGGGCACCCGCGCGATCTCGACCAGGCCGCCGCCCAGCCTGCGGGCCGGCGAGAGCGTCCGGGTCGCGATCGTCGCGAGGTTCTGCGGTTCGGTGTCGCCGTACGGCCCGTCGTCGGAGTCGCCGAACTCCGGACGGAACACGGCCTGGGTGGCCATCGGCCGCATGGTCGACCGCGAATCCATGTCGAGGTCTTCCAGGCTCGCCGGCTGCGTACCGGGCCCTCCGCTCGTATCGGGGTCGGAATCGGGAGGCACCGGCAAATCAGCGTCGTCGGGTTTCTTCATCAGTCGACATACCTCGCGACCGGGGGAGACGGTGCCGGACCCAGTACGGTCAACCACTTGCGGTACAACGTGTTCCAGGTGCCGTCGCGGCGGATGCGTTCCAGCGTCGCGTTGACGACCCGGACCAGCCCGGTGTTCTCCAGGTTCAACCCGATGCCGTAGGGCTCCTCGTTGAGGCTGGGACCGACGATGTGCAGATACGGATCCTGGGCCACCAGCCCGGCCAGGATCGAATCGTCGGTGCTGACCGCGTCGGCCTGGCGCTGCTGCAGCGCCACCAGGCAGTCGGCCCAGGTGACGACCGAGACGATGATCGGTGCCGGGCTGATCTGCTGGATCCGCTTGAGTGAGGTGGTGCCGTCCACCACGCAGACTCGCTTGCCCGAGAGGTCGGAGGCCTGCGAGATGTTGGAATCGCGGGCGGCGAGGATCCGTTGGTGGGCCATCAGATACACCGTGGAGAAGTTCACCTGCTTGCGGCGCTCGCAGGTGATCGTCATGGTCTTGACCACGATGTCGACCTGATTGTTCTGCAGTGCGGTGATGCGGTCGGCCGAGGACAGGATGCGGTATTCGACCTGTGACGGGGTGCCGAAGATGTCGCGGGCGACCTCACCGGCGATGTCGACGTCGAACCCGTTGATCTGACCGGTGATCGGATCGCGGAACGAGAACAGATTGCTGCCGATGTCCAATCCGACGACCAACCGCCCGCGGTCGCGGATCCTGGCCGTTGCCGCGTCGGCGTCGGCCTTGTTGGTGAACGGTCGCAGGCTGGCGGTGCGGTTGCACTCGTCGGTCTCCGGCTCCGGCACCCGCACCGGTTGAGGCGCCAGCTCCTGCATGCCGGCCGGGCTGGGCGGGGCCAGGGTCATCGTCGGCACGGTCAACGCCGGTGCACTCTGACCGCATCCGGCCACCGCCACGGCTGCGGTCAGCGCGGCCAACATCTTTCGCAGTTTTGCCATCATCTGTACTCACTGAGTCGAGGCCACAGGCCCAGCGCCACCGCCAGCGCCGCGGCCACACTGAGCAGGGCGGCACCCACGGTCGCGCCGGACAGCACCCGGCGGGCATTGGCGATGTCGTTGCGCAACTGGCTGCGGCTCTGTTCGATGCCCTTGGACAACGAATCGTCGAGTTTGTCGAAGGCCGACGTGGAATCGTCCTCGCCGGTGCCCAGAGCCACCTGCGTCGCGGCCTGGTAATTGCCCACCGCGATATACGCGTTGATCCGGTCATCGGCCGCCCGCCATTTGGTGAGCAGATCTTCGGCACCCGTCAGATCGCTCTTGTCGATGCGGGTGTCGCGGGCCAGATATTGGGCGAGCTGTTGCTGCATGGCCTCGATGCGCTGGTAGTAGGACTGTTTACGCAGGTTTTCGTCGCCACGCCGGATCAGGGCCAGCGTTTCGTCAGCCCGGGCCTGCTGGGCGGTGATGGCCAGATTGGTCACGGTCTTCAGGGATTCGGCGGCGGTGTCCTTGGCGCTGCGGCTGTCCGATGTCGAGATCACCAGTGCCGTCGTCACCCAGATCAGCATGATCAGCACGGCCATCCCGCCGGCCACGAAACCGATGTTGACCCGGCGCCGGGTGCGTCGTGCCAACCAGCGGTTGGCGAACGCGCCGAACATCAACGTCGCCAGCACCACCAACATCACCGCGGCGGGGATCCGGGTGGAGGCCGTCGTCTCGGCATCCACCCGTGCGGAGGTCTCCTCGTACAGGCGTTGCGCGTCGGGCAGGATCTGGGACTGCATCAGTGCCGAGGCTTCCGACAGGTATGACGAGCCGACCGGGTTGCCGGCCCGGTTGTTGGTCCGCGCGGTCTCCACCAGGCCGGTGTAGACGGCCAGCCGGGCATTGATCCGGCCGAGCAGCTGCACCAGCTCTTCGTCGGTCAACCCGCTCGAAGCCCGGGTCACCGCAACCGAGGCGTCGGTGATGGCCTGCTCGTAGCGCTGCCGCACGTCGCGGGGCTCGGCCCCGGCGATGAAGGCCGTGGCCGCGGCGGCGTCGGCCACCGACAGCGTGGTGTAGAGCTGGCCGGCCGCGAATGCCAGGGGCTCGGTGTGATCGAGCACCGTGGTGAGCGCCTGCTGGCGGTCGTTGATCGTGGTGGATGTGGCGAACGCGCTGGCGATCACGAGTGCCGACAGCACCAGTCCGATCGTCAGGATGCGTCCGGGGGTGGTCCACAGGAACCACCACCGCGGGTGCGCAGGAGTGGTCGGCGACCGGGACGCGAGCGGTTCGGTCGAGGGATGTGCCAACTCCACAGTCACCTGTGCGCGGACCTCATTTAGTTTCGGTGCAAACGGGCTGTCCCCACACTATAAAAAAATTCTAAGAGGGCTGCGCTTAGGCTCGCGGAGAAATTGGGCCCCACCGAAACTGGCGACGTTCCCTATTCTGTACGGGTGCGAGGCGACGGTGACGGCTGGGTGTTCTCCGACAACGGCGCCCGTTACTGGGGGCGTCACGGTGCGGCCGGCCTGTTGCTGCGCGCGCCGTGGCCGGGTGGATCGGCGGCCGTGCTGCTGCAACACCGCGCCCCGTGGAGTCATCAGGGCGGAACCTGGGCCTTGCCCGGAGGTGCCCGCGACAGTCACGAGACCGCCGAGCAGGCCGCGGTCCGGGAGGCCAACGAGGAAGCCGGGGTGACCGCCGAGCAGCTCACCGTGCGGACCACGGTGGTGACGGCCGAGGTGGCCGGCACCGGCGGCACGCACTGGAGCTACACCACGGTGATCGCCGATGTGCCCGCACCGCTGGAGACCATTCCGAACCGGGAGAGCTCGGAGTTGCGCTGGGTGGCCGAGGACGAGGTCGCCGAGTTGCCGCTGCATCCCGGGTTCGCCGCCAGTTGGGAGCAGCTTCGGGCGGTGACGGCGTCCCTGCCGCTCGAACTCAACCCGCCGCGCTGATCATTGCCTTGAGTTCGGAGGCTGCGGCCCGCGGATCTTCGGCCGCGGTGATCGCGCGGACCACCACGATGCGCCGGGCCCCGGCAGCCAGCACCTCGGGCAGCCGTTGCTGATCGATCCCGCCGATCGCGAACCACGGCTTGGCCGGGTTCAGCGCCGCCGTCGAGCGCACCAGGTCCAGTCCCGGCGCGGTTCGGCCCGGCTTGGTCGGGGTGGGCCAGCACGGGCCGACACAGAAGTAGTCCACTGCTTCGGTGACGGCCGCCGCGGCCTGCGCGGCGTCATGCGTGGAGCGACCGATCACCCGACGATCGCCGATGATGCCGCGCGCAACGTCCAACGGCAGATCGTCCTGGCCCAGGTGGAGCACGTCGGCTCCGGCCGCCAGCGCGATGTCGGCGCGGTCGTTGACCGCGAGCAGTGCACCGTGGCGGCGGGCGGCCCCGGCCAGGATCTCCAGCGCCTCGAGTTCCTGCCGGGCCTCCAGTGGGCCGAGCCGCTTCTCCCCGGCTGAGCCCTTGTCACGTAGCTGGATCAGATCCACCCCGCCGGCCAGCGCCGCGTCGGCGAATTCGGCCAGGTCACCGCGCTCCCGACGGGCGTCGGTGCACAGGTAGAGGGTGGCGCGCTGCAAACGGTCGGCGGGTGATTCCACACCGCGACGGTAGCGGGTACCGCCCGAGTACCCTGGACTGGCAATCAATACGGGAGTCCCTGGGACGAGGGGCTGAGAGTGGGCACACGGACCGGCCCTGACCGTCACACCTGATCCGGGTCATGCCGGCGAAGGGAGCGGATATGGCGCGAACACTCGCCGTCATCGGCGGCGGTGTCATCGGGCTGTCTGTCGCACGCCGGGCTGCGCTGGACGGCTGGACCGTGCGGCTGCACTGCACCACCGAACGTGGTGCCTCATGGGTGGCCGGCGGCATGCTGGCCCCGCACAGCGAAGGCTGGCCGGGCGAAGAGCAGATCCTGCAGATCGGCCTGGAATCGCTGAAGCTGTGGCACTCGGGGTTTCTCGACGGGCTGGCGCCCGAGGTGGTCACCGCCCGCGAGTCGCTGGTGGTCGCCGTCGACCGGGCCGACGTGGCCGATCTGCGTACCGTCGCCGAATGGCTGTCTGCCCAAGGACAGCCGGTCGAGCTGACCACGGCCGCGCGTGACGTGGAACCCCTACTAGCCCAAGGCATCCGGCACGGGTTCCGGGCCACCACCGAACTCGCCGTGGACAACCGCGCCGTGGTCGACGGGCTGGCCGCGCACTGCGAACGACTGGCGGTGCGGTGGGCCGGGCCGGTCGCGGACCTGTCCGAAATCGAGGCGGACGTGCGGGTGATCGCCAACGGGATCGACTCCCCGAAGCTGTGGCCGGGCCTGCCGGTGCGCCCGGTCAAGGGCGAGGTGCTGCGGCTGCGGTGGCGTAAGGGCTGTATGCCGGTGCCGCAGCGGGTGATCCGGGCCCGTGTGCACGGCCGGCCGGTGTACCTCGTGCCGCGTGCCGACGGCGTGGTGGTCGGCGCCACCCAGTACGAGCACGGGCGCGACACCGCGCCGGTGGTCAGCGGGGTGCGCGACCTGCTCGAGGACGCCTGCGCGGTGATGCCCGCACTGGGCGAGTACGAGCTGGCCGAGACTGCGGCCGGACTGCGGCCGATGACGCCCGACGGGCTGCCCATCGTCGAGCGGGTCGACGAGCGGACCCTGGTGGCCGTCGGGCACGGCCGCAACGGATTTCTGTTGGCACCGTGGACCGCTGAGCGGGTCGCGGCTGAGCTCGAGATGAGTGTGGGAGCGAAATGATCACCATCACGGTCAACAACGAGGCCCTGGAGGTGGACGACCAGACCACCGTCGAGGGACTCCTGGAGACTCGCGGCTTTCCGGACAAGGGCATCGCCGTCGCTCTGGACTGGACAGTGCTGCCCCGGTCGGAATGGGACCGGACGCTGGCCGACGGCGCCCGGGTGGAGGTCGTGACGGCGGTGCAGGGTGGCTGATTCAAAACTCGTCATCGGCGGCCGGGAGTTCGGCTCCCGGCTGATCATGGGCACCGGCGGTGCACCGAATCTGGCTGTGCTGGAAGAGGCATTGGTCGCCTCGGGGACAGAGTTGACGACCGTGGCGATGCGACGGGTGGACGCCGAGGCCGGCACCGGAGTGCTCGATCTGCTCAACCGGCTCGGTATCGCGGCGCTGCCCAACACCGCGGGCTGTCGCGGCGCGGCCGAGGCCGTGCTCACCGCGCAGTTGGCCCGCGAGGCGCTGGGCACCGATCTGGTCAAACTCGAAGTCATCGCCGACGACCGCACACTGTTGCCCGATGCCATCGAATTGGTCAAGGCGGCAGAACAATTGGTCGATGACGGGTTCATCGTGCTGCCCTACACCAACGACGACCCGGTGCTGGCCCGCCGGCTGGAGGACACCGGGTGCGCCGCGGTCATGCCGCTGGGCTCGCCGATCGGAACAGGCCTGGGCATCTCCAACCCGCACAACATCGAGATGATCGTCGAGCAGGCCGGGGTGCCGGTGGTGCTGGACGCCGGGATCGGCACGGCGTCGGATGCCGCGCTGGCGATGGAATTGGGCTGCGATGCAGTGCTGTTGGCCACCGCCGTCACCCGGGCATCCGATCCACCCACCATGGCTGCGGCGATGTCGGCGGCCGTCACCGCCGGATATCTGGCACGCCAGGCGGGCCGGATTCCGAAGCGGTTCTGGGCGCAGGCGTCGAGCCCGGCATTGTGATTCGACGTGCACGGTAAACGCTATGTGGCCCTGGGCAGTTCGATGGCGGCCGGGCCCGGGATCAAGCCGTCGGCTGCCGGCGCGCCGTGGCAGGCGAGCCGCTCGGCCCGCAATTACCCGCATCTGGTGGCCGCCCAGCTCGGGCTCGATCTGGTAGATGTGACCTACTCCGGGGCCACCACCGCGCACATACTGCGGGATCGTCAGAACGGTGCGCCACCGCAGATCGATGCGCTCGACGGGTCCGAGGCTCTCGTCACCGTCACGATCGGTGGCAACGACGCCGGCTACGTGCCCCAGCTGATGGCCGCCGCCCTGCCTCGGTTCACCCGGTCCCTGCCGCTGCTGGGTTCGCGGTTGCGTGACCTGCTCGACCCCGACGCACGGGCGGCGGCGCTGACCGACGTGGCAGCTGCACTGGTGACCGTGGGACGTGAGATCCGGCGGCGCGCTCCGCTGGCACGGGTGCTGTTCGTGGACTACCTGACTCTGCTGCCGCCAGAAGGCGTCGTGTCGCCGCCCCTGTCGGAGGCCGACGTCGCGCTCGGACGGCACATCGCGGCCACCCTGGAACGACTCACCGGAGAGGCGGCCGCGCAGACAGACTGCGGATGGGTTCGCGCTGCGCAGGCCAGCGTGGCGCACCATGCCTGGTCGGCCCGGCCATGGACGACGCGGCCCGGTTTGCCCTGGCCATGCCGGCCGGCGCCGCTGCATCCCAACGCCGCGGGCATGCGGGCGGTTGCCGATCTGGTGGTGGCGCAGGCCGGCGCCGGCGCCTGAATTCGTGACATCGGGGCTGATGGCGGCGTGTAACAATCTTTGAAGAAGTTCTGGCTTGCATTGAGGGAGGTGCCATGGCCCTGGGGTTGAATGGTGACGAGCTTCGGAAGAAGTCTGCCCAACTGTCGAAATTCGCCGCCGAACGCGCCCAGCACGAGCGCCGCGTCGCCGAGATCGCAGGTGAGCTCGCCACAGCATGGGCGGGAACGTCGGGCTCAGCGGTCCAGACCGCACTCTCGAATTACCTCACGCAGGCATCGGACGTCCGTCGGGAAGAGCTCGACATGTCGCACCTCCTCAGCGAGGCGATCGCGGCATACGAGGGGACCGACAGTGACGCGGCGGGTTCGCTGGCCCAGTCCATGAACATTTGAAACAGAAGGTTTCCGAATGAGCACCGATATCAGCGTCCAGTTCGAACGGACGCGGCAGCTGGCCGCCGAGCTGGATGCCGAGGCCGCCAAGGTCAAACAGATCCTCGAGGAAGAGACCTCGCTGATGGCCGACATCGGCGGGATGTGGAGTGGCACGGCCTCGGAACAGTTCAATCAGCAGTACAGCGAGTGGAACAAGGAAGCCGACGAAGAGGCTCAGGCGCTGGACCAGCTGTGCGCCGCGGTTCACGCGGGCATCGACACGCTCAACACCACCGAGTCCGATGTGACGGGAATGTTCAGCTGATCTGAACCTGAGCAGTCAGAACGACACCGCCTGCAATGATGGCGGTGATGATCGAACTGACCGGGCTGACAAAGCTCTACGGCACCCACCGCGCTGTCGACGATCTGACGTGCACCGTCGAGCCGGGCGTGGTCACCGGCTTCCTCGGGCCCAACGGCGCAGGCAAGACCACCACGATGCGGCTGATCCTCGGACTGGACCATCCCAGTGCCGGGAACGCGACCATCGACGGCAAGCACTATCGGGAGCTACGTGACCCGCTGCGCACGGTCGGCGCCCTGCTCGACGCGCGGCAGGCCCATCCGAACCGCTCCGCCCGCAACCACCTGCGCTGGATCGCCGCGGCCAACCGGATTCCGGCGACCCGGGTGGACGAGGTGCTCGAGACGGTCGGGCTGACGGCGGCAGGAGAACGCAATGCCGGGGCGCTGTCGTTGGGCATGAGCCAGCGGTTGGGGATCGCCGCCGCGCTGCTCGGCGATCCGCCGGTGCTGCTGTTCGACGAACCGGTCAACGGCCTGGATCCCGAGGGCATCCACTGGGTGCGCACCCTGATGCGCAGCCTCGCCGCCGAGGGCCGCACAGTGTTCGTGTCCAGCCATCTGCTGGCCGAGATGTCCAACACCGCAGATCGGTTGGTGGTGATCGGGCAGGGCAAGCTGATCGCCTCGACGACGGTGAGCGAGTTCGTCAGCGGCACGTCCGCCGATGCCGTGCGGGTCCGCACCCCACAACTCGAGACACTGCGTGAGGTTCTCACCGATGCCGGGTTCGAGGTGGAGGCCGCCGCCGACGGCGACGCGCTGGCGGTGCACGGCGCGGCGATCGAGGTGATCGGCGACCTGGCCGCGCGCAACGCGATCACCCTGCACGAGTTGAGCCAGCGGCAGGCCTCGCTGGAGGAGGCGTATCTGAAACTCACCGATGATGCCGTCGATTACCGGGCTGGTGTTGTGATGAGCGCTCGCGCGAAGAACCGAGAAGAACGATGAGCGCACTGGCCGCACTCGACGCCGAGCGCATCAAGCTGTCCACCACCCGCTCCCCGCTGTGGTCGACGGTCGGTGTCGCGGTGCTCAGCCTCGGCCTGGCCGCCATGCAGGGCATGACGGCGGACCACTATTCCGCGCTGTCCCCGTCCAAGGCCGCGTTGGGTGTCGCGGTGTTCGGGGTTCCCGTGCTCATGGTCCTGTCCTCGATGACGATGACCGGCGAGTACCGCAGCGGCCTGATCCGCACGACCTTGTTGGCCACCCCGAACCGAACGCAGGTGCTCACCGCGAAAGCGGTGGTGTGCGCGGCGTTCTCCTCGGTGTGCGCGGTGGTGATGGTGCTGGCCTCGGTGTTGGTGGCCCGGATGGTCGCCGACCCGGTGGTCGGTCCGCAGCTGTCGATGGCCAACCCGGCGACGTGGCGGGTGGCCGGCGGGTTCGCGTTGTACGCCGCGCTGGCCGCGGTGCTCGGGGTGGCGGTCGGGGCGCTGGTGCGATTCGCTGCGGGCGCGGTGGCGGTCCTGCTGCTGTGGCCGCTGGTGGCCGAGCCTCTGCTCGGCAACATGCCGAACTCCGGCCCGCAGACAGGTCCCTGGTTGCCGTTCGCCAACATGTTCACGTTCCTGCACGTGGACTGGCTGTTCCCGACGTATGTCATGCCGTGGGGTGAGCTGGGCTCGCTGGTGTACTTCATGGTGTGGGTCGCGGTGGCGTTTGTCGCCGCCGCGGTCGTGCTGAACAGGCGTGACGCCTGACCCGGAATTACTCCGGGTCAGACGCCACCTCCGTCGAACCAGCCGCTTCGGCCGTGCCGAGGGCCAGTACCACCTTCGACCCGTACGGCACGCGCTGGATCAGCTGCAGCTGAGCCAGGGCCGGGTGGGCATCCAGCAGCTTGCCGGCATTGGCCAGCGCGCGCAGTGCCGCGGTCTCGGCGCGGGCCGCTTCCAGCTTGGCCGCCCCGGTGGCCTTGGCCGTCACCAGCTGCATGGCCGCGGCCCGGATCTCGGCCGGGATGATCACGTCCTTCACGAACGCCTCGATCACCTCGACCCCGGTGCGGGCACCGGCCGTCCGCGCTGCCGCAGCGATCGCCGCAGCATCGATGCGGTTGCCCCGCTGCATCACCTCGTCGGCGGTCACTGCGGCGACGAGGTCGCGCAGGGCGATCTGCGCGGCGAGGTACACCGCGGCCATCGGATCGGCCGCCGCCTCCACGTAGGCCACCGCGTCGCTGACCTTGAACTGCAGCGCGACGGTGATCCGCAGCGTCACCGCATCCGAGGTCAGCACCTCCTGCGGCGCCAGCGTGAGCACCTGCTCACGCATCTCGACACGCACCACCGAGGCCGCCACATCAATGCGGTGGCGCCCCGGGGGCAGGACACGACCCAGCGTGCCGTCGCGGTACTCCAGTGCGCACTGGCCTGCAGAAACGGTGATTCGGTTGAACGTGAAGATGCCCATATCGTGTCCTCCTTCCGGTGTATGTGTCTGTGTGGCAAAGGGATACCGCCACCGGACGCAACCGCGGGCGGGGCGTCGCACCCCCGTACCGGCGGGTGCGGGCCGCAAGGCCCCCGAGTGCGCGATTCCGGCGACGGTATCGGGGTTGCAAGAGAGGATTCGAACCTCAGGCCCTTTACCTGTGCCATGACGCCGCCGGCAACACGCAGAAACGTTGCGGTACCCCGCGCGGCCTGCTTCCCTGTCGGCGCCGTGGAACACCATGCCATCACAGCAAATCGCCAGGCAACTGATTTATCGGTCGGGCAATTCGAGGCAGCGGCTACCGTGGGTCCAATGCGACGTACTTCGACGGGGGCGGTTCTCGGCGCACTGGCGCTGACCGTGGGGCTGGCCGGCTGTGATGCAAAGACCGAACTGCAGACCGACGGGCAGGCGTCCCGGGAGTCCTCATCGTCGGCGGTGCTGTACGCCGACGAGTTGCGTGCGCAGGTGTCGACCGACGCGATGATGGGGCATCTGGGCAAGCTGCAGGAGATAGCCAATGCGCACGACGGCAACCGCGCGCTGGGCACCGCGGGGTACGACGCGAGTGTCGATTACGTCGCCGGTGCGCTGCGCGATAAGGGATTTGACGTCCAGACCCCGGAGTTCGAGGTGAAACTCCCGTTCGCCGAGGATCCGCAGGTGACCGTCGGTGGTCAGCCGGTCACCGCCAAGCCGCTGGGGTTCACCATCGGCACCGCCCAGGAAGGGGTGTCCGGGCCGCTGGTCCCCGCGAAGGTGGAGGACACGCCGGGGTGCCAGGCCGCCGACTATGACGGACTGCCCGTCGCCGGCGCCGTGGTCCTGGTCGACCGTGGCTCCTGCCCCTTCGCGGACAAGCAGTCCGCGGCCGCCGAGCGCGGTGCTGTGGCGATGATCGTCGTCAACACCGACAACGAAGAGAAGATGGGCGGCACGCTGGGCCGCAACACCGATGTCAAGATTCCGGTGGTCAGTGTGACGAAGGACGAGGGCACCCGTTTACGCAACGCGCCCGGCCCCGCCACGCTCAAGCTCGTGGCCGGGGTGCGCGTCGAGCACACCCGCAATGTCGTCGCCCAGACGAAGACCGGGTCGACCTCGGACGTGGTCATGGTCGGGGCACACCTCGACAGCGTTCCCGAGGGCCCCGGCATCAACGACAACGGCTCCGGGGTCGCCGCCGTCCTGGAAACTGCTCTGCAGCTGGGTGATTCGCCGGAGGTGGCCAACGCCGTGCGATTCGGCTTCTGGGGCGCCGAGGAGGAAGGTTTGCTCGGCTCGACCAACTATGTCGAGTCCCTGGATGACGAAGGGCTCAAGGACATTGCCATGTACCTGAACTTCGACATGCTCGGCTCGCCCAACGCGGGCTTCTTCACCTACGACGGCGACCAGTCCGCACCGCTGGACGAACAGGGGCGTCCGCGTGTTCCCGAGGGCTCGGCGGGAATCGAGCGGACCCTGGCGGCCTATCTGAAAGAAGCGGGAAAGACGCCGCGTGACACCAGTTTTGACGGTCGGTCCGACTACGACGGGTTCACCATGGCCGGGGTTCCCGCCGGGGGGTTGTTCTCGGGCGCCGAGGACAAGATGACCGCCGAAGAGGCGAAATTGTGGGCCGGCCAGGCGGATGAACCATTCGACCCGAACTATCACAAGAACACCGATACCCTTGACCACGTGAACCGGGATGCGTTGCAGATACATGGCGAGGGAGTTGCATTTGCTGTCGGGCTATATGCCCAAGATCAGCGGGGTCGCAACGGTTTACCGGTCCGCGCAGACCGTACGCGCCACCAGATCACCCCGCAGTGACGGCGCGTCGACTCGCTGCAATATTGCTCGGTGCCGCACTGGCGGGCTGCTCGGCGCAGTCGGCTGTCGAGCCCCAGGATCTGGCAGGCAAGATCACCGTCGACGCCATGTTCACCCACCTGCGCAAGTTCCAGGAGATCGCCGACAGCCATGACGGCAACCGGGCGGTCGGCAGTTCCCGATACGACGCCAGCGTCGACTATGTGGCACAACTGCTGCGGGACAAGGGTTTCGACGTGCAGACACCCGAGTTCGAGCGGATGGGCTCGATGCGCGGAGGGAACCCCTCGCTGAACGTTTCCGGGCGCAGTTACGAAGTGGATCAGGCGTCGATGCTGGTGATGACGGCACCGGGCGGGCTCAACGCGCCCACGTTGCGGCCGGCCAAGCCCTCCGGGTGCGCGGCCTCCGACTACGGCTCGGTGAATATCTCCGGTGCCATTGCGGTTGTCGACGAGACCGGGTGTTCCGTTGTGGTCAAACAGAACACCGCGTTGGCCAAGGGCGCGGTCGGGTTGCTTGTGGTCAACCGTGGGCGGCAGCCCGCTCCGGGTGGGTTGTTCAGCACCGGCTACTACCGCCAACTCACCGTGCCGGTCGGCGTCATCGACGAGACTGCAGATGCGGCGCTGCTCGGCACCAGCGCCCCGGTTCGGCTGACCCTCGACGGCAAAGCCGAGATGGTCAAATCCCGCAGCGTGACTGCGCAGACGAAGACCGGTTCGACCTCGGATGTGGTGCTCGTCGGCGCGCACCTGGACAGTGTGGGTGGTGGCCCCGGCATCAACGACAACGGGTCCGGCGTGGCAGCCGTATTGGAAACCGCGCTGCAGCTCGGTAGTTCGCCGAAGGCGACGAATGCAGTGCGGTTCGCGTTCTGGGGTGCCGAGGAGATGGGGCTGGAAGGGTCGACGCAGTACGTGCGCAGCCTGCCGCTGGACCAACTCGACGATCTCGCGCTGTACCTGAACTTCGACATGGTCGGCTCACCCAACGCCGGGTTCTTCACCTACGACGGCGACCAGTCCGGCCAGGCAGGAGACCCCAAACCGATACCCGAGGGTTCGGCCGGCATCGAACGGACCATGGCCGGCTACCTCAACCTCGCCGGGGTGCGGCCCGCGGACATGCCGATCGGCATCAACACCGACTACCATCCACTCCTGCAGGCCGGGGTGCCGATCGGAGGTGCCACCACCGGATCGTCGCAGCGCAAGAGCAAGGTTCAGGCCCGACTGTGGGGCGGACGAACCGGGGTGGCCTTCGATCCGAACTATCACACCGCACGTGACACCATCGACAACATCGATGCGCGTGCGCTCGGGATCATGGGATCGGCGATCGCGTTCACCGTTGGCACCTACGCCCAGTCGATCGAGGGCCTCAACGGTGTGCCGGCACGGGACAAGAGGCACCGCGGTTGAACCGTCAGGGGTAGGCCCCCGTTGTACGGGTATGGGAATTAACGTCGCGAGAATGCCCAGCCACAGCTCCATTGCCGGCGTCCATGCGGTACTGCCGCCGCATCGATATACCCAGGAGGAGGTCACCACCACCCTGCTGGACCTGCCCGGATACGCCGAGTCCGAGGAGGTGGTGCGGGCGCTGCACAAGAGCGCGAAAGTGAACAGCAGGTATCTGGTTCTCCCGCTCGAGGAATATGCCCAGCTCGACGATTTCGGTAAGAGCAACAGCCTGTTCATCGAGCACGCAACAGAACTGGGCTGCGCCGCACTGTCCGGTGCGCTCGATGATGCGGGTCTGCGTCCGCAGGATGTGGACCTGATCGTCACCACCACCGTCACCGGCGCCGCGGTTCCGTCGCTGGACGCCCGGATCGCCGGGCGCCTCGGCCTGCGGCCGGACGTGCGCCGCATCCCGATCTTCGGTCTGGGTTGTGTGGCCGGCGCCGCCGGCATCGCCCGCCTCAACGACTATCTGCGCGGTGCGCCCGACACGGTGGCGGTCCTGGTGTCGGTGGAATTGTGTTCGCTGACCCGCAAACACAATCCCTCCATGCCGACGCTGGTGGCCGGTGCACTGTTCGGTGACGGTGCCGCGGCGGTGGTTGCGGTCGGCGAGGAACGGGCCCGTCAGCTCAACCCCACCGGACCCGATGTGCTGGACTCACGCAGTCATCTGTATCCGGATTCGTTGCACGCCATGGGCTGGGATATAGGTTCCGACGGCTTCGAGATCGTGCTCAGCGCCGAGGTTCCGGGCTTCGTCGGGCGCTACCTGGGCGATGACGTCACCGGATTTCTCGGTGGGCACGGCCTCTCCGTCGACGATGTGTCCGCCTGGGTCAGCCATCCGGGTGGGCCCAAGGTGATCGAGGCCATCATCGAAACCCTCGGATTACCTGAGGACGCACTGGATCTCACCTGGCAGTCGCTGGCCGACGTCGGCAACTTGTCATCGTCCTCGGTGCTGCACGTCTTGCGCGACACCATCCGCAAACGGCCGGAGTCGGATACGCCCGGGGTGATGATGGCCATGGGTCCGGGGTTCTGTTCCGAACTCGTCCTGCTGCGCTGGCGCTGATGACGGCCAAGAGATTCACCGCGCTGATCGTTCTTGTTGCCGCTGAGCGGCTCCTGGAGCTGGTGGTGTCCAAACGCAACCTGAAGTGGAGCATCGCTTCGGGCGGCAAGGAATTCGGGGCGAGTCACTATCCGGTGATGGTGGCGCTGCACAGCGCGCTGCTGGTGGGTGCGGTGGTGGAGGCACGTCGGCGCCGGCCATCGCCCATCCTCGGCCGGATGATGGCGGTGGTCGTGCTCGCTGCCCAGGCGCTGCGCTGGTGGTGCATCACCACGCTGGGCAGGCAGTGGAACACCAGGGTCGTGGTGGTGCCGGGCGCCCCGCGCATCGTCGACGGACCGTACCGGGTGCTGCCGCACCCGAATTACGTGGCAGTGGTCACCGAGGGGGCCGCGTTGCCGCTGGCCGGCGGCGCATGGATCACCGCTCTGGTGTTCACCGTGGCCAACGCTGCCCTGCTGCGAACCCGGATCCGTGTGGAAAATGAAGCGTTGCAAGGCTTGACATGATCGATCTGCTCGTGGCAGGTGGCGGCCCGGCCGGACTGGCCACCGCGGTGCACGCCGCCCGCGCCGGGCTGGAGGTCGTGGTGGTGGAACGTCGCCAGGGCCCGATCGACAAGGCCTGTGGTGAGGGCCTGATGCCGCACTCGGTCCGGCAGCTGCAGCGTCTGGGCGCGGACATCGAGGGAGGGAATTGCAGGGCCTTTTTCGGCATTCGTTACCTCGACGGGCGCCGCACCGCCGAGGCCAGGTTCCGCGACGGGGCAGGCCGCGGAGTGCGCCGCACGGAGCTCCATGCCGCGCTGTCGGAGGCGGCGTCGGCGGCCGGGGTTCGGGTGGTCCACGGTGAGGTGGGCCCGGTGACCCAGGACTCGATATCGGTGAGCGCGGCCGGTTTTCAGGCCCGCTACCTGGCGGCCGCCGACGGTCTGCATTCGCCGATCCGCCGCTCGCTCGGGCTCAGCGGCGGTGAGGGCAGGCGACGCCGTTGGGGAATTCGCCGTCACATCCAGATCGCCCCGTGGTCGGATTGCGTCGAGGTCTACTGGGGACCCGACACCGAGGCGTATGTGACGCCGGTCGGCGAGAACTGTGTCGGGATAGCCATCCTGACGTCGGAGCGCGGCGGCTTCGATCAGCACCTGGCGGCGTTCCCGATGCTGGTCGAGCGGATCGACGGCCTTGAACACGGCCAGGACCGGGCCGCCGGGCCGCTACGGCAGAAAGTCCGCAACCGCAGTGCGGGGCGGGTGCTGTTGGTCGGTGACGCGGCAGGCTACGTGGATGCGCTGACCGGGGAGGGGCTGGGCCTGGCCTTCGGTGCGGCCGAACTTCTGGTCGGATGTGTGCGGGCGGACGCCCCGGGTGACTACGACCGGCAGTGGCGCGCGTTGACGCGCCGCTATCGCTTGCTGACCGCAGCCCTGTTGCACGGCAGTGGTTTTGGTCCGGTGCGGGCTTGCATCACCCCGGCGTCGGCGGCGCTGCCGTCGGTGTTTGCTCGGGTGGTGAATGCTTTGGGGGAGTAGGCCGCGCCAGGTCACCGAGGTACTCCAGCAACCGCATGCCGTGGAACACCAGCAGCGCGGCGATGGAGCCCAGCGCGATCCCGGTGAACGTCAGCGAACCCAGTTGCCAGGTGAAATCGGCGATTCCGATGATCAGCGGGATGGCCGCGGTCATCTGGTTGACGGGCTTGGAGAAGTCCACGTGATTGGTCAGCCAGATCCGTACGCCCAGGATGCCGACCAGGCCGTAGAGCACAATGGTCGCGCCGCCCAGTACACCCGGCGGGATGGCCGAGATCGCCGCTCCGACCTTGGGGCACAACGACAATGCGATGGCCACCGCCGCGGCCACCCAGTACGCCGCGGTTGAGTAGACCCGGGTGGCCGCCATCACCCCGATGTTCTCGGCGTAGGTGGTGGTGGCCGAACCGCCGCCGGCGCCGGCCAGCACGGTGGCCACCCCGTCGGCGGCCAGTGCCCGGCCGATCATCGGATCGAGGTCGGTGCCCGTCATCTGTCCCACCGACTTGACGTGCCCGATGTTCTCGGCCACCAGTGCGATCACCGCGGGCAAGAACAGCGGTAGCACCGCCAGACTGAACGTGGGGGTGTGGAACTCGGGCAGTCCCAGCCACGGCGCCGCCGCGATCGCCGTGGTGTCCACGTCACCGAGTGCCAGCGCCAGCAGATACCCGATCACGACCGCGCCGAAGATCGCCAGCCTGCCGATCAACCCCTTGAAGAAGGCCAGCGTGCCGACCAGCAATACCAGTGTCACCAACCCGACCAGCGGGCCCTTCTCGAAATTGGCCTTGGCTGCGGGGGCCAGGTTGAAGCCGATCAGCGCGACGATCGCCCCGGTGACCACCGGCGGCAGGGTCAGGTCGATCCACCGGGTTCCGATCAGGTGCACCACGGCGCCGATGAGGATCAACAACACTCCGACGGCGATCAAACCGCCCAGCGCACTTCCGGTTCCGTGGGCGGCCACCGCTGCCGTCACCGGGGCGATCACCGAGAAACTCGACCCCAGATAGCTCGGCAACCGGTTGCCCGTGATGAGCAGGAACAAGATTGTCCCGACACCGGAGAACAGCAGAGTGGTGGCCGGCGGAAAGCCCGTGAGCACCGGAACCAGGAACGTGGCGCCGAACATGGCCACCACGTGCTGGGCACCGATGCCGATGGTGCTGGCCCAATCGAGCCGTTCTCCGGGGGCGACGACGAAGTCGTCGTCGGTGCGGGTCTCGACGTATTTCCAACGCAGCGGAATCACGATTGTTGACTACACACCATGATCGGCTGCCGCGCCCGCCGAAACGGCATTCCGGGCTAGGCGTGCTGCGGTTCGTACCCACAGATCGCCGAGACCTTGTCCGCCGACGCCGAGGAGGGATCGAAGGTGTAGCCCAGCCATTCCCGGGTCAGGCGGCGGGCCAACTCGATACCGATGACCCGCTGGCCGAAGCACAGCACCTGGGCGTTGTTGGACAACACCGACCGCTCGACGGAGAAACTGTCGTGGGCGGTCACCGCACGGATGCCCGGGACCTTGTTGGCGCTGATCGCCACCCCGAGCCCGGTGCCGCAGACCAGCAGCGCCCGGTCGGCCCTACCTTCGGCTACCATCCGGGCCGCGGCGACCGCGACGTGCGGATAGGCGGTGTGCTCGTCGGCGCCGACCCCGACGTCGACGACCGAGGCGACGCGCTCGTCGGCCTCCAGGTCGGCCCGCAGGGTGTCCTTGTACTGCAACCCGGCGTCGTCACACCCGACGACGATGCGCAGACTCGGGTGGCTCATCGGTGCTCCTCGATCAGGTCGGCGACAGTGTGGACACACATCGCCAGGGATATCGCCCCGGCATCGGGGGTTCCGATGCTGCGTTCGGCCAGCGGGCGGGCCCGGCCCACCTTCGGCCGCAGCTCGGCGGTCTCTGCGGCCGCCTTCTCGGCCACCTCTACTGACGCCAACCATGCTGTACGCCAGTCGATTCCGCTGTTTACCGCGGATTGCACGGCCGCCACGAATGGAATCAGCGCATCCAGCATCGTCTTGTCGCCTCGCTGGGCGTTGCCCAACGAGATCAGGGCATCGCGGCCTGCCTCCAGCGCCGCGAGGACGTCGACGTCTCCGGGGGCCCCGGAATCTCCGAGCCGGCGGCCGGCCGCTGTGAGCGCGGCGCCCCACAGCACGCCGGAGGTTCCGCCCGCCTTGGCAGCCCAGGAATCACCCGCGGCGGCCAGCACCGACTCGGTGCCTCCGCCTTGTGCGAGCGCTGAGGCGGCCGCGGCATCGGCGGCCCCGGTGCCCTTGACCATTCCACGCCCGTGATCACCGTCCCCGGCCACCGCGTCGATGCGTCCGAGCTCCTGCTCGGCCGCGACCATCCGCGCGGCGATCGCCGAAATGCCCGTGGCGACAAGCGCTGCCGCCGCCGCACCATCAGTGTCGGCCAGATCGATCTGTGCGTGGTCTGCCTGCGCTGTCACGACCGTGCGGATCCTGGCATCGCCGGCGGTGATACTGCCTTTGCGGTAGGCAGGGGTGTCGGCGGGTGAAGTCCACAGCCGTTCGAGTTCGTCGTCGAGCCACATCACGGTCAGTGAGCATCCGGCCATGTCCAGGCTGGTGACGAGTTCACCGACCTCCGGTTGCACCACGGTGTAGCCGGCCTCGGCCAGCAGTGCCGCCACGGTCTTCCACACCACGAACAGTTCTTCGTATTTGGTGCGGCCAAGCCCGTTGAGGATCACCGCAACGCGATCACTTGTGCCCGAAGGCTTTTCCGCCATGACGCCGGTGACCAGAAGCTCGGCCAACTCGGCCGCGGTGGGCATGGTGTGGCTGGATACGCCGGGCTCGCCGTGGATGCCGAGGCCGAGATCCATCGAGCCTGCCGTGACGGTGAACAGCGGTCGGTCCACGCCCGGCATGGTGCAGCCGTCGAATGCGACACCCAGCGTGCGGGTGAGGTCGTTTGACTTGCGGGCCACGGCCTCGACGGTGTCGAGGCCGTGACCTTCCTCGGCAGCCGCACCTGCGCAACGGAATACGGTGAAATCTCCGGCAATGCCACGTCGTTTGGCGATGTCTTCGACGGGCGCGCTCGCTATATCGTCGGTGACCGCCAGGTAGCGGGCGTCGATGCCTTCGGACTGCAGCTGCGTCACGGCAAGACCGAAGTTCATCACGTCGCCGGCATAGTTGCCGGTGATCATCAGAACCCCGGCATTCCCGTGGGCGGCGCGGGCCACCGATACGGCCTCACGGGTGGACGGTGAGGTGAAGATGTTGCCGACCACCGCTCCGTCGGCGAAGCCCCTGCCGACCACTCCGCAGAAAGCGGGGTAGTGGCCAGAGCCGCCGCCAACGACGACTGCGACCTTGCCCGAAGGGGTTTCGGTGGAGCGCACCACTCCGCCGGGCACCCCGGTGACGTACTGTGCGTTCGCGTCGAGGAAGCCGGCGAGCATGTCTTCGGTGAAGGTGGCCGGATCGTTGAACAGGCGTGTCATCGCGGAGTCCTCGTCAGTGCATGTGGCTGCCACCGTTGATGTCAACGGTGGTTCCGGTCAGGTAGCTGGCGTCCTGGCTGGACAGGAACGTCATGACAGCCGCGATCTCATCGGTGGTGGCGGTACGGCCGATCGGGATGTCGGCGGCGAGCTTGGCCTCCTGCTCGTCGGTGGAGCCGACCCGGATGTTGGTGTCGACCGCGCCGGGGGTCACGGCGTTGACGGTGACGCCGGTATCGGCGATCTCACGGGCCAGGGCCTTGGTGAAGCCGAGGATCGCGGCCTTGGCCGAGGAGTAGGGCACCTTGCCGAAGACGCCGCCGCCGCGCTGCGCGGACACCGAACTCATGTTGACGATGCGGCCCCAGCCGGCGTCGATCATGCCGGGCAGGAAAGCCTTCGTCACCAGATAGGTTCCGGTGGCATTGACCGCCATGACCTTGTTCCACAGGTCCAGGCTGGTCTCGAGGAACGGCACCGGCGAGGTGATGCCGGCGATGTTGGCCAGCGCACCGACGACTGGGAGATTGCCCGACGCCACCTCGGCGGCGACCGCATCGTGGGCGGCGGTCACCGAATCCTCGGAGGTCACGTCGATGGCATGGCCGAAGGCTGGAACGCCGAATTGGTTGCCGATCTCGGCGGCGACCTTGGCCGACTTCTCGCCGTCCAGGTCGAGGATGACGACGGCCCACCCCTCCTTGGCGTAGCGCTCGGCAACGGCGACGCCGATGCCCTTGTCGGAGGTGGCTCCGGTGACGACGGCGGTACGGGTGACTGACATTGGAGTGGTTCCTTTCAGATCAGGGCGGAGATGAGGTTTCCGGCCGCGGCAGTGGCGGCGGGACGATCGTCGTGGCTGACATCGCGCGTTTCGAGTTCCAGCGCGAAGTGTCCGGGGTAACCGGCATCGGCGAGACTCTTGAGCCCGGTTGCGAAATCGACCTGGCCGTTGCCGACCGACAGGTTGATGTTGCCGGGAACGGCATCCCGGATGTGGACGTGCGTGATTCGCGGCCCGCACCGGTCCACGAAGTCGACGGGGTTGCCGCCGGAGGCCACGATGTGGCTGAAATCCATGACGATTCCGACGTTTTCGTCCAGCTGGTCGGTCAATTGCCGGGCCCGCTCGATGTCGCAGCACAACCGGAAGAAGTGCAGGGACTCGGTCCAGAGCTCGACGCCGTAGTCAGCGGCGCTGGTGGCCGCGGCGGCCAGCTCGGCGGCCACCAGACCCAGATCCTCGTCGAGTGAGCGCGCCGGCGTGTGGTCGAGCGCGCCGCACGGCAGCACCAGGGCATCGGCTCCGGTGGCGAAGGCGAGCTTTAGCAGCATGTCCAGGTGGCGGGCCCGCGCCGCGCGAGCTGCGTCGTCGAGCGGGACGTTGAGATCGCCGATGTCGCCGTTGATCGAGCGGACCCGGATGCCGGAGGACGAAACCGTGGCCGACACCTCCCGCACAGCGTCCTCGTCCAGCACGTACGGAACGTGATCACACACGCCGGGCAGCGCGCCGAGGTCGATCTCGCCGAAGCCGAGTCCGCTGATGGTCTCCAGGGCCTGGGGCAGCGGCTGGTGGCGGAAGCTGATCGTCGAACAGCCGAGGCGGCTGTGGAACGCGGACGGTGACTGCTCGGGCATCTGGCTGGTGCTTTCTTCCTGGTCCTTGTGACCGCGCCCACAGTACGCCAGTCGACTGTTAACAGTCAACGGGCGGCATTCAATTTATGTCGACTGTTGACAGTGTGGTGTGTGCGGGCTCACACTGGGATTCGCTACGCACTGTTGACCGTCAACAGTCCCGGGGATTCCCAGCTAGACACCGATTTGAACGGGATTTGAAAGGATGAGCCCATGAGCGACGACGCTCTCAACATGCGGGGTCCTGTACTCGGCACGAAGGACGCCAAACGGGTGGCCGTCGGCTCCGCCGTCGGCGCCGTGATCGAAACCTACGACTTCATCGGATTCGGAACCGCCGCCGCGCTGTACTTCGGCCACGCGTTCTTTCCGAACTCCAGTCCGGTGGCCGGCACACTGGCTGCCTTCGCGACCCTCGGTGTCGGCTTCGCGGCCCGCCCACTCGGCGGCATCATCGGCGGGCACCTCGGTGACAAGGTCGGCCGCAAACCCGTGCTGGTGGCTTCCCTGCTGATCATGGGACTGGCCACGTTCGCCATCGGTCTGCTGCCCACCTACGCCGCGGTCGGAGTGCTGGCACCCATTCTGCTGGTCACCGTCCGCATCGTTCAGGGCCTGGCCTTCGGTGCGGAATGGGGCGGAGCGATCCTGATGAGCTACGAGCACGCCCCCTGGAAAGAAAAGGGCCGCTACACCGGCATCGTGCAGGCCGGTTTCCCGGTCGGTCTGCTGCTGGCGAACTTGGTGTTCCTCGGCAGCGTGCACATCGGTGGGGACTGGGCCTGGCGGCTGCCGTTCCTGGCCAGCATCGTGCTCGTCGTCGTCGGGCTGATCATCCGGGCCAAGGTGCCCGAATCGCCGGTGTTCGAAGATGTCAAGGACGAGGGCAAGATCGTCAAGGCGCCGATCGTCGAGGTGATCAAGAACGACTGGCGAAACATCGTGCGCGGCATCGGCCTTCGAATCGCCGAGACAGCCGGTTACGCGGTGTCCATCACCTACATGATCTCCTACCTCAAGACCGCGAAGCTCGCCACGGCCACTGAAACCCTTGTGGCACTGTGTATTGCCGCCGGAGTCGGCATCGTGGCAACCACGGCCTGGGCCCAGCTCACCGACCGGGTGGGACGGCGGCCGGTCTACATCTGGGTCTGTGCCTTCGGTATCCCGTTCGGTGTGTTGATGTTCATGCTCGTCAACACCGGCATGGTCCTGATGATCGTAGCGACGTTCGTGGTGGCCTACTGCATGTGCCAGAACGCTTTGGCCGGTGCCCAGGGCGCCTGGTTCCCGGAGCTGTTCACCGCGAACACCCGCGCATCCGGTGCCTCACTGGCCTACCAGATTTCGGCCATGGTCTCAGGCTTTACGCCCTTCATCACGACGCTGCTGTTCGAGTGGATGGGATGGATGGGACCGGCCTTGTTGTTCTCGGCCTACGCCGCGATCGGCCTGTGGGCGGCCCTCGTCACCCGGGAAACCTGGGGACCGGCCGAACGTAAGGCCGCCGACAAAGCAGCCGCCGACCTCGCTCTGGCCGCCTGATGCGCGCGGCGAAGGTGCGTGATGCTGCCTACCGGATGCGTCACCACGTACTCGACATGGGCGAAGCTCAAGGGCAGGGCTATGTCGGACAGGCTCTGGGCGCCGCCGACATGCTCGCCGCGGTTTACGCCGACCAACTGCGCTACCGTGCCGAGGATCCCCATTGGGCCGGCCGTGACCGGTTCCTGCTGTCGACCGGGCACTACGCGATCGGTCTTTATGCCGCACTCGCCGAGGCCGGCATCGTCGACGTTGCCGAACTCGAAACCTACGGTTCGGATGAGTCGCGTTTGCCCATGTCCGGAATGGCCAGCTACACACCGGGAATGGAGATCTCCGGCGGATCGCTCGGTCACGGTCTCACCGTGGCGGTCGGGATGGCGCTGGGCCTGCGACACCAGGGAAACAACGCGCGCGTGTTCAACTTTCTCTCCGACGGCGAACTCGACGAGGGCTCCACGTGGGAGGCGGCCATGGGCGCGTCGCATCACGGCCTGACCAACCTGATCGCGATGGTGGACATCAACGCGCTTCAGGCCGACGGGCCGACCGCCGGGGTCTTGCGCACCGAGCCGGTGCCCGACAAGTGGGCCGCGTGCGGCTGGCATGTCCAGCGCGTGGACGGCAACGACGTCAACGCATTGCTCGATGCGTTCGATGGCGTCAGTACCGAACGACCTTCAGTCATCTTGTGCGACACCAGGATCGGCAAGGGAGTGCCGTTGCTGGAAAATCGGGAGAAAGCACACTTCATGCGGATCGACGCCGACGAGTGGCAGATCTGCCGCAACCAGCTCACTGAAGGAGTATCGGTATGACCACCAAGCTGCGCACATCGGCGATGATCGCGTCATTCGCCGATCCGGGCCAGAAGACCACCCCCGCGCCGTTCGGGCATGCGCTGGTCAAAGCCGCCCAGGCCGACGACCGCATCGTCGGCCTGACAGCCGATCTCGGCAAATACACCGACATGCACATCTTCTCTCAGTCCTTCCCCGAGCGGTTCTTTCAGATGGGTATGGCGGAGCAGTTGCTGTTCGGTGCCGCAGCGGGAATGGCCGAGACCGGGCTGATCCCCTTTGCCTCGACCTATTCGGTGTTCGCCGCACGACGGGCCTACGACTTCATCTGTCTCGACATCGCGGAGCCGGGCCTCAACGTCAACATTGTCGGTGGGCTCCCCGGCCTGACCACGGGCTACGGCCCGTCACACCAGGCCACCGAGGACGTTGCCATCTTCCGCGGAATGCCCGGGCTGACCATCGTGGATCCGTGCGATTCGGTCGACATCGAGCAGGCCGTGCCGCAGCTGGCCGAACACGCGGGCCCCACCTACCTGCGCCTGTTGCGCGGGCAGGTCCCGACGGTGCTTGACGAGTACGGCTACACATTTGAACTCGGCAAAGCCAAGGTGGTGCGGCCCGGCAACGACGTCGTGTTCGTTTCCAGTGGGCTGATGACGATGCGGGCGCTGTTGGCCGCCGAGGAACTGGCCGCCCACAATGTCGGGGCTGCTGTTGTGCACACGCCGACGCTCAAGCCGTTCGACGCGGAAACCGTGTTGCGCGAGCTCGATTCGGACCGGTTGGCGCTGACTCTGGAGAACCACACCGTGGTCGGTGGATTGTTCGAAACCGTCGCCTCGGCGATGGTGCAGCGAGGAGTCAGCCGACAGGTCACGCCCATCGCGTTGCCGGACGAATTTCTGGCCGCCGGCGCCTTGCCGACCCTGCACGACCGTTACGGCCTGTCGACCCGGCGAATTGTCGCGTCGGTGCTGGAGCGGTTGTAGCATCAGTGTTGACATACAAATGTTAACAATCAAGGAGCAGTCAATGTCGGTCGATACCCCGTCGCTGCTGCGGCTTGAGAAGACCAGCCTGCGTGAGCAAGCGCTTTCGGCGCTGCGCCGGGCAATCACTTCGGGCCAGCTCCAGCCCGGCACCCACCTGGTCGAGACTGATCTGTCCGACGCACTGCAGATCAGCCGGGGCACATTGCGCGAAGCCATGCGGCAGCTGCAGCAGGAAGGGCTGATTTCGGCCGGGCCACGGGGCCGGCTCTCGGTCCGTCATCTCGACACCAAGGAAATCAAGGACATGTTCGACGTCCGGGGCGCCCTGGAGTCGTTGGCCGCCAGTGAACTGGCATCGCGGGAGGATCGCAGCGCCGCCGTGTCGGCCCTGCGTAGCGCCGTCGCCGACATGGAGCGTTGGGCGGCGTCGAACCTGGAGGATCGGATCGAGGCTGACCTCAAGTTTCATCGGACGATGTGTCACTTGAGCGGCAACGAGACCTTGTTGCATCTGTGGTCGTCGTTGGAGGGCAGCATCCGGATGTCGATCATGTATGCCGGGGTGGACCGGGCGCTCAAGAACATGGACGCCAAACGGCATCTGGAAATCGTCGATGCCATCGAATCCGGCGATGCCGGCGCGGCGGCGGCCACTGTCCGGGAGCATATGTGCACTGCCGCAACGGTTTTGGTGGAAGACGCCGACTAGCATCGCCGCACGCGATAGATCGCGGCACCGACCGCCACCACCGCTAGCCCGGCGACCACCGAAGTCATAGGTAGCGAGAAAGCCAGCACCAGGCAGCCCAGCAGACCCAGAGCCGGGATGATGCGCAGCCACCAGTTCTTCGGCTCCAGCGTCCACGCCGAGACATTCGCGATCGCGTAGTACAACAACACCGCGAACGACGAAAACCCGATCGCGCCACGCAGATCCACCACCGCGGCCAGTATCGCCACCACGATGCCGACCACCACTTCGGCACGGTGCGGGACCGCGAACCGAGGATGCACGGCGGCCAGCCCATGTGGCAGATGATGGTCACGGGCCATCGCCAGCGTCGTGCGCGACACCCCGAGGATCAGGGCCAGCAGGGAGCCCAGGGCCGCGGTCGCGGCTCCGGCCCGCACCACCGGTTGCCAGCCGGGCGCGCCGGCGGCCGCCACCGCGTCGGCCAATGGTGCGGGTGCGGTCGCCAGACCGGAACCACCGAGGACCGAGAGCACCGCGACCGCCACGCCCGCATAGATCACCAGCGCGATACCCAGCGCAATCGGAATCGCACGTGGAATGGTCCGGGCCGGGTCACGGACCTCTTCACAGAGGGTGGCGATCCGGGCGTATCCGGCGAACGCGAAGAACAGCAGGCCCGCAGCCTGAAGCACGCCGCCGACACCCACGTCGCCGACCTCCAGGCGGACCGAGTCAGCGGCACCGGAACCGGCGATGATCACCACGACCGCGGCCAGGACCGCCAGCACGCCCGCGACGATGATCCGGGTCAGCAGTGCCGACTTCTGGATTCCGGCATAGTTCACCGCCGTCAACGCCACCACGGCGGCCACCGCCACGGCATGCGCCCACTGCGGCCAGACGTAAACCCCGACGGTCAGCGCCATCGCCGCACATGAGGCGGTCTTGCCGACGATGAAACTCCAGCCGGCTGTGTAACCCCAGAACTCGCCGAGCCGTTCGCGCCCGTAGACGTAGGTGCCGCCGGATTGCGGATAGCGCGCGGCCAGTCGCGCAGACGACGTCGCATTGCAGTAGGCGACGACGGCGGCGACTGCGAGGCCGATGAGCAGTCCGCTCCCGGCCGCACCGGCGGCCGGGGCCAGGGCGGCGAAAATGCCCGCCCCCACCATCGATCCCAGGCCGATCACTACGGCGTCGGTGGTCCCGAGTCTGCGCTGAAGGCCGCCGGGCGTGGTCACCCCGCGATGTTAAGCGGTCATGCGCGTGGGTGGAAGAAGACACCTTCGGCGCGAACCGTGATGCCGTCCGCGGTCGCGAGGTGCCCGACGGCAAAGGTTTTCGCGCCTTCAACGCGGTCGATGTGTGCCTCGGCGCGAACAGGTCCGAGGCGGGTCCCGGCTTCGTAGCGGACGGTCAGCGTTCCGGTTACCGCGGGCTGACCTGGCTTGTGGGCGGTGGCACCGAGGACATGGTCGAGCAGAAGCGCACAGATTCCGCCGTGCACATGGCCGGCGGGACCCTCGTAGGCCGCGCCGAGCGTCACATCGGCCCAGACTCGGCCGTCGGATTCGTGATGGACCAGCAATGGGGGCGCCAGGGCGTTGCGCAAGCCGATGACGGCGTTACCCCATGCGAGGGATTGCCCGTCGAGGGCCTCTTGGATACCGAAGGAACCGGGGATCAACGACTGGCTGAGTTCGTCTGCCGCCGCATCGATCTTCGCTTTGGCGGACCGAATCGTGTCCAGATCGGCCTGACTTCGGATCGTCGCGTCGACGACTCGACGCACGGATTCGGTGAGGGATGCGTAAAGCGCTTCTGGGACATCGGTTTCGCTGTGTACGGACAATGCATTACTCCGTTGTGGGATCGAGCCGTCGGTCAGCGAAGCCACCGTAATCACCACGATAGAAAAGCAGCGGCCGCCCGCTGTGGGCTTCCAGTGCCGTGACATGGGTGACCACGATGGTGTGGTCACCCGCGCCGTGCTCGTACTCAAGGTCGGCTTCGATGGTGGCCAACGTATCGTGCAGGCGCGGGGCACCATTCGTGGCCGGGCTCCAGGCCATCCCGGCGAACTTGTCGTCGCTGCTGCGGGCGAACTGTGCGCACAACGATTCCTGGTCGTCGGCCAGGATGTTGATACACATCCGGCCGGTGGCCCGGATCAGCGGCCAGCTTGAGGAGCTCCGGGACGGGCAGAACGAGACGTATGGCGGGTCGAGCGACACCGACGTGACCGATTGGCAGGTAAATCCCAGCGGCCGCAGCCCGTCGTGACCAGTGATGACGGCGATGCCGGTGCAGAAGTGCCCGAGCACCGCGCGCATGTCCTGGGGTCCTGGTCGCGGAGGTGCCGTGCCGAGTGTCGCGGCGTTCTCGAGTCCCATTGCTCTCCGTCCGGTGTCTTGTGTCGTGACCCAGATTCACCGAGGTGAGCACGTTGGTGCAATGCAGTCTCCCGTCCAGCGGTTCATCGAGAACGGCCGCGTGACCTGGGTTGTTACCCTTGGGCCATGGACGACCCCGAGCAGACAGCCACGCCGGCGCTGGCCGCGAACAGCTGGGCGCTGCTCGGGTTGCTGTCTTATGAGCAGGAACTCTCCGGCTACGACATCCGCAAATGGCTCCACTGGAGCATGCGCTATTTCTACGGGAGCCCGGCGTACAGCCAGATCTACTCCGATCTGAAGAAGCTGGAGAAGATGGGCTTGCTCACCTCTCGAGTGGATGGCACCGGCACGCGAAACCGCCGTCTTTACAAGATCACTCAGTCGGGTCTGGATGCCGTCACACACTGGGCGCGGGAGACGCCGCCGGATCCCCCGTCGTTGAAGCATCCTGCGCTCATGCGAGTGACGATGGGCCACCTCAGTGACCCCGCCACGCTGAAGCAGATGCTGCAGGAACATCTTGCCTATGTCGATGGGATGCAACGCGACGCCGCCAAGGAAGCACGTTGGTCCACGGCCGACCCGGCGTGGGCATACGCCAAGATCGCGTTGGATTGGGCTGATCGCTACTACGCGTCCGAGCGGGAACTCACCTTGCAACTGATCAAGGACCTCGACGAGGCCGAGGCCAACTTCCCGAAAGTCGGTGAAGGCGCGAAGATTCCGTGGCCGGATCCTTCGTACTGGTATGAGATCGAGAGGAAAGCCGAAGCCGAAGACATCGCAGGCACAGACTGACCTTCCGTCCGTCGCGCTTACCTGCGTGCCGCGTCACGGGCGGCGATGTAGCCGTAGACCAAACCCTGCGCGATGGTCGCCCCCGCGCCGGGATAGGTGTTGCCGAATGCGTTGGCAGCGGTGTTGCCGATCGCATAGAGCCCGTCGATGACGGTGCCGTCTTCGCGAAGAACGCGAGCGTTCTCGTCGGCGCGCAGGCCGCCGCACGTACCCAGATCGCTGAGCACCATCTTGACCGCATAGAACGGTCCCTTGATCAGTGGACGCAGGTTCGGGTTCGGCGTGATCGTGGGGTCCCCGTAGTAACGGTCATAGGCGCTGCGGCCCCGTTCGAAGTCGGGATCCTCACCAGCGAAGGAGTTCTCGTTGAAGCGCGCGACGGTGGCGGAGAAGTTGTCCTCGGCCACACCCATTTTGGATGCGAGCTCGGTGAAACTGTCTGCCCGGCCGGCGATTCCGGCGTCATACCAGGGTTGTGGGATCGGCATGCGCGGAAACAGTTCGGCGGCAAAGACGTAGCTGTTGCGATACTGCTGATCGAAGACGATCCACATGCTTTCCACCGGTGTACCCGCAGCTTCGAGATCCAGAACGCGCTGCCCGAAGCTCATGTAATCGGCCGACTCGTTGGCAAATCGGTGACCGTCCTGGTCGACGATGAACGATCCGGGCAACGACCGCTCGGCGAGCATCACCGCAGGAGCTGCTTCCGGGAGCGGCGCTACGGCAGGGAACCACCACGATTGATCCATCAGCGCAATGTCTGCACCGACTTCCTGGCCGATCCGAATGGCGTCGCCGGTGTTGGACTCCGCACCCAGGCTGAGATTGCGACCGAGGGACTCGGATTGGAACTTGTGCCGCATGTCCATGTGGTGATCGAAGCCGCCGGCCGCGAGCACGACACCGCGCCGGGCGGTGACGGTGAAGGTCTTGTCGCCGTGCTCGACGACGGCCCCGGTGACCCGGCCGCCGTCGGTGACCAGCTCGGTAAGTGAAGTGTCGAGCCAGATCGGGATGCCGGCGCGGATTGCCCCGGCGAACAACCCTGCGGCCAATGCCTGACCTCCGGCGGCGTAACGCCTACCGAGTGCGAGGCCGCCAATGCCCTGCGCAAGTCGCTTGATGATCGTGGGCAAGCCTTTGCGTGGCACCCGGCTCATCAGGTTTAGCCAGCGGTAGTCGGCACCAGTGGTCGGCATCGGGAACTTGACTTCCATGACGCCGGGTCGCAGATCAGCCAGGTAATCGCCGAGGATTGCGGTGTCGAGCGGGCGGCATTCGCACGTGCGCCCCGCCGCTGATCCCCCCGGAGCCTCCGGGTGATAGTCGGAGTACTCCTTGGCCCAGAACAGCTTCATGGGTGTGGTGCGGCGCAACATTTCGACCGTTGCAGGAAGGTTGTCCAGGTACGCCGCAGAGCGCTCACGCGGCGCGGAATCCCCGACGACGGACTCCAGGTAGGTGTGTGCCCGGGACACGGGGTCGTTTCCGCCGCAGTCCTCGATCACCGGGCTCGCCGGCAGCCAGAGCGCGCCACCGGAGCGGGCCGTCGAACCGCCGACGTAGGAAGACTTCTCGACGACGAGAACGGACAACCCCTGCTCCTGGGCTGCCAGGGCGGCGGCCAGGCCGGTGCCGGATCCGACGACGAGAAGGTCAACATCGGTGGCGGCAACGGTGAGCCCGGCGGGAATGGTCTTGTGGCTGGTAGCGGTCACGATCGAAGACGATAGGTCGGCGACCGGCAATGTTGATTCTCGCGTCCTGTTGAGCGGAACACTGACCTTCCCGTCGGCCGGTAAGCGCAGTTCAATGGTGCCATGACTCACTCAGATACCGACGAAATTCGGTTGATCGAGGCCGGTTCGGTACCCACCAGGTTTGCCCGTGGGTGGCACTGCCTGGGACTGATCCGCGATTTCGGGGATGGAAAACCGCACCAGGTCAATGCTTTCGGGCAGAAGCTGGTTGTGTTCCGGGGCGAGGACGGTGCCATCAACGTCCTCGACGGGTACTGCCGGCACATGGGCGGCGACCTGTCTCAGGGAACTGTCAAAGGCAGCGAGCTCGCCTGCCCGTTCCATGACTGGCGCTGGGGTGGGGACGGCCGGTGCAAGATGGTGCCGTACAGCAAGCGCACACCGCGATTGGCGCGCACCGCAGCCTGGCCCACGCTGCAGCAGGACGGCATGCTGTTCGTCTGGAACGATCCCGAACGCAAGGCGCCGCCGGCGGACGTGAGCATCCCGCGCATCGAAGGGGCCACCAGCGACGGTTGGACCGACTGGCACTGGTACACCACGGTGGTTCACACCAACTGTCGCGAGATCATCGACAACGTCGTGGACATGGCGCACTTCTTCTACATTCACGGGTCGCTCCCCACGCATTTCAAGAACATCTTCGAAGGCCAGGTCGCCACCCAGTACATGAAGAGCGCCGGCCGGCCCGATCTCGGTGAGCCCGGGGAGGCGAAGATGCTCGGCACGAGTTCGCTGGCCGCGTACCACGGTCCCTCGTTCATGATCGACGACCTGACCTACCACTACGAGGGCTTCGACCAGCGCACGGTGCTCATCAACTGCCACTATCCGATCGACGCCAATTCGTTTGTGCTGCAGTACGGCATCGTGGTCGAGAAAAACGCCGCCATGCCCGAGGATCTCGCCATGGAGACGGCTGTCGCCCTCGGCGACTTCGTGAAGATGGGATTCGAGCAGGACGTCGAAATCTGGCGTAACAAGACCCGCATCGACAATCCGCTTCTGGTCGAAGAGGACGGGCCGGTGTATCAGCTGAGGCGCTGGTATGAGCAGTTCTATGTAGATGCGGCCGACGTAGCGCCGGACATGGTGGATCGCTTCGAGTTCGAGCTGGACACCACCCGACCGTACGAGTCCTGGATGAAGGAAGTGGAGGCCAACCTGGCAGCTCGGGCCGGCGCTTCCGGGACGGTGGGATGAAGATGACTGTCCGCCCGGACAATCGGCTCGACGACGCACCCATGGTGCCGGTCATGTGCCGGCGCTGTGGTGCGGGGGTACAGGTACGCAAGAGCAGCTGGAACCAGACCAGCGTTCAATGGACCGACTCCGCGTTGCGGCACTGTGAGGAGCGCTGCACCGCAGAACAATTGGCGCCGCCAGGGGGCCGCGGACTGTTCCTGGAATGCTCGGCTCTGCGCGGATCGATCGTCAACGCGGTGCGTTCAGGGGCGCTGCCCGTGGTCGATGAGGCTAACCCTTCAGGAGACCGACGGTACGGGTGAGCCGTTGGGACAGTTCTCCCAGCGCGATGCGCTGCTGGGCGAATGCGGCGACGTTGGTCATCCAGACGTCGGAGAGTATTTCGGCGGCGCCGACTTCCTGCGGTGCCGATGTGGCGCCTCCGACAGACTCGACGAAGATCCGGACCGTCTGCCGGCGGACCAGGTCAGCTTGGATCGCGGCCGTGCCGTCGGCGTAGAGATACGGGCGAATCATGGCCTCGGCGAACCGTGGTGATGAGCACAGCCTGTCGGTCAAGGTCAGGGATACCTGCAGCAGGCGCTGAAACGGATCCGATTTGTCGGTGACGTAGCAAGACTCCGTTTCGAAATCCCACAGCCATTCGTGAAAACACGCCAGCAGCAGGTCGTCCTTGGATGGGAAGTATTGGTACACAGTGCTGGGCGCCACTCCCGCCGCCGTGGCGACTGAACGGATCTGACAGTTGTCGTAGCCCCCGGCGGCCAGTCGCATGGCGGCGGTGACGATCCGATCGCGGCGGGCATGCCGTCCCGTTCTGGCTTCTGTTGTGTACGAGCTCAATCCGCCGGGCAGGCGGTACAACATTGTCGGCTGCTTCACCGTGCCGTTGTCCTCACGTTGTGAATACTAGATCTGCTGCAGCTCATTGGTCGCGCGCAGTAGATCGAGGCGGAATCGCCTAACTGTCAAAGATTTCCAGCGGACCGACGTGTGCACGGTTGACTTTGACCCGTTCGACGATGCGCCACCGGCCGTCGCCGAATCGCCGCCAGGTGTCGTGGTAGTCGCCCATGGTGTAGAACCGCGTGGAGGGATCCGCAGCGGAGTTCAGATGAACGTCGCGGATGTAGGCCCTGCTGGTCGCGGTGTCGCCGGAGATGTCGATGACGACGTTGCCCAGTAGATGCTGGGTGGGACCGCAACTGTCGAGATAGCCACGGATCAAGCTGATGATCGCGGTGCTCCCGGCGAGGCGTCCGGTCCCGAAGTCTCCTTCGGCGTCCTCGGCGAGAATCTCGGCCATTGTGGTCCAGTCACGCTCGTCCATCGCGCGGGCGAACAGATTCAGCGCGCGTTCGACGTCTCGCTGGTCGCACAAGACCCGCAGAAGATCTGACTCCGTGGCCACCGTGTCAACCTGTTCAGGCATGCGCGCCGCCGTCGACACGAATCTCCGTGCCGGTGATGAACGCACCGTCGTCGGAGGCGACCATCGCGATGACCGATGCGACAGCACTTGGATCTCCGAGGATTTCGCTCTCGGTGCCGTGCAGCAGCGGGGTCTGCTTGCCCCACAGTCCGAGGTCATATCCCTCGGGCATCTTCTCCAGGGTGCTGTTGGCCAGTGCCGTCGACACCCCGCCGGGCTGGATGTTGACCGCCCGCAGTCCTTGTTTGGAATATTCGAGTGCCAGGGAGTGGGTGAAGCTGAGGATTCCACCCTTGCTGGCCGCATACGCCGCCATGTACGGGTGGGCGAATGTCGCAGCGGTGGAAGTGAAATTCACCACCACGCCTCGTCCTGACTCGAGCAGTGCCGGGAGTGCTTGGCGGGTCATCAGGAACGTTCCGGTGAGGTTGACCGCCAGGGTGCGGTTCCATTCCTCGAGGCTGGTCTCATGGGTGTGCGAACACGTCTGCATGGCGGCCACATTGACGAGTACCTCGAGCCGGCCCAACTCGGCAACTCCGGCGTTCACCGCGGCGACGACGTCATCTTCGCGCGATATGTCGAGGACAGCAGTCGTGAGTCGTTTTGCAGTACCGGCGTCTTCGGCGGTGGCCGTAGTCGCGGCCAGTCCGTCGGCGGAGATGTCGTAGGCCACCACAGTGGCGCCTTCATCGAGCAGTCGGGCCACCGTGGCCGCGCCGATACCCGACCCGGCGCCGGTGACGATGACGCGACGATCTGAGAAACGGTCCATTGGAAATCCCCTCGGAATCAGGCGAGTTGGAAGGCAGAGATCGGAGCTTCGTCCGGGTAGCTGCTTGGGCCGCCGAGGTCGTAGGCGGCGTTCAGTGCACCGATGAAGGCGGGGTCGTGCAACGGCTCGCCGGGCACGTCGAGCGTGATTCCCTTGCCCTTGAGATCGTCGACCATCATTCCGATCGCCCGTTCGATGGTGATGTCGTCCGATCCGTCCATGTTCTTCTTGAGTTCCTCGTAGTCGGAGAACACCTCGGCGGACCAGTGGACGAGGAACCGCAACTCGTCGGTGTGGTGACGGGCGATGACGTCGACGCCGTTCTTCAGCAGCCAGTGGTCGCGGTCGGCCGGGTCGCCGGCGAACATGGTGTCAAAGGCCAGGCCGGCCGGAACCTGTTGATCCAACGGGCCGTTGGCCTCCCCGCGGTGCACCATCATCTCGTTCTGCACGACGACGGCGCGGTTGTTGATGGGGGGCAATACCCGGGCGGGCGGCTTGAGCGGGCCATCGGGCCAGTAGGTGAAGCCTGAGCCTTCATCGAGGGAGAACCAGGTGATCACCTGGGCCATCTTGATCAGGTAGTCGGTGAACAGGCCGGACTTGCCCATCACGCTGCACAACCAGGTGGGGGCGTTCTCGTGGCGTATGCCACGGAAGCTGGGGGAGTCCAGGTGACCGGGATCGCGGTTGGCGCAGGGCCCGTTGATGTTGAACAGCATCATCTCCGGCTTGGCGTACTCGGCATTCCAGTAGCTCTTGGCGTGCTCGATGAATGCGGAGTTGTAGAAGCAGTCATGCAGCTCGGGGAACAGAACGGTGCCGTAGTTGGCCAGGTAACCGCGGAACGTCGGCGTGAGGAACAGGTCCAATGACGGGGTGAACCCTTCGGGGAAGGCACCGCTCATGGTGGCCATCAACTCGTCGGCCGAGGCGAAGTGCTGGGCGATGATGAGCTTCCACGGACCCTGCGTGTGCACGACATCGAGCAGTCGCTGCTTCTGGTCGTCGGTGTAGACATCGGTGATCTCGCGCGGCGGGGCAACGGGATGCAAGATGTCGGACAGCGCGAGACGCTGCTCATCGGTCAGCATGGTGATCTCCTTCATGGTGTGGTTCTCGATTGTGGGCAGCGCTCAGCCCGGTGAGTCGGTACCCGTCCGTTGATCGGGAGACTCGTTGCTGCCAACGGGATGCGCGAACTTGGCCCGAAGCAGCGCGCCGGTCTCCGCGATGGCCAGACGGCCGCGTGCGGTGGCATCCGAGCGCATCAGAAAGCCGTGGTACATACCGGGATAGCGGGTGACGGTGGTCTGGACTCCCGCGTCACGCAGCCTGGTGGCATACCGTTCGCCCCAATCGCGGATCGGGTCGCACTCGCCGGTGACGACGATCGCTGCCGGCAGGCCGCGCAGGTCGGTCGCATAGGCCGGAACCTGATAGGGATCTCGGGGCGGACTCCCGCGGTCGACCAGTTCGTGCATGTAGACGATGTCTTCGTGGCGCAGCAGCGGGGCATCGGGCATGGAGGTGATCGATGCCGCTCCCATGTCGCGGTCCAGACCGGGATAGAGCAGCACCTGAGCGAAAATCTGTGGACCTGCGTGATCACGGGCCGCCAAAGCCACTGCAGCGGCCAGCGATCCGCCGGCACTGTCGCCGACGACCGCCAGCCGTCGTGCATCCAGGTTCAGGTTGTCGGCATGTGCCGCTACCCATTCGGTGGCCGCGTAGGCGTCGTCGAATTGCGCCGGCGGAGGCGATTCCGGTGCCAGTCGGTATTCGACGGCCGCCACTGCGGCACCGCTGGCATGTGCCAGTTCGCGCGCAAGTGGTTCGAACGAACGGTTGGAGCCCATCACCAGCCCGCCGCCGTGCAGGTACACCAACACCGGCAACCCAGGTTCCGCACTGGGCCGATACAGCCGGACCGGAATCGGGCCTGCCGGACCCGGCACTGACAAGTCTTCGATGCCGGTCATGGCCGGCATTTCCGGCGGAGGTGCGGATTCAAGGCCGTCACGTACGGCGGCCAGTCCCCGGGCACGCATGGGAGTGATCTCACCGAACGAGGCAACGCGGGCGGCGGCGTCGGGGTCGAGTGGCGGATAGGTCATTTCAACTCTGCGCCGGGTCGAAACGGCGTTCGGTCCGCAATCGGGGCGCCTCCTGGTTGCTCAGCACGCGAGCCCGCTCCGCCATCGCCGACCCGACATAGTCGGGTTGGGTGAGGAGATAGAACCGGCCTTCGGCGGCCTGCTCGAACACCACCTCGGCCGCGGCGATCGGATCCATCGCCTCGGCCTTGATATCGAGCATGGCAGCGCGCTGCCCTTCGGCTGCTCCGGCATCCCCGGAGTCCACCCCGCCCGCTGACTCGAAGATGCTGGACACCACGGCACCCGGAAGCACCGCCTGCACGTGCACATGGTGGTCATGGCCGGCGGATTGCACTTCGAGGTTCAGGCATTCGGTCAGTGCGAGAACGGCGTGCTTGCTCATGATGTAGGGCGCCTGCAACGGAATCACGGCGACGCCGCCGATCGAGGACAGGTTCCATATCCACGCCGGTGCGTCGGTGGCGATCATCCTGGGCAGGAATGCTCTGATGCCGTGGAAGACACCGCTGATGTTGATGTCCACGACGCGTTGCCAGTTCGCCACCGGGGTGTCCCACAGATAGCCGAACTGCTCGATGCCGGCGTTGTTCACCAACAGCCGCACCGGTCCGAGGTCGCGGTAGACGTCATCGGCCAGTGCTTGCACGGCATCTGCGTCGCGCACATCGCAGACCACGTCGGTGGCCGCTCCTCCTGCCGCGCGGATCTCGTCACGAAGGTCCGCGATGGCATCGGCGTTGATGTCGACCAGCACCACAGTCATGCCCAAGCGACTGGCATGCCGGGCGAGGCCGGCGCCGATCCCGGCGCCGGCTCCGGTGATGACGGCGACCCCGCCGCCGAAGGCTTCTTGAGCGTTCACGCGGAGGTGCTGGCGGAAGCGTCCTTCGCGGTGTGTTCGGCGAGCGGGATCGAGTCCTCGGCGTCGAGCACCACATTCAGCGACGTGAACACCAGACCCTCGGCCGAGCGCCGGACCCCGGCCTCGGCGACTCCGCTGGAGACGGCGAACGGCACGTTGTTGGTGATCTGGTTGACGTACATGTAGAAGCGGACGTTGGTGACGTCACCATCGACGCCGGTGCGGTAGACGTTCATGATCTGGTGGCGGCACGGGTACGGGTTCTCGTTGCGGTGCTGAATCAGCCACGGCAGCGTTTCGGCCTTGCCGTGGAGCTCAGCAGCCAGCAGATGCTCGAACGGGCAGTTGCCCGAATCCGAGCGGCTCAGGTACTCCATCTCGTCACCGATACGGTTACCGACTTCGTCGAAGTGGCCCTGGTCGTAGTGGAACCAGAAACCGGACAGGAACTCCTGAACTTCAGACAGTGAGATCTCGTTGCTCATGACGGGTAGTCAACCCGTGATGTGGCGCCGGTAACAGCACCGGTGACCATTGAGTGGAACGCCGTATCGACCGGAGCGCGCCAGCGGCTCAGCCGCCGGTGATCAGGGCCCAAAGTCCCTGTCCGCCCGCCGCCGCGGCCGCCGCGGCAACCTGGTCGTCCCAGAAGCGCACGGAGCCGAATTCCGAGCGCCAGGCCAGGGCGGCGCGGGTGCACTCGTGCAGTCGATGTTCGTGCGTCGTGCCGATCGCGCCATGTACCTGGTGTGCGTTGCGCGTCACGACCGAGGCGGCATGCCCGGCACAGGATCGCGCGGTAGCGATCTGGAAGTCGAGATGCGCTGACTCCCAATCGGTATCGACAGCTGACCGGAGAGCCGCTGCGGTGGCGGCTCTGGCCAGCGCGGCCTCTGCGGCGGCGTCCGACACAAGGTTCTGAATCGCCTGGAACTTCGCCAGCGGACGTCCGAACTGAACTCGCGAGGCCACGTGCTCGATGGACAGGGCCACCGCGCGATCGAGAGCCGCGCACACCTGGACCGCCCGTACCGCCGCTGACTTCCGCCTGAGCTTGGCCGCCAATTCCGTTGGTACTGCTGTCCCGGTGATCGCCGATGTGTCGACATGGACGGTGTCGCGCGGCTCGCCGATCAGGTTGGTGCCCGCCGTGAGCGACAATTCCGCGGTGTCGAGTTCGGTGAGCCGGTATCGGTCTTCGTCCTGCCACAGCACGACGATGCGGTCGACATCGCCGGCCCAGGGTGCGGGTACCGCGGCATGACCGTCGGCCGGCACCAGGCATGCCGTTCGGACCGTATCGTCGGCCGGCAAGCCGGCGGCATCCAGCAGCCAGCACGCCAGCAAGTCGTGTTCGGCAAGTGGGAGGCGGACACCGTGACGCACCGCGGCACTGAGTAATTCGGTCGCTTCCAACCAGCCAGCACCGCTGCCCCCGGTCTCCTCAGCGCCTGTCAGCCGGACCAGTCCGAGGGAGCCGAGTCGCTGCCACAGGTCGCGGTCATACGCGATACGGGTGCCGGGAGCGGCGCCGGCGTGACTCTCGCGGTAATCGGAGAAGACGCCGTCCATCATGGCCGCCAGATCGGGATCCACCGTGTTCATCGCATACCCAATCCCCGCGCGATGACACCGCGCAGCACTTCGTTGGTTCCGCCCCGCAAGGTGAAGCCGGGGCGCTGGTCCACCGCGGTGGCCACCAGGAGCGTCCACTCGGCGTCCGTCGCGGCGTCATCTCCGGTCTGCCGGTCGGCGAAGTCGGCGATATCGCCTTCGACCGTGGTTCCGAGGACCTTGACCATCGCTGCCGAAACATCGGGATTCTCACCACGCTCCAGGGCGCCGGCCACCGCGGTCGACATGTGATGCAGACCGGCAACGCGTGCGATCAACCGCCCTAATCCCGGTTCAGCTGCGGTGTTTTCGGCTGCGTGTGCCAGCAGCGGGAATGTGGACAGGAACCGTTCCGGTCCGCTGCGTTCGAAGCTCAGCTCGGAGGTCACCTGTGTCCAGCCCCGGCCGATTTCGCCGAAGACCATGGCATCGGGGATGAACGCCTCGTCGAGTACGACCTCGTTGAAGTGATGCCCGCCGTTCATCGAGATGATGGGGCGGACCTGCACGCCCGGGGCGCGCAGGTCGACGATGAATTGACTCAGTCCGGCGTGCCGGTGCGACGGATCGACCGGTTCGGTGCGGGCCAGCACGATGAACGCATGAGCGCGGTGCGCTCCCGATGTCCACACTTTGGTACCGGTGATCGACCACCCGCCATCGACTCGTACCGCACGAGTGCGCACGCTGGCCAGATCCGAGCCGGAATCTGGCTCGCTCATCCCGATTCCGAAGAAACACTCGCCTGCCACGATGCGTGGCAGGAACTCTGACTTCTGTTCTTCTGTCCCGTATTTCAGGAGAGATGGCACGATTTGGCGATCGGCGATCCAGTGGGCGGCCACCGGGGCGCCCGCGGCCAGCAGTTCTTCGGTCACCACGAACCGTTCTTGAAACGAGCGGCCATGGCCGCCGTAGTGCTCGGGAACCGTCATGCCCAGCCAGCCCTGCTTCGCCAGGGATGCGGTGAAATTCTCGTCCCATCCGCACAGCCAGGAATCGACCAAAGGCGTGAATGCACCGGCGGCCAACTGGCCGGCCAGGAATCCGCGAACCTCCTCGCGTAGCAGATCCAGGTGTGCGCCGGTCACGTTGTCCGCCACTTTGCGATCCGTTGTTGGTGCTCGGTGTCGTGGTGGGCCAGCGGCTGCATGGCCGCCGCCATGGAGAGGGTGGATTCCAGGGTGCCGGTCGTCGATTCCTGCAGCAGGCGTTTGGCCATCCGCAGCGCGTGCGGCGGATTCACCGCGATCCGGTCTGCCAGCGCCCGTGCTTCAGTCAGGAGGTCGTCGTGCGGCACCACCCGACTGACCAGCCCCCAGTCCAATGCGGTGGCCGCGTCGATCCGGTCGCCGGTGAACGTCAATTCAGCGGCGCGGGCGTAGCCGATGGCGCGCGGCAGAAACCAGGTGCCGCCATCGCCCGGGATGAGACCGAGCTGGACGAAGCTCTCGGCGAAAGATGCTCGCTCGGAGGCGATCCGGATGTCACACATCATCGCCAGGTCGCATCCGGCGCCGATGGCGGCACCGTTGACCGCTGCGATGAGAGGCACTTCGAGGCGACCCAGCGCACGTGGGATCCGTTGGATGCCGTCGATGTAGGCACGGCGCTGATCGATGGCCGCCAGACCGAACATGCCCTGGCGGTCGGCCATCTCCTTGACGTTGCCGCCGGCCGAGAAGATCTTGCCGGCGCCGGTGAGAACAACCGCACCGACGGTGTTGTCACCGTTCACGGCATCCACACTGTCCTCGAACGCGGCGATGATGTCCTTGCCGGTGATGGCATTACCGACGTCGGGCAGGGTGATCGTCCAGATTTGGACCGGTCCGTCGGTGTGGACGTCCAGCGGTGAGGTCACGCACGCTCCTTGAGCTGAAGGGATTTGGTCTGGAGGTATTCCTCGAAGCCGAACCGGCCCAGTTCACGGCCGATCCCGGACTTCTTGTACCCGCCGAACGGGGCGGCGGGGTTGTAGGCGCCACCATTGATGTCGAGCTGGCCGGTCTGCACCTGACGGGCGAAGGCGATGGCGTCGTCGTCGGTAGCGGCCCACACGGCACCCGAGAGCCCATAGGGAGTGCCATTTGCGATGCGCAGTGCATCGTCGGCGTCGCCGAAGGGGATCACCGCAAGCACGGGACCGAACACCTCTTCCTGGCCGAGTTCGGAGTCGGGATCCACATCGGCGAAAACCGTTGGTGCCACGAAATAGCCGACGTCACGGATCGGATCCGTGCCGCCGGTCAGCAGCCGGGCGCCGTCACGCTGGGCACGCTCGATGAAGCCACGAACCGTATCGAACTGCGACCGCGACGCCGACGGTCCGATCCGCGTCGCCGGGTCGCGCGGGTCGCCCACGGTGTAGCGCGCAACTGCGGCTTCGATCAGGTCCAGAGCCTCGCCGTAACGGCTCTGCGGCACCAGCATCCGGGTCCAGGCCATGCAGGTCTGTCCGCCGTTGAGGAAGGCATTGCCCACCCCGGCCTTGACCGCGGTGGCCAGATCAGCGCCGTCGAGGATCACGTTGGCCGACTTGCCGCCGAGTTCGAGAGCAACCTTCTTGATCGATTGGCCGGCAAGTTCTCCGACGCGCGCACCCACGCCGGTAGACCCGGTGAACGAGACGAAGTCGATTCCCGGATGCGACGCGAGGCGTTCGCCTATCACCCGACCGGGGCCCGAGACGAGGTTGATCGTCCCGGGCGGGAGCCCCGCCTCTTCGCAGGCTTCGACGAAGGCGAACACCGAAAGCGGGGCTTCGTTACTGGGTTTGAGCACGACGGGACAGCCCGCGGCGATGGCGGGCAGCACCTTGGCGACCACCTGGTAGAGCGGATAGTTCCACGGCGTGATGGCGCCGACGACGCCGTAAGGTTCCCTCAGGACCAACGAATTGCCGATGCGCTCTTCGGATTCGAAGGTCTCCAGTACGTCGGCGAATCCCTTGGCCACCGCCAGCGGGACCTGGGTCTGTACGGTCTGCGCTATGCGCACGGGGGCACCCATCTCGGCGGTGATGAGTTCGGCGATGTCGGGTAGGCGCTTCTCCATCGCGGCGATGACCCGCTGCAACCGGTCACGGCGTTCGTCAACGGTGATGAGCGGGTCGAATGCCTGCCGAGCCGCGGTCACCGCGGCGTCGACATCGGCGGAGTCGCCATTGGGCACGTGGCCGATGACCGCTTCGGTTGCCGGGTTGATGACTTCGACAACGCCACCGTTGCCGCCGCCCGAGGGCGCGGTCCATCGTCCGTCGATGAACAGTGAATTGTGTTCGTAGTTGGGCACTGTCGTCCTTAGCTGTGTTTATGGGGCGATACTGGCGCGGACATCACGCCGACCGTCGGCTGCGGTGAACGCTTCGTTGATGTCGTCGAGTGAGTACGACGCCGCGGCGAGCCGCTCGAACGGCAACTGGTGTTGATGTTGGTCGAGGAACGTCAACGCGCGGGACAGGACTGCCGGGTCATACAGGGAGACCCCGACCATGGTCTTGTTGGTGAAGACGAACCGTGACGGGTCGAACGCGAATGTCTTGCCGATGTTGATGTTGCCGATCTCGACGTAGCGGCCGAACTGGGCCAGCATCTGCAAGCCCTCGTCGATGGCCGACGGGTGCCCGACGACCTCCACCACCACATCGGCACCCTGGCCATCGGTCCGCGCCCGCACCGCCTTCGCCCGGTCCTTGGGTGCGGCGGCTTCGTTGAGGTCGATCACCGAGTCGGCGCCGAATGCGGTTGCCAGCTCGAGCCGTTCGGGTACGCCGTCGATGGCGATCACGTTGGCGGCCCCGCGCGCCTTGGCCACGGCCACCGCGTAGAGGCCCAGCGCGCCGGCGCCCTGGACCACGACGTGCTCACCGAGCTGCAGGTCGACGCGCTCGAGTCCGTACATGACCTGTGACAGTGCGCAGTTGGCGCCCGCGGCGATGTCGTCGCTCAGAGTGTCGGGAACCGTGTAGACGACGGCACCGGCAGGCAACAGGTAGTAGTCGCCGTAGCCGCCGACAAAATAGGGCGGCTGGTCGGCGCGGCCCAACATGGCCATTTTGAGGTTGAGGCAGGCATTGCGGCGCCCGGCCAGGCAGTTGCGGCACTTGTGGCAGCAGTAGAAGTACGGAAACACCACTCGCGTGCCCGTGCCCAACGGTTTGCCGTTGGAGTCGGTGCTCACTCCGTCGCCCAGTACTTCGATGGCACCGACCATCTCGTGGCCCAACACGGTGGGCAGCTGCCCACCCAAACCGCGGGTGGCGAAGGTGCCGTGCCAGGCGTGGACGTCTGAGCCGCAGATGTTCGCCCGCAGGACACGGATCAGAATCTCCCCGGGCCCGACGTCGGGCAGGGTGACCGTTTCGATCCGAAATGGCTTGCCGGGTTCGTCGAAGCGCGCGATGCGTCCGGTTCGAGAGGAGTTGGTCACGGTGCGTTCCTTCAGTTGCTGGTGGATTCGAGGCTGAACCGCTGTCGCAGAGCGCGTTTGAGCAGCTTGCCGCTGGGGTTCTTGGGTAGGGAGTCGACGAAGAAGATCTGTTTGGGGGTCTTGAACCCGGCGAGGTGGTCACGGCAGTGACGCAGGACCTCGTCTTCGGTCACGGTGGCGCCGGCGCGGGTCACCACCGCGGCGACGACGGCTTCCACCCAAACCGGGTGCGCCAATCCGAAGACCGCGGCTTCCTCTATCCCGCTGTGCCGGTAGAGAACTTCTTCGACCTCGCGGCTGGCGACGTTCTCGCCGCCGGTCTTGATCATGTCCTTCTTGCGATCGACGACGTGCAGCAGGCCGTGCTCGTCGTAGAAGCCCAGATCGCCGGAATGAAACCAGCCACCGGCGAAGGCCTGGGCGGTCTTGGCTTCGTCGTCGAGGTAGCCCAGCATCAGATGCGGGCTGCGGTGGGCAATTTCACCGACGGTGCCGGACTCGACCGGTACGTCGTCGTCATCGAGGATCACGGTCTCGACGTTGACCACGGGCCGGCCCGCCGCCCCTGCGTGTGCATCCTGCTCGGCAGGTCCCAGGGCAGAAGCCAGCGGTGCCATCTCCGTCTGGCCGTAGAAGTTCCACAGCCGCAGATTGGGTAGACGTCGGCGCATCTCATGGAGGATCTCGGTGGGCATCGGTGAGGCGCCGTAGTACCCCTTGCGCAGGCTGGACAGGTCTACCTCGTCGAACACCGGGCTGCGCAGCAGACTGATCCACACCGTCGGTGGCGCAAAGTAATTGGTCACGCCGTGGCGTTCGATCGCGCGCAGCACCAGTTCTGGTTCGGGCCGGGGCAAGATGATGCTGGTGGCTCCCAGATAGATGTCCGTGGCGAGGAAGTTGTCCAGTTGCGCGCAGTGATACAGGGGCAGGGAATGGATTTCGACGTCGTCGCCGGACATCGAACCGGCCACGATGGTGCTGATGTACTGCCACATCAAGCTGCGGCTGCTGTGCATGACACCTTTGGGCCGCGACTCCGTGCCGCTGGTGTACATCACCCGCAGCAACTGATCGTCGTCGATCCGGTGGTCGGGAACTTCCGCTGTGGTCGTGAGCCATTCGGCGAAATCGGGCCAGCTGCCGGGGCCGGATTGTCCGGCGGGGACCAGTGCGGCCTTCGTGCGAACCGCAGTTCCCGTGGCCATGGCCTGCTCGGCCACCGGGATCAGGTCGGCCTCGACGATGAAGCCGGCGGCCCGGCTGTGACCGAGGATGTAGGAGATCTCTTCTGCCGTCAGCATGAAATTGATCGGTACGAGCACAACACCGGCCCGGGCCGTCGCGAACGCCAGGACTGCGTACTGCCAGCAGTTCCGTGACAGGAGCGCGAGGCGGTCACCGGATGACAGACCGTTGGCACCCAACGCGGCGGCCGCCCGGTCCACCAGGCGATCGAACTCGGCGAAATTGAGGACGACGTCGCCATCGATGATGGCGGTCTTGTCAGGCTGCTTGCGTGCCGAGCGGCGGGGGATATCGGCGAGGCTGTGGCTACGAGCCTGGGCGATGACGGCGGCGAGGTCGTCAGAGTGCATGAACCGCAGGGTAGGTGTGCGACCACTCGGTGCGGTGGTTCGTCTCCCGCTCAGTAGACAGGGTGGGGGCGCTCGGGGCCGAATTTCTTCGATACTCGAACCCATGACGGCTACCACTGAATCCTCGTCGCTCGCGGATCGCGCCCCAGACCCTGACGCCCTGCGCGGCCATCTGCTGGAGGCCGACCCCGGTGTCCTGGTTGCGGTGCTGGCGCAGATGACCGGGGATGCATCGGTCATCGATCGATACGCCGCCAAGATCGACCACGTTCCCGACCCGCCCGAGCGGGCCGGAACGACGGATCCCGGTACCGCGGAGGCGCTGGCCGAGGAGATCATCGCGGCCCTCGGTCGCCCACGCCCGGAAGGCGCGCCCCCCGCAGACGATCGTGGGTTCTTCACCCGCCTGCTGCCCATCGCGCTGGGTAGTGCGGTCGATGACGAACACGTGGATCTGCTGCTCGAACAAGGCGGTTTCCGACCGTCGCAGCCGACGCTGCCGCGCAGCACACCGATTCCGTCATCCACCACCGTGGCCATCATCGGTGCCGGTATCGCAGGTATCGCGGTGGCCCTGGCCGCTGCCGAAGAGGGCGTGCAGTTCGAGATCTTCGACCGTAACGACGAGGTGGGTGGCACCTGGCTGACCACCACCTATCCGGGCATCGGTGTCGACACACCGTCGGCGTATTACTCCCTGTCGCGTGAAGTGAACCCGGACTGGACGAACTACTACCCGCAGGGCGCCGAGTACCAGGCCTATCTGGTCTCCTTGGCCGACAAACACGATCTCCGTCGTCACATTCGCTTCGGCACCGAGGTCGAGGCGTTGTGGTGGGATGTGGAGCGGGGGCAGTGGGAGATCCACTCCCGCTCTACCGACGGCACCAAGAGCATCGACCATGCCAGCGTCGTCGTCACCGCGGCCGGCTACTTGAATCGCCCGCGATTCCCTGACATCAAGGGACGAGACACCTTCGCCGGCATCAGCATTCACTCGGCCCAGTGGGACTCCTCGCTGGATCTGGCGGGCAAGAAGGTCGCGGTGATCGGTGCGGGCTGTACCGCGGTGCAGATCGTCGATGCCTGCGTGAACGAAATTGAGCACCTGACGGTGTTCCAACGCCAACCGCACTGGGTTGCCCCCCGAAAGCGCCTTTCCGATGAGGTACCAGAGCACCGCCGCTACCTGGGGCGTGCCTTGCCCTTCTATTCGATGTGGCATCGGCTCAAGTCCTACTGGGGCACTGCCGACAACAACTATCCCATCATCCTGCAGGACCCCGAGTGGTCCAAGACTCATCTGTCGATCTCACCGGTCAACGATGTGCTTCTGCAGATGTGCCTGGACTACATCGATCGGATGTTCGGCGCCGGAACAGAATTGGCGAAGAAGGTCACGCCGGATTTCGCTCCGTACGGCAAGCGGATCATCCGTGATCCCGGAGGCTACTACGCCGCGCTGACCCGCGACCACGTAGCGGTGGAAGCGAGTGAACCAGCCGAAATCAACGAACGCGGCATCGTCACGGCTGACGGCCGTCAGATCGACCTCGACGTCATCATCTACGCCACCGGCTACCACCTGGATTTCCTGTCCACCGTCGACATCCGCGGGCGTGACGGCAAAACCCTGGCCCAGGAATGGGGCGACAGCCCGCGCTCCTACCGGGGCGGCACGGTCCCCGGGTTCCCGAACCTGTTCATCACCTCCGCGCCGAATTACAGCCCCGGACATGGCGCAGGCGCAAACTTCTCGATGGAGATACTGGCGCACTACATCCTGGAGTGTCTGCAACTGATGGCCTTGCGTGGTGCGGCCACGATGGAAGTCACCCAGGCCGCATACGAGGACTACGTCGACGGGATCGACAAGACGATGCAGGGCACCGTCTGGTGTCACACCCCCAACGCCCACACCTACTACAGATCGCAGTCCGGCCGCGTCGTGGTGGCGACACCGTACCGCCTGGTGGATCTGTGGCATCAACACCGCGCCCCGGTCGAAGAGGACTTCGTCCTCCGATGAGCCAGATGCTTGCCGGCAAAACGGCACTGGTCACCGGAAGCAGCCGCGGTATCGGGCGCGCGATCGCACAACGGTTGGCGGCCGAAGGCTCGACCGTGGCCGTGACCGCGCGTTCCTACACTCCTACTCCGTCCACGCGAGCCGGGGTCACCGAGGCGATCCCGGGCACGATCGAGGAGACGGTCGCTCTCATCGAAGCGGCTGGAGGATCGGCCTTCGGTCTGGCCGCCGACCTGGAGGACGCTTCCGCCCGCAACGGTTTGATCGATGCCGTCATCGAGCGCACCGGTCGGTTGGACATCCTGGTCAACAACGCGGGTTTCGCCGACTACGCGGTGGTCGAGGACATGCCGGTGGAAACATTCGACCGGACGGTGGAGCACTATCTGAAGACACCATTCGCGTTGACGAAAGCTGCTGTGCCGCACATGCGTAACCAGGGGTCAGGTTGGATCGTCAACATCGGCTCGGTTACCGGTGTGGCGCCGCTCCGGCCCTACCGGGACTACAACAAGACGGCCGGGGACGTGATCTACGCGTCGTGCAAGGCCGCCCTTCATCGGTTCACCCAGGGAGTGGCCGCCGAACTGGTAGATGCCAACATCGCGGTGAACTGCGTCGGGCCGTCGACCGCGGTGCGCACGCCTGGCGCCGCGGCACTGATTCCGGACAGCTTTCCGACCGAACCTGTCGAGTACCTGGCCGAAACGGTGTTGGCGATGTGTCATCTGCCCGCAGCGGATCGGACCGGGCTGGTGGCGTTCAGCCTGCATTACCCGTGGTCACAACAACTTCCGGTGCACTCGCTGGACGGCGGCACGGTATTGCCCCCACTGGAGCCGCCGGCAACGGCGAACCCGAACATCCTGCCGGCCGGCGTCTGAGCTGCTCGTCTCGGCCAGTGTAGGTATGGCATGGATGGGCTGCACTGTGGCGAACGTGCAGGCTTTTCCCCTATTCGTGGCTTGTCACGGCCAAAAGGCTGCACGCTCGGCACAGTGCGGCAGAGAGGTATCCACCGCACTTCTCAGCTGAGCATTGGGGCAGCCAATTCGCAGAAGCTGTGGCAGACCCGGTCTCGGACGATGATGTCGGTGGTCTCGGGGTCGAACCAGCGGTCGACCACCGCCCAGTGGATGGGATGCATCAGGTAGGGGCCCATCAGACCATCGACATCGGTGAATTCCTGCTCGAAGACGTGGGTCCACTCGCTGGCTCCGACGGCGGCGTCGACCCGGCTCAGTTGCCAGGCGGCGATGGTCGAGACGTACCGCGGCATCATCGCGAGTTCACGTTCGAACGCGGCAACGGTCTCCGCCCCCACCTCGGGAGGTATGCGTAGCAGCAGCGTGCGGTAGACGCTGCCGGCCCCGCTCCGGGCCGGAGCGCCTTGATAGGTGACGCCGTTGACATGGGTGATCGCCGGATCGGTCAGCACGTCGTCGAAACCGCTTTTGTACCAAGCCTCTTCGTCGGCGAACCGCAGATGGACCAGGATGTCGCCGCCATTGCGCGACCCCGGTAGCGTGGGCTGGACCAGAGACCTCAGCGCGCCGCTGCGCTCGGCAGCGGCGCGCAGGGCGTCGAGAACTCGGCTGCGTTCGGATTCGGTGACGTCGAGCAATCGGGTGACTGCGAAGGTGACGGCGCCGGCTGACGTGCCGCACGGGGCCGACGCGGCAGCGCCGGCGGTGACATCATCGGCGGCGGATGCGACTTCGCGAGTGCGCTCCACGACCAGATCGGCAACGCTTTCCCACCAGCGCGCCACCGTGGGGTCCGGGCGGCCCTTCCACGTCATCTCCCACCAGGCCTGTGCGCTGGGCAGCGACCAGGTGATCGTGACGACGTTGGGCCGGTCGTCGAACCAGAGGGGCGGGCTGACCAAGACGTCTCGCAATGTCATGCCCCGCTCACGAGCGCCCGGGACATAACCCGCCAGGTAGGCGTCGATGAACTTCTGTGCACAGCCCGGCGCGGTGACCACCCGGTCGATGACGAAAATCTCAGCCATGACGTGAGATTACGGCCGGCCACCAGACCGGAAGGACGGCGTTCCCGGCCATCGGGAAACCACCGTTGACGATCGTGAGTGTCGGCGCGATGGTGTGCCGATGACCGATCCGTTCAGCCCGGCCCAGCTTGGGCCCGTCACGCTGCGTAACCGAGTGATCAAGGCCGCCACCTCGGAAGGACGCTCACCCGACGGGTTGGTCACCGACGACCTCATCGACTTCCATCGCAGTTTCGCCGAGGGCGGTGTCGGGATGACCACCGTCGCGTACTGCTGCGTGTCTCCGCAGGGTGCCAGCGCTCCCGGACAGATCGTGATGAGCGGCAAAGCTGCGCCCGGCCTGCGCCGGCTCACCGACGCGGTACACAGTGCGGGGGCGGCTATTTCGGCACAGCTGGGGCATGCCGGGGTCGTGGCGCAGAAGAAGCTGACCGGTGTGACGGCCGTAGCGCCGAGCCGATTCATCAACCCGACGTCGTTCGCCTATTGCCGCGAGATCACCCGCGCCGAAATCGCTCGCGTGATCGACCAGTTCGGTGAGGCGGCCCGGGTAGCGGTCGACGCCGGATTCGATGCCGTCGAACTGCATTTCGGTCACCTCTACCTGCCCAGCTCGTTTCTGAGTCCGCTGATCAACCGTCGAAAGGACGAGTACGGCGGCGATATCGACAATCGGTCGCGGTTGGTGCGGGAGATCGCGCAACACGTTCGTGACGTCGTGGGCAATCAGATCGCGGTGATCGCCAAGCTGGACATGGACGACGGGCTTCCGGGCAGTATCTGGATCGACGAGGCGCTCAGAACCGCTCAACTCCTCGACGCCGACGCCACTCTCGATGCCATCGAACTGACTCAAGGGTCTTCGGTGTACAAGCCGATGTACCTGTTCCGTGGCGACGTACCGGTCAAGGAGTTCGCGAAGGTGATGCCGCCGGCATTGCGACCGGCGGTACGGCTGGTGGGCAAGCAGACAATGGGTGTCTATCCGTATCGGGACCTTTACATGCTGGAAGCCGCCCGCCAGTTCGTGCCCGTCATGCGCAACACCAAACTCATTCTGCTGGGCGGTATCACCGATCGCGAACACCTGGAGACGGGGTTGCGCGAAGGATTCGATTTTCTGGCGATGGGGCGGGCATTGCTGCGCGAGCCGGACCGGGTCAACACCATGACTGCCGAACCGGCCTCACGCAGCCGCTGCAACCACAACAACAAGTGCATGGTGACGGTGTTCGGGCGCACGCACTGTGTGCTCGATCCCGAGCAGCGCTTCGGGGCCGTACTAAGGCCCGAGAAGATCACCTAGCGCCTGGCCGGCATCTCGCCGGGCCTGGTGGGCGATATCGAGCATCGGCATCGTCATGAACCCGTGGATGCCACCGTCGTAGGCGCACCGGGTGATTGGCACTCCTGCAGTCTCGAGGGCGTCGAGATATGCGATGCCCTCGTCGCGAAGCGGATCGTGGCCCGCGAGCACGGCAACGGCCGGGGGCAGCCCATCGAGGTTGCCATGTAGGGGTGACGCGTAAGGGTGCTGCCGATCGGCGAGGTCGGGGACGTACTGATCCCAGTACCACTGCAGCGCCGGCCGCGGGTTGTAGAAACCCTTGCCGAACAGTTGGTAAGACGGAGTGTCGAAATCCGCGGCGATGACGGGGTAGAGCAGAAGCTGCGCTGCCAGTGCCGGCCCACCGCGATCGCGGGCCATCTGCGCGGTCGCCGCCGCCAGATTGCCGCCTGCGCTGTCACCGCCGACGGCCACCCGGGACGGGTCGGCACCGAAATCGGCGGCGTGCTCCACGGCCCAACTGGTGGCAGCGTAGAAGTCTTCGGCTGCTGTCGGCCAGCGGTGCTCGGGTGCCAATCGGTAGTCGACCGAAACAACCACAGCCGGAATGAGATTGGCAAGGTTGCGGCACAACCCGTCGTGGCTATCGAGATCGCAGAACACGAAGCCGCCACCATGGGCGTAGACCAGCATGGGTAGGGGTCCGGCCGTGTCGGGGCGGTAGACCCGGACGCCGACGGATCCGTTGTCGATCGGCACCTGGTGGTCGGTGACCGAGGCGACCGGCTCAGGTTGTGGGTTGGCGACGAAGCGCGCCCGGATTTCAGCGCGGGCTTGCGCGCCCGTCATCGTGTGCACCGGTGGGAAGCCCGAATCGAGGGTTTCGATCAGACCGGCGATTTGAGGATCGAGGGTCATGCGGGCAGCAGGGCGGCTCGAGAACCAGCTGGGCTGCCCACACGGAGCGGCCGCAAGGTTTGCAACGTAGGCGCCACCCGCTGGGGCCCGTCTTCGGCATTGCGCCAGATGCCCATCGCAGTCATGCGTACCGGAGCGGCCAATCGCTGATCGAATGCCATCCGGCTGATCGGACCACACACCGACACTGCCGCGACGGCTGCGCCGGCCGGACCGATCGGTGCTGCCACACAACCGAATCCGGCGAGCGATTCCTCCCGCTCGAATGCGACACCGTGAGCGCGGACCTTTGCCAAATCGGCTTCCAGCTGACGTTCCGTGGTGATCGAAAATCGCGTCAGCCGCGAGGTTAAGTTGACGTCGACCGCTGAATTGTCGGCGAGGATCGCCTTGCCGACGGCCGTGCAGTGTGCGGGCTGCCGACCCCCGATACGTGTCGGGATGGCTGCCACCATCTGACCGCCGATCTTCTCCAGGTAGACGACGTCGGATCCGTCGAGGACCGCGAGGTGGACAACCAGTCCGGTGGCCCGGTGCAGATCGCGCAGCAAGGGAATCGCTGCTCGATGGATGCGGTCCTGATGCAGGGCCAGCGACCCCAGCTCGACCAGCCGCATACCCAACTCGTAGTCGCGGCCGTCGCGGCGAAGCCACCGCAGGTGTACAAGGCGCTCCAGGATGCGGTGGGCCGAGGACCGCGGTAGCCCCGTGCGACGCACGATCTCGGCCAATGTCAGCCGGCCCGGTCCGTCGAAGACATCGAGGACCAGGGAAACCCGGTCGATCACAGCGTTCGGCGTCTCGGCGGTCGCCTTCTTGTGGGTCGCGGGTTGTTCGATGATCGCGGTCATTTGGTCCTCCGGGCTGCGGGGTACTGCCAGTCGCATATGACTAATAGTCATATGACTACCACAAGTATGTGTCCGCTGTCACTTTTCTGCCTGATCGTGAGCGTGACGGCTGCTCAGCCGCGGAATCACCTCGTCCGTGAGCAGCTGAATCGACTTCCAAGCCTCGTCGATCGGCATCCCGCCGACCAACGGGTGAAAGACCAGCGCCCCGTAATCAGGGCAATCCCCGGCCTCGGCGATGAGCTCGTCCGGCGTCAGGAACCGGTACCGGCCCGACGCCCGAACCGCCTCGAGCGTCTGGACGCCGGGGAGATGCATCGACGACAGCGGTACGCCATCGACCCAGCCGCCGTAGGTCACCGCCTCCCACAGAATGTGCCGGCCCAACTCGGCCCACGCCTTCTCGGGGTCTTCGTGCAAAAAGACCATTCCCCGGTTGACGGCGGCCGGCATGATCAGGGCTGGTGCGACGTCTGCCTCCCGGCACAGATCGAGGTAATACCGGGCGAGTTCGGGCAGATGCGCCGGCAGGCTCAGCCCCAACCTGAATCGCACCGCGCGTCGCGCGCTCGCCCGCACGCCGCCGCCCACGTACAACGGTGGATGGGGTTGCGACCAGGTGCCGGCGCCGATGCGCGCGCCTGAGTCGCCGTCGACGGGATCCGCGGACCAAGCCGCCAGCATCGTCTCGAGCAGCCGGTCCATGAGCGCGCCCCGGCGGTGAAAATCAACACCGAACCCTTCGTATTCCACCGTCCGGTATCCCAAACCGATGGTCGTCGACAGTCGTCCGGCGCTCATGAGGTCGACGAATCGAATGTCTTCGGCCAGCCGCAGCGGATCCCACAGCGGACCCAGCGCGCAATCGATACTCACGATCAGGTTGCTGGTCTTCTGTAAGAACAACGCGGCCGCCATGACCGGATTGGAGCTCCAGCCATGGCCGGTCAAGTGGTGTTCGTCGATGCTCACCGCGGCCACGCCTCGCGTATCGCCCCACGCCGCCATGTCGACCGCGGCCAGAATCGAGTCCCGCTGCCTCGCCGGCTCCCCGTTGGGCGAGGCGAAGTTGAACCTCAGTATGGGCAGTGCCATCTCAGTGATTCCGATCGGCGTAATAGGCCGTGGCGGGCGGGACATGTTGTGCGATCAGCGAACTCGCTTGCGCGGCGAACTCGACGACCCTGGCGCCGACGCCTCGGACTTCCTCATCGGTCAGCCGCCTGTACGGCTGCGCGGACACCGACATCACCACGTTGCCGTGTCCGTCGAAGATCGGCGCCGAGATCGTCGCGAGCGGGCACTCCTCGACCTTGCTCAGCTCGCCGGGCAGGAAGTCGATGATGGTCAGATCGGCGACGGCGCCGGCCAGTCGCGCCGCCACCGGATCCGGCGCAGTCGCGTCGTCGAGCGTCATCAGCGCCGCGAACACCTTGAGCAGCGGGTCGCTGAGCCGCTCGATGCCGTAGCCGCGGTTCTTGATCTCTTTGAGCACCTTGGGCATTCGCGCCCGATAGACGTCGTTGACAGGGCCCGCGGAGGCCATCCACTCATCGCCGACGGCCGCCGGCGCCCACGCCACGAACTCCCGGCCGAACGGTGCTACGAAGGGCAGGCGGACGCCGGCTTCCACGGGCGGGCGGTTGGCGCCGGGCGAAGCCGACTCGATCACTGCAATGGAGCCGTCCCGGAGCTCGGAGATGCATGCGGCCATACCGATGGCTGAGCACAGCGTCCGCAGCGGCTCGCGCAGCATTCGCGACAGCGGCGCCGCGGATGGCGACGCCGTGGGCAGGCCCGCGCCCAGGGTGTATCTCCCGCTGAGTGGGTCACGCAGCACCCAGTCGCACGAGCAGAGCGTGGTCAGGATCGCGTGCCCCGTGGATCGACTGATGCCCAGGTCACGACAGATTTCCGCGAGAGTCAGGGGATTATCCGCCCGGTCGGCGAGCAACTCGACGACACTGACGACGCGACGGGTGGGCGGCGAAGGGTCTTGACCCTGCTCATCGGGCTGCCCTAGCTTGGCGTTCATATATTCGGACACTACATCGAATATTCGTCATCACAAGTCGTCACCGTGAAGGAGCAGCGTGCCGGACAGTGCACTGGGCATCGAGGATCTGACCATTCCCGTGCTCAACCCGATGCAACAAGAGGTTCTCGCGCAACTGGAGAGCCTGACGGTGGACCTGAATCCTGAGCTTCTGATCGGTGAGGCGATCGAGAAGACGGGATTGGAGGACTTCGGGCCCGCCGATTTTCGTCCCCGGCTACAGGCGTACGCCGAGGCTGTCGAGTCCGACAGCGGCAACACGAATCTCAACCGTCTGATCCTGCGCAACCGCATCGTCCGGCTGCTCTCGCAACGGTTGTTGTTGACCGACCTGTTGCGTCGCTACCCGGAGATCCACGATATCGAGATCGACAGACCGATCATCGTCGTCGGTCTACCACGCTCGGGGACAACGCATCTGGTCAACCTCATCGCCTCCGATACCAGGCGACGGGCGTTGCCGTACTGGGAGAGCCAGGAGCCCTTCCCGCTGCGTGGTGAAGGTCCCGACGTCAACGGTGTGGATCCACGGTTCGCCCGCAGTGTTTCCGAGCACGAGTCGTCGAAGGCGATGACTCCGCTGATACAGAACATGCACGACCGGTTTCCCCAGGCGATCGAGGAAGAAGTCGAGATCCTCGACCTCGACTTCGCCAGCTATGTGCTGGAGTGGCATGGCCGGGTGCCGCAATGGCGGGACTACTACCTCGGGTTGAACCAGGACCAGCATTACGGCTATCTACGCACGGTGCTCAAGGCGTTGACCTTCTTGCGGGGCCCACGCCAGTGGGTGCTCAAGTCGCCGCAACACTGCGAGCAACTCGGGCCGCTGATACGAACGTTCCCGGACGCCACCGTCGCGTTCACCCACCGAGATCCGGTAGCCGTCATCCAATCCGCAGTCACGATGCTGGCCTATGGAGACCGTATGCGGCGCAAGGAGATCGATCCCGAAGGCCTCGTCGAGTACTGGATCGATCGCATCGAGCGGCTGCTGCGCGCCTGTGTCCGTGACCGGGAGCTGATCGGTTCCGACCGAAGTGTGGACATCGGCTTCCACCAGCTCAACGGAAACGAGATGTCGATTCTCGAGACGGTGTACGGCTACAACGGCACCACGTTGACCGATGGTGCTCGTGCGGCGTTCCGCGGTTACCTCGACGACAATCCGCGCGGGAAACACGGCCGGATGAGGTATGACCTCCAACGCCACTTCGGCCGCTCGCCGGACGAGGTCCGGTCGCGCTTCGGCTTCTATTTCGACCGATTCGACGTACGGGAGGAATCATGACCAGCTATCAACCCGCCTACTTGAGCCGCCCCGGGGCCGACGACATCGTCGGTGCAGGTGCCCCCGCAGAGGAAGTCAGCCCCGGCATCTGGCTCTCACCGGGTCTGTCGAATTCGTTCATGCTGACGACCGATGCCGGCCGGATCGTGCTGAACACCGGCATGGGTTTCGAGGGACCGGTGCACCGGGCCAACTATGACGCCATAGACGCCGCGCCGATCCGCTACGTCATCCTCACCCAGGGGCATGTCGACCATGTCGGGGGTATTGACACCGTCGCCGACCCCGACAGCGAAATCGTCGCCCAGGCCAACTGGGAAACGTGGCGGCGGGACAACGAACTGCTGGCAGAGTTCCGGGCCAGAAACTCTGCGTTCGCGTGGGTGGGCAAGGTGATGGACACGATCGAACGCAACGCTGCACGATTCGGTCCGCCGCCACCGCAGAGTGTGCCGACGCCGACAGTGGTCGTCGATGACGAGCTCGTCATCGAACTCGGCGGTCGCCGCTTGGAGCTCTACGCCACCCCCGGCGGTGAGACCACCGACAGCTTGGTGGTGTGGCTGCCGGAAGAAGGTGTCTGCCTGTGCGGCAACGTCTTCGGCGCGCTGTTCGGCCACATCCCGAACCTGGTGACGGTGCGCGGCGATCGCTACCGCGATGCGCTGACGGTGGTGGAATCGATCGACCGCGTCCGCGCGCTGGGGGCCGAGACGTTGCTCACGGGGCACTTCGGGCCGATCGTCGGCAAGGACCGCATCGACTGGGAGCTGACCCGACTACGCGATGCGGTGACCTACATTCACGACCAGACCGTCGCCGGGATGAATGCCGGCAAGGACGTTCACACCTTGATGCGTGAGGTGGTGCTGCCGCCCGAGCTGGAGGTCGGTCAGGGCTACGGGATGGTGCGCTGGAACGTGCGCGCGATCTGGGAGAACTACGCCGGCTGGTTCCATCATCGCTCGACGGCCGAACTCTATGCCGAAAGCCCCGACACGACCGAGGTTGATCTACTCGAACTAGCCGGTGCGGCAGCAGTTCTCGGTAAGGCGCGCACACTGCTGGACGCCGGAGAACCGGTGCGGGCGATTCGATTGGCCGAGATCGTGAACCGCGCCGAACCCGACGGCCAGGAGGGCAAGCAGGTGTTGATCGCCGCCCACGAAGACCTGCTGCGGGGCAGCACCAATTTCTGGGAAGCAGCCTGGCTGCGCGAGAAGATCAAGGAGCTGTCATGACAAACCGTGTGCTGTTCGATTTCACCGGTACCAGCGCGCTGGTCACCGGAGGAACCAGTGGTATCGGCCACGCGACCGCATCGCTTCTGAGAGACAGCGGGGCGACTGTCACGATCACCGGCACGAGAGCGGGACCGCAGGACTACGACGTCGATCTGTCGGGACTGCACTATCGGCAGTTGGCGCTGACCGACTCGGAAGGCATCGAGGCGCTGGCAGACTCGTTCACGGATCTGGACATTCTCGTCAACAACGCCGGAGCCAACTTTCCGGGCGGTCTCGACGAATCGACCCCGGAGGGCTTCACCGCCTCGGTAACCGTGAACCTCTTGGCGCCCTTCAGGTTGACGGAGCGTTTGCACGGCGCGCTGAAGGCCTCGAACGCTGCAGGCGGTGCCAGCGTGGTGATGCTCGCCTCCATGGCGGCCATCCGATCCGTACCGGTGGTGCCCGGGTACGGATCGGCGAAGGCCGGAGTGCTCGCACTCACCCGAAACCTCGCCGCGAAATGGGCCGCCGACGGCATCCGGATCAACGCTGTCGTCCCGGGAGTCGTCGCCACGCGCATGACTGCACCGATGGACTACGTGCCCGAGATCAAACAGGAACAGGTCGACCACATTCCACTCGGCCGGTTCGCCACGCCGGACGAGATCGCCGGTCCAATCCTGTACCTGTGCAGTGGAAATGCCTCGTACAGCACCGGATCGGCGCTCGTCGTCGACGGTGGCTACAGCGTGCTATGAGCGGAATCGAACATCGACGAGAGGGAAAACCCCAGTGAGAGCAGCCATCATCTCCGCTCCGGACAAAACCGAGATCGTAGAGGTGCCGACGCCGACCGTGGGCCCAGGCGACGTCCTGGTGAGAATTCGAGCGTGCGGGATCTGTGGTTCTGACACTCTCTACATCTCCATCGGAGGTTTGCCGCCACGGCACGGCTGCATGCCGATCGGTCACGAGCCGGCCGGTGAGGTGGCGGAGGTCGGAAGCGAGGTGCGCGGTATAGCGGTGGGGGACCGTGTCGTGGTCAATCCGATGGCCGTTGCCGACGACATCATCGGCAACGGCGGTTCGGCCGGTGCGCTGGCCGACTACCTGCTCATCAAGGATGCCGTTCGTGGCCGGAGCCTCGAGATCGTGCCCGATCACATTCCGTTCGAGGTAGCCGCACTCAACGAGCCCATGGCAGTCGCCGCTCACGCGGTGAACCAGGTGAATCCTCGGCAGAGCGACCAGGTGCTGGTGCTCGGGGCGGGCCCGATCGGCCTGGGCATCACCATCGCCTTGAAATCGCGAGGCGTCAAACACGTTGTGGTGGCCGACATCCTGCCGGCTCGCCTGGACAAAGCGCTGAAAGTCGGAGCGGACGCGGTGATCAACTCCAAGGACGAGGACGTCATCGCGCGATTGATCGAGCTCCACGGGCCCGGGGATTCGATGTGGCCGAACAAGGCCGGCACCGACGTGTTTCTGGATGCCGCTGGAGTGCCGGCAGTCGTCGACACAGCTCTCGGTGCGGCCAAGCGGGGCGCCAAGCTGGGCATCGTCGCCGTCCACAAAGAGCCGATCAACATCGACTTCATGAATGTGATGAGTAACGAGCTCACCATTGTCGGGTCGATGGGCTATCCGAGTGAGATCTTCGAGGTCACCAAGGACATCGTCGACAACTGGGAGAAGTACCAGCTGATCATCAGTCACACTTTCGATTTCGATGACCTGGGGCGGGCGCTGGAGTGTGTCGCCACACCGGGAGCGGCCGACAAGGTCGTCATCACACTGGGCTGACGTGGCGGCGCGTGCCGAATGTGAAGAAGATCGCGAGAATTCTCCGGAATCTCGCGATCTTCTTCACATTCGGGATTAGGGCGTTCGGGGTCAGGCGCGGGCAGCGGCCCGCCCGGCGCGGCGACCGTAGAAGCTTCCGTCGCCCAGTGACACCCCGCTGGCGTAACCCCACGCTGCCAGTCCGGCAGTGCAGCGTCCGGCGGCGAACAGCCCCGGAATGGGCTCACCGCTCACGTGGAGCACCTCGGCGTCGAGCGTGGTGTGCAGCCCGCCGAGGGTGAAACCGCCGGTGGATTCGCGGAGGTCGATGGCGCCCACCGGAGATTTGATCGGCTTGAGCCACTGCGGCTTCTTGTGCAGCAGCGGGTCCTCGCCTCGGGCGGCACCGTCGTTGTAGGCATCCACGGTGGCCTGCAAGGAGTTTGGTGGCAGCCCGATTTCGGCTTCCAGTTCGGCGACGGTGTCGGCTACCCAGGTTGCCGGACGCGTCATCAACAGCGGCGTCAGCGAGGCCATCGCCTCCTCCTGGGCGTCGCCGTCGATGATCAGGTACGCGGTGTTGTTCTGGTGGTAGAGCGTCAGCTGACCGGCCCGCCCGGGGTAGGTGTCCTCGGCGACATAGCGCTGACCACGTTCATTCACCAGGATCCCGCGCACCAACTGCTGAGGATCGATGAACAACGCCACCTCGGTGGCATCCATATGAGCCAGATCGGCACCCAGTGCCTGGGCCATCCGGATGGCCTGCCCGTCGTGTTGCTCGATCGAGGCGGCCGGCCGTCCGGCGATGCGCGGCGCGTATTGGGCGACCATGGCGTCGTTGTAGGCGAAACTGCCGGTGGCCAGCACCACGCCGCGACGCGCCCGGATGTCCATCGTGGTGCCGTAGCGCTTGGTCCGGATGCCGACGACGCGGCCGTCGGACTCGACGATCAGCGACTGCACGCGCACGTCGTACAGCGACCGTGCCCCGGCCGCGGTCGCGGTGTCGACCAGGCCCTTCATCAGCATGAAGCCCGCGCTGGACTCGCCCTGCTTCTTGTTCTGCATCTGCGGCACGTGCCCGCGCGGAGCGGGAGTGGCGATCGTGTTGAACGGGTAGGAGTTCTCGCCACCGCTGTACATGAGCCCCTGGTCACCTATCGGCTCCCAGCCGGGCTCGGAGAAGAACTCGGCTTTGAACGGCACCCCGCAGCCCACCAGCCAGTCGAAGTGCGCGACGCTTCCCTCGCAGTAATCGGCGATACGTGCGGTATCTGCGCCGGGTCCCATCGCCACGTTGAGAAACGCCGCCATGTTATCGACGGAATCATCAAAGCCGCAGGCCTTTTGGATGTCGGTGCCACCGCCGAGGTAGATGAACCCACCTGCCATCGACGCGGCTCCGCCCCATGACCCGGTGCGTTCCAGCACCAGTACGTCCGCCCCTGCACGTGTCGCCTCCACCGCAGCGGCCGCGCCGGCAACGCCGTAGCCGGCGATCAGAACGTCGGCTTCGTCGGCCCACTCGGTGATCGCGCTGACCGGGATCGGCCGGATCTCGTCGGTGCCTGTCATGGACGCATCGCCGCCGGAAGGTCCGACACCCACTGGTGGCCCCAATAGCTGTCCGCGGTGATTTCCTCTGCCGTGTAGTAGGTTTCGTCGACCCGCATACCTTCGGTGCCGAATTCGATATCCCAGTCGCCCGGGGTGCGCACATAGAACGACACCATCTTGTCGTTGGTGTGGCGGCCCAGCGTCGACGACAGCTGGAAGCCTTCGGCGTTCACCCGGTCCAAGGCCTGACCGACTGCGTCCAGGCTGTCCACTTCGACCATGAGATGAATGAGGCCGGGATCGCGCAGCGTCTGCGCGGGACAGATCGCCAGACTGTGATGGCGCTCGTTGACGCCCATGAAGCGGACCCGCACCGGACCGAACTCCGGCGGCACGGGAACGCGGAACGCGCCGCGAGACTTGAAACCCAGTACCTCGGTGTAAAACTCGAACAAGCCGTTGACGTCGAGCGCTGGCAACACCACATGCCCGAGACCCTGGTCGCCGGTGACGAACTTCGCACCGTGCGGGGTAATGACAGGGGAGTGTTGGAGGACCGGGCCGTGGAACACCTCCAGCGAGGTGCCGGCCGGATCCTCGAACGCGATGGCCTCCTCGACCCGCCGGGCGTCCGTCTCTTCGAGGGAGAGCTGTTTGAACGGCACGCCGGCGTCCCCGAGTGCGTTCTTGACCTGCTCAAGGTCGGCGTGGTCGCGTACCTCCCAGCCGACGGTGACGATCTTGTCGGACTCCCCGGGCACCACGATGATGCGGGCGGCACGCTCGTCCATCCGCAGATACAGAGCGGACTGGTCGGGTCCGGTACCGGTGGCGAAGCCGAGTACGTCGAAGGCGAAGTGCCGCCAGCGTTCGATGTCGGATGCGGCGACGGTGACGTAGCCGAGGCTCTTGATCAATCCCATGTGCTGTCCTCTCAGATCATCGCTCGCAGCGGACCCTGCGGATCGACTCCCAGTGAACTCAGTGCCGACGCGTGATAGACCGTGCTCGGAACGTGGATGGCGTGTGCCTGCCCGACGTGTACATCGCGCCAATACCGTTGCAGCGGCTTGTCCATCCGGGCGGCGTTGCCGCCACAGCGGGCGAAAATCTCGTCTACCGCCGAGACCGCGCGCCACACCGCCCGCACCTGGGTACGCCGGCCCGCGGCCCGGTCTTCGAAGGAAACCTCTTTGCCCGAGTCGACGATGTCGTAGATGCGGTCGGCGTTGGCCAACAACTCCTGGCGGGCGGCGTTGATGTCCGCGGCGGCCTCGCCGATCGCGTACATGACGTAGGGATCGTCCTTGATCGCCACACCGCTGGAGTTCACCCGCTCACGTTGGTAATCGAGTGCGGCCGCCAGCGCGCCCTCGGCGATGCCGATGGTCGCCGAGCTGATGCCGAGCGGGAACATCGTCGACCACGGCATCAGGTACAGGGTTTCGGTCATCCCGGCCTCACGCTGGGCCGTGCCGTCCATGACCTTCATCGCGTCCATCGTCCGGTAGGACGGCACGAACGCATCCTTGACGATGACATCCTTGGAGCCGGTTCCGCGCAGCCCCACGACGTTCCACGAGTCCTCCACGATCTCGTAGTCCTTGCGCGGCAGGATCATGTGCAGCATCTGCGGCGGCATCAACGGCTTACCGTCGGCTCCGGGTTCGTTGCTGCCGATCATCGCGCCCAGGAAGATCCAGTCGCAATGGTCGGTGCCCGAGCTGAACTGCCAGCGGCCGTTGAAGATATAGCCGCCGTCGACCGGAACAGCCACCCCCTGGGGCGCGTAGGGAGATGCGACCCAGGTATCGACGTCGTCGGCCCAGATCTCGGCGGCAACCTTGGGGTCGGCGTAGGCCAGTTGGTACGGGTGCACGCCGACCACGCCGTTGATCCACCCGGCGGACGGGTCGAGTGCGGCGGTGGACATGACGGTCTCGGCGAACTCCCGCGGATGGACTTCCAAGCCGCCGTGAGCCTTCGGCTGCAGCAGGCGGATGTTTCCTGCCGACTTCATCATCTTGACGGTCTCGTCGGTGAGCTTGCCGACCTTCTCGGCTTCGGCGCCTTGCTGGCGCAACTGGTCGGCGATGTCGCGCACCCGGTCGATTACGCGCTCAGTCATTGTTTCGGTCCTATCGTCGAGGGCTGTACTGATGGTCTACCGCTTTGATACCGGTGGCGGGAGCCAATCCCGGTCAGTGGAAACGTGCCGACCACAGCGGCTCAGAATTCGATGTGGATGTCGTCGGAGACCGGGCGCGCCTGGCAGCCGAGGATGACCCCGTCGGCGAGGTCCTCGGCTTCCAGGATGTCGCAGGCGGCCACGTCCACATCGCCGCGTACGACTCTGGCCGCGCACGATCCGCACTGGCCCTCCTTGCACGAGTACGGAACATCCACACCTGAGCGGATCAGCACCTCGACCAGCGTTGCCTGGCGCGGCCATCTCAGCTGGTGACTGGTGCCGTCCAGGTCGACCTGGAGGGCGGCGGCGTCGTTCTCATCGCAGTCTGTTGCCATTGCGACGGTGTCATCGACGAACGGGTCACCGGAAAGCGACTGGAACACCTCGAGGTGGATCCGGTCCCGCGAGACGCCGGACTCGGTGAGCGTCTCCTTGACGACCGCCATGAACGGTGCGGGACCACAGACGAATGCCTCGAAGCCGCCGGTGCCGGCGAATACGGTCTGGGTGAACCCGCTCAGCTGTGCCCGGGTCGGCAGGCCCTGGATCGATTCCAGCCAGTGCAGCACCGTCAGTCGACCCGCGTAGCGGGCGGCAAGTTCGCGTAGTTCGCCGGCGAAGATCACCGAGCGTTCATCGCGGTTGGCGTAACACAGAACCACTCGACCGGTGCCCCCCGACAACACCGATTTGAGGATCGACATCACCGGAGTGATGCCGCTGCCGGCCGCCCACAACAGGAAGTCTGCGTCGAGGCTGGCCGGAGTGAACAGGCCCGACGGTGGCAGCACCTCGATGGTGTCGCCGGCTTTGACGTTGTCGCACAACCAATTCGAACCGTACCCGTCGATGGTGCGCTTGATGGTCACCTTGGGAGCGGGATCGGTGTGCGGTGAGCTGGCCAGTGAGTAGCACCGGGCCACCGATCCGGTTTCCTCGCTCGGCACCCGCAAGGTCAGGAACTGTCCGGGCCGATAGGAAAACCGCTCGTGCTGGTCCGGGGGCACGGTGAGGACCAGGGAACGAGCGTCGGGGCTTTCATCGATGACATCGGCGACCGTGACAAGGACGCTTCGTCTGGTCTGGATGCTCGCATCGATCATGGGCCGAGATTCTGGTGGCAGGAGCCGACGGCGCCAACCCGCTTATTCCGGTGGCCGGGACACGGTGCCCCGGCGTCCGGTGACCGGGAACTGTGGCGGTCGAGCGCGCGATCGGCGCCTACCGTACGCCGTGTGAGCAGTGGATCGATGAGCGTCGTGGATGTCGCCGTTGTGGATGTTGTGGTGGTCGGCGCAGGCTTCGGCGGCCTGTACGCGTTGCACAAGTTCCGGTCGCAGGGACTGTCGGTGCGCGTCTTCGAGGCGGCGCCGGAAGTCGGTGGTACCTGGTACTTCAACCGCTACCCGGGCGCGCGTTGCGATGTCGAGAGCGTCGACTACTGCTACTCGTTTTCCGACGAACTCCAGCAAGAGTGGACGTGGACCGAGAAGTACGCCACCCAGTCCGAGATCCTGAAGTACATCAACTGGGTCGCGGACAAGCTCGATCTGCGCTCCGACATCACGTTCGAGACCAGGGTGAGTTCGGCAGTGCTCGACGAGCAGACGCTGCGCTGGACCGTCACCACCGATACCGGTGAGACCGTTGACGCGCGGTTCGTGGTCATGGCCACCGGCCCGTTGTCGGCGGCAATGACTCCTGACTTCCCGGGCCTGGACACCTTCGCCGGGGACGTCTACCACACCGCCCACTGGCCGCATGAGGATGTGGATTTCAGCGGCAAGCGCGTCGCGGTGATCGGGACGGGTTCCTCAGGGATCCAGTCCATCCCGATCATCGCCGAACAGGCCGAGCAGCTGTATGTGTTTCAGCGGACCCCCAACTACAGTGTCCCGGCGGGCAACCGGCCACTGACCGGTGAGGAGATCGCGGAGATCAAGGCCAACTATGCCGAGCGGCGCCGGATGTCGTGGCGCAGCGGCGGTGGCTCACCACATGTGGCGCATCCCAAGCTGACCATGGAAGCCACGTCTGGCGAGCGCCACGATGCCTTCGAAAAGCGTTGGGAACTGGGCGGTGTGCTGTTCTCCAAGACCTTCGCCGATCAGATGGTCTCCCTGCAGGCCAACGAGGAGGCCCGCAAGTTCTACGAGAACAAGATCCGCGCCGTCATCGACGACCCGGACGTGGCCGAGGCGCTGATCCCCAACGATCACCCGATCGGCACAAAGCGGATCTGCACCGACACCAACTACTTTCAGACGTTCAACCGCCCCAACGTCGAGCTTGTGAGTGTCCGCAGGACGCCGATCGAATCGATCGACGAAACAGGTGTCAACACGTCCGACGCGCACTATGACATCGACGCGTTGGTGCTGGCCACCGGGTTCGACGCGATGACCGGAACGCTTGCCAAGATCGACATCGTGGGCCGCGGCGGAGAGAAGCTGGCGGACGACTGGGCCGACGGCCCGCGCACCTACCTCGGCCTGGGCACCGACGGTTTCCCCAACCTGTTCCTGGTATCGGGCCCCGGAGCGCCGGCGGTGCTGGCGAACATGGTTCTGCATGCCGAAGCGCACGTGAACTGGATCGCCGACGCCATCGCGCACCTCGACCAGAACCGCTACGCCGCAATAGAACCGACCGCTGACGCCGTCGACAGCTGGATCGCCGAGTGCGCCCAGCGTGCCGAAGCCACGTTGTTCACCAAGGCCAACTCCTGGTACATGGGGGCCAACGTGCCCGGCAAGCCCCGTATGTTCATGTTGTTCATCGGTGGCTTCGCGACATACCTGGACATCTGCAACGAGGCCGCGGCGGCTGGATACAAGGGATTCGACCTGCTGCAGGCGCCATAGTGCCGGATCTGGCGGACCCAGGTTTGGCGGGCCGAGTCGTGCTCGTCACCGGCGCTGGCCGCGGCACCGGGCGGGTGCACTGTGAACGCTTCGCCGACGCCGGGGCCGATGTCATCGCGCTCGACCGTTCCGAGGCGGCCGAGGACCTTCGTGAGACAGCTGACCAAGTGCGGTTGAGGGGCAGGCGCTGTGTGACGGGACCGGCCGACGTGAGCGATCTCGCCGACGTCACTGCCGCGGTCGATGCGGGCGTCGAGATACTCGGACGATTGGACGTCATCGTCGCCAACGCCGGCATCCACCTGCCGAACAGGCCGGCGTGGGAGATCAGTGCCCAGGAATGGCAGCGCACCTTGGATGTCAACGTGACCGGGGTCTGGCACACCGTCAAGGCCGGGGTGCCCCACATCGGTTCCGAAGGCGGATCCGTGGTGATCATCAGTTCCACCAACGGTTTACGTGGTACCGCCGGCACCGCGCACTACACCGCGAGTAAGCATGCCGCGGTGGGATTGGCCCGCACGCTGGCCAATGAACTAGGACCACAGCGCATTCGGGTCAACACCATTCATCCGGGCGCGGTTGCGACCCCGATGGTGCGAAACCCCGACACTTACAAAAGGCTGCGGCCCGACCTGTCCAACCCCACCGAAGCGGACGCCATGGAAGTCCTGACCGCCCGAAACCTGCTCCCGGTACCGTGGGTGGAACCCGTCGATGTGGCGAATGCCGCCGTCTTTCTGGCCTCCGAGCAGGCCCGATACATCACAGGTGCCCAACTCGTGGTCGACGCCGGCCTGACTCAGAAGACGACATGACCGGTCGGCTCACGGGCAAGACCGCGCTGATCACCGGTGCGGCCCGCGGTATCGGCCGGGCACAGGCCGTGCGCTTTGCACAGGAAGGCGCGGACATCGTCGCGGTCGACGTGTGCGGATCGATCGACACCGTGCACGTGCCGCCCAGCACGGCGGACGATCTTGCCGAAACCGCCCGTCTCGTCGAGCGGGCCGGCGGGCGGGTCGTCACCGAGATCGTCGACGTCCGTGACCCAGACGAACTGCGGTCCGCCGTCGATCGCGGTACGGCCCGGTTCAACGGGCTCGACATCGTCTGCGCCACTGCGGGAGTCACCTCGCGCGGCGCTACCGTTGAGCTCTCCGAGACGGCGTGGCGCACCATGCTCGACATCAACCTCACCGGAGTGTGGAACACTTGCACGGCCGCGGCGCCCCACCTGATCAGCCGTGGCGCCGGGTCGATGGTGTTGATCAGCTCGATCGCGGGCCTTCGAGGACTGGTCGGCGTCGCTCATTACACGGCCGCCAAACACGGGGTCGTCGGGCTGATGCGCAGCCTGGCCCAGGATCTGGCGCCACACAACGTCCGGGTCAACTGCGTCCATCCGACCAACGTCGACACACCGCTGATCCAGAATGACGCCGTCCGCAGCGGTTTCCGGCCGGATTTGGACCGTCCACCGACCCGTGACGAGTTCGCCGAGGCCGCGTCGCGGATGAACATGCTCGCCGTCCCGTGGGTGCAGCCCGCCGACGTCGCGAATGCGAGCCTGTTCCTGGCCTCCGATGAAGCCCGCTACATCACGTCCGTCAGCCTCCCGGTTGACGCCGGAAGTACGCAACGCTAGTAGGAGCAATGGCTGATTTGGCCAAGTCCGGGCCGTGGGCAGGAGCTACTGTGTCCGAAGCGATTTGAGAGGATGCCATGCCAGCTGCCGAATGCCCGCTGGTGTTCTTCTCGTTCGTCGTACTCGACGGCGGGGGAGCCGAGGAACACCGGCGCTACAACGAATGGCATCAACTGGATCATCGGCCGGAGAACCTGGCGCTACCCGGGGTCGCGTGGGGAGACCGTTGGAGCCGCCCGGAAGCCTGCCGCGCCGCGTCCACTGCCGAACCCGCACAGGCTGACACCGACTACGTCGCGATGTACTGGTTCCGTTCGCCGGTCGAACAATCGGTGCGCGAGTGGGAGCAACTGGGTGCCGACTCGTTCCAGTGGGGTCGCGGCCCCATGATCCCCGGCGTGCGTCGCACGGTGCTGGCGTTCTTCCGACCGGTCAAGGGCTACGCGGCGGCGTCGGCGCTGGTGTCGCCGGGAGTGATCCCGTACCGGCCCAACCGAGGGCTGCACCTGACCATGACCCGGTTCGCCGACCCCTACGGCGCCGACTCCCATGAGCACCATCGGTGGCAGGACCGGGTGGCGATTCCGGCCTTGCTGGAGTTGGACGGTGTGGCCGGGGCGTGGACCTTTGCGCTGCATCACCACCAGGACAACGGGCTGGGCCTCCGATCGGCGGAGGCCGCAGATCCGCCGGGCGGCCTGCGCATCCGGCTGCTGTACCTCGATGACGATCCGGTCCGCGTCACCGGCCGGATCAGGGAACGTCTGGCTGATGATGCGCTTGAGACCGCACCCGGAGAGTGCGTCATCGACACGCCACTGAACACGATCATCCCCTGGCAGGACTGGTGAACATGGGTACGTATGCGGTGACAGTCTCGGCATCCGGAATGGATGGGTATGCCCTGAGGTATCTGCGCCGATAGGTTCTTGTCACCTACCTCCGACCGCGGCCACGATGGACTCGCCGGTGCGATGGATCATGGCCGGCGTCACCACGCGATGAGCTGCCCGTGCATGACTCGTGCCGCTGCGGGGCACGTCTGACAGGCTGTGGCTGATGGCCCACGATGCACTGTGAACAGCGGCGACCACGGGCTCGATGCGCGTTGACCTGGTGGGTCCGCACAGCGACAGCGCGAATCGGCTGCCTTCCGCGCCTAGGCTGATGGGGGCGGCGACGACAGTGACTCCTCGCTCGTAACCCTCGGCATCGACGGCGACCCCGCCGCGGGCGCGTACCGCCGCCAGGTTTCGGTCCAACTCCGCCCGGTTCCGAATTCCACCCGGCGACATGACCGCATACTGCAACTCTGGCCAGGTTGCGTCGTCCATCTGAGCCAGGAGCGCGCGGCCGGAGGCACTCTGTGCCACAGGTTGCTTGAATCCGACCTGCCAACGATCGCCGCTGGTGGGCCATATTCCGAAGCGTTCGACGTGCAGCATGTGCGTATCTGACAGGACGCTGAGATGAGCGGTGAGGCCGGTGCGCCGATGTAGGTCTGCCATCACCGGCAGCGCTGCCTCAGGCACTCTCCGCTGCTGCATCGCCTGGCAGCCGAGTTCGAACATCTTGAGCCCGAGCGCATATGCGGCACCTCGGCGTTCGATCCAGCCCAGCTGGACCAGGCCCTGCAGGATGCGATGAGCCGACGAGCGGGGCACGTTCGAATACCGGGTGATCTCTGCCAGCGTGAGCGTTTGCCGTGTGCCGAAGACCTCCATAAGCGACGCCACGCGATTGAGCATCGCGATGGGAGCTGCGTCGTCATGCGACGTTGGCACAACACCCTCCATACCTGTCATACTCTGCATATGTGTCACAACATGACAGGTGTGAGTCTAGGCACAACGCGGCCGCGAAGTAAAGACCGCCGGGTGCCACCGGGCCGCCTGCACGTTCGACCGGCCGCCGTGCCACTGGCCGTGAACAGCGCATTGCAGCGACAATCATCGAATGCCGAAGGGTAAGGGGCCGACGCTCACCGAGCGTCGCGCTGAGGAATTGCGGCTCAATATCGCCCGCACCGCGTGCGATATCTTCATCGCCGACGGCGACACCACTGCGACCGTGGAGCGCATCTGCGCCGAAGTCGGCATCGCGACGCGTACGTTCTACCGCCACTTCCCGGTCAAAGAAGATGTTCTAGGGCCGTTGTTCCGGCGAAGCGAAAACCACATGCGTGGCCTGTTGGCCTGCGCTGCAGCGGATTCGGACCCGGTAGATGTCCTCGTCGACATGTTCACGGTCGAGGTCCGGCACCGGCAGTCAGCCGGAGTCCAGCACCGGCAGTCGGTCGAGATCGCACGGAAACTGATGGCGCTCGTTGCCGAGACGCCCCAGTACCGCCTGAGGTGGATGGAATGGAGCGAGAATCTCGCTGACGCCATCACCGAGTTTCTGGCCGGGCATTTCGACTTGGGGGACGACGTATTCATCCGCTCACTGCCCAGCAGACTCATCGTCCACGTCAGCAGCAATGCCTACATCTGGTGGACCGACGCCAAGAAACCGCACGAACTCGACGAATTGGTAGCTGCGCACAAGTCCGGAATCGGCCTGGTGCTGGCCGGCCTCGAGCGGTTGGACGCCGGTCGCTAGTCCCTCGCCAGGAACGTCGTGACCACTGACTCGAAAGCGGCCTTCGCCTCGATCATGGCCCAGTGCCCGCAGTTGGGGAATACGTGAAGCTCGGCGTTGGGAATGGTGCGCATCGGAATCAATGCCATGTCAGGCGGACTCACGCGATCATCGCGCCCCCACGTCAACAACGTCGGCGCCGACACCTTGTGCATCCGCGCCCAGGGCATGGGCAGGTCCGAAGCGGCCATCGAGGCCATCATCGCCGCGAACACCGCTTTCCCGTACATGCGGCGCGCGGCCGCCAGCGTCTCGGGATCGGTTGCCAGCGCCCAACGCTCCTCGATGAGCTCCTCGGTGACCAACGACCGGTCGTAGACCATGGAATGCAGCCAGTCGATGAGGCGCTGCCGGGTCGGGTCCTCGGTGAATTCCTGGAGCAGGCGGATTCCCTCGCTGGGTCCGGGAGAGAAGATCGTGGTACCGATCCCGCCGATCGTGACGAGACGGCCCACCCGTTCGGGGGCATTGATCGCCGTGTTGATGCCGACACCGCCGCCCATCGAGTTGCCGACGATATCCGCCTGTTCGATATCGAGGGCATCCAGGAACGGGGTGACGGTGCCTTGCGCGGTGACCATGGGGTGCCCACCCCAGTCATCGGAGACGCCGAAGCCGGGAAACTCCAGCACCAGACACCGGAAGCGCTCGGCGAACGTCGGCAGGACTCCGCGGAAGTTACGCCATCCGGTGACCCCGGGGCCCGACCCGTGCAGGAACAGCACGGTGGGACCACTGCCAACGTCGTAGTAGCGCAAAGCGCCCGCGCTCGTGTTGATCTCACGCGGCGCACCCGCCGTACCGGTGCCATCGATGACCGCAGCAGAATCTGACATGCATCTTTCCTTCGTCTGAGTGGGCCCGTTGCGCCCAGCTTCACACCCTCTCGCCAAGGCGGCAATGGCGTGTTCCGCTGACCGGTAACCAGTGCACGGCGCGGGCCGCGGGGCGGTATTCCCGGTGGGTGGGACATGCGATGGTGCGCTGGGTTGTGAACTGCGATGGTTCCCGGTCGAGACGTGTTCCAGGTCATACGGACCCTCGCGTGAGCCACACAGAACGGAGATCCGATGCTGCAGCGACAACTCGCCGGCCCACTCGAGGGGGTGGGTGGGTTGTTCGCCATGTCGGTGGATGCCGCCAGGTTCGTGGTGCGCGGCCCATTCCAATGGCGCGAATTCCTCGACCAATCATGGTTTGTGGCAAGGGTTTCCATGGCGCCTACGCTGTTGGTCGCCATCCCGTTCACCGTCCTGGTGTCGTTCACCCTGAACATCCTGTTGCGGGAACTGGGCGCGGCAGATCTATCCGGGGCGGGCGCGGCATTCGGCGCCGTGACCCAGGTCGGGCCGATGGTGACGGTGCTGATCGTGGCCGGCGCCGGCGCCACCGCGATGTGCGCCGATCTGGGATCGCGCACCGTCCGCGAAGAGATCGACGCCATGGAGGTGCTCGGCATCAATCCGATCCAGCGGCTGGTCACTCCGCGGATGCTGGCCTCGGGTCTGGTTGCACTGCTGCTCAACAGCGTCGTCGTCATCATCGGAATCCTTGGCGGATACCTGTTCTCGGTGTTCGTCCAGGACGTCAATCCCGGCGCGTTCGCCGCGGGCATCACCTTGCTCACCGGCATCCCGGAGGTCATCATCTCCTGCGTCAAGGCCGCGTTGTTCGGCCTCATCGCCGGTCTGGTCGCCTGCTACCGAGGTCTGACCGTGTCCGGTGGGGGCGCCAAAGCGGTGGGCAACGCTGTCAACGAAACGGTCGTCTACGCCTTCATGGCCTTGTTCGTGGTCAACGTGGTGGTCACCGCCATCGGTATCCAGATGACCACCCGATGACGGCGTCGACGGTGGTACTCCAGTCGGCTTACCCGCGCCTGTCCCGGGCGGTGCGACGGCCCGGGGCGGTGCTGAGCAGCATCGGCGACCATGTCCTGTTCTACGGCCGGGCCCTGGCGGGTGTGCCCTTTGCGGCTGCGCACTACCGGAAGGAAGTCGTCCGCCTGATCGCCGAAATCAGCATGGGTGCAGGAACATTGGCCATGATCGGCGGCACTGTCGTCATCGTCGGGTTCCTCACCCTGGCCACCGGCGGGGTCCTGGCCATCCAGGGCTACAGCTCTCTGGGCAACATCGGCATCGAAGCGCTGACCGGATTCCTGGCTGCCTTCATCAACGTCCGGATCTCGGCGCCCATCGTCGCCGGGATCGGGCTGGCCGCCACGTTCGGCGCCGGTGTCACCGCGCAGCTGGGCGCGATGCGGATCAACGAAGAGGTCGATGCGCTGGAAGCGATGGCGATCCGGCCCGTCGAATACCTGGTGTCCACCCGCATCGTGGCGGGGATGATCGCCATCACGCCCCTGTACTCGATCGCCGTGATCCTGTCGTTCCTGGCCAGCCAGTTCACCACCGTCGTGTTGCTCGGACAGTCCGGCGGGCTGTACGGCCACTACTTCAGTACGTTCCTCAACCCGATCGACCTGCTCTGGTCGTTCCTGCAGGCGCTGCTGATGGCGTTGGCCATCCTGCTGGTGCACACCTACTACGGCTTCTTCGCCACGGGCGGCCCGGCCGGCGTGGGCGTGGCGGTCGGGAATGCGGTCCGGACGTCGCTGATCGTCGTCGTCTCGATCACCCTGCTGATCTCGCTGGCTGTCTACGGCTCCAACGGCAACTTCAATCTCTCCGGCTAGAGAAGGCATCCGATGTCGCGTGACGCTAAACGTCAACTGAGCGGACTGATCACGGTCGTGGTGATCGCCGCGATCATCACGGGCGCCATCGTGCTGTTCCGTGGTGGGGTCGCACCCACCGCCGCGGTGACCGTCATCTCTCCGCGGGCCGGCCTGGTGATGAACCCTGATGCCAAGGTCAAACTGCACGGGGCACAGGTCGGCAAGGTCGTCGCCATCGAGACGCTGCCGGACGGGCAGGCGGCGCTCCGGCTGGCGATGAACCCTGGTGACCTGCAACTCATCCCGGCCAACACCGGTGTAGAGATCGCCTCGAGCACCGTGTTCGGCGCCAAGTTCGTTCAGCTTGTCCCGCCGCCGCAGCCCTCGCGGGAATCGATGTATGCCGGCCAGATCCTCGATGCGTCGCACACCACCGTCGAGATCAACACGGTATTCGAGCAATTGGTCTCGGTGCTGGCGCAGATCCAGCCGGAGAAACTGAACGAGACGCTCGGCGCGATGGCCCAGGCCATCGACGGCCGCGGCGACAAACTCGGTCAGACCTTGGTAGATCTCGACGCCCTGCTGGCCAAGATCGCCCCGAGCCTTCCGACGCTGAGCCATGAGATGGCCGTAGCGCCAAGGGTGTTCAAGGCCTATGCCGACGCCGGGCCGGATCTGATGGACACCGTCCGTAACGCGACGCAGCTCAGCGACACGCTCGTCGATCGCCGAAATGATCTGGATGCGTTGCTCATCAGCGCGATCGGGCTGGCCGACGTGGGCAACGAAGTAGTCGCGACCAACAGCGCCGCGGTGACGGACGCGATGCGCCTGCTGGTACCGACCACGAACTTGCTCAACCAGTACAACCCGGCACTGACCTGCGCGCTCAAGGGAATGGAGCCGCTGGCGATGGGCCCCCCGCAACCGCTACCCGGCGTCATGCTGCTGGACTCGTTCCTGCTGGGCACCGAACGCTACCGCTATCCGGGCAACCTGCCGAAGGTGGCCGCCACCGGTGGCGCGCAGTGCCAGGGCCTGCCCGAGGTCGGCTTCGGGCAGCGGCCGCCGTTCGTGGTCACCGACATCGATGCCAACCCAGCGCAATACGGCAATCAGGGGATCCTGTTGAACTCCGACGGGCTCAAGCAAGCGCTCTACGGTCCGCTCGACGGCCCGCCGCGCAACACCACCCAGATAGGACAACCGGGATGACGCGCAGCCGCGGGACCGCTGTCAAATTCGGCGTGTTCGGAGTGACGATGCTGCTCCTGACCGGAGCGCTGTTCGCGATCATGGGCCAATACCGCACCGGGTCGACGAACGGCTATTCCGCGGTGTTCACCGACGCGTCGAGCCTGAAGGCCGGCGATTCCGTCCGGGTGGCCGGCATCCGCGTCGGTACGGTCAACGACGTTGCACTGCAGCCGGATAACACGGTGCTGGTGCGCTTCGACTCGGACCGTGAAGTCGTGATGACCACGGCCACGAAGATCGCCGTGCGCTATCTGGATCTGGTCGGCAACCGCTATCTCGAGCTGCTCGACGCACCCGGTTCGACCAAACTCCAGCCGCCCGGTTCGCAGATTCCGGTCGACCGGACCGAGCCGGCGCTGGATCTCGACCTGCTCCTCGGAGGGCTCAAACCGGTCATCCAGGGACTCAACGCCCAGAACGTCAACGCCTTGACGAACTCGCTGATCCAGATCCTGCAGGGCCAGGGTGGCACGGTCGAATCGCTGATGGCGCATACGACTTCGTTCACCCAGGCGCTCGCCGACAATGGGCAGACCGTGCAGCAACTGATCGACAACCTGAAAACCACTGTGGCAACAGTCGCCAAGGACGGCGACAAGTTCTCGGGTGCCGTCGACCAGCTGCAACAACTCATCACCGGTCTGTCACAAGAACGCGATCCCATCGGAGAGGCCATCACCGCGCTCGACAACGGAACCGCGTCGCTGACGGACCTGATGACACAGGCCCGGCCGCCACTGTCGGGCACGGTGGATCAACTGACGCGCCTGGCGCCGTTGCTCTCCAATGAAGACGACATGGCGCGGATGGATCTGGCGTTGCAGAACGCGCCCAAGAATTACCGCAAGCTCGTCCGGTTGGGTGCTTACGGAAGTTTCATCAATCAGTACCTGTGCGGCATGAATGTCCGGGTCACCGACCTGCAAGGGCGCACCGCGTACTTCCCGTGGATCATGCAGAACACCGGACGCTGTGGGGAGCCCTGATGCTGAAATACCGTGGATCGCATCTCATCCGGAGTGGCCTCATCGGCATCGTGCTGATCGCGATGGTCATTGCTGTCGGACTCCAGCCGCAAGCACTGTGGTCGTGGGCTACGTCGGTCAAATATCACGCAGTGTTCGTCGAGGCCGGTGGCATCACCACCGGTAACGACGTCAAGATCTCCGGGGTCACCAAGGGCATCGTCACCGATGTCGGTCTGAGCCACGGCAAGGCACTGGTGACCTTCACCCTCGACAGTCAGGTCCGCCTCGGCTCCGATACCACTGCACACATCCGCACCGGGACGATGCTCGGCGCCAGGATGTTGACTCTCGAACCGGCCGGCGCGGGCACGATGCGCGCCTCGGACACGATCCCCATCGCCAGGACGGCCTCACCGTATTCGTTGACCAACGCGGTCGGTGACTTCACGAACAACACCGCCGGCACGGACACCACGGCGCTGACACAGTCGCTGGATACGTTGTCGGACACCATCGATCGGATGGCGCCACAGCTGGGGCCGACGTTCGAAGGGCTGTCCCGGTTGTCGGAGACGCTGAACAGCCGCAACGAGTCGCTGTCCAACCTGCTCAAGAGCGCTGCCGACGTGACCGGCATCCTGTCGAAGCGCAGCCAGCAGGTCAACACGCTGCTGCTGGACGCGCACGCGTTGGTGGGGGTCCTCGACCAACGCCGGTATGCGATCGTCAACCTGCTGGCCAATACCTCGGCGCTGTCCCAGCAGCTCTCCGGACTGGTACACGACAACGAAGAAGAGCTCGCACCCACGCTCAAGCAGCTCAACTCGGTGACGGCGATGCTGGAGAAGAACCGCGAGAACATCGCAGGGGCATTGGCAGGTCTCGCCAAATATCAAGTCACCCAGGGCGAATCGGTGAACAACGGTTGGTATTACAACGCGTTCGTCGGGAACCTCCTGCCCTCGCAGACGTTGCAGCCCTTCCTCGACTACGCATTCGGGTTCCGGCGCGGCACCAACGCCGGACAACCTCCCGACAACGCCGGCCCGCGGGCCGAATTCCCCTGGCCCCACAACGGCATTCCCGGAGGAAGTCGATGATCGCCCGCAATCGGACGAAGATCAGCCGCACCGTACTGGTGCTGCTCGCTGCGCTGGCGGTGGCCGGTACGGCGGTGATCGTGCGACAGACCGTGTTCAAGCCGACCACGATCACCGCGTACTTCACCTCTGCCACCGCGATCTATCCGGGCGACGAGGTTCGGGTCGCCGGCGTCAAGGTCGGTTCCATCAAGAGCATCGAACCCGCCGGAGGGCAGGCGAGGATGACCCTCGCCGTGGACCACGATGTGAAGATCCCGGCTGATGCCAAGGCGATCGTCATGGCGCAGAACCTGGTTGCCGCCCGATATGTCCAGCTGACGCCGGCCTACGAAGATGTCGGGCCGACGATGGCTGACGGTGCGCAGATCGGGGTGGAGAGTACCGCCGTGCCTGTCGAGTGGGACCAGGTCAAGGACCAGTTGATGCGGTTGGCGAGTGATCTGGGGCCGATCAACGGGACGTCGGCCACCTCGCTGAGCCGCTTCGTCGACAGTGCCGCCGCAGCAATGAACGGTAACGGCGAGAAACTGCACGAGGCAATCAGTCAGCTCTCCGGTGTCGCAAAGATTCTGGGACAGGGGAGCGGCGATGTCGTCGGTATCATCAAGAACCTGCAGGTCTTCGTGACGGCCCTGCGGGACAGCAACACCCAAATCGTCGAGTTCCAAGGGCAATTGGCCAACGTGACCAGCGTCATCGACGGCAGTCGTTCCGATCTGGACGGCGCGTTGACCAACCTTGCCGATGCCGTCGGCAACGTTCGGCGATTCATCTCCGGTACCCGCGACCAGACCGCCGAGCAGTTGCAGCGGCTGAACAACGTCACCCAGAACCTGGTGGACAACAAGACCAAGCTCGAGAACGTCCTGCACGTCGCGCCCAATGCGATTGCCAACGGCTACAACATCTACAACCCTGACAGCGGAACCGCGGTCGGCGCTTTCGCGCTGGCGAACTTCTCCGACCCGTTGTCGGTGGTGTGTTCGGCGATCGGGGCGGTCAAGAATGCCACCGCAGCGGAATCGTCCAAGCTGTGCGCCCAGTACCTCGGACCGGCCCTGTCGTTGCTGAATTTCAACCACATGCCGATGCCGTTCAACGCCTATCTCAAGAAGTCGCCCAGCCCGGAGAACCTGGTGTACACCGATCAAAACCTTGCACCGGGCGGGGCCGGTGGGCGTCCACAACCTTACGAGGATCTACCGCCGGCGGTGTCGGCCTACACCGGTGCCAACGACGTGGCGCCACCGGCCGGATGGGGCGCACCTCCGGGACCGCCCGGTGCGTACACACCCGACGGCCTGCCCGCAAATACCTCGCCCGCGGCGTATCCGGGATCACCGATTCCGGCGGATGCGCAAGTGCAAGCGCCAAGGACGTTGCAGGACATGCTGCTTCCAGCTGAGGCTGCCCCGATCCCCGCACCGCCGGCACCAGGAGGTACTCCGTGATCACCCGGCGGTCGCTGACCCGACTGACTGCGGTAGCCGCCTGCACGGTGGCGACGCTGACCGGCTGTGCGTTCCACGGCCTGAATTCACTGCCCCTGCCCGGCACCGTCGGGCGCGGATCAGACGCGACGGTCTATCACGTCGAACTCGCCAATATCGGGACACTGGAATCGAATTCGCCCGTCATGATCGGTGACGTCATCGTGGGCAGTGTCTCCCGCATGGTGGTGAAAGGCTGGCACGCGGACGTCGAGGTATCGGTCAAGCCTGATGTCGTCGTGCCGGCCAACGCGGTCGCCACCGTCGGACAGACCAGCCTCTTGGGCTCCATGCACATCGCCCTCGATCCGCCGCTGGGACAGTCTGCGTCCGGGAGGCTGACCCCGGGCGCCACCTTGGAGCTCAACCAGACTTCGACATATCCCTCGACCGAGCAGACCCTGTCGTCGCTGTCGGTGCTCGTCAACGGCGGAGGCCTGGGCAAGATCGGTGACCTGGTCACCGAATTCAATGCCGCGCTCAACGGCCGCGAGGACAAGATCCGTGATCTACTCACCCGACTCGACGACATCGTCGGGATGTTCGCCAACCAGCGAGACGACATCAACGCCTCGATCACGGAACTGAACCGCTTGGCCGGCACGCTGTCCGGGCAGCAAGAGGTGATCACGACGGCGTTGCAACGGATACCTCCGGCTCTGGATGTCCTGGTCAACGAGCGTCCCCGCATCACCACGGCGCTGGAGAAGTTCGGTCAGTTCAGCGACACCGCGACCAATCTCGTCAACGCGACGCGCGAGGACCTGCTGACCAATCTGCGCAACCTCGAACCGACGGTGCGGGCGCTGGCTGACGTCGGACCGAATCTGGGCACCGTGCTGGCATACGCGCCGGGATATCCCTACCCGCAGAACTTCATCGACCGGGCAATCCGCGGGGATTACCTCAACCAGTTCATCACCTTCGACTTCACCATTCCGAGGCTGAAGAGGGGATTGTTCCTGGGAACCCGGTGGGGTCAGGAGGGGCTGCCCCTCACCCCGGCACCTGGCGACCCCTGGTACGCCAACTACACGAAGGATCCGCTGGGGATGCCGCTGACGCCGCAGCCCCCGTCAGCGGTGGCCACGGTGCCGCCGCTGATCGACCCGGCACCGGCGGACGACTCGCCGGCCGCTGCACTACCTGCTGACCCGGCAGCGTCAAACGAAGGTGGCAACTGATGCTCACCCGCTTCATCCGAATCCAGCTGGTCATCTTCGCGGTCGCGTCGGTGATCGGCATGGCCCTGATGGGCATCGTCTACCTGCAGGCCCCCACCCTGTTGGGTATCGGGCGAATGACGGTGACCCTGCAACTGGAAGGGACCGGTGGGCTCTACCAGTTCTCCAACGTGACATATCGCGGTGTGCAGATGGGGAAGGTGACCGACGTGCGGCCCACCCGCGAGGGAGCGGAAGCCACACTGTCGCTGAACACTTCACCGAAGGTTCCCGCCGACCTGCACGCCGCGGTTCTGAGCGTGTCGGCAGTGGGCGAGCAGTACGTCGATCTGCAACCCCGCAACGACTCGGGACCCTATCTGCACGATGGGTCGGTGATCCCGGCATCCAGCACGTCGATCCCTCAGGCCGTCGGCCCGATGCTCGATCAGGTCAGTTCGTTGATGGGCAGCATTCCGAAGGACAAGATCAGCCCGCTGCTGGACGAAACCTTCAAGGCATTCAACGGCTCTGGTAACGACATGGGGTCGCTACTGGACTCGTCGTCGCGACTGATCGCCGAAGCGAACGCGGCCTCCGATCAGTCCCGTGCGCTGATCGACGACGGCGCTCCGCTTCTCGACGGGCAGGTCGAATCCGTCGAAGCGATCCGTACCTGGGCCCGGAGCATGGCCGGAATCACCAAGCAGGTAGCCGACGACGACCAGCATGTGCGCACTCTGTTGAAGGACGGACCGGGAACCGCCGACGAGGCGTCCCGCTTGTTCAATCAGGTCAAGCCCACCCTGCCGTTGCTGCTGGCCAATCTCACCAGCCTGGGTCAGGTCGGCGTGACCTACCATCCCTCGCTGGAGCAACTCCTGGTACTTCTGCCGCCGTCCATCTCTGCAACGCAGTCGTACGGCGCGCCGAAGAACAATCCGGTCGGAATGTCGTTGGGCGACTTCACTCTTACGATGGGCGACCCACCGGCGTGCACCGTCGGATTCCTGCCGCCGTCGTCGTGGCGGTCTCCAGAGGACACGAGCGACATCGACACGCCCGACGGGCTGTACTGCAAGCTGCCGCAGGATTCGGCGATCGGCGTCCGCGGCGCCCGCAACTACCCGTGCATGGGCAAGCCGGGGAAGCGTGCTCCCACGGTCGAAATCTGTGACAGTGACCAGCCTTACGAGCCGTTGGCGATGCGCCAGCACGCCCTCGGTCCGTACCCGATCGACCCCAACCTGCTCGCCCAGGGGATCGCACCGGATTCCCGCGTCGATCGTGACACGTTCATCCACGGGCCGACGGAGGGCACGCCGCGTCCGCCCGCGGAGGCCCCACCTGCAGCGCCGCCCGCGGAGGCCCCGGCCGGCGAGCCGCAAAGTGAGACGCCGGCGGGTGAGGTGCCGCCGAGCGGCAGCGTGGAGCCGGCAATGTCGCCTAGTGCGTTCAGCCCCAACGGATCCGGTGGACCATCGGTTGCCATCGCCACCTACGACCCGCGGACGGGTCGGTACGCAACACCAGACGGCAAGGTGTACCGGCAGGCGGACCTCGTGCCGCGTACCGGTGACAGGACGTGGGAAGACCTCTTCACCACCTGAGCCGAAAACCCCGGGCCTGACCGGGCAGCTGGAAAGCTGTCCGGTCAGGCCGTTTTCACGAGCTTGAACGGCATCGTGATGAACACGACCCTGCTGGTGCCGCACGATCCGCTGACGCCGGTGGTCGAATCCTCGCCGAGCAGTGTCGTCGACGCTGGATCGGTTGCGGTGGCATCCTCGTTCGAGGGGAAGAAGCGGTACACCTGCAGACCCGGGCCTGCGGTGCCGTCCCCACACGGCTGCCAGTTGTCCACCGTCTTCTTGACGTACCAGACGCCGCTCTTCTTGTAGATCGGTGCGCTCCAACCCCAGTCGGTGTCGACCGTGCCGGTGCACTCGCTCGGGTAACTGCATGTCGTGGAGATCGTCCACGTGCCACGAATGCTGGCCTCGTCGTGGAAGATATCGTTCGTCTTCGCCCACTCGCCGTTCGACGTGGCGATGTAGGTTCCGTTGAGGCCCCAATTCGGGGAGGCTGCGGCGACGGGGCCGCACAGCCCGCCCACGCCAGCGGCAGCGAGCACCCCTGCCCCAATGAATGCCGTCGACACCCGCATGACCAAACTCCTCTGTACGCCGGCCACCGGTGGTCGCCGCGGCAGTGTTCACTGTGCAACTTCTGCCGACTTCTGACGGACAATGTCCCACCTAGTGGGCCATGACCTGGCGGCCGGATTCAACCGTGCCACAGTGTCGTACGTGCGGATACCGATCGCAGTAACGACAGGGCTTCTCGTCGCGACGATGATCACGCCGGCCCCAGCGAGCGCTGAACCCGTCGGATGCAGTGAACCCTCGTGCGTACCGGGGATCACCGGCGGCGTCGTGCTCGGCGCGCCGTGTTCGGATACGGCGTACTACGTCTTCGGCACCACCTCGTGGGGCCGGGTGGTCTTCTGCGGATCGCCGCGCCGGTACGAGCCGCGCTACTTCCGGTCACCGCCGCTGAAAGGCATTCGCGAGGAGAACGAACCATGCACAGGTTTCGAGAACTCCGTCGCCCAGGCGCCCGACGGGCTTTTTCTGAGTTGTGTTTCCAGTGACGGTGCGAGCAGGTGGCTTCGTGGTGACCTGTGAGTTGAGGCGTGCGGGCATGGTGGGCGCGATGGCCGCCGTGGCCCTCGGTGCGTACTTCCCCTTGGCAGCACCGGCGCATGCGGACGAGGGCCCGATGCTGCACCGCGTGACCTATACGGTCACCGCCGAGCAGCAGACAACGGTCGGCATCTATTTCCGCGAGACCGACCCGCCGACATGGGCCGACTACAGCCACAATCCGTACGAGTTCAGCCCCAAGGACGATCTGACGCTGGAACCGGGCAAGCCCTGGATCCGCGAGGTTGTGCTCGCCGACCCCATGAAATGGGCCATGGTGACCGTCACCACGGCCGGGTTGGCTCCGCAACCGGCCCAAACTCTGCGCTGTGAGCTGGCCATCGACGGGATCGTCGTCGACCGTGCTGATGGCTCCAAAGGGGCGTTGTGCTCCCTGCGGAACTGGTGACGGCGCCAGTTCGTCAGGGCGGGTTTGTCCGCTGGGTGGGACACCGGCGTCGAAGCCGGTTTCGGCCGCATTAGCGTGCGGCAGCAGTCACATCGGCCGTGAGGCGGACCACAGTATCTAGTGCCATCCGCGACTGGCCGAGACAAACGGAGGTGCACTATGCGGTTACTCAGCCGCTCCGAACAGGAAACTGAGACAGCCGTGCTCGAAGACGCCGGCGATGTCGACGATGTTGACGCGGACGCCGGCGACCTCGATTCCGACTCCTCCTCCTCCGACTCCTCCTCCTCCTCCTCCTCCTCCTCCTCCTCCTCCGCTGATTCCGATCCTGATTCTGAGGATGAGGATCGACCGTCGGCCACGGGTGCGAAACGCAGTTGGCGTCCGAAACTGGCGACGTTGCTCGCCGGAGTCGCGATCCTGTTCAGCGGAGCGCTACTGGCGGCAAGCGGATACATGATCTGGTTCCACGAGCAGGCCGACCGTGAGCAGCAGCGCCGAGTGGAGTTCGCGGCGGCCGCTTCGCAAGCCGCCGTCACGTTGATGTCGATTGACAGCGCCACGGCGCAGGACAACGTACGGCAGATCATCGACAACTCGACTGGCCAATTCAAAGACGACATCGAGTCCTCCGCCAAGGATCTGGTGAAAACGGCGCAGGACTCGAAATCAGCGACGAAGGCGACGGCGCACGCCTCGGCAGTGCAGTCGATGGATGGCGACTCCGCCGTCGTCCTCGTCAGTTCGGCCACCACGGTCAGTAACTCGGCCGGAGCGAATCAGCAGCCCCGAAACTGGCGCTTGAGCCTCACCATGGTCAAAGACGGGGAACAGATCAAGATGTCGAAAGTCGAGTTCGTCCCGTGAGCGCATCCATCGTCGAAGAACCAAAAGTGGTCGACGTCAATAGTATTGAGGCAGAGGAGTGCGTAGCCGACGAGGGTCTTGAACCCACGGAGCGCTGGACTCGTCGAATTGCGCGGCGATGGCGGCCGATCGCTGTCGTCTGCGTCCTTCTCGCCTCGGCGGGGTCGGCAGCAGCACTTTATTTCGGCGTGTACCGCGCGGATCACGGGCATGCCGGAGCGTCGACGGCGGCAGTCGAAGCAGCAACTGAAGGTGCGGTGGCGTTGTTGTCTTATGCGCCAGACAGTTTGGATCAAGACATTGCGGGCACACGATCCCACCTGACCGGTGATTTCTTGGACTACTACAGCGAGTTTGCGCAGAAGTTCGTTGTGCCGGCAGCCAAGCAGAAAGACATTCGCGCCACCGCAGCGGTCGTTCGCACTGCCACGATCGAGGTGCAATCCGATACCGCGAACGTGTTGGTCTTCCTGAATCAGGCGACCACCAGCCGCGACAACCCCGAACCGGCGCAGGCCGCCAGTGCGGTCAAGGTCGGGCTCACGAAAATCGATGGGAATTGGTTGATCTCATCGTTCGATCCCATCTAGCAGGCTGAACTGTGATGGGATCGACTCCCATTGAATGAGCATCCGGTACGTGGGCCGGAGTGACTCGGCGGACCCGACGCGAAGCCGGCGGCCCCGGACGTAATGCGTAGTTAGGGTCCGCGCGCTGCCGGGCCAGCGACGGCATCGCAGTCGTCGAGCAGGATCCACCCGGGTGGAAGTCCTGGGTCGGGTGGGTGTGGGTCGGATGGGTCGGTGTCCCAGAGGTGTTCGACGTTGGGTGGGGTCGGGGTGGGCTGGTCGAAGTCGATGTCCCACTGCGGGTCCCACGCGGGGTCACACGCGGAGTCCCACTGGGGGTCGTGTTGCCGTTCCTGCTCGGCGGGCTCGGGCTCGGGCTGTGGTTCCCGGTCTGGTGGCGGTTGCGGTTCATCGGGTTCGTCGGGTGGGGTCAGGAGTAGTTCGGGTCGGTGGTGGTAGTTGATGCGGTGTTGGCCGTGGTCCAGTCCCGGTGGTGGATGCCATTCCACTTCACCGTCGGGATTGATGAGGGTGGTGTAGCCACCGTCGGTGTGCACCATCCGGTTATCGGGCCCACACGCCAAGGCCATCTCATCGACATTGGTGTTGCCACCGTCGGCCCAGTCGGCGACGGCGTGATGCACCTGGGAGCCGTAGGCACCGACGGTGCAGCAGGGCTTGGTGCAGCCCCCGTCGCGGGCGATCAGCACGATCCGCTGGGCGGGGCTGGCGGTGCGCCGGGCCCGGAAATAGTTGAGGGCCGCCCCGGTGGCCTGGTCGAACACGACAAGGTGATGGTTGGCGTGGGCGCCCATCCGGATGACGTCTTTGATGGGGATCTTGGTGCCCCCGCCGCTGACCCCGATCCCGGCGCGCGACTCCAGGTCTTGCAGGGTGGTGCGGATGATGATCGACACCGGTAGCCCGTTGAGTTGACCCAGATCACCGCTCATCAATGCGATGCGTCCGATGACCAGCAGGGCATCGTGTTGGCGTTGGGCCTCGGTGCGGTGATCGTTGTCGATCTGGGCTTGGGTGGGGGTACCGGTGGTGCAGGGTTCCTCATCCTCGGGGTTGCACATGCCCGGTGCACCGAATTTGGCGAACAACACTTCCAGCACGGCGGCCGCTTCGGGGCTCAGGTGCGCCGTCAGCGAGGTCATGGCGTCGCGGCCCTGCTTAGACATGGTGAGGCCGCGTTTGCGGGCGCGTTCGGTGTCATCGGGTTCGGGGCCGTCCTGATCGAGCAGGAACAGTCGCAGTTCGGCGGTGTCTTTGAGTTCTTTGGGCCCGACCCCGGTAGCGATCCGCACCAGGTCGGCTTCGAACTGGTCGCCGGTGATGGTGTCGAGGAATCCGGGTAGCCGCTCGATCGCGTCGCGCAGCACTTTGACGTGCTCGGCGTTGATCAGCCCGGCCGATTGTGCCGCAGCGACCGCGGGTAGTAGCGGGGGCAGGGGTTGACCGGTGAGGGTGCGGCGCGGTCCGAGTGCGGCGGCCTCATGTAGGCGGCGGCCGGCTTCCGCGGTGGTCAGCCGCCACCGGATCCGCAGTACCGCGTTCCATGATTTGGCGCCCATTTCCTGCGGGGTGGACTCGGCCTGTAGCCCGGCCAGCAGCCGATGCAACGAGGACGGCATCTGGCAGGTCAGTGCCTCGTACTCGTCGAGCACCGCGACCAGTTCAGGCCGGGACAACGATCCGAAGTCGCAGGCGGCGAACGCGTCGTAGGCGGCCCGCAACCCCGCTACCGCCTGGACCGCACCCACCTGCATGACTCGAACATACATTCGACCACCGACAAGAACGGCGACTACGCCACCGCCAGGGCGCCTAAGGCGTATCGCGGTTCGGCAGCAGCGTCTCGTGTGCCGAAGACGTTGCCGCGCGGAACAACACCGCGATCAAGGCCAGCGCGCCGAGCGCAACGACCGGGATGGTCCACAGCCGGCGGGTCATCACGGCCGACCCACATTTGTCCACGTACTCCTGGCCGGCGGCAGTGGCCTGCACGAGGTGTGCGCTGTACCCGGAACCGCAGGGGATCTGCATGCCGAATTGGTCGAAGTCGTCGAGGTAGACCGGCAGGCTCAACAGGTACAGCCCGATGGCGAGCACCACGGCCCCGGCGATTCCGATATAGACGGCGCGAAAACTCACCGTTCCCCTTTCACGTCATACATATGTCGGTGAACAACAGCACCGGCCACGAGACGATCGCCCCCAGGAAGGACACCACCGCGTCGAGACCGCCCATCGATTGCAGATGGTCGGTGTGTGTTCCGGACCAGACGGTACCGATCAACAGGTACGGCACACCGAGCACTACAGCTACGACGATCAGTTCGCCGACTGCGACACGGTGGGCCAGCAACCTCCGCAACTTGGCAAACACGTGACCCCCGTCTGGCCGCAACGCCATCTATGTTAACGCCTATTCTCTGCCGAACTACCATTTTGACCCGGCTGTTCGGTCCGTTAGTGTGACGGAATGGCGCGCATCTCGCCCCGGTCGATCGGCAGCGGCGGCGATGGTGTGCGGCGTCGACCCAAAGACCGAAAGGCGCAGATAGCGCGGGCCTCGGCGGAGTCTTTCAGTGCTCTCGGATATCACGGCGTGAGCATGGAAGCCATTGCCTCGCGGGTCGGGATTTCTGCGGCCGCGTTGTACCGGCACTATTCGAGCAAGTACGAATTGTTCCGCGACGCCGTGCTCAACCTCAGTCAGCAACTTGTCGACGGAACGGCATTCGCCGACGACGCCGATGGCGACCCTCGGGAGCGGTTGCGCCTCATCGTCGCCGCGCTCAGTGACACCGCTTTGGTTAATCGCGAATCTGGTGGGCTGTACCGCTGGGAGGCGCGTTATCTGCGCGGCGACGACCAGAGCACCCTGGACGCGCAGGTGCGTACGGTGCACCGCCGGATTCACCGCCCGCTGATGGAATTGCGGCCCGAACTGAGCTCGCGGGCCCGCTGGACCTTGTCGACCGCGGTGCTCGGCGTGATCGGCAGCGTCGTCGACCACAGGTCCAAATTGCCTGCCGGCCAGGTCCGTGAACTGCTCGCCGACATCTGCGACGCCGTGCTGGCAGCCGAGTTGCCGGATTTCCCCAACGAGGCGGACCCCGTGGTGGCGCCGCCACCAGTCGTGAGCGCGACGAAATACGAAGCGCTGCTGACCGAATCGATGCGGCTGTTCAACCAGAACGGCTATCGCGACACCACGATGGAGGACATCGCCGCCGCGGTAGGCATGCCCGCCTCGGGGATCTACCGGTATTTCTCCGGCAAGTCCGACATCCTGGCCGCCGGGTTCCGGCGAGCGGCCGACCGGTTGTCGGCCGACATGGCCGAGGTGCTCGGCGCGGCGACGGACCCGGAGCAGGCGCTGGGCGCCCTGATCGATGGTTACGTGGCGAGATCCTTCGACCGCCCCGAGCTCGACTACGTCTACTACACCGAACGCCTCAACATGACACCCGCCGACCAGAAAATCCTGCGCGACCTGCAGCGGGCGGCGGTGGAATCGTGGGTCGAGGTGGTCATGCCGGTGCGCCCACGGTGGAGTGCGGGGCAGGCGCGCTTCGCCGTTCATGCGGCGATGGCGTTGGTGATCGACTTGGGCCGGCTCATGAATTATCAGAATTCGGAGCAGACCCGAGCCGTCGTCGCGGTCATGGTCGAAATGACGCTGCTGGGCCGTTACCGGTTACGGACGGCGTTGCCGGCCAGGTAGGCCAGATAGCCGAGCGTGCCGATGGTGGCCAGCTTGCGGGTCTTGGGCAGCAGAAGGCCCACGCCGATGGCGGTTTCGATACCGCCATTGGTGTAGATGTGCTTCTGCGTGTTCTCGGGGAACGCCGGCTTGGTGATCGACTCGAACAGCTGCGGCTTGATGAAGTGCGCCGCACCCGCACTGGTTATGCCGAGGCCGGCGAGCTTGACCAGCTTGGAGTTCTTGCCCTCTGCCATGTGTGATCCTCTCTGATCAGGCAAATGTGTAGTCGCTCAACGGGAATCGTGAAGCTTCGGCGACGGCCCGGCGGGTCGTCATCGGCCGGAGCAGCGTTGCCTCGCCGCTCGGATTGAAATAGTACGACCGTGCCGATGCGCAGTTACCGAGGGTGAACAGGGAATCGCCCAGCGCGTCGGTCATCCGGTCCAGATAACGGGAGTTGGCCTGCTCGGTGACCTCGAACGTCGTCGCGTTCCGGCGCTTGAGTTCGCCGAACAACCGGTCCATCAGGTGCATCTGATACTCCATCGTGTTGAAGAAGTTCAGCCCCAGGAAGGCGTATGGGCTGGCCAGGCTCAGGTAGTTCGGGAAGTACGGCATCGAGACGCCCTGGTAGGCCTGGAACCGATTCTCCCGCCACCACTTTCCGAGGTTGCGGCCGTCACGCCCGATCACCTCGATGGCCGGGAAGTTGGCGTCCCACAGATCGAACCCGGTCGCCAGCACCAGGGTGTCGATGTCCGTCCGGGTGCCGTCGGCGTTGACGATCGCCCCCGGTTCTATGCGTTCGATGCCGTCGGCCTGGAGGTGCACGTGCGGTTTCGCGAACGCGCGGTAGTAGCCGTTGGAGAACGTCGGGCGCTTGCAGCCGAAGTCGTAGTCCGGGGTCAGCTTGCGGCGCAGTTCGGGGTCTCGGATCGAGGCGAACCGGTGCAGCTTGGCCAGGTCGGCCGCGGCGATGTTGAACCGCCGGAAGTACCGGTGCTTGAGCACGGCAGTGTCGACCATGAATGCGTAGATGGCGTCGGTGACAGCGCGCAAGGCCCGCTGGGTCAGGGGGACCTGGGCGAACAGCGCCTTGACGCGCTCGGAGAACCGCAGGTCGATCTTGGGGACGACCCAGATCGGGGTGCGCTGGTAGACCGTCAGGTCCGCGGCCTTGCGGGCCAGCTCCGGGATGAGCTGCACGGCAGTGGCGCCCGTGCCGATGATCGCGATCCGGCGGCCTTCGGGCCGGTAGCTGTCGTCCCAGTCGGTGGTGTGGATGAGCTTGCCGGTGAAATCGGTGATACCAGGGATGTCGGGTGTATGGGGCTGGGAGAGGAAGCCGGTGGCGGTGAGCAGGAAGCGGGTGCTCACGGTCTCGCCACTGGCCAGGGCCACCTGCCAGAGGGCGGCCTCGTCATCCCAGTGGGCACCCTCGACGGTGGTGTTGAACCGGATGTGGCGGCGCACGTCGTACTTGTCGGCGACATCGTCGGCGTACTGCTTGATCTCGGTGCCGGTGGAGAACAGCCTCGACCAGTTCGGATTCGGCTCGAAGAAGTACGAGTACGTCGTGGTCGGCACGTCGACGGCCAGCCCTGGGTAGTGGTTGACGTACCAGGTGCCACCCAGGTCGTCCTCGCGATCCAGGATCACGAAGTTGTCGATACCCAGCCGTTTGAGCTGGATGGCGGCGCCGATGCCGGCGAATCCCGCGCCGACGACGACTGCCTCATATCCCGGGCTCATGCTGCAGACAGTACCGCAGGTACCGGGTACTTTGTCGAGGGCTCAGTTACCTCGGGGCTCAGTCGTCGATGCGCGTCGGCGGGTCGGCGAACGGGAGATCCCCCGGAGCGATCTCGTGGCCGGGACCCATCAAATCGCAGCGCTTGACCGGCACCAGGTGGGAGCTGAAGCCGCTGGGCACGTAGCCCCAGGTGCCCATGCACCGCTGCCAGGTGCCGTCTGGTTGGACAGGCCCGTCGCACTTACTGATCACCGGCCCGCCGTACTGGCAGCCGGCGACGGCCGGTGGCGCCGAGGCGATCAACCCGCCGGCCATCAGCGCGACAGCTACGCCGCCGACCATGTAGAGCTTCATGAGGTTCTCCCTGTCCTATCCGGGTGGGTTTCGCCAACGCTGCGGGTCGCATTCCAAACCGGCCCGGTCCCAGCGGGCCAGATCTGCTGCTGCGGCGTAGGTCGATTGCAGGAAATCCATCAGTGCGCGGTCCGGCTCGGCGGCCGCCCGCACCTCTTCGTAGGGGAGCAGGAACTGCCTGAAGTCCGGGCTGTAGAACGCCGCGGCCGGGCCCACACGATAGTCGGCGAAGCCTTCCGGCTCGGGATAGGCGTAAGCGTAGAAGGCGCCCTCGTCGCCACCGCCGGGCCAGAAACCGCAACTGCTCAACTCGTGCGAATACCCTTCCACCATCACCCAATCGCCGCAGTTGGGTGCACCACCGGGGTGTTCGGGAGCGGGCCGGCCGGAGAATCTGGTGCAGGCCATGTCGAACGAGCCCCAGAAGAAGTGCACGGGGCTCACCTTGCCGATGAAATACGAACGGAAGTCGCTGATCACCCGGTGCGCCTGGACCAGCTGGCGCCAGAACAGGTTCGCGGCATCGGGGTCATACGAGGCGTGTTGGTGATCTTCGGCAAACGGTATGGCGGCGGCGACCTCGTTGGGGCTTGCCGAGATCTGCGCTTCAATGCCCAGTTGTCGCAGCGCGGTGAAGGTTTCGTCGTAGAACTCGGCTACCGATTTCGGCTTCAATGCGACAGTCCGCGACCCGCCATCGCTGGTGTGGATCGCAAGTACGTGGTCGATGAAGTCGAACTCCATGTCGAACAACTGGTTTCGATACGGAATCGACGACGTGGTCAGCCCGCGCGGGCTCACATAGAAGGTCACCTGCCACCAATGATTCATCAGTGGTGTTTGCGTCAGCCGGATCTTCCCTACGATCTGAGTCCACATATGCAGGGTCTCGCGGGTGGGCTCCCAATCCGATACCCGTAGCGCGGGCCAAGCGTTGCCTGATCGGGCGCTCATGAGACAGATGCCACCTTCCGCCCCTGACGACTCGTCGATCTCCAACCTCGGTGACGCAAGCCTAGCTGCGTGTCACCGAGGTTAGCGGCGGAACGATGGCACCGTCTCGGTACTCCTCCTCGTGATGCGGGCCGGGATCGGCGCGGCGGCGATGACGGTGAAGGGGGTCTCCACCGGGAAGTCGTCGTGCAGGGAGGTCACAGCGACCTCGCGCACGATGGTCGCCAGCGCCAAGGTGGCCTCCAGCATGGCGAAGTGATCGCCGACGCAGGACCGCGGGCCACCACCGAAAGGCAGGTACTGCCAACGGTTTCGACCTGCTGATCGTTCCGGGCTGAACCGGTCGGGGTCGAAGCTCAGCGGATCGTCCCACAGCGCCGGATCACGGTGCATGACGTAGAAATTGACCATCGCCATGGTGCCGGCCTCGGCGCGGTAGCCGTCGACGGTCATCTCCTCGTTGAGCATCCGTGGGGTGCCGGCACCGGGCGGGCAGAGCCGCAGTGCTTCGTGCAGCACTCGCACGGTGTGTTCGAGGTGCGGCACATCTTCGGGCGTCAGCGTGCGGTCGCCCAGTGCCGCGACTTCGTCATACAGGCGGGACTGCAGATCGGGATCGCGGCCCAGCGCCCACAGCGAGTAACACAGCGTCGTCGAGGTGGTGTCATGCCCGGCGAGCATGAAAAGCACCAATTCATCGCAGATCTCGTCGTCGGTCAGCTTCTGGCCGGTTTCCGGGTCACGAGCCTCGATGAGCGCGTGCACGAGCGGTGCATCCCGATCGGGATCGGCGCATGCCGCGGCGAGGATCTCGGCGGCCAGCCGATGCAGCTGGGCATTGGCCGCCCTGGCCCGACGCTGGCCGCCGGTGGGCACCCACTGAGGGAAGTTGACCGGGCGGACCGCCCGATCGGAAATCCAGGACAACGCGGTACGCAGCGCGGGGCCCACGTCGTCCGCGCTCTCGTCGAGATCCACGCCGAACACCGAGCGGCCCAATGCCCGCAGCGTGAGCGCCCGGCACGCGACATCCAGATCGACCGTCGTACCGTCGCGCCAGTCACCGGCGATCGAATCCGCCGCGGCGGCCATGTGCCCGGCATACCGTGGCACGTTCTGCTTGGTGAACATCGGCTGCAGCGTTCGCCGTCGCGGCAGCCAGCGATCGTGCGGCAGGTTCAACAGGTTGCCGCCCATCAACCGGCGTAGCTCGACCATGTTGAGGGCGGTGCCGCGATCGGCGATCGAATCACGGCGGCCCAGGACGTCGCGCGCTCCTTGCGGCGACGTGACCAACAGGACCGGGGGCATCAGCCACCGCGGGCCGAGCACCATCCGGCTGACGGGGCCTCCGGCATCGCGGAGCCGCTGATGCCCCTCGATGAAGGACCGCATCGCCTTGATCGTCTGTCGGTAGGACAGCGGATTGCGCGGTGCGAGCGGCAGGGTGGCTGCGGCGCGCGTATCGATCTCGACCATGGATCGAGTGTCTGACCACGCGGTCTGGGCGGCCTAGAGTAGCGCGTTACCCTATTTTGCCGGTGCGGGGGTTTTTGCTGGTGGCGATACACGTCACGCTACGGTCCCCGCGTTGCCAGGAGTCCACCGTCGGGTACAGGACGAACAGCTGGATCCCGGATTCCGAGTTGGCGTCGGGGGCGTACTGGGCCAGTGCCGGCGCGCACTTGTCGGCGTACTTCACCACCGTGGCATCGCCCGGGAAATCCCCGTCGGGCAGTGGCAGCACCGCGAACACCTCACCCTTGTGCAGCTGATCGCAACCCACTGTCTTCACGTACAGCACCCGGCTGCTGTCGGGTATCTCGGTCAGGCAATCGCCCGAGCGGACCTGGCTGGCCTCCGTCGCGCCGCGGTCCCGGACGAGATAGAACACCGCGCCGGCGGCGACCACGATCGCGACCAGCACCACGACCGCCAACAGCGCCCACTTGAGCGCGGGAGACTTCTTCGGTGTCACCGAGAACTGATCGGGGCCGGTGGAATACGGCTGCGGCGGGGGTGGCGGGTAACCGCGAGGCGGCGGGCCCTGCGGGCCGGGAGAACCGGGCGGATAGGTCATGGTTCGACGATATCGAGTGCCCGCAGCGCCGCGTCCACCGCAAGGCCCGGCACGTTCAGAGTCTTGGATCCGAGGTCGTGACGGGCACCGTCGATGACCACCAGCTCGGTCGGTCCGCTCACCAATGCAGCAGCCGCCGTGAGCTCGTCGATCGTGCCGAACGGGTCGGAGGTGCCGTGGGTGAATACCGTGGGCACCGTGATGCCGGGCAGATGTTCGGTGCGGGCGCGTTCCGGCTTGCCCGGCGGATGCAGCGGGTAGGAGAAGAGAGTGAGCACATCGGGGACCGCCGTCGGCTCGTTTCCTTCGCCGGCGACCATCGAGGTCATCCGCCCGCCGTAGGAATGCCCACCGGCAATCACGGGGCCTTCGGTGAGGCCGCGGGCCAGTGCGATCGCCTCGGCGATGCCTTCCTGGTCACCTGCCGCCGATCCCGACGGCGGGCCCTTGGGCCTGCGACGACGGTAGGGCAGGTTGTACCGGATGGCCAGCCAGCCGCGGGCGGCCCATTCGTCGCAGATCTTGACCAGCATGGCCGAGTCCCGGTTGCCGCCCGCGCCATGGGTGAGCACCACGACGCCGGCCGGGGTGGTCTCGGGTTCGTGGGCGACGCCCGCGATGGCGTCGAGGTTCATGACTGCAACCGGAACAGGGCGTTCACCGGGCCGTGGCCGTGCCCCAGGGGATAGGCAGCCCGGATACATTCGGTCACCCAGGCCTTGCCGAACTCCACTGCCTGAGGAACCGAATAGCCGTGTGCCAGTGCGCAAGCCGTCGCCGCGGCCAGGGTGTCACCCGCTCCGTGGTCGTTGCCGGTATCGATCCGCGGCGCGGCGAACTCGTGGAACTCCGTGCCGTCGAACAGCAGATCCGGGCTGGCCGACGACGAGCGCAGGTGCCCGCCCTTGACCAGCGCCCACTGCGGGCCCAGCGCGTGCAGCGCGCGCGCCGCGTCCCGCTGCGAGGCCTCGTCGACGACCTCGATGTCGACGAGCAATCGCACCTCGTCGAGGTTCGGGGTGACCAGCGTGGCGAGCGGGAACAATTCGGTACGCAGTGCATCGAGGGCGCTGTGGTGCAGCAGTGGGTCGCCGTGCATCGACGCGCACACCGGGTCGACGACAAGGGGCACGTTCGACGCCAGACCCTCGGCCCGCCACGTCTCGGCGATGGTGGTGATGATCTCCGAGGACGCCAGCATCCCGGTCTTGGCGGCCTGGATGCCGATATCGGAGGTGACGGCCGAGATCTGGCCGGCCACGACATCGAGTGGGATCTCGTGGAAACCCTTGACGCCCACCGAATTCTGGACCGTCACCGCGGTCACCGCGACGCAGCCGTGCAGGCCGAGCATCGCGAAGGTCCGCATGTCGGCCTGGATGCCGGCACCACCGCCGGAGTCGGATCCGGCGATGGTCATCACTCGCAGCGGCGTGTCACCCGCGGCGACCAGCGGCAAGAAGTTCACAGTGGCCTCACGTGGTCAAGGGTAGATAAACCCGGTTTCCGTGGTCGGCGAACTCCTGGGATTTCTCTGCCATGCCGCGCGTGATCTCGTCCGCCGACTCCGGTGCGGTGCCGTCCGGATAGGCATCCCGGATGTCCTGCGTGATGCGCATCGAACAGAACTTGGGACCACACATCGAGCAGAAGTGTGCGGTCTTGGCCGGTTCGGCGGGCAGCGTTTCGTCGTGGAACTCACGCGCGGTGTCGGGATCGAGGGACAGGGCGAACTGATCGTGCCAGCGAAACTCGAAGCGTGCCTTGGAGAGTGCGTCGTCTCTTTCCTGCGCCCGCGGATGCTGCTTGGCCAGATCGGCGGCGTGCGCGGCGATCTTGTAGGCGATCACGCCGTCCTTGACGTCCTTGCGATCCGGCAGGCCCAGGTGCTCCTTGGGTGTGACGTAGCACAGCATCGCGGTGCCGGCCTGGGCGATGATGGCCGCGCCGATCGCCGAGGTGATGTGGTCATAGGCCGGGGCGATGTCGGTGGCCAGCGGGCCGAGGGTATAGAACGGTGCCTCCTCGCACCATTCCTCTTCGAGCCGCACGTTCTCCACGATCTTGTGCATCGGGACATGGCCCGGACCTTCGATCATCACCTGCACGCCATGGGATTTCGCGATCTTGGTCAGCTCACCCAGAGTGCGGAGCTCGGCGAACTGGGCCTCGTCGTTGGCGTCGGCGATCGACCCGGGCCGCAGCCCGTCGCCCAGGGAGAACGTCACGTCGTAGCGGGCCAGGATCTCGCAGAGTTCCTCGAAGTGGGTGTACAGGAACGACTCGGTGTGGTGCGCCAGGCACCAGGCCGCCATGATCGACCCGCCGCGGGACACGATGCCGGTGACACGCTTGACCGTCAGCGGGATGTAGCGCAGCAGCACCCCGGCGTGCACGGTCATGTAGTCGACGCCCTGCTCGCACTGCTCGATCACGGTGTCGCGGTACATTTCCCACGTCAACTTGGTGGGGTCACCGTTGACCTTCTCCAGCGCCTGGTAGATCGGCACGGTCCCGACCGGGGCCGGGGAGTTGCGCAGAATCCACTCCCGGGTCAGGTGGATGTCCTTGCCGGTCGACAGGTCCATGATGGTGTCGGCACCCCACCGGGTGGCCCACACCATCTTGTCGACCTCCTCGCCGATCGAGGAGGTGACGGCCGAATTGCCGATATTGGCATTGACTTTCACTCCGAATGCCTTGCCGATGATCATCGGCTCGATCTCCGGGTGATTGTGGTTGGCCGGTATCACGGCCCGCCCCCGGGCTACTTCGGCACGCACCAATTCAGCCGAAACGCCTTCGCGTTCAGCGATGTACGCCATTTCGGCGGTGATCTCCCCGGCGCGGGCCCGCTGCAGTTGGGTGCCGCGGTCTTTGTGAACCCCGGGGCGCGCCGGCAGGCCGGCGTTCAGGTCGATCACCGCGCTGTCGTCGGTGTACGGCCCCGAGGTGTCGTACAGGTCCAGATGTTCGGAGTTGGTGAGGTTCACCCGGCGAAACGGCACGTGCAGCGTCGTGCCGTCATGGTTGATCTCGCGATAGACCTTGGTGCTTCCGGTGATCGGACCGGTGGTGACAGAAGGGTCGGCAAAGCCGTCAAAAACAGAACTGCTCATGAAAATCTCCCTACGCCGGCATTACCCGGTCAGGTTCGTACGGTCGACGGGCCTACCCGTCCTCTCAGCGCGCTCGTGCGCACTCCCGCGTGTGTGGTTTGCAGGGCCCAACCTAGCGCAGACGCTGCGCGGTGGGGAACCCCGGAGGCTGCCGTTTCCGACAACCGGGCTGTGTCGGGGGTGATGGTGCGACCCTGAGGTGGAAACCGGCGAGTTCGCGAACTCGGGGGCTTGGAGTTGCCGCGGCTTGATTTGCATAGCTAATATATGTGTTTTGCACGTTTTGGGCCGGCGACGGCCCTGGATATAGCCCTTGACGCGATACGAGATGCGAACACCAAATGACGACTGACGCCGAAGTGACGAACCCGCCGGGCGGGGGCGACTCCGCCCTGGCCGAGACCGCTGACCGCCGCAAACGGATGGATCACGATCACCCGTTCTACAAGTGGGTGGTGCTGTCCAACACCACGTTGGGCATCCTGCTGGCCTCCATCAATGCGTCGATCGTGTTGATCTCGCTGCCGGCGATCTTCCGTGGCATCGGGTTGAACCCGTTGGCTCCCGGCAACGTCAGCTACCTGCTGTGGATGCTGATGGGCTATCTGGTGGTGACTGCGGTGCTCGTCGTGCCGTTCGGACGCCTCGGCGACATGTACGGCCGGGTCCGCATCTACAACCTCGGCTTCGTGGTGTTCACGGTGGCCGCGATCGCTCTGTCGTTCGACCCGTTCCAACTCGGAGGCGGCGCCGTCTGGCTCATCGGCTGGCGCGTGGTCCAGGGTGTCGGCGGTGCCATGCTGATGGCCTCGTCGTCGGCGATCCTCACCGACGCCTTCCCGGCCAACCAGCGCGGCATGGCGCTGGGCACCAATATGGTGGCCGCCGTCGCCGGGTCCTTCCTCGGGTTGCTGATCGGCGGCTTCCTGTCCGAGTGGCACTGGAAGGCCGTCTTCTGGGTGGGCGTGCCGATCGGCGTCATCGGCACCATCTGGAGCTACCGCTCGCTCAAGGAGCTCGGTGTCCGCACCGCCGGACGCCTCGACTGGGCCGGCACGCTGACCTTCGGGCTGGGCCTCACGGTCCTGCTGATCGGCATCACCTACGGCATCCAGCCCTACGGCGACTCGACCACCGGCTGGACCAGCCCGTGGGTGCTGGGCTCCATCGCCGTGGGCCTGCTGTTGCTGGTGGCGTTCTGCGTCGTCGAATCGAAGGTGTCGTCGCCCATGGTCGACATCCGATTGTTCAAATCGGCGGCCTTCGGGATGGGCAACCTGGCCGGCCTGATGTCCTCGGTGGGCCGCGGTGGGCTGCAGTTCATGCTCATCATCTGGTTGCAGGGCATCTGGCTGCCGCTACACGGCTACAGCTTCGAGTCCACCCCGCTGTGGGCCGGCATCTACCTGTTGCCCGTCACCGTCGGATTCCTGGTCGCCGCACCGATCGCCGGATCGCTCTCCGATCGCATCGGCGCACGCCCGCTGACCGTGGGCGGCATGCTGCTGATGGCGGCCACCTTCGTGGCGCTCCTGCTCATCCCGGTCAACTTCGACTACTGGGAATTCGCAATCCTGGTGTTCCTCAACGGCTTGGGCGGCGGCATCTTCACCGCACCCAACACCGCGGCCATCATGTCCAGCGTGCCGGCCGATCAACGCGGTGCTGCCTCCGGCGTGCGGTCCACCTTCTTCAACGCCGGCAACTCGCTGTCGATCGGCATCTTCTTCTCACTGATGATCGTCGGACTGGCCAACACCTTGCCCGCGGCGTTGACCACCGGCCTGACGCAGCAAGGTGTTTCGGCCTCGGTGGCCCACGACGTGGCCAATCTGCCCCCGGTCGGCAGCCTGTTCGCGGCCTTCCTGGGCTACAACCCGATGGCTGAGCTGCTCGCGCCGTACGACGCGCTGCACCAACCGGGAGTGAACGCGGACGTCATCACCGGACAGACATTCTTCCCTCAGCTGATCACCGAGCCGTTCCATTCCGGCCTGACGGTGGTGTTCGCCGCCGCGGCGGTGATGATGGTGATCGGCGCGGTGGCGTCGATGTTCAGCGCGGGCCGCTATGGGACGGAGGCGGGAGCCGACAACGAGGCCTGATCGGGCCGGTCAGCAAACGGTTTTTGGTCGCCTGTCATGGGATACTGCCCGCCATGGTCGCTCACACGTTGGCCGCCGCCGGAAGCGCCGCGGAATCCGCGGGCTATGTCATCGGCTCGCTGCTGATCCCGGGGTTGGGGCTGCTGCTGCTCATCCTCGGCCTGGTTCGGCGTTCGTCGTCTCGGTCGACGCTGAGCGGCCAGCCCGGGCACCCGCCGGGCGCTTATCCGCAACCCGGGTACCCGCAGGGCTATCCGCAGCCGGGTTACCCGTACCAGGGTTACCCGCAGCAGCCCGGCTATCCGCAGCAGGGTTACCCACAACAGCCCGGCTATCCACCGGCCCCGCCGCAGGCATACGGCGCGCCACCCAAGAAGTCGGGCACGGCATTGATCGTGATCGGTGCGGTTCTGCTGGTGCTCGGCCTGTTGGGATTGGCGGGGCGGGTGGCCTCACACAAGCCGGAGTCGAGTTCGCGTTCGGAGTCGAATTCCAGCGCCGCGCCTAGCTCGAGCTCAGATTCCGGGTCCTCGAAGTTCGGGGCCTCTGGTGACTTGGCAGTGGGGGAGTGCATCACCAGCGATCAGTACGCCACGGCGGGAATGGACCTCACCCCGTCCGGCTGCAGCAACCCGGAGGCCATTTACGAGTTGGTGTCCAAAGGTGGCGGATCCGCGACATGCCCGGACGGCAAACGGGCCGAATCCGACTACTCCGTGCTCATGGACGAGTCCCGCACCTACTGCTTCATCCTCGACGTCGAGGAAGGCGAGTGCTTCAACATCAACGACAAGCTCATCACCCCGACGGAATGCTCCGACCCGAAGGCTGCCATCAGGATCGTCAAGCGGGTTGACGGTTCAACCGACCCCGCAGTCTGTGGTTCCGGCTCACGCGCGGTGGCCTTCCCTGAGCCGGCGCGGGTCTACTGCGCGGGGAAGCCGTCGTAGCCGACCTAGACTCGGGCCGGTGACGACTACACAGCGCCGCGGATTCAACGACGCGATCACGCGCTTCTGGAGTTTTGCCGCACCGGCCTACGACCAGGGTTGCCTGCAGCGGTGGGTGTACCGGCCGGCCCAGGATGAGGTGATCGCCCAAGTTCAGGGGCGCGGCGCCCGTGCGATCGCCGACATCGCCTGCGGTACCGGCATCCTGGCCGACCGTATCCAGCGGGAACTGCAACCCGATGAGGTCTATGGCTTGGATATGTCCGACGGCATGCTGGCCCAGGCCCGCAAGCGTTCGGGTGACGTGCGGTGGAAGTCGGCCCCTGCCGAGGAGTTGCCTTTCCAGGACGCCTTCCTGGACGCGGTGGTGACCACGTCGGCATTCCATTTCTTCGATCAGCCCGCCGCGCTCGCGGAGTTCTACCGGGTGCTGGCGCCCGGGGGGATGGTGGCGGTGACGACGATGAGCCCCCGTCGGACGTTCCTGCCGCTGCATGCGCTGTCGGCCGACCTGGTTGCGCCCGCGCACAGCCCCACCGAGAAGGAGATGCGCGCTCTGTTCGAGGCTGCCGGATTCACCGTCGCCGAACAGCATCGGGTACGCCGGCCGGTGTGGACGCCGATCTCCGACGCCATCACCGTGGGGGTCAAACCGTCATGACCGAGAACGACGACAGCCAGCCCCAGATCAGCGGTTCGGTGCAACTGCGCCGCGATCGCTGTGCCACAACAACCGCCGACCAGCGGCTGCTGGACCGGCGCGGCCCCGCTGACTGGGCGCACACCGATCCGTGGCGGGTGATGCGCATCCAGGGCGAGTTCGTCGACGGGTTCGATGCCCTCGCTGAAATGCCGAGAGCTGTCACGGTTTTCGGATCAGCCCGCACGGAACCGCACTCGCCGGAGTACCGGTTGGGCGAGGAATTGGGTATTGCGCTGGTGCGAGCGGGCTATGCGGTGATCACCGGTGGCGGTCCGGGCTCGATGGAGGCGGTCAACCGCGGGGCCAGCGAGTCCGGGGGCTACTCGGTCGGACTCGGCATCGAACTGCCCTTCGAGCAACACCTCAACCACTGGGTCGATCTCGGCATCAACTTCCGCTACTTCTTCGTCCGCAAAACCATGTTCGTCAAATACGCGCAGGCATTCGTGTGCCTGCCGGGCGGATTCGGCACCCTCGACGAACTGTTCGAGGCGCTGACCCTGGTGCAGACCCGCAAGGTCACCCAGTTTCCGATCATCCTGCTGGGCGTCGACTACTGGTCGGGCCTGATCGACTGGATCCGCAACACGGTTCTGCGCGAGGGAAAGGTGTCCGAATCCGACCTGGCCTTGATCCACTGCACCGACAGCGTTGCCGAAGCGGTGGACCTCATCGCCGCGTCAGCGCGGTAGCCGACGAATAGCGGCGCGGCTTGCCCGGCCCCAACTCGGCCAGCGTCGTCACGCGGGTCACCTCGGCCGGCTGCCCGAGTAGAAGAGCCAGCGCCTCGGTCACCCGGTGCTGGTCACCGGACGCTATCACCGCCGAGACGCGTCCGTCCGCGTCCTGGTTGACGCTCCACCCGCGCGCGCCCGCGGCCTGCAACTGCTGGGTGAGGTCGACACACGGCACCGCGATGCCTGTCGCCGACACGAAAACCGTTGCCTCCCTGCCCTCCAGCTCGGCAAGGGCCGGTCGTCCTCGGTGGGTCACCAACCGCGCGTAGTCGCCGGTGCGGTAGCGCACCAGCGGCAGAAACTGGTTCTCTCCACACGTCACCACCACCTCACCGGCCAGCACCTCGACGTGTACGCGTCGCTCGGCCACCACGAACGGTCCGCCGTCGTCGCTGACCGCGATGGGTCGGGTCTCGTGCAGGCCGTAGACATCCAGGACCGGGCAGTCGTAGGCCGCCTCGAGGGCCCGGCGCAACGGGGTGGTCAGCGTCATCGCCCCGGAGATCAGGGCCAGCGGCCGCAATACCGCGGCGAGCCCGGGTTCCAGCAGCACCTCCAGCGAAGTGGGGGTCCCGCTGATCACCTGTGGATCGGTGTGCCTCAGATACGCGTCGCGCTGTGTGTCCCCACCTGCCCAGGCGGCCGGATGCAGGTTCAGCCGAGCCATCAACGCCTCGTCGAAGCCGGGGACCACCGAGGTATAGGTGAACGCCTGCCGCTGAAACACCGTCTGTGCCAATGCCATCCGATGGTCCACCGGCTCCCATTCGGCGCCGACCAGCCCGCGCAGCCAGTGAAATCCTCGAGCCAACTCGTCCGGGTCGTCGGGCATCACCAGGGCGGCGCCAGTGCTGCCCGAACTCGTGCCGTGCAGCATCCGGCTCAGGTCGGCACCCGGCGGGACGAACGCCGCGATGTCATCGACCAGGTCTTCGCGTCCGATCAGCGGGAAGTCGGTGAGACTGTCCAGCGGGCCCGTGAGGTGCCGATAGGCGGGCAGGGTGCGGGCCAGCGCGAGATGCCGCGGCAGCCAATCATCAAGCGGCAGTTGCCGGGTGGCGGCTTCCTGCTGGGTGGGAGTGAGCCGGTGCCCGACGCGGTGGCACCAGGCCGGCGCGAGGGGGTGCTGTTCCAGGGCGGTCAGCCGGTCCCGCCCGGCCGTCGACAGGCCCGGCCAGCGCTGCTCGTCGGTCAGCGCCACCTGGCCGAACGGAACGTAGTCATCGAGCCGCAGCGGATCGTCACTCACTGTTGTACCTAGCCGCAGCTTCTTTCGCCTTGGCGTCGGCCAGGCGGCGTTGTACGGCCATACGGTGCTCGTGATCGGCCAATGCCTGCGCCAGGGCCCCCTCGCGTCGCACCGAATCGCGCATCTCGAACAACGAACGGGCCTGCACGGCATCCTCGCCGTGCGGCAACAGGCCGTTCCACAGCAGAAACGTGCGCACCGCCTCGTCACGGCGTTCCGCATCGCTGAGCCAGCGGCCGGGATCGACCAGCGGGGCCACCCGAAAAGCCAATGCCAACAACGCGGTCGCAGCCTTGCGGTCATCTAGCGGTGCGGTGAACGGGCCGATGAGATCCGCACTGGCGAACAACCACAACCCGATGGCGGCGCCGCGCCACGAGGCCGGCGTGCCCCGCTCGGCGATGCGCTGGGCCGCTGCCGCGCAACCGGTGTGGTTGAACACGTCGCATGCCAGCGCCACCACGTCAACGGTGTCGGCGAGAAACGGTTGCGGCGTACTCGCCATCCGCGCCGCGACTTCATCGACCGCGGGGCCGGGCTTCAGCGTCGACCACACCGCCTTCTCGTCCAGTCCCTCGGCGAACCAGTTCGCCAATGCCCCAATCTCCTCAGCCATGCGACACCGCCCGCCGATACCCGGCGATGTGCGCGGCCAACCGCGCGCAGACCGCCGGGGCGTCGGACATCTTGTCCAGATAGTCGACGTCGTAACCGGCCTCGGCGGCCGGAACGGCCACCGAACGGGACCGGTTCTGCACCAGCAGGGTGGCGGTGTCGAGTTGCCGCCGCACCGCGGCCGCCACTCCGGCGTACTCCTCCTGGCCGGCGCCGAACAGCGACATCAGGCCGTCGTCGGACAACACCACCAGGTGGCGCAGCTCATCATGGCCGCCTGAAAAACCGTGGTCGCCGGGCGCATATCGGTGCGCCAGCAGGTCGAGGGGAAACACGGTGCTACCGCCGAAGAACGTGGTCAGTTGGCGCATGATCTCCGATCGGTCGCGCGTGTATACGCTGTCCCCGGCTACCTGACCCGGACCCGACCATGACGTGACCCGAACCCGCCCACCGCCTTTGAGTACCGACAGGACGAGGATCATGCCGGCCAGCACGGCCGGGGAGCCACGTTCGGGACGCGTCATCGAGCCGGACGAGTCGATGTAGAGATCCAAGGTGACGGATTCGGTGGTGATCACCGGATCGTCGGGCAGTTGGGTGCGACGACGCGTGGTCACCCCGGGCACCACCACCGGATTCACGGCGAGGGTGGCGGGCCAGTCCAGCTCGGCGACATCGTCGCCGAGCTCCCATGTCTCCAACGGCCCGGGAATCCCGTGCGTGGCGACGCCGCGGCCGGACTGCAGGAGCGGGCGGATCCACGGCCGGGCCTGCGCCTCGTACCACGCCAGCATCACGGCGCCGGGATCAGACCCGGCGAAGAGGTCCAATGTCTGCGCCACACCGTAACTTTGACCCGGCGCCTGGCCCGGTGGAGAGGCGCCGACGGCGGCCGCCGCCGGGTGCACCGCAGGCTCATTGAGCCGTGGATCGGCCAGCACCTGGCCAAGCTCGGCTGTGGTGGCCGGTGCGCCGCCCTGCTCGGCGCATCCGCCACCGGGCAGCGCGGTGCCGTCGGCAATCATGGATTCCAGCACCAGGTAGGGCACCAGCACCATGCCGAACGTCAGGGCGCCGCCCACCGGATCCGCCCCGAAGGTGCGGATCGCCTGCGCCACATACTCGGCGTCGGCGACGGGTTGCACCGGCTGGCTCAGCAGCAGCTCGTCCTGCAGCGCGCGTACCCGCAAGGCCGCGGCCCGGTGGACGCGCTCCTTCTCCTGCAGATCCTCGCGGACCATTGACACGTCGAGCGTGGCCGGGTCGACATGCTGGCGAGCTTGCACCTCATCTCGAACGGTCCGGGGCACCGAGGGAGGATCTTTGGGGCACAACGTGTTCGACGGCAACGACCACAGCAGCTCGTAGGCGCGCATCAGCACCCACCAGGCCGCGTTCGACACGGGTTCCCGTGCGGTCAGGCTGCGCCACAAGGTGATCATGTCCGGTTCGGCGCCTGGGTGCAGCCTCCGCTGCAAGCGGACCACCCGGTCGTTGATCAGCAGATCCGACCACAGATTGGACAGGTGCCGGGCCGTGGCCGTGACGGGGATGGCCCGTCGCGGATCGCTGGCCACGATCGCCCGGGCCATCTGTTGCAGCAGCTTGAACGAGACGATGCGGGTGCTCGGCGACAGCACGTGATGGCCGATCTCGTGGGCGAATACGCTGACCAGGTGGTGCTGAGCGCCTTGGCGCGCCAGCTCGTCGACGTCGATCGAGATCGACGGCGGAAACGAGAACCAGGCGAACGTACCGGTAGCACTGTCGCGCACCATGTTCGGCGGATGCAGCTGCACACCCCACAGGTCGAGTGCGGCCCGCCAGGCCATGAGCTCGGCGTCGGTGGGCGCCCGTCCGGTCATGTCGGCCAGATCTCGGCCAGGAAGGAAGTGGGACGCACCACCAGTTGGGCCGTGCCGGGTCCGGCGGACTGGGGACCGGCCGCGGGCGCATCGGAGATCACGTGGCCGAACACGTCGGCATCGATCTGCCAGCGCTGGGCACCCACGTGCACCGTCCAGCCGCCCGACCCACGAGGTGTGGGATCGGTGGGCGGCTGGTCCCACCTGCCGCCGAGGCCGGTAAAGCCGCCGATCCGGGCGATCAACTCACCCGGCGGGCGCAACGGCCAGTAGAACCGGTCGACCGCCTGCCCATCGGTGAAAGGCACGACCGCGTCGACCGGCAGCCCCAGCACCGAGGCCGCGAGATCGATTGGTAACAGCTGCAAGCGGGACAGCGCGTCGTCGCGGATCCCCAGCACCCCGGACCGCCAGGCAGCCACCGCCGCCGCGTTGAACATTGTTTCGGCCGGCGCCGAGATGCGGCTGAGCGCGTGACGGTAACGGTGTGGGTCGCCGCCGAAGCGGGCCACATTGTCAGCCGAGTGCACCAGATCGAGTCCGGGCACCGTCGGAAGGTCGGCGGGCGCGGGCAGGTCAAGGTTGACCTGGTGGTACGCCCGGGCAATCACCGGCCGCTCTCCAGCCAGTGCAGATAGTTCGAATACCGTTGGTAGAGATACTTCAACACGACCAGATCATCGAAATCCCGCCCGTAGATCTTGCCGACGCCCGAGATCGACGAGATGCGGGCCTCGATGGTGGTGAGGCGCCGCGACACCTCGAGCGCGTCCAAGCCGTCCAGGCCGTGGCCGAACTCGTCGAGCAGTTCGGCCACCGGATCCTCGCCCTCGCGCGCCAGTGCGACGAACTCCCGGCACGAGGTGTCGAACAGGTCGGTCAGCCAGCTCGCCGGGTCCGACGCCAGCTCCCGGTCCGCACCGGTGTCGAATCGGGGATGGGCAGTATTCGGTAACAGCTTGCCGCGCAAGGCAAACGGAACCATCGCCCGCACGTCGTCGAGCGTGACGGTGTCGTTGCCCCGGAACCAGGCCAGCGCCTTGGCGTAGAGCACCAGGTTTTGCAGGGAGCGCACCGACACCCCGTTGACGGTCTGTGCGCCGAGATCGACCTGCAGATCGGCGCCCGAATTGGCGTCGATGATCTGCTCGACCTCGAGACCGGCAGTAGCCACCACGTCCTTGGTCCGGTACTCGAAGCGGCGCCCGCCGTGCTGGACGAACTCGAAGTGGCTGACGAAGAACTCCAACCGGCGGCGCACCTCGGTGGGTACCGGAATCCCACGAATCGCCTCGACCATCGCGGCCTGCTCGGCAGCACCGAACACCAACTCGGCGGGCACGTTGTCCTCCGGGCGGTCACCGGCCTCCACCCGGCTCACCAGCTCATCGAGGAATCTACTGTTGAACCCGAAAGCCTGCACCGTCACGTCGATGCGGTCCCGCAGCGCCTGGATCACCGGGAAGGTGCCGCCACCGCCGTCGTCGTTGGCGGTGAAAAACCAGCTCTGCACACCGTGTTCGGGTGCGGTGACGTGCATCTGGTCGTGGCTTTCGACGTAGCCCTCGGCGACCATGGTCAGCAGCGCGGACTGGGTCTTGGTGGGAATCCGGTTGTACTCGTCGACGATCTTGACCGGTGCGGTCAGCCAGCTCTTCCACGCAATGGTGATCTCGGCCAGGCTGCCGGCCTGTACCAGATCGCGCGGCAACGGAATCCCGACCAGATCACCCACGGTCAACTGCGGCTGGCCCTGCTGGACATGGCGACGCACGTCGGCGGGGGTGGACCCGGCCAGCACCCCCATCAGTACCGCCAGGGTGGTCTTGCCGCGGCCCGGGCCGCCGATCAGCAGGCACCTTCCACCGACAGCGAAAGTCAGCAGCGGGACAAGGACATTGGAGGAATAGGCGGCTTGTTTGGGCAGGCTCAAGGACGCCCCCGCATCACCGAGCGGGTAGTTGACGGTGGTGTCCGAACCGAATTCGACGTCGTAGAACGGGGAGATGACGGCCTTGTTGATCAGCCAGAAATAGGCGCGGCGCAGCTTCTCGTCGAGAGTGACCGTCGGCTCTACAGGCGGGGTGAACAGATCGGCGGCAGTGAGGCCGGCGGCCGGCGCGTGGCCCACGGGCAGGGTCGGCGATTTCGATACCGCACTCCACCTGGTCGTCATCTGCCCCCTCCCGTCGGGCCAATGGTAACCGCCCCGCGACGGCCGACAGTGTCAGCCGAGATCGACCACGACCGGGGCATGATCGCTGGGCGCGGTGGTCCCCTTCTTGGGGCGGCGTTCGTCCTTCACGATCTCGGCGTGCGTGACGCGTGCGGCCAGGCCGGGGGAGCCGAGGATGAAGTCGATGCGCATACCGCGACGCTTCTGGAACGCCAGCTGCGTGTAATCCCAGTAGGTGTAGATCCCCGGCCCCGGCGTGAAAGACCGCACCACATCGGTGAATTGGGCGTCGTTCATGGCACGGAAGGCGGCCCGCTCGGGCTCGGACACATGGGTGCGGCCGTCAAAAGCCGCCATGTCCCAGACATCTTCGTCGGTGGGCGCGATGTTCCAGTCGCCAACCAGCGCGATGGGCTGCTCCGGATCCTCCTTCAGCCAACCGCCTGCGGTATCCCGCAGGGCGGCAAGCCAATCCAGCTTGTAGGCATAATGCGGGTCGGCCAGCGTGCGACCGTTGGGCACATACAGGCTCCACACCCGCACCCCGCCGCAGGTGGCCCCCAGTGCGCGGGCCTCGGCGGTGGCCTCCTCCTCGGGCTTGCTGCTCCAGGTGGGTTGGCCCGGAAACCCGATCTCGATGTCGTCGAGGCCGACCCGCGACGCGATGGCCACGCCGTTCCACTGGTTGAGCCCGACGTGGGCCACCTCGTAGCCCAACGCCGCGAACGGCATCATCGGGAACTGCGCGTCGGTGCACTTGGTTTCCTGCATCGCCAGCACGTCGACGTCGGCACGCTCCAACCAGTCGACGACGCGGTCCACTCGGGTTCGGATCGAGTTGACGTTCCAGGTGGCCAGGCGCATGGAGGTAGAGACTACGGGTCAGCGTGAGCCGAGGACATCGTCGGCCGCGACATAACGGGTTTGGTGGTGCAGCCGGAAACCCAGTGCCGTGTACAAGGCGATGGCGGCGTGGTTGTCGACCTCCACCTGGACGTAGGCCTGCCCGGCACCCGCCTCGGCGCCCCAGGTCAAGAGCGCCTCGCACACTGCCCGGGCGTGGCCCTGCCGGCGATGGGAGGGGGAGACCCGAACCGACGAGATGCCCAGCCAGGCCGCGCCATCCGGAGCGCTCGTCACCGCACCCCGGCCGACGGCGCAACCGGGCACCGACGCGAAGGTCAGCCGCCCGTCGACCACGGCGGTCAGGACATCGGCGGGGACCTCGCGTTCGTAGATCTGGAACCACTGTGCGTCCGGTTGCTGCGCCAGCGTGACGCTCGGCGAGGGCCCGGACCGGGAATCCAGCGGGCGCACCATCACCCGGGTCGGCTTGACCCCCGGGGTACGTATCGGCAGCAGCCGCTCCGGCAGGGCCAGCCAGGCCGGCAGGTCACGTTCCCGGTACCAGTCGCGCACCGCGGAAAGATCGGCGATCTGCGCCGACATGTCCAACGGGATCGCCGAATTGGCGCGGCTGGTGACACCGTGGCCGGCGCGCAGCAGCCAGCCGCCCAGCCAGTGCTGCTCGACTCCCGGCCACGCCAGTGCCGCCGCATGCTCGAGCGCGCGGATCTCCGAGGCCCGCACCGGGGCATGCGACAACTCGCGCACGCTGACGATGTCGGCCGGCGCCACGTCGACGATCTCGCCGTCCTTGGTGCGGATCACCACCGTCGGCTCCAGCTGTTCGAGGTGCCCGATGACGTCGGTGAGTGGCTTGGCCGACCCGACGGGCAGCTGATAGCGCAGGCTGACCCGCGACCCGAGCGCGGGTAATTCAGGCATCGGCGGCCTCAGTGACCGAACGGGTCGGGGACCTCGCCCGGCGTCCAGGACAGCCCTGGAACACCCCAGCCGTTGCGCTTGACGGTCTTCTTCGCGGCCCGCGCGTGCCGGCCCACGAGGCGGTCGATATAGAGAAATCCGTCGAGGTGTCCGGTCTCGTGCTGCAGCATCCGGGCAAACAAGTCAGTGCCCTCGAGAGTGACCGGCGAACCGTCGGCATCCAGGCCCGTGACGCGTGCCCAGTCGGCCCGGCCGGTCGGGAAATTCTCGCCCGGCACGGACAGGCAGCCTTCCTCGTCGTCGTCGGGGTCGGGCATCGTCTCGGGAACCTCGGACGTCTCGAGTACCGGGTTGATGACGACCCCGCGGCGGCGCGTGGTCTGGCCGCGCGTCGGGGCGCAGTCGTAGACGAACAACCGCTTGGCCACGCCGATCTGGTTGGCCGCCAAGCCAACGCCGTTCGCGGCGTCCATGGTGTCGAACATGGTCTTGATGAGCTCGGGCAGGTCTGCGGGCAGCGAGCCGTCCGGGCCGACGGGCACCGGCTCGGTCGGTGTGTGCAGAACGGGATCTCCGACGATGCAAATCGGTACGACGGCCATGGGTGAAGCTTAAGGTGGCAATCCTTCTCACCCGACTCGCGGGTTTATGTGTCAGCTCAACCCAGCAAGCCGTGGTTGAATAATCGCCGAACCACAGCGATGTTATTTCTCACGTGTCGGAAGGGTCCAGGGAGCAATATGGACGGCGCCATGGCGCGGACTGAGCAATCCGGGGACGACTCTGACCTGGGTGATGGGCTCACCCGGCGCGAGCACGATATTTTGGCCTTCGAACGCCAGTGGTGGAAGTACGCCGGCAGCAAGGAAGACGCGATCAAGGAGCTCTTCTCGATGTCGGCCACGCGGTACTACCAGGTGCTCAACGCGTTGGTGGACCGCCCCGAGGCGCTGGCCGCCGACCCGATGCTGGTCAAGCGGCTGCGGAGAATGCGCGCGACCCGGCAGAAGGCACGTGCTGCGCGGCGACTCGGCTTCGATATCACCACTTAAAGGTCACGCGGTGAGGCATCGGGCCGTTCGCTCGATACAGTGGTGGCGATGAATCAGCGAGACTCCTCCGGGCTGCCCGTGCGCGCCATGGTGATGGTGCTGTTGTTCCTCGGGGTCGTGTTCCTGCTGGTCGGTTTCCAGGCGCTCGGCTCCGACGACGACAGTTCGGACCAGTCGTCGTCCGTGGCCACCACGAGCGCGACGACCACCACGAAGACATCGGCAAAGGCCGAACCCGCCCCCGAGGCCAAGGCCGACGTGCGGGTGTACAACATCTCCGATGTCCCAGGTGCCGCCGAGACCACCGCCAATCGTCTGCGTGAGGCGCACTGGAATGTCACCGACACCGGCAACCTGACACTTGAAGGTGTTGCCGGCACCACGGTGTTCTTCGGTGAGACTTCAGGTGAGAAGGAAGCCGCCGAGGCCGTGGGCAAGGCAATCCAGGCGCCCGTCGAACCCCGGCGCCCCGAACTTCTCGAGCAACCACCGGGCGTGATCGTGGTAGTCACCGGCTAGGCTTTGGGCATGCTGAAGTCCGTCAGTGTTGCCGTCCTGTTCGCTGCCCCTGTTGTTGCGCTGAGCGCCTGCAGCCCTCCCGGTCAGGTGCCCTCCGACACGCCCGGTACCACCCCGGCGATCTGGACTGGATCGCCTTCGCCCTCGGCCGCTCCCGGTGAGCACGGCAGCGGGCACGGTGCTCAGGGCACCACCGGCGGCGAGACCTTGACCGCAGAGCTCAAGACCGCCGACGGCACGGCCGTGGCAACCGCCGACTTCCAGTTCGCGGACGGCTTCGCGACCGTGACCGTCGAGACCACCACCCCGGGCAAGCTGGCTCCGGGATTCCACGGTCTGCACATCCACTCCGTCGGCAAGTGCGAAGCCAACTCGGTGGCCCCCACCGGCGGTGCGCCCGGTGACTTCAACTCCGCCGGTGGCCATTTCCAGGTGTCCGGACACAGCGGTCATCCCTCCAGCGGTGACCTGAGCTCGCTGCAGATCCGCGCAGACGGCTCGGGCAAGCTGGTGACCACCACCGACGCGTTCACCGCCGAGGATCTGTTGGCCGGCACCAAGACCGCGATCATGATCCACGAGAAGGCGGACAACTTCGCCAACATTCCGCCGGAGAAGTACCAGCAGGTCGTCGGCGGCGCTCCCGGCCCCGATCAGGCGACCATTGCCACCGGCGACGCCGGAAGCCGGGTGGCGTGCGGTGTTATCGGCGCAGGCTGACAGCCGCATCGATTTCGCCGGGTCGCCCCGGCCCACCGTCGGTGTCGAGTGGGAGTTCGCTCTCGTCGACGCCGACACTCGTGACCTGAGCAACGGCGCCGCAGAGGTGATCGCCGAAGTCGGTGAGACCCCGCACGTGCACAAGGAGTTACTGCGCAACACCATTGAGATTGTCACCGGAATCTGTGACAACACCGGTGAGGCGATGGATGACCTGCGCGCCACTCTGGGCCCCGTGCGCAAGATCGTGCACGACCGCGGCATGGAGTTGTTCTGCGCGGGCACCCACCCGTTCGCGAAATGGTCGGCGCAACAGCTGACCGATGCGCCGCGGTACGCCGAGCTGATCAAGCGCACCCAGTGGTGGGGCCGGCAGATGCTGATCTGGGGTGTGCACGTGCACGTCGGGATCTCGTCGGCGCACAAGGTGATGCCGATCATCTCCTCATTGCTCAATCAGTACCCGCATCTGCTGGCGCTCTCGGCGTCCTCACCGTTCTGGGACGGCGAGGACACCGGATACGCGAGCAACCGCGCGATGATGTTTCAGCAGCTGCCCACAGCGGGCCTGCCCTTCCAGTTCCAGGCCTGGTCCGAGTTCGAGGGCTTCGTCCACGATCAGAAGAAGACCGGCATCATCGACCACCTCAACGAGATTCGTTGGGACATCAGGCCCTCGCCGCATCTGGGCACCATCGAGGTGCGGATCTTCGACGGCGTGTCGAACGTACGTGAGCTCGGCGCGCTGGTCGCGCTGACCCACTGCCTGATCGTCGACCTCGACCGCAGGCTCGACGCGGGTGAACAGTTGCCGACCATGCCGCCGTGGCATGTGCAGGAGAACAAGTGGCGTGCCGCCCGCTACGGCCTGGACGCGGTGATCATCCTCGACGCCGACAGCAATGAGCGGCTGGTCACCGAAGACCTCGACGAACTGCTGAATCACCTTGAGCCGGTTGCCAAGTCGCTGGGATGCTCCGACGAGCTCGCCTCGGTGACCGATATCTACCGCGGCGGCGGCTCCTATCAACGGCAGCGTCGCGTGGCCGAAGAGAATGACGGCGACCTGCGCGAAGTCGTTGACGCCCTGGTGAGCGAACTCCAACTGTGAGGATGAGGGTTATGCGGCGGATCGTGGCGGGGATTGTGGTGGCGGGGTTTGCCCTTTCGGGCTGCAGCACCGTCACGGCCGGAACGCCCATGGCCGATCCCGATCAGACCGGGATCTCCACTCCCACGACCACCAAGCGCAGGCCCAGTAGTACGGCGGCGCCGTCGACCCCGGCTTTCCCGCCTCCGGGGACCAGTGGAAAAGCCGGCACCCCGCCGCCCAACGGGATGTCGACCACGTGTCGCGAGTACTCGTCGATGGACGAGGCCGGCCAGCTCGGCATGGTCGAGCTACTGGTGAAGAACGGCTACGCGGGAATGAAGAAGAATCCGTACATCTGGACGTCGTTCATCGGAGCCATGTGCGTTCTGGGCGACCGGGATGCCACCGTGGTCGATGCGATCAACAAAAAGGTGCCGGGCTGACATCCCTGGGATGAATTGCCTTGTAGTGCACTGAGATATAAGGCCAGGCCTGCATCGCGGTGACGCCGTCGAGTCCACGGATGCTCTCGTCGAGCACGTTGAGCAGATCCTCGTCACGGGCGGTCACCACCTCGGCCAGGACATCCCAACGCCCCGCGGTCAGCGCCACATACGACACCGTCTCCACGCGCGTCAGCGCTTCGGCGACCTTCTGCGCGCCGGCCCGGCCGTCGGTGCGGATCGCCACCCAGCTGCTGTGGCGATAGCCGAGGCGCAGCGGGTTGGCGATGCACATCACCCGGGCCGCGCCCGTATCCACCATCCGGCCGTAGCGCGAACGGATCGTGGTCTCGGATAAGCCCAGCGCTGAAGCGAAGTCGCGGAAAGCGGCACGGCCGTCGACGGCGAGCCGGGCAAGGATCGCTCGGTCGATGTCATCGAGCGGACGCGGCCGCACCGCACCTCCGGTCAGCGCACCGGACAGCCGGGCCTGCTGATAGTGCAGCCGCAGGTAGGGGAGCACCTCCACCGAGCGCACCCCCGGCAGCGTCGCGATCCGTCCGAAGGCCACATCGTGCAGTTCCCGGGCGTCGGTGCAGACCAGCTCCAGTACCACTCCGTACGGACCCGTCGTGGCCGTCACGTAATCCGCTTCGGGCAAGTGGGCGAGCTCCGCTGCGAGCTCGACCGGTGTACGCAATCCATCGACGGTCAGCATGGCCAGACCCAGCGCGCCGAACCCCAGGACGGCCGGATCGGTGACGGCGGCGATGGTCATGTACCCCTCGCCCAACAATCGCGAAACACGGCGGCGCGCAGTCTTTTCCGTGATGCCTGCCCGACGGCTCAACTCTGCGTAGGGAAGGCGGCCGTCGGCCTGCAGCAGTTCGATCAACTGGCGGTCGACCGCGTCGAGGTCGGTGTAGCCAGGATCAGAGAGCAGCGTGCGGGCTATCTCAAGCTCCGCTGATGGTGGCATCACCCGAGGCTACCGGCTCGTGCTCATTGACCAAACCGGAGGCGAGGACGATTCTGACCCCATGACAGTCTCACCGATGTTTCCCCTCGAAGTGGCGATGCTGCCCGGTCAGGAACTGCCACTGCGGATCTTCGAACCGCGCTATGTGGCCATGGTGAACGACTGTATGGCCATGTCGGAACCGTCTTTCGGGGTGGTTCTGATCTCGGCCGGTCGCGAGGTGGGCGGCGGTGACCGTCGGTGCGACGTCGGGGCGTTGGCCAACATCGTCGACTGCCAGGAGATCGGGGTCGGCAAATACCGGCTGCTGTGTGTGATGGGTGAGCGAATTCGGGTGCAGCGCTGGCTCGACGACGATCCGTATCCCCGCGCCGAGATCGAACTCTGGCCCGATGAACCGGGCGACCCGGTGGACACCGCCCGCATCAGCGACGTCGAAGACCGGATGGTGGCGCTGCTCGACCGGATCGGTGAGGCCCGTGGCACGCCGATCCGCAGCCGCGAGATCGTGGAATCCGCCGGCGTCGACCCGGGGAACCGCTTGTACGCCTTGGCTGCTCGGCTACCCATGGGGCAGGCCGACCGCTATTCACTGTTGGCCGCGCCGTCGGATGCCGCCCGTGTGGAGGTGCTCAGCGAGGCCGTGGATTCCGTCACCGCGATGGTGGAGTTCCAGCTCTCGGACTGACCGCGTAATACTCAGAGTATGGCTTCTGTGCTGACAACCTCGGACGGCACCGATCTGGCGTTGGAGACGACAGGAACCGGAGCTCCGGTCGTCTTCGTGCACGGGTCCAACGGCGGCCTGGATTCCTGGGCCGACATTGGTCGACGCCTGACCGGTCACCAGGTCGTGCGGTATGCGCGCCGAAACCACCCACCGAGCGCAGTTGGTACGCCGCCCAACAGTTTCGTGGTGGAGGCCGCGGATCTGGAGTGCGTGCTGAGGTCGGTCACCGATGCGTCCGGAACGGGCGCGCACGTCGTCGGCGGATCCTTCGGGGCGACAGTCGCCCTTCACGCCGCGGTCGCCGACTCCGGACGCATCGCTTCCCTGGCGCTGTTCGAGCCGCCCCTGTTGTTGTTGTCCGGTGCGCACCTGTTGCCGGTCCTGGGCCGCTACCGGCGGCTGTGCACGGAAGCCCGTTATCCGGAGGCGCTGGAGCTTTTCGCCCGCGAGGTCGCCTGCGTTCCTTCTGAACTGGTGGAGGCGGCCTCGTTCGACGTCGAAAGCGAAGAAACAGGCCGGATCACCACGCTGTCTGCTGGTGCAGACCTGGAAGCGATGGCCCATGACGGACGTGACGTCGACCGGTGGGCGGCCGTCACCGTGCCGGTGTTGCTCATGCAGGGCGGCCTGAGTTGGCCGCCTCTGCCGGAAGGAATGGACCGCCTGGCGGCGGTACTCCCACACGCTGAGCGAGTCGTTTGGTCTGACCAGTCCCACTTCGCCACCGCCATGGTGCCCGAACGTATTGCCGAGGAGCTTCAGAGCTTCTTTGCCACCGTGTGACGCGTCGCGTCGGGTCAGGTTCAGAAGTGCTGTGCGGGTTGTTGTGGCGAACGTGCAGGCTTTCACCCAGATTTGCAAATTTCGCGGACAACACGCTGCACGCTCGTCACAGGGGCCGGCGTCGGACATACCCGACACATCCCCATGGCCGACCGCTATTCGGGAACGAAGTCTGCGCTTTCGAGCCGCTCCAGCGCGCGGCCGTCGGTTAGTTCCATTCGGCGCTCCGGATGCCGCCAATAGTGGCGCACCATCCAATACAGGGCCGCGCCGCCGGGCGCGTAGATATTCGCGTTTTCGACGACGACCGGCCGATCGTCCCTACGGATGAGGCAGATCGGCCGGCGCGAGTTGCGGTGCGGTGGGACGTCGGTGATATCGATGATGCCGTCCCAGGATTCACTGTGTGAGCGTGAGCCGTCGACATAGGTGACCCCGTCCGGGCCGAGACGCAGGCTTGCCGCTCGGCCCTTCACGAGGAACCACACGATACCGATCACCGTGCCGATGAGGAGCACTGTCATGATCGTGGTGGCGTCCCCCGGGTTGTTCGGGTCCATGAACGGCAGGTCGTCTCGCTCCTGCGCACAGACGAGGTAGAGCACCGAGGTGTACAGGAAGCTGATCGCGGTGATCCCCACAAACCACTGCACCGCGGGGTTGGCCCGAAGTGTGGTTCCGGCGTCCGTCGATACCCCGCGTAGCCTGGTCGTCCCGATGAAGCCGAGGGTGCTGCCCAGTAGCAGGCTCCAGACGGTGACGGCGAAACCGGCGGCGACCGTGGCGTAGACATCGTCGTCGCGCTCCAGTGCGCTGAGCGTGATGGCGACGCAGTAGACACCCATCCCGCCGATCATCACGAACGCCATGACGATCAGGGCTGTCCGGTTCTTCCAATTCTCCGGCTGCCGAAGCCCCGTCACCGCGAATATGGCTCGGTCAGAATGCCTTCGACGAATTCGGTGGCCATGGTGCCCTCGGTGGTGTCGGCGGGCAGCGAACGGTGGTAGCGCGCCATCAGATCGTCGGCAGGTAGCGCCGACACATCCCAGCAGCGTTCGCCGAGCCAATCGGGGACGTAGGCGCGGTCCTCGATGAACCACAGTTGCTCGGGATCGGGCATGTCGTCGCCGGCTTCGGCTGCCTCGGCGCGCATCTTCTCGATGCTCTCACGGCGGCGTGCCAGGTGATCTTCGGAGAAGAACCCGGCGCTGAACGCCTCGACCCCGATCCGGCTGTCCCGCGCGGAAAGTTCGGTGATGCGCTCGAACAGCAGGTCCTGTGCATCGGCGGGCAGGTAGGGCAGTAGCCCCTCGACGGACCATGCCGTGGGCTGGGTGGCGTCGAAACCCGCGTCCTGCAAGGCCTTCGGCCAATCCTGACGCAGATCGACCGGGACCGCGACATGCAGGGCCTTCGGCGTCGCCCGATGCGCAGCCAGGACGTTCTCCTTGAACTGCAGTACCTGCGGCTGGTCGATCTCGAACACCACGCTGTCGTGGATCCACGGCAACCGCCAGGCACGGGCATCCAGGCCGGCGGCCAGGATCACCGCCTGACGGATACCGGCTGCGCCTGCGGCGACAAAGAACTCGTCGAACCATTTGGTCCGCGAAGCGGCGTAATTGCCGATGGCGCGGATCCGCTGGGCCATCGCGCCGGTGGGCGGACGCCAGCCCCGCGCGGCCGCGGCATCGAGAAACATCCGTGCATACGGATCGGTGAACAACGGGGATTCCGCCGCGGTCTCGTTGGCGCGGGCCATCGCCACCCCGAGCGCGGTGGCACCCACGCTCTCGGTGATATCCCAGCTGTCGTCGTCAGTTCTGGCCATCGCCACCAGTCTCCCCGAACTCGGCCATCTCGTCGCGGGTCAGCAGATCATCGCGGATGTTCTGCTCGCGATAAGCCAGCTGTCCGACCCGGTTGGCGACCACCGGTGCGGTGATCAAGGTGAACAACCCGGTGAGGATCACCATGCCGATATCGGCGTGCCCGCGCAGGCGGATCGCCGCACCCGCCAGCACCAGCAGCAGACCTAGTACCTGCGGCTTGGTGGCGGCGTGCATGCGCGACAACGTGTCGGGAAATCGGACCACGCCGATCGCTGCGGTCAACGCCAGCGTGGACCCGCTCAGAATCAGCACCGCGGTGATGATGTCGAGAATGTTCATCGTTGCTCCCGCCGTGACCGCAGGCCCGGCCGCCGATCGTCGGTGTCGGGCACGCGGAACCGGGCGACGCTCACCGAGCCGACGAAGCTGATCAATGCCAGCGCCGTCAGGCTGTAGGTGACCGTGGTGTCCAGACTGAACGCCGCCCACGTGCCGATACCGCACATCGTCACCGCGATCAGGGTGTCCAGGGACACCAGCCGGTCCAGGGTGCTCGGCCCGGCCAGCACCCGGAACATGGTGATCGTGGCGGCCGCGGTCAACATGACTGCGGCAATGATCCAGACAATGGTCATGCGCGCCCCGCCTCCTGTTCAGGTGACGGCCGCCAGTCGCTCTCCCGCTCGAAGGCCGCGACCAGCAACCGCTGGACCTGCTCGACCTGACGGTAGAACCGCTGCACGGTGGCCTCCGAGCCGACGTCGATGAGGTGAACGTAGAGGATGCGGCGGGCCTGGTCGATCTCCAGCACGATCGATCCGGGGATCAGGTTGAAGATGTTGACCGCCAGGGCCAGCACCAGATCCGATTTCAGCGCGGGCAGGTTCGCGCGCAGCACGGCGACCAACGGCGGCGGGCCCGGCCGGATCGCCATCCAAGCCACCTGGAACGACGACAGCACCAGGTAATAGCCCACCAGCACAACGAGTTTCAACAGCGACAGTGGATGTAGCTTGCCTTCGACGGGCACCGAAGGCAACGGCAGCAGCACCATGATGACCGCCGCAATGATCAGCCCGCTCGCCACATTGGCGACCGTGACATGGCCCCACAACAGAACCCAGACCAGCATCAGGAAGCACAACAGCCAGATGCGCAACGCGAGGTGTCTCATGCTCATGGGTGCGCCGTACCTCCCAGGACCGCCGAGACGTACTGCCCACGGTCGAGCACCTCGGCCGCCGAGCGTTCGGTATAGGCGAAGATCGGTGCGGCCGCAACGGTCAGCGCCAATCCCACGGCGATCAATGCGGCCGTCGGCACCAGCATGCCCGCGGGCATCCGTCCCACGCTGTCGCGGTCGGCGAACTCGATGTCCTCGATGTCGTCGAGCAGCACCGCGGGCGCCGCCCCGGCCAGGTGCCCCTCGGGAGCGTCGGCCCGCGCCCGCCAGAACGCCTTCGTCCAGACCCGCGCCACCACGTACAGCGTCAGCAGGCTGGTGACCACGCCGCCGGCGACCAGCGTCCACGCCAGCGCCGACCCGTTCTCGGCGCCTGCCTCCATCAGCGCCACCTTCCCGATGAAGCCCGAGAACGGCGGGATACCACCCAGATTGAGGGCGGGGACGACGAACACGAACGCCAGAACCGGGCTGGCCGCGGCCAGCCCGCCGAGCCGGTTCAAGGTGGATGCCCCGGCCTGCCGCTCGATCAGTCCGACCACCAGGAACAGCGTGGTCTGCACGACGATGTGGTGGGCGACGTAATAGATCGCACCGGACATGCCCAGTTGGTTGCCCAGCGCCACACCGAACACCATGTAGCCGATGTGGCTGACCAAGGTGAACGACAGCAACCGCTTGATGTCGCTCTGCGCGATGGCGCCCAGGATGCCGATGACCATCGTGAGCAGCCCGGCCACCAGTAGCACCGCGTCGAGGCTGCCGCCGGGGAACAACAACGCATGGGCCCGGATGATCGCGTACACACCGACTTTCGTCAGCAACCCGGCGAACACCGCGGTCACGGGCGCCGGCGCCGTCGGGTACGAGTCGGGCAGCCACGTCGACAGCGGGAACACCGCCGCCTTGATGCCGAACGCCACCAGCAGCACCGAGAACAGTGCGTTGCGGGTACCGGCGGGCACATCGTCGAGGCGCACGGCGAGCTCCGCCAGGTTCAGCGTGCCGGTGGCGGCATACACCAGGGCGATGCCGATCAGGAAGATCAGCGACGACACCATCGACACCATCACATACGAGATGCCGGCCCGGACCCGTTCCTCACTGGCGCCGATGGTCAGCAGCACGAAGCTCGCGGACAGCAGCACCTCGAAACCCACGAACAGGTTGAACAGGTCGCCGGCCAGGAACGCCGTGCAGACGCCGGCCGAGAGCACCAGGTAGGTCGGCATGAAGATCGACACGGGCTGGCGTTCGTCGCCGTCGCGGATACCCTGCCCGATGGCGTAGGCGACCACCGCCAGCAGCACGATCGACGACACCACCAGCATCAGGGCCGAGAGCCGGTCGACCACGAGAGTGATGCCCAGCGGCCCCATGCCCGGCACGGTCTGCCCCCAACCGCCGACGTGCAGCACCAGGGTGCCGTCGCGGTCGGCGAGGTAGAGCAGCGCCGCGCACACCGCGACCACGGCCGTCAACGCGACCTGCGTGATGATCCGCTGCAACTGCGGACGACGCCCGGCGACGAGCGTGAGTGCCGCTGCCAGTGCCGGGATCAGCACCGGCAGCGGGATCAACGCCTGGGCCGTCATTTCGAACCCTCGAACCCGGGCAGCGCGTCGAGCTCGTCGGGCGCATCGGTGTCGCGGAGGGTGTCGATCTGGGGGATCTCCTCGTGTGTTTCCTCCGCATCCGCCCGCTGCGAGACGCGGGTGTCCTCGGGGTCGTTGCTGACCTCTTCGACCGTGGTCAACCGGTAGGACCGGTACGCCAGCGCCAGGACGAAGGCCGCGATGCCCATACTGATGACGATCGCCGTCAAGATCATGCCCTGTGCCAGCGGATCCGCCGTGGTGGTGGCGCCGTCGCTGGTGCGTCCGCGGATCGGCGGATTGCCGCCTGCCCCGCCGACGGTCAGGATCAGCAGGTTGACCGCATTGCCGACGAGCAACAGGCCCAACAACATTCGGGTCAGGTTGCGCTCGAGCAGTAGGTACACCCCGGCGCTGGTCAGTCCGCCGATGAGGATCAACGGAATCAGGACGGTTGTCATCGCGCCACCGCCTTCGAGGTTGCGGGGGCAGCGGCGGTTTCCACGTCCACCCGTGCACCGAGACTGCGCAGCACGTCGAGCACCAGGCCGACCACGATGAGATACACACCGAGGTCGAAGAACAGCGCGGTCACCAGCTTCACGTGGCCGAACACCGGAATGTCGAACTGCAGCACCGCCGAGGACAGCGCGGGCGCGCCCAGCAGGATCGAGGTGACGGCCGTCCCGGCCGACAGCCCCAGCCCGGTGCCCAGGATCTTGCCCGCATCCAACGGAAGCGTTTCGCCGAGCTCATAGCGTCCGCCGGCCAGATATCGCAGCACCAGCGCCAGCCCTGCGGTGAGCCCGCCGGCGAAGCCGCCGCCGGGGGTGTTGTGCCCGGCGAAGAAGAAGTAGGCCGACAAAACCATGATGAGCGGGAAGATCACCCTGGTGGCCACTTCCAGCACCAGCGACCGGTACCGCGGATCACGCATTTCTGAACCGCGAAGCCAGGTGATATCGCCGATGGCCGGAGTGTAGGCGCCGACCGGTCCGATGTCGGGCTGCCCGGCGGCCGTACTGACCCGCGGGGCGGCGCCGAACCGGCGGTGCCGGAACACCAGTGAAGCCACGCCGGTCGCGGCGACGAGCAGCACCATGACCTCGCCCATCGTGTCCCAGGCCCGGATGTCGACCAGCAGCACGTTGACGGTGTTGGCGCCCTGCCCGCGGTAGTAGGCGGCATCCGGCAACAGCTCGGCGATACCGGCCCCGGTGCGGGCGGCCATCGCGTAGACCGCCAGAGACGTGACGGCGGCGCCGACCGCCAGGGCCAGCAGAGCCCGCGGAATTCGGTGACTGTTGATGTTTGCGGCATCGGCCTCGGCCGGAAGTGTCCGCAGCACCAGCACGAAGATCACCAAAACCAGTGTCTCGACCAGGAATTGGGTCAGCGCCAGATCGGGTGCGCCGTGGAAGGCGAAGATCGCGCCGCACCCGTAGCCCGTCACACCGACGAGCAGCACCGCGGCCAGACGGTTGCGCATCACGATCGCGCCCAACGCAGCGGCCAGCATCAGCAACCCGACCACCACGACCAGTGGCGAGTCCCACAGCGCGAAATCCGGATGGTCGCGAGGGCCGAGAACCAGCGTCGCGACGGGCAAACCCACCAGCGTGCACAGGATCACCGATTGCGTGGCCGGCAGCGAACCGCGCTGCGTCGACCCCGTCAGCCGCAGCGAAAGTACGTCCAGGCCACGGATCGTCGCGTCGTAAATGCGGTCGGCGTTGCCCAGCGGTTGGTAGGTCAGCTGCGCCCGGGGCAACCTGTTCCGCCCGAAGAACACGGCGGTACCGACGGCCAGCACGATGACCGAGAGCAGGAGCGGGAGGCCGAGCCCGTGCCACAGTGCCAGGTGGTAGCCCGAGCCGCCCGGCATGGTGTTGGCGTACTCGTCGAGCACTGCGTCCATTCCGGCGGGCCACAACCCGAAGACCAGGCCGGCGATGGCGAGCAGCGCGGGTGCGGTCAGGAAAGTGGCTGAGGGACGGCGCATTTCGGCAACCCGGGTGCTGGGTTCCGGCGCTCCCTTGGCGGCGAATGCGCCCCACATGAACCGGAGGCTGTAGATGGTGGTGAACACCGAGCCGATCACGATGCAGGCCAACACATATGGCGCGGCGGAGCCCAGAGCGGGGCTGTGCGCCACCGTCTCCAAGTCGGCTTCCTTGGCGACGAACCCGAAGAACGGGGGCAGGGCCGCCATGCTCGCGGTGGCCCCGATGGCGATGGCGAACAACGGTCTGTGGCGGCGTCCCAGCCCGGCCAGCCGGCGGATGTCGCGGGTCCCGGTGGCGTGGTCGATCACGCCGACCACCATGAACAACGCCGCCTTGAACATCGCGTGCGCGCACAGCATGGCCAGCCCGGCCAGCATCATGTCGCTGCCACCCGCGCCGACCATCACGGTGATCAGACCCAACTGGCTCACCGTGCCGAACGCCAGGATCAGTTTCAGGTCATATTCACGGACCGCACGCCAGCCGGCCAGCAGCATGGTCAGCAGCCCCAGGCCCACCACCATGGGACGCCAGAACGACGTTTCGGCAAACCCGGGCGTCATCCGGGCCACCAGGTAGACCCCGGCCTTCACCATGGCCGCGGCGTGCAGATAGGCGCTCACCGGGGTGGGGGCGGCCATGGCACCGGGCAACCAGAAGTGCAGTGGCACGATGGCCGATTTCGACAGCGCGCCGACGAGGATCAGCGCCACCCCGACCGCGGCGGCCGTCCCGCCGGGCGGCGCCGCGATCAACTCCGACAGCAGGTAGGTGCCGGCCATGTTGCCCAGCACGACGATGCCGACCAGCATGGCCAGGCCGCCGAACGTGGTCACCAACAGCGCCTGGGTGGCGGCCCGCCGACTGGTGGCCCGCTCGGCGTAGTGGCCGACCAGCAGGAACGACAGCACCGTCGTGGTTTCCCAGAAAATGTAGAGAACCAGCATGTTGTCGCTGATCACCAGGCCGAACATGGCGCCGGAGAACGCCACCAACTCGGCCGCGAAGCTGGGCAGGCGTTTCTCGATCTTTCCGTCGTGGTGATGGAAGTACTCGCCGCAGTAGAACAGGACCAGCGCCCCGATGGCTAGGACCAGCACGCTCATGATCGCCGCGAGGGAGTCGAAGCGCAGCGTGATGTTCATCGACAGCCCGTCCACCCACGGGATGTTCAGGGTGGGGACACGCTCAGCGTTGGGCCAGTTCAGGGCCACCCAAACCAGCGAGCCCAACGGGACGAGTGCCAGCGGATAGAACGCCATCCGTCCCCATCTGGCCACCAGAAGTGGCGCCAGCGCGGTGGCGACCGCGTGGGCGAGCAGAACGGCGAGCATGGCACTCCGATCGGGTTGGGGTCGGGGTGTCGGCTACCGATGAGCGCTTGTCGCGAAGAGCATCGGCATGGGTGGCTATGGCTTTTCCCGCATTCTACGTGGGCCGTTGTGGCTACCATCAGCCTGCAGAGTCACCAACGCGCTACGGAGGTGAATCTGTTGGCAACCAAAGGTGTTCTGGTGGTCGGCGCCGGGCCGACGGGTTTGATGCTGGCCTGTGAGCTCGCGCTCGGCGGGGCGGCGGTCACGGTGGTCGATGAACGGGACTCGACGCCCAACATCACCCGGGCCTTCGCGGTGCACGCGCGAACGCTCGAACTGCTCGACGGCCGAGGACTGGTCGATGAGTTGCTGAGCCGGGGAGTCGAGGTGCACGAAGTGGCACCGCCCGGCGGAGCCACGCTGGATCTGCGGGAGCTGCCGACCCGGTTCGGCATGGTGCTGATCGTTCCGCAGAGCGGCACCGAACACGTACTGGAGGAGCGGGCGGCGCAGTTGGGCGTCACGGTGCGCCGCGGTGCTCGGGTGGTGGGGCTGCGCCAGGACGGCGACGGGGTGAGCGTGGAGTTGGCGGGCGGGGAGAGCCTGAGCGCCGACTACGTGGTCGGCTGCGACGGGGCCCACAGCACGGTCCGACGACTGGTCGGGATCGACTTCGCCGGCAAACAGTACGAAACGCACATCCTGCTCGCCGACGTGCGGTTGGCGTCACCTCCCGAGGAAACGCTGTTCGCCCGGACCGGCACGGAAGGGGTGGTGCTGTTCGTGCCTTTCGGCGACGGTTGGTTCCGCGCCATCGGGTGGGACCGGCTGAGGGAACAGGCGCCGCTGGACGAACCGGTGACGTTGGAGGAGATGCGGGAGGCGTTTCGACGCATCGCGGGGGATGACTTCGGTATGAGTGAGATGCGGTGGAGTTCGCGGTTCCTCAGCGAGCGCCGCCAGGCCCGCCACTACCGTTCGGGGCGCGTGTTCCTCGCGGGCGACGCCGCGCATGTGCATTCGCCGCTCGGCGGGCAGGGCATGAACACCGGGCTCGGCGACGCGTTCAATCTGGGCTGGAAGCTGGCTTTGGCGGTGCGAGGGCATGCGTCGTCGTGGCTGCTGGACAGCTATGAACGCGAGCGCCATCCAGTGGGTGCCGCGGTGCTGCGGTTGACCGATACGTTCAACCAGATCGTCCTGAGTTCGGCCGCGACGCGTCGGCTGCGCGTGCTCGTGTTGGGGACGGTATTACGCATTCCGCGCGCCCGACGCTTTGTGGCCGAGCGGCTCAGCGGCATCGGCATCGCGTATCCGCGGTCGAAGGACGAAGACTGGCTCGTGGGTCGCCGCATGGCCGACGTGAACTGTGGCGGGCCCAGGCTGTACGAGCTTTTGCGCGGCGAGAAGTTCGTACTCGTCACCGCTGCTCCGGTGGATGTCGGTGACGCGGATGTGGTGCAGGCGATCGACAATCGGCCCGAGTTGCCCGACGCGGTGCTGATCCGGCCCGACGGCTATGTGGCCTGGGCCAGTGAGCGGCTGCCGGACGCGGCGGAGGTGCGTGCGGCTATCACGCACTGGACGTCGGCCGCCGGCTGACCGCGTTACGTGACGGGGATGGAGTGCGCCTGGGCGTGTGCCCATACCGGAATGGCATGTGACGCAACGCCGATGCCCCAGCCCATGATCGGCCAGACCGGCCAGAAGTACCAGCCGCCACCGCCGAGTCCGACGGCAAGCCAGATGCCGAGCATCAGCAGGGCGCCGGCAAGGTAGGCGGCCAGGTGGATCGTGACGCTCATCCGGGCGGCCCGCTGCTGGGCGGCGTGACGTCGGGGATCGTGACGTCGTAGCCGGCTGAGGGGGAGGTCGGCGACGAGCCGGTGCAGTTGGTCGGCGGTCTGCGCCTGGAACGTGGACTGCAACCGATCTTCGTACTCGGGCATCGTGAGGTAGCCCTGGGTGAGGGCCTGACCGAGGTCATTCGCGGTCCGTGCGCGCTCCCGGTCGCCGGCCCGGGCTGTTTCAACGGTGTGTAGGGCGGTGTCGGCCATCTCAACTCCCGTGAATCTAGTCAGTGACAAGTTGAACTATGCCACTGTAACTAGTCACCGTCAAGATATTGGCCGGATGGCTTCCTGCTCGGCCAGCTCGCGCAAGGTGAGCAGCTGTTTACGCATCATCACCACGTCGCCCAGTGCCAGCGCCCGGCCGGTGATCGCCGGACCACCGAAGCGCACCCGCACGTGCAGGCGGCTGCCTTCCGCGTGGCCCCGAACTGCGTAGGTGACGGTGACCTTCCCGGATTGCAGCGTCACGTGCTCGTCGTCGACGAACGAGTGCAGGGTGAAGATCTGCATGAAGCGTTGGCCGACTTCGAGGCGGGACAGTTCCGGGTCACGCGTTCGTGGACTGCGTCGACCGAAATTGTCCAGCAGGTCGTAGCTGTAGGGCGCGACGCGCAGCTGGCACAGCCAGCCGAACACGGTCGCAGGCGGTGCGTGGATGGTGATCGCGCGGTCCGCGGAGACTTTGGCGCCGGGGGACAGCGCGTCGCACGGAAGGGGGGTGGCGCGTTCGCCTTCGGTCGCGCCCCAGTTCAGGATCACGCCGCGAGGCCTGGCCGCGGACGCAGTTGCCCCGCAATGCGTTTGAGCGCATGGCGCACCGCCACCACGTGGGCTCCGGAGCCGATCACCAGGGTGCGGTAGATCTTTCCGTGGATGCCCGGGAAGGCTGCCCAGGTTTGTGACCGCACCTGGGTGCAGTGCGGACCGAGCTCGTCCAGCTCGAAGACCCACTTGTAGATCGAGAAGGGATGACGCCCCTTGAGGATCAGGCGTTGACGCGGCGTGCACTCGCCGATGGCGAACCCGAACGGGGCGCGCGGCTCGGCAGGATCGCTACACATCGTGCGCAGGACGGCGGCCCATGTCGTGGCCGCATCCGCATCGAGGGTTATGGCATGCTCATCAATATAGGGTAAACATTCCATATAGAAGGACTGTACTAGATCATGGCGCCTCCGCGGAAGCATGAAACCGACGCGATTTTGGATGCGACCCGGGCGTTGGTGCTCGCCGAAGGGCCCAGGGCCGCAAGCGTTGCGGCGATTGCCAAGGTCAGCGGGGCGCCGGCGGGCACGCTGTATCACCGGTTCGGTAACCGAAACGGTGTGCTGACCGCGGCCTGGCTGCGGGCGCTGGAACGGTTTCAGTCCCGCGCGATGGCGGCGTCCGGGGGAGACGCGGTGGAGGCCGCGGTGGCGATGGGTGTCGCTGCCGTCGTCTTCGCCCGTGACGTTCCCGACGACGCCCGGTTGCTGCTGACCATCCGGCCCAGCGACCTGCTCGACGGCGCCCCCGATGCGGAGTTCACCGCGACGCTGGCAGCGATGAACACGCCACTCATCGAGCGGTTGCGCGAGTTGGCGCGCGGTATCTACGGCGCCGACGACGCCCGCACGATGGACGCCATGTCGCGGGCCGTCGTCGATCTGCCCTATGCGATGGTGCGACGCCACGCCAACGATGCTGCCCTGCCGGCCTGGATGGAGGAAGACCTGGCCGACGCGATTCGGAAGTTGTTGACCGTGAAGTGAATCGGTTCAGCGTCGATCTGTGGGTATGGTCAGGCGTATGGATTCTGAGTCCAGTGGCTCACGGGTGGTCGCAGCCAGTCGTGAGATCTCCGCACCGGCAGAGTTCATCTTCGAGCTCATCGCCGACCCGGCCCAACAGCCCCGCTGGGACGGCAACGAGAACCTGGCGCAGGCCGCGTCCGGGCAGCGGGTGCGTGCGGTCGGGGACGTGTTCGTCCTGACGATCAAGCAGGGCGGTGACCGCGAGAACCACATCGTGGAGTTCGAAGAAGGCCGGCGTATCGCCTGGCGGCCGTCGGAGGTCGGCAAGGAGCCACCCGGCCACCTCTGGCGCTGGGAGTTGCAACCGTTGGGCGACAACCGAACTCTGGTCACCCATACCTACGACTGGTCCCAGCTGACCGACGAGAAGCGGCTGGTTCGTGCCCGCGCGACCACTGCGGACAAGCTGCAGGCCTCGATCGACCGAATGGCGGCGCTCGCAGAAACATAGGGGGCGCCGGGCGGTCTCACTGCCGAAGCAGTCTCGATAGCCACCTCAATAGGCCCGGCTCGGCGAGTGGTGTCGTGGTGCCCGCCTGTCAGCGACAATCGAGCGACAATCGCCACATGCATCACGGTGACAACTCAGGTCACGAGTCCATTCATTACTCGGGTCACTGACGCCCCATTCGCCTCGTACGCAACGGAATTCGACTTGTCCAGCTACCAGCGACAGTGTCGCTGGTAGCTGGACACCGGACGGATGGGGTGGCAGAGGTCTCAGTGGTACAAGGGCCGGATGTGGCGAGCAGTGGTGGGAACGGTGTTGCGGAGGTGATTCAGGAGGCGATTGTCGCTCGATTGTCGCGCGCAGGTGGGCAGCTCGAGTAGTGCCCTCGGAGCCGTGGTCGATGGGACAGGTGTGGCTCCTGGCCGCCGGGCCGGCCGGCGGCCAGGCGTGGAACCCAGCATCAGCCGAAAAATCTCAGCGCCCGGCCGCGAACTCCCGCAAGGACGCCACCTGGGATGCATCCAGAGACGGCCGGACGGTCTCCCGGGCTTTGGCGACATCGGCCGCGGTGACGTCGGCCGCATCGATCGACCGGCGCATCGCCGTCAAGGCTGCCTCCCGCAGCAGCGCCACACAGTCGGCCGCACTGTAGCCGTCCAACTCGGAGGCGAGGGCGTCGAGATCGACGTCGGCGGCCAGGGGAATGGATTTGCCGCTGGTACGCAGGATTTCGCGACGTGCGTCGGCATCGGGCGGTTCGACGAACACGAGCCGCTCCAACCGGCCCGGCCGCAGCAGCGCGGGGTCGATGAGGTCGGGACGGTTGGTCGCGCCCAGCACCACCACGTCGCGCATCGGCTCGATGCCGTCGAGTTCGGTCAGCAACGCGGCCACCACGCGGTCGGTCACGCCGGAATCGAAGCTCTGCCCGCGTCGCGGAGCCAGCGCATCGATCTCATCGAGAAACACCAGTGACGGTGCCGAATCCCTGGCCCGCGCGAACAGTTCGCGCACGGCCTTCTCCGAAGAACCGACCCATTTGTCCATCAGCTCAGCACCTTTGACCGCGTGCACGGAGAGCTTCCCCGAGCTGGCCAACGCCCGCACCACGAAGGTCTTGCCACAACCGGGCGGACCGTACAGCAGCACACCACGTGGGGGCTCCACGCCGAGGCGCTGGAATGTGTCCGGATGCTGCAGCGGCCACAACACCGCCTCGGTGAGCGCCTGTTTGGTCTCGACCATGTCGCCGACATCGTCGAGCGTGACGGAGCCGACCGACACCTCCTCGGACGCGGACCGCGACAACGGCCGGATCACGGTCAGCGCCCCGGTCAGATCCTCCTGCCACAGCACCGGCTCGTTGCCTTCGGCGCTGGCTCGCGAGGCTGCCCGCAGAGCGCCCTCACGGACCAGGGCGGCCAGATCGGCGACCACGAAACCCGGTGTACGGTCGGCAATTTCGCCGAGGCTCAGCTCGGCGGACGGAACGCCACGCAGCAGCACCTCCAGCAGTGCCTTGCGGGTGGCGGCATCGGGCAGGGTCAGGGCAAGCTCGCGGTCGCACAGATCCGGTGCCCGCAGCCGGGGATCCACCCCGATGGGCACCGCCGACGTCGCGACGAACGCCACGCCCCGGGTGGCGACGGCCTCACGCAGTTCACCGATGATCAGGGCGGCGACCGGCTCGGGAGCCCGGTCGGTGGCGGCGGCCGGCAGCAGCGCGTCGACATCGGAGATCAGCAGCACCCCACCGCCGTCGCGCACGGTAGCGACCGCGTCGGACACCCGGCCGAACCGGTCATCGGCGGCCAGTGCCCCCACTTCCGGGCCGTCGAGCTCCACCAACCTCCGTTCGGCACACACGGTCCGCACCATGGTGGCCTTGCCCACACCGGCGGGGCCGGATACCAGGACGCCGAGATTCGGTGTGGCACCCAGAGTTTCGAGAAGCTGAGGTTCATCGAGTGACAGCTTGAGCCATTCGGTGAGCTTGCCGGCCTGGGTATGGGAACCCTTGAGATCGTCGAAGCTGACGGCAGGCTCGGCGCGTGCGGGGCTGATCGTGTGCGCGCCGGTGGAATCCGACGGCCCCGGCCCGGCACCCTCGAGGCCCGACCCCCACGACACCACCGAATTCGGTTGAATGCTCACAGGTCCGGCCGGATCGGCCCCGGTCACCGTCAGCAGTTCCGAGGTCCAGGTGATGCCCACCGACGAGCCCAGCGCCGCGGTGGCCGCCGACGTCGAGGTACCCGGCCCCAGATCGCGGGGCAGCAACGACACCGTGTCGCCGACCGTCATGACCTTGCCCAGCAGCGCCTGGCGCAGCGTCGCCGACGAGATCGAATCGGTCGCCAGCTTGGACCCGGTCACCGTGACCGCCCGGGCGCCGTACACCGTCACCGGCGACACGATCACTATGGCGTTCTCCCGCACCCCGGCGTTGGACAACGTCACGTCATCGAGCAGGGCGGTACCGGTCGGGGTACCGCCAGGGGCCAGGCCGACGACGGCCGCAGTGGTACGGGATCCGGTCAGTGACACCGCGTCCCACTCGCGGATCCCGAGCGCGGCGATCGCCTCCGGATGCAGCCGAACCACCCCACGACGTGAGTCGAGTGCGGCGGTGTTCAGCCGTGCGGTCAGGCGCAGATGCCCGAGCGGTTGATCTTCCTCGGCCTCGAGCTGCGACATGTCAGCGCCCCGGCTTCCGCAGCCCCAGTCGTGCCATCGACCGCCGGTGCGGCTGGGCCCGCCGAATCGCACGGCGGGCGGCGCGCCGTTGCTGCGGCTTGTCGTCCCATGATTCGGGGTGGCTGGCCACCCACTTCTTGGTGCGTATCGCGAACGGGATGTGGATCACGTAGGCCACGATGATCACCATGATCACGATGTAGCCGTAGAACACCGACGCCGCTACCCCGATGGCGACCAAGGCCAGCAAGGGCGCCACCATGTTCGGCGGAACTGCGAACGTGTGGATCTTGCGCATCGGGATCCGGCTGACCACCAGGAGCGAGACGCCGATCATCCAGATCGACACCGCCCACTCGCTGGTCCACCAACCTTCGCCGAACTGCATCTTGGCAGCCAGTAGACCGATCGCGCCGATGGCACCCGCAGGGGCGGGCATGCCGACGAAATACTCCTTCTCGTACGCCGGCTGATCCACGTCGAGCAGCGCGTTGAAGCGGGCGAGCCGCAACACGATGCACACCGCGTACAGCAGCACCACGATCCACCCGATGCGCGAATGCGAAAGCATGGTGCCGTAGATGATGAGCGCCGGTGCCACACCGAAATTCACCGCATCGGCGAGCGAATCGATCTCCTCGCCCATCTTGGAGGTGGCGTTGAGCATCCGGGCCACCCGGCCGTCCAGCGCATCGAGGATCGCCGCGACCGCCAGAAACGCCATCGCCTCGGTGGGCCGGTTGTCGAGCGCCATCTTGATCGCCGACAGGCCCAGGCAGATGGCCGCCACCGTCATCGCACTCGGCAGCATCCGCACGGAGAACGGCGGCGGCTTCATGCGGCCCTTGATCAACGACGGGGGCCTCATGCGCGGCTTGATCATGGCAACTCCGCCAGGACGGTTTCTCCGGCCAGCGTCCGCTGACCCCGAGTGACAAGCAATTTCGAACCAGCAGGAAGGTAGGTGTCCAGCCGGGAGCCGTACCGGATCAGGCCGTAGGTCTCACCGATGGCGAGTTTGTCGCCGACACGGGCGTCGCACACGATGCGCCGGGCGATCAGACCGGCGATCTGCACCGCGATCACCTCGGTGCCCTCGGGGGTGCGGATGACGACGCTGTTGCGTTCGTTGTCCTCACTGGCGGCTTCGAGTTCGGCCGAGTGGAAACGCCCGGGACGGTGCTGCACGGCGACCACGTCACCGCCGATCGGGGCGCGCTGCACGTGCGCGTCGAGCACCGACAGGAAGATGCTGACCCGAGGGAGCGGAATGGCGGGCAAGCCCAACTCGGCAGGTGGGACGACATCCTCGATCAGGCACACCAGCCCGTCGGCGGGGGCGACCACCACGCCCGGCCGGGTCGGCGCCACCCGGGGCGGGTGGCGGAAGAACGCGGCGTTCGCGCCGGCGGCCAGCAGGCCGGCCCGGCGTACCCAGCGGTGCTTACGGCCCAGGGCCGCCACGGCGAGGCTGGCGCCGACGAACGGTAATCCCGCCGAGTGCATCGGCGGAACACTGGATCGCACCAGCGCCACAAGGCGTTCTGGTCCGGACTGCTGGAGATCGGGGCGTCTGGCCATCGGGAGGATTCTACGTGCGGGGGGTGTCGGAATTGCTAGGTCAGGTCCCACACGGGAACCGTCGTCCCGGCCGAGAGTTCGGTGATGTCCTCGGCGATCTCGAGCAGACAGTTCGCCGAAGCGAGCCAGCGCAGATGATGCGAGGCCGGCGGACCGTAGCTGCTGACCGAGTCCCCGGTCAGCACACCCCGCCGGAACTGCCGTTTTCCGGGCGGTGACGTCAGATCCTCGGTCAGCTGCGCGGTGCGCCGCGGCCGGTCCGGCGCGGCATGGCCCATCGCGGCACGCAGCGGCGAGCGGACGAACACCTCGAAAGAAACCAGCGCGCTGACCGGGTTGCCCGGCAGCGTGATGATCGGCACGCCGTTCACGGTGCCCGCACCCTGCGGCATGCCGGGCTGCATCGCGACCTTGACGAACTCCACCTGATCCGACAGGGAGTCTTTGACCACCTCGTAGGCGCCCGCGCTGACCCCGCCGGTGGTGATGATCAGATCTACGGAGTCGTTGGAGCGGGTGTGTTGGGCCAGCGCGGCGCGGAAGGCGTCGACGTCGTCCGCGGACATCGGCGCGATGGTGGCCTGAGCGCCGGCATCGCGGACTGCGGCGGCCAGCATCACCGCATTCGACTCGTAGATCTGTCCCGGCTGCAGCTCGGTGCCCGGTGCCACGAGCTCGGTGCCGGTGGACATCACCATGACGCGCTGCGGCGGTAACACGGGCAGCGTGGCCAGCCCCAGCGCCGCGGCCAGCCCGAGCGCGGCCGGGGTGATCACCTGACCGGCGCGCAGTACGGCGGTGCCCGCGGTGACGTCCTCGCCGGCGCGGCGGATGTGCTGACCCTCCCGAGCGGCCGCGCGGATCGTCACGGTGTCCGTCGCGCCGTCGGTGGCCTCGACCGGAACCACCCCGGTGGCACCCGCCGGCAGCGGCGCCCCGGTCATGATGCGATGGGCGGTCCCGGGCCGCAGCGTCAGCGGGTCGGTGCGGCCGGCCGGGATGTCCTCGGCCACCGGCAACCGAACGGGGGTGTCCTCGGTGGCAGCGGCGACATCGTCGGCGACAACGGCGTAGCCGTCCATCGCGGAGTTGTCGAAGCCGGGCAGTGACAGCGGGGCAACCACATCGGCGGCCAACATCAGACCCAGAGTGTCGTTCAGCGGAAGCTCTTGTGGTGCACGGGCTTTGATCAGCCCGGCAACCACCTTCTGGTGCTCGTCGACGGTCCGCATGATCACACCGGGAAGCTGACGCCGGTGAGCTCCTCGGACACGGTCCAGAGCCGGCGCTGCAGCTCTTCGTCATGGGACTGCTTGCTGGAGGTCACCAGCTTCGGATTGCCGACCATCTCACGGAAACCGGACGGGCCGTAGTACTGGCCGCCACGGACATCGAGAGCGGTGGCGGCCCGCAACGTGGCCAGCGCACCCTTGGCCGGGCTGTTGGTGAACAGGCCCGCGATCTGGTTGTAGCCGGGCAGGCCGGTTCCCGGGATGTGGCGCATGAGTTCGGTGTTCGACAGGCCGGGGTGGGCGGCCACCGCGATGGTGGGCTCGTTCTTGGCGGCCAGACGGCGCTGCAACTCGTAGGTGAACAGCAGGTTCGACAGCTTGGACTGGCCGTAGGCGGCGACACGGTTGTAGCTGCGCTCCCACTGCAGGTCATCGAAATGGATGGCGGCCTGGATGCGGTGCGCGACACTGGCGACCGCGACCACGCGCGAGCCGTCCACCGGCAGCAGGTGCTCCAGCAGCAGGCCGGTCAGTGCGAACGCTCCCAGATGGTTGGTGCCGAACTGCAGCTCGAAGCCGTCGACGGTGGTCTGCTTGGGCGGGTACATCACTCCGGCGTTGTTGATCAGCAGATCTATCCGCGGATAGGCAGCCTTGAGTTCGTCGGCCGCGGTACGGACCGAGTCCAGCGAGCCCACGTCCAACTGCTGCAGCTTGAGGTCCGACTTGGGCACCGCGGCGGTGATCCGCTCGACGGCCTGACGGCCCTTGTCCAGATTGCGTACCGCGACGACGACATGCGCGCCCCGGGCAGCAAGCACACGGGCGGTCTCATAGCCCAACCCGGTGTTGGACCCGGTGACGATCGCGATCCGGCCGGACTGATCGGGGACATCGGCCTCGGTCCACTTGGAGTTTGCGCTCATTGCTCGAACTCTACGGGGGCGCCGCCGTACCTCACACCGCTGCGATCAGGGAGTGCGACGACCGGCCGAGTATCCGGCTCGGTAAACCGGTGCTGGACGGCACCCCGGCGCCATAGCAGTCTGGGAACCATGCGCACCCTGGTTGCGGTCCTGCTGAGCCTTCTGCTGTGCATGACCGGCTGTTCGTCGAAGGACGCCGTCTCTTCGAATGACACTGCCCCAGATCCGTTGTCCGCGTGGAACGACACATCGGCGAAAAACTCGATCACCGAGTTCGTCAAACGGGCGACCACCCCGGACACTCCCGAATACGTGGCGCCGGAAGACCGCGTCGCGGTATTCGACAACGACGGCACGTTGTGGGCCGAAGCGCCGCTGCCGTTCCAGGCGGCGTTCGTCATCGACGAGCTCAAACGCCGGACGCCGCAAGAGCCGGCGCTGGCCGCCGATCCCATGGTGCAGGCGGCGCTCAAAGGGGACGTGGCCACCCTGCTCGCCGGCGACCGGCACGAAGGACTGCTGCACGTCCTGGCGCTCACCCATACCGGGATGACGACCGACGAGTTCAACCAACGGGTGACCGACTGGATGGCGACCGCCCGCCATCCCCGATTCGACAAACCCTACGATCAGCTGACCTACGAACCGCAACAGCAGTTGTTGTCCTACTTGCGGGACAACGGCTTCCGTACCTTCATCGTTTCCGGTGGCGGCGCCGATTTCATGCGGGTGTTCGCCCAGCGGGTATACGGAATCCCGCCCGAGCAGGTGGTCGGGTCCACCGGCACCACCAAATACGAGCTGCGGGACGGTAAACCTGTGCTCGTCAAGACCCTCGACTACGTCTTCGTCGACGACAAGGCGGGCAAGCCGTCGGGCATCCACGAATTCATCGGGCGCAGGCCGATTCTGGCCGTCGGCAACAGCGACGGTGACCAGGCGATGCTGGAGTACACCACGATCGACAATCCGCGGCCCAGCCTCGGCGTCCTGATCCACCACACCGACGCCGAGCGCGAATACGCCTACGACGCCAACCCGCCGTCCTCCGGAAAATTGGTCACCGCACTGCAGCAGGCCGGGCCGAACGGCTGGACCGTCGTCGACATGAAGAACGACTGGAAGACGGTGTTCGCCAAGTGAGATTGACCGATCCCGCGCAGCCGCCCAGCCGTAAGGCGCCGCTGGTGTGGGCGTTGAGCGCGGCCATCCCATGGGCGGTTTTGATACTGGCGCAGGTGATCTGGTTCGCGATCGACCAGCGGATGTTGTGGGTGCACGGCGTGGCCGCGATCGTCACGGTCATCGGTGTGGTGCTCTTTGTCGGGGTGGTCCCGATGTGGCGCTACCGGGTCCACCGGTGGGACATCAACGTCGGCTCCGGCACCCCGGCGGTGTACACCCGCACGGGGTGGTTGGTGCAGGAGCGGCGGATCGCGCCGATTTCGCGGGTCCAGACCGTGGACACCTACCGGGGCCCGCTGGATCGGCTGTTCGGCCTGGCCAACGTGACGGTGACGACGGCCTCCTCGGCCGGGGCCGTGCGGATCGTGGCGCTCGACGACGATGTGGCCGAGCGGGTGGTGGCGCAGTTGACCGACATCGCGGCGATCGGCGAACAGGACGCCACGTGAGCGCCCCGTCCGAGCCGGCCATCCAGCCGCAGTGGCAGCGGCTCAGTCCGCGTATGCTGCTGGTCCACCCGGTGCATGAAGTGCTGCAACAGATTCCGTTGCTGATCGGCGCAGTGGTGCTGGGCTCGGCGACCGGGAATCAGGGTTGGACGATCGCGGCGATTGTGCTCACCATCGCCTTGGGCCTGGCGCGGTGGTTCACCACCAGCTACCGCATCGAGCCGGACGAGGTGCGACTGCGTACGGGGCTGCTGCAACGCAAGGTGTTGTCGGTGCCGCGCAACCGGATTCGATCGGTATCGACCGATGCGCGGCTGTTGCACCGGCTGCTGGGGCTGACCGTGCTGCGGATCAGCACCGGTCAGGAGGCCAAGGGTGACACCGAATTTGCCCTGGACGCGGTGGAGGCGGAGCAGGTACCGAGACTGCGCGCAATCCTGCTGGCCGACGCCGTTCCGGTCGCCGACGCGCCGGCAGGTCGCGAGCTGGCCCGCTGGCAGCCGTCCTGGCTGCGCTACAGCCCGCTGAGCTTCACCGGCCTGGCCATGATCGCGGCCGCAGCCGGAGTGATCTATCAAGCGGGAGTGGGTGCCGCGCTGCGGAACTCGGAGCTGGCCCGGTCCGGGGTCGCGGTGGCAGAACATTTCGGCGTCCTGATCAGCGTGGTGGTCGGCGTCGCGGTGGTGCTGGTGGCTTCTGTGGTGCTCTCGGTGCTGAGGTCCTTGCTGACCTACGGAAATCTGGTGCTGCGTAGAGATTCCGACGTGCTTCACCTGCAGCACGGACTGCTACGGCTGCGCGAGCACACCTACGACATGCGGCGGCTGCGCGGCGGAACTCTGCGCGAGCCCCTGCTGGTGCGGGCCTTCGGCGGTGCGCGCCTGGATGCGGTGATGACCGGCGTCGGTGGCGAAGGCGAGGCCTCCCTGCTGCTGCCACCGTGCCCGGCAGGCACCGCCAGGACCGTGCTGGCCGAGCTGATCGGCAACCCCGGTGCCGTCGACGCATCGCTGATCGCCCACGGACCGGCCGCGGTGCGGCGACGCTGGACCCGCGCCTTGGCACTGCCCGTGCTCGCGGCCGCGGTGTTGCTGGTGCTCGGGGTACCGGCCTGGGTCTGGGTGTTATGGGTGTTGTCGGTCGGGTCCGCCGGACTGCTGGCCGCGGACCGGGCCAGATCTCTCGGACATCTGGTGCGCGACGGCTGGCTGGTTGCCCGCTCCGGCAGTCTGGAGCGCCGGTGCGATCACCTGGACGCGGCGGGGATCATCGGATGGACGGTGCGGCAGACGTTCTTTCAGCGCCGCGCCGGTGTTGCCACCCTGATCGCAGCGACCGCCGCCGGGGAGAAGCGGTATACCGTGCTCGACCTCCCGGCGGCGCAGGCCTGGTCCGTGGTGGCGGCCGCCTCGCCGTGGGTGGCCGATAACGGGTGGGCAGCCGGCGTGGCGGGCCCCGAATTGCGCTGAATTCGCGGGCGTTTACTGTCGCTGCATGGCTATCGGTGGGGTGCTGTTCGACATCGATGGCGTGCTGGTGACCTCATGGCTGCCCATCGACGGTGCGGCGGAGACTTTGCGGATACTGGCCGAGCAGCAGATCGCCCGGTCCTATCTGACCAACACCACCACCCGCACCCGCGCGCAGATCGCCGACCTGCTGACTGCGGCCGGCATGGACGTCGCGGCCGACGAGGTGATCACCGCGGCGGCCCTGACTGCCGAATATGTCCGTGACCGCTATCCGGGTGCCCGATGTTTTCTGGTCAACAGCGGGCAGATCGGTGAGGACATGCCCGGCGTCGATGTTGTGTATTCGAGTGAGTTCACCGGGCCTGCCGCACCTGAAACCCCCGACGTGGTGCTGCTCGGCGGGGCCGGGCCCGAGTACAACCACCTCACGCTCAGCTGGGTGTACGACTGGATGGCCCAGGGTGTGCCGGTCGTGGCGATGCACCGCAGCACCGCCTGGAACACCACCGACGGACTGCGGGTCGACACCGGCATGTATCTGGCCGGCATGGAGGAGACCTCGGGCCGCAAGGCCACCGCCGTCGGCAAGCCCGCCCCGGAAGGGTTTTTGGCCGCAGCTAACCGCCTCGGCGTCGACCCCGAGGAGATGTACATGGTGGGTGACGACCTCAACAACGACGTGCTGGCCGCCCAGGTGGTCGGGATGGCGGGGGTGCTGGTGCGCACCGGAAAGTTCCGTCAGGCGACGTTGGACCGATGGGCCGCAGACGAATTCACGATGCAACCCAACCACGTCATCGACTCGGTCGCCGACTTGCCTGAGTTGCTGGGCTTGTAGTCCTCTCGGTGTCCCCGACATGCCGTTTTCTACACCTGGGTCGTACTTTTCGACGAGCGCGACCCTCAAGTAGAAATCGGCGTCCCCAAACTCTCGGCTAGACCGTGTAGCGGCGGTCGTACCCGGCCTGACGGTCGGCGATCTGCTGGGCACGGTTGTAGTCGAGTTGCTCGGGGTTGTAGTTGGGATCGTTCGGATCGTTCACGATGTCCGGCACCTCCGACGCCTTCACCACTCGCGTCGTCACCGTCGGCATGTTCGTGGCATCCGGGTCCACGCCCTGGAAACGCATGGAGATGGTGCCCTGATTCAGGCCGCCGGTGGACACCCAGTTCGCCACACCGGGATCGTTCTTGGACACCACGATGGTGTAGGTGCCGTCCGCGTTCTTGATGGCCTGGCTGTTGTTCAGACTGGTCTGCTGGTTGCGCGTGTCGTTGGTGATGGTCCAGTCGTTGGTCACCGGCACCACGAAGTACTCCGCATCACCGGGATCGACGGTGATGACCATCGCCTCGTCGTCCTTCAGTTGGAAGTAGCCGGCGCTCTGTAACTGCGTGGAGAGGAACTGTGCGTTGTGCTGCGGCTGGGACAGCGTGTTCGGCTGGCCGGTGGCGGTCGCCACGGACATATAGGTGTTCTCGCCGTTGATTCCGGTGACCAGCATCAGCAGGGCGGTCTCGGTGGACGACAGCAGTAGCGGTGCCTTGTCGAATGCCGGGATGATCGACACCAGGCTCATCAGAACCGGATTCTCTACCACCGTCTGACCGATGACCGGGATCGCAAACCCGCCGATCTGGCTGAACAGGCTGCTGGGCGGGCCGGCGGTCTTCTCGATGGTCAGCGTCATGGGAGTCTCGGTATTCCAGTCCCCCAAGGTGTTTCGGGTGGCGAGGATGGTCGAGTTGGACGGGGCCTGAATGTAGTTCATGCCTTGTTCGGGGTTGGCCGGCGCCGCGTCGGGACTCACCACGATGGTGAACGTCCCGTCGTCCCTGATGCTCAGGTCCTCGCCGTTGAGATTGGCGGCGGTGACCCCGTTGATTCCGGTGAGCACGCTGAAATTGGTGTTGGCAGAAGTGGGGTGGGTACTCGGGTCGGCCGGGTCATACCCCGCGACCTTGCCCTCGATCTCGTAGGTCGAGGCGCCATTGATACCCGTGAAGCGGTAGACGGTGTCGGGGTTGTCGTACCAGATCCGGGTGCCGCCGGCGTTCTGCCCGTTCCAACTGTGCGGCGGGTTGACCTGAAGCAGCAGCTTCGGATCGTTCGAATTCAGCAGCAGGAACTCAGTGGCCGATTGGTTGGCGAACTCGGTCGCGGCCTCGTTGAGCTGCGAGAGGTTCGTGAAGTCGGGGCCACCGACGGTCGCGAAGTTCTTGGCCGCCTCGACATACCAGGCCGCCATCAGGACCACCTTGGCCAGCTGAACGATTGGTGTGTTGACGATCTGGCCGACCTGCTGTTCGGCCTCAAGCTGGTCCTCGGTGGCCAGCGTGCTCGTTGCCGCCGTCGTCACTTCGGCGGTCACCTGCGACGTCGCTTCCGGTGTGGTGATGCGTCCGATGGGGGCGAGCCCCTGCCCACGGCGTGACCAGCTCAGCAGCGCCGCCAGGCCGAGATCCTGGACCGGGCTCACCGGCGATTCCGGGAGACGCGGCTTGAGCCGCTGCGTCACCGCCGCCACCATCTCCGGGATCGGCTGGGCCGCCGGAGCCTGCGTGGGGAGCGCCGACACCGGAATCAGGTGATCGACAACGTCTTTCGCCACCTTCTTGGTGACGACCGTCAGCGTTTCCAGGGGCGCGGTCGCGTTGGTCTCGGCAGCGGCCTGCGGCCGGTTGTCGAGCGTGGCCTGCCGGTCGATTGCCCGCGACACCGACTGCCGCACATTGCCGACGGCGGTCTCGACGGCCTCGCCGGCTGTTGCGGGTTTGGCGACTGTTCTGCTGCCCTTGCCGTCCTGGCCGAGCAGTTTCCGGTCAGTCGACGCGGCTGACGATCGACGTTCGCCGATCTTCGCACTGCCGAGCGCGGACTCCACCTTGGCGGCGACCTCGCTGACCCGGTTGGACAGCTTCTGCGGGTCTGACAACGACGGTTTGCGGGGGCCTTTCTTCGGTTTCGAGCGGTCCGCTTTCGCGGTGTCGGTCGCCTTTGAATGCGTTCCCGACGAGTCCGAGCCACCGGTCTCGGCGGAAGCGATCGCCGTCCCATTGGCCATCGCCACCCCGATGCCCAGGGCAACGGCGAGGGTGCCCACCCGCCCGATGAATCGGGCGCCTCCAGCGGTAGCGGACGTCGTCGGCATAGTGTCTCCCCCAACTGTTCTGGCTGCCACAGAACGCAATTGGCCGACTGTAACAAGTTCCAGTTGGGTCTCGGGGGAGTTTCGGGGACTCTGATTTTTTGTTGTGCGGGGCGGCCGTCAGGCTTTCAGATCCCGCACGGCTTCGATGCGCGCCTTCAATTGATCAGTGGTCGCGGCGGCCACCGGAGGCCCACCGCAGATGCGGCGTAGCTCGTTGTGGATCCAACCGTGCGGCTTGCCGGTGCGGTGATGGGCGATGGTCACCAATGCGTTGAGTTCACGACGCAACTCCCGCAACTGGCCGTGTGTGGTGCGCGACGGCGGCGGACCGCCGGATACCGCGGCCTCGGCCGTGCGCTTGGTGAGTTGCTCATCCTGCCTGCGCCGCAACAGATCTCGCATCTGTGAGGCATCGAGCAGGCCGGGAATGCCGAGATAGTCGGCCTCCTCGTCGCTGCCGGACGGAGTCGCGGTGCCGAAGGAGGAGCCGTCGAAGATGACCTGGTCCAGCTCGGCGTCGGCGCCGAGGGACTCGAAGCCGTTCTCCAGCTCGCCCTTCTCGTCCTTGCGCTTCTCGGCAGCTTCGAGGGCCTCGTCGTCCAGTCCGTCGGATTCCCGGTGCGGCTTGCCCAGTACGTGGTTGCGCTGGGCTTCCATCTCACTGGCCAGCAACAGCAGGTTGGGCACTGAGGGCAGGAAGATGCTGGCGGTCTCGCCGGCCCGGCGCGATCGCACGAACCGGCCGATGGCCTGCGCGAAGAACAGCGGAGTCGAGGCGCTCGTGGCGTACACGCCGACCGACAGGCGCGGCACGTCGACACCCTCGGACACCATGCGGACCGCGACCAGCCAGCGGCTGGAGCCTTCGGAGAACCTACTGATCCGGTCGGAGGCGCCGGGATCGTCGGAGAGCACCACGGTGGGCACCTCGCCCGTGATCTTGGTGAGCAGATCGGCGTAGGCGCGGGCGGTGGTCTGGTTCGTGGCAATGATCATGCCGCCGGCATCGGGCACATGCTGACGCTTCTGCTGCAACCGCTTGTCGGCGGCGGCGATGACCGCAGGCATCCACTCGCCCGTCGGGTTCAGCGCGGTGCGCCAGGCCCGCGCCGTGTGCTCAGCGGTCAGGGGCTCGCCGAGGCGCGCCGCATGCTCCTCGCCGGCACTGTCGCGCCAGCGGGCCTCACCCGAATACGCCAGGAACACCACGGGCCGGACCACTCCGTCGGCCAGTGCGTCGGCATAGCCGTACACGTGGTCTGCCTGCGAGCGCTGGAACCCGGCCTCGTCGGGTTCGTAGTTGACGAACGGGATCGGGCTGTCGTCGCTGCGGAACGGGGTACCCGTCAGGGAGAGGCGCCGTGTCGCGTCGTCGAACGCTTCGCGCATCGCGTCGCCCCAGCTCTTCGCGTCACCGCCGTGGTGGATCTCGTCGAAGATGACGAGCGTCCTGCGGTTCTCGGTCCGCACCCGGTGCCGGGTGGGGTGGCTGGCCACCTGGGCATAGGTGACGACGACACCGTGGTACTCGGCCGAGGTCTGGGAGTCGGAGTTGCTGAACCTCGGGTCCAGTGCGATGCCATTACGTGCCGCCGATTCGGCCCACTGGATCTTCAGGTGCTCGGTGGGCACCACCACGGTGATCGCATCGACCGTTCGGTCGTTGAGCAGTTCGGCCGCGATCCGCAGCGCAAACGTTGTCTTCCCTGCGCCAGGTGTGGCGACCGCCAGGTAGTCCCGAGGTTTGGCCGTCAAATACTTCACCAGCGCCTTGCGCTGCCAGCCCCGAAGTGCCTGGGTGCTGGGCGCTGCATCAGCCCGCACCCTAGGACTCCTCTCAGTCGAGATGCAGTCTAGGCCAGCGCGTTACGTCGGCGCATCTCTGCAGGAAAGTACCGGGCGTGTCGCTCAGACGAAGTAGTTGTCGTTCTTGATGAACCACTCGGCGCGTTCGTCGTCGCTGAGGTCGGCCAACTGGGTGAACCCTTCGAAATAGGCCTCTCGCGGCGCGCCTGGAGCAAACAACATCAGCAACGATGTCGGCGCGTCGGCCTCATTTCGGAAACCGTGGATACCGCCCGGTGGAACATACAGGAAATCGCCCTGGTTGCCGTCTTTCCAGTCGGTGCCGTCATACAGCTTCACGGTGCCGGACAGGACGAAGAACGCCTCGGACATCGCCCGGTGAAAGTGTGGGCCGGGGCCACCGCCCTGCGGGCTGATGTCCACCCGGTACAGGCCGTAATCACCGTCGGTCTGTTGCTGGTTGGCCAGGTAGTGGTATTTGACGAGGCCGAACGACTCATAGTCCGGCGGCTCGTCCCCGCGGCGCACCCACGCGCTGACCTCGGGCTCGTCTTTGGTGTAGCGGGCCGGGGGATAGGGCGGCACATCCCTCGGATTCCAGAACGACACGAGTGTCACCCTAGCCGGGGCTTCGGCCTTCGGCGTCGAGATCGACACCAGGGTTGTTCGCGGCGCGGCGAAGCAGCCCTGGTGTCGAAATAGGCGGTGAGAATTCAGGCGCGCGCGTCCTGAAGGATCGGAAACGTCACTCCGGTCAGCTCCTCGGACACCGCCCACAACCGGCGCTGCTGTTCGATGTCATAGGACCGCTCGTTGGACGTCACCAGCTTCGGGTAGCCGCGCTGCTCGGCCAACCCGTCGGGACCGTAGTACTGACCGCCCAGGGCGCCCGGATCGGTCGCGGCGCGCAGCGTCGGCAGCGCACCCATGGCGGCCTCCTGGAACAGCGGACGCAGCAGGGGGACGGCGCGTTGCAGCGCGCTCGGCAGATGGCGCGCCAGTTCGGTGTCGGATCCGCCGGGGTGGGCGGCCAGCGCCGTGGTCTTCTCGCCCGTGAGGCGGCGCTGCAGTTCGTAGGTGAACAGCAGGTTGGCGAGCTTGGATTGACCGTAGGCCTGGAGACGGTTGTAGCTACGCTCCCACTGCAGGTCGTCGAACCGGATGCCGCGCGAGAAGCGGTGGCCGGTGCTGCTGACGGTCACGATCCGTGAGCCGGTGACCGGCAACAGGCGCTCCAGCAGCAGGCCGGTCAAGGCGAAGTGGCCGAGGTGATTGGTGCCGAACTGCAGCTCGAACCCGTCGGTGGTGGTCTCCTTCGGCGGGGTCATCACCCCGGCGTTGTTGATCAGCAGGTCGATGCGGTCGTGCTTGTCCTTGAGCTGATCGGCCGCGTCGCGTACCGAGGCCAGTGAGCCCAGATCGAGGCGTTGCAATTCGAGGTCGGCGTCCGGCACGGACCGTGAGATCCACTCGACGGCGGCCTCGCCCTTGTCCAGGTTGCGGACGGCGAGAACGACGTGGGCACCGGCGGCGGCCAGGGCCTTGGCGGTCTCCAGTCCGAGGCCGGTATTCGCGCCGGTGATGACGGCTGTGCGGCCGGCTTGGTCCGGAATGTTGGCGGTGGTCCACTTGGCCATGAGAGACTCCTAGGAGGGCTAAACGGAGTGTGTACTCCGGTTGTGCTCGACTATACGGAACGCACGCCCCGTTTTGTCAATGGTTTGTGCCCGGCTGACTTTGTGAGGTGATCGCGAATGCGTGCGGATGCGGCACGGAACCGTGCCCGGGTGCTCGAGGTCGCCTACGAAACATTTGCGGCCGACGGACTGTCCGTGCCCATCGACGAGATCGCCCGGCGGGCCGGGGTGGGAGCGGGCACGGTCTACCGCCATTTCCCGACCAAGGAAGCGTTGTTCCAGGCCGTGATCGCCGAGCGGATCCGCGGCGTCGTCGAGGAGGCGCGGACTCTGCTCGTCGAGGCCGATCCGGCCGAGGCGATATTCACGTTCCTGCGGTCGATGGTGCTGCAGTGGGGGGCCGCCGACCGCGGACTGGTCGACGCCCTCGCCGGATCCGGCGTCGACGTCAACACCGTGGTTCCCGAGGCCGAAGGCGAGTACCTGTCGGCCCTCGGTGACCTGCTCGCCGCAGCGCAACGCGCGGGAACAGTGCGAGACGACGTGACGGTCGCGGACGTGAAGGCACTTCTGGTCGGCTGCCAGGCCATGCAGACTTACAACGCCGACGTGGCCGAGCGGGTCACCTCGGTGGTGTTCGACGGACTCCGGGCGGGAGTAGCGTCGGCCAGATGAAGTTCGGCATCGCCACCTTCGTCGACGACGACAGCGTCGATCCCGTATCGCTGGCCCAAGCGATCGAGGAGCGCGGGTTCGCCTCGCTCATCGTTGCTGAACACAGCCACATCCCGGTCAGTCGGGAATCGGCGTACCCGAACGGTGGCGACCTGCCGCCGTGGTACTACAACACGCTCGACCCGTTCGTCACCCTCGCCGCCGCGGCCGCGGTGACCTCCACGATCGAACTCGTCACCGGCGTCGCACTGCTGATCCAGCGCGACCCGATCCACACCGCCAAGGAAGCCGCCAGCATCGACCTCATCTCCGGCGGCCGGTTCGCCTTCGGTGTCGGCGCGGGCTGGAACCTCGAAGAGATGCGCGATCACGGCACCGATCCGAAAACCCGTGGCGCACTGCTCGATGAGAGCATCGAGGCAGTCAAGGCGCTCTGGACCGACGAGCCTGCTGAGTATCACGGCAAGTACGTCGACTTCGCGTCGTCCTACTGCCGCCCCAAGCCCGTCCAAAAGCCGCACCCGCCGATCTACATCGGCGGCAACTCCGATGCCACGGTCAAACGCGTGATCCGCCATGGGGCAGGCTGGATCTCGAATCCACTGCCCAGGGATGTGCTGACCAAACGCATCGGGCAGATGCGCTCCGGCGGTGCGCGCGAGGTGCCGTTGATGATGTTCGGCGCGCCCATCAAGGCCGACTATTGGCGTGCCGCTGAGGATCTCGGCTTCGGTCAGCTCGGCCTGTTCCTGCCGTCCGTGGGTAAAGACGAGTCACTGCGCCTGCTCGATGAATTCGCCGCAGAGGTGGGGAAGTATCAGTCGGGGAGCTGAGGCCTGTTCTTCGTGGGCGGGTCTATTCTCGACGCCGTTTTCCACGTGAGGGTCGCTAGCTGCGCTCAGAGCAGCCCTGCGGTAGAAATCGGCGACTGAGGCGTCCGCAGTCAACCCACAGCTGATGACGGGCTGACCTTCAAGATCCGCGCCTACCGTCCGGCATGTGATCACCAGGCGTTCGTTCCTGACGGCGACCGCCGTCGGTTCGATCGCTGCCGGATACGCGCTGCGAGCCGGCGTGCCGACCGCACACGCTGACCCCAACGCTGTCGACCCACCTTCGGTTGCGGTGCTCAACAAGAGGCGCGCACCCACGCAGTGGGGGATGGCGGTGCCCGGGATCACCACATCATTCGTTGCCGCCGGGCGCCAGATCGCCCTGACGTTCGACGCGTGCGACGGTGCCTGCGACGACGCTTTGCTTGATACCTTGCAGCGCAACGGTGTTCCCGCGGTGCTCATGCTCAACTCGCGATGGATCGACCGGAATCCGGACCGGGCACGCCAGCTGGCCGGCAACCCGTTGTTCGAGATCGGCAATCACGGCACGCGTCATGTCCCGCTGTCGGTGACGGGTCGGTCTGCCTACGGGATCGCCGGGACCAGGTCGGCCGACGAAGTGGTCAATGAGGTGTGGGGTAACCATCGAAAGCTGACTGCGCTGACCGGCCGGGCCCCGACCTGGTTCCGACCCGGCACTGCGCACTATGACGACGTGGCCGTCGAGATCGTGCATGAACTCGGCGAGCAACCACTGGGGTTCACCGTCAACGCCGACAACGGTGCGACGGCGTCCGCCGCGGCCGTGCGATCCAACGTCATGAACGCCGCGCCGGGGTCGATCGTCATCGCCCACATGAACCACCCGCAATCGGGCACGCATGCCGGGTTCGCCGAAGCGATCCCCGCGATGCAGGCGGCGGGCTGGCAGTTCGTGTCACCAACGGGGCGGGCTGCGGGGTAATTGCCGGGGCGCAGTTCCCATCGTCAGACATCGCCGTTTTCTACCTGAGGGTTGTCGGACCGCGGGCGGGAACAGCCGTGAGGTAGAAACCGGCGAGGGATCGAGGGTTCGAGGGATGGCGGGGGCATCGCCAGTCGGCGGGCGTAGCCAGAGGGGTTTCGCCACGGGCGAAGTCCGGATACCGGAGCGGACCCTCATCGACCTTGCACTCGCCCTGGTCGAGTGCTAAGAATGCAGTTGGCACTCTCGATCAGTGAGTGCTAGGTCAGGCCGGTGAGGCAGGGACCGCACCTGCGGGAGCACACCCACGCCGTCCGTCGCGGGCACTGAACCTGACCACACAACGTGCGATCCCCTATCCGGAGGAATCACTTCGCAATGGCTAAGACAATTGCGTATGACGAAGAGGCCCGTCGCGGCCTCGAGCGGGGCCTCAATGCCCTCGCCGACGCGGTAAAGGTGACGCTGGGCCCCAAGGGTCGCAACGTCGTCCTGGAGAAGAAGTGGGGCGCCCCCACGATCACCAACGATGGTGTGTCCATCGCCAAGGAGATCGAGCTGGAGGACCCGTACGAGAAGATCGGCGCTGAGCTGGTCAAAGAGGTCGCCAAGAAGACCGACGACGTCGCGGGCGACGGCACCACCACCGCCACCGTTCTGGCCCAGGCACTGGTTCGCGAAGGTCTGCGCAACGTCGCTGCCGGCGCCAACCCGCTCGGTCTGAAGCGCGGCATCGAGAAGGCCGTCGAGAAGGTCACCGAGACGCTGCTGAAGAGCGCCAAGGAGGTGGAGACCAAGGAGCAGATCGCTGCCACCGCCGGTATCTCCGCCGGAGACCAGTCCATCGGCGACCTGATCGCCGAGGCCATGGACAAGGTCGGCAACGAGGGTGTCATCACCGTCGAGGAGAGCAACACCTTCGGACTCCAGCTGGAGCTCACCGAGGGCATGCGCTTCGACAAGGGCTACATCTCGGGTTACTTCGTGACCGACGCCGAGCGTCAGGAAGCCGTCCTCGAGGATCCCTACATCCTCCTGGTCAGCTCGAAGATCTCGACCGTCAAGGACCTGCTGCCCCTGCTGGAGAAGGTCATCCAGTCCGGCAAGCCGCTGCTGATCATCGCCGAGGACGTCGAGGGCGAAGCCCTGTCGACCCTGGTGGTCAACAAGATCCGTGGCACCTTCAAGTCGGTTGCCGTCAAGGCTCCCGGCTTCGGTGACCGCCGCAAGGCCATGCTGCAGGACATCGCCATCCTCACCGGTGGCCAGGTCATCAGCGAAGAGGTCGGCCTCTCGCTGGAGACCGCCGATGTCGCGCTGCTGGGCACCGCCCGCAAGATCGTGGTCACCAAGGACGAGACCACGGTCATCGAGGGTGCCGGCGATGCCGACGCGATCCAGGGCCGTGTCGCCCAGATCCGCGCCGAGATCGAGAACAGCGACTCCGACTACGACCGCGAGAAGCTGCAGGAGCGCCTGGCCAAGCTGGCCGGCGGTGTTGCGGTGATCAAGGCCGGAGCTGCCACCGAGGTGGAGCTCAAGGAGCGCAAGCACCGCATCGAGGACGCCGTTCGCAACGCGAAGGCTGCCGTCGAAGAGGGCATCGTCGCCGGTGGTGGCGTGGCTCTGCTGCAGTCGGCTCCGTCGCTGGACGAGCTGTCGCTCACCGGTGATGAGGCCACTGGCGCCAACATCGTGCGCGTCTCGCTGTCGGCCCCGCTGAAGCAGATCGCCTTCAACGGTGGTCTGGAGCCGGGCGTCGTCGCCGAGAAGGTGTCGAACCTGCCTGCGGGTCACGGCCTCAACGCCGCGACCGGTGAGTACGAGGACCTGCTGGCCGCCGGCGTTGCCGACCCGGTCAAGGTCACCCGCTCGGCGCTGCAGAACGCGGCGTCCATTGCGGCACTGTTCCTCACCACCGAGGCTGTCGTCGCCGACAAGCCGGAGAAGGCCGGAGCGCCCGCGGGCGACCCGACCGGTGGCATGGGCGGTATGGACTTCTAAGTCCTTTTTTCGAGGAAGCCCCGGTGCGCTTGGCGCGCCGGGGCTTTTTCCTATCCCCAGCGTGGCATCTGTGCAAAGGATTTGCCGAATCTCCCTACAGGGGCGTCACACTCGTCGGCGCAGCTCGCCAGGCGTGCTTTCAGTTCTCCGACAAGACGATGCAATCGCTGTCGCACTGACCGGGCGGGCCGGGCTTCGCCGCTTTGCGATGCAATACCGCGCGGCTCGGCACGATCTGCTGCGCCTCGTCCTCGCTCGCGCCGGCCTGGCCTCGTCCGTCGACGATCAGTGAATATCCGCCGGGCTTGTTCGGTGGACAGACCAGGGTGGCGTTCTCGTGTGAGGCGAGATTCCTGCGGGTGTGCCCGCCGACCGGCCCGACGTGGATGACGCCGTTGGCCAGGTGTGGCTCTACCGCGACGGTGTGCGCGTGGTAGTCGTCATCGACCGTGACGAGGTAGGCGAACGTGTAGTCCGCCAGCTTGTCGGCCAGCTGGTTGAGGTCCACTTTCACGCTCATGACGTGAGAATAGGCCGGTTGACGGCGCGGGGTGCCCGACCTGTCAGACCGGCGCAGATTGGCGCCCGCGCACGAGCCGGCCGGGCCGCGCGTCGGTCGGCACGCCGTTCTCGGCGATGACCTCACCGGAGACGACGGTCGCGACGTAGCCGTCGGCGGCCTGATCGAGGCGGCGTCCGCCACCGGGGAGATCGTAGGCCACGACGGGCCGGTGCAACCGCAGGGTCGAATGGTCGACGATGTTCAGATCGGCTTTGTAGCCCAACGCAATTCGGCCACGGTCGGCCAGTCCGGCAACTCTGGCCGGCACCGAGGTCAGCTCTCGGACGGCGTCCTGGACGCTCAGCGTGCCCTCGCTCCGGTCGCGGACCCAGTGGGTCAGCAGGTAGGTGGGGAAGCTGGCGTCGCAGATCATCCCGTAATGCGCCCCGCCGTCACCGAGCCCCAGCACCACGTCGTCGCGGCGGATCAGCTCGGCAACGGTGTCGAGCGAGTTGTCGCGGAAGTTGGCCAGCGTGACCAGCAGCATGGCGTGACCCTCGTCGTCGAGCACGCGGTCGTAGGCCTCCTCGAGGGGGTCGACGCCGCGAGCCCGGGCCCGCGCACCGATGGAGTTTGACGGGTCGGGCTCGTAGTCGGGCTGCTCGCCCAGTGGATACATGTAGTCCCAGGCCTGCACGGCGAACATCAGTGGATGCCCGTCACTGGCCGCCGAATCAGCCAGAATCCGTTGGCGGACTTCGGGTTTACGCATCTCGGCAACGCGCTCGGCGAGTGGCAGGTGGGCGATCTCGCGGTAGCTCGGGTAGAGGACGAAGGGGTTGCCCGACAGTTCGAGGCCGAGCACCAGCCCGATGGGCCGCGGGAAGATCTGGGCGGTGATACTGCCGCCGTTCTGATTGGCCTTCTCCACCATCCGCAGCGCGTCCTCGAAGAACGCCGGGCCGGCGTTGCCGACCGCCAGCGTGAACGTGACGGGCAACCCGACGTCGGCGGCCACATCGAACACGGTCTGCAGCGCCGGTTCGTAGTCTCCGGCGACCAGGTCCGGTACGAACTGGATCAGCCCGCCTCCGGCGTCGTCGACGCCCCGGGCGATTGCCTCGATCTCGGCGTAGCCGGCGTCGTAACTGGGAATCGGCTTGCCGCTCTCGGTCTTGTGGATGGTCAGCCGCGACGAGGCGAATCCCAGTGCGCCGCAGTGCACGGCCTCGGCGGCGAGCTTGCGCATCAGGGCCAGATCTTCGGTGTTCGCGGGCTCTCGATCTATGCCGCGCTGCCCCATCACGTACACCCGCAGCGGTGAGTGCGGCAGGAACGCCGCCACATCGATATCGAGCTGTCGGGCCCCTAACGCGTCGAGGAACTCGGGGAACGTCTCCCACGTCCAGGGCAGACCGTCGACCATGACCACCCCGGGGATGTCCTCCACGCCGGCCATCACGTCGACGAGCACGTCGTGATCGTCCGCGCGGCACGGCGCGAACCCGACGCCGCAGTTGCCCATCACGGCGGTGGTGACCCCGTGCGCCGACGAGGGATTGAGCCGTTCCGACCAGATCGCCTGACCGTCGTAGTGCGTGTGCAGGTCGACGAAGCCAGGAGTGACCAACAGTCCGGTGGCATCGATCTCGCGCTCGGCGGACCCGTCGATGGATCCCGCTCCGGTACCGATCTCGACGATGACGCCGTCGCGCACGGCGACGTCGCCCACGTACGGTTCACCACCCAGGCCGTCGACGATGGTGCCGCCGCGGATACACAAGTCGTAGGTCACCTAACTAACGTACGACGCCGCGGCCGTTCGGGGAACAGCTGCTGACGTGTCGGTGCCGGGTGCAAGGATCGACCGGTGATCGATCACTTTGGAATCAACTGCACCGATTGGGCCAAATCGAAGGAGTTCTACGACTCTGTGCTGGGCGTACTCGGATACAGCCGCCAAATGGACTACCAGGTTGCGATCGGCTACGGCAGCGCCGGCAAGCCCGACTTCTGGATCGCGGACGCCAGTGCCGGCGACGCCGGTGGGCCCAACCGGGAGATCCACGTGGCATTCCAGGCGGCCGACGCCGATGCCGTGCAGGCGTTCTACGACGCGGCCCTGCGCTTGGGTGCCGAGTCGCTGCACGCGCCACGGTTGTGGCCCGAATATCACCCGGGCTACTTCGGCGCATTCGTCCGCGATCCCGACGGGAACAACGTCGAGGCGGTGTTCCACGGGGCTGCAGCGCAGTAGCCCCTAGAGCTCTTCCAGTTCCGAGATCCGCCAGCCACCGTCGACACGGGTCAGGGTGACCCGGTAGGCCACTGCGTCCTTGTTCGACGGACCGCCGGCGGTCTCGGAGTTCTGGTCGACGAACGCCACCACCTTCGCCTCGTCTGCCGTCAGCGATTCCACGCCGGTGTTGCGTACCGTCGCGGTCCGCGTGACGTTGTCGGCCTTCGCGCGGATGGTCTTCCGGTAGTCGTCGGCGGCGGAGCCGGTCAGCAGTTCGGTGACCGCATCGATTTCACCGCGGCTGATCGTCGGGGTGAAGCTCAGCACCTTGACCACATTGGTCTTCACGAAATCGGTGACCTGATCGCGCGCATGATCGTCGTCGGCAATCGGCGTGGGCGCCGGCGTGCTCTTGACCGACAACTGCCAGAACCCCAGGCCGGCCGCGATGACGATCCCCACGACCAGCGCGACGACCGACAGGGTCCAGCCTCGTGTGCGTGCGCCCATCAGTTCACGAACTCCAGCTTCGAGGCCTTGTAGCTGCCGTCGACATGCTCAACGGTGACCCTGACCCGTTGCAGCGAAACCACGCCGACCCGGTTGCTCGTGACGGTGACCTTGGTGTCGACGGTGACGAGTACGACGGCTTCGTCGGTGAACAACGATTCGACGCCGGCCCCGGTGATGGTTCCGTCGGTCTTCACGCCCAGGTCCTTGGCCTTCTGTTTGATCTGAGGGGCCTGGTTCTGCAGGTCGGCGCGGAACTCGTCGGTAGCTCCGTCCATGATCATCGCGAGATCGGTATCGACGGTGTCTGCGCTGACGGTGACGGTGTGCAGCGCGAAAGTCTGGGCGGCATCCACGTACGGCTGCCACGAGGGGGCGGTTCGCGCCACCGGGGCGTCGCGGACGAACTGGCTGATCGCGAAGCCGATGGCGCACACCAGGAGCACGGCCAGCACGGTGGGCACCACAACCCTTGCCGCACTGCTCTTCTCGGGGCGGCGGGGCTGCGGGATCGGGCTCGGCCCCGACCAGTGGGGGGAGGTGTGCGACGGGCTGACCACCGGGTGGGTGGGCGCCGTGAAAGTCGGGGCCGTGATGACCCGCGGGGGCTCGGGGGAGACCGGTGGCGGCGGCTGTGGTGGTTGCGGTGTGGGTGGCCGCTGAGTGAGGGGAGCGGCCGGGGTGGCCGTCGGTCGGGCGCCGGCGAGCGCCTCGGCGAAATCGCTACATCGCGGGTAGCGGCCGGCCCGGTCCTTGGACATCCCCTTGAGCATCACCTCGTCCAGGTAGGCCAGTTCGGGGCGTTCGGTCCGCAGGCTCGGCGGGGGCTCGTTGAGTTGCTTGCTGATCACCACGGCCGGGTTGGAGTGATGGAACGGCGAGTGCCCGGCCAGGAGCTGAAATGCACTGGCCGCCAGCGCATATTGGTCGGCGCGCCCATCCATCGCCTGCCCCAGGAGCTGCTCGGGAGCGGAATACGCCATGGAGCCGACAGCCATGTTCGTGGCGGTGATCCCGCTGATGTCGTCGATACGGCGGGCAACACCGAAGTCGGCCAACAGGATTCGACGGCGCGCCACTTCCGGTCCGGTCAGCAGGATGTTGGCCGGCTTCACGTCGCGGTGCAGCAGGTTGCGCTCGTGGGCGTAGTCGAGTGCCTCGGCGATGGCAGTGACGATCTCGACCGCTTCACGTAGGGGCACCCCGCCGGGGTGGCGTTCACGTACGTGCCGCGCGGCGTCGGTACCGTCGACGTAGTCCATCGCGATCCACAGCTGCCCCTCGTACTCGCCGCGATCGTGAAGGCCGACGATGTGGGGATGCCAGAGCGAGGCGGCGATGTCGGCTTCGCGATTGAACCGCTCGCGGTACTGGGCGTCAGCGGTCAGAGAGGACGGCATGATCTTCAGCGCGTCCTGACGGGGAAGCCGTGGGTGCTGGGCCAGATAGACCTCGCCCATGCCGCCTGAACCGAGCAGACGTTGAATCGTGTACCCGGCGAACACGTCACCGGTATTCAACGGCATGCCCGTGATGGTAGTCGGACCGGTGACGGGCCGATTCGCGAGTAGCGTCGAGGCCATGGCTGCTGCTGATTCCGACGCTGATTCCGATGCCGTCCGCGAATTGCTGCGCGACGCATTCACCCGGCTCATTGAGCATGTCGACGATCTCACCGACGGGCTGACCGAGGCGGTGTCGGGTTACCGGCCCACCCCGCAGGCCAACAGCATCGCCTGGCTGATCTGGCACAGCGCACGCTGTCAGGACATGCAGTTGTGCGACATCGCCGGGATGGAACAGGTGTGGACCCGTGACGGCTGGAAGGACCGGTTCGGGCTCGACCTGCCGGCCGACGACATCGGGTACGGCCACAGTCCCGAGGATGTTGCGAAGGTGCACGCCCCGGCCGAGCTGCTGGCGGGGTACTACCTGGCGGTGCACAAGGTGACGCTGGCCTACATCGCCGGGGTGACCGCCGATGATCTCGGCCGCATCGTCGATACCCGGTGGAATCCGCCGGTGACGGCCAGTGCGCGGCTGGTCAGCATCATCGACGATTGCGCCCAGCACCTGGGCCAGGCCGCGTATCTGCGCGGCATCATCCCTTGATCGCCCGGTGGTGGCCGGTAGTCGGTCTCGCCGCCATGGTGCTGCTCGGCTGGGCGGTACGCACCGGACCGGTGCCGATCGATGACTGGTTTCAGCACATCGGCGTCGAACTCGGTTCGTATCGGGCCGTGTTCCTGGTGTTCACCAAGCCGTTGCTGGTGGCGGCCGCATTGCTGGCCGGCATCGTCGTGGCCCTGCGACAACACCGCAAGCGGTTTGCGCTCGCCATGGTGCTGAGTCCGCTGGTGGCGATCACCATCGTGCGCGTCATCAAGCCGATCTTCGGCAGGGAGAAGGGTGGCGCGCTGGCGTATCCCAGCGGCCACACCACTTTCCTCGTGGCGGTGACGAGCCTTCTCGTGCTGCTGGCGGGCATGAGGCTGTGGGCCCTGGTCGTCGCGGTCAGCATCGTCCTGCTCGGCATGTTCGGTCTGTCGATCACGTTTCACTACTTCACCGACACGATCGGCGGGGTTCTGCTGGGCACCTCGGTGGTGGGCATCGCCGTGATGTTCGCCCGCGATGAGCAATTTGGCCACTTGGACAGCGCCTCGCCTGATCTTCGCTGAGCGATCATCTGCCGGTCTCACCCATTTTGGGTGATGGCAATTCAGATGGCGGAGCCGGCAGGTGCCGAGAAGCACCCGATCTCCGCGGGATCTTTTCAAGATCGATTAACGGTCAAGTACCAGTTGATAGTTCAATTCAGCCGGGTTGTTGCCCCGTGTTGCATTCCGCAAGTCTTCAGTCCCGGCACCGCACCTCGGCAAACCCCTTATGTTGGCGCGAGCTGCGCAGATGGCTACTTTCCTGTCTTTGCGGCAACAGTGTCGGAAGTGAAGGTATTTGCATGTGCAAGAACCGCAAAATTATCACCTGAGAAAAACCTGAGATCTTGATTAGCGGCAGGTAAGTTTCGGCGCGTACCGAGCAATCGGTCAGCCCAAACAGCAAGTCATCGAGGGGATTTCACCTATGCACAGTCGTGTCAACAGTCGTGTCTCGAGCGGTTTCACCGCTTGCGTCGCCGTCGCCGCCGCCGGCGTCATCGCGATCACTCCGGTCGTGTCGTCGACGCCCACGCCGCCGCGTGTCGTCGATGCTCAGGCCGCGCTGATGGCCAGCTTCGAGAACAAGGATCAAATCGCCCTGACGATCATCGCCGGCGAGCGCCTCGTCGACCAGTTCGTCCAGGCACCGCTGACTCCCTTCGTCCTTGCGGCCCAGCTTGCGGGCGGCGACAAGGAGCGGCTGTTCTCCCAGATTCGGCAGATCGTCGATTCACCGCTCTATGTCGCGGATCCGCTCATCGAGGCGATTGCGATCACGCTGCCGGCTGACTTCGGTGGCGGCTCGGACCACGTGACCAACACCTCGGCCGGTGACGGCGCCTTCATGCAGTTCCGCAACAACGAACTCCTGGGCCTCCGGGATGACATCAACGCTCAGTTCGCTGCGGCCCTCGGGGTCGGTACCCCGTGGCCCAACGAGAACTACGTCGCGGCGCTCGCTCAGGGACTGCAGCAGTCTGCAGTGCGGACCGTCAACGGCGCTCTGCTCGGAGCGGCCGGTGTTGTCTCGGTTGCCCAGGCGATCGCTTCGGGTGACAACGTCGCGGTCTACAAAGCAGTCCGCGAGTACATCGATGCCCCGCAATGGGCGATCGATCCCGCCATCGAGGGGCTTGCCGAAGCGCTCCCTGCGTCGCTCGGCGGGGGTACCAACCACATTCCCGAGGATCCGACGGGTGATGGCGCTCTCATGCAGTTCCGCAACAACCAGATGCTCGGCGCGAGGAACGCCGTGCGGGTCGCGGCTGCGAACGCCCTCGGGGTCGACGTGAACGCCGACGGCAGCTTGCCCACCAACAATCTCAACCGCGCGCAGCTGTCAGCCGGTGACGACGAGCCAGGCGCCGACGCGCCGAAGGTGAACAAGCTCAAGCCCCACGTCACCAGCCTCAACGCCCAGTTGACCGATGCCAAGGACAAGGCCGAGAAGCGGAGGGACAAGGCCAAGGCGAATGTCGACAAGGTCGTGAAGAAGGTGCGCGCGGCCGCCGACAGGACGGCCAAGAAGTTCAACCCGAAGAAGGGCTCAGAGGACTGAGCACTGCCGGCGTGGAGCGCGGTGGCGAGGGGTCGCCGCGCTCTCGGTAATCCTCCCCTCGAAATCGGCGAGATGGTCGCTCACGCGTACGCGGGGCGGCCATTTCGCCGATCTGGGCACAGGTTCAACAACCATCGAATGTGCACGTAGAGCGCGCTTTCGGGCGGTTTGACGATCTGGGTGCACGGTCGGCACATTCGCGGCGACCGGGCCGTACTTGACAGGTGTCAACCCCGGTGCGACGTGCGTCACAAACGGCGATTAACATAGGCGCCATGACAGCGACGCCAGAAGTAGCTCTGACCGGAGAGTTCACGGGCTCCGGCACCATTCACAACCCCGCGACCGGTGCCGTCGCCGGCCAGGTGACCTGGACCGACGCCGCCGACGTGCCGCGTATCGCGGCGGGTCTGCGGGAAGCGCAAAGAGAGTGGGAGGCCCGCGGCGCCAAAGGCCGTGCCAAGGTCCTGTCCCGCTACGCCGTATGGCTGGGGGACCACCGCGAGGAGATCGAGAAACTCCTGATCGCCGAGACCGGTAAGTCGGCCATGGATGCCGCGCAGGAGGTCCCGCTGCTGATCATGATCCTCTCGTACTACGTCAAGGTGGTCGAGAAGGCGATGGCGCCGGATTCCCGGCCGGCCCCGCTGCCCTTCCTGTCCATCAAGAAGATCGCCGTGCATTACCGGCCGCGGCCCGTCATCGGGATCATCGCGCCGTGGAACTACCCCGTGGCCAACGCGATGATGGACGCCATCGGCGCCCTGGCCGCCGGGTGCGCGGTACTGCTCAAGCCGTCGGAGCGCACTCCGCTGACCGCCGAGGTGCTGCTGCGCGGCTGGCTGGACTCCGGTGCCCCCGAGGTGTTCGCGCTGGCGCAGGGTGCACGTGCGGTGTCCGAGGCCGTCATCGACAACTCGGACTACATCCAGTTCACCGGGTCCAGCGCCACGGGCGCCAAGGTGATGGAACGCGCCGCGCGCCGCCTGACCCCGGTGAGCCTGGAGCTGGGTGGCAAGGACCCGATGATCGTGCTGGAAGACGCCGACGTCGAGCTGGCCGCGAATGCCGCGGTGTGGGGCGCGATGTTCAATGCCGGCCAGACGTGTGTGTCCGTCGAGCGGGTGTACGCGCTCGAGCCCGTCTACGACCAGTTCGTGGCGGCCACCGTGCGTGCCGTGGAGAACCTCAAGATGGGCACCGGCGAGGGCTACCACTTCGGTTCCCAGATCGACGACAGCCAGGTGGCGATCACCGAACGTCACGTCAACGAGGCTGTCGCCGCCGGCGCCAAGGCGCTGACCGGAGGCAAGCGCCCCGAAGGCGGGGGCAGCTTCTTCGAGCCCACGGTGCTTGTCGACGTCGACCACTCGATGGCCTGCATGGCCGAGGAGACCTTCGGGCCGACGCTGCCGATCATGAAGGTCACCTCCGTCGAGGAGGCCGTCCGGCTGGCCAACGACAGCCCCTACGGGCTGAGCGCCTCGGTGTTCTCCAAGGACGTCGAGCGCGCCAAAGCGGTTGCCCTGCAGCTCGATTGCGGTGCGGTGAACGTCAATGACGTGATCTCCAACCTGATGTGCACCACTGCCCCGATGGGCGGCTGGAAGACCTCGGGTATCGGCGCGCGCTTCGGCGGGGTCGACGGGGTGCGCAAGTTCTGCAAGCAGGAGACCGTCGTGGTGCCACGCACCAATGTCGGCGCCGGCGGCAGCTACTACAACAACTCGGAGAAGGCGCTGGCCCGGATGAACAAGCTGATGACCAAGCTGGCATTGGCACGTCCGCGCCGTAAGTCCAAGTAACGACGTACCGGCCGTTCACTCCGGCGACACCTTCGTGTTCGCCGAGGTGGATACCGTCGTCCGGTGACTCTGGACATCACCGGCTACGCGGTCCGTGACGACGACGATGACGACCCCGTGCTGCTGCTGGAACCCGGCGGCGACGTCGTCGACACCTGGCGGGAGAACTACCCGTACTTCGACCGCATGTCGCGCCAGGAGTACGAGGAGCAGAAGCGGCTCCTGCAGATCGAACTGCTGAAGCTGCAGAAGTGGAGCCAGGGCAACGGGCTGCGCCACGTCATCGTCTTCGAGGGGCGTGACGCGGCCGGCAAGGGCGGCACCATCAAGCGGTTCATGGAGCACCTCAACCCCCGCGGTGCCCGCGTCGTCGCTCTCGAGAAACCCACTGAAAAAGAACGCACCCAGTGGTATTTCCAGCGCTACGTGCAACACCTGCCCGCCGCCGGCGAGATCGTCCTATTCGACCGCTCCTGGTACAACCGCGCCGGGGTGGAGCGCGTGATGGGGTACTGCTCGCCCAAACAGCATGCCGAGTTCATCCGTCAGGCCCCGCTGTTCGAGCAGATGCTGGTCAACGATGGCATCAGCCTCACCAAGCTGTGGTTCTCCGTCACTCAATCCGAGCAGCGGACCCGGTTCACCATCCGCCAGGTCGATCCGGTTCGGCAGTGGAAACTCTCACCCACCGACCTCGCGTCGCTGGACAAGTGGGACGACTACACCGCGGCCAAAGAAGACATGTTCGCCTGGACCGACACCGAAATGGCGCCCTGGACCGTGGTCAAGAGCAACGACAAGAAACGCGCCCGCATCAACGCCATGCGCTACGTGCTCGGTAAGTTCGACTACGACAACAAGGATTTTGAGGTGGTCGGCCACGCCGATCCGCTGATCGTGGGGCGTGCCCTGTCGGACTGAGCAGACTGGCCGCCGCCCGAGAACTAGGAGGACGGCGTGCGATTCGTCATGACGCTGTTCCTGTGGGTGCTGACGACGATCCTGCTCGCTGTGGCGGTGCCGTCGGCATGGGTGCAGAAGAACGTCATCGACCAGCAGGGCTACTCGGCGTTCGCCGCGGGTGCGGCCGCCGACCCGCAGTTGCAGCAGGCAGTGGCCGGTGAACTCACCACCCAGGTGCAATCCCTGGCCGCACGGAACGGCACCGAGGTCGATTCGCGGCGGATCCGTGCCGTGGCAGGCGCCTATACCGCGGGGCCGGACTTTCCCGGGCAGTTCGCACTGGCCAATCAACTCGCCCACACCTGGATGTTCACCGACCGGTTGTCGCGCAACGAGAACGGCAGTTGGGTGATCGACGTGGCCCCGATGCTCTCGGACGCCACATTCCACGAGACCCTGTCCGGCTTCGGTATCGAAGTGCCGCAAACACTTACGGTCCCCATCGCTTCTTCGGCGCCGGACAGTTTGCGACCAGGGATCCTGCGGCCGCTGGCCGTTTGGGGTCCGTGGGCGAGCGTCGGGGTGACGGTGCTGGCCGGCGTCTTCGCCCTGCTGACCCTGGCCGCGGCCCGAGCCCGCGGTAAAACCCTTGCTGCACTGGGGATTTCCGCACTGCTGGTAGGGGCGGCCGGTTGGGCCGGGCTGGAGGCGGGCCGCCGCTACCTCAACGAGGCGCTCAACCACACCAGCGGCGATATCCGCCAGATCGCCGATGCCATGACCGGCCACGCGATAACCAGCCTGCACCATTGGCTCAACCTCGCCCTGGCCGCCGGCGGTGCGCTGGTGGTGTTCGGGATCGTGGTGGCGCTGCTGGGTGGGCTGCGGCGTCGGGACTGAGGCTCAGGCTCCCCGAACACGGCCCCACAGGCGCAGATAGATCTCTGCGCCGTGGAACATGTCGGTCATCATCTCCGGGCCGGCCTGGACACGGATCGCCTCGAGCCAGTCGGCATAGCTGCCGTAGGTAGCGGTGCCATCGGTGTTGATGTCGAAAGTGCGCTCGCCCCAACGCTCCCGGTCGAAAGTCACGTGGCCGTCGTGGGAGGTGAAAGGATAGTTGACGACGCCGGCGCCGAGCGGCCCGCCCTGAGGCGCCAGGCCGTTCATATCGGAACCGAAGCCGAACCCGAAGTCGGAACTCGGGCGGTACATGGCGCGGGCCTCACGCCAGGCCCCGATGGTGCTGCCCGGCCCACCGGCGTATGGCGTGGCGAAACCGCCTACGGCATAGACACGTTGGATGGTGCGGGTGGAGCCCCAACTGTGCGAGGACACGACGCCGGGGTACTGACGCTGTTCGATGATCGTCATGACCTGGTCTGCGGTGACCTCGTCCATATGGTCGACCTCAATCAGGAAGCCCCGGTCGATCATCGCGTTGATCAGGTATCGGCCCAGATCGGTCAGGCCGCGGACATTGCAGTGCGGTCCGTCGGCGTAGAGCGGCAGCGAGGCGCCACCGATCAAAGGACCGACGAGTTTGGCCAGGAATTGATTGACATTGCCGGCAAGTGGCACCGACAACTGCGTGCTGTCCGACTCGGTCCCGTTGCAGGACTGGACATTCCAGAAGGTGCCCGTCTGCATGAAATTGCCTGCGTTGACCAACAGGCCGGTGGCTGCAGGGTCCATCTTGGTGCCGCCGAAGGCATTGTCGAACTTGTGGATCGGGAAGAAGCTGCTGACACCGACGTTCCGGAGTTCGGTGAGCCAGCGGTCGATGTCGGCCCGCCCGCATTTCGGCTGTCCCAGAATCACGCCGCAGTTCATCGGGTCGGACAGTTCCATGCCCATGACCACCGCGAGCTTGCCGGAGGCGGCCACCTGGCGCGCCGTTGCGGGATCCGTCACGATACGGAAGAAGCCCTGGCCGGGCCCTCCGGACTGCGCGTCGATGTAGTCCTGCAGTGCGCGCAAGCCGGCCGCCTGGGTGCGCACGGAAGTCATGTCGTTGCATGCGTTTCGGCGGCTGGTCATCAGCGTGCACAGTGACTCGTTGTCGACGAGGTCGACGGTCATCATGCGCAGGCCGGCCTTCCAGGTCCGCCGAATGCTGGTCCAGTAGGTGTTTTCGGTGGTGAGTACCGAAGGTTTGGGCCAGTCGCGGAAGGTCGGCCAACCGCGGGTGTCGGAGGCGTGAAAGGGCTCACCGTAATCGAGGAAACTGGCGACCAGTCCGTTGGTCCCGGTGCGGTACGGCGCACAGTCGGGCAGTGCGTACATCGCGCCGAAGCGGTGCCACGGCCGTCCGCAGTGGAAGTTGCCGCCCATGAACTCGTAGGCGGTGACGTGCACATGCGGGTCGACCGTCCCGACGATCGACCCATCCGGCCCGACACCCGGGCCCGGGATTCCAGTGGTCCCATCGTTCGCCTCGGGATACTCCGCGCAGCCGGTCGCGGGCACGAACGTGACGGCTCCGCTGAGCTTGGTCACCGCATTGGTGAGGGTGAAACCAGTTGTGCCAGAACCATCTACCCGCCACACCGACGTCAATGACGGCGTGCTGACGGTATTGACCGACCGTAGCGTGGCGTTGAGCACCTCCTGGTTCCGGCCGTAGAGCAGGTATTCGCCGAGCCCGGTTGCCTGCATCCGATACGGCCCGGCGGCCGGCGCCACCGGTCCGGTCGGGGTGTCGACGAGGTAGCAGCCGTTCACCAGCGAGTAGCGCGTCTGGGCCGGATCGGCGGCGGCCGAACCCATCGCGGGTCCGGCTGCAACGGCGGTCAACACCACAGCCATTGCGGTCGACAGAAGCCTCAAAGACATTCTCCCGGTGGCGATCCCTGAATATTCTTCCCATCGCAGACCGCGCGGCCTCATGCCCGGAAGCCCCCTCTTAGTGGCCGCAGCACAGACTGCGGTTGAAGCCGAAAACATTGTCTCGGGGCATGAACCGATTACCCGGCCTGGAGGTTACCCACGACGGCCAGGCGAAGATGCCGATCGAGATCCATCGTCAGCGTTTTGTGACTCTTCCGTTAATTACGGGGCCGGGCAGGGAGAGCCCTGAGCGAGCTCTACCCGCTACGACACGTCGCCGGCGGGCGACAGCCACGTGTTGCACTCGCCGATCTTGTTCTCGCGGTAGCCCTGATCCCACCAACCACCGAAGTGTGCCGTCGATCCGTGGTCACGTGGTGCACTCGGATTCCAATCGCCACGGGTGGCGTTGTCGTCAAGTGCGGTCTGGTAGTCGGCCACGGTGAATCGTCCTCCGGTCTCGACGATGGAGCCGACGAACATGCCGGAGAAGCACTGCGCCTGCAATTCATAGCGGCGGGACAGTTCCAGGCCTTCCGCGGATTGCTCCCCCAGGGCGTGGGTCTGCTTGTACTCCTCACCCCCGGTCCCCGTGAGGGACTGGATGTGGTGGCCGTACTCATGGGCGAGCATCGCCAGGTAGATGATCGCCTTGTCCCCATATCGTTCTGCCGGCATTCCCGCCAGCGGCATGTACAGCGTTTCGTCCGAACCGCAGTACCGGGCAGGGTTTTGGCCAGGATTCGACGGGTACGTGCCACACGCAGTGGTCATGACGTCGCCCGCCGGCACCGACAGCGCCGCTCTTCGAAACTCGAATCCTGCGGCAGTGACGAGAGGTTCCCATGCGTCGTCCAAACACCGCAGGGCCGCCTGGTAGAAGATTTGGGCCGCCGCTGGGTCGCTCGGCCAACCGGCGGGATTGCATGGTTGTCTGGCCAGTCCGGCGTCGAAGTTGGCGAACATGCGGTTTTGCCCCAACGCCGCCTCGCCGGTGGGCAGGGGCTGCGCACCGGTGGTGGTCGGGTGCGGAGTCGTGGCGGCTGTGTACGACGGCGCGGACGTGAGCTCGCTGGTGGGGACCGCGACTGCGGGGCTGACCGGCTCGCCGGCGGTGGTGCTGCCCTGCCTGTTGAGCACGATAACCCCGGCTGTGACAAGTGCGATCACCACGACGACGGCTGCGGTCGAGCCGATCAGGATGGCGGGGCGCCGAGAGCTTTTCGGCAACGGCACAGGTGTCGGATAGGCGGGGGACGGAGCACCCCACGGGTCGGCAAAGTGCTGCTGCGGAGGCGGTCCTGATGGTGCGGTTGCCCAGGGATCGACAGCAGAAGTCCACGGGTCCGTCGGCTTGGCGGTGCCCTTCTCGGCTGGTGGGAACGGGTCGGCGCCCGCGGCGAAGGGATTGTTGTCATCCCAGGACTTGGGCGGCGGACCGAACGGACCCCACGACTGCATTCCGAGAACGATACTGGCCCGGTCAGGCCCGGCCGCGCACGAATTCCCGGCAGGGCCCCGCTAGCCGCCCAGTGTCTGCCAGAGGAACTCGTAGGTCAGCGCGGCCTTGAACGCGGCCTGCTTGTTGTCGGCCGCGCCGCCGTGACCACCCTCGATGTTCTCGTAGTACAGCACCCGGTGCCCGGCCGCCTCCAGCGCCGCGGTCATCTTCCTGGCATGTCCGGGATGCACCCGGTCGTCGCGGGTCGAGGTGGTGATCAGGATCGGCGGGTACGTCGCCGAGTCCGAAATATTTTGGTACGGAGAATATTTCGACATGAATTCCCAGTCCGCCGGATCGTCGGGATTGCCGTACTCGGCCACCCACGAGGCGCCCGCCAGCAACAGGTGGAAACGCTTCATGTCCAGCAACGGCACACTGCACACCAGCGCCCCGAACAACTCGGGGTAGTGGGTCAACATGACACCCATCAACAGCCCGCCGTTGCTGCCGCCGGAAGCGCCGAGTTGCTCGACTGTGGTGATTCCCCGGCGCACCAGATCTGCTGCCACCGCAGCGAAATCCTCGTACACCACATGACGGTTCTCCCGCATCGCCTGCTTGTGCCAGCCCGGGCCGTACTCGCCGCCGCCGCGGATGTTGGCCTGCACGTAGGTCCCACCGCGTTCCAGCCACGCGCGCCCGGCACCACCGATGTAGCCCGGCGTCAACGAATTCTGGAATCCGCCATAGCCGTAGAGATGGGTCGGGCTCGGTTCGTCGCGGCGTCCGACCACGAAGTAGGGAACCTTCGTGCCGTCCTCGGAGGTCGCGAAATACTGCTCGACGTCGATGCCGTCGGCGTCGTAGAACGCCGGTGCGGACTTCACTTCGGTCAGCGGTCCGCCGGCTGTGCCGTACAGCAGCCGCGACGGGGTGGTGAATCCGCTTGAGTTGTAGAAGACCTCGTCCCCGAAGGGGTCGATGTCGACGACGATGGTGTCGGTTGCGGGCGGAATGTCCGGCGCGTCCCTGTGCTCCCACGTCCCGGGAGTGATGATCTCGACGTGGCTGGCGACATCGCGCAGCGTGACGAGGATCAGCTTTTCCCTGGTCCACTGCACGCCGGCCAGGCTGCTGTGTTCATCGGGTTCGTAGATCATCACGAGATCCGCTGTGCCGGAGAGGAAATCGTCGAATTTCGTGCCCAGCAGCGCCCCCGCCGGATAGGTGATCCCATCCACCTGCCAGTCGGTCCGCAGCGAGATCAGCAGCCACTCCCGGTGTAGCGACAGCGACGAGTCGGTCGGCACCTTGATCTCGATCAGCTCGCCGTCGCGCACCTCGTAGCGGATGCGGTGATAGAAATCGGTATAGCGACCCAGTCGGGTGTGCTCGAAGCCCGGTGTCCGGTCGATCGAGGCGATCACCCGGACATCGGTCGGCTCGGCCTCGTACACCGGCTCGGCCTCGGCCAAGGGTTGGCCACGGCGCCAGCGCTTGGCGATCCGCGGATAACCCGACTCGGTCATCGAGCCGTCGCCGAAGTCGGTGCACACCAGCAGTGTGTCCTCGTCCTCCCATGACACGGAGGACTTGGCCTCAGGCAGTTCGAACCCGTCGGATACGAATCCCCTTGTCCGCATGTCGAACTCACGTACCACGGTGGCGTCGGCACCGCCGCGGGACAGGCTGATCATGGCCAATGTGTGATCCGGCTCGATCACCTCGGGCCCGGCCCACACCCAGTTCTCGTCCTCGGCCCGGGCCAGCTCGTCGAGATCGAGGATCACGTCCCATTCGGGTTCGTCGGTGCGGTAGCTCTCCAGCGTGGTGCGCCGCCACAGGCCGCGCGGGTTCGCCTCGTCGCGCCAGAAGTTGTACAGATAGTCACCACGGCGACCTGGGTAGGGGATACGCGCATCGGTGTCGAGGATCTCCAACACGTCGGCGCGCATCTTTTCGAAACGCTCACCGCTCAGCTGGGCGATCGTCGGCTCGTTGTGCGCCCGCACCCACGCCAACGCGTCGTCGCCGGTGATGTCCTCAAGCCATAGGAAGGGGTCCGCTGCCACACGTCCATTGTGACTGCGCGCGTACTGTGAGCTGAACAACACCGCTGCCAGTGGAGGCGAGGACGTGATGGATCGAGCACCGGCGCGGGCCCTGATCACCGTGGCCGCCGCCGATCTGCTGGCTCGGTTGCAGGAGCGCCACGGGGCATTGATGTTCCACCAGTCCGGCGGCTGCTGCGACGGATCGTCGCCGATGTGTTACCCCGACGGCGAGTTCATCGTCGGGGACCGCGACATCCTGCTGGCGGTGCTCGATGTGGGCGCTGCCGGCGTGCCGGTGTGGATCTCCGGCCCGCAGTTCGAGGCGTGGAAGCACACTCAGCTGGTGATCGACGTCGTCCCCGGCCGCGGCGGTGGGTTCAGCTTGGAAGCGCCCGAGGGGATGCGGTTCCTGTCTCGTGGCCGGGCCTTCACCGACCAGGAGAACGCGCTGCTGGCCGCGCAATCCCCGGTGACCGGCGCGCAGTACAGCGCCGGCGCCCGTCCACCCGACATCGGCAGCCACCTCGTCGACGAAGCCGCCGACGCCTGCCCGGTACCCGGGGGACGCGCCGCGCAGATGTAGCGGGTCGCACGGGTCGCGGCGTTATCGTCGAAGAGTGATTCCGCTGCCACGGGCGTGGCTGCTGACCGGCGCAATGTCGGTCGGCGTAGCGGTCGGGCTGCTGACCGGGATCGCGACGACATTGCTGGTGACGGTCTCCGTTCGGCCGGATGTGGTGATTGCCCTGGTCCTCGGGGTACCCGGTGTCCTCGGGACGCTTCTGGTGCTCCTCTCGGGGCGGCGCTGGGTCACCACACTCGGGGCGTTCGCGCTGGCCATCGCGCCCGGCTGGTTCGGTGCGCTGGCGATCATCCAGGTGGCATCCCATGGCTGAAGACGTCGACACCTCCACCGCTGACTTCGCGCCGCTGTTCGACACCGGGGAAAACGAGATCGTTGCCGACGAATCGTCGGCCGGTCTGACGCCCGCGGAAGACATGACGCCGGACCAGGTGGAATCCGACGACGCACCGTCGGCGCCGCTGCCCGCGCCGGCCCCCTCCATCGTCGTCGAGGGGTCGTATCTGTCGGTGAAGTGGTGGACGTTCGTGGGCGTGCTGGCCGCGGTGTGGTTCGTCTCGGCCGCGGCAGGCGCGGGCCTGTACTACTACTGGTATCAGTCGGTCGACAAGACCTGGCCGGTGTTCGTCGCGCTCGCCTACGTCGTCGCCACCACGGTCGGTGCGCTGCTGGCATCGACGGCGCAGCGCAAACCGGTGATATCGGCCCTGGCCATCGCGCTGATGTCGGCGCCGCTGGCGGCGATGGGCGCTGCGGCGGTTTTCTACGGTGCCTACGTGTTCGGCTGGATCGCCCGGTAGGACCATTGCGCGGCCCACTAGGGTGGGGTCGTGACCCACTTTGACGTCGTCGTTCTCGGAGCTGGTCCCGGTGGATACGTCGCGGCCATTCGTGCCGCCCAACTGGGGCTGAACACCGCAATTGTCGAACCCAAATACTGGGGCGGCGTGTGCCTCAATGTCGGGTGTATCCCGTCCAAGGCGCTGCTGCGCAACGCCGAACTCGCGCACATCTTCAACAAGGAAGCCAAGACCTTCGGTATCAGCGGTGAGGCAACCTTCGATTACGGTGCCGCCTTCGACCGGAGCCGCAAGGTCGCCGACGGCCGCGTCGCCGGCGTGCACTTCCTGATGAAGAAGAACAAGATCACCGAGATCCACGGCTACGGCACCTTCACCGGGCCCAAGGCAATGTCGGTGAAGCTCAACGAGGGCGGGACAGACGAGCTCACCTTCGACAACGCCATCATCGCCACCGGGTCGTCGACCCGTCTGGTGCCGGGTACCTCGTTGTCCGACAACGTCGTCACCTACGAAACCCAGATCCTCTCGCGTGACCTGCCGGGCTCGATCATCATCGCCGGTGCCGGTGCGATCGGCATGGAATTTGCCTACGTGCTCAAGAACTACGGCGTCGACGTCACCATCGTCGAGTTCCTGCCGCGCGCGCTGCCCAACGAGGACGCCGAGGTCTCCAAGGAGATCGAGAAGCAGTACAAGAAGCTGGGCGTGAAGATCCTGACCGGTACCAAGGTCGAGGGCATCTCGGACAAGGGGGGCGACGGCCCCGTTGTCGTGACGGTCAGCAAGGACGGCAAGTCCGAAGAGCTCAAGGCCGACAAGGTGCTGCAGGCCATCGGTTTCGGGCCCAACGTCGAGGGCTACGGCCTGGAGGCCGCAGGCGTGGCGCTGACCGATCGCAAGGCCATCGGCATCGACGATTACATGCGCACCAACGTGCCGGGGATCTACGCCATCGGCGACGTCACCGGCAAGCTGCAGCTGGCCCACGTGGCCGAGGCCCAAGGTGTTGTCGCGGCCGAAACCATCGGCGGCGCAGAGACTCTGGCGCTGGGCGACTACCGGATGATGCCGCGCGCCACGTTCTGTCAGCCGCAGGTGGCCAGCTTCGGGCTCACCGAGGAGCAGGCCAAGGCCGAGGGCTATGACGTCGTCGTCGCCAAGTTCCCGTTCACCGCCAACGGCAAGGCGCACGGCTTGGCGGATCCGACCGGTTTCGTGAAGCTGATCGCCGACAAGAAGCACCTCGAACTGATCGGCGGGCACCTGATCGGGCCGGATGTCTCCGAGCTGTTGCCGGAGTTGACCCTGGCGCAGAAGTGGGATTTGACCGCCCACGAGCTGGCCCGCAACGTGCACACCCACCCGACCCTGTCGGAGGCGCTGCAGGAGTGCTTCCACGGTCTGGCCGGCCACATGATCAACTTTTGAGAAACGAAATCGTCGCCGGCATAGCCGGATTGGTGGTCGGCCACATCCTGTGGCTGGCCGCCATCACATTGGCCACCGAAGGCTCCCGGGTCAACATCTGGGTGCTGCTGGTCGCTGCCTTGTCGTTCATCGGTGGGGCCGCGGGCGCCTACTTCGGCCGGCGCAGGTACCAGCAGAAATCCCACACCTGGGCGGCGTTCCTGTGGGCGCTGCCGGTGTCCCCGGTGATCTTCTCCCTCGTGCTGCTGGGCGTCACCTACCTCTGATGCGATTTGGGCGCATCCGGTAACGCCGGCCGTTACCGGATGCACCGAAATCACTCAGTCGGGGAAGTCCAGCGGGATCCGCAGCGTCGTCATGGTGGCGGCCAGGCCGTCGTATTGGCTCGCCAGCATGCAGAATTCGATGAGCTGCTGCTTGGTGAGCAGGGTGGACAGCGCGGCCCAGGTTTCCGCCGAGACGGAGCGGGTGACGACGAACTCGTCGGTCGCGGTGATCAACACCCGCTGACGGTCGGTGAGGCCCTCGGCGTCGGGACCCTCGAAGATCCTGGCCTGGGTCTCGGCGTCGACGCCGCGGCTGCGGGCCAGCCGGCGGTGCTGCTGCAGCTCGTATTCACAATCACGCAGATGGCCCACCCGGAGGATGACGAGCTCGGCATCCTGACGCGGCAACTTGCCCAGGGGGCCGAGCAGCAGCCCGGAATACGGCAGCCAGGCCAGGAACAACAGCTTGTGCTGGCCCAGTACGTTCATCAAGGTGAACCGGGGCGCACGGATGGCCCTGGCGCCCAGCTTGGCAATGGCCCAATTGACCGGGCCCAGCTCGCGGAATCCGCCCGGCGCGATGCGGGCCGGCTCGAGTGCACTCACCCAGCCGAGTCTGGCACAGGCGGAGGGGCCGGGGTGCGCGCACCGGTTTCTACAGCCGGGCTGCTGATCGGCCGTCGCCACGGCCCAGGGGCAGAAAGCGGCGGGCGATCTCGCCGGGAGGCTACGGCTGACGCACCAGATACGGCGACACCGTCGAGCGGTGTTCGTTGAGGTCCAGGGCCTTACCGAGCGCGGGGAACGCGCGTTGCGGGCAGTTGTCGCGTTCGCACACGCGGCAACCGGAGCCGATGGGCGTTGCCACCTCGCCGGAGAGATCGAGGCCTTCGGAGTACACCAGCCGGTGTGCATGGCGCAGTTCACATCCCAGGCCGATCGCGAAGGTCTTTCCGGGCTGGCCGTAGCGTGAGGCGCGACGCTCCACGGTGCGAGCCACCCACATGTAGTTGCGGCCGTCGGGCATCTGGGCGATCTGCACGCCGATCTTGCCGGGATTGCCGAATGTCTCGTAGACGTTCCACAGCGGGCAGGTGCCGCCAGAAGATGAAAAGTGAAAGCCGGTGGCGGACTGGCGCTTTGACATATTTCCGGCGCGGTCGACTCGGACGAAGGAGAACGGCACACCCCGCATCGAAGGGCGCTGCAGGGTGGAAAGCCGGTGTGCGATGGTCTCGTAGCTCACCGAGTAGAACGCCGACAGCCGCTCCACGTCATAGCGGAAATTCTCGGCGACATCGTGGAATTGGCGGTAGGGGAGCACGGTCGCCGCGGCGAAGTAGTTGGCCAGCCCGAGCCGAGCCAGGGTGCGGGATTCGACGCTGGTGAACATGCCCTCGTCGACCATCTTGTCGATGAGATCGCCGAATTCCAGGAAGGCCAGTTCGGCCGCCATCTTGAACACCTGCTGGCCCCGGGAGAGATGATTGCCCATCTCCAGGGTCTTGGTGGCCGGGTCGTAGCGGTGCAGCACGGTGTCGCCCAGATCGATGCGTCGCACGATCCGTACCCCATGCTCGGTGGTCAGCCGGTTGGCCAGCTCGCCGGCGAGATCACCGCGGTGCATCCGGATCTTGGCGGTCAGATCTTCGGCGGCGGCATCGAGCTGATGCAGGTAGTTCTGCCGTTGGTAGAAGTAGTCCCGCACTTCCTCGTGCGGCATGGTGATCGAACCGCTGCCGCTGCCGTCGGAGTAGCGGTCCTCGGTGGCGGCCGCCAATTGCGTGGTGGTCAAGCGATACCGACGGTGCAGGTTGACCATCGCCCGGGCGAAATTCGGGTAGGCCGCCACCATGTCGGCGACTTCGGCGACATCCATGTCGGCGCCGAGGTCGCGGTCCATCGCCACCTCGCGCATCTCGGCGACCAGTCGGGTGTCGTCGTGCGGCGCGAAGAACGTCGCGTCCACCCCGAAAACCTCGGTGATGCGCAGCAGCACCGCCACGGTGAGCGGCCGCACGTCGTGCTCGATCTGATTGAGGTAACTGGGGGAGATCTCCAGCATCTGGGCCAGCGCCGCCTGGCTGAATCCACGCTCGCTCCGCAGTTGCCGCACGCGTGACCCGACGAACGTTTTTGCCACGTCAAACAGCCTAACAAGAATGTGAAGACGGCCTTTGCATTCTTAGCAGTTCGGCTACTACTGGCAGTATCGGGCTGCCTGGCATGATCGGCTCAGGCGATAGCGACTGGAGATGATCATGGCGGGTACCGCGCAGAATTCGACCACCGGGCTGAACAAGGTGATGATGCCGGTGCCCGATCCCCATCCCGACGTCTTCGACCGGGAATGGCCGCTGCGGATGGCCGATGTCGACCGCGACGGGCGGCTGCGCTTCGACGGCGCCTGCCGACACATTCAGGACATCGGCCAGGACCAACTGCGGGAGATGGGCTACGAAGACGTCCATCCCGCGTGGATCGTGCGGCGCACGATGATCGATCTGATCCGGCCCATCATCGGCGGCGACATCCTGCGGATGCGGCGGTGGTGTTCGGGAACGTCCAACCGGTGGTGCGAGATGCGGGTGCGTATCGACGGGCGCAAGGGCGGACTGATGGAGTCCGAGGCGTTCTGGATCCACATCAATCGGGAGACGCAGGGGCCTTCCCGCATCTCTGACGACTTTCTGTCCGGTCTGCGCCGCACCACCGACGAGTCCCGGCTGCGCTGGAAGTCCTACCTGAAGGCCGGCAGCCGTGAGGATGCCGCGGAGATCCGCGAATACCCGGTGCGGGTGTCCGACATCGACCTGTTCGACCACATGAACAACTCGGTGTACTGGACGGTGATCGAGGACTACCTGTACTCCCACCCCGAGCTGCTGGAGAAGCCGCTGCGGGTGACCATCGAGCACGATGCCGCGGTGGCCCTCGGCGAGAAACTCGAGATCCTGTCGCACGTCCACCCGGCCGGATCGACCGACAAATTCGGCGAAGAGCTCACCGACCGCACTGTTAGAACGCTCACATATGCCGTCGGCGACGAGACAAAAGCGATCGCCTCACTGTTCTCGCTCTGACCCCGCCAGGTTTAACAGTACGAGCGTACTGACCTGCGCCTTTGGGCTACCCGTCGGTAGCTTCTGAACCGGTACAGCCATCATATTTCTTCGCAACCTTTGCAAGTTAGCCTGGCGCTTTGGCGAAAATTGGCAGATGAAACGGGTGGACCTGCGGATATGTGCTGTGCCATCGTCGTGTGAGCACAAGAGTGAAGCTGCTCGGCGTTAACAAGTTGAAGGCGCCCAGTGGCCGAACAAGCGGACTTAACAACCGAAGGAGCAGTCCTATGTCGACCGTGGGCACCCCCAAGTCACCGGAGCAGATCCAGCACGACTGGGATCACAACCCCCGCTGGAAGGGCATCACCCGTACCTACACCCCGGCCGACGTGGTTGCCCTGCAGGGCTCCGTCGTCGAGGAGAACACCCTCGCCCGCCGCGGCTCCGAGGTGCTGTGGGAGCAGCTGCACGACATGGACTTCGTCAACGCGCTCGGCGCGCTGACCGGCAACCAGGCCGTCCAGCAGGTGCGTGCCGGCCTGAAGGCCATCTACCTGTCCGGGTGGCAGGTCGCCGGCGACGCCAACCTGTCCGGCCACACCTACCCCGACCAGAGCCTGTACCCGGCCAACTCGGTGCCGCAGGTGGTCCGCCGCATCAACAACGCGCTGATGCGTGCCGACCAGATCGCCAAGGTCGAGGGCGACACCTCGGTCGAGAACTGGCTCGCCCCGATCGTCGCCGACGGTGAGGCCGGCTTCGGTGGTGCGCTCAACGTCTACGAGCTCCAGAAGGCCATGATCGCCGCCGGCGTCGCGGGCTCGCACTGGGAAGACCAGCTGGCCTCGGAGAAGAAGTGCGGCCACCTCGGTGGCAAGGTGCTGATCCCGACCCAGCAGCACGTCCGCACCCTGACCTCGGCCCGTCTGGCCGCTGACGTCGCCGACGTGCCCACGCTGGTCATCGCCCGGACCGACGCCGAGGCCGCCACGCTGATCACCTCCGACGTCGACGAGCGGGACCGTCCGTTCATCACCGGTGAGCGCACCAAGGAAGGCTTCTACCGCGTGCAGAACGGCCTCGAGCCCTGCATCGCCCGTGCGAAGGCCTACGCGCCGTACTCGGATCTCATCTGGATGGAGACCGGCACCCCGGACCTCGAGCTCGCGAAGAAGTTCGCCGAGGGCGTCAAGAGCGAATTCCCGGACCAGATGCTGTCCTACAACTGCTCGCCGTCGTTCAACTGGAAGCAGCACCTGGACGACGACACCATCGCCAAGTTCCAGCGCGAGCTGGGCGCGATGGGCTTCAAGTTCCAGTTCATCACGCTGGCCGGCTTCCACGCCCTCAACTACTCGATGTTCGACCTGGCCCACGGCTACGCCCGCGAGCAGATGAAGGCCTACGTCGAGCTGCAGGAGCGCGAGTTCGCCGCCGAGGAGCGCGGTTACACCGCCACGAAGCACCAGCGCGAGGTCGGCGCCGGCTACTTCGACCGGATCGCCACCACCGTCGACCCGACCAGCTCGACCACCGCCCTGGCCGGTTCCACCGAAGAGGGTCAGTTCCACTAATTCCGTCGAGCAGACACAAACCTGCCGATTTCGGCCCCGAAACCGCCAGTTTTGTTGGGGGCACCTCCCGCTTGCGGGGGACTGCTCGCGGTACTGACACGGCTTGACAGCACGGGCCCCGCTCAGAATTCTTGGGCGGGGCCTGTTGCGTATCCGCGTACTGAGAAAGTGAAGTAGTGAGCAATCAAATTGAACGAGTAGGTGTGATCGGTGCCGGCCAGATGGGCGCGGGTATCGCCGAGGTGTCCGCACGAGCCGGCGTCGACGTGCTGGTGTTCGAGACCACCGACGCACTGGTCACCGCGGGCCGTAACCGCATCACCAAATCGCTCGAGCGTGCCGTCAGCTCGGGCAAGGTCACGGAGCGGGAGAAGGACGCCGCGCTGGACAAGCTGAAGTTCACCACCACGATCGACGATCTGGCCGACCGGCAACTGGTCATCGAGGCCGTGATCGAAGACGAGAACGTCAAGGCGAAGATCTTCGCCGACCTGGATCGCGTGATCACCGACCCCGACGCGGTGCTCGCCTCCAACACCTCGAGCATCCCGATCATGAAACTCGCAGCAGCTACACAGAATCCTGCCAGGGTCCTTGGCCTGCACTTTTTCAACCCGGTTCCGGTGTTGCCGCTGGTCGAATTGGTCGGCACCCTGGTGACCTCGGAAGCCGCGTCGGCGCGCGTCGAGGAATTCGCCGGCACGGTTCTCGGAAAACAGGTTGTCCGTTGTTCTGACCGGTCCGGTTTTGTGGTCAACGCGTTGCTGGTTCCCTACCTCCTGGCAGCGGTCCGGATGGTCGAGGGTGGCTTTGCCACAATCGAAGATGTCGACAAAGCAGTGGTGGCCGGGCTGTCGCATCCGATGGGGCCGCTGCGGCTGTCCGATCTGGTCGGATTGGACACCCTGAAGCTCATCGCCGACAAGATGTTTGACGAGTTCAAAGAGCCTTTGTACGCCGCGCCACCGCTCCTGTTGCGCATGGTGGAGGCGGGACAGCTGGGCAAGAAATCGGGCCAGGGCTTCTACAAGTACTGAGAAGGGCCGCGCTGGCACTATGGCCGAGGCTTAGCTAGTCTACCCACAGTAGGGCCTGCCGGCTCGCTCAATAGAGTCTGCATGTAAGAACGTATGTCGGCCCCAAACCCAACGGTCGTCAGCAGCAGAAACGCAAAGAGGTAATTTTTCGTATGTCTAACGTCGAGTCCGATCTTGCTCCGTACTACGAGGAGTCGCAGTCGATCTACGACATCTCGAATGAGTTCTTCGCCCTGTGGCTCGGTCCGACCATGGGTTACACCTGCGGTTACTACGAGCGCGAGGACATGAACCTCGAGGAGTCGCAGAACGCCAAGTTCGACCTCGCGCTGGGCAAGCTCGACCTCAAGCCGGGCATGACGCTGCTCGACATCGGCTGTGGCTGGGGTGGCGCGCTGGAGCGCGCCGTCACCAAGTTCGATGTCAACGTCATCGGCATCACGCTGAGCAAGGCTCAGTCGGAGTATGCCCGTGAGCGGCTCGCCAAGATCGACACCAACCGCAGCATCGAGATCCGGATGCAGGGCTGGGAAGAGTTCAACGAGCCCGTCGACCGCATCGTGTCGATCGGCGCGTTCGAGGCGTTCAAGCAGGAGCGTTACCCGGTGTTCTTCGAGCGGGCCTACAGCATCCTGCCGGAGAACGGCGGCCGGATGCTGCTGCACACGATCCTGGCGCACACCCAGCAGTTCTTCCGTGAGAACAACATCAAGCTGACGATCAGCGACCTGAAGTTCATGAAGTTCATCGGCGAGGAGATCTTCCCCGGTGGGCAGCTGCCTGCGGTCGAGGACATCGAGAAGCTGGCCGACGGCTCGGGCTTCAAGCTGGAGCGCACCCACCTGCTGCGGCCGCACTACGCGCGGACGCTGGACATGTGGGCGGCCAACCTCGAAGCCAAGAAGGACGAGGCCATCGCCATGCAGGGCCAGGAGGTCTACGACCGGTACATGAAGTACCTGACCGGTTGCGCCGACTTCTTCCGTCGCGGCATCACCAACATCGGCCAGTTCACGCTGGTCAAGTAGTTTCGCTCTTTCACCTCAGGCGCTTCGGATCCCAGATCCGAAGCGCCTGAGGTATTTGGAGCGTGCGCTGTCACCGCGAAATTGCACCCAGAGACAGGATCAACCCGATTCTTGGGCCTGGATTCATTCTCGGCGCAACCAGACCCGAGCGAACTCAGGCGTCCGCCAGCCGCTTCTTCTCCACCTCGACGTCGAAGTCCGCCGGCGGCCACGACATGTTGAGACCCTTGAGGGCCTCGATGAGCAGTTCGGTGATGGCGAGCCGGCTGTACCACTTCCTGTCACACGGCACGATGTGCCACGGCGCGTAGTCGGTCGACGTCTTCTCCAGCATGGCCTGGTAGGCCTCCTGGTACTTGGGCCACAGCAGTCGCTCGTCGATGTCGGCCGGGTTGTATTTCCAGTACTTCTCGGGCCGTTCGAGCCGCTCGGCCAGGCGTTCCTTCTGCTCGGCGAGTGAGACGAACATGGCCACCTTCACCAATGTGGTGCCGGCGTCGACCAATTCGCGTTCGAAGGCGTTGATCTCGTCGTAGCGGGCGCCCCAGACGTCCGGCGGTACCAGGTTGTGCACGCGGACGATCAGCACGTCCTCGTAGTGGGAACGGTCGAACACCCCGATGTGCCCGGCCGGCGGAAGGGCGTTGCGAATCCGCCACAGGTAGTGGTGGGCGCGCTCGTCCTCGGTCGGCTTGCCGAAGCTGGTGTACCGGATGCCTTGCGGATTCGCCGCTCCCACAACATGTTTGACGATGCCGCCCTTGCCGGCGGTGTCCATTCCCTGCAGGATCAGCAGAATCGAGCGGTTGTCGTCACCGCTCTTGGAACGGGCGTAGAGCATTTCCTGCAGCGAGGCCAACCTCAGATTGCGTTCGGTCTGCAGGGTGGGCGCATCGCTCTTGTTGCCCCGGAATCCCGGAGTGCCGTTGGCGTCGATGCGCGCAACCTGGTCGCCCGGACGAAAAACCAGTTGGTCATGTGGTTCGTGGGTCCACAGCGTAGGCAGGTCCTTGTCGGTCACCCGTTCAGTCAAGCAGTTGCGGCGGTAAAACCGGTGACGGGTGCGGCAGTGAGTTGAACTTCTCCAGCGAGCCGCCGACTTCGACGATGCCGCACAGTGCGTTCCAGGACAGCATGGTGAGGTAATCGATCAGGTCATCGGCGGTCATCCGCGGGTTCGACATCCACGAGTGGGTGGCCAGCTGGACCCCGCCGACGGTGTGGAACGCCCACGCCTCGGCGCCGCGGGTGTCCATGCCGGCCTGGGCCATCCGGCGGCGCAGCATCACGGCCAGCATGCGCGCGATGATCTGCTCGGAATCGGCGACGGCCTTGCTCTTGCTGGCTGAGTTGTTGGCCATCACGAACGGATAGATCTCTGGCTCGGCCGCAACGGTTTCCACGTAGACCTTGATGATCTCGCGGGTCAGGTCGAACCCGTCGAGGTTCGAGGACAGGGCCGAAGCCATATTCGGGATCAGGGTGGTCTGGGCGAACCGCATCATGACGGCGGTGGTGAGATCGTTCTTGTCGACGAAATAGCGGTACAGCACGGTCTTGGACACGCCGATCTCGGCAGCGATCTCGTCCATGCTGACGTTGCTGCCCCGGCTCCGGATTGCTTCCAGGGTGCCGTCTACCAATTCGTTGCGCCGCTCCACCTTGTGCTGGTGCCAGCGCCGTTTGCGTCCATCGGTCTTCACCGTCACCGGCGGAGTCTGTGCCACAGTCGCAGTAGTCCCATTCCCTAGTTCCACTTGATACTACGGCGAATCTGCGGATACCGGCTCCAGGGTCAGACCGTCAGTCGCCGGGATAGCGCAAGATGGAAACGTGGCACATCGAACCGACGCGGGAGTCCGCGCGCTTGCCGGCCCGCGGCAGAGTTTTGCCGAGACGCTGGCCGGTGCGGACAGCGCTGCCGACGCCGAACGCCAACGGGGTTTGCGGAGAATGAAGCTGGTTGCGCTGAGCTTCCTGGTCGGCGCAACCGTGATCTTTCTTTTGTGCACGTGGGCGCAGTCGCGGGGCGCGGCAGGGCTGGGTGCGGCGCCATGGATCGGATATGTGCGCGCGGCAGCCGAGGCGGGCATGGTCGGCGCACTTGCCGACTGGTTCGCCGTGACCGCGTTGTTCAAGCATCCGCTGGGTCTGCCGATCCCGCACACGGCCATCATCAAGCGCAAGAAGGACCAGCTGGGCGAGGGTTTGGGCATGTTCGTCCGGGAGAACTTCATGTCTCCCGAGGTGATCGCGACCAAACTGCACGATGCCCAGGTGGCGGGCCGGTTGGGCAAATGGCTGTGTGACCGTCCGCATGCCGAGCGGGTGGCCGCCGAGGCGTCGACCGTGCTGCGGGTCGGGGTCGAGATGCTGCGCGACGAAGACGTCCAGCACGTACTGGACCGGATGATCGTCAAACGCATCGCCGAGCCCAAATGGGGCCCGCCGATCGGCCGGGTGCTGTCCACACTTCTGCAGGAGGGCCGTCAGGAAGCGCTGATCCAGCTGTTGTGCGACCGGGCGTTCCAGTGGTCGCTGAACTCCGGTGAGGTGATCGAGCGGGTGATCGAGCGGGATTCGCCGACCTGGTCGCCGCGCTGGGTGGACCATCTGGTCGGTGACCGGATCCACCGGGAGCTGATGGACTTCACCGACAAGGTGCGCCGTAATCCCGACCACGAGCTGCGTCGCTCGGCCACCCGGTTCCTGTTCGAGTTCGCCGACGACTTGCAGAACGACGAGGCGACGATCCAGCGCGCCGAGAACGTCAAGGAACAGATCATGGGCCGCGACGAGGTGACGCGGGCGGCCGAAACCGCGTGGGCGGCGGCGAAGCGGATCATCCTCGAGTCGGTGGACGACCCGTCGTCGGCGCTGCGTACCCGGATCGCTGACTCGGTGATGCGCATCGGGGAGTCGCTGCGTGACGATGCCGAGCTACGCGACAAGGTCGACAGCTGGATCGTCCGGGGGGCAAAACACCTGGTCGCCGAGTATGGGACCGAGATCACAGCAATCATCACCGAGACCATCGAACGGTGGGATGCCGACGAGGCGAGCCGCCGGATCGAGCTCCATGTGGGTCGTGACCTGCAGTTCATCCGGATCAACGGCACCGTGGTGGGGTCGTTGGCGGGCCTGATCATCTACTCGATAGCCCAACTACTCTTCTGACCTGCGCTAACTAGTGCTTGCAAAAGTTAGCACCCCGTCGTAGCGTGAATTTCGTCGTTAACGGATACACGGCCTACGAGGGGAATGACATGGCGCAAGACGAAAATCTCGCGGCTGTCGTCTCCAACGCTGCGCAGGACATCGGAAGCTTCATCCGGGCCCAGCGTGAGGCGGCGCAGGTATCGGTTCGGCAGCTGGCCGAGAAGGCCGGCGTCAGCAATCCCTACCTGAGCCAGATCGAACGGGGATTGCGGAAACCGTCCGCCGACGTGCTCAACCAGATCGCGAAGGCACTTCGGGTGTCCGCGGAAGTCCTCTATGTGCGTGCCGGGATCTTGGAGCCCAGCGAGCCCAGCGAGGTCCGCGACGCCATCGTCAACGACGTGGGGATCACCGAGCGGCAAAAGCAGGTGCTGCTCGACATCTACACATCGTTCCGGCAGCAGAACGAAGCCGAAGCAGGTGAGGAGCAGACATCTGAGACGACGACTGACACCTCACCCGCTGACCGATAACCATCCGCACGAAAAGCCCACCTGAGAGAAAGGAATTCGCATGACCGAGAAGACTCAGCCCACCATCGAAGACCTCAAGGCCCCGCTGTTGGCCGCCGTCGGCGCTGCCGACCTGGCCCTGGCCACGGTCAACGAGATCGTCGCCAGCCTGCGTGAGCGTGCCGAGGATGCCCGCACCGACGCGGAGGCCCGTGTCGAGGAGAGCCGTGCCCGCCTGAACAAGCTGCAGGAAGAGCTGCCCGCCCAGTTCGGTGAGCTGCGCGAGAAGCTGAACTCCGACGAGCTGCGCAAGGCCGCCGAGGGCTACGCCGATCAGGCCACCGCGACCTACAACAAGCTGGTCGAGCGCGGCGAGGCCGCCCTCGAGCGCCTGCGTAACCAGCCGGCCATCGAAGAAGCCGCCAGCCGCGTCGAGGGCTACACCGACCAGGCCGTCGAGCTGACGCAGGATGCCCTGGGCACCGTGGCGACCCAGACCCGCGCGGTCGGCGAGCGTGCCGCCAAGCTGGTCGGCGTCGAGCTGCCGAAGAAGAAGGCGGAAGCGCCCGCTGCTGCCGCCCCCGCCAAGAAGGCTCCCGCCAAGAAGGCCCCGGCTGCTCCGGCCAAGAAGGCTGCCACCCCGGCCGCCAAGAAGACCACGGCCGCTCCGGCCAAGAAGGTCACCCAGAAGTAGTAACGGTGTTGAGGGCGGGCGCAACGCCCGCCGCTCGACGCTGATGATGACGCCCGCATAGGCTGGTGAGGTGCAACTCGCCAACCTTGCGGGCGTCATTGTCTTTGCGCTCGTCGTCGTCGTCTTCTGCGTGGGTGTCTACGCCCTCGTACACGCTGCTGTGCAGCGCCCCGATGCCTATACCGCTACCGGCAAGCTGACCAAGCCGGTATGGCTGGCCATCCTCGGGGTGGGCCTGCTGCTGGCGGTGCTGCTGCGCGACTTCGGCGCCGTCATCTCCGCCTGCGCCACCGGCGTCTATCTCGTCGACGTGCGGCCCAAACTGCTCGAGATCCAGGGAAAGTCGCGCTGACCCGATGCGTTCGTCGCCGGCCGCGCTCGGCGCGGTATGTCTCGCGCTGGGCGCGGCACTGACCTGGGCCCCCGCCGCTGCTGCCGACCCTGTCCCGGGCTCCACGGACCACGTCTATGTCGATCACGTCGAATGGGCCAAATGGGGCGACCTGTCCAGCCTGCGCGTCTATCCCACTGACGCCGCCCGGGCGCTGACCCACCAGCCGGGCAGCGCCGCAGAGGCCGACCAGGCCTGGGCCGAGGTGCTGGCACAGTCCCCAGATGCCGACCTCCCCGGGATGCGTGAGCAGTTCCTGTGCCACTGGACGTTCGCCGAACTCGCCGAACCCGGTAAGACCAGCTGGAATCTGGAGCCGTGGCGGCCCGAGGTCGCCCGCGAGGTGCTGCTGGCCAGCGGGTGCAATCCCGGCGGCAGCGAGGAACCGTTCTGATGGGCAGTTACACCCGTGCACAGGTAGCCGCCCTGGTCGATCACACCCTGCTCAAGCCGGAGGCCACCGTGGCCGACGTCGCGAAACTGGTGGCCGAGGGCGCCGACCTCGGGGTGTTCTCGGTGTGCGTGTCCCCGACGCTGGTGGCTGCCGCGGCCGGGGTCGCCCCGTCCGGCCTGGCAGTGGCGGCGGTGTCCGGCTTCCCGTCGGGCAAACACCTGGCCGAGATCAAGGCCCGCGAATCGCAACTGGCCGTGACTGCGGGCGCCGCCGAGATCGACATGGTGATCGACGTCGGGGCCGCGCTGGCCGGTGACCTGGAGATCACCGCCGCCGAGGTCGCCGCGGTGCGCGCTGCCGTACCCGGTTCCACGCTCAAGGTCATCGTCGAATCCGCGGCGCTGCTGGAGTTCGCCGGCGAGGCGTTGCTGCAGGACGTCTGCCGGGCCGCCGTGGGCGCCGGGGCCGACTTCGTCAAAACCTCCACCGGCTTCCATCCCAGCGGAGGCGCCTCCGCCCGCGCCGTCGAACTGATGGCGCGCGCGGTGGGCGACGGTATCGGCGTCAAGGCGAGCGGCGGCATCCGCACTGCCGAGGCGGCCGTGGCGATGCTCGACGCCGGGGCCACCCGGCTCGGCCTGTCGGGCACCAGAGCAGTGCTCGACGGCCTCACCGAAACCTAGAGCTTGTCGAAGCAGGGGTCCTCGGTGGCCTTGGGCATCGACGCATTCGTGGTGGAGAACTTCGCCACCACGCCGCTGTCGGTGACCTGCACGCTGTCGGCGTGGATCCCCATCGGGTAGTTCTCGGTCAGCTGGGCGGTGAACTTGTCCAGGATCGGCTGCAGGGTCTCCCGCGGCCAGGACAGGCCGATGGCGCTCAGGTCGACGATCTGCAGCGAGATGCCCTTGTTGACCACCGTGGGCTTGGCCGTGATGGTGCCGAGCATGCCCTTGAGCTCGATCGTCCCGTTGGACGGATTGGTCCGCACATCGGAGATGGCCGAGCCGATGAACGGCAACTGGACCATGTCTGCCACGGTCTGGCGGATGCCGTCGGTGTTCCAGGTGATGTCGGCGACCAGTGAGCCCACGGTGCCGCTGGCGTCAGCGGTCTCCTTGATGCGCACATCCTCGATGCCCAGCTTGACCTTCATGCCCTTGGCGTCGCGGATCTGGTTGCCCGCGGTCTCGATGTTGATGTTCGTGTAGTGCCCCGTCACGTGCTGCATCAGGAATGGCGGCAGCGGGTCGAATGAGGCCGTGGCGCCGTCATCAACGATGCATCCCACGATCGAGGCGACGATCTTGTCGGCCCGGCTGCGGGCATACAGCTCGCCGCCGAGCACACCCGCGGCGACCAGGGCCACCACGATCACGAAGACCAGCACCACCGACAACGGATCCGACAGCAGCTTCTTGACCTTCGCCAGTGCCGACGTGTCCTGCGGGGCCGGAGCGTCGGGGGATGGCTGCTGAGGCTGCTGAGGCTGGTCAGGCGGGGGCGGCTGCGGTGGCTGCTCCGCCGAAGGCGCCGGCGGGGACTGGTCGGTTGGGCGAGCCCAGGGATCGGTCACCCCAGCGATTGTGCCTTACCGAACTGAGCGAACTGTGAGCGGTTCTGCAGCACCGCGATGGTGTCCCGGACCTGGTTGGCGGCATCGAGGTCGACGTCGAAGACCAGCAACTCGCTCTCGCCGCCGGCCGTGGCCAGAACCTCCCCGGTGGGGGAGGTCACCAGACTGCCGCCGACGCCCGTCGGCCCGGCCTTGGCGATCTCATCACCCGGATAGGCCTGGTCCACCGCGGCGATGAATCCGGTGGTGTCCAGGGCCCGGGCCCGGGCCAGCAGGGTCCACTGCTCCAGCTTGCCGGGCCCGGATCCCCACGAGGCGTGCACGGTGATCAGCTGGGCGCCGCGCCGGGCCAGCTCCACGTAGAGCTCCGGGAACCGGATGTCGTAGCAGGTGGTCAGGCCGACGGTGACCCCGTCGACGGTGATGGTCACCGGCTCGAAACCCGGTGCGACAGTGCGTGATTCGGCGAACCCGAAGGCGTCGTAGAGATGGATCTTGTGGTAGTGCGCGTCCACCCCGGGTCCGGTCGCGATCAGGGTGTTGGTGACCCGCCCGTCCTGGCTGGGGGCGAACATCCCGGCCACCACGACGACCCCGGCCTGTGCGGCGATCTCGCGCACCGCCTTCGCCCACGGTCCGTCGAGGTCCTCGGCGACGGGACCCAGTGGCACCCCGAACCGGCACATCGTGGCCTCGGGGAACAACACCAACCGGGCGCCGTCGGCGGCGGCGCGCCGGGTGTACTCATCGACCAGGGCCAAATTCGACGACGGGTCGGTGCCGGTGGCGATCTGCGCCAGGGCAATTCGCATGCGGTTCAGCTTACTGGCGCCACGGCCGCCCACGGGACTGTGAGCACCCCGTCACGCAACCGGCGGCGCGCCGCGGCGACGGGGAAACCGTCTGCGCGCAACAGATCCACCATGGCCCGCCAGCGCACCCGCGGGCCGAACACGCCGTGTCCGGCAGCACTCGCCCAGGCCCGGTCGGCGGCGCTCAGGAGTGCGTGGACCGGCTGTCCTTCGACGTTGTGGTGGATCAGCACCTTGGGCAGCCGTTCGGCCAGATCCGACGGCCGCTCGATGCTGAACGGGTCGCACGCCAGCGTCAGGCTCACCGGCCCGTCGGCATCCAGCAGCACCCAGCAGCATCTGCGGCCCAGCTCGTCGCACGTTCCGTCGACGATCAGCCCACCGGGAGCGAGCCGGCGCGACATCGTCGCCCACGCTTCGGGCACTGCCTCGACCGGGTACTGACGCAACACGTTGAACGCCCGCACCAGCACGGGACGCAGCCCGGCCAACTCGAACCCGCCGAGGGCGAAGTGCACGTCGCTGCCGCCGGCCATCGCCCGGGCGGTGGCCACGCGTTCGGGGTGGATCTCCAGGCCGACGACGCGCACGTCGGGACGCAGCGATTGCAGCCGCGCCGCCAATTCGAGCGTGGTCACCGGCAGCGCGCCGTACCCGAGGTCGACCACGAGCGGATCGGCCGCGGCCCGCAACACGCTGCGCACCCGCGGCGAGTGCACCAGCCAACGGTCGCTGCGGCGCAGCCGGTTGTACCCGGTGGTGCCGCGGGTGACCGCCCCGACGGGCCTAGACGTGCTCGGCGATCCATTCAGCGGTGAACGCCCCCTCGATGGTGAACACGTCGTTTACGGACTGCAGGACCAGGTCTTCGAGCTTGCCCCCGACCAGGGGCATCGGCACCTTGCACGTGCTTTCGGCCTGCAGTCGGCTGCCCGCTGAGACCCCGGTGAGCACATAACGGCCATCGAGCCGGCCCGGTGCGTGTGAAACCGACGCGGTGTAGTGGCCGTTCGCGCCGTTCGGATCGAAGGGGCCGAAATACTGCTTACGGGTGATGGCGAGGTCGAGCGGAATCACCGACCGCAGGATCGCGGGCAACTCCGCGCGCGGCAGAACCTGCCGGAACTCGACCGCGATCCCGCCCTCGTCGGAGCTGAAGGCGGTGATGTCGGATTTTCCGGGCGTCAGGTCGTCGTACCGGTCCATCAGGGCCTGCCAGTACGCGCCGGTTGCGTACACGGCGTAGATCGTTTCGGCGGGTGCGTCGAACGACATCGTCGACTGCCGGGAGCGGCTCATGGCTACCGAAGGTACCGGCGGGGTCAGCCGCGATCGGTGATCCACACCGACGTGAACCGTTGCTCGGCGGTCAACAGGTCGACCAGCTGCGCGCCGATGAAACTCTCGATCTTGCCGCCGACGAGCGGCACTCTCACCTCGACCGTGATGTGCACCGACAGCCGGGACCCGCCGCCGGTCGTGGCGAGCGTCGCGGTTCCGGACAGGGACACCGGCGCCCCGGTGACGGAGCCCTGCACCGTGCCGTGAGATACGCCGTCTCGGATCGGCTCCCAATGCTCCTCGCGCCGGATGTGTAGATCGCCGCGGTGAAACTGCGACACCAGCCCGGGCAGCCGGCCTGCGCGCAGGATCTGCGTGGTGGCCGCCTCGATATCGCCGTCGTCGGTCACGGTCAGGGCGTCGAGCGCGGTTTGGTCGGCCCCCGAATCGGCAAGCCGTGCCAGCCAATACCGTTCGTCGGCGAATGCCCGGTGGACCTGTTCGACGCCGGCTTCGTAGTCGGTGGCCATGTCGAATGATCGCGGCATAGCTGGTCAGGCTACCGTTACGGCCCGTGGTCAGTTCGTATGTTGCCGGTGTCGCGATCGCCGAGTCGGTTGCGCTGGCCCCGCTGACCACGCTGCGGGTCGGTCCGGTGGCGCGCAGGGTGCTCACCTGCACCAGCACCGATCAGCTCATCGATGTCCTGCGGGCGGTATCCGACCCCATCCTGGTGCTCGCCGGCGGATCCAACGTGGTGCTGGCCGACGACCTCTCCGACACGATGCCGGACCTCACCGTGGTGCGCGTGGCCAACACCGCGATCACGGTCGAGGGCGACCTGGTGCGCGCCGAGGCCGGCGCCGTGTTCGACGACGTCGTCGTCGCCTCGCTGCAGCACGGGCTGGGCGGGCTCGAATGTCTGTCCGGGATACCGGGATCGGCCGGGGCCACCCCGGTGCAGAACGTGGGTGCGTACGGGGCCGAGGTCGCCGACACCATCAGCCGGGTCCGGCTCCTCGACCGGCGCACGGGTGAAGTCCGTTGGGCCGCACCGGAAGAGCTCAAGTTCGGCTACCGCACCAGCATCCTCAAACGCTCCGACGCCGTCATCGTGCTCGAAGTCGAGTTCGCCTTGAATGCGGATGGGGCCCCGGACCGGCGAAGTGCACCGCTGCGTTACCGCGAACTGGCCACCGCGCTCGGTGTCGAACCGGGGGAGCGGGCCGACCCGATGCGTGTTCGCCAGGCCGTGCTGCAGTTGCGTGCCGGCAAAGGGATGGTGCTCGACGCGCAAGACCATGACACGTGGAGCGTCGGGTCGTTCTTCACCAACCCCGTGGTGTCGCAGGCCGAGTTCGAGCGGGTCGAGGCCATGTTCCGGGCGGGCCGGGCGGTCCGGGCGGGCGGGGCTGACCCGGAAGCGGCGGCCGGACAGGTGCCTCATTACCCCGCGCCCGACGGCGTCAAGCTCGCGGCGGGCTGGCTCGTCGAACACGCCGGGTTCGGCAAGGGGTACCCCGGTGACGGTGCTCCCGCGCGGCTTTCCACCAAGCATGCCCTGGCTCTGACCAATCGTGGCGAGGCGAACACTGCCGATGTGATTGCCCTGGCCAGAGCGGTGCAGGCGGGTGTTTTGGACCGCTTCGGGATCATGCTGCACCCCGAACCGATTCTGATTGGGTGCGATCTATCAGTACCCTAGGTCCACGTGAGCCCTGGCGGTGATATAGAGGCGGATGCGCCGTTGTTCAATCGGCGGCGTGCCCTGACGGTGTTGACCGTCGGAGTGGGTGCCGGACTGTTGGCTGCCTGCTCGCGAGAATCGTCCGTCTCCGCCCCTGAGGCCGAGCGGACCGCGGCGCCGACGGTGACCTACGAGCCTGCCGCCGACTCCGAGGACGTGCTGCCGACGGCGCCGGTCGGTGTGAAGGTCGAGAACGGTGTGTTCCAGCGCGTCAGCCTGACCAATGCCAACGGCAAGGTCGTCGCCGGCAAATTCAACAGTGACCGCACGGCGTTCACTGCCACCGAACCGCTTGGCTACGAATCCACCTACACGTGGGCGGGATCCGTGGTGGGGCAGGACGGCAAGGCCGAGTCCGTACAGGGCAAGTTCTCCACCGTCGCCCCGCAGAAACAGGTCAACGGTCAGTTCCAGCTTGCCGACGGCCAGGTTGTCGGCGTGGCCGCGCCGATCATCCTGCAGTTCGACGCCGCGATCGACGACAAGTACCGGGCGACCGTCGAAAAAGCGCTTCAGGTGACCACCACGCCGTCCGTAGAGGGCAGTTGGGCATGGCTGCCCGACGAGGCCGGGGGCTCGCGCGTGCACTGGCGCACCCGGGAGTACTACCCGACCGGAACCAAGGTGAGCGTCAAGGCGCCGCTGTACGGCGTCAGCTTCGGTGACGGTGCCTACGGTGCGGCCGACTCGACGCTCGACTTCGAGATCGGACGCCGCCAGGTGGTCAAGGCCGAGGCCTCCAGCCACCGCATCCAGGTGCTCGACGGATCCGGCGCGGTGATCATGGACTTCGCCTGCAGCTACGGGGAGGGCGACCTGGACCGCAACGTCACGCGCAGCGGCATCCACGTGGTCACCGAGAAGTACGAGGACTTCTGGATGACCAACCCCGCCGCCGGGTACAGCAATGTGCACGAACGTTTCGCGGTGCGGATCTCCAACAACGGCGAGTTCATCCACTGCAACCCGAACAGCATCGGTTCGCAGGGCAACACCAACGTGACCAACGGCTGCATCAACCTGAACCTGGAGAACTCCCAGCAGTACTTCAACAGCGCGATGTACGGGGATCCGGTCGAGGTGACCGGTACCCGGATCGAGCTGTCCTACGCCGACGGCGATATCTGGGACTGGGCGGTGGACTGGAACGAGTGGAAGTCCATGTCGGCGCTGTCCACGCAGGATTCGCCCACGAATCTGCCTGCATCGGCCCCGGCGACGCCGACGGACGCTCCGACATTGTCCGGCACGCCCACGACCACGACCCCGCCGAAGCCCACGCCGGGCGGTTAGCCGTTCGCCGTTTTCGACTTGAGGGTCGCTAACCCGCGAAGAAGCGCAGCCGTGATGTCGAAATCGGCGAGCAGCCGACGACGAGGAACCTTCGGTGCATCACACCCGGCGATTGAACCTTCCGTGCGGCGCCTGATCACGCGGACGGATCACGATCTGGTCGAGATTGACGTGTGAGGGTCGCGACGCGACGAACCCGATCACCTCGGCGACATCCTCGGCCACCATCGGGGTGATGCCGCGGTACACGTTGTCGGCCCGCTCCTGGTCTCCGTCGAAGCGCACCAGCGAGAACTCGGTCTCCACCGCACCCGGTGCAATCTCGGTGAGCCGCACCGGTTTTCCGAGAAGCTCGCCGCGCAGCGTGCGGTGCAGGGCGCCCTGGGCGTGTTTGGCCGCGGAGTATCCCGAGCCGCCGTCATAGGTCTCGAATGCCGCGATCGAGGTGACGGTGACGATCAGCCCGTCGCCGGAGGCGATGAGCTTGGGTAGCAGCGCCCGGGAGACCCGCAGTGTGCCCAGCACGTTGGTTTCCCACATCCACTGCCAATGCTCCAGGTCAGCGTCCAGGACGGATTCCAGCCCGCGGGCCCCGCCGGCGTTGTTCACCAGCACATCCACCCGGTTCAGCTGCGCCGCCAAGGCGTCGACGGCGTCCTGGTCAGTGACGTCCGCCACAATCGCGGTGCCGCCGATCTCCTCGGCCAGCGCCTGGACCCGATCAGCTCGACGGGCCGCACAGATAACGTGAAAACCTAGGGCGGCAAGGGATCTGGCCGTCGCGGCACCGATTCCGGCGCTGGCGCCGGTAACCACTGCCACTCGCGTGTCTGACTGTGGTGTCGTCATCTGCCCAACATTAGATGGCGTGCTAAGTTCTTCGTGTGTCCGGAAGTCTCCAGTCCCGCTTCGCGCGGCGTGCGTGTTGTTGTTGCGCACCCCGCCGCGCCTGACTGAACCCGGACACCGTTTTCCCGTCCTGCTGAGTCGCCAGGTGTGGTCTCTCCCCACCAGCCGACAACCAGTAAGGACCATTCACGTGACCACCGCCATCGCCGCTCCCCTTCGGAAGCGCTCCAGTAACTCCTCGGCTTCCTCTGCTTCGTCGGGTGCCCGGTCGCTGTCGGCGGCCTCGCGCTACCCGCAGTCGCGGCTGCTGCACATCGTCGCCCCGTCGCTGAAGGTGCCCGACGCCGCCGCGGCATCGGTCTTCAGTGCCATCCGCACCCGCGGGCCCATCGCCAGGGATGCCATCGCACAGCTCACGCAGTTGAGCATCGCGACCGTCAACCGTCAGGTCACTGCACTTCTGGAAGCCGGAATCCTGCGTGAGCGCGCCGATCTCGCGGTTTCCGGGGCCATCGGACGGCCCCGCGTGCCCGTCGAGGTCAACCACGAGCCTTACCTGACGCTCGGCATCCACATCGGTGCGCGCACCACCAGCATCGTCGCCACCGACCTGTTCGGTCGCACTCTCGACGTGGTCGAGACGCCAACCCCGTCGGGATCCCAGTCCGCGGCGTTGGCCACGTTGGCCTCCAGCGCCCGCCGGTACCTGAGCCGCTGGCACCGTCGTCGTCCACTGTGGGTCGGGGTGGCCGCCGGTGGCGTCGTCGACAGTGCCACCGGGTATCTCGATCATCCGCGGCTGGGCTGGGTCGATGCCCCGGTGGGCCCGGTGCTCGCCGAAGCGCTGGCGTTGCCGGTGTCGGTCGCCTCGCACGTGGATGCGATGGCCGGCGCCGAACTGCTGCTGGGGGGACGGCGTTCCTCCCCGGAGTCCGCCGGCGCTCCGGCACGGACCAGCCTTTACGTCTACGCCCGCGAGACCGTCGGCTACGCGCTGTCGATCGACGGACGCGTGCACTCCCCGGCCAGCGGGCCCGGCACGATCGCGGGCCTGCCCGCGCAATCCGAATTGCTCGGCGGTTCAGGGCAACTGGAATCCACCGTGAGTGACGAAGCGGTGCTCAACGCGGCCCGCAAGCTGCGGATCGTCCCGGCCGACGGCCCGTCCTCGACGCTGTCGACGGTGCTGCGCGTAGCCCGGCAGGGCGGTTCGGAATCCGGGGAGAAGGCCCGCGAGCTGCTGGCGGACCGGGCCCGGGTGCTCGGCGAGGCCGTGGCGTTGCTGCGCGATCTGCTCAACCCCGACGATCTGGTGCTCGGTGGCCAGGCCTTCACCGAATACCCCGAAGGCCTGCCCGTCGTGGAGGACGCTGTCACGCGCCGCTCGGTGCTGGGCCCCCGTGATATCCGGCTGACGGCCTTCGGCAACCGGGTTCAGGAGGCCAGTGCCGGCATTGTTTCGCTAGGCGGCCTGTATGCGGATCCGATCGGCGCCATGCGGCGCGCTCAAACCCGCCGATCGGCGGCGGTGTAGACATGTCTTTGTGCGTCTAGCCACAGACCTCGAGATTCCCCGCCGCGTTGCGGTGATATCCGTACACACCTCGCCGCTGGCGCAGCCGGGTACCGGTGACGCCGGCGGGATGAATGTCTACGTGCTGCAGACCGCGTTGCAGCTGGCCCGGCGCGGCGTCGAGGTGGAGGTTTTCACCAGGGCCACCTCGTCGTCGGATGCCCCGGTGGTGCCGGTGGCGCCCGGGGTGTTGGTGCGCAACGTGGTGGCCGGTCCGTTCGAGGGCCTGGACAAGTACGACCTGCCGACTCAGCTGTGCGCGTTCACCGCGGGGGTGTTGCGTGCCGAGGCAACCCACGAGCCCGGCTATTACGACGTCGTCCACTCGCATTACTGGCTGTCCGGACAGGTCGGCTGGCTGGCCCGGGACCGCTGGGCGGTGCCGCTCGTGCACACCGCGCACACCCTGGCCGCGGTGAAGAACGCCGCACTGGCCGCCGGTGATTCGCCTGAGCCACCGCTGCGCGCGGTGGGGGAGCAGCAGGTGGTCGACGAGGCCGATCGCCTCATCGTGAACACCGAACATGAAGCGCAGCAATTGGTTTCGCTTCACCACGCCGATCCGGGACGTATCGATGTGGTGCATCCGGGAGTGGATCTGGATGCCTTCACCCCGGGTGATCGCGACGCGGCACGCGCAGTGCTCGGCATTGCACCGCACGAGCAGGTGGTCGCGTTCGTGGGCCGGATCCAGCCGCTCAAGGCACCCGACGTGCTGTTGCGTGCCGCCGCCAAACTGCCCGGGCTCCGGGTGCTCGTCGCCGGTGGGCCGTCGGGCAGTGGCCTGGCCGAGCCCGACACCTTGGTTCGACTTGCCGACGATCTGGGTATCACCGACCGGGTGACGTTCCTGCCCCCGCAGTCCCGCGAACAGTTGGTCAACGTGTACCGCGCCGCCGATCTGGTCGCGGTGCCCAGCTACTCCGAATCATTCGGCCTGGTCGCGATCGAGGCCCAGGCGTGCGGGACACCGGTGGTGGCGGCCGCGGTCGGCGGTTTGCCGGTCGCGGTGGCCGACGGTGTCAGCGGAGCCCTGGTCGACGGGCACGACGTCGACGACTGGGCGGCTGCGATCGATGACGTACTGCAGCGCGACCCGGGTCCGTTGCGCCTGGCCGCCGCGGCCCACGCCGCGCAGTTCTCCTGGGCGCACACCGTCGATGCGCTGCTCAACAGCTACGCCCATGCGATGAGCGATTACCGGTCCCGGCACCGCAGGCCGTCCGCGCGCCGTACGGGACGCCGGTTCGCGCTGCGACGCGGGGTGCGGGCGTGAGTGTCGAACAGCTGATCGTCGACACCCTCGAAGAGCACGAGCTGGTCTACCACCGGCACGAGGGCGCCCGCGGCGGGCTGCCCGGCATCGTGGTGGAGCTCCCGGGGGAACGGAAGCTCAAGACCAACACCATCCTGAGCATCGGCGAGCACTCGGTGCGGGTAGAGGCGTTCGTGTGCCGCAAGCCCGACGAAAACTTCGAAGGCGTCTACCGGTTCCTGCTCAAACGCAACCGCAGGCTCTACGGCGTCGCCTACACCCTCGACAACGTCGGCGACATCTACCTCGTCGGCCGGATGGCGCTGGAAGCGGTCACCGCCGACGAGATCGACCGGGTGCTCGGGCAGGTGCTCGAAGCCGTCGACTCCGACTTCAACACCTTGCTGGAACTCGGTTTCCGCTCGTCGATCCAGAAAGAGTGGGAGTGGCGGGTCTCGCGGGGCGAATCGCTGAAGAACTTGGAGGCGTTCGAGCACCTGATCGACGACTGATTGTGCTGAGGTTCAGGTGTGAGCGTGGGCCTCGTGCAGACGGATTCGCCCGGATACGTGCACAGCACCCACGCTCGGCCGCGGTGACGGCGCTCGTGAGAAGATCACTCGCATGCCGACGCTGATCCTGCTCCGCCACGGTGAGAGCGACTGGAACCAGAAGAACCTATTCACCGGATGGGTCGACGTCGACCTCACCGACAAGGGCCGCACCGAGGCGGTCCGCGGCGGCAAGCTGCTGGTCGAGAACGACGTACTGCCCGACGTGGTCTACACGTCGCTGCTGCGCCGCGCGATCACCACCGCCAACCTGGCGCTGGACGCCGCCGACCGGCACTGGATCCCGGTGCATCGCGACTGGCGACTCAACGAGCGGCACTACGGTGCGCTGCAGGGCCTGGACAAGGCCGCGACCAAGGAGAAGTACGGCGAAGAGCAGTTCATGGCGTGGCGGCGCAGCTACGACACCCCGCCCCCAGCGATCGAGAAGGGCAGCGAGTTCAGTCAGGACGCCGACCCGCGCTACGCCGACATCGGCGGCGGCCCGCTGACCGAATGCCTGGCCGACGTGGTGGCGCGGTTCGTGCCGTACTTCGAGCAGGCCATCGTGCCGGACATCAAATCCGGCAAGACCGTCCTGATCGCCGCCCACGGCAACTCGCTGCGTGCGCTGGTCAAGTACCTCGACGGGATGTCCGACGAGGAGGTCGTCGGCCTGAACATCCCGACCGGCATCCCGCTGCGCTATGACCTCGACGAGAACCTCAAGCCGCTGGTGGCGGGTGGTGAATACCTCGACCCCGAGGCCGCCGCTGCCGGGGCCGCCGCCGTCGCCGCGCAAGGCGCCAAGAAATAGTTCGCTGGACACTCGGGCTTGCGGGCAAACAGCAGGTTACCGAGGGTTAACGAGAGCCGAACTCCTGTATTTGTCGGTGTGACTTGTCCCGTTTTGGCCGCACGTTGCACCGATGACGTTCACCGTGTGCGTACGATTTTCGCGTGAGCTTGGTGTCGGCGTTACTGCTGACGGTGGTCGTGTCGTTGCTCGCGCTGATCGTCGGTGCGGGGGTGGCCGCCGTGGTCGCCCCTCGAATCGTGGCCAAGCGGCAGCAGCGCGAGGCTGATGAGGCCGGCCTGACGGTGTCGCAGATGCTGCAGCACATCGTGTCCGCAGCGCCCAACGGCATCGTCGTGGTCGACTCGTTCAACGACGTCGTCTACGCCAACGACCGCGCCACCGAGCTGGGCGTGGTGCGTGACCGTCTGCTCGACGACCGAGCCTGGCGCGCAGCCGAGCAGGTGTTCGCCACCGGCCAGCCCATCGACGTCGATCTGTCGCCACGCAAGTTGCCGCACCCCGGACGCTCGGGGATATCGGTGCGCGGCTGGGTGCGGCCGCTGTCCGCCGAAGACGGCCGTTTCGCCGTCGTCTACGCCGACGACCAGTCCGAGCACGCCCGGATGGAAGCCACTCGGCGCGACTTTGTCGCCAACGTCAGTCATGAGCTCAAAACTCCGGTGGGCGCCATGCGGGTGCTCGCCGAGGCGCTGCAGGCCTCCGCCGACGACCCGGACATGGTGCGTCGCTTCTCCGACAAGATGGTGGCCGAATCGCTGCGCCTGGCCGACATGGTCGGCGAGCTGATCGAACTGTCCCGGCTGCAGGGTGCCGAGCGGTTGCCCGATCTGGGGGCCGTCGACGTCGACACCGTGGTGTCCGAGGCGCTGTCGCGGCACAAGGTGGCCGCCGACAAGGCCGACATCTCGATCACCACCGACGCCCCGACCGGCTTCCGGGTGCTGGGTGACCAGACCTTGCTCGTGACCGCCATCGCCAATCTGGTGTCCAATGCAATTGCTTACTCGCCCAACGGATCCGGCATATCCGTCAGCCGGCGCCGGCGGGGCGGCAGTGTCGAGATCGCGGTCACCGACCGCGGAATCGGAATCGCCAAGGCCGATCAGGAACGGGTCTTCGAGCGGTTCTTCCGGGTCGACAAGGCCCGGTCGCGCGCCACCGGCGGCACCGGGCTGGGCCTGGCGATCGTCAAACATGTGGCCGCCAACCACAACGGAACCATCCGGCTGTGGAGTCAGCCGGGCACCGGGTCGACATTCACCCTGTCGATTCCGGCCTATCCCGAAACCGATGAGTCCACAGGCGACTCAGACGACCGAGAGGACTAGCGAGACCAATGACCAGCGTGTTGATCGTTGAAGACGAGGAGTCGCTGGCCGATCCCCTGGCATTCCTGCTCCGCAAGGAAGGCTTCGAGGCCACCGTCGTGGCGGATGGTCCCTCCGCACTGGCCGAGTTCGAGCGCTCCGGCGCCGATATCGTCCTGCTGGACCTGATGCTGCCGGGGATGAGCGGTACCGACGTCTGTAAGCAACTGCGTGCCCGATCCAGCGTGCCGGTGATCATGGTCACCGCGCGTGACAGTGAGATCGACAAGGTTGTCGGCCTCGAGTTGGGTGCCGATGACTATGTCACCAAGCCGTATTCGGCCCGCGAGCTGATCGCGCGGATCCGGGCGGTGCTGCGCCGCGGCTCCGACACCGATGACGGCGCGATCGGTGACGGCGTGCTGGAGGCCGGCCCGGTCCGAATGGACGTCGAGCGGCATGTCGTCAGTGTCAACGGGGAACAGATCACGTTGCCGCTCAAGGAGTTCGACCTGCTCGAGTACCTGATGCGCAACAGTGGCCGGGTGCTCACCCGTGGCCAGCTCATCGACCGGGTGTGGGGCGCCGACTATGTGGGTGACACCAAAACCCTTGACGTGCATGTCAAACGGCTGCGTTCCAAGATCGAGTCCGACCCGGCCAACCCGGTGCACCTGGTCACCGTGCGTGGCCTCGGGTACAAGCTGGAGGGCTGAACCCCGCGCTACTCGGCGGCGCGGGTGGCCGGATGCACGGCGACCAAACCCAGGGCGCTGCGCCGCCGGCACATCGCGGCCAACTCGGCGTAGGCCTTCTCGCCGAGCACCGCGGTGAGCTCGGGGCCGTAGGACTCGAACACCGGGCGGGCGCCGACATGGGCGGCGGGATCACCGGTGCAGTACCAGTGCAGGTCGGCACCGCCCTCGCCCCAGCCGCGCCGGTCGTATTCGGTGATGACCGTTCGCAGGATCTGCGTGTCGTCGGGCCGGGTGATCCATTCCTGGCTGCGCCGGATCGGCAACTGCCAGCACACGTCGGGCTTCATGGTCAGCGGCTCGACACCGAGCTTGAGGGCCTTGCTGTGCAGCGCACATCCGATGCCGCCGGGGAAACCTGGCCGGTTCAGGAAGATGCACGCCCCCTTGTACTTTCGGGTGCGCAGATTGGGCTTGCCGTCGTACTCGTCGTCTTCCAGGTAGCCCTTGCGGCCCAGGCCCTTCTCCCGGAACTCCCAGTCGTCGTCGGTCAGCTGTTTGACCGCGTCGTCGAGCCGGGCCCGATCGTCGTCATCAGAGAGGAACGCGCCATGCGAGCAGCAGCCGTCGTCCGGGCGGCCCTCGACGGTGCCCTTGCAGGCCGGTGTGCCGAAGACACACGTCCAGCGGGACAACAACCACGTCATGTCGGCCGCGATCAGGTGGGTCGCGTCCTCCGGGTCATAGAACTCCACCCATTCGCGGGCAAAGTCGAGTTCGACTTCGCCGGGATGCAAATCTGTCACGGCGCAAACGGTACTCGCATACGGCGGAACGCATTTCCCAACCGCGGCACTACCGGCGGTGGGAAGTCAGACAGCCTGGGCGGGCGCATCTCGCGGATTCGGGGAGGTCCGGCCACGGAGCGCTGGTCGCCTGCGGTTAGGTTGGTCCAGTGCGGCTAGGCGTGCTCGATGTCGGGAGTAACACGGTTCATCTCCTCGTGGTGGATGCGCGCCGTGGGGGACACCCGACCCCGATGAGCTCCACCAAGGCGGCGCTGCGACTCGCCGAGGCGATCGACAGCTCCGGCAAACTGACCCGCAAGGGCGCCGACAGCCTGGTGGCCACGGTGGACGAGTTCGCCAAAATCGCCACCAGCTCGGGTTGTTCCGAATTGATGGCGTTTGCCACCTCGGCGGTGCGCGACGCCACCAACTCCGAGGAGGTCCTGGCCAGGGTTCGGGCTGAGACCGGGGTTTCCCTGGGCGTGCTGAGCGGCGTCGACGAATCCCGCCTGACGTTCCTGGCGGTGCGCCGCTGGTACGGCTGGAGCGCGGGCCGCATCATCAACATCGACATCGGCGGGGGCTCGCTGGAACTGTCTTCCGGGGTCGACGAGGAGCCCGAGGTGGCAATGTCGCTGCCCCTGGGCGCCGGCCGGCTGACCAGGGAGTGGTTGGCCGAAGACCCACCTGGGCGGCGCCGGGTCGCGATGCTGCGGGACTGGCTGGCCACCGAGCTCGCCGATGCCGGTACGACCATGCGCCGGGCCGGGAACCCGGACCTCGCGGTGGCCACGTCCAAGACCTTCCGATCGCTGGCCCGACTCACCGGGGCGGCCCCGTCGGGCGCAGGCCCACGGGTCAAGCGGACCCTCACCGCTGCCGGATTAAGACAGCTCATAGCTTTCATCTCTAGGATGACAGCGGCTGACCGTGCCGAACTGGAAGGGGTGAGTGCCGAGAGGGCACCACAGATCGTGGCCGGTGCTTTGGTAGCTGAGGCTAGTATGCGAGCACTGGAGATCGATTCCGTCGACATTTGCCCCTGGGCGTTGCGAGAGGGATTGATTCTGCGGAAACTCGACAGCGAGGCCGACGGCACAGCCTTGGTAGAGACGTACGCGCGGGACGCCGGACGTTAAGGAAAAGCTAGCCCCAAAGGCAACATAGGTATGACGGTATGACAGGACCAGAGAACAGCCCAACCGGCACCCGACCGATCTCGGTCGCGGAGTTGCTGGCAAAGAACGGGACGATCGGGGCACCCCCGGTGGGCGGTCGCCGTCGGCGTCGGCGCGGTAACAGCGACTCGGTGACGGTCGCCGAGCTCACCGGCGAGATCCCCGTCATCACCGATGACATGGAGGACGAACTCCTCGATACGCCGGTTCCCGCGCCTGACCCACTGGTCGACACCGCCGTCGTGGCGCCCATCCTGGACGAGCCCCGCGAGCCCCGCGAGCCCCGCGAAGAGCCGCGGGTCCGCAACGGCGGTCCCCGGCCCCCACGAGTCAAGCCGCCCATCAGGCCGGCCGAACCCGACGTGGTGCGCGGCGAGGCCGAGGACGACTACGACGCGCACCTGGCCGCGCGCGATGCCGACCCCGAGCCTGTCGAGTTCCGGCCGCGTCCCCGCCGCGGGCAGCCCAAAAAGGCGGCGCGTGACTACCGACCGTCGGGGACCGGTGCCGAGCGGATGAGCCCGGATCCCCTCTACGACCTTGACGCGGATGCCGCGGCAGGGCCGGCCGAGGCGTTGGTCGAGCCCGATGACCACGACCTGCACGGCGTGGATTCTGTCGACGACACCGTGTACGACGACTACGCGGGCGACGACTACGGCGACGATTACGGAGATCGTTCGTACTCGTCACTCGGGCCGTTGTTCGGCGGAGGGTCCGTGGCCGATGAGCAGGCGCGGCGTTCCCGGGGCCGTGACGGCATCGATCTCGACCACGACGAGGACCTGTCGCAGGGCGTCGACGACTTCGACGAGCACGACGAATTCGACGAGGAGCAGCTTCCGGCCTCCCCGCTGGTTCGCGGGCTGTGGATCGTCGGTCAGTGCGTGATCGCGGTGGCCTTCGGCGCCGGCCTTTTCGTCGCCTTCGATCAGCTGTGGAAGTGGAACACCATCGTCGCGCTGGTGCTCGGGGTGCTGGTCATCCTCGGCCTGGCCGGTGGCGTGCGGGTGGTTCGCAAGACCGAGGACATCGGCAGCACGCTGACCGCGGTGGCGGTCGGAGCGCTGGTGACCTTCGGGCCGTTGGCACTGCTGCAGGCGAGTTAGGCTGCCGCGCACGCGAGGAGCAAATCAGCCACTGCGCACGCGAGGAGCGAAACAGCCACCGCGCACGCGAGGAGCGATAGGGCCTCAGTACACAATTAGGTCGTGCGCCCAGCCATCAAGATCGGTCTGTCCACCGCCTCGGTCTACCCGCTGAGGACGGAGGCCGCGTTCGAGTACGCCGCCCGCCTCGGCTACGACGGTGTCGAGCTGATGGTGTGGGCGGAGTCGGTCAGCCAAGATGTCGAGGCCGTCGCCAAGATGTCGGCGCACTACGGCGTGCCGGTGTTGTCGGTGCACGCGCCCTGTCTGCTGATCTCACAGCGGGTGTGGGGTTCCAACCCGATCCCGAAGCTGGAACGCAGCGTCCGTGCCGCCGAGGAGTTGGGTGCGCAGACCGTCGTCGTGCATCCACCGTTCCGCTGGCAGCGCCGCTACGCCGAGGGGTTCAGCGAGCAGGTGGCCCAGTTGGAGGCCGACAGCGAGGTCCTGGTGGCGGTGGAGAACATGTTCCCGTTCCGCGCCGACCGGTTTTTCGGGGCGGGCGGCACGTCGATCGAGCGGATGCGCAAGCGCGGTGGCAGGCCGGGCCCGGGCATCTCCGCTTTCGCGCCGTCGTATGACCCGCTGGACGGCGATCATGCGCACTACACGCTCGATCTGAGCCATACCGCGACGGCAGGCACCGATGCGATGGACATGGCCCGGCGTATGGGCGACGGTCTGGTGCACCTGCATCTGTGCGACGGCAAGGGCGCATCCACCGACGAGCATCTGGTCCCGGGCCGCGGCACTCAGCCCACCGCCGAGGTGTGCCAGATGCTGGCGGCGGGCGATTTCTCCGGCCACGTCGTCCTCGAGGTCACCACCTCGGCGGCCAGGACGGCGTCCGAACGCGAGGCGCTGCTGACCGAGTCGTTGCAGTTCGCCCGCACACACCTGTTGCGCTGAGCTCGATCCCATCCACGCCCCGGCTGCAAAGGACGCACATGACCGGTTCCACCCTGTTCACCGATGCCATGGCACTGACGTCGGCCGGCGACGGCGTCTATCACGGCGAGCTCAACGAGCATTGGACGATCGGGCCCAAGGTGCACGGCGGCGCCATGCTCGCGCTGTGCGCCAACGCCGCCCGCACCGAGCTGGGCACGTCCGCTCAGCCCCTGGCGGTCTCCGGAAATTTCCTGTGGGCGCCGGATCCCGGTCCGATGCAGGTGGTCACCACGGTGCGGAAGCGGGGCCGCCGGATCGGTCTGGTGGACGTCGAGCTCCGGCAGGGGGACCGAACCGCGGTGACGGTGTCGGTCACCCTCGGTGAGCCGGAGCATCACGTGCCTCCGCTGCTGTCGTTCAACCCCGTGGTGCCGCTGATGACGCCCGAACCGCCACCTGGGCTGGAGCCGATCGGCCCCGGGCATCCGATGGAGCACGTCGTGCACCTGGCGCACGGCTGCGACATCCGGCCGGCCCTGCACACCATGGGTCCGCGTTCCGATGGTGGGCCGCCGGTGTTCGAGTACTGGGTGCGTCCGAAGGGGGTGGCTCCCGACGTGCTGTTCGCGCTCCTGTGCGGCGATGTGTCGGCTCCGGTGACTTTCGCCGTGGAACGCACCGGTTGGGCGCCCACGGTCCAATTGACGGCCTATCTGCGGGCATTGCCGGCCGATGGCTGGCTGCGGGTGATGTGCACCTCGGTGCAGATCGGCCAGGACTGGTTCGACGAGGATCACATCGTCGTCGACTGCGAGGGCCGGATCATCGTGCAGACGCGGCAGCTGGCGATGGTGCCTGCAGCGTCCTGACGTCTCGACATGGAATGCTGTCGCCCATGTCGAGAATCGCGATAATCGGCGGCGGAAGCATGGGCGAGGCGCTGCTGTCGGGGCTGTTGAGGGCTGGCAGGCAGGTCAAGGACATGGTGGTCGCGGAGAAGTACCCGGACCGGGCCAAGTACCTGTCGGAAAAGTACTCGGTGCTGGTGACCTCGGTCGCCGATGCCGCCGACAACGCCGCCTACGTGGTGGTCGCGGTCAAGCCGAGCGACGTCGCGAATGTGATCGACGAGATCGCCGACGCGGTGGCGCGTGCCGATTCCGACACCGCCGAGCAGGTGTTCGTCAGCATCGCGGCCGGCGTCAGCACGTCTTACTACGAGAACAAGCTGCCGGCCGGGTCTCCGGTCATCCGCGTGATGCCCAACTCCCCGATCGTGGTCGGCGGCGGGGTGAGCGCCTTGGCGGCGGGCCGGTTCGCGACTGCCGAGCAGCTCAAGGAGGTCTCGTCGATCTTCGATGCGGTCGGCGGCGTGCTCACGGTGAGTGAGTCGCAGCTGGACGCGGTGACCGCGGTGTCCGGGTCGGGGCCGGCGTACTTCTTCCTGATGGTCGAGGCTCTGGTGGATGCGGGCGTGGAAGCGGGTCTGTCGCGTGCGGTGGCCACCGATCTGGCGGTCCAGACGATGGCAGGCTCGGCGGCAATGCTGCTGGAGCGTCTCGATGAGGTGAACGCGGCCGGAGGCGCCGCGCTGGACACCACACCGGCGCGATTGCGGGCCATGGTGACCTCGCCGGCCGGCACCACCGCCGCTGGGCTGCGGGAACTGGAGCGCGGGGGATTGCGGGGTGCCGTGTCCAACGCCGTTCTGGCCGCGAAAACGCGCTCTGAGCAGCTCGGAATTACATCTGAGTAATTAGATTAATTCCAACTGATTAGCCCACACCCGTCGCAGTAACCCCACCCGCCACGCTATTCTCCCTATGTATGCGCGGGTCGGTGCCAGCGGTGGGGAAGCCGCTGGAACTGCCCGTGCCTGATTGATTGGGTTGCGATGACGTCTATGAACGGGCCATCGGCGCGGGATGCTGGCGACGGTCAGCCTCGAGCTCAATTTCTGACGGTCGCCGAAGTGGCGAGCCTGATGAGGGTCTCGAAGATGACGGTGTACCGGTTGGTGCACAACGGTGAACTGCCTGCGGTTCGAGTGGGCCGATCGTTCCGGGTCCACGCCAAGGCAGTCCACGATCTGCTGGAGTCTTCGTACTTCGACGCCGGCTGACAATCCGGGTCGAGGGCGCGGCCGTACGGGCTGAGCGCCCAGAGCAGGCTGGCGTTTTCCGTTTCGGTGACCGTCCCGGGTAAAGTAACCAGGTCAATCATCAGCGTCAGTAGCGGAGACACCAGGGTTTATGGGCTCAGTCATCAAGAAGCGGCGTAAGCGTATGTCGAAGAAGAAGCACCGCAAGCTGCTTCGCCGTACCCGGGTGCAGCGTAGAAAACTCGGCAAGTAGCCAACTGCTGCGGCCGCTAGGCTGAGCCGATGGATTCTGATGGTCGTTCGGGGGGACGCCCTACGGGAGTCCCCGGATCTGGTTCGGACACTTCCGGTGCGGGACAGTCCGCAGATGCGTCACCCGCTCCGAAAGTAGTTCTGGTCACGGGTGCGTGCCGGTTTCTCGGTGGTTACCTGATCGCCAGGCTGGCGCAGAACCCGGCGATCGAGCACATCATCGCCGTCGATGCGGTGGTGCCGAGCAAGGATCTGATGCGTCGGATGGGACGCGCGGAGTTCGTCCGCGCGGACATCCGCAACCCGTTTATCGCCAAGGTGATCCGAAACGGGAATGTGGACACCGTCGTGCATGCCGCGGCGGCATCCTATGCGCCGCGGTCCGGAGGCCCCGCCACGTTGAAGGAACTCAACGTGATGGGCGCCATCCAGTTGTTCGCCGCCTGCCAGAAGACACCGTCGGTCCGTCGGGTCGTGCTCAAGTCCACCTCTGAGGTGTACGGCGCGTCCCCGCGCGATCCGGTGATGTTCAGCGAGGAGAGCAGCGCTCGGCGTCCGCCGGGTGACGGGTTCGCTCGCGACAGCATCGACATGGAGGGCTACGCGCGCGGCCTGGCCCGGCGCCGTCCGGACATCGACCTGACCATCCTGCGGCTGGCCAACATGATCGGGCCCGCGATGGACACCGCACTCTCGCGGTATCTGGCCGGGCCGGTGGTTCCGTCGGTCGTCGGACATGACGCGCGGCTGCAACTGCTGCACGAACAGGACGCCCTCGGTGCGCTCGAGCGTGCGACGATGGCCGGCAAGGCGGGCACGTTCAACGTCGGCGCCTCCGGCATCATCATGATGAGCCAGGCGATCCGGCGCTCCGGACGGATCCGGCTCCCGGTCCCGCGTGGGGCGTTGTCGGCGATCAATTCACTCAGTCGCGCAACGCGTTACACCGAACTCGACCGCGATCAGATGAACTATCTGAGCTACGGCCGGGTCATGGACACTACGCGGATGCACAGGGTTCTGGGCTACAGTCCCAAGTGGACGACCGTCGAGGCATTCGACGACTACGTCCGAGGTCGTGGATTGACACCGATACTCGATCCGCGATGGGTACGCTCAATGGAGAGTCGCGCCGTGGGGGTGGCGCAGCGTTTGGGACATTAGTACTGGCTCTATCCGGGGTGGGAGAAGGTATCGACGTGGCGGGCGAATCAAAAGCGAAAGTCATTCCGCTACATGGGAACTCGAATCGTTCCTCGGCTGCGCGCCGAGCGGCGGCCCGGTCCGACAGCGCCCGCAGGCATCCTTCTGTCCTGGCCGATCCGGGAAGCCGTGCCTCGGCCGAGCAGATCGCCGCGGTGGTCCGTGAGATCGATCAGCACCGCAGCAGCGCGTCGGGTCAGTCGACTGTCGACGAAGGCCCCAGCGAACTCGTCAAGGGCATAGCCGCCGTCTCGGAATTCGTCCGCACCCGGATGACCGGTGAGTACTCGGTGGACGAGTTCGGGTTCGACCCGCACCTCACCAACGCAATCTTCTTGCCTTTGCTGCGAACGTTTTTCCGGTCCTGGTTCCGGGTCGAGGTGTCCGGTATCGAGAACCTGCCCGAGAGCGGGGCCGCGCTCGTGGTGGCCAACCACGCCGGGGTGCTGCCCTTCGACGGGTTGATGACCCAGGTGGCCGTACACGATCACCACCCCGCGCACCGGGATCTGCGTCTGCTGGCCGCCGATCTGGTGTTCGACCTGCCGATGGTCGGGCAGGCCGCGCGCAAGGCGGGGCACACCGTCGCCTGCAGCACCGACGCGCACCGGCTGCTGGCCAACGGTGAGCTCACCGCGGTGTTCCCGGAGGGCTTCAAGGGGCTGGGCAAGAACTTCAAAGATCGCTACAAGCTGCAGCGGTTCGGCCGTGGCGGCTTCGTTTCCGCAGCGCTGCGAGCCCAGGCGCCGATCGTGCCGTGCTCGATAGTGGGCTCGGAGGAGATCTACCCGATGATGGCCGACGTGAAGCTGCTGGCCCGGTTGCTCGGTCTGCCGTACTTCCCGGTGACCCCGCTGTTCCCGCTGGCCGGCCCGCTCGGCCTGGTGCCGTTGCCGTCGAAGTGGCACATCCAGTTCGGTGAGCCGATCGAGACGGTCGACTACGACGAGACCGCCGCCGACGATCCGATGATCACGTTCGAGCTGACCGATCAGGTCCGCGAGACCATCCAGCACACGCTGTATCAGCTGCTGGCCGGTCGCCGAAACATGTTCTTCGGCTGAGTTTTTCGCTCACCCTTTTCCGCGAGCAGTCCCCCGCAAGCGGGAGGGGCCCCAACAAAACTGCCCATTTCCATGTGAAAAAGGGCAGTTTTGTGTCTGCTCGCGGGAAATGTCGCAAGGAAAAATCAGGCGCCGGACTTTTGCCCGGCAACCATCTTGGCGATGGCGGCGTCGCGTGCCGCGGCGATCTGTGAACTGATCTCGTCGGCCTCGTCGATGGCGGCCTCGCCGAGCATGGTGACGATGCTGGTGGCAACCGGGTTGCCGTCGTCGTCGGTCACCTCGGCCCGGACCTCGGCGATCACGGTGCCGTGCGACTCGATGACCGAGTCCAGGTATGAGTCGAACCACAGCTTGTCGCCGACCAGGATCGGCCGGTGGAAGATCAGCTTCTGGTCGCGGTGCAGGACGCGCTCGAGGTTGATCGGAATGTCGAACTTGTCGAACAGCTCAAGCTGGACCCGCCGGCCGGCCACTGCGAGGAACGTCACCGACGCCACCACGGAGTCGTGGCCGTATTCTTTGGCGGCCTCGGCGTCGTAGAGCGCCGGATGGTCATCCTTGACCGCGCTGGCGAACTCACGGACCTTTTCCCGGCCGACCTCGAAGTAGTCGGGGTACCGGTAGTGAGTCCCGATGATGTTTGCGGCGATGCTCATATTCCCTGCGCTGTTCGGTATGCGGTGCGCGGTGCGCACAAACGTGCCTGACTGCCGAGCCGCTGGAGCGGCCCGCCGAAGCTTATAACGCGGCCTGTCAGGTCAGCGAATGTCGTGTCGGCGTGAGGCGGCAGCGGCCAGCGCGCCGCCCAGCGCGCCGAGCGCCAATGCGGACGGCACCCCGATGCGCGCAGCCTTGCGTGCGGTGCGGAAGTCGCGGATCTCCCAGCCGCGCTCCCTGGCCACATCGCGTAGCGCGGCGTCGGGGTTGATCGCCACCGCGGTGCCGACCAGCGACAGCATCGGTACGTCGTTGAAGCTGTCCGAATAGGCGGTGCACCGGCGCAGGTTGAGACCTTCGCGGATGGCCAGGGACCGCACGGCGTGAGCCTTGCCGGTGCCGTGCAGGATGTCCCCGACCAACCGGCCGGTGAACACCCCGTCGACCGATTCGGCGACTGTTCCCAATGCCCCTGTCAGCCCCAGACGCTTGGCGATCGTCGCGGCCAGTTCGTAGGGAGTCGCGGTGACCAGCCAAACCTGCTGACCGGCGTCCAGGTGCATCTGGGCCAGCGCCCGGGTGCCCGGCCAGATCTTGTCGGCGATGATCTGGTCGTAGATCTCCTCGCCGAGTTCGACGAGTTCGGCTGTCGAGCGGCCCTCGATGAAGGCCAGGGCCTTGGTCCGCCCGGCCGCCACGTCGTCGCTGTTCTCCTTGCCGGTGAGCTGGAACTTGGCCTGCGCATAGACGAACCCGAGTACGTCGCCGTAGGTGAAGTACTTGCGGGCGGCCAGGCCGCGGGCGAAGTGCACCAATGACGACCCGTGCACCAGGGTGTTGTCGACGTCGAAGAACGCTGCGGCCGTCAGATCGGGCGGCGGCGCCGGCGTCGTCGCGGTTCCGGTGTCGGGCTCGAGCTCGGTCACAGCGAGTTCGGCGCTGGCCTCGGCGGCAAGCTCCTGTTCGAGCGCATCGGCACTACCGGATTCGGGCACGTTTTCACCCTAAGTCACCCGGCCGGGATACTGGCGGTGTGGAGGGCGAGCAGGCGGGTACCGGCGGTCGAACCACTGTGACGTTGCTGACCCGAACGGGCTGCAGCATGTGTGAGCAGGCGGCCCGGCAGCTGGCCGCGTTGCGCGAAGAACTGGACTTCGACCTGGTGAACACCGACGTCGATGCCGCTGCCGCCGCCGGGGACGCGACCTTGAGGGCCCGGTTCGGCGATCTGCTGCCGGTGGTTTTGCTGAACGGGACCCAGCACAGCTATTGGGAAGTCGACGAGCAGGCGCTTCGGGCCGACATCGCACCGAGATGAAATTTGGTGGGCGGGCAGGAAACGATTACCTTGGTGACGTGGTGATGAAGCCGTGAGTGTGCTGCTATTCGGGGTTTCGCACCGCAGCGCGCCGGTGTCTGTTCTCGAGCAGTTGAGCACTGACGAATCCGATCAGGCCAAGATCATCGACGAGGTCCTTCGATCCTCGTTGGTCACCGAGGCAATGGTCCTGTCCACGTGCAACCGCGTCGAGATCTATGCCGTGGTCGAGGCCTTCCACGGCGGCCTCTCGATCATCGGGCAGGTGCTCTCGGAGCACTCCGGCATGTCGCTGAACGACCTCACGAAATACGCCTACGTGCGCTACGCCGAGGCCGCCGTCGAGCATCTGTTCGCGGTGACCAGCGGCCTGGATTCGGCCGTCATCGGTGAAGCCCAGGTGCTGGGGCAGGTGCGGCGTGCCTATTCGTCGGCCGAGGAGCACCAGACCGTCGGGCGCACCCTGCACGAGCTGGCCCAGCGCGCACTCAATGTCGGTAAGCGCGTGCACTCCGAGACCGGGATCGACGCCGCGGGTGCATCCGTCGTGTCGGTCGCCCTCGGCATGGCCGAGACCAAACTCACCGGTGGGCTCGCCGGGCGCACCGCAGCCGTCATCGGCGCGGGCTCGATGGGCGCCCTGGCCGGCGCACATCTGGTGCGGGCCGGAATCGAACGGGTTCACGTGGTGAATCGCTCGCTGCCGCGGGCCCAGCGCCTCGCCGCGAACCTGACTGAGCAGGGCGTGCAGGCGCAGCCCTTCTCCTTGGACAATCTCGCGGAAGCCCTGGCCGATTCCGATGTCGTGGTCAGCAGCACCGGGGCGGTACGGCCGGTGGTCTCCCTGGCCGACGTGCACCACGCGCTGGCGCAGCGCAACGCCGCGGCCGGTGATCGTCAGCTGGTCATCTGTGACCTCGGAATGCCCCGCGACGTCGATCCGGCGGTTTCCGGGTTACCCGGTGTCTGGGTCGTCGACATGGACCGGATTCAGCGGGAGCCGTCGGCGCGGGCCGCGGCGACCGATGCCGATGCGGCCCGCACGATCGTCGCCACCGAGGTTGCCAACTACCTGGCGGGTCAGCGGATGGCCGAGGTCACCCCGACCGTTACCGCGCTGCGGCAACGCGCCGCCGACGTGGTGGAGGCCGAGTTGCTGCGCCTGGACAACCGGCTGCCCGAACTCGAGGCGGCATACCGCGACGAGGTGGCCAAGACGGTCCGCCGCGTCGTCGACAAACTTTTGCACGCACCCACGGTGCGGGTGAAACAACTCGCCAGCGCACCTGGCGGGGACAGCTACGCAGAGGCTCTGCGGGAGCTGTTCGAACTCGACCCGCAGGCCGTCGAAGCTGTGGCGGCCAGCGAATTGCCCTTTATGACAACAGATCTCGATAAGTCTGAGTAGAGCTTGGTAGAAACGCGCGATACGGTAATCCGGATCGGCACCCGGGGTAGCCTGCTGGCGACCACGCAGGCCGGCACCATCAGGGACGCTTTGCGGGCCGCAGGTCACCCCTGCGAGTTGGTGATCATCTCGACCGAGGGCGACCGTAACCAAGGTCCCATCGCCGAAATCGGCGTCGGGGTCTTCACCGCGGCGCTGCGGGAGGCGATCCACGACGGCCGGGTGGACATGGCAGTGCACTCCTACAAAGATTTGCCCACCGCACGTGACGAGCGGTTCGTGATCGCCGCCGTCCCGCGGCGTGAGGACTCCCGTGACGCGCTGGTGGCGCGCGACGGAATGGTGCTCGGCGAGTTGCCGCCCGGGTCTGTGATCGGCACGTCGAGTGCGCGACGGGCCGCGCAGCTTAGAGCACTGGGTCTCGGTTTGGAAATCCGCCCCCTACGAGGCAACCTAGATACCAGGTTGAACAGGGTTACGAGCGGCGATCTCGACGCCATCGTGGTCGCCCGTGCGGGTCTGGCCCGCATCGGACGTCTCGATGCAGTCACCGAGTCGCTCGAGCCGGTGCAGATGTTGCCAGCGCCGGCTCAAGGTGCGCTCGCGGTGGAGTGCCGCTCCGGCGACACCGAGCTGATTTCGGTGCTGTCGGAGTTGGATGACACCGACACGCGCGCCGCGGTCACCGCCGAACGGACCCTGCTCGCCGAACTGGAGGCGGGCTGTTCCGCACCGGTGGGCGCGATCGCAGAAGTGGTCGAGTCGATCGATGAGGACGGCAATGTCTTCGAGGAGCTGTCGTTGCGCGGCTGCGTAGCGACGCTGGACGGATCCGACGTGATCCGTGCGTCCGGTATCGGAACTCCCGAACGGGCCGCCGACTTGGGTGTCTCGGTGGCCGCGGAGCTTTTCGAGCTGGGTGCACGCGAGCTGTTGGTAGAGCGCGGGAGTGAAGAATGACCATGCGAGGTCGCAAGGCGAAGCCCGGCCGCATCACATTTGTGGGCTCAGGCCCGGGAGACCCGGGGCTGCTGACGGCACGGGCGCAAACAGTGTTGGCGCACGCCGAGTTGGTGTTCACCGATCCCGACGTCCCAGAGGCCGTACTGGCCCTGATCGGCACCGAGCTGCCACCGGCATCCGGCCCGGCCCCGGCTGAGCCGACCAAGGCCGACGCCGCCGCCGGTGGCGACGCCGCCGGAGCGCCCGACGCCGGACAAGCCGCCATCATCGCGGGTGGGCCCGAGATCCGTCCGGCTCTCGGCGATCCCGCCGAGGTGGCCAAGACACTGATCTCCGAGGCCCGCCACGGCTACGACGTGGTGCGCCTGGTCGCCGGTGACCCGCTGTCGGTGGACGCCGTCATCACCGAGATCGGTGCACTGGCCAAATCCCACATGAACTTCGAGATCGTCCCCGGATTGCCCGCCACGAGTGCTGTGCCCACCTACGCGGGCCTGCCGCTCGGGTCGTCGCACACCGTGGCCGATGTCCGCGGTGACGTGGACTGGGCGGCCCTGGCCGCCGCACCCGGGCCGCTGATCCTGCACGCGACCGCGTCGCACCTGCCGGATGCCGCCCGCACCCTGATCGAGTTCGGTCTGTCGGAGAACACTCCTGCGGTGGTGACCGCGAGCGGTACCACCTGCCAGCAGCGCTCGGTGGAGGCCACCCTCGGTGGGCTGACCGACAAGGCGGTGCTGGAGAAGCCGGCCGGAAGTGAGCTGGCGGGGCCGCTGGTCGGTCCGCTGGTCGTCACCATCGGCAAGACCGTGGCGAACCGGGCCAAGTTGAACTGGTGGGAGAGCCGCGCCCTGTACGGCTGGACCGTGCTGGTGCCGCGCACCAAGGATCAGGCCGGCGAGATGAGCGATCGGCTGGTGGGCCACGGCGCCCTGCCGATCGAGGTGCCGACCATCGCGGTCGAACCGCCGCGCAGCCCCGCGCAGATGGAGCGCGCGGTCAAGGGCCTGGTCGACGGTCGTTTCCAGTGGGTCGTGTTCACCTCGACCAATGCCGTGCGTGCGGTCTGGGAGAAGTTCAACGAGTTCGGCTTGGACGCGCGGGCGTTCTCGGGTGTGAAGATCGCCTGTGTCGGGCAGGCCACCGCCGACAAGGTGCGGGGGTTCGGTATCAACCCCGAGCTGGTGCCGTCGGGTGAGCAGTCCTCGCTCGGCCTGCTCGATGAGTTCCCGCCGTTCGACGAGGTTTTCGATCCGGTGAATCGGGTGCTGCTGCCCCGTGCCGACATCGCCACCGAGACGCTGGCCGAGGGCCTGCGGGAGCGCGGCTGGGAGATCGAGGACGTCACTGCCTACCGCACCGTGCGGGCGGCTCCGCCGCCGGCGCAGACCCGCGAGATGATCAAGACCGGCGGCTTCGACGCGGTCTGCTTCACCTCGAGCTCGACGGTGCGCAACCTGGTCGGTATCGCCGGCAAGCCGCACGCTCGGACCATCGTGGCCTGCATCGGACCGAAAACTGCTGAAACCGCAGCGGAATTCGGCCTGCGGGTGGATGTCCAACCCGAGTCGGCCGCGGTGGGACCGCTGGTTGATGCGCTTGCCGAGCATGCCGCTCGACTGCGCGCCGAAGGGGCGCTGCCTCCGCCGCGCAAGAAGAGCCGCCGGCGCTAGTTTCGCCGAAACAGCATTCCGGCAGGGCCGTACTCGAACTTCTCCTGCTGGAATGCCGTTTCGAGGATGGATCGGAGGAGGGATATCTGTGGCCTTTCCAAGGCATCGTCCTCGTCGTCTGCGGTCCACGCCGGCGATGCGTCGGCTGGTGGCCCAAACCTCTTTGGAGCCGCGGCATCTGGTGCTGCCGATGTTCGTCGCTGACGGTATCGACGCTCCGCGCCCGATCTCCTCGATGCCCGGCGTGGTGCAACACACCAGGGATTCGTTGCGCCAGGCGGCCGCCGACGCGGTGGCGGCCGGTGTGGGCGGGTTGATGCTGTTCGGCGTGCCCCGCGACGAGGACAAGGATCCGACCGGTGCCGTGGGCATCGATCCGGACGGCATCCTCAACGTGGCCCTGCGCGATCTGGCCAAGGACCTCGGTGACGCGACGGTGCTGATGGCCGACACCTGCCTCGACGAGTTCACCGATCACGGGCACTGTGGGGTGCTGGATGCCGCGGGCCGGGTCGATAACGACGCCACCAACACGCGCTATGTGGAACTTGCTGTGGCACAAGCGGAGTCGGGTGCACACGTGGTGGGTCCCAGCGGCATGATGGACGGTCAGGTGGCCGCCATCCGCGACGGCCTCGATGCCGCCGGACACGCCGACGTCGCCATCTTGGCCTATGCCGCCAAGTTCGCCTCGGCGTTCTACGGCCCGTTCCGGGAAGCGGTGTCGTCGAGCTTGCAGGGCGATCGGCGCACCTATCAACAGGATCCGGGCAATATCCGCGAGGCCGTGCACGAGGTGGAACTCGACATCGACGAGGGCGCCGACATGGTGATGGTCAAGCCCGCGATGAGTTACCTGGATGTGGTGCGCGCCGCTGCCGATATCTCACCGGTACCCGTTGCGGCGTACCAGATTTCGGGCGAATACTCGATGATCTGCGCCGCTGCGGCCAATGGCTGGATCGACCTGCAGGCCGCCGCCCTGGAGTCCTTGACCGGAATCCGGCGGGCCGGTGCCGACATCGTGCTGACCTATTGGGCGGCCGACGTGGCCAGCTGGCTCGCGTGACCGATCAGGTGACCGAACAGCAACCGAGCCCGACCGGACGTCCCGAGGACGTCGACACCGGGTTCTGGTTGTGGGCGGCCGCACTGGTGCTCATGGTGGTCGGGTATCTGATCGACGCACTCACCGGCTCCGGCAAGGGCGTGCAACAGTCGATGACGGTCGTCTTCTCGGTGATGTTCGTGGTGGTGCTGTCCTCGATCGTGGTGGCGTTCCTGTTGCTGATGCGGCAGGGGTATCGCTGGGCTCGCACCCTGTTGACCAGCGGCGGGATCATCTCGGTGCTCCACTCGATCGGCAGCCTGCTGAGTGGCGAACGTCAGGACGCGGCTGCGGTGGGTTACGCGGTCACCGCAATCGTCGGGTCTGTCTTGATCGCCGGCGGGCTCTACCTGCTCTACCGCAAGGACGCCGACGGTTTCTTCACCCGCTGAGTCGCTACGCTTCCCGACAATGTCTGCACACTCATCCCCGTCGCGACGCGCGACCATCGGGTTCAGTTGCTGGTTGGTCGGCTCGGTGTTATTGATCGCCGGCGGAATGCTCGCAGTCTCGTCGAGCCCGCCCGTGAACGCGACGTTGTACCGGTGGGTGGGAGTGCTCACGGTGCTCGCGGGCCTCGGCATGGCCTTCCTGGCCGGCCGGAGTCGCTCCGCCGATCCGCGCTACCGGCGCGCCGCGATGGCGTTGTCGCTGGCTATCGTGGTTCTGGTGCTGTTGACCGGCCTCAATATTCTCGTGCTGGTCGCGCTGCTCCCGCTCATCGCGGGTACCGGCCTGAGCGCGCTGTCGCAGCGGAGGGGTGACGATGGAGAGTGAACCGGTGAACAAAGTTGCCGCCGAGGTCCTGTTCTACGAGCAGGGGGCCAGCTGGGCGTGGCTCTTGCTGGGGCCGTTCGCCGGTGTCGGCATGGCGATTCTGCAGATGACCGGCGGATACGGCTACGACCTGTGGATTCCGATCCTGTTCCTGGTATTGGTGTCGGCGTTCGTGGCCATCCAGATCAAGGCCGCGCGCATCCACACCTCGGTTGAGCTGACCGCCGAGACCCTGCGCCAGGGCGCCGAGATCCTGAAGATCGATGAGATCGTGAAGATTTACCCCGAGGCGTCGGGCTCCGAGTCGCCGAAGTGGCAGTCCGACCGGGCCCTCGGTGAGCTCTCCGGGGTGCCCCGGGGCCGCACCGGCATCGGGCTGAAACTCACCGGCGGTCGCGGGGCCCAGGCCTGGGCACGCAAGCATCGTCGGCTGCGGGAAGTGCTGACGCCACTCGTCGAGGAGCGCACCCCGTGAAGCGTCGCGCCGTCGTCGAGCTCGTGGTGGCCGCCGTTGCCGCCGTGGGCTGTGTGCTGAGCTGGATGGCGGCGGCGACGACGATCGAGGTGGCACCCGTATTGGACGGTGAGCCGGTCACCACGGCGGTCAGCTATTCGTCGCCGCTGTTGGTGCTGGCGTTGGTGCTGGCGGGTCTGGCGGGCGTACTGACGGTGTTGGGTGTCGCCCGGTTGCGCCGCTGACACATGACCGACTGGCAGCCCGTCTCGCAGGGAGAATCCGGCGCCGGTGTGTTCCGGGACGCTGACGGTGCCAGGTACGCCAAGGTGGTCGGCCCCGCGGCAGCGGCCGATCTGGCCGCGGAACGGGACCGGGTGTCCTGGGCGCACGACCACGGGCTTCCGGTGCCGGAAATCATCGACTGGTCTGCCACCGAGGACGGCGGTGCCGTCCTGGTCACCAGTGCCATCGGCGGCGTCGCTGCGGATCGGCTCGCGGAACCGGCTCTGCGGGCGGCCTGGCCCTCGATCGTGGAGGCGGTCCGCACGCTGCACGGCATCGCGGCCCACGAGTGTCCCTACCGGCGCGATCTGGACGACATGCTGGCCCGGGCCCGCTCGGTCGTCGCCGCGGGTGCGGTCAACCCGGAGTTCCTGTGCGACGAGGACCGGGACGTCCCGCCCGGAGAACTGCTCGCCCGCGTCGAACGTGAGGCCGGTCTGCGTCGCCGCCAGGAGGCCGCCGATCAGGTGGTGTGCCATGGCGACCTGTGCCTGCCGAACATCCTGATCGACCCGGACCGGCTTACCGTCGCGGGGTTCGTCGACCTGGGCCGGCTGGGACTCGCGGACCGCCATGCCGACCTGGCGTTGTTGCTGGCCAATACGGCCGACACCTTTCCGGGATTCGCCGAGGGCGACGCGGCGGGCCTGGCAGTGGACTATCCGGCGGCGATAGACGAGGACCGGCTGCGGTTCTACCTCGCATTGGATCCGCTGACCTGGGGGTGAGAGCCCAAGGCGCGGTTCAGGAATCGAGCCAGGCCAGCTCGTCGGACAGGTGCGCGCGCCAGAAGTCCTGATCGTGGCCGCCGGGGTAGAAGCCGACGGCCGGGGTCCTGGGCAGTTGGTTGACGAACATTCGGGTCGCGGCGTAAAACCCGTCCCCGGTGCCGCAGTCGATGCGTAGCGGGATCGACCCCAGCGCCGGTACCAGTCTCAGCGCTGAGTTCTGCTGCCAGTCTTCGAGGCTGTCGAAGGCGTCGGGCGGGGCGCCCCAGTACGTGAGGTAGAGCGCCGGGCTGATGGCGCAGACCGCCGCGGTGCGCGCCGCGCCCAGTCTGGCGCCCAACAGCATGGCGCCGTAGCCGCCCATCGACCAGCCCATGAAGGCCACGCGCGAGGTGTCGATGCCCTTGGTGGCCAGCATCGGGATCAGTTCGTTGAGCACCATCGCCCCGGAGTCTCCACCAGAGGCTCGACGGCGCCAGAACGAGTTACCGCCATCCACACTGACCACTGCGAACGGCGGCCGGCCGGCCGCGGTCAGCTGAGCCAGCGCCTCGGGGATGCCCAGGCTCATCACGCCGGCGGCGTCGTTGTCCATCCCGTGCAGGGCGATCACCGGACGTAGTGGGCCGTGCTGGCCCGGCGGGCGGGCGATGATCCAGTTGGTTTCGACGCCGCCGCGGGCCGCGGAGATGAACGACCCTGAGTCGCGGGTCGGCAAGGGCGCGCCCGCGGCGGCCGGTTGGTTGGGGTTCGGAGACGCGCCGGGCTTGGGCGGACCGAGCAGGCTGCCCAACGCCATCAGTCCCGCGGCACCCGCACCGGTGACGCCTAGACGCAGCGCGTCGCGGCGGGTCAGCGAGGTCACCTGCGCATCATTCCAACTGCGGGTCTCAGCCTGCGACACGGTCCGGCATCAGCGCGATAACGCCGCCCACCGTGTCGGTGATCCCGGTCACAGAACTCTTGGTACAAAGTTCGAAATCTGTAACACTGTGTCCATGACCGAATTGGTTGAGCAGCCGCAGCAGACCGACGCCCTGCCCCTGGGGCCGCAATCGCTGGTCTGGAAGTACTTCGGCGACAACCGGATGTATCTGATCGGCCCCCGGCCCGCCGTGCTGCAGAACATGCTGGCCGAGCTGGGGCAGGGCGTGCTGGACCATTCGACGTTCTTCTCCGACACCGCCGAGCGGCTCAAACGCACCATCCCGCCGATCTTCCGGACCGTCTACGGCACCGAGGACGAGAACGCCGGCACCCAGGTGCGCGACTTCCATCACCACGTCAAGGGCGATATGCCCGACGGCTCGCGCTACCACGCGCTGGACCCCGACACCTACTTCTGGGCCCACGCGACGTTCGTCGAGCAGGTCCTCTACTTCGCCGACACCTTCGTCAAACGGCTCAGCGACGCCGAGAAGGAACAGATCTACCTGGAGTCCAAGACCTGGTACCGCCGCTATGGGGTCAGTGACCGGCCGATGCCGGCCACCTACGCCGAGTTCGAGCAGTACTGGGACCGGGTGATGAACGAGGTGGCCGTGCCGCACAAGTCCGCCCGCTACGGCGTCGGCTATGTGACCAAGGGTTTCCCGTGTCCGAAGGGGGTGCACCCGGCGGTGTGGCGCGTGGCCGCCACGGTGTTCGACCCGGCCGCGGCCTTCCTGACCGCGGGCGGGCTGCCGCCGCGCGCCCGTGACCTGCTCGACCTGCCGTGGAGTGAACGCCAGGAACGCAATTACCAGCGGTTTGCAGCGTTCTGGCGGTCCCGCCCGGTGAACTGGGTGTGGGATCATCTACCGATGAGTGTGCGCTACAACAAATTTGCGCAAAAGGGCTATGCGCGAGGCTGATTCGTCGCCCGCGACGGTGTCTGATTCGTCGCCCGCGACGGTGGCGATCCTGGATGCCGCCCTCGTCGAATTCGAACGGCACGGCCTGCGCCGCGTCGCGCTCGACGATGTGGCGCGCCGGGCCGGCGTCAGCCGCACCACGATCTACCGTCGATTCGCCAACCGTGACGAGCTGGTCGCCGCCGTGATCGAGCGGGAAAATGTGGCGCTGTTCGCCGACATCGCCAACGAGTTGAAAAGTGCAGGGCCGCAATCGAATTACTATGTCGAAGCGTTCACGCTGTCGATCCTGCGGTTCCGGCGCCACCATGTGCTCAACCAGCTGATCGCCGACGAACCGGCCCTGGTCATGGAGATGCTGCACACGCACTACGGCGCGGCGGTCGAGCGGATGGCCGCGGCGCTGAAGGTGATCTTCCCGGCCGGGTTCGCCGACCGCATCGGCGAGCAGGCGGTCAACGACCTGGCCGACACCATCCTGCGCTACGCGGGGATGGTCCTGTTGCTGCCCAGCGTCGAACCCCTCGCCACGCCCGAGGACATCCGGGCATTCGCCACCCGCCATTTCCTGCCCAGCCTGCCGGCGTCGCTGCGCACCGTCTCGGCCTGATCCGCGCGAGGGGCGGTGGCAAAGTGTTTGGCAGCTCGCACTTTCGGGCAGCCGATAGGGATGACCACCGAGAAGCCCCGCGTCACCGAAGAGAACCGCAAGGAAGCCGAGCGCGTCATGAAGTCCTACGACAGCGACCGCTCGACCGTCACCCTGCCCGGCAGCCACGGCACGGTCTCGGGCACAGCTGTCAACGACTGGTTGGACGATGACGGTAAGCCGATCTACGGTCGGCCCGACAACGAGCAGTAACCGCGAACCCATGCCGTCGCTGGCCCGTTGTTGCCTACTGTGGCTGGTGTGACTGCGATCCCGCTCGAACGAATCGCCCCTGCCTTCGTGACGATGGCCCACGAGATCGTGTGGGCATCGGTGGCCACTGTCGATGCCGACGGCCAACCCCGCAGTCGGATCCTGCACCCGATCTGGGAGTGGGACGGGACCGATCTGTTCGGCTGGATCGCCACCGTGCCCAGCCCGGTCAAGCGGGCGCACTTGGCAGTGCATCCGCACGTCTCGGTCAGCTACTGGACCACCAACCACGACACGTGCGCGGCGGACTGCCTGGTGGAGTGGTACACCGACGACGAGACCTGCAGGCGGGTGTGGGACCGCTTCGCCAACGGCCCGGCGCCGGTGGGCTATGACCCGTATGTGATCCCGCAGTGGAGTGGCGGGCCGACGTCGGATCAGTTCGCGGCGTTGCGCCTGACTCCCTACCGGCTGCGGGTGATGCCGGGCACGGTCATGACAGCGGGGTCCGGCGAGGTGCTGAACTGGCGGGCGTGACGCCGGCGCCGCTCACGACCGGATGCAGTGGCCACCGTTGCCGCTCGGCCCCGTGGCCGGAATGCCACGGCACGACGGACTCGGCGACGTCGCTGACGTCCTCGTCGGTGTCGATCACCGCGTAGCCGGCCGAGTGCCCGGGCAGTCCGTTGACCAGGCATTCGTATCTGATCCGGTGCGCCAGGTTGCGGGTCCAGCGGATCGCGTCGCGCCTCCGGTTCGACGGCAATCGACGTGCGTCGCAGATCAGCAGGACCCGACGCGCACCCACGGTAAGCGCGGTGGTGGTTGCCAACGCGCATGCGTCGTTCGCGCGAGCGCGTAACCGCCTGCGCCATGCGATGGTCTGGCGTCCGACGAACCGGGATCGCACCGACTGCCCGTCGAAAATGACGATCACCGAGTCGATCTCGTCGGCACTCAATGGCGGTGTTGCCGAACCGGTCGTGTGCCAACGTGTCCGGATCGGTACCCGCGCGCACGGCGGATGTGCATGTTTGACCCGGATGTCGGAGCGCCCCAGCGCCGCGGCGATCGCCTCGGACAGATCCGTCAGCCAGCCGAGCGTGAGGACCTGCGGGCCGACGGATTCTCGCCCCGCCACTGCAATTCCATCCGCCGTTCTCGATGCTAATAAGAAATTGTCATACTTCCGGCCGATCTTATTTTTCGCAACGTAATACACCTCGACCAATAAATGGGGATTCTCGAATTTTGCCGAATGTCAGATGATCAATGGTCCGAATTCGATACGGAGGAAATCCCGGCAGGCTCGGGGGCCTATCCATCGATGGTGCCGACAGCGGGAAGTTGAAAAACGTGCACTTCAGAGTGCTACGCCCGGTCAGGGCGCTTCCTCCTGGGAATCATCTCCCCGGACTCGGCGGCCTTGTCGCGCTTTGCTGCTCGCCGTTCCTTTATGGTCATTGCCGGTTTCTTGGGCGCGCGGCCTTGGGATTTATCAGCCATCGTTGCTCCTTTTACTCGCAAACAATCACTGAGCCCGACCATACATCAGAAAAAATTAAAAGCCAGTCGGCGACTTTTCGGCCGCCAGGTGCGTTGAATACGGCCGTCTAGGCCGGCCGGTGCCTGACCTTCGGGGTGGCGTCGTGATGGCCGAGGTGGAGACCGGGAGCCAGCATCGCCACCCGGTGCCGGTAGTCGCGGTATTGATCACCCAGGCTGTCCACCAGGTCGCGTTCTTCGAGCTGGATCGCCACCAGGATGTAGACGGTGCTGACGGCCGCGAACAGCAGATGGCCCGCGGTCATGGTCGGGGTAGCCCAGAACGCGACGATGAACCCGGCCATGATCGGGTGCCGGATAACCCGGTAGAGCATCACCGTCTGGAATCCCAGCTCGCGATACGGCCGGCCGCGCCAGTTCAGCCACACCTGCCGCAATCCGAACAGGTCGAAATGGTTGATCATGAACGTCGAGGCGAACACCGTGGCCCAGCCAAGCCAGAACAGCGCCCAGAGGATCATCCGGCCTGCGGCGGATTCCACATTCCAGACGATCGCGGGCATGGTGCGCCACTGCCAGTACATGAGGAGCAGGGCCAGGCTGGACAGCAACACGTACGTGCTGCGTTCGATGGCTTGCGGGACGATCCGCGTCCAGCGGTCCTTGAACCAGGGCCGAGCCATGACACTGTGCTGGATGGCGAACACCGACAGCAACAGCAGGTTGACGAGCACCGCCTCGGCGATGGGTGCGGCGATGCCGGAATCGACCGTGCGCGGCACCACGAGATTGCCGACGAATCCGATCGCATAGAGGAACGACACGACGAACAGGAGATAGCTCGCGATGCCGTAGACGATGATGGGTAGGCGCTTCATGGTGACCTCCAGCCACCGATGGGACAGATGCCGCCCCGCTGCCGGCCGCAGTAGTGGCCTCTCCACGGTAGACCTTGTATCCCCAGGTGAACAGGGGTCTACTGCACCGTCCGCACCTACTCGACGTCGGTCTGAACTACGACGTCGGTCTGAACTACGCGGAGCGCTCCGCCTTGGCAGCCTCGCGGGCCAGCATGCGGTCCCGTTGCTCCTCGAACCGCAGAACCTGCTTCTCGAGATCTCCCAGATAGGTCGCCAGCTGTTCGCGGCGCTTCTCGCCGACTGCGGTCACGTCGTTGCGTTCGAAGATCCGCCACTTCTTGACGTTGGGCATCACGACCTCTTCGAGGTGCTGACGCAGATCGTAGATGCCGTGCTTGGCCATGATCACGCTGTTGCGCCGCCAGTTCGGCATCCCGCGACCGGGCATGCGGAAACCTTCGATGATGGCGCACACCGCCTCCATCGCCTGGTCGGGGGAGAGGTCGAAGCCGGCGGAGAACACGTTGCGGTAGAAGACCATGTGCAGGTTCTCGTCCGTCGCGACGCGCTGCAGCATCGACTCGGCGAGTGGGTCGTCGCAGATCTTGCCGGTGTTGCGGTGGCTGACGCGGGTCGCGAGTTCCTGCAGGGTGGCGTACGCCGCGATCATCAGCGGGCCGGGCTCGTGGATCTCGCGTTCTTCCTCGTCGGGGTCGTAGCCGTTGCGCATGTGCTCCATGCGCATCCGCTCCAGGGCGACAGGGTCCACTCCGCGGGTGACGACGAGGTAGTCGCGGATGACGATGCCGTGACGGTTCTCCTCCGCGGTCCACTGGTTTACCCAATGACCCCAGGCGCGGTCGAGCGAGAAGTGATTCGCCGCCCCGCGGTGATAGGACGGCAGGTTGTCCTCGGTGAGCAGATTGGTGATCATCGCGACCTTGGCTACTTCGGACAGGCCCGACTGTTCCGGTGCCCAGTCTTCGCCACCCAGTGCCGCGAAGTTGCGGCCGAGGTCCCACGGGACGTAGTCGTGCGGATGCCACTCCTTGGCGACCTTCAAGTGGTGATTGAGGCCTTCTTCGGCAACCGGCTCAAGTTCCTTGAGGATCTCGGTGTCGGTCAATTGTCTCTGCATCAGCGTCCCATCAAGTCGTGACCCGACCGTTGTGTGTATATGACCGTAGCCCGCGCAACCCGTAGATCGGTGCTTCCACGCCTCGAACGTGACCCATTCCAGCAATGCGGGAGTGCGCCTGCGCCCGGGCGCGCGGTCGGCACCGGCGTGTGTGACGTCGAACCTCACCCGCCGGCTCCCCTCCGATGCGGTGAAAGCGAAGTCCTTGTCGTTGATAACCGCTTTCCCCGATCTTCGGTGATACGGGGTGACGATTCCTCAAGCCGCGATAAACGCCGTCGATGCGCCCAAGCCTGTGGGGCCCGGTCAAATCTATCCGAATCGGCGGCGGCATGCCGTCGGCGTGTCATGCCACGAAGTGCCGCCGATTGTCTCGAGCGTACGCGGTGGTGCAAATCGCCCCGGAATCAGAATTTTGAGGCGTCGAACTTCGCTGCGTACTTCTCGGCGCAGGCGATCAGGAGCCCAGCGCGTGAGCCATCGCCACCACGATCGGGCCCAGAAGCGGCAGCGTCACATTGGAGAAGGCGTAGACGATCGTGTATGCCACCAGCGGAGTGGCGTTGCCTGCGGCTTGCTGAACCGCGGTGACACCCGGCGTCGAACACTGCTGGCCGGTGAGCGCACCCAGCGTGAGCGGTGCGGGCAGGCGCATGACCTTCCAGGCCACGAACAGTGAGATGGTTGCCGGTATCGCGGTCATCGCGACGCCGGCGATCGGCAGGCCGATGCCGAACTGTTCGACCAGCGCCACGGCCTGCGGACCCGACGACAGGCCGACGGCGCAGATGAATACGGCCAGCCCCATCGTCTTGATCACGTCGGCCGCGTCAGAGTCGTATTGCCCGAATGTAGGCCGCTTGGAGCGGATCCATCCGAACAGGAGCCCGGCCAGCAGGCAGCCTCCGCCGGTGCCGAGGGTGAGCGGGATGTCTCCGATCGGCAGGATCAGGCGTCCGATGAGAAACCCGGCGACGAGTCCGACCGAGATGAAGACGAGGTCGATCTTGACGGTCGGGTCGAGCCGGAACCCGATCCGGCCGATCACGCGTTCGAGGTCGCGGGAGGAACCGGCCAGGCGCACGATGTCGCCGTGCTGGATCACGGTCGCGTCGTTCACCGGAAGGTCCTGGTCCCCACGTCTCACTCGCTGAAGGAATACGCCGCGCCGCTCTTCGACATCGATGTCGCGCTTGAACTGGCCGGGCGTCGTGGTCCGGTAATCGTCGTCGGTGACGACGACATCGGCGACGTCGATGTCCATCCCGAGGTCGTCTCCGGCGACTTCGGTGCCGAGGCTGCTCGATGCTCCGACCACCTTGTCGCGCAGGCCCACGACGAGGACTTCGTCGCCCCGGGCCAGTTCCAGGTCGGGTTGGACGTCGAGGACGGTGCCGGCCCGGGAGACCCGCTCGACGGTGATCTCGTCGCCCAGGCTGTCCAGGACGCGCGCGATCGTCTGGCCGGCTGCGTTGTCGACCCGGTAGACGCGCCCGACGACGCGCGGTGCGGCAGGGGTGGCGGTGTCCTCGTCGGACCCTCCTCCGAGCTGCTTCCACAGCTTGGCCGCCTCGTCGCGCAGGGAGACGCGCATGATGAGCGGAAAGATCTGGCTGGACAGGACCACGATCGTGATCAGCCCGCAGATGTAGGAGATCGAGTACGCGGTGCCCACGTTGGCCTGCAGTGTCGCGATGTCGGCGTCCGAGAGCGGGAGCCTGGCGATGGCGTCGGTCGCCGTGCCCACCACGGCGGATTCGGTGGCGCCGCCGGCGAGCAGTCCGGCCGCGGTGCCGACATCCAGGTCCATGATGAGGATCGCGGCGGCGGTGATGCCCAGCACGGAGACGACCTCGATGACGGTGAACGCGGCGTACTTCAGGCTCTTGCGGTTGAGGCTGGCGACGAAGGTCGGCCCCGAGACGTAGCCGAGCGTGAAGATGAACAGGGCGAAGGCGATCGTCTTCACTTCGTCGTTCAGCTTGATGTCACCGAGCATGCCGATCAGGATCGCGACGACCAGCGTTCCGGCTACCCCGCCGAGGGAGATCTTCCAGACTCGCACCTTGCCCACTGCGAATCCGGCCGCAAGGCATACGAACAGCGCGATCTCGGGAGTCGATTCCAGGGTGCGAACGATCCAGTCGACCGCTGTCATCATCGCGTACGGCACATTCGGGATGGTTCCTTTTCTGCCGAGCGGTTATCGGGTGGTCACACTGCTCGGCAGTCAATGTATCGGGATTACGAGGTTCCCACTGCGAATCTGCCGTGGTGCTCGCCGGATGAGATCGGCAGCACCGCGCTCAGCGTTCGGCTTGGCAGTTGATGTCGACGTAGACCGTCGTGAACAGGCCGGATCCGACGGCCGTTCCGGGGTGGGCCGGTTCCCCGTGCTCGTCGGTTACGGTGCACTGCGGCAAAGGAATACCGGTAGGCCCGTTCAGTTGCACGGTGTAGTCCTCTTACGGCAGCCGGCCCACCACCTCGGACGCGTCCATACCCGCGGAGCGCGCTGCCGCGGCGGGTGCGGTCCCGCCGCCGAAGCCGGCAGCGAGCAATATGGCAGCAACCTCAATCGATAGTCTCATTTCCAAAACTCCTGTCTACCTTCGACATTGAAGAGGCGCTTGCTCTCAACGAGGTATACGCACCGGTGGTGCCGGGAGTTCATCGTTGGCGGCCCGGTTGGCAAGTCCGGACCCTGTTCAGCACCGGCGGTCGAGCCGGTGACGGTTCAGACGCGCAAACAACACCGCGCCCGGCTGACCGGACTGTTGCGCCACGATGAGGGAACGACCGATCTGGGGTCCATGAACGACCTGCCTATGTGCTGGACCAGCATCGGCCACGGACGGTGGCGATCCACCCACCGGGCCCTGCGGCCGGCGAGGGAGCGATTGCTATTGAGGCTCAGGTATTTTCAGCCGTGTCGAGTGCGTCGGTCAGCATCAGGCCGTGAGGGCCTCGGCGATGCCGCACACTCGTGCGAGCTTGCGATCAGCAGTGAGCAGAGGTATGCGAAGCGGACTGGCCAGTTCGACATAAAGAGCACCGAGCAGTCGGATGTCCCCCCGTCGCGCCCACGCGGCCATCTGCACTATTGCGGACACATTCAACTGAGCTGAGCGCGCCCGATCCGCTGGCTCATCGGGGACATAGACATTCAGCCGCGCCATACACACACTATGCACACACGTGTGCGCCCGCTCTCGGGGATCGGCGAACCGCCTCAGATCCGCCGCAGCAGCACCGCCTGCTCGAACGGCAGTCGGGCGAAGACCCGCCTGACGCGACCTTTTACGTGAGCCGCGGCCTCGGACTTGGACATCACCTGCGGGTCGGCGAGCCGGATGGTCTTGCCGTGACGACGCATCTCGGCACCACCGGCCGCGGTGATGTTCTTCAACCAGTCGCGGTCCGGCCCGTAGGTCAGCAGAATCGCCACACCGGTGTCGGTCGAAAAGACACTCAGGGGAGTCCGGTATGCCCGACCTGATTTGCGGCCGACGTGCTCGAGAATCCCGAATGTCGGTGCCCAGCCCGCCCAGAGTCGCTGGATCGGGTTGGTGACGTGGCGGTTGAACCGGGCCAGCGATTGCGGCAGTTGCATGGCCCCATTCAAGCGCGGCCGTGACAGCGGTCACAACCTACTGTGGTCGGATCTTCGGGCCTCTATATTGCCGCGCCGGGGCGAATGAGCCGAGACTGAAGAAATGGCCTATCTCAAACCACCGTGGTTCGTCCGGAAGGTGTTCAACCGGATCGCCATGGCGACGGGCGTGGGGCACAGCGAGACGCTCACCGTGACCCGGCGGACCAACAAGGAGCCACAGCAGATTCCCGTCGTCGTTCCGGTGGTCGACGGGGTCAGATATCTGGTGTCGACCCGTGGTGAGTCGGACTGGGTGCGCAATGTGCGGGCCGAACCCAAGGTCCGGCTCGGAGGCGTGGAGTACATCGCTGCCGAGGTTCCGGTACCGCAGCGGGCACCGGTCATCGCCGCCTACCGTCCGCTCGCGGGCAAGGTGGTGGAGGGCTACTTCCGTGATCTGCCCGATGACGCCGATCACCCGGTGTTCGCGCTCACGCCGGCCGGGTGACCGAGTCCACTACACCCTGTAGTTGACCGATTTGCACCGGCTGGGACACTGGTGGTCATGCCTGTGCACGAAAAGCAGACTGAGCGATCGGCCCAGCTGTTCGCCGATGCCTGCGCCGTCATCCCCGGTGGCGTCAACTCCCCGGTGCGTGCCTTCAACTCCGTCGGCGGCACCCCCAGGTTCATCACGTCGGCCAAGGGCTACTGGCTCACCGATGCCGATGACAACCGCTACGTCGACCTGGTCTGCTCCTGGGGGCCGATGTTGCTCGGCCACGCGCACCCGGCAGTCGTGGAGGCCGTACAGAAAGTGGCGGCCGACGGGTTGAGCTTCGGCGCCCCGACCCCGTCGGAGACCGAGCTGGCCGCCGAGATCATCGCCCGCGTCGCCCCCGTCGAGCGGCTGCGTCTGGTCAACTCGGGCACCGAGGCCACCATGAGCGCGATCCGGTTGGCCCGCGGCTACACCGGCCGCGCCAAGATCATCAAGTTCTCCGGCTGCTATCACGGCCACAGTGACGCGCTGCTGGCCGACGCCGGCTCGGGCGTGGCCACCCTGGGCCTGCCGTCCTCGCCCGGGGTCACCGGTGCGGCCGCGGCCGACACGATCGTGCTGCCCTACAACAATGTTGAGGCCGTGGAAGAGATCTTCGGCCGGTTCGGCGACGAGATCGCTTGTGTCATCAGCGAAGCCAGCCCGGGCAACATGGGAACTGTGGCCCCCCTGCCCGGTTTCAACGCGGCGTTGCGCCGGATCACCGCGGCCCACGGCGCGCTGCTGATCCTCGACGAGGTGATGACGGGTTTCCGGGTCAGCCGGGCCGGCTGGTACGGGCTGGATCCCGTCGATGCCGACCTGTTCACCTTCGGGAAGGTGATGAGCGGCGGGTTGCCCGCCGCGGCTTTCGGCGGCAGCGCCGAGGTGATGGGTCGGCTCGCCCCGCTGGGGCCGGTCTACCAGGCCGGGACCCTTTCCGGTAACCCGGTGGCGATGGCCGCCGGGCTGGCCACGTTGCGCCACGCCGACGACGCCGCCCACGCCCGGCTGGACGCCAACGCCGACCGGTTGGCCGGCCTGCTGACCGGCGCCCTGACCGACGCGAGTGTGGCCCACCGCGTGCAGCGCGCGGGAAACATGCTCAGCGTCTTCTTCACCGACGAGCCGGTCAACGACTTCGCCGCGGCGAAGGCCACCGAAACCTGGCGCTTCCCGCCGTTCTTCCACGCACTGCTGGACGCCGGGGTCTACCCACCGTGCAGCGCTTTCGAAACCTGGTTCGTCTCAGCGGCTTTGGATGACGACGCGTTCTCCCGCATCGCCGACGCGCTGCCCGGTGCGGCCCGGGCTGCCGCGGAGGCCCGCCCGTGACCGTACGCACGACAGTGCACGTGATGCGTCACGGCGAGGTGTTCAACCCGGAGAAGGTTCTCTACGGCCGGCTGCCCGGCTACCACCTGTCTGAGCGTGGCCAGGCCCAGGCGCGGGCTGCCGCGGACTGGCTGGCCGACAAGGACATCGTCTACGTGGTGGCCTCGCCGCTGGAGCGGGCCCAAGAGACGGCCACGCCGATCGCCGAGAGCCACAAGCTGCCGATCGCCACCGACGGCGACTTGATCGAGTCGTGGAACCAGTTCGAGGGGGAGCGGGTGGCCCCCGGCGACGGTGCCTTGCGCGATCCGCGGAACTGGCCGAAGCTGCGCAACCCCGCCAAACCGTCGTGGGGTGAGCCCTACGCCGAGATCGCCCCGCGGATGATGGCGGCCATGCACCGGGCCCGGGAGAAGGCGGCCGGGCACGAGGCGGTGTGCGTCAGCCACCAGCTTCCGGTCGAGACGCTGCGCCGGGCGATGACCGGGCGCAAGCTGGCCCACTTGCCGTTGCCGCACAGCCGGCTGTGCAATCTGTCCTCGATCACGTCGTTCACCTTCGACGAAGACACGTTGATCCGATGGGGCTACACGGAGCCCTGGGGCATCTGAATGAGATCGTCGGTCGCCCGGGTGAGTGCGGCGGTGCTGGCAGGGCTGGTGCTGCTCACCGGATGCTCCACCGGTGACGACGCGGTGGCCCAAGGCGGTACCTTCGAGTTCGTCGCGCCCGGCGGCAAGACCGACATCTTCTACGATCCACCCGAAAAGCGCGGTACCCCAGGAAAATTGAGCGGGCCCGAACTGGCCGACCCGACCAAGACCATCTCGCTGGAAGATTTCGCCGGCAAGGTCGTGGTGATCAACGTGTGGGGCCAGTGGTGTGGGCCGTGCCGGGCCGAGATCGGCCAGTTGCAGAAGGTGTACGAAGAAACCCGTCGAGACGGCGTTCAGTTCCTGGGCATCGACGTGCGGGACAACAACCGTGAAGCCGCAGTCGATTTCGTCACCGACCGCAAGGTGACCTTCCCGTCGATCTACGACCCGGCGATGCGCACCATGATCGCGTTCGGTGGCAAGTACCCGACCACGGTGATCCCGTCGACCGTGGTGCTGGACCGTCAGCACCGGGTGGCCGCGGTGTTCTTGCGTGAACTGCTGGCCGACGATCTGCGCCCCGTCGTCGAGCGGTTGGCTGCCGAAGGGCAGCGGCCATGACCGGATTCGCCGAGATCGCCGCCGCCGGGCCGGTGCTGCTGGCGCTGGGGATCAGCGTGCTGGCCGGGTTGGTGTCGTTCGCCTCGCCGTGTGTGGTGCCGCTGGTGCCCGGCTACCTGTCCTATCTGGCCGCGGTCGTCGGCGTGCAGGATTCCGATGCGGTTGCCGGAACCGTCGCCACCAAGACGGCCCGACTGCGGGTGGCCGGCGCGGCCGCCTTGTTCGTCGCCGGCTTCACCGTGGTTTTTCTGCTCGGCGCCGTCGCAGTGCTCGGGATGACCACCACGTTGATCGCCAATCAGGTTCTGCTGCAACGCATCGGCGGTGTCGTCACGATCGTGATGGGTCTGGTGTTCGTCGGTTTTGTGCCGGCACTGCAACGTCAGGCCCGGTTCGCCCCGCGGCAGTGGTCCACGATGGCGGGAGCGCCGCTGCTGGGTGCGGTGTTCGCTCTGGGCTGGACTCCGTGCCTGGGCCCGACGCTGACCGGGGTGATCGCGGTGGCCTCGGCCACCGACGGCGCCACCGTGGCGCGCGGGGTGGTGCTGGTGCTGGCCTACTGCTTGGGGCTGGGCATCCCGTTCGTGCTGTTGGCGTTGGGGTCGGCGCGGGCGGTGACCGGCCTGGGCTGGTTGCGCCGGCACACCCGAACCATCCAGATCTTCGGCGGTGTGCTGCTGATCCTGGTGGGCACGGCGCTGGTGACGGGTCTGTGGAACGAGTTCGTGTCGTGGGTGCGCGACGCCTTCGTCAGTGATGTGAGGCTGCCGATATGACCCAGGTTTCTCCGCGAGCAGACACAAACCTGCCCAAAAAGCCGCGTTTTGGGGCAGTTTTGCGTCTGCTCGCGCTGGTACGCAACACCTGGCGGACCCTGACGTCGATGGGCACCGCGCTGGTGCTGCTGTTCCTGCTCGCCCTCGGCGCGATCCCAGGCGCGCTGTTGCCGCAACGCAGCCTCAACGAATCCAAGGTCGACGAATACCTGGTCGCCCACCCCACGCTGGGTCCGTGGCTGGACCGCGTGCAGGCCTTCGACGTCTTCTCCAGCTTCTGGTTCACCGCCATCTACGCATTGCTGTTCATCTCGCTGGTGGGTTGCCTGACACCGCGGATGATCGAGCATTTCCGCAACCTGCGGGCGGAGCCGGTGCCCGCGCCGCGCAACCTGGGCCGGTTGCCCAAACATCACGCCGCGCAGGTGAGCGCCGACGCCGACGAGGTCGCCACCACCGTGACGCGACGGCTGAAGGGGTGGCGCACGGTCACCCGCAAGCAAGATGGCGACACCGAGATATCAGCAGAGAAGGGCTATCTGCGGGAGTTCGGCAACATCGTCTTCCACTTCTCGCTACTCGGCCTGCTGGTGGCCGTGGCCGCGGGCAAGTTGTTCGGCTACGAGGGCAATGTCATCGTCATCGCCGACGGCGGCCCCGGATTCTGCACCGCCTCGCCGGCCGCCTTCGATTCGTTCCGCGCGGGCAACACCGTCGACGGCACCTCGCTGAGCCCGGTCTGCCTGCGGGTCAACAGCTTCGACGCAAACTATCTGCCCACCGGACAGGCGTTGTCGTTCGCCGCCGATATCGACTACCAGTCCGGCGACGATCTGGCTGCCAACACCTGGCGGCCCTACCGCCTCGAGGTCAACCATCCGCTGCGCATCGGCGGCGACCGCGTGTACCTGCAGGGACACGGGTATGCGCCGTCGTTCACGGTGACGTTCCCTGACGGCCAACAGCGCAGCCAGACCATCCAGTGGCGGCCAGAGGAGCAGACGACGCTGCTGTCCTCGGGGGTGGTGCGTATCGACCCGCCGGCAGGCACCTATCCCGATGCCGACGAGCGTCGCAAACATCAGATCGCCATCCAGGGCCTGTTCGCGCCCACCAAGGAACTCGAGGGCACGTTGTTGTCGTCAAAGTATCCGGCGCTCAACGACCCGGCGGTGGCCATCGACATCTACCGTGGTGACACCGGCCTGGACACCGGCCGGCCGCAGTCGTTGTTCTCCCTCGACCCCCGGTTGATCGATCGCAAGCAACTGACCAAAGCGGCCCGCGTCAACCTGGTGAAGGGCCAGGACACCCGGCTCGATGACGGCACGAAGGTCCGCTTCGACGGCGCTGTCCCGTTCGTCAACCTGCAGGTCTCGCACGACCCCGCCCAGATCTGGGTGCTGGTGTTCGCGATGTCCATGATGGCCGGGTTGCTGGTGTCTTTGGTGGTGCGCCGGCGCCGGATCTGGGTTCGGGTGCAAGGCGCTCCAGCAGGTACGGTGAACGTCGAGCTGGGCGGGCTGGCCCGTACCGACAACTCCGGCTGGGGCGATGAGTTCGAGAAGCTGACCGAGCGGTTGTTGGAGGGCTACGAGCAGCCGGCGGCAGGAGAGAAGGCGGAGCAGTGAATACCGAGCACATCGACATCGGGCTGGCCAGGTACTCCGACTGGGCGTTCACGTCGTCGGTCGTCGTCCTCGTCGGGGCGCTGATCCTGCTCGCCGTGGAACTCGCCTACAGCCGCGGCCGTCGTGTCGAAAGCCGTGAACTGGTCGGCGCCACCGTCGGCGCCGACAGCGCCACCCCCGGCGTCGTCGTCGAGGAAACCCGGCGCCCGTTCGACGAGCGCGTCGGCCAAACCGGCCTGGCGCTCACCTACGTCGGCATCGGCATGCTGTTCATCTGCATTGTGTTGCGTGGCCTGGCCACCTCACGGGTGCCGTGGGGCAACATGTACGAGTTCATCAACCTGACCAGCTTCTGCGGCCTGGTCGCGGCCGCGGTGGTGCTGCGCAAGCCGCAGTTCCGCGCGCTCTGGGTGTTCGTCCTGGTTCCGGTGCTGATTCTGCTGACGGTGTCGGGACGCTGGCTGTACTCGAACGCCGCCCCGGTGATGCCCGCGCTGCAGTCCTACTGGCTTCCCATCCACGTGTCGGTGGTCAGCCTGGGTTCCGGTGTGTTCCTGGTGGCCGGTGTGGCCAGCATCCTGTTCCTGCTCAAGATGTCCCCGCTGGGGGAGCCGGGGCGGGAGGGCACTGTGGCGCGCATCGTCGAGCGACTGCCCGACGCCCAGACCTTGGACCGCATCGCCTACCGCACCACGATCTTCGCGTTCCCCATCTTCGGTTTCGGCGTGATCTTCGGCGCGATCTGGGCCGAGGAAGCCTGGGGTCGGTACTGGGGCTGGGACCCCAAGGAGACGGTGTCGTTCATCGCATGGGTGGTCTACGCGGCGTATCTGCATGCGCGCTCGACCGCGGGTTGGCGGGACCGTAAGTCGGCTTGGATCAACGTGGTCGGTTTCGTCGCGATGGTGTTCAACCTGTTCTTCATCAACCTGGTGACCGTGGGCCTGCATTCGTACGCTGGGGTCGGCTAGCCGTCGTCAGATTGGTGAGATGACCGTGCGCCCGGAGGCTGAGGCGCCGCTGCAGTCCGGTCGGAAGCGTGTGGGAAAGAGGAGATTTCGTGTCCGAGCCAGTGTCTGAGTCAGTGTCGGATCCGATGTCGGAGCCGGTATCGGAACCGGTGCCTGAGCCGTCCGAAGCGCAGGAGCCTGCGCCGCAGGACACCGGCGAACCCTCGACAGACGCACCGGTCGACGAGCCGCCGGCAGCTGAGCCGTCGGCGTCCCCGGCTGTCGCGCCGGCCCCGGTCGCCGAGCCGCCGCTCGTCCCGTCGGTGTTCGCCCCGATCCCCGGATTCCGCGGTCAGCAGCGGTTCAGCAATCCCGCCGAGCCCGGCGTCTCCACCCCGCTGCCCGCCGAGTGGACCGCTCCGACGCCGCCGCACGGTATCCCGGTGATCACCGCACCGCCGGTGCCGGGAAGTTTCGACGGAGCGCCAGCCGGAGTTTTCGCGGGCTCCGCACCCCTGCAGCCCGGCGCACTTGCGCGCCCCGCCGCGCCTGAGCGTTCCGCCGCTGCCGACTTCGCCACGCCCTACCGCGACCTATCCACCGCCGCGCTGCTCGGCCAGCGCAAGAACCCGCCCACCTCGGGCTGGCGCAAGGCCCTCTACGTCGCGTCGTTCAAACAGATCAACGTCGGCGAGAGCCCCAAGGCCACCCACCACAACAATCTGATCGGCGAGGTCAGCCAGCCACTGCAGGGCTGCTACCGGATCGCGCTGATGTCGCTGAAAGGCGGCGTGGGTAAGACCACGATCACCGCGACGCTGGGGGCCACGTTCGCCTCGATCCGGGGTGACCGGGTGGTGGCGGTGGACGCCAACCCCGACCGGGGCACGCTGAGCCAGAAGGTGCCGCTGGAGACGGCTGCGACGGTGCGGCACCTGCTGCGCGACGCCGAAGGCATCGAGCGCTACAGCGACGTGCGGGCGTACACCTCGCAGGGGCCGAGCCGGCTGGAGGTGCTCGCGTCCGAAAGCGACCCGGCAGTGTCGGAGGCGTTCAGCTCGGACGACTATCTGCACGCGCTGGAGGTGTTGGAGCGGTTCTACAGCCTCGTGCTCACCGACTGTGGCACTGGTCTGATGCATTCGGCGATGTCGGCGGTGCTGTCCAAGGCCGACGTGCTGGTCGTGATCAGCTCGGGTTCGGTGGACGGGGCGCGCAGTGCGTCGGCGACGCTGGACTGGCTCGACGCCCACGGGCATCAGGATCTGGTGCGCAACTCCATCGCGGTGATCAACGCGGTGCGCCCACGCTCGGGCAAGGTGGACCTGTCCAAGGTGGTGGACCACTTCTCCCGGCGTTGCCGTGCGGTGCGCCTGGTGCCCTTCGATCCGCACCTGGAGGAGGGCGCCGAGATCAGCCTCGAGCGGCTCAAGCCCGGCACCCGTGAGGCGCTCATCGAGCTGGCGGCCGTGGTGGCGTCCGACTTTGCCGGGGCACGTCGCTCGATGAACCGCGCGCCCGACGCGCGCTAGTTACGGGGATTGTCGCCGTGCCCGAGGCGACGCAGGAATTCCGGGTCGTCGTCGGGGCCGATCACACGGGTCTTGGATCGACTGCCAGAAACCCGCGCCAGCCGCCAGCCGAGATACACCAGGCTTGCCGCGGCAATGAGCAGGAGTAGATATGCCACTCGAAACCTCCTTGATCTGAATATACGCGTCGTCGGTAGGCTCGGAGCGTGTCAGGAAGTGGTTCGACCTCCCGTATGGTCACCGACGTCGCGGTTTACCTCATTGCCAGGCTGGTGCTGGTCGCTGTGCTGGCCGCGGCGATCTACGGGGTGGGGCAGCTGGTTGTGGCGAATTTCCCGGTCGTGGTGGCCCTGCTGTTCGCCATCGTGATCGCGCTGCCATTGGGCATCTGGCTGTTCCGGCCGTTGCGTGAGCGGGCGACAGCTTCCATCGCGTTGGTCGACGAGCGGCGCCGCAAGGATCGTGAGCAGCTGCAGGCACGGTTGCGCGGCGACGAGCCACCGAAATCCGCGTAGGCAGCAGTTCTTTTCCCCGAACGTGATCCCGGCGGGTCGCGCTATCGGATGAAGGCCGAACCCTTCTCGCGGTCCAGGTAGGTTTCGGTCTTGTTCTTGAGGAAGAAGATGTACACCGCCAGCGAGATGGCGATACACACCGTGACGTAGATGATGAACAGCGGCACGTGGTCGCGTTCCTTGAGCGCCTGGTAGATCACCGGCGCGGTGCCGCCGAACATCGAATTCGCCAGTGCGTAGCCAATTCCCACCCCGAGGGCGCGCACATGCGCGGGGAACAGCTCGGATTTCACGAGCGCGTTGATCGAGGTGTAGCCGGTCAGGATCACGTATCCGACGGCCACCAGCAGGAAGGACAAAAGTGGTGAATGTGTCTGGGGCAGATAGGTGAACAGGATGTAGGTGTAGATCACCCCGCCGACGCCGAAGAACACCAGCAGCGGTTTGCGGCCGACCTTGTCGCTGATCATGCCGCCGACCGGTTGGATCGCCATCAGGAAGATCAGCCCGATGAGGTTCACCCAGGTGGCTGTCATCGCCTGGTCTTTGTAGGTGGTCTTGACGATGGCCGGGGCGTTGACGCTGTAGGCGTAGAACGCGAGGGTGCCACCCATGGTGATCAGGAAGCACAGCAGCAGTGGCTTCGAGTAGCGGGTGAGCAGTTCGGCGAGCGATCCTGCGCTCTTGTCCTTGCCTTCCTTGATCGCCTGGAGCTGTTCCTCGGACAGTGATTCGTCCATGGTCCGCCGCAGCCAGAACACCACGATCGCGGCCACACCGCCGATGGCAAAGGCTATGCGCCAACCGAATTCGTGGACCTGTGCGGTGCTGAAGGTGGTCAGGATGATCAGCAAAGTGAACTGGGCGAGCACATGACCGCCCACCAGGGTCACGTACTGGAACGAGGAGAAGAAGCCGCGCCGTTCCCGGGTGGCGGCTTCGGACATGTAGGTCGCGGAGGTGCCGTACTCGCCGCCGGTGGCGAAGCCCTGCACCAGCCGGCAGAGGATGAGGATGATCGGTGCTGCGACACCGATGGTTTCGCGCGAGGGCACGAGCGCGATGACCAGTGAGCACAGCGCCATCAGTGAGACGCTGAACGTCAGCGCGGCTCGGCGGCCGCGCCGGTCGGCGAACCGGCCGAAGAACCACGAGCCGATCGGGCGGGTGAGGAAGGTGACCGCGAAGATCGCGTACACATAGACGGTCGCGTTCTTGTCGGCCTTGTCGAAGAACTGTGCTTCGAAGTAGGTGGCGAACACGGTGTAGACGTAGACGTCGTACCACTCGACGAGGTTGCCCGACGAGCCCCGGATGGTGTTCCAGATGGCGCGGCGGGTTTCGGCGCGGCCCGATGGTGCGGGCTGATGCGCCTCGGTCGAAATGGTCATGCGCATCCCCCAGTGATCGGCGTTGCCTCGGCCGACGGCCACGTTAGTGCAACCGCTGGTATGCGGCGTCGAATTGGCTTCCCGCCTCCCCTCCCGGAGTTGTCAACTTTTCTTGACGGCCCCACTCTGTCAAGTTATCTTGACAGGGTGAGTGAAGTCGATGAGCTGATCGCTGACGGTGTCAGTAGCCCGGACCCAGCCGTGGGGCTGCGTGCCGTGCGGGCTCTGCAGCGGTTGCAGGAGCGGCTCGAGGCGATACACGTCGCCAATGCCCGGGAACAGGGTTGGAGCTGGCAGGCGATCGCCGACGCACTCGAGGTCAGCCGCCAGGCCGTACACCAGAAGCACAATCGGAAGGGATGACATGTTCGAGAGGTTCAGTCGTCACGCGCGCGTTGCGGTGGTTCTGGCGCAGGAAGAGGCCCGCGAACTCGAGGCCAACGACATCCGGCCCGAACACATTCTGGTCGGCGTGCTACAGAGTTCCGGACGCGAATTATCCGCCCTGCTGGCAGGTTTCGGCTTGACCTCAGATGTGGTCCGCGCCGAGCTGGCGGCTGCCGATGCGCCCGGGGACGAGTCGTTCGACGGGGACGCCGAAGCGCTGCGGTCCATAGGCATCGATCTCAGGGCGGTACGAGCCAACGTCGACCGCACCTTCGGCGACGGCGCCTTCGACAACGCGCTGCGCAGCTCCGGACGACGGCGTAGACGGCGTGGGCATCTTCCCTTCACCAAACCGGCCAAGAAGGTGCTGGAGCTGGCACTGCGGGAGTCGTTGGCGCACAAGGACGGCTATATCGGAACCGAGCACATCCTGCTGGGAATTCTGCGTGGGGGAGACCGCCGCGCTGTCGGTCTGATCACTGAACGTGTAGGTGCCGGCGAGTTGCGCGACGGCGTCGTCGGACTCCTGGACGACGCGGCGTAGTGCCGTCGGCTCAGGATCCCAGAAACAGGGCCAGCGACACCGCGATCGACCACAGCAACATGGTCAGCCCCGTATCGCGCAGCACCGGGATCAGCTGGGCGCCGGTGCTGCCGTCACGCACCGGCCGCAACGCCCGCACCGCCGGCGCCAACGCGACCAGGCCGACGGCACACCACGGCGTGGCGAGCATCAGCACCAGAGGCAGCGCCAACGCCACGGCGACCAGCACCTGATACAGCAGCCGGGTGCGGGCATCGCCGAGACGTACGGCGAGCGTGATCTTGCCGGACTGGCTGTCGGTGGGGATGTCGCGCAGGTTGTTGGCCACCAGCACGGCCGACGACAGCGAGCCCATCGCCACCGCCGCGACCAGTCCGATCCAGTCGACGCGCAGGGTCTGGGTGTACTGCGTGCCCAGCACCGCGACCAGGCCGAAGAAGATGAACACGGCTATTTCGCCCAGGCCGAGGTAGCCGTAGGGCTTCTTGCCGCCGGTGTAGAGCCAGGCCCCGGCGATGCACACCGCGCCGACCGCGATCAGCCACGGTGCACTCAGTGCCGCGAGCACCAGCCCGGCCCCCGCGCCGACCGCCAGGCTCACCACCGCTGCGGTCAGCACGGCCCGCGGCGAGGCCAGTTTGGAGCCCACCAGCCGCAGCGGGCCCGACCGCACGTCGTCGGTGCCGCGGATGCCGTCGGAGTAGTCGTTGGCGTAGTTCACCCCGATGATCAGCGCGAGCGATACGGCCAGCGCCAGCAAGGCTTTCCACCACACCGCGGAACCCACCCAGGCGGCGGCGCCGGTACCGGCGAGCACCGGGGCGACGGCGTTGGGCAGGGTGCGGGGACGGGCGCCTTCGATCCATTGCGCGAAACTGGCCACGACGGTCATCGTATGAGCTGGCCGGGTGCCCGGCCGCGCGGACTCTTACACTGAGCGTCATGAAGGAGCAGCTCAGCAAGACCGAGATCGGCAAGGACGTGCTGCAGGAATCCGTCGAGGCAGTGGCTTCGACGGTCGGGCAGGTCACCTCGATCATCACCACGGCCGTCAAGGATGTGGCGACGGTCATCGGTGGCCTGGCCACCGATGTCTTCGAGATCGCCGACGGCGCCCGCAAGGCCAATGAGGATTTCGATGCCGATTTCGACGATCCCGTCGTCGAACCCGTCGATGACCCGAAGGACGTCGCGACACCCGACGAGGCTGAATAGCACTACATGCTCGGCGTCATCGGCGGTAGTGGTTTCTATTCGTTCTTCGGGCCCGATGCCCGTACCGTCGGCCTGGACACCCCCTACGGTGCTCCCAGTGCCGCGATCACGGTCGGCACGGTGGGCGGCCATGAGGTGGCCTTTCTGCCGCGCCACGGGGTCAACCACGAGTACTCGCCGCACACGGTTCCGTACCGGGCCAACATGTGGGCGCTGCGCTCGTTGGGGGTGCGACGGATCTTCGGTCCCTGCGCGGTGGGCAGTCTGACCGCCGAGCTGGGCCCGGGTTCGATCGTGGTGCCCGATCAATTGGTGGACCGCACCAGCGCCCGGGCCGATACCTACTTCGATTCCGGCGGCATTCACGTGGGCTTCGCCGATCCGTACTGTCCGGCGTTGCGGGCGGCGGCGGCCGGGCTTCCCGACGTGGTGGACGGCGGAACCATGGTGGTGATCCAGGGTCCACGGTTTTCCACCAGGGCAGAGAGCCGATGGTTCGCCGATCAGGGTTTCACCCTGGTCAACATGACCGGCTATCCGGAGGCGGTGCTGGCGCGCGAACTTGAGATGTGTTATGCGGCAATAGCTTTGGTGACCGATCTGGATGCGGGGATCGAGGCGGGTTCCGGGGTTAGGACCGTGGATGTGTTCGCCGAATTCGAGCGCAACCTGGTGCCGTTCAAGAAGCTCGTGTACCAGGCCCTGGAAACCGTAGCCGCGATCGACACTGAGCGCGCCTGCACGCATTGCCTCGCCCACAACGGCGTGAAGTTGCCGTTCGAACTGCCATGAGGATTCTGCTCACCGGTGCGGCGGGCTTCATCGGTACCCGTACCTGGGCCGCGTTGCAGGCCGCCGGGCACGAGGTGGTCGCCGTCGACACCATGCTGCCCGCCGCGCACGGTCCCGGCGCAGAACCGCCGCCGCAGTGCCGCGTGGTCGACATCCGTGACGGCTCGGCGCTCGCGCCCCTGCTTGCCGGGGTCGATGTGGTGTGTCATCAGGCCGCGGTGGTGGGTGCCGGGGTCAACGCGGCCGACGCGCCGTCCTATGCCGGCGTGAACGACTACGGGACGGCCGTGCTGCTTGCCGAGATGTTCGCCGCCGGTTGCACCCGTCTGGTGTTGGCCTCGTCGATGGTGGTGTACGGGCAGGGAGGCTATGACTGTCCCAAGCATGGCCCGGTCGATCCGGCGCCGCGCACCCGCACCGACCTGGACGCCGGGGTGTTCGAGCACCGCTGCCCGATCGGCGGGGAAGAATTGCGGTGGCGGCTCGTCGGGGAGGGTGCGTCGCTGCGCCCCCGCAGTCTGTACGCCGCGAGCAAAGCCGCGCAGGAGCACTACGGCCTGGCGTGGGCGGAAGCAGGTGCCGGGGCTGTGGTCGCACTGCGTTATCACAACGTCTACGGCCCGAACATGCCGCGCGACACCCCGTATTCCGGGGTCGCGGCGATCTTCCGCTCACAGCTCGAATCGGGCCGGGAACCAAGGGTTTTCGAGGATGGCGGGCAGATGCGCGACTTGGTCCACGTCGACGACGTCGCGGCCGCCAACGTGGCCGCGGTCGGTGCCGGGCTCGACGGCTTCAACGCGTTCAACGTGTGCTCGGGGCGGCCGATCTCGATCATGGAGGTAGCCGCCCGGCTGTGCGAGGCCCGCGGTGCGGACCAGCCTGTCGTCACCGGTCAGTACCGCAGCGGCGACGTCCGCCACATCGTGGCCTCGCCGGTGCGCGCCGCGCAGGTGCTGGGCTTCGAGGCTGCGATCGACCCGTACGACGGGTTGGCCGAGTTCGCGTTCGCGCCGCTGCGCGCCTGAGTGGCGAGCGGGAGCGCTCTTGACACCCGTCAAGTCCGCGTGGCAATACTGACGGGGTGAAACCCGCCATCTGTGAGCAGTTCGGGATCGATTTCCCCCTCTTCGCCTTCAGCCACTGCCGTGACGTGGTGGCTGCGGTGACCAATGCCGGCGGCTTCGGTGTCCTCGGCGCCACGGCGTACACCCCCGAGCAGCTCGACCGCGAGTTGACCTGGATCGATCAGCAGGTGGGCGGCAAACCGTACGGCGCCGACATCATCGTCCCGGCGAAATTCGAGGGCAAGGGCGAGAATCTGTCCCGCGGGCAGCTCACCGACCGCATCCCCGCCGAGTACCGCGAGTTCGTCGCGCAATTGCTTACCGATCACGGCATCGAGCCCGAGGCCGAGCAGCGCCTGGGCGGCTCCTCGCTGTCCGGCGACACCGGCCACGAGCTGCTGGATGTGGCGATGAGTCATCCGATCAAGCTGATCGCCAACGCGCTCGGGGTACCGCCCGATTACATGATCGAGGCGGGTCGTGAGCGCGGGATCCCGGTCGCTGCCCTGGTGGGCGCCCGTGAACATGCCCTCAAGCAGGTGCAGGCCGGGGTGGACCTGATCGTCGCGCAAGGCACCGAGGCCGGCGGGCATTGCGGCGAGGTGTCGACGCTGGTGCTGGTCCCCGAGGTGATTGAAGCCCTTGAGGCTGCCGGCAGCGACATTCCGGTGCTAGCAGCGGGCGGCATCGTGACCGGCAGGCAGATGGCGGCTGCTGTGGCGATGGGCGCTGCCGGTGCCTGGACCGGGTCGGTGTGGCTGACCACCGAGGAGGCCGAGACGGCGCCGCACACCGTGCAGAAGATGCTGGCGGCCACGTCGCGCGATACCGTGCGCTCGACCGGGCGGACCGGCAAGCCGGCGCGCCAGCTGGCCTCGGAGTGGACGGCGGCGTGGGCGCCGAATCCTGCCGGACACCAAACGCTTCCGTTGCCGTTGCAGAACATGCTCGCCGAGCCCGTGATCCGGCGAATCGATGTGCTTGCCGCGCAAGGCCATCCTGGTGCGCAAGCATTGGCGACGTACTTCGTCGGGCAGGGCGTCGGGCTGATGAACAAGGTGAAACCGGCACGCGAGGTGGTGCGCGAGTTCATCGAGGACTATGTGGCAGCCACCGAGCGGCTGAGCAACTCACTGCCGGACTGACGGCTATTCGACGGCGTCGGTTGCCAAGGGCAGTCGCACCTCGAAGCGCGCCCCGGTGTCCAGGTTGCGGGCGGACAACGTGCCGCCGTGAGCCTGCACCAGGCCCGCCGCGATGGTGAGGCCCAGCCCTGATCCGCTCGGCAGCGATGAATCCGCCCGTGGCACACGGCCGTTGGAGCCTCGGTAGGCCACGTCGAACACTCGTGGAAGATCGGCTTCGTCGATGCCGACGCCCGTGTCGTCGACGTGCGCCCACGCGCCGTCGTGGTCCGCCCCCAGGGTCAGCGTCACGCTGCCCCCGTCTGGTGTGTGCGCGATGGCATTGGCCACCAGGTTCGACAGCACCCGGACCAGGGAGCGGTCACTGCCCAGTACCCGCACCGGTTGCGGGGGGAGTTCAGCGGTCAACCGCACGCCCGCGCGGCCGGCCGGTATCCGGTGGGCGGCGATCACATCGGCCACCACCTCGTCGAGCGCCACCGGTTCGCGTACGGGCTGCACTGAACCGGCGTTGATCTTCGACATCTCGAACAGGTCGTCGACCATATCGGAAAGCCGGATCGATTCCTGCTCAATGTGTTTGGCCTGAGTCCTGACCTCGTCGTCGGTGACCACACCGTCGGCGATGGCCTCGGAGACAGCGCGGATCCCGGCCAGTGGGGTGCGCAGATCGTGGCTTACGAACGCGACCAGCCGACGGCGGGAGTGCTCGGCCGCCCGCTCAGAATCACGGATCTCCTGTTCCCACACCGTGCGTCGGGCCTGGTAGCGGGCCAGCATGACAGCCGCGGGGATGGTCACCACCGACACGATCACCAGCACGACGCCGGTCTGCTCGAAGGTCTCGGTGATCATGAATCCGCTGGCGCCGAGCACGCCGGTGAACGTGGCCAGCGTCGGGATCAGCACCAGCACCACCATGCTCAGCGCGAGCGACCACGACCGGGCCAGCCGGATGATGATCGCCCCGGCGAGGACGACCGGCACCGAGCAGGCCAGCGCCCAGCCGATGATCTCAACGAGGTTCTGCACCGGTACCCCACAGGTAGCCCCGTCCCCACACGGTCTGGATCCGGTGCTGATCGCCGAGCTTGAACCGCAACCGTTTGATGTGCACCGTCACGGTGGACAAATCGCCGAAGTCCCACCGCCAGACCCGCTTCAGCAGTTCCTCGCGGGAGAACACGACGTCGCTGTTGGTCAGGAAGAACGCCAGCAGATCGAACTCGCGGTTGGTCAGATTGACCGGGCGCCCGGCGACGGCGGCGGAGCGCGCCGCGGTAGAGACGTGCAGATTTCCGACGGCGAGCTCCGCGGGCACCGGCGTGGTGAGGCCGCTGCTGCGTCGCAGCACCGACCGCACCCGCAACGCCAGTTCACGAGGGCTGAACGGTTTGGTCAGATAATCGTCGGCGCCGGCTTCCAGGCCCGCGATGCGATCGTCCTCCTCTCCGAGGGCGGTCAGCAGGATCACCGGCATGCTGTAGTCGCCGTCGCGGCGGAGATCGCGGCACAACGACAGCCCGTCGGAACCGGGCATCATCACGTCGAGAACGGCGACGTCGATCTGCTCGGAGTCGAGCAGCCGCACTGCTTCGGTGCCGTCGTGTGCGATCGAGACGTCCAGGCCGTCGCGTTCCAGGTAGCGCCGTACGACATCGCGCACCACGGTGTCGTCATCGGCGATCAGTACCCGGGTCACCTTTCGAGGCTACTGCCGCGGCGCCGCTACCTGCGGCTATGTCACAGTTTCGTCATGATTGGGCCCTGGTCAGCGGGCCGGGGGCGGCCTACCGTCGGATGTCATGGCCCCTGCCGACCACGTGACCGTAGTGCTGCCCTGCCTGGACGAGGAGCACTCGCTGGCGGGCGTGCTGGCGGCGATACCGGATGGATACCGGGTGCTGGTCGTCGACAACAACAGCACTGATCGCACGGCGGAGCTGGCCCGTGCGCTCGGTGCGGGTGTGGTGGCCGAGCCGCGCCGCGGGTACGGATCGGCCGTGCACGCAGGCGTCGTCGCGACTGCCACGCCGGTCGTGGCGGTGTTGGACGCGGACGGATCGCTGGATCCGGGGGAGCTCCCGAGGCTGGTCGCCGAACTCGACCGAGGCGCCGATCTGGTCATCGGCCGGCGACGACCGGTCCCCGGATTGAAATGGCCGTGGCATGCCCGGCTCGGTACCGCCGTGGTGTGCTGGCGGTTGCGGCAGCGATACCGGCTGCCGGTGCACGACATCGCACCGATGCGGGTGGTCCGCCGAGATGCCCTGATCGGGCTGGGGGTGACCGATCGCCGGTCCGGTTATCCACTCGAGCTGTTGGTCCGTGCTGCCCAGGCCGGTTGGCGGGTGGTCGAGCGTGACGTGACATACGGACCCCGCACCGGAGGGCGATCCAAGGTGAGTGGATCGGTGCGGGGCAGTGTTGTTGCCGCACTGGATTTCTGGCGGGTGATCTCGTGAAATCGATTGCGGTTCTTGTGGTTGCCAAGGCGCCGGTTCCCGGGCTGGCCAAGACTCGGCTGGCCGCTGGAGTCGGTGCGGAGGCCGCCGCCGACATCGCGGCCGCGGCGCTGTTGGACACCCTCGACGCGGTTGTCGACGCCGCCGTCGCCGCGCGGGTGGTGGCGCTCACCGGTGATCTCGAGCGGGCGCACTGCGGCAAGGAAATTCAGGACCGGCTGGACGATTTCATCGTCGTGCCCCAGCGCGGCGTCGGCTTCGCCGAGCGGCTGGCCAATGCGCACGCCGACGCGGCCGCGGTGACCGGGTTGCCGGTGCTGCAGATCGGGATGGACACCCCGCAGGTGACAGCCGCTTTGCTCGACAAGTGCGGGCTCGCGTTGGCCGATGCGGACGCGGTGCTCGGGATGGCGCGTGACGGCGGCTGGTGGGTGCTGGGTGTCCGGGACTCCCGCACGGCCGCATGCCTGGCCGGCGTCGAGATGTCCACGTCGCATACTGGCTCGGAAACCCTTGCCGTCCTGCGCGACACCGGTGCGACAGTGGCTTTGGTCGATGAGGTGGCGGATTTCGACACGGTTGACGACATCGCCGGGGTGCGGCGGGCGTGTGCGCCGGGCAGCCGGTTCGTCCGCGCGGTCCGGGGGATCTGACATGCACGGGCGGCTCTATGACCGTGCCCTCGTAGGGGAACGCTGCTGGATCCGGCGCGACGACGGCAGCCTGCGTCACCTGCCGGTGTACAGCTGGCTGGGCGGTGCCGGCGCCGACCACCGCTTCGACCGGCGGTTTGACCGGCGATTTGACGAGGCCATCGTGAACCTGTGCTCAGGGCCGACGCTCGACCTCGGCTGTGGGCCGGGACGGCTGGTCGCCGGATTGGTGCAGCGCGGGTTACCTGCGCTCGGCGTGGACCTGTCGCGCACCGCGGTCGAGCTGGCCCGCGACATTGGCGCACCGGTGCTCTGCCGCGACCTGTTCGAACCGCTGCCGGGAACCGGTCGCTGGCACACCGTGTTGTTGGCCGACGGAAATGTCGGGCTGGGCGGTGATCCGTGGCGGGTGCTGCAGCGCGCCGGTGAGCTGCTTCGGCGGGGCGGTCGCTGCCTTGTCGAATTCGACACGATGACAACGGGAGTCGACGCGGCATGGGTCAGGCTGGAGACGGTACGTAGCATCGGACCGTGGTTCCGTTGGGCGACGGTTGGTTTGAACTGCGCGGCCGGTCTCGCCGGGGATGTCGGCCTCGCGGTGACGGCGGTGCACCCCGTCGGTAACCGGGTCATCGCGTCCTTGGAAGCGATATGAGCCTGCGCGGACCGGCGGTGACCGTCCGCGTCGGAACGGCTCTGGGCATCGCGGTGGCCATCTGCTTCATCACCGGGCTGATCAGCCACTTCATCCAGCATCCGCAGCCCTGGTTCTTCTGGCCCACCCGCCCGGTCTGGCTGTACCGGCTGACCCAAGGGCTGCACGTGATCTCGGGGATCGCCGCGATTCCGCTCGTGGTGGTCAAGCTGTGGTCGGTATGGCCGAAGCTGTTCGAGCGCCCGGTGATCGGCGGCCTCACGCGCCAAGTGGAACGGTTGTCGATCCTGGTGCTGGTGGGCGCCATCCTGTTCGAACTGTCCACCGGGCTGCTGAACATCGCGCAGTGGTACGCGTTCGATTTCTTTTTTACGACCGCCCACTACGCCATGGCCTATCTGGCCGCGGGGGCCGTGCTGGTACATGTCGCGGTGAAGTTGCCAGTGATCCGGCGCGTCTTGGGGGAGTCGCCGGATCGGGAGGCGGGTACTGCGACACGAGATGTGACCGCGGGCCCCACCCGGCGCACCGTGCTCCGTGCCACCGGACTGGCGGTGGCGCTGGCGACGGCCGTGACCGCCGGGCAGAGTGTGGGGTTTCTGCGCCGCGTCTCCGTGCTGGCGCCGCGGTCCGGGCAAGGGCCGCAAGGGGTTCCGGTGAACCGGTCGGCAATCGCGGCCGGTGTGCTGCGCAGCGCGTCCTCCCCGGACTACCGGCTGACTGTGACCTCGGGAGCCGTGGTGCGGACCTTCACCATCGCCGAGTTGTCGGCTCTACCGCAGACCACCCGGCGGCTGCCGTTGGCGTGCGTCGAGGGCTGGAGCGTCGGCGCGGATTGGACCGGGGTGGTGCTGGCCGATCTGCTCGCCGCCGTGGGCGGCGCTCCGGACTCCGATCTACGGATGATCTCGCTGGAACCACCGGGCCCGTACTCCCGCACGGTGCTGCCCGCGCGGCACGCTCGCGACAGCGCGACGTTGATCGCGTTGCGGCTCAACGGTGAGCCTCTCGACCTGGACCACGGGTACCCGTGCCGTCTCATCGCTCCTAGTAGACCTGGTGTGCTGCAGACGAAGTGGCTGTCGCGGATCGAGGTGGTGAGATGACAGTGACGCGGCTGCTGCTCGCGTTGATCGGTGCCGGGACGATGGGCTACGGCGCGCTGCTGCTGTCAGAGAACCCACCGGTGATCATCATGAGGATCCTGGTGTGGGCAGTAGTCGGAGTGGTTGTGCACGATTTCGTCTTCGCGCCGTTGTGCGCCGCAATGGGATGGGCGGGTCGTCGGCTGATCCCTGGCGCGTCCCGCGCGCCGATCGCGGTGGCGGCGCTGTGCAGCGTGGTGCTGGTTCTGCTGGCCGTCCCGGTGTTCGGCCGGCCCGGGATGCGGCCCGACAACATGACTGTCCTCGACCGTAATTATCCTCTGGGACTGTATGTTTCACTGGCGGTAGTGTGGCTGAGCGTACTGCTGTATCAGCTGCTCGTGCGACTACTACCAATTGGTGAGGATGAGGTGGTTCAGCGCAAGCGCGCCGACGACGTTGACCGCCAGCCACCAGCGCTGTGACCGAGCCGGTAGGAATGCCCCCGCAGCGGTGAGCCACACCGTGAATGGCAGCCAGATGCGTTCGGTTTCGGCCTTGCTCAACATGCTGAGATCGGCGAACAGGATGGCCACGAGCGCGGCGATCAGCACGATCCGAAGGCCCGGTTGGCGCCGGACCGCGGCGACATCGAACAGCCGGCCGATCCCGGCGACGCTGCCCAGGCCGATGGCGCAGACCACGGATGCCAGGTTGGCCCACGACCAGTACTGGAACGGACGGTTGGCGGCGATACCTTGCCAATAGCGTTGCTGGACCAGGGTGTAACCGTCGAACCACCAGAATCCTGCCGCCGTGAACACCACGACCACGGCCAGTGCTGTCACCACGGCGGGCCCCACGACACGTAGGGCAGTTCGCCAGTCGGCGGCTGTCGCGAGCACCGCCAGTGCAGGCACCGCCATGAGAGCCAGTCCGTAGTTGAGGAAGATGGCCCAGCCCAGCACCAACCCGGCCGCGCCGGCCCACAGGATCCGGCGCGATCCCGATCCGTGCACAGCCACGGCCAGCAGCGTGATTCCCCATGCTGCCACCCCCGCGTAGTACCCGTCGGCCGAGACCGCGATCCAGATGGCCGTCGGTGGCACCGCCACGAACGGCGCCACTTGCCGTGCGGTGGTCTCGTCGGTGAGGACACGTGCCGCGATGACGATCGCCGCAGCCGCGCTGGACCCGGCGAGCAGGCACAGCAGGCCGGCCCACGCGCCACCGCCCAGGCCGATACGGTCCAGCCACACGAAACTCAGCAGCGCGCCGGGTGGGTGCCCCGACACGTGGGTGATCCATGAATCGGGCTGGTAGTCGAGAATTCTCGAGGAGAAAGTGCGCAGCGCCTCGGGGATGTCGGTGATCGTCGGAACCTGGCGCAGATACTCGTGGCGCGCCGTGAGGCGGCCGGCGAAGCCGCGCTGCCAACCGTCGACCATCGCCAGCGAGAACGCCCAGGCGCACGATGCCGCCCACGTAGTCACTGGAACGGCTCTCCACGAAAGCCGTTGCGCGAGTGCGGGACCCCACCACGCCGCGGCTATTCCGATTGCGATCGCCGGGATGGTGCCCCAGCCGACGTGCGCGTTCCACCAGCCGAAAATCGGTGCGGTGTCGGTGAAGCTGTAGATCTGCGCGGGTGTGCTGTTGACCAGTGGCGTCACGATACCCAGATGTAGGCGGGGCACAGCGAATGCGGCTATCACCAGGATCAGGCCGATGACCACCGCGACAGCTTCCCGGCGACTGATCTGCATGGCCCAAGCCTAGGCACGCGTCGCTGGGACATGTCTGACGTTTCGGTGACGTCGGGTGGTGAGTCGTGGGATTCACCCCTCGTTCCGCGCATCGTGGAACTCATGACATCGGAGGACGACATGACGATGAGTGCAGCGCTACCGAAGCGTCTTTCCGCGATCGGCCAAGGGGTGAGCCGCTACGGGCTCGTCATCGTGCTGGCGTGGATCGGCGTGGGGAAGTACGTGAAGATGGAGGCCCGCGTCCTTATCGAACACAGTCCCAACATGTCGTGGATCTATCACTTCCTCAGCGCCGGAGCGGTCGCGTGGTGGTCAACCACGCAGGCCCGATCCCGGTGCTCGGCGCGCAACCCGGTCAGTTCCTGTTGAAGGACCTGGTGCTCATCGGTGTTGCGCTATGGACGCTCGGGGACGCTCTTGGCGCGGTGCGTCAGTGCCAGTCCCAGACCGACATGTCGTTGGGTGGGTAGTTCTGGCAGACGTCGGTGGTGTTGGCGGCGACGCC